>JAUSBY010000001.1 GCA_030651765.1 Coriobacteriia bacterium | reverse complement strand
AAGGCAGTTCATCTTCCACATCCAGGATGAACCGATCGGCTTCTTGTAGGGACGGTCGGTCTAACAAGCGCTTCCAGCAGAACGCCGTCAGGTACACTCGTCCCGAAGCGCTCAGCGTCTGCTGAAGCGCCGAGACGTTAGCTCGAATCGCGGATCGGGTTTGCCAATTCGTATCATGTGGGATACACTCCGCACGTGAACGAGATTCGGGAGACCGATGCGTACCGGAAGTGGTTCGAGTCGCTGCGCGACATCAACGCGCAGATGCGCATCGCTGCTCGCATCCGGCGGGTATCTCTCGGGAATCTCGGCGACGCCAAGTCGGTCGGAGACGGTGTTTCTGAGCTTAGGATCACCTACGGTCCGGGCTACCGGATCTACTTCATCCGGCACGGCGAGACCGTGATTGTCCTGTTGGCGGGTGGCGACAAGTCCACCCAGCGACGGGACATCGAACGCGCGAAGGAACTCGCGCGCGGGTTGTGAGGAGAATCGCAATGGCCAAGACACAGACGCATCCCTGGGATGTCACCCGCTACCTCGACTCTGATGAGGCCATGGCGGCGTACCTGGACGCGGCGCTTGAGGAGGACGACCCGGCGCTGCTGGCCGCCGCCCTCGGCGATATCGCGCGCGCGAAGGGGATGACGCAGATCGCCCGCGAGACCGGACTGGGTCGCGAGAGTCTTTACAAGGCGCTGTCTCCAGAGGGCAACCCCGAGTTCGGCACAGTGCAGAAGGTCGTGCGCTCGCTCGGTCTTAAGCTGCACGTTTCGGCATAGGAGCCGCACGATGGCATGGGGCCGGGTCAAGTCGGAGCACGCAGGCGCGAAGCACGGCCGTGGCTTCTGGGGCCGCAAGGCGCTGGCCAAGCAGGCGAGCCGTCGCGCGCGTCGTCGCGAGGATCGTGCTGCGGCAACTCGGTGATGCAGGCCGCGATCGAGCTAACCAGCGCATCCAGCCGACGGCGCAAGC
Source organism: Coriobacteriia bacterium (assembly GCA_030651765.1). Taxonomy (GTDB): domain Bacteria; phylum Actinomycetota; class Coriobacteriia; order Anaerosomatales; family Anaerosomataceae; genus UBA2272. Next base: position 240,922 of record JAUSBY010000001.1, on the reverse strand, counting down.
GGTACTCTAAGAAGTGAGGCGCATGGCCGCGGCTGATGCGCCAAGACGTTAGGCGTCCTCAACGAATCGCAAATCGTGGATGGCGCAGTGGGGACGCGGTGCTGGAAGGGAGGAATGAAGGTGGGCCTGTTCAGCAGCAAAGAAGCCAAGGCTCGCGCCGAGGCTGAGAGGCTGGTCGAGGTAGTGTGTCATTTCGGCACCTACCGGGATATACGGGAGGGCGCGCAACAGGAGCGCGCGGTGATGCGGCTGGTCCAGCTGGGTGAGCACGCAGTGGGTCCGATTGTGGCGGCGCTCGAAGACGGGAGGGCGAATGCCAGGCCCACGATGGAGGTCATCCTATCGGCGATTGGTGAGCCCGCGGTCCCCGCGATGACGGAAATGCTGGCTCATGGGGATGGCGCCAATCAGCTGCTGGCGGCGACAGTTCTCGGCGACCGCGACGGCCTTGAGGAAACGTTCTTGTCCGTCCTGAACACCCAAATAGCGCGGAGCTCAGAGGGCGGCAACGCTGATCTGCACGTCGTGATCGACGTGGCGACCTATCTCGCGAAGCGGCCTTCGCCCGAGGCCATGGACGCCCTGGTCCGAGCCTTCATGGCCCGGTACGCCGTTGTCGACCACGGACTGCAGGCGACGGAGTTCAGGGCACTGGGCTCACCGCGCACGCAGCTGTGTATGGCGTTCGCCGCCATGGGGCAATCCGCTCGCCAATGGTTGGACGAGCACGGCGACGACCCGCGCGAGGGCTACCGCGCAGCGGTTCTCAAGATCAAAGAGTACCTCCCGGATGCAGCGCGTCACGCAGAGAGTTCCGGTTTTCCGTACTGACGTGCTCCAGTAGTCGACGGGAGACGCCTAACCCCGGCATCCACCTGACTCGCTCCGTTCGCAGGTGATGCCGAAAGACGTTAGAACCAACACGATCAGTCCCAGATGTCAGCCGTCGGCGGTATGATGATTGCAGGTACCGCAGCATCGTGAGGTGAGGCATCGTGACCATCGAAGAACTGAAGCGAGAGGCACTGCGACTCGACCCGTCAGGGCGTGCTGACCTCGCCCGCGAGTTGCTCGAGAGTCTCGATGACCTACCCGAGCCGGAGGTCGAACGCCTCTGGCTCGAGGAGGCCGAACGCCGCCGCGTCGAGGTCCAGTCTGGCAAAGTGACCCCGATTCCGATGGATGAGGTCTTCGCAAGAGCGCGGGCAGCTCGCGCATGAGCCATGAGGTCGCGTTCGAGCCCACCGCCTCAATTGAGTTGAACGAGGCGGCCGACTTCTACGATCTTGAGCGACCCGGGCTTGGCACAGAGTTCCTCGCTGCAGTCGAAGCCTCGCTCATCGCCGTGGCAGACAGGCCAGCGGCGTTTCCGGTCGAATTGGGAGAGACGCGCAAGCGCGTCATCAGTCGCTTCCCATACTCCATCATGTACTGGTTCGATGACGACACCGTGCACGTTTCGGCCATCGCGCACCATAGGCGGCGACCCCGTTACTGGGGTGACCGTCCGTAGCGGTCGTGTGGTTCTAACAAGTGCTTCCAGCCGACTCACGCACGCACTAGGCTGACATGATGCGGCTCGTTCGCGGCTGAAGCACCAAGAACGTTAGCGGGACTCTCGAGACCTCTTCGCGATATGCAGCCTGATCCAGTCGGCAAGCACCTCTTCGTCGATCTCACCGGCGGCCAGGGCGACGATCGTGGTGACCACGTCGGCATCACTCGCGGTGAGTTCGTGCCCGTTGAGTCCCAGGAACACCGCCATCACCATGAACGCGACGCGCTTGTTGCCATCGTTATAGGGGTGGTTGCGGGCAAGCCCATGCCCGTAGGCGGCGGCAAGCATCGCCAGGTCCGCGGTCGGCTCGTACGTGAAGCGCTGCTTGGGCCGCGCCAGCGTAGACTCCAGCAGATTCTCGTCACGCAGGCCCGGCATGCCGCCGTGGGTGAGCAGCATGTCAGTCTGGATGGCATCGACCACCACGCGTGAGACCCACCGCGGCTCCCGGTTCCGCACAACAGCCTACCGGGCCAGCTCGCGCAGGGCGCTACGGTAGGTACGGCCGACCTCAGCCGCGATCGAAAGCGCTTCTTCGGTCTCGGGATCGTACGGGGTGAGCAGGATCCCTCGCTCGGTCTCGATCGCGATCACGGTGTCGCCAGCTGCGAGCTTGAGCCGGTCGGCCATGTCCTTGGGCAGCGTGGCGGCGATCGAGCCCCCGGCCTTGCGCAACTTCACTCCCTGGATCATCTCGATGCCTCCGTCGTGAGGGGTCGTGGTCAGTGTAGCACAGATGTGCTACTTTGGAGCCCGCTAACAAGCGCTTCCAGCAGAACGCCGTCAGGTACACTCGTCCCGAAGCGCTCAGCGTCTGCTGATGCACCGAGACGTTGGGCAGAGCGATGGGGGAGGCAGGCTGTGGACACTGAGCAGCGTCGAGCGGAGATTGTCAGACGCCGTCGTGGCGGTCTGATCGTCGGCGCCATCCTTGCGTTCGTGTTCGGGGGCTGGCCCGGTCTGTACGCGGCACTGCTGGTGGCCGCAATCGCGCGTTTCGTGGAGGTGCGGGCACGTGAGAACGTACGCATCCATTAGTTGCGAATGGCTCGCCTGCCCAACAAGCGCTTCCAGCCGACGGCACAAGCGCTAATCTACGAGGAGAGGCGCTAAGCCGCGGCTGAAGCGCCGAGACGTTAGGCAGGGCGAATACAGGGGGGATTGCAGTGGAGTGGTACCTGGGAGTCTGGAAGAAGTACGCAACGTTCGATGGGCGCGCCCGCCGCAAGGAATACTGGATGTTCTTCCTGTTCAACTTCATTGCCACCTGGGTACTTAGCTTCCTTGATGCCCTGCTCGGGCTTTCAGGCGACTCGGGCTACGGTCCCCTGTATGGTCTATACGCCCTTGCGGTGCTTCTGCCGTCGCTGGCTGTTGCCGTGAGGCGAATGCACGATACCGACCACAGCGGCTGGTGGATCCTCGTCCCAGTCGTGAACTTCGTGTTTGCGGTGACGGAGGGCACCAGCGGGCCCAATCGGTTCGGCGCGGACCCCAAGGCCGGTCTCGGCTACGTTGGGTCGGCCGTTCCTGCTGGTTGGTACCCGGACCCGATGGGCAGACATCAGCATCGCTACTGGGATTCCACCAAGTGGACGTCGTCGGTCGCGGATAATGGCGTACAGACTCAGGACGCGATCTAGCACCTGGCGAGGCCTGCCTAACAAGCGCTTCCAGCAGAACGCCGTCAGGTACACTCATCCCGAAGCGCTCAGGCGTCTGCTGATGTGTCAGGACGTTCGGCAGGGCGTCGGGACGCTAAACGAGCGGTCGCCCGTCTCGCGGCACGATAGTGTGCGTCTGCCCACTCCGGGACATCGCGGTGACACTCGACCTGGCATGACAATGAGGCGGCCTGGGACTACTCTTGGCACGACGAGGCGTTGGGCGGGACGCTCAGGAGGTGTCCGCACGTCATGGCACAAGGTCCGGACATCTGGTCGCTCTACGCATCGATGCGGAAGAGCCGGCTGTTCGAGGAGGCGGTCGCCGGACTGTGGGAGCAGGGACTCGTCTCGGGGGAGATGCACTTGGGAACCGGAGAGGAGGCGATCGTCGCGGGCATCGTCTCGCACCTGCGGGACGGTGATGCCATGGCGCTCGACCACCGGGGAACCGCGCCATGCCTGATGCGGGGCATCGACCCCGTGGGGCTCATTCGGGAGATCCTCGGTCGCCCCGACGGTCTCTGTGCGGGGCGCGGCGGGCACATGCATCTGTTCTCCAAGAACCATCTGACCGCCTCCTCCGGGATCGTGGGCGCCGCGGGCCCGGCCGCTGCCGGCTTCGCTCTGGCCGCTCAGCACCTTCGTCCGGGCGCTGTCGCGGTCGCCTTCTTCGGCGAGGGCTCGATGAACCAGGGCATGCTCATGGAGTCGCTGAACCTCGCGGCCGTCTTCGAGTTGCCGGTCCTGTTCGTATGCAAGGACGACTCGTGGGCCATCACCACACGGCCGGACGCCTCGACTCGCGGTACCATGAGCGAGCGCGTCCGGGGCCTTGGCGTACGCTACGACGAGACTGACGGGCTCGATGTCGAAGACGTCTGGCGAGTGGCCCATCACGCGATCGCGCGGGCCCGTTCCGGACAGGGCCCGACCTTCGTTCACGCTCGCTGCGTCCACCTCGACGGCCACTTCCTGGGCCTGCTCCTGCTTCGGATCGCGAAGGACCCGCTCGTCGAGATGCCCCCCGTCGGCGTGCCCGTCACGCGGTCGCTTTTCACGCCGGGGGGAGCCGCCCCGCCGGACCGGCTGGCCGGCGTACGCGACATCATGTCCTCGATCGTCGCCACGTTCCGGGATCCGCGCCGCGACGCCGGCAACGATCCCGTACTGCGAGCGCGCCGAGTGCTCGAGTCGGATCCGCAGCGCCTCGCGCAGATCGAGGCCCGTGTTGACGGCGAGATCGAGAGCATACTTGCCGCCGCGACGAGCGAGCTTGTCACATGAGGACACTTTCCTACAGCGCTGCGGTCGATAACGCGCTTGCGCAGGCAATGGCGGAGGACCCGCGCGTCGTCGTCTTCGGAGAGGACGTCCCGCTCCTCAGACGGGAGCTGCTGGTCCGCTTCGGGCCGAAGCGGGTCGTCGGGACGCCCATCAGCGAGAGCGCCTTCGTGGGAGCGGGTGTGACCGCGGCCATGGCGGGGCTGCGGCCGGTCGTCGAGCTCTACATGGTCGACTTCCTTGGCGTGGCCATGGATGCCCTGCTGAACAACGCGGCGAAGGTCGAGACGTTCTCGGGCGGCACGTGGACCGTCCCGCTCGTGGTCCGCGCACCCTGCGGCGGCGGCTACGGTGACGGCGGGCAGCACGAGCAGTGCCTCTGGGGCTTACTCGCGCACATCCCCGGGCTCGCGGTGGTCGTGCCGTCCACGCCTGCGGACGCCGGAGGTCTCATGTGCGCCGCGCTGGAACACGACGGGCCCGTCGTGTTCCTCGAGCACAAGCTCCTATCGGAGACATGGCTCGAGTTCCTCGGATCCGGGGGGCGGAGCACCGTAGCCTTCGACGTTCCCGACGCCGGAACGCGTGGCCCGGTCCCGGCACGGTGGGAGCCGCTGCCCATCGGCGAGGCGGTGCTGCGCTGCGACGGGACCGACGTCACGATCGCGAGCCTCGGCGTGGGCGTGCATCGCGCCCTTGCGGCCGCCCTCGTGCTCGAGCGCGAAGGGACCTCCACTGCGGTCATCGACCTCAGGTGGATCGCGCCGCTGGACGCGACGACCCTGTGCGACCACGTGGCCCGGACCGGGCGTCTCGTCGTCGTCGACGAGGACTACGAGGCGTTCGGGCTCTCCGGCGAACTCGCGGCGGTCGTGGCCGAAGCTGGCCTGCGGTCCGAGTTCGCGCGCGTGTGCACGCGAGAGACGATCCCGTACGGACGCCAGGCGGAAGACCGGGTGCTACCGAGCGTCGAACGCATCTTGGAGGCGGTTAGGCGGCTGCCATAGTCGCCGTGCAACGCCGTGCCGAACAAGTGCTTCCAGCCGACTCACGCACGCGCTAGGCTGAACATGCAACCGCTCGTTCGCGGCTGAAGCACTCGACGCCAGGCACACTATGTTCGTCGGTGGTAGGGGGACCACGTGGCACAGCAGAGGTTCGCAGCCACTGGCGCTGAGACTGCAATCAGCATCACTCGTGCTGTCACGCACCATCGCCTCGGACTACGCTTGGGTTTCGATTCAGGCGCTCTCGATGTCGCTCTCATGTCGAAGGCGGTTCGCCTGTCGCTCGACGCGGAGCCCGTGCTCGGTTGTGCCTTTCGCACCGACGAGCGCCACGCCTACTGGGAGCGCCTGCGTGACCTCGATGAGCGGTCGGCATTCTCGTGGCGCGAATGTGTGGACATCGATGCTGCGATGATCGACTTCCAGGTGGGCGAGGTCCCTGACGCAGGCCCACAGGTCGCCGTGGTGTTGCTCGCAGGTACCGACCACGACGAACTCGGTGTCAAGATCAGCCACGTGGTGGCCGATGGCCAGGCAGTCAAGCAGTATGCCTACCTGTTGGCGGACATCTACTCGAGACTCGCGGTGGATGCGTCGTATGCACCACGGCCGAATCTTGCCAGACGCCCGACCGGAAGGCGTGTTTGGGAGCATCTGTCGAGCGAGCAGCGCCGCAATGCCAAACGAGCGAAGTCGTGGGCCAAGCCGACGTGGACGGTTCCCGGCAAGGGTTCGTCCGGAGGTGGCCTCACCTACCGCACGGTGTTTGTCGAGCCCCGCACGTTCCGCGAACTGCGGGCCTTCGGCCGGGCTCATGACGCGACCATCAACGACCTGATGCTCACCGCTGTCTTCCGCGCGTGTGTAGCGCGCTTCGACCCGCCAACGGGAGTGCCTCTATCGCTCATGTGCACTGCTGACCTGAGACGCTTCCTGCCGGACCGCGAGACGCTGCCGATCTCGAACGTCTCCATCTCAGGCTCGCTCGATATCGCGCGTGTGGATGGCGAGTCCTTTGCGCGGACTCTAGTGCGTGTGCGGGAGCGAATGGCCGTGTGGTCGAAGCAGTGCTACGGCGCCGGGCCGTTCATGAGCGCAGAGCGTCTGGCCGGACTCGGCTACAGGCCCACGGAGAAGCTGCTCGGGCTCACATTCCGTCTCGCCGGGGGATCGGGCAAGACGTATCCGTGGTTCACCAACATCGGAGTGCTGGACGAGTCGAGGCTCGCTTTCGGTGAGTGCTACCCCAGCGCCGGCCAGGTCTATGGCCCTTCTGCAAAGGGGCCGGCCATCGTCCCTGTGATCAGCACCTACCGCGACACGCTGGCGATCTGCATGGGCTTCTGTCGCGATGACATGGATGAGGCAGTGATCGGCGATGTTCTGTCGCTGACGATTGGTGAGTTGGACAACGTTGGCGGTGTGTCTAACAAGCGCATCGAGTAGAACGCTACAAGCTAGACTGCTGAAGAGAGGCGCATGCGCGTCTGCTGAAGCGCCGAGACGCTGGGCAGTAGGAGGAAGACCTCCTCGCACAAGGAGAGCAATGGATTCTGATTCCGCTGTCGAACAGCACTCGTCAGGCCGATCCCTGCTGCTGCACCTGGGTCCGGGCATACTCATCGGCGTGTGCTACTTCGCGCTCTCTCCGGTATTTCGCCAATGGGGACTACCCTCGATAGCTGCGCTCATGAGCACGGTGGCCCTGGTCCTCGTTCCTTTCGAACTGGGCTACCTGCTTTACGAAGGTCGGAAGAGGAACGGTCGCTACTCGCTGCGCGGCGTCGTGCTCTACCGGACTCCGATACCGATCTGGCAGTACTTCGTATGGGTGCCCGGCCTCTTCTTGATCGTCGGAGTCATCTTCACCCTGATGAAGCCCGTTGACGCCATGCTGCAGCAGACCCTGTTCGCCTGGATGCCGATGCTCGAGAGCGGTCTGACTACGGAGTACTCCAGGACCGCGCTGATCTGGACATACGCCTTGGTGGCCGTGTTCGGGGCTGTCGTGGGCCCGGTCGTCGAGGAGTTCTACTTCCGCGGGTACCTATTGCCTCGCATGGCGTACGCCGGCAAGTGGGCGCCTGCCCTTCACAGTCTGCTGTTCGCGCTCTACCACATCTGGACGCCGTGGCAGTTCATCACCAGAACGCTGGGCATGATTCCGATGGCGTATGTCGCCCAACGGCGCAACCTGTATGTCACCACCATCGTCCATGTGCTGGTGAACACGCTCGACGTCGTTACTGCGGTGATCGTCATCGCTGCTATGGCTCGCTAGCTCTCGCAGTACCGCCTCGTCGAGGAGATCGGCGTCCCGGCGCAGCGCGTCGATGGCCATCGACGCGGGCACGCGTGCGATCACTGCGGACACCTACCTGCGCCTGCGCAAGTCCTTCGTCCTGTCGAACGGCTCTTGGCTGCGCGCGCAGGCCGCCTACGACATCGAGGTCGAGCTTCGGGACACGCTGAAGCACATCAAGCCGTGACCTGGGCCTTGGCCGTCAACTTGGGCATACGGTCTAACAAGCGCTTCCAGCAGAACGCCGTCCGGTACACTCGTCCCGAAGTGTTCAGCGTCTGCTGAAATGCCGAGACGTCAGGCAGAGATCAAGCAGTAGGACGGAGACCAGGCATGGACGTCAATTCGCCGTCGGCCATACGTAGCCGCTACGCCGAGCTCGGGTTGAGCTGGTGGCCCGTGCTGGCCGTCCTACCTGCGCGCATGGTGTTCTGCTTCCTGTCGCAGGGGCTCGCGGCCGCCTACTTCTTCCTTGCCGGCAGCGCGGAGCCGTGGCACCGTGCTGCCCAGTCGTGGCTCATCCACACAACCATCGCCGACGTCCTTTGCCTGGTCCTACTCGCGTGGTTGCTCCGACGCGAAGGCCTGCGGCTCCGCCAGCTGTTCGGTGTGACGACGTGGAAGGAAGGCCTGCGTCAACTGCGCTGGACACCGGTGTATCTGCTGCTGGTGGCGCCCGGAGCGATCGCGGCGCACCTGATCACCACCGCCTTCTACGGCAGTCAGTTGCCGCCGATGGTCTCGATCGTTGCTCTGCCGCCTGCGGGCGTGGCCTACTCCATGCTCGTGTGGCCGCTGGTGTGGGTAATCACCGAGCAGCTCTTCTATCTCGGGTATCTCCTGCCCCGCATCGAGGCCATGACGGGGAAGACCTGGGTCCCGGTCATGATCATCATCCTGTTCTGGGGTCTTCAGCATGTGGCCATACCGTTCATCGGTGACCCCACGTACCTCGTGTCCCGGGTGCTGGCGGCGACCGCAGCGGTGAGCCTCTTCCCGGTGGTGTACGTGCCAGGAGGTCGACGGCTGGTTCCGCTGATGGGAGCGCACTATATCGCGGACCTGTCGACCGCCTTTCTTGCAGCGGTGCTACCTCTTCTTGAGAGGTAGAAGCTGCGAAGATTCACTTAGCAACCGCTTCCAGCTGACGCGCCAGAGTCGTAGGCTGAACTGACAGACTTCGGCGCGCAACTGAAGCACTCGACGCGAGGCGGGTGAAGACGAATGGCTGACGAGAACAGGGGGACTGCCAGGGACCTTGCCGGCCGGTATGTCGCCGGCGGGGATCCTCTCGGCTGGTTTGAGACCTTGTACGCCACGGCATCTGGCGACGCGTCGATCATCCCCTGGGCCGATCTGCAGCCCAATCCCAATCTGACCATCTGGCTGCAGCGGCACGGCATCGTTGGGACCGGGCGCAGCGCCCTCAAGGTGGGATGTGGTCTGGGCGACGATGCGGAAGAGTTGTCGCGGCTCGGGTTCGACACGACCGCGTTCGACATCTCGCCCACGGCCATCTCGTGGTGCCACCGCCGGTTTCCCGGTTCAGACGTACGGTATCTCGAGGCGGACCTCCTCGATCCTCCCGGAGAGTGGACGCGAGGTTTCGATCTTGTCGTCGAGTCCTACACGCTCCAGGTGCTTCCCCCGGGTCTTCGCGCTGAGGCGATGCGCAGCGCGGCCGGTTTCGTCGCCCAGGGCGGCACACTCCTGGTGATCGCCCGCGGTCGGGAACCGTCTGAGCCTGAAGGTGCCATGCCATGGCCTCTCACCCGGCACGAGCTGAGGGTCTTCGAGGAGAGCGGGCTCAGCATCACGGAGTTCGAGGACTACACCGACGACGAGGATCCGCCAGTGCGGCGCTTCAGAGCCACCTACGTGCTGGAGCCTGGTCGCGGCACCGCCTAGCAACGTTCGGCCCTGGTCCTCCCGGCACGAACTCTCATCATGCAGCTGGCCTTGTCGATGCTGGCGGGCCTGGTCGTGGGAGTCGTCCTATTCTTGCTGACGCGCGTCGGAAAGCGTGCCGCCCGGGCCCCCGGACCCGACGGCAGCCAGCCGGTAGGATCGAAGTACGCCGCAGCGTGGCCGTCGCCCTGGGCATGTTCCTCGTGGTCGCGGGTCCCGGTCTGGCACTCGTTTCCCTGCTGATCAGTACGCGCGTCGATCAGCACGCCACCGTGGCCGCGAGCGCGCTGGTGACGATGCACGTCGCGGGCCTGCTCGCGGGCCTTCTCGGCGGCGTCCTGCTGCTGATCGGAGTCGCCTGGTGGCTGTACGCCGCGGTCCTCGCACGACGGTCCAGGCAGGAGTCCGCTGCCTGACAAGCGCATCGAGCCGGCATCGCGAGTCATCGGCCGCCAACATGCCAGTTCTTGGAATCCGATGCTGCAGACTCCCGCTCCTCTCTTGCGAGGGCCTCCCATGAGGCGGTGTAGTCGCACTGGCAGCCTGTCGACAGCGCGCGGCGGCACTGAATCGAGACGAATATCGTCGAACCGCCAAGCAGCACGGTGGCGACGCCCATGGAGATCAGTTCCTGAGGGGAACGACCCACCAACGCCCATGCCAATCCCAGGCAGGCAGCACCCAGGAGTCCATAGATTCCAGTGATCGAGAGGGTGTAGCGGCTGTCGGGCCGAGCGTGATCCATCCTGATCCTGCTGAGTCTGGTCTCCCAGTGCAGGCCAGCGACCCTCGGCTCGATGAACGTACGCACGTAAGTCGCGATCCGCACCGTGGACTCGACTTGCGAGGCGATGAACCACAGCGACGGTATCAACAGCGCGAACGGCGAAAGGAGTACGAGCCAGTTGCCAGTCTGGACGCCGTACCCGATCAACGCAGCTACCCCGGTCACGGTTATCGCGAACACATTGGCAGTGACTTGTGAGTTGGAGTTGATCTCCCCTTGGAGCATCTCGTACTCGGCAGTCAATCCCTCTAAGTCAGACACCGGAGCATCACCCCCTGTTGACATGCAGTATCGCCCTTCAACCCAGGTACTTCCAGAGATATCTCAAGCTGTAGAGTGATGTGAGCGTTTGGCGCTTGCTTAGCGCACACACGTGAGATGGAATCGAGGTTCATCCGTGAGAGTCGTGGAATCGGTGGAGGCCATGTGGTCGGCGCTAGCAGCGGCGCGCCCCGATCTCGTCGACGAGCAGACCGCGTACTCGGTGTGGCACTTCTGTGACAACGAATCTGACGCCGATGCGCTTGTCGAACTGGTGCTCGCTGGGCGAAAGAGGGCGACCGCCGGTCTGCTGTGGTCCTATGAAGCAGAGGGCGAGTCCCTTCCCCGGGTCGGCGATCTGAGTGTCGTGACGGATTGGGACGGACGGGCACGCTGTGTGATTCGCACGACTTCCGTGGAGGTCGTCCCGTTCCATCTGGTCACCCCGGAGTTCGCGGCTACCGAGGGGGAGGGCGACGGCTCTCTCGAGTACTGGCGCAAGGCGCACCGGGTTGCCTTCGAGCGGGAACTTGCTGAGGCAGGAATCACCCTTGGTCCCGAGGCTCCGGTGGTCTGCGAGTGCTTCGAGGTCGTACTCGGAGACGGTCCGGCTACGAGCTGAGACTCCCGTGTTGCCGCGTTCCGGTGGCTCCACTTCCCGAGGCGCGGTCGATGGCCCTGTTCAGCCGTTCCCGCTCCCGGGCGACCCACCCGCCCTTCTCGTAGTTCTGGAGGAACGTCTCGATGAACTCGACGGGATCCTCCCCGACGATCTCACGAACGGCCGTTCCGTCCGCCGCGGCCCGCTCGAACAGGTCGGCAAGGTCCTCGAACATCGAAGCCGCACTCTCGCCGTCCGCCGGCCCAAAGTACATCAGGTACCGCTCGGCCGCATCCATCGCTTCTCGGTAGTTGTCCGGAAGTCGTCGCGTGCGTGCCTTGTACTCCCGCCACCGCCGCTTGTCGCCGATCACCCTTGAGGTGAACTCTGAGATCGACATGATCATCTGCCTCCTTCGTGGAGCTGTTCGAGCCGTCCGGTCAGGAAGCGCCATGTCTCCCAGAACTCCGCGAGGTACTCCTGTCCCGTGGCGTTGAGCGAGTACACTTTCCGTGGCGGTCCCTTTTCGGACGGGTGCTTCTCCACATCGACGAGGCCTCTTCGCTCGACTCTGACGAGCAGCGCGTAGACAGTGCCCTCAGCGATGCCGGAGAAGCCCATCTCCCGCAGCCGTGCCGTGATCTCGTAGCCGTACGCAGACCGCAAGGAGAGAATCGCGAGAACGATGCCCTCCAGCGTCCCCTTGAGCATCTCCGTCATCTGTTTGCCCACGGCACACCACCTCGGCTACTGAGCGCTACTAGGTACTGGTACATAGTAGCACATAGTAGTGCCAGTGCAAGCTCGGGTGCACTGCGTTTGGTTCGCACGGCGGCATGCGCGGGGTTGTGGCACGCCGCGAAGCCGTCGAGTGTGCTAGCGTCCTACGTACCACACGCGAAGAGAGAGTCCCATGAAGCCCGAACCGCCCGACGCCAGTGACGTCTCGACCGCGAAGAGCGCTTCATTGGAACGAGTGCTGCGTCGTAGCCGGAAGATCAGAGCGGCCATAAAGGGCGCTGCCGCCAGACTGGCTTCGGCCACAGAGAGCCTCAGGCGCGGCAAGGGGGCAAACAGCCCGCCTCACTCCGTCGACCGGGCTATCACCAGGTACCAAAGGGTCGAGGAGGCCGTGGTGCAAGCCACTCACGACCTGACTCAGGTCAATACCGACCTCACCGTTGAGGTCGCGGAGCGAGTGGGCCTTGAATCCGAACTCGCCGACACGAAAGCCGATCTCGCTGGTATGACGGTCGATCTGGCCACAGCGCGCGACGATCTTTCGGAGTCCCGAGCTAGTGAGGACGATGCCCGGCAACGCGCGCTTCACGACCCACTCACCAGTCTTCCCAACAGGGCGCTGTTCGACCAGGGTCTCGAGCACGGGCTTATTCAGGCGCGTCGGCACGGCTGGGGGCTTGCGGTCCTCTTCATCGATGTCGACGACTTCAAGAGCATCAACGACTCGTACGGTCACCACGTCGGTAACGAGGTGCTGCTCATGATCGCCGATCGCCTGCAGTCCTTCGTCCGCGCGGAGGACATGGTCAGCCGCTGGGGTGGCGATGAGTATGTGTGCCTGCTGCTGGAGGTGGGAGAGCACGAGGAAGTAACCCGCCTTGCACGGAGCATGATCGATCGCATCGCCGAGGAGTTCGAGTCCGGTGGGGCGACCTTGTCCGTGGGTTGCAGTATCGGCATTGCCATGTACCCCGGAAACGGCGACTCGGCCGACGCACTTCTGAAGAGTGCCGACGAGGCCATGTACAGAGCCAAGAGAACCTCCGAGAAGGTTGCGCTGTCTGGCTCTGAACCTGAGGCGGAGTAGGGCTACTGCGCCTCCTCGGCCACGTCGATACCGTCAACCTTGATCTCCGGTGTGTCAGCCTCGTTGTCTGACGAGCGTCCTGCCGCCCAGATGTACCGGTCGTTCAGTGCCTTGATGCCGCCCTCGTCGACGGAGCCTGGAATCAGCGTGGCGAGCGCCTCGGGCTCGGATTCGCCGGGTTCGTCTGGATCGGAGTCGAACACCGTCCAGCCGCCGTCCGAGTCCGCGAGGTAGCCGACGACTTCCATCCCGCCGAGATTGCCTGCCTTGACGCCCGGGGAGATCGGCTCTGTCGGCGGCTCTCCCGTACATCCCGCGAGCATGGCGATGCCCAGTGCCAGCATGCTCGCAGCCGCGGCCATGAGTACTTTCCTGTATACCATTGCCGTACCCCCTCAACGTGGCGAGACTCTCCCACTCGGCAGTCGGCGCGATTCCGCTTTCCGGGGTCGATCTTGCGTGTCAGTGGATCAGAACGGAGCCTTGGCGGGATCGTAGTACCAGGTCTCCTTTGCGATCTTGCCTTTCTCGACTTCCAGTGATGTGACGCCGACGACTTGCGCGACTCTATCCAGATCGGGGCGCATCCCGTCGGCGGTCCAGTACACCAGCGCCCAGTCGTCACCAACGAGTGTGCGCTCGATGGTGAGATCGAAGTCAGGTGTCGCCAGGAGTGCGTTCAGACCGGCCTCGATCTCACCGGTTCCTGTGTGCGTCCTGCCAGTGGCCGCATAGTGCAGTACGGCATCGGGAGCATAGAGGGGGAGGAGGCCTGGCGCATCCTTGGTCGTGTCGATCCCCTCATACGCCTCGGCATACGACTCCGTGACGGCCGCCACCGATCGCTCGCCACGATCGGCGAACCACATGCCGGCGACGAACACCACGACTGCAGCCACCAGGAGCGCCAGCAGTATGAAGAGCCACTTTCTGCTGCGAGGGTTGCGTACTCGGTCATCCATCGTCTCGACCTTTCGTGGAAGTCATTTTCAGGAAGACTGTTCCCGCCTATCGCGGTCGAGAAAACACACGCAGCATGCGTGCGGCCGTAAGGGGGTATCCACCGCCTGATAGAGGTGCTGACAGCGGACAGCCGCTTTGCGGCTGCAGCTGACGCACATGCGTCAGGCACGCGTGCCTGAGTCGTAAACTCTTCGTGTAATCTGCCGCCTCGGAGTCGTTCCATGGCGATAATCGTGGGAGTTGTCGGCGAAAGCGAGGGCACTCCCATGGACCGCACCCGCGTCTTGTTCCTGTGTACCGGAAACACCGCGCGCAGCCAGATGGCCGAAGCCATCCTGCGGGATCGTGCCGGCGAGAGGTTCGAAGTCCACAGCGCCGGTCTTGAGCCGAGCGCTGTCCGTCCCGAGGCGATCGCCGTACTGGAAGAGGTCGGGATCTCGGCGGACGGACTGCGCAGCAAAGGCGTCGAGGAGTACCTCGGCCGCGTGCACATCAGCTATCTCATCACCGTGTGCTCCCACGCCGAAGAGCACTGCCCGCGCATCTGGCCTCAGGGCGGCGAGCGCATCGTCTGGCCCGTTGACGACCCTGCGGTCGTCGATGGTTCCGAGGAACAGCGACGTGTGGCCTTCCGGCACGCGCGCGATCAGCTCATTCGGCTGATCGATGAGTGGATCGCGCGACCGTAGGATCTACGCCGCAGCGCCCTCTCTCGCTCAACGGTCAGGGCGGAGTTGGTGCCCTGCGAGTCCCCCTGATCGTATCGATCTCCCAGTGCCCGGCCGTCTGCCGACTCTCGACCTCGGCGGGCCGCTGTAAGAGCCGGCGTTTGGGTCGCATCCGGCTACACGGTGTAGGCTGGTGGGCAGTGATCGCCTAGCACACTGCAGGAGGCTCACGGGATGGTCGAGTTCACGAGAGACGAAGCGCTTGCGTTCATCGAGTCGCTGCGCCTCATCATCGGCGATCGAACCGGCTTCAAGTGGCTTGCGGAGAAGCTCTCGCGCCTGACCCGGTACGTCGAATCGATCGCGGCCGAGAACGAGCGCCTGAATGAGTTCATCGATTCCTCGGGCGTGAGGACTGACTACGAGTCATACCGCGCGAGTGCCCCGGACAGCGACTGACCGAAGGCAGGTGATCCGATGACGGAGCGTTCGAAGGCCAGCTCTATCGACGAGTACATCGCACAGGCTCCACCGGACTCCCGGATATTGCTCGAGCAGATGCGCGCGCTTATCAAGGCCGCCGCACCCGACGCGACCGAGACGATCAGCTATGCGATCCCGACGTTCGATCTCGGCGGTCAGCATCTGGTGCACTTCGCCGGCTTCGCGTCCCACATCGGGTTCTACCCCGTGCCGAGCGGGATCGAGGCGTTCAAGGAGAAGCTCGCCGCGTACAGGAGCGGCAAGGGCTCCGCGCAGTTCCCGCTGGATGAGCCGCTGCCTGCCGACCTGATCAGGCGGATCGTCGAGTTCAGGGTCCGGGAGCTCACCGCGGATGACAGGTAGGGAGGCGACGGCGCGCGGTGCGGATGGCGCAGAGCCGATGAGGCTTGACCTGCGCGTGCTCGGTGAGCATCTCGCGGTCTGTCGACTGCCCGCTGGCTCACCGACGCCGGACTGGGCACGCTCCGGAGCGCTGACCGCGGTGACCTGGACTGCCGACGCGACATCGGTCGTGTGCGCGGCGTCTGTCGTGCCCGAGGGGACGACGGCCGAGACCGGCTGGCGCGCGCTTCAGGTGGCGGGTCCGCTCGATTTCGCGCTCATCGGCGTGCTCGCTGCGCTGGCCACTCCGCTTGCCGAGGCGGGTGTGAGCATCTTCGCGATCTCGACCTACGACACCGACTACGTGCTCGTGCGTGAGGAGGCACTCGAGGACGCGACCGGCGCGCTCGTCGCCGCCGGTCACCGCGTCGAGCGTACCGATAGGCGTTGACCGACTGCCACGGTTAAGGAGCGCGATGCACGTCACGCTCGTCAAGCCCACGCTCGGCCGCACGGAGCGCGATGACCGCTTCATCGACGAAGCGCGGATGGAGCCGCTCCAGCTCGGCGTGCTCGCGGGCCTGACGCCGAGCGGCGTCGACCTCACGCTCACCGACGACCGCATCGACGGGATCGACTACGACGCGCCCACCGATCTCGTGGCCATCACCGTCGAGACGTTCACTGCGCGACGCGCTTACGAGATCGCCGGTGAGTTCCGCGCTCGTGGCGTGCGTGTCGTGATGGGCGGGATGCACGCGACGCTTCTGCCCGATGAGGTCGCCGAGCACGCCGACGCCGTGTGCATCGGCGATGCCGAGACCGTCTGGGCGCGTATCGTCGCCGATGCGGCCGAGGACCGTCTCGCGCCGCGCTACCATGGCGTGTTCGGCGTGCCGCAGCCCGGCGTCATGCCGCGTCGCGAGCTCTACGCCGGCAAAGGCTACCTGCCGGTGAGTCTGTTGCAGTTCGGCCGCGGGTGCCGCCACAGCTGCGAGTTCTGTGCGGTCACCGAGTACTTCGGGCGCCAGCACTACGCGCGGCCGGTAGCCGAGGTGGTCGCCGAGATCGAGGCGGCGGCGCGGCGCGACCTCTTCTTCGTCGACGACAACCTCGTGGCCGATCCCGAGGCCGCGAAAGCGCTCATGCGGGCGCTCGTCCCGCTCAAGGTCAGGTGGGTCTCCCAGTCGGGCATCGACCACGTACGCGACCCGGAGCTTCTCGAGCTCTTCGTGGAGAGCGGCTGCCTCGGCAACGTCATCGGCTTCGAGTCGCTCGAACCGGTCGACCTGCGCGCGGCACGTAAGGGCCCCAACCTCGCTGCCTCGACGCGCTACGCCACCGAGATCGCCATCCTGCGCGAACACCACCTCCAGACGTGGGCGGCGCTCACCCTCGGCTACGATCACGACACCGTGACGTCTATCGAGGAGACGTGTGAGTGGGCGATCGCCAACCACTTCACCTTTGCGGCGTTCAACGTGCTCATGCCGTACCCGCGCACGCCACTGTATGCGCGTCTGGTCGAGGAGGGCCGCCTGCTCTACGACGGTCGCTGGTGGCTGCACCCCGAGTACCGCTTCAACCACGCGGCGTTTCGCCCCGCGCGCATGACCGCCGACGAGCTCACTGAGGTCGCGTGGGGGTGCCGTCAGCGCTGGAACAGCCCGGGTTCGATCCTCAGCCGTGCGTTCGACCCGGCCACCAACATGGCCTCGCTCGAGCGGCTCGCGATCTACCTCGCGTACAACCCCATCTATCGCCGTGAGTCGTTCAAGAAGCAGGGGATGAGGTTGGGGACGCGGTGAGCGGCACCTTCGACATCCGCCTAGCCACTCCGGCCGACGAGTCCGACATCCGCGCGCTCGTCGGATCGGTCGCGATGCCCGGGGACGTGGCGGTGCGCTTCGCCCGCGAGCCCGACTACTTCTTAGGGACAACCATCATGGGCGACCCGTGCGATGTGCTCGTCGCGCGTCATCTGCCCGACGGCGCGCTCGCCGGCATCGCGTGCCGTGCCGGACGGCGATCGTTCGTCTCCGGCGAGGAGTCTGCGCTCGGCTACATCGGGCAGATCAGGATCACCGGGGAGTACCGCGGGCGGTGGCTCGTGCCGAGAGGCGCGCGCGTGATGCGCGGTATGAGCCCGCCGGGGCTGCTGTACTTCGGCGTGATCGCGAGCGAGAACCCGCGCGCCGCCGGTGCGCTCGTAGGCGCCCGGCCGCCGGCGGGGATCAGGGCGCATCGCGTCTCGGGGCTGACCACGTGCGCCATCGCGCTGAGGCGACGTGCACGCGTGCGCGTGCCCGGCGTCGAGGTGCTGCCCGCCTCGGCAGACACGCTTCCGGATGTCGTCGCCTTCCTGCGTGCCGAGGGGCCGCGTCGACAGTTCTTCCCCGCCTACACGCTCGAGGACTTCACGGGCGGCACGGCGCTTCGCTCTCTAGCCGCAGAAGACGTGCTCGTTGCCAGGCGCGCCGGGCGAATCGTCGGCACGATGGCGGTCTGGGACCAGAGCGCGTACAAGCAGGACATCGTCGAGGCGTATGGCCCGGTGCTCGGGCGCGTGCGTCCTCTCTACGACCTCGCGGCCCGGGCGTTCGGGGCGCGGCCGCTCACGCCGCCGGGCGAGGCGATCCCGCTCGCGTTCGCCGCATGCGTGTGCGTGGAAGGCGACGATCCGGACGTCATGCGTGCGCTGATCTCAGCCGCAGCAGCCGCCGCGCATGCAGGCGGTAAGACGTACCTGATGCTCGGCCTGGCCGACGAAGACCTACTGCTCGCTGTCGCGCGCCGGTTCCTCCACATCACCTACCGGAGCGACCTGTACGCGCTCTCGTTCGATGAGGACCCGGCCGCGCGCCTCGACGGCCGCGTGCCCTACATCGAGATCGCCACGCTATGATCGTCCTCGTCCGCGCTGCCGCAGGAGGTTTCGTGTGAGCGAGCATCGTCTGACCCGGTGGGAGGCCACGTCGCTCATGGTGGGCGCCGGAGTCGGCGCGGGCATCATGGCCGTGCCGTACCTTGCCGAGCGCGTCGGCCTCGTCGGCCTTGTGCTCATCCTGCCCGTGGCGTGGGCGGCGAGCGTGCTCGTACACCTCATGCTTGCCGAGGTGCTCTTCCGCACCGGGCGGCATCTGCAGGTCGTAGAGCTCATGCGCCTCTACGTGATGCGCGGACGCGTCGGGCGCTGGTTGCTCTGGGCGGTGTTCGTGCTCCTGAGCGTCGCCTTCCTCGCCAACCTCGCGGCCTACATATCGGGTGCGGGAGAGATCGTGGCCGACCTCACGGGGCTTCCCGGTCGCGTGGCCGAGGTGCTCGTCTACGTAGTGTCGGCGGGGGTCGTCTTCTTCGGCCTGAAGGCGGTGGGCGTCGCCGAGCGGTTCGGCGCGCTCGTCCTAGGTGGCCTCGCGCTCGCCATCGGCGCGGGGGCGGCAGGCGTGCCGTTCCGTCTCGCGCCCGCAGGCGGGGGAGGCACGAGCGCCTGGCTCGCTCTGTACGGCATGGTGATGTATGCATACTGGACGTTCTACAGCGTGCCGCAGGTCGTGAAGGGCCTCGCCCCCGACGCGCGCGGTGCGGTTCGCGCGATCATGGTCGGTCTCGGCATCAACGGCGTGCTGACCGCGCTCGTGGCGATCGTGGCGCTCGGTGTGTCGGCCGAGGTGACCGAGGTCGCCATCATTGGCATCTCCGCGGCGATCGGCCCGTGGGCGGCCACCGTCGGCTCGGTGCTGATCGTCGCGGCGCTCGTCACGAGCTACTGGTCGGTCTCACTCGCGCTCGCCGACATCGTGCACGAGCGCACCGGCGCCTCGGCGCGCGTCGCGTGGCTCGCTGCCACGCTCCCGTCGCTTCTCGTGCTCTGGCTCGGGGTGTGGCAGTTCCTTGAGTGGCTGAGGCTTGCCGCAGGCGCCACCGCGCTCGTGCTCGCGCTCATCACGCTGCCGATGTATCGCGAGGCGCGGCGGAGCGGCGAGGTGCGCGACCCGGCGTGGACGCTCGGTGTGTGGGGGAGTCCGGTCGCGCTCGGGTTTGCGCTTGTGGCTCTGCTCCTGATGGCGGTGGGTTCGGTCGTATCGGTGGGGTAGGGCGGCGTGTCAGGCTGCGCACAGCGTGCCGGAATGGGTATGCACCCGGTTGTGCCGGAGTCGTGTACAGAAGCGGGCGTCGCGTTCGTCTGCCATCGGGAGGATGCGCACATGGCCATCACCAACAAGGACACCATCCGCGTCATGATCATCACCAAGGACCACCGGATCGAGGGCGAGATGCACATCATCCAGGGGGCGCGGCTCACGGACTCGCTCAACAGCAAGAACAAGGACTTCTACGCGATCACGAGCGCGACGATCCACCGCGTGGAGGACGACCTGTTGGTCGCGTCGCCGCCGTTCATCGTGGTCGCCCGAGAGGCGATCAGCGCGATCTTCCCCGTCGAGGAGTAGCTCACGGCAATCGCTCGGCGCAGCTTTTCCAGTCGGCCAGCGCATCGACGGCTTCGGACACCGAGAGCGCCGGCGCGGGAGCGCCGGGGTCGCGCTCGCGCAGCCGCGCGAAGAGCTCCGCCAGTATAGGCGGTTTGATATTGCCCTCGGCGAGCACGTCGGCACTCGCGAAGAGTTCTTCCGGCGTGCCGTAGACGGCGATCCTGCCGCCAGGCGCGAGCACGTACGCGTAGTCGGCAAACTCGGGCACAGTGTCGATGTCGTGGGTAGACATGATGATCGTCATGCCCCGCTCGCGAGCGAGCGAACTCATGAGGTCCAGCAGCGCGGTCCGTGAAGCGGGGTCGAGGCCTTCAAACGGCTCATCGAGAACGAGGAGCTCGGGGTCCATCACGAGTGCTCCGGCAAGCGCCACCTTGCGCTTCTCGCCGCCCGACAGGTTGTGCGGTACCCGATCGGCGAGGTGATCGATACCGAGCAGGTTGAGCGCGTGGTGGGCTCGTTCGAGCGACTCGGCCTCGGGCAGGCCGTACTGCCGTGGCGAGAACGCCACGTCGTCTATAACCGTGGGTGCGAGCAGTTGCTCGTCGACGTTTTGCAGCACAACACCGATACGCCTGCGGATCGCGGGCCACTCGTCGGCGGGGGAGACGTCGAAGACCCGAACCTCACCCTCCTGCGACTTGAGCAGGCCGAGGATGTGGAAGAGCATCGTCGTCTTTCCCGAGCCGTTGGGGCCGAGGACGGCCACGCGCGCGCCGGCGTGCGCGAGGAAGTCCAGCCCGCACAGGTGCACGCTCGTGCCGTCCTCGTACGTATGCCGGACGCAGCTGATCCTGACCACCTCTTTGGCGCCCGCGAGCGGGCCGTGGTCGTGCGCGTGTTCGTGCATCCTAGGTCCTCCGTCCGATCAGGAGCCCGGTCGTCAGGTCGACCGCACCGACGACTGTCACCAGCCAGGCGTAGCCGCCGAGTTCGTGCGGCAGCGCGCGGAAGACGACGACAACGGCCAGGATGAGCGCCGCATACAGGAGTGCCGCAACGTCGGCCGATCGGTCGGTGCTCACCTGCCGCCTGACGCGCATCCCGCCCTCATACCCACGCAGGCGCAAGATGTCGTACTCGCGTTGCGAGAGGTCGAGCGAGTACAGAAGCAGTCCGCCGAGCGCGCGTGCGGTGGCACGTGCGGCGCGCACCGGCTGGCGCGCGGAGACCCCGGAGCGCAGGCGCACCGCGCGCAGCAAGTCGCTGAACTTCTCGGCGAGGATGAACAGCGAACGGTACGTCATGAGCAGTGCGTCACCAACGATCGTCGGCGTGATGCGCTGGATCGGCGCGAAGACCTGCGGATACGGGGTTGAGAACATCAGCGTGACCACGGTGAGCGCCGCCGTGACGGCTTTGAGGACGAACAGCGCCCCGGTGGCCGGTCCCGGCGCTGCCGCGAACGCGAAGACGATCGCGAACAGCGCGGGATACAGCGCAAGCGGCAACATCTGGCGCAGCGGCAGTCCGACTGCCGCTGCGGCGCCGGCGAGTGAGAGCGCGAGCCCGGCCGCTACGAGCGGGTCGTTCACCGTCACGATCGCGCCGAGGAGCAGCCCGGCGCCCACGAGCTTGCTGGTCGGCGCGGCCCGGTGCAGCAGCGTGTCCCCGAGCACCGCGGAGCGGTCGACGGCGGTGATGTCCACTAG
Source organism: Coriobacteriia bacterium (assembly GCA_030651765.1). Classification (GTDB taxonomy): domain Bacteria; phylum Actinomycetota; class Coriobacteriia; order Anaerosomatales; family Anaerosomataceae; genus UBA2272. The sequence continues at coordinate 219,121 of JAUSBY010000001.1, read as the reverse complement.
TGACCTCCGTGCTCGTCGCCGTAGCGGACGCGGTACTCGGCAGCGGGTGTGCCGTAGACGAGCGACGGCCGGACGCGGGCGACGTAGCCGAGTATGGCAGCCGTCACGAGCGCCTCAAGCACCCAGCCGAACGGTCCGAGGGTGTACACGACGGCTGCGAAGCGCTCCACCGAGAGGCCGCCGGTTTCGCCACGGGCATCGTCGGCGTGCGCCGCGTGCTCCTCTTCGGTCTCGCCAGCGTGGTCGTGCCCGTCGCCGAGTAGCCCTATGGTGAAGACCCCATCGCCGAAGGGGTTGCGGAACTCGAGCGTCTCGGCATCGAGCGCGCCAGTCTCGCGCGCGGTGGCTCCGGTGCCGGCGAGTGCGACGATTCCCACGAGCATGGTCGTGGTGATCGCAAGCGTGATCACGGTGGAGACCGCTGCCACCGGTCGGACGTGCGTGTGACCGAGCAGCCGCAGTCCGCCGCGCACGAGTGCCCAGCCGAGCGTCATCTCCGTCGCGATCACGAGCGTGTTCAGACCCACCACCGTGGCGCCGCCGTGACCGAGCAGAGCGAGCACGAGCACGACGATGAACGCCGAGATGGTGCCCAGCCACGGACCAAGCAGTACGCCGGCGATCACCGTGAGGTTGATATGGTAGGCGAGCGGGACGATCTCGCTCGCCATCGAGACGAGCACGAGGGCCGAGACCGCACCGATGAGCGGCACGGCGCGTCGGGAACCTGCCCCCGTCGCCATGCGCGACGCGACCGCGAGCATGCCGAGCGCGAGCAGCCATCCGCCGAGCCACAGCCACCAGGGCAGGACGCCGTCGGGAATGTGGATATGCGACATCAGCCCGCATCTTTCTGGTCGCGGCACACGGCGCATACGCCGTAGAGTGTGATCTCGTGACTGGTGACGAGGTGTCCCTCACGCGTCGCGGCCGCGAGCGCGGCGTGGTCGAGTGGACACTCCACGCCCACCACGGTTCCGCATGTGGTGCAGACGAGGTGGTGATGATGATCGTCGCGGCCGCAGCGTGCGAGCAGCGCCGATCCGTCACGTTCGCCCACGGATGCGATCGCACCGGCTTCCTGCATCGCGGCCAGCGCCCGGTAGACGGTCGCGAGCCCTACACCCTCGGCACGACGGCCGACCGTGCGGTGAAGGTCCTCTGCGGTGAATGCACCGGGGAAGGCCATGACCTCCTCGGCGATGAGCGCCCGCTGCGCGCTCATCCGCGCAGGACCATAGAGCGCCTTGGCGGCGTCGGGCCAGTGCGGCGAGGGGCGCACGGACGATGCGGCGAGGAGGTCGTGGGGCTGCCGTGCCTGAGCCACGCTATCAGCCTTCCGGATGGGTTCTGATAGAAGACAGAAAGTGAGAACGCTTCTCACTTATCATAGTGTCCCACATCGGTCACTGCCGCAAACACCGCGCGCTGGGGTAGCATTGGCATATCGGACCTGGCTGCAGAGGAGCCGCGCGTGAACGTCACCCAGCTGAGAACCTTTGTCGCCGTCGTCGATCACCATTCGTTCTCGGATGCGGCGCGGCTGCTCGGAGTCTCGCAGCCGGCGGTGACCATGCAGATCCAGGCACTCGAGGCCGACATGGGCGCGACGCTCCTTGACCGCGGCTACCGCAAGGTGGAGGTCACCGAGGCGGGCCGCGCGCTCCTGCCACATGCCCGCAAGGTACTCGCCGAGATCGAGGCTGCACACACCTCGCTCGAGGCGCTGTCGGACACGGTCACGGGCCGTCTGACGGTTGCCGCGAGCACCACGCCCGGCCAGTACGTGCTGCCGCGCCTGCTGGGAAGCTTCCTCGCGGAGTACCCCGAAGTCGGCGTCACGTTGCGGGTGCACGACACCACCGAGGTCGTCGAGCACGTCGAGGGCGGGACGGCCGATCTCGGGATGACCGGCGCTGAGGTGCATGGCGCGCGCGTGCACTACGAGCAACTCGGTAGCGACGACCTGGTGTTGATCTGCCCACCCGGGCATCCGATGGCGTCGCGGGAGAAGCTGGCCTTCGGCGATCTGACCGGCGAGCCGTTCATCGTGCGGGAGAGTGGCTCCGGGACCAGGATGGCCGCCGAGGACGTGATCAGGCGAAGCGGCGTCGACCCCGCCGAGCTCGAGGTTGTGATGGAACTCGGGACGAACGAGGCGATCGTCAGCGCGGTCGAAGGCGGTATGGGCCTCGGGATCGTAAGCGAGCAGGTCGCACGTAAGGCCATCGACCTCGGCACCGTCGCCGAGATCGTCGGTGCCGGTTTCCCTGTGGCACGCGAGCTGTTTCTCGTACTGCCGCGACGCACGCTGACGCGTGCGAGCGAGGCGCTCGCCAACCACCTGCGCGAGGCGCTGTAGATCCCACGCCCACTGCACATCGGCCATCGACATCGCCAGGCTTGAGATGCTCCGGCGCGCAGGCTATCCTGACCTCATGCCGCGGGGGCCCCGCGGTCCATATCTCCGAGTCTCGTGCGCCTACCGCGGTTGGTCACCGCCACTGGACGCGAGACCGACAGGGTAGGAGTCGGAAACGCTCCTGCCTCCCGCACTCGGAAAGGAGAACCACATGACAGACCGCACGCGCTTGCCTGTCTTTCGTGTCCTTCTCGCATCGGTCCTCGCGCTCGCCCTCGTGTTCTCGCTTGCGGCATGCGCTAGCCAGCCCGACGCGGCGACGGATGCACCTGAGGGAGAGGTGGGGGATCCGGCGACCGAGCCGACCCGTATCATCCTTGCTTCCACGACCTCCACGCAGGACTCCGGCCTCTTCGACGACCTGATCCCCGCATTCGAGGCCGCGTACCCTGAGTACGCGGTCGAGGTGATCGCTGTCGGCACCGGTGAGGCCCTCGAGATGGGCCGCAACAAAGACGCCGACGTCCTGCTCGTTCACGCCAAGGCCGACGAGGAGACCTTCGTAGCTGAGGGATATGGAACCGAACGACGCGACGTCTGCTACAACGACTTCGTCTTCGTTGGGGCGCAGAGTGATCCCGCTGGCGTCGGCGCCGCGGCCGATCTGAACGCGTCCATGACCGCGATCGCGTCGGGGAGGGCTCCGTACGTGTCTCGTGGTGATGACTCCGGCACGCACAAGAAGGAGAAGAAGCTCTTTGAGTCGGCCGGCATCCAGCCGGCGGGTGACTGGTACCTGGTGAGCGGTCAGGGCATGGGCGAGACGCTCAAGATCGCGTCCGAGAAGCAGGGCTACACGCTTTCCGACCGGGCCACCTACCTGTCGATGCTCGAGGCGCTCGATCTGGCGATCGTTCGCGAGGGTGACTCGGGCCTCCTCAACCAGTACGGTGTGATTCCGGTCACCGATGCGCGCAACCCCGACGGCGCTCAGGCGTTCATGGACTGGGCGACCTCGGCCGAGGGCCAGGCGGTCATCGGTGCGTATGGCGTCGAGAAGTTCGGTGCGCCACTGTTCTTCCCGAACGCGGAGTAGGATCGGGCACGGAGAAGGAGGGAGGACCGGATGGAGATCTTTGCCGATGCGCTGCGCGACGGGATCGCTGCGTTCTCGCAGGGCACCATCGACGTGTGGGGCATCGTCTGGACCTCCCTTCAGACCTCCGGCACGGCCGTCTTCTTCTCGCTGTTCCTCGGAATCCCCGCAGGCTTCTTCCTCGGCACGCGCCGGTTCATCGGAAGACGCCTGCTTATCACGATCGCCAACACCGGTATGGGCCTGCCCCCCGTTGCGGTGGGCCTCATCGTGGCGATGACGCTGTCGAGGCGGGGCCCCCTCGGCGACCTCGACTTGCTCTACACACGACCCGCTATGGTCATCGCGCAAGTGATCATCGCGCTCCCGATCGTGGCGGCCGTTACCGCGGCAGCCGTCGGCGCCGTTCCGCGCGAAGTACGGCTGCAGGCCCGCTCGCTCGGCGCCTCGCGCATCCACGAGGCGATTCTCACACTGGCCGAGGCGCGCCTGGGCCTGGTCGCGGCCGTGGCGGCCGGGTTCGGCCAGATCATCAGCGAGGTCGGCGCCGTGACGATGGTCGGCGGCAATCTCGAGGGCAGCACGCGCGTCATGACGACGGCGATCGTGCAGTTCACGCGAATGGGGAAGTACGGGCCGGCACTCGCGCTCTCGGCGGTGCTCCTCGGACTCATCTTTCTCGTGAACGTGCTGCTCGCTGCGGGACAACACTCCGCCGACCGGTTCGAGCGGACCTGACGTGGAAGCGGCGACCCTCACAGCCACCGGGATCCGCAAGTCGTACCGCGGACGCACGGTGCTCGACGTCGACCGGCTCGAGCTCGCACCCGGGCGCACGCTCGCGCTGCTCGGGCCGTCGGGTTCGGGCAAGTCCACGCTGCTGTCGATCCTCGGCCTACTCGAGCGTGCCGACGAGGGTACGGTGGAACTCGACGGGCGCGCCGTCACGCACCGGGACCGCGACGCGCGCATGGTGATGGCTGCGGCGTTTCAACGCCCGTATCTGTTCAAGGGCACAGTGGGCGAGAATGTCGCCTACGGTCTCAAGCTGCGGGGTGTGGGCGGAGCGGCGGCGTCAACGCGGGTCGCTGCGGCACTCGAGCGTGTGGGTCTCGGCGGCTGGGAGGCCAACTCGGCGCTCACCCTGTCCGGCGGCGAAGCGCAGCGCGTGGCACTTGCCCGGGCGCTCGTACTCGAGCCGCGCGTACTCTTGCTCGACGAGCCGCTCGCATCGCTCGATCCGCTCCTGAAGTGGCGGCTGACCCGCGAGTTCGCACGGATCCTGGGCGAGACCGGGACCACCACGTTCTACGTCACGCATGACCAGGACGAAGCGCAGGTGATCGCCGACGACGTCGCGGTCATGAACACCGGCCGCATCATCGCCCATGGCCGGGTCGAGGACGTCTTCGGTCTGCCCGCCGACGAGTGGACCGCCGCCTTCCTGGGCATGGAGCCGGCGCTTTCCGGCGTCGTGGCAGAGAGCGAGGACGGGGTCGCGCGCGTGGACTGCGATGGGATCGACGTCTATGCGGTGTCTGGCGTGCCGGTCGGTGCGGAGGTACTTGTGGCGGTGCGCCCCGAGGACGTGACGCTGTTCGAGGCACGCGCCTTGCTGCCACCGTCCTCGGCGCGCAATCGGATCGAGGGTGTGGTCGTCGAACTCACACACTCAGGTGCCACATACCGCGTGGTCGTCGAAGCAGGACGGGTCCGCATGGCTGCCCGCGTATCGCGACAGGCCGTCGCCGACCTGAGTCTCGAGACGGGAGTAGGCGTGACCGCTGTGTTCAAGGCCACGGCTGTCCGCGTTGCTGCCCGTGGTGTACCCGGCGGGGTATGATACGGGAGCTGCGCCGACGAGGCGCGCCGCTCGCGGGCCGGCACTCGCGATGGAGGTAGATGTGCACGCAGACAACCGGATACCGGTCACCGCCGCCGTACTGGCTGGCGGGCGATCGCAGCGCATGGGCGTCGACAAGACGCTCCTGCTCTTCGACGGAGAGCCGCTCGTACGACGGGTGGCCGAGGTGACCGCACAGGTGTGCGAGCACGTCATGGTGGTCACGAACCGGCCGGAGGCGATCGCCGAGGCGGACCTTCCGGACTCGGTACGGGTTCTGACCGACGAGGTCGCCTACCAGGGACCGCTCGGCGGGCTGGTGACCGCGCTTGCGGCAGCCGACACCGAGTGGGTGCTCGCCGTCGCGGCCGACATGCCCTGGCTCGAGCCGTCGGTCATCACGGCACTGTGGGAGGCGCGCGACGGCGCCCAGGTCGTGATGCCCGCCTCCGAGAAGGGTCCCGAGCCGCTGCTCGCGCTCTATCACACGAGCTGTCTGCCGGAGGCGCGCCGCGTGCTCGCCTCCGGTCGCCGCCGGCTCGTGGCGATCCTGCCCGCCGTCAAAGCGGTCACCGTATCGCTCGACGACCTGCGCCAGGTCGACCCCGGCCTGCGCAGCCTCGTCAACGTCAACACTCCCGAGGAGCTGCTCGAGTCGCGCGACGAAGCATCGGCGCTCGCCCACAGTGGTTCCCCGCGCGTCTCCGTGATCGAGGTCGGCACGCGCCGCGCGAGAGGGATGCCCTCGGAGCGACCGATCACCGTCTTTCTCAACGACGACGAGATCGCCACGATGCAGGCCACGCCGGAGGACCTCACGGACCTCGGCGCAGGCTTCTTACTCTCGGAAGGCTTCCTGACAGACCGCGAAGCGCTCGAGAGCGTCGACGTGGACCACAAGCGTGGACTCGTCTACGTGCGCAGCGCCGAGCAGGCGCCCGCCGACGTCGCCGAGCGGCGCCGTTACGTCACGTCCGGTTGCGGCAAGGGCACGACGTTCGCGTCGGTCGGACACGCCCGGGGGATCGAGCCGATCTCCTCCGATGTGTGTGTGGGCTCGGAGACGATCTACGACCTCATGGGTCAGCTCGCCCGGGCGGCGGCCTCGTACCGCGACACGGGCGGCATGCACTCCTGCGGACTGGGCGTAGACGGCGCGCTTGCGATCGTCCGCGAGGACGTCGGCCGACACAACGCTCTCGACAAGCTGTTCGGTCGCGCCTGGATCGACCGGACACCCACGCGGGATGCGATCCTGCTCACCACGGGACGCATCAGTTACGAGATGGCGGTCAAGGCCGCCAAGGCCCAGGTCCCCGTGGTCGTATCGAGGACCGCCGTCACCGACCTGGCCGCCGAGGTGGCCGAACGCGCGGGCATCACACTCGTCGGCTACGCGCGTGGTGGCAAGCTCGTCGTCTACACCAACCCGCATCGGATCACCGGTCCCGAGGAGGTCATGTCGTGATCACGGTCGAGGAAGCAACCGAACAGGTCCTGTCTCGCATCGCCGTGCTCGACCCCGAGCAGGTGAGCCTACTTGACGCTCTCGGGCGTGTGCTCGCCGCCGACGTGGTCTCGGACATCGACATCGCGCCGTTCGACAACTCGGCCATGGACGGGTACGCGCTGATCGCCGCCGATGTCGCCGCGGCAAGCGAAAGCGACCCGGTGACCCTCGAGGTCGTGGAACACATTCCCGCCGGCGTTGCACCGGAGCGGGCGGTACGCCGGGGTCAGGCATCGAAGATCATGACGGGCGCACCGGTTCCCGAGGGGGCCGACGCGGTGGTCATGGTGGAGCGCACTCGTCCGGGAGCTGCGGGCGACTCGGTGGAGATCCTCATAGCCGCCCGGGTCGGCGAGCACATCCGACGGCGTGGCGAGGAGGTGCGCGCCGGTGAGTCGGTGCTGCTCACGGGTGAGTGCATCGGTCCGGCGGCCATCGGTCTGGCGGCCTCCGTCGGCCACGCCACACTGCCCGTGCGTCCGCGCCCACGCGTCGCCATCGTCTCAACGGGCGACGAGTTGGTGGATGTGACCGAGAAGCCGGGTCCGGGCAAGATCCGCAACTCCAACTCGTACTCGCTTGCGGCGCAGGTCGTTCAGGCGGGTGGCGAGCCGCACGTGCTCGGCGTCGCTCGCGACAACGCGGAGGACACGCGTGCCCTGCTGTCCCGTGCGCCCGAGTTCGATCTCATGGTGACCACCGGCGGCGTGAGCATGGGCGACTACGATGTCGTCAAGACCGTGCTGGAGGAGATCGGCGAGCTCGACTTCTGGAAGGTCGCGATGCGGCCGGGCGCGCCGCAGACGTTCGGTACCATCGGCGGGACGCCGTTTTTCGGCCTGCCCGGCAACCCCACCTCGACGATGGTGGGCTTCGAGATGTTCGTGCGGCCTGCGCTTCGCAAGATGGCAGGCTTCACATCCCTCGCGCGGCCGCGCGTGGTCGCCACCCTGGCGCACGATGTGAGCAAGAAGGCCGACCGGCGCTACTTCATGCGCGCGCGGCTGACCCGCGCCGCCGGGGGCGGCTACTCGGTGGCCATCTCGGGCAACCAGTCCTCCGCGCTCCTGACCGCCATGCACCGCGGCAACTGCCTGCTCTCACTGCCCGAAGGGGAGTCGCACATCCCCGCCGGCGCCGAGGTCATCTGCATCCGACTCGATATGGAAGAAGGTACGGCATGAGCAGCGATTCCCAGAAGTTCGCCGATCCGCGCTGGACGTCCCAGGTGACCGATGAGATGAAGACCGCCATCGAAGCGAAGGCGACCGACGGCAAGATAACGTGTCCGGTGCTTCGGAAGTTCGCCGAGGACGAGGGCGTACCGTACAAGGTGGCCGGCGCCGCCGCCGACGCCGCTGGTGTCCGGGTCCACAACTGCGACCTCGGGTGCTTCTAGCGTGAGCGACGGGACCGGCATCCCGGTCGTCTCGGTGGTGGGCAAGAGCGACTCGGGCAAGACGACGCTCATGGAGCGGCTCATCCGGGCGCTCGCCGATCGTGGGCACCGCGTGGGCAGCGTCAAGCATCACGTGCACGACTTCGACATCGACGTCCCGGGCAAGGACTCGTGGCGGCACGCGAAGGCGGGCTCTGTCGTCTCCCTCGTGAGTTCACCGTCCAAGCTCGGCATGACGCGCGACATGGACCACGAGGCCACCCTCGACGAGCTGCTCGAGCTGGCGCACGACGTGGATATCCTGCTGACCGAGGGGTACCGGCGCGCCGGCAACGTGCGGATCGAAGTCTCGCGCCGGGCCCGGTCGACAGAACTCGTCTGCGAGCCATCCGAGCTCTTCGCGCTGGTGACCGACAACGACGAACTCGAGGTCGGGGATGTCCCGGTCTTCGGGCTCGATGACACGCCCGGTCTCGCCGACCTGGTCGAGCGGACGTTCCTGCGAGGTGGCTCCGATGGCGACTGACGCATTCGGCAGGCGCATAGACTATCTGCGCATCAGCGTGACGGACCGCTGCAACCTGCGGTGCGTCTACTGCATGCCGCCCGAGGGCGTCGACTGGAAGCCTCCGGGTGACATCCTCTCGTTCGAGGAGATCGAGCGTTTCGCACGCGTCGCAGCGGGCGAGGGCATCAGCAAGATCCGGCTGACCGGCGGCGAGCCGCTTGTTCGCCTCGGCATCGTCGACCATGTGCGGCGCCTGCGCGAGACGACCGGCATCGAGGCGATCGCGCTCACCACGAACGCGACGTTGCTGCCGCGGTACGCGGCCGAACTGGCCGAGGCGGGTCTCAAGCGCATCAACATCTCGCTCGACACGCTCGATCCCGAGGTGTTCGCACGTGTCACGCGTGGAGGAAAGCTCGCCGACGCGCTTGACGGGCTCGAGGCCGCCTTCGACGCGGGGATGGATCCGGTCAAGCTCAACGTCGTGGTCGTGCGCTCGCTCGACCAGGACCTGCTCGGCTTCGCACGGATGACGCTTGAGCGTCCGCTGCACGTGCGCTTCATCGAGTACATGCCGGTCGGTGCCGTCGGCGAGCACTCGTGCACGAGCGCCGAGGCAGATGGCTGGACAGAGGCCGACCATGTCTCCACCGACGAGATCCTGACCCGCCTGACCGCCGAGGGCGCGACTGCCGGTCTCGGCGAGCTTGCGGCTGTCGCACGCGACTCGGCGCCCGGAGGCTGGGGACCGGCGCGCTACTATCGGTTCCCGGGCGCGGCCGGCACGCTCGGCGTCATCTCTCCGCTGTCGCACCACTTCTGCGGCGAGTGCAACCGGCTTCGGCTCACCGCCGACGGACGGCTGCGCACGTGTCTGTTCAGCGATGACGAGATCGACGTGCGCGCCGTCTTGAGGAGCGGTACCGACGGCGATGTCCGCGACATCATCCGCATGGCGCTCGCCGCCAAGCCCGAGGGTCACGACCAGCGCCACGGAACGACCCGGCGTATGTCCCAGATAGGAGGCTGAGATGTCCCACGACCGCCTCACGCACCTCGATGAGAACGGCGCCGCGCACATGGTCGATGTCGGCGCCAAGCCGGTGACGCACCGCGTGGCGACCGCCGAGGCGACGGTGCACATGCAGCCGGAGACCCTCGCGATGATCGTCGAGGGTCGCGCACCCAAAGGCGACGTGTTCGCAGTCGCACGCATCGCCGGCATCCAGGCCGCCAAGCGCACGGCGGATCTCATCCCCCTGTGTCATCCCCTGCCGATCACGAAGGTGTCGGTGGAACTCGAGCCCGGCCAGGCCGAGGTACACATCACGGCGACGGTGGCGACGGACGGCAAGACGGGCATAGAGATGGAAGCGCTCACGGCCGCGGCAGTGGCCGGCCTCGCACTCTACGACATGTGCAAGGCAGTCGATCGCGGTATGGAAGTGACCAGCGTACGCCTGCTCGAGAAGTCGGGCGGCGCGTCCGGCACGTGGACCCGCAAGGAGGACTAGCAGATGGCGACTGTGGTATCCATCAACCTTTCCGAGAAGAAGACCGTGCGCAAGACACCGGGCACCGAGGGCGTGCTCGTGGTCGGGAGCGGCTTTGATGGCGACGCGCACGCGGGTGACTGGCATCGCCAGGTGAGTCTGCTTGCCGAGGAGTCCATCGCCAAGATGCAGGCGAAAGGTCTCGATGTGGACGCCGGTGACTTCGCGGAGAACATCACGACCCGGGGCATCGATCTCGTGTCGCTCCCAGTGGGTACACGCGTCCGTGTGGGCGACACGCTTCTCGAAGTGACGCAGATCGGCAAGGAGTGCCACACCAAGTGCGCGATCTACTACCAGGCCGGTGACTGCGTCATGCCGAAGGAGGGCATCTTCGCAATCGTCATCGAGGGCGGACCGGTCGCGGTTGGCGACGAGATCAGCGTCGAGGGAGGCGTCGCCTGATGGCGCGTCTGCGAATCGGCGTGCTGACGTCTTCGGATACGCGCGCCGCGGGCGAGGCGGATGACACCTCCGGGCGTGCGCTGATCGAGATGTCCGAGGCGCGGGGCTGGGAGGTCGTCGCCTACCACCTCGTTCCGGACGACCGCGACCGAATCGCCACGGCGCTCATCCAGATGGCCGATGACGACGCGTGCGACATCGTGTTCTCCACCGGTGGAACCGGTATCGGCCCGCGAGACGTCCTGCCCGAGACCACGCTCGGCGTGTCGGACCGCGAGGTTCCGGGCATTGGCGAGGTCATTCGCGGCGAGAGCCTCAAGATCACGTCGCGGGCGATGCTCTCGCGCGGCACGGCGGGTCAGCGGGGCAGCACGCTCATCGTCAACCTGCCCGGCTCGGAGAAGGCGGTACGCGAATCGTTCGGCTTCGTGGAAGGCGTGCTCGAGCACGCGGCCGAGATGATGGCTGGCGGGGGGCACGGCTAGGCTATGGCCGCCGAGCATCCGATACGCTACTTCGATCACGCGGCGACCTCCTGGCCCAAGCCACCCGAGGTCGTCGACGCGATGGTGCGGGCGATGGCCGAGGCTGGCGGCAATCCCGGGCGCGGCGCGCACGCGCTCTCGCTCGGCGCCGCGCGGACGATCGCCGGCGCTCGCTCGGCGCTCGCATCGCTGCTCGGCGTGCCGGACGATCGCGACATCATCTTCACGGCGGGATGCACCTCGGCCGTCAACCTGGTGCTCAAAGGCTCGCTCGTGCCCGGTGACCGCGTGGTCGTGTCGTCGATCGAGCACAATTCGGTGGTCCGACCGCTGCTCGCACTCGCTGCGCTCGGCATCGACGTGTCGGTCGTCCGCGCGGACGCGCAGGGCCGGATGGACGCCGACGAGGTCGAGCGAGCGGTACGCGCCCGGCCCACTCGCGCGGTCATCTGCCAGCATGCCTCCAACGTCACGGGTGCGATCCAGCCGATCGGCGACCTGGCCGATATAGCGCACGAGCACGGCTCGGTCATGATCGTGGATGGCGCACAGGGCGCGGGTCACGTCGCGCTCGATCTGTCCGCCCTCGGCGCGGACGCGTACGCGTGCTCGGGGCACAAGGGCCTGCTCGGCCCGCAGGGGATCGGTGCGCTGTACCTTTCGCCGGCCTTCCAGCCGACAGAGCTCGTGCAGGGCGGCGGCGGGGGAGACTCCGGTGCGTCCGCCCAGCCGAGTGCCCGGCCCGAACGGTATGAGGCAGGCACCGGCAACACGCCCGGTGCCGCAGGACTCGGTGCGGCGGCCCGGCTGCTGCGTGCGCGCGGCGACGAGATTCGCGCCACCGAGCGGCGGCTCACGCGGCGGTTGCACGAGGAGCTCCTCGGCATCGACGGCATTCGCGTTCTCGGCCCGCCTCCGGGTGAGGAGCGCGTTCCTGTGGTGAGCGTCACGCACGACCGCCTCGCGCCGGATGAGCTTGCGTTCGCGCTCGAGCGCAGAGCGGGGATTGCCGTTCGCGCGGGGCTGCACTGCAGTCCCTGGACGCACGAGACCGTGGGCACGGCCGAGACAGGCGCGCTCCGGTTCGGCCTCGGACTCGGGCTTACCGATGACGACGTCGATGCGGCGCTCGAGGCGATACGGGAGATCGTTGCGTGACGTCCGAACGCGCTCTGTTCGCGGTCTTCGGCTTCGACAGCACTCACGTGGCGCTCAGGGCCGAGGACGCGCTGCTCGCCGCAGACCTGGAGGTGGCGCTTATCCCCACGCCGCGGGCGCTCGGGTCGCTGTGCGGGTTCGCCGTGCGGGTCCCCGCCGAAGAGCGTCAGTCCGCATCCGCAGTGCTTGAGGCCGCGCGAGTCGATGTTAACGGCGTCATCGAGATCGAGGACCGTGCGCGTCGCTGATGCCGCCGTGCTCTACCTGACGATGTAGACGGGGGTACCCACCTCGACGCGCTCGTAGAGGTCCTCGATGTCCCACCGGTGCATCCGCATGCACCCATGCGAGGCTGCGGTGCCGATGGAGTAGTCCGCCGAGGTGCCGTGGATGCGGATTCCGGGCGAGTTGATGTTGAGTGCGCGCGTCCCGAGCGGGTTGCTGGGGCCGGGGCCGATCGTCTTCGGCATATCGGCTGCCCATGCGGAGCCGGGATTCGACCAGGTCGGCATGTATCGCTTAAGTGTGATCTCAAAGTCGCCGCGCGGCGTCGGATGGTTCGGCGTGCCCACCGCAACGCCGTACGTCTTGAACAGATCGCCTTCGTCGTACAGGTAGAGGCGCCGTTCGGAGAGGTCGACGATTATCGCCGGGCCGAGGTCGGACTCGGTCACCGCCGGATCGGTGAGGTCGACGGCGAGATCCACGCGCTTCTCGCCCGCGAACAGCGCCGCGCGGAGACGCTCGGCGGTGGCCTGCCGGTCCACCGTCTCGCCTGCCTCGGATGGGACGACGACGAGCCGGTTCACATCGACGGTCATCGTGGCGTCGACCGGCTCCGTATCGATGGACGCGGCCACGTCGTCGATCCATGTGGCGACGCCCGCCTCGTCGACGGCCAGCGCCACGTCTGCCCGGGCTCCCGACGGGCGGTCGAGGGTGCGGTCCACCACGCGACGGGGCAGCGCTGCGAGCGCGTGCGGTTCGAAAGCGGCGTCGACCATAGCCTCGACGTCCACGGTGATGAGCGTCGCGGCATCCAGGGTGAAGGTCCGGCCGCCATACGCGACCTCGAGCGGTTCGGCGAGCGGCTCGGCCACCTCTCGCGCGACGAGTTCGCGCGCTGCCTCGCGGGAGAGCCCCGCGACATCGACGCCAGCGACCTCGGCGCCTGTTGGCAGCACCTCGCGGGAGAGGTAGTCGTCGGCAACGGCAAGCGCGCCGCTGCCTGCGGTGAAGAACAGCAGCATCGCTGCGACAAGCGCGAGGGCCCGAATGGGAGTGGATGCTCGGTGCATGAAGGCGGCTCCTTGTTAAGCGTCCGGTGCGAGGGACTTGCGCGTATTCTACAATGGCCACGCAAACTCGACGAGGCGGGAGAGCCGATGGACGCACGTCCAGCGGACGCGATCTACCGTGGGAACCTGACCAGGCTGACCGACAAGGTTCGTGACGAACGCGGACTTGACCTTGCCCAGTACCGTCCACGCTACGTCGAGCGCCGTATCGCGGCACGGCTGCATGCGCTCGGTCTGCACACGTATCGGCAGTACGCCGCACGCCTCGACGAAGATCCTGAAGAGTACGCCCGCTTGCTCGATACGCTCACGATCAACGTGACGCAGTTCTTCAGGGACTCATCGGTCTTCGAGGTGTTTCGCGCCGAGGTGCTGCCCGAGCTGCTGTCGATGAAGTCTGCACGGCACCAGCGGATCATCCGCGTGTGGTCTGCGGGATGCGCCACGGGCCAGGAGCCATACTCGATCGCGATGGCGCTGCTCGACGAGATGCGTCACCACCCGAAGGCGGGGTTCCTCCCGACGGTCATCGGCACCGACATCGACCACCGCGCGTTGGCGGTCGCCAAGCGCGCCGAGTACCCTGTCGCCCAACTGGCGCACATACCAACAGCTGACCAGAACCTGTTCGTTGACGTCGCCGGGGACACCTTCCACATGAAACCCGCCGTGACCAAGCACGTGCGCTTCCAGCATCTCAACCTCTTCGCTGACGAGCCCCTGAACGCCGTCGATGTCGTGTTCTGCCGTAACGTCTTCATCTACTTCAACCGCGACGAACAGGAGCGGATGGTGGAGGCGTTCTGGGACTCCCTGTCGCGCGGTGGCTACCTGGTGCTCGGAAGAAGCGAGCGCCTGGCACCCGCGCTCGCCAAGCGCTTCGAGCTCATCAACACGCGCGAGCGCATCTACCGGAAGCCGATTCCGCTGCAGTGAACCCCCGGGTTTGCTATCGTGGTCGTCGAAGCGCTCGTTGCACCGCGGAGGAGGGAACCGGATGTCAGAGACGTACCGGTCGAGTGAGGTAAGGCGGGGCCTGTCCTTCACGTTCACGCTCCTCACCTGGGCGACCATCGGCCCCGCCGTGGCGGCAGGGCTTACGTTGACCGGGCTGTTTGCGCTCGTCGTACTCAAGATCGACGCCGGGCAGCTGTTCCTGACCGCGTTGTTCGGCGGTGCGGCGATGGGGCTGTGCGCGATCCCGGGCTCGTGGGCATGGCGCAGGGTCTTCAAGCGGCGCGTGCTCGAGCCGCTACGTGACCTCGGTGGCGTGATGACCGACGCCGGAGCCGGTGATCTTACGATTCGCGCCACCGCGCCCCACGATGACGAGATCGGGATGCTTGTCATGGAGTGCAACAGCCTGATCGCGTCTCTCGGCGAGATCGCAGGCCAGGTGCGACGCTCCTCCGAGTCCGTCACCAACGCTGCAACGCAGCTTTCGGCCTCCTCGCAGGAGATCAACGCGTCGTCGATGGAGATCTCGTCATCCGTGCAGCAGATCGCTCACGGCGCGGAGTTGCAGTCGCGCAAGGTGGAGGAGACCTCGGCTGCGATGCAGTCCATCTCCGAGTCGATCTGCTCCGTCGCCGAGCAGGCGGTCGAGGCGAGCAGGACGAGCGACGAAGCCGCGCAGGCTGCCCTTATGGGGGAACAGGCCACCCACGAGGCCATCTCGAAGATCAGCGAGGTGCGTGATGCGATAGAGACGCTTGCGGGCTCGGTCGAGAGACTCGGCCTTCGCTCCCAGGAGATCGGCAACATCGTCGACGTCATCACGACCATCGCCGACCAGACCAACCTGCTTTCGCTGAATGCCGCGATCGAGGCAGCCCGCGCCGGCGAGTCGGGGCGGGGCTTTTCCGTGGTCGCCGAGGAGGTCCGCAAGCTGGCCGAGGGCTCGGGCAAGGCTGCCGAGCAGATCGGCGAACTCATCAAGGACGTACAGTCGGAGACCGCCAAGGCTCTCAAGTACATGCAGATCGGGACGACGGAGGTGGCCGTGGGGGCCACTGTCGTCGGCAAGACCGGCGACACGCTGCGCCAGATCACCGAGGCAGTCACACGCACCGCGGGCCTCGCGCAGGAGATCGCCTCGGCAACCTCGAGTCAGGCCCGGCGCACCTCGGAGGTCGATCGCGCGATGCACGATATCGCCGCGGTCGTCGAGGAGAACGCGGCCAGCGCCGAGGAGACCGCCGCCGCCGCGCAGCAGCAGACAGCGTGCATGGAGGAGATCTCATCCTCGGCGCAGGACCTTGCCGACATGGCGCGTCGCCTGGAAGAGTCGGTCATGCAGTTCCGCATCGACGAGGGGTCGGCGTGGACGAACTCCTGATCACCGAGCAGCGGCAGTACGTCCTGTTCCGGTTGCGGTCGGAGGAGTACGGGCTCGCCATCAAGCGGGTGCAGAGCATCATCCGCTACGAGGCTGCCACGCCGGTCCCGCGGGCGCCGGCCGGTGTCGATGGCGTCATCAACCTGCGCGGCCAGGTCATCCCGCTCGTCGACCTCGGACGGGTACTCCTCGGTGAGCCGCTTGTGCCGACGCAGGCGTCGAGGATCATCGTGGTCGAGAGCGGCGTCGGGTCCGTCGGCCTGGCCGTGGATGTCGTGTATGAGGTAGCGAGCATCGCCGTCGCTGACGTCAAACCGGCGCCGGCGGCCGCACTGGGTGCGGAAACGAGCGAGGCGTTCGAGGGTGTCGTGAGCCACGGTGACCGGCTGGTCATCCTGCTCGATGCGGACAAGGCTCTCCCGAAGCCCGTGTTCATGTCCGGCGGACAGCTTCAGGAGGATGGTGCCGATGTCTAAGACGGTACTCGTGGTCGATGACGCGGCGTTCATGCGCATGATGATTCGCGACATCCTTGCCCGCGAGGGCTACGTGATCCACGAAGCCGTCAACGGGCGTGACGCCATCGAGAAGTACGCCGAGGTCAAACCGGACGTCGTCACGATGGACATAACGATGCCCGAGATGAGCGGCCTCGAAGCGCTTCGTAGGATCCGGGAGTACGACCCCGCCGCACGCGTTCTCGTGGTCAGCGCGATGGGACAACAGAAGATGATCGTCGAGGCTCTTGAGTATGGGGCGATGGACTTCCTCGTGAAGCCGTTCCAGCCGACCAAGGTCCTGGAGACGGTGAAGAAGTGTCTGCAGTCCACGCCACGTTGCTGAGCGGGGACACATGCGTTCGACGGTCAAGGTGTTGGTGGTCGACGATTCCGCGCTCACGCGGCAGTTGCTGACGCGCGCTCTCGGCGTCGATCCGAGCATCGAGGTCGTCGGTGCGGCGAAGACCGGGATCGACGCGATCGAGAAGTGTCTCGCGCTGCGCCCCGACGTGATGACACTCGATATCGAGATGCCCGAGCTCACCGGCATCGAGGCACTTCCGCACATCATCCGGACGACGCCCACTCGCGTGGTGATGCTCTCCGCCGTCGATGACCCCGACACCACGTACCAGGCTCTCATGCTTGGCGCAACTGATTTCATCGTGAAGCCCGCCTCGGGGTTCGCGAGTTCGCTTGCCGATCTTTCGGACCTGCTCATCAAGAAGATCAAGACCGCCTACCGGGTCCGTCCCGAGAGCCGGTTGGTCGCACGCGTACGGGACGATGCGTCCGCGACACGACTGTCTCTCGAGCGCAGCCGCGTCTCGGCGCTCGAGCGTGTCGTCGCGATCGCGGCCAGTACCGGAGGTCCGCCTGCGCTCGAGACGGTCTTCAGCGGTCTTGGCGCCGATCTGCCGGTGTCGTACGTGGTCGTCCAGCACCTGCCGGCAGGCTTCACCGATTCGCTCGCCCGGCGCCTCGGCCGGGTCACCGATATCGAGGTCGTCACGGCGGCTGACGGTGACCGCATCGAGCCGGGTGTGGCGTACGTGGCACCGCACGGAGTCCACATGCGCATCGCCGGTCGCAGCGCACCGAAGGTCGTGCTGGATGACGCACCGTCGATGCACGGCGTGCGACCGGCTGCCGACCCGACGCTCCAAAGCGTCGCTGCCCGGTTCGCCGACCGCGCTGTGGGCGTGGTCCTCACGGGGATGGGGACAGACGGGGTAGCAGGACTCAGGGCGATCACGGATGCCGGCGGCGACACGATCGTCCAGGACGAGCAGACCAGCGTGGTGTGGGGGATGCCCGGCGCGGCCGTTCGCGCCGGGGTCGCCTCACGGGTGGTGCCGCTTGATCGTGTCGCTTCGGAGATCCGACGATCGGTAAGGGGGTGACCTGCCATGAGTGATGATATGTCCGCGTACCGGGACGTCTTCCTCAGCGAGAGCGCCGAGTACCTTCAGGCGATGACCGAGGGACTGCTCGCGCTTGAGGCCGAGCCGAACGACCTCGAGCCGGTCGAGACGGTCTTCCGGGGCGCACACAGCCTCAAGGGCATGGCCGCGGCGATGGCGTACGGGAGCACGCAAGAGCTCACGCACAAGATGGAGTCGCTGATGGACACCGTCCGGCATCGCGTGCAGGCCGCCGACCACGAGCTCATCGATCTCATGCTCCGGGCGATCGACGTCGTTCGCGAGACCATCGCCGCTGAGTCTGCCGAGACCGGCGAGGCATTCATCGACGGTATCGTCGCCGAGCTCGTGGCACGCACAACAGCCGCACCAGCTGCTCCCGAGGTGCGGTCCGGAAAGGCCCCCGCTGCGGACACCGGCGAGGGCGCGCTCTTCCAGGCTCGGATCACACTTGAGGAGGCGTGCGTCCTGAAAGGGGTGCGCGCCTACATGGCGATCAAGCGTCTCAGCCACATGAGCACGGTGGTCGAAACGAGGCCGAGTGCACGCGAGATCGAGGACGAGCGGTTCGACCGGTCCTTCGAGGTCATCTTTCGTACGAGCGCCGCGCCGGAGGCGGTTCGCAACGCCCTCATCGCGGTGACCGAGGTCGAGGACGTCGTGGTCGAGCCGGTGGCGGAGCCAGCGCCTTCCGCCAACACCCCGGACGCGAGCCCCCGGCCTGCGTCGTCGGCGCGCTCGGTTCCGAAGCTCAGTGAGACGCAGACGGTCCGTATCTCCATCGGCCACCTGGACGCCATGGTCAACCTCGTTGGCGAACTGGTCATCATACGTTCGCGTTTGGAGCGGATCGCCCGTGACGCGGACCTGCCCGAACTCGGCGACACGCTGGACGCGCTCGAGAGGGTCAGTGCCGAGCTGCAGCAGGAGGTCATGCAGACGCGCATGGTACCGGTCGGCAACATATTCAACCGGTTCCCGCGCATGGTTCGGGACCTCGCACGCGACCTCGGCAAGGACGTCGCGTTTGAGACGGACGGGCTGGACATCGAGCTGGACCGCACCGTCCTGGACGAGATCGGTGACCCCATCGTCCACCTTCTGCGCAACTGCGTGGATCACGGTGTCGAAACGCCGGAGGAGCGTGTCGCGGCAGGCAAACCCGAGCGCGGGACCGTGCGGCTTGCGGCCGAACGCGAGCGAGAGCAGATCAGGATCACCGTCTCCGACGACGGCCGCGGCCTTGACGTAGGACGGATCTGGTCTGCGGCCGTTGCACGTGGACTGGTAGAGGATTCTGCCCGTGACTCGTACTCCGAACACGACATCTTCCTGTTCGTCTGTGCACCGGGATTCAGCACCGTCGACCACGCGACCAAGGTCTCGGGGCGTGGCGTCGGAATGGACGTGGTCAAGGGCAAGATCGAGTATCTCGGTGGCACCATCTCGATCACGTCGACCCCGGGAGAGGGGACGAGCATCTCACTGAGGCTGCCGCTGACGCTCGCCATCATCCAGGCGCTGCTGTTGGCGTGCGGTGACCAGGTCTTCGCGGTCCCGCTGAGCGCTGTCGACGAGGTTCTCGGACTCGACGAGGTCACGCTTAAGACCGTCGAGGGACGGTGGGTCACCGTGCTGCGTGATGGGTCGGTGATCCCCATCCAGAGGCTCGATGTGGTCTGTGGCGTGGCTGAGCCGGGTGAGGCGGCGGCCGACCCGGGGGACCACATCGTCATCATCCACTCGGGCGAGGAGATGCGCGCTCTGACCGTGCCGCGTCTGATCGGCCGACAGGAGATCGTGATCAAGCCGCTCTCAGCGCTGTTCCGGGGTCTGCACGGTATCGGCGGGGCGACGGTGCTTGGTGACGGCCACGTCGCACTCATCCTCGACCCGCGCACGCTGCTGAAGATGGAGGGATGACATGGATCCGGAAAGCCTCTCCGCCATGCAGATCGACGCTCTGCGCGAGGTTGGCAACATCGGCGCCGGGCACGCCGCCACAGCGCTCTCACAACTTGTGGGTACACCGGTCAGGATCGGCGTCCCCGATATCCGGCTACTTCCCATCACCGAGGTGCCTGCGGTCTTTGGCGGGCCGGAGAACCTCGTGGGCGCGGTGTACAGTCGCCTACTCGGCGACTTGAGCGGAGGGTTGCTGTTCATCGCTCCCAGGAAGGACCTTCTCGCGATCGCCGATCTCCTTCGCGCGCGGGAGGTGGGTACGTCCAAGTCGCTCGGTGCCGACGAGGAGGCACTGGTCACACATGCCGCATCCGTGCTCCAGTCTGCATACCTCGCCGCCGTCTCACGATTCACGGAACTCTCCGTGCTACCGTCGCCACCGCAGTTCGCATTCGACATGATGGGCGCGATCCTTGAGGCGGTGACGACCGCCACCGGCATGAAGGCCGAGACGGCGATCCTCATCATGACGCGGTTCGAGACCGAGGAGGTCGCCGTCGATGCGGCCCTGTTCTACCTCCCGGACCCCGACAGTCTCGATGTGGTTCTTGGCCGTCTCGGCATCGTCTGAGTCGGTGACCATCGTCGATAACATAGGCGGACCCTGGGCAGCGCAGGATCCCAACACGATACTCGTCCTCACGGGCGAGCTTGCTGTTGCCGAGCATCCGAAGGTGATGGTCACGCCCGCACTCGGGTCGTGTGTAGGAGTCTCACTGTGGGACGCGTTTCGTCGCCGTGGGGGACTCGCCCACATCATGCTTCCGTCACCCGCGGATAGCCGGGTGGCCGGACGGATCGAACGCTTCGCGTCCGTAGCGCTGCCGAAGCTCGCCGAAGAGGTGGCCGAGGGGTCGACGAGCCGCAGGCTCGTGGCGAAGATCGCGGGTGGTTCGACGATGTTCGGCTTGGACAGCGGACTCGCCAGTATCGGCGAGAGGAACACCCTGGAAGTCAAGGCCCAGTTGGCACTACTGCGCATACCGCTGGTTGCCGAAGATACAGGTGGAACGCACGCTCGCTCGATGGAGTTGTACCTCGATACCGGCTTAGTGGTTGTGCGCAGCTATAGATATGGGATAAAGGAACTCTAAGCCAAGTACGCCCAAACGAAACGAGCAGCGCGGATACTGCGAAGGGGCACGAATGGAGGAGCGCGTGGGGGCGGCCGTCACCACGGCAACCCGAAGCGGCCATATCAGTATCGCGATCGCCGGCGGCGGCCTCCGTGCCACGTCGGTCCTCCGTCTGCTCAGCGACGTGGAGAACCTGGACGTCGTCGCTGTCTACGACACTGGCCGATCGGCCCCGGCGATGCGTCTTGCGGACGATCTCGGCGTGTTCAGCACGACCGAGCTTGACGAGTTGTACCAGATGAGTCCGCTCGATCTCGTCCTGGACCTCTCCGACGACCCCACTGTGAACGCCACGCTTGAAGCCCAGCGCATGAGCGGCGTCATCATCGTGAGCGGCAGTGCGGCGGAACTCGTGTGGGACCTGCTCATCGCCAAGAAGCGAAGCGAGGAGCAGGAGAAGATCTTCGTCGAGCTGCAGGTCGCCTACGACAAGATCCGGAGCCACGAGCGGCGTCTCCAGTCGAGCAAGGAGGCGCTCGAGAAGGCCAACGAGGAACTCGAGGGGCGTCTGGCTGAGATCTTCTTCACGCATGAGTTCTTCAAAGCGCTCACGACGTTCAGTTCGGTAGACGATGTCACGAGCCTGATCGTCGATGGCGCTAACGGCATCCTCGGCGCCGAAGTCTCAGCGATCTACCTGTTCGAGCAGCAGGACTGGACACTCCGCCTCCGGGCGAGCCAGGGCCGTCCCGAGGAGATGTTCCGGGAGTCCGTTCCCGTCTCCGAGACGATTCTTGGCGCCGCGTTCCGTGATGGTTTCGTCCAGCAGTCTGACGTGCCGCCCGGCTCTGAACTCGCCGCATGGTCCGTTCGGCCCGACGAAGTCCGGTCGCAGGCGGCGCTGCCCTTGCGCTCAGGTGAGTCGATCATCGGCGTGCTCATGATCGCGTCCGCGACGTTCCGCGAGTTGACGAGCGCTGAGCGCGACCGGCTGCAGGTCATCGCGAACCAGTCGTCGCTCGCGCTGCAGAACGCGCTTCTGCACGAGGAACTCGAGCGACTATCGGTAACGGACCGCCTGACCGATCTCTACAACCATGGCTACCTGCATCAGCGGTTGGACGAGGAGCTGGAGCGTGCAGCGCGCTTCGGACACCAGCTTTCGGTCATCATGCTCGACATCGACGACTTCAAGCAGTTCAACGACAAGTACGGTCACCCCAAGGGCGACGTGGTGCTGCGCGCGGTGAGCGGCATCGTGCGTCAGAACCTGCGGGAGATCGACGTGGCTGCCCGCTACGGCGGCGAGGAGTTCGTCATAGTGCTCCCCGAGACCGACCTTGCGGGTGCCGCGGCCGTTGCCGAGCGCATCCGCGTGAGCATGGCCGAGTACCCGCATCTCTCGGTCCCCGGTGGCGGGAGCGTCACGCAGACGGTCTCTCTCGGCGTGGCGACCTACCCACAGCATGCGACTACCACCGCCCGCCTGGTCGAGGCTGCCGACAGCGCGATGTATGAAGCCAAGCGGCGCGGCAAGAACCAGGTCAGCATCGCACGTTGATCGGCTGGGGGTTAGAATGGGCCTGTCGGGTCCCGGCTTGTGGTGCGGGAGGTTGCGAGCGTGAGTCTCTCGCGTGCCTTGTCGAATCTGCCGGATGATGCTGAACTCGAGCGGTCGCTTCGCGATGTGCTCCTTCTGTTCCGCAGACACAAGTCGGAGTGGCTGACCGAGGCCGAGATCCGTACCAAGACGGGCTGTCAGGCCGCGCATGTCGTGCGAGTCCTGCCGGTGCTCGCCAGGGCGTTCGTGCTAGACTTCGACAGCGCGTCGGGCGCCTACCGGTTCAACGGCGATGTCGTACTCGGCTACGAGATCGACGGATTCATGCGACGCGTCGAGTCCCACCAGGCGCATGTGCGCACGAACGTCGCCAAGTTCAGAGACCGTTACGGCTCCTGAGACGGGCGGTTCGCGGAGGCACGAGGAGCGTCCCGTGTTCGAACCCATAACACCAGGCGATCGTGGCCCAGCGGTCGAAGACGTACAGCAGCGTCTGCTCGTACTCGGTTTCGAACTGGGTCCGACCGGCGTCGACGGCGTCTTCCTCGGCGCCACGCATGCTGCCGTGCGACGGTTCCAGGCCGAGCGACAGCTTGCCGAGGACGGGGTCATCGGCGATGAGACGTGGTCGGCGCTCGTCGATGCGACCTTCACGCTCGGCGACCGTCTGCTCTACCTGCGGTACCCGCACTTTCACGGTGCCGACGTCCAGCGGCTGCAGGGCGCACTCAACGTTCTCGGGTTCGCGTGCGGTGCGACTGATGGCATCTTCGGCGCTTTCACGGAGCGCGCGGTCAGGGAGTTCCAGGCCAACGTCGGTCTTCCGGCCGACGGCATCGCCGGGACGGACACCGTTCGCATGCTCGAGCGATTCCGTCACGTCTGGCAGGACAAGGACCCATCCTCCCCGTCGGCGCTCGTCGCCGCACCGGTGCGTGCGGCCGAGGCTTTGCGCCGTACGTCTATCGCTCTCGTCTGGAGCGACGCGCCCGGACGCGCGGTCGCCGAACGCCTTGAGAACCTCGTCCACGCCACCGAAGTCGGGGCGACGGTGAGTGTTTCGGCCGGGCCCGAGGTGCCGTCGGGAGACATCGCGCTCACGCTCACCGGGAAGGTCGTAGTCGGCAGCGGCGGCGTCCCCGTGGTTTCGGTGCATGCCGACGCGCCGCTGCACGGCAGGTTCCTTGCCGCGTTTGGAGCCGAGCGGGGTCGGCGCGTTGCGGTCGTCGTCGTTCCTTCGGGGGTGGCTGAGACGGAGCACGAGGCGCAGGCGTGTGCCGTGCGCATCCTCGATGGTGTGTGCGCAGCGCTGTCGGGCGAAGCGGGCTCTGTGGTACCATAGCCGGGCTGCTCAGCCGCCCGACCGTCCGCTCCAGGAGGCGAGAAGCCCTGAGAAACACCACCACCCGCATAGGCGGGTTCCTCCTCACGATCGCCCTCATCGCGGGCATGGCATCCACCGCCAGCGCTGCGCCTCTTGCCGAGAAGCGTGCAGAGGCCGCACGGATAAAGGCGCAGGTCGAGGAGTTCGATGAGCAGGTCGAACTAGCCGCCGAGGAGTACAACGAGGCCAAGGCTCGTACCGACGCGCTCACCGCCGAGGTCGAGAAGACCGAGGTCCGGCTCGCCGCGCTCACCGCGCGCCAGGCCGAGCTTACGGACCATCTCGGCGCACGTGCGCGTGGGATGTACCGCCAGGGTCCGCTCGGCGCGCTCGAGATGCTGTTCGGCGCCACCTCCTTCGAACAGTTCGCGACCACGTGGGATCTGCTGCAGGACATGAACGACAGTGACGCGGCGCGCATCGCCGAGCTCAAGACCACGCGGGCCGAGGTCCAGGTGGCGCGCGAGCAGCTCGCCGCCCAGCAGGCCGAGGCCAAGGCCGAGTCGGACATCCTGCAGGCGCAGAAGGAGACTGTCGAGCGGCAGCTCGCCGAGCGCAAGCGCGTTCTCTCCGGAGTGCAGTCCGAGATTGCGGCGATCCTCGAGGCCGAGGCGGCCGCCGAGCGCCAGCGTGCCGCCGCCGCGGCAGCAGCTGCCCGGACAACCTACTCGGCCCCCACCAACGCCCCGCGCTCGGAGGTCGTCAAGATTGCGCTCTCCAAGCTGGGAAGCCCCTACAAGTGGGCGGCGTCCGGCCCTGACTCCTTCGACTGCAGCGGTTTCACCATGTGGTGCTACGCGCAGGTCGGAGTTCGCCTGCCGCACAGCTCCCGCTCGCAGTACGGTGTCGGCCAGCGGGTATCGAGGGCGGATCTTGCGCCCGGAGACCTCGTCTTCTTCGGCCGCACGAGGATCCATCACGTCGGCATCTACATCGGCGGTGGCAACTACGTCCACGCGCCGCAGACCGGAGACGTCGTCAAGGTGTCGAGCCTCTCCGGCCGCAGCGACTACGTAGGTGCGGTCAGACCCTAGCGGGGCACCACGAGGACTGACGCGCTCAGCGCAGGTGCGGTAGACTTGTCGGGTCACTGAATGCGGCTCACGAGAGTCGCCGGCGCGCGACGCGGTCTGACACCGAGGTGGTACCGATGGCGGATATCGACGGCATCCTCAAGCTCATGGCGGAGCGTGGAAGCTCCGACCTTCATCTCAAGGTCGGCAGCGCTCCCGCGGTGCGCTTGAACGGTCGTCTGATCGTGCTTCGTGAGTTGCCGCCGCTTACCCAGGAAGCCACCGCAGCGCTGGCGCACGGCATGATGGACGAACGCCAGCGACTGTCGTTCGACAATCACCGCGAGGTCGACTTCGCGTACTCGCTCTCCGGGGTGGGTCGCTTCCGCGTCAACGTGTTCCACCAGCGCGGTAGCGTGGGTATGACGCTGCGGCGTGTAGCCACCGAGCGGGCCAGCATGGAGCAACTTGGACTGCCACCGGTGGTCCGCCGCCTGGCCGAGGAACCCCGTGGCCTGGTTCTGGTGACCGGTACCGCAGGCTCCGGCAAGACGACGACGCTCGCATCGATGATCGATCACATCAATCGCACCCGCGAGGGACACATCGTCACGATCGAGGACCCTATCGAGGTGCTCCATCAGGACGTCAAGTGCATCGTCAACCAGCGTGAGATCGGCATCGACACCGAAAGCTATGCCGACGCACTCAGGCACGTGGTGAGGCAGGATCCCGATGTGATCCTGATCGGCGAGATGCGCGATCACGAGACAGTCTCGGCGGCGCTCACCGCGGCAGAGATCGGCAACCTGGTTCTCTCGACCCTCCACACGATCGATGCGACCGAGACGATCAACCGCATCATCGACTTCTTCCCGCCCTACCAGCAGAAGCAGGTTCGACTGATGCTGGCCTCCACGCTCAAGGGCATCGTGTCGATGCGCCTCATCCCGTCGATAAACGGCGGTCTCGTGCCGGCGGTCGAGGTCATGGTCATGACGGGTACGATCCGTGAGTACGTCATGGACTCGGAGAAGACCTACATGATCCGCGACGCCATGGAAGAGGGCGAGTACTACGGTATGCAGACCTTCGATCAGAGTCTGCTGCGGCTCTACCAGGAGGGACGCATCACCTTAGACGACGCGACCGCCATGGCGGCCAACGCGCACGACTTCAAGATAAAGGTGCGCCAGCTCGGCGTGACCGCCGACCAGGCAGCGCAGACCGGCATCTACTAGCTCGTCTGACGGCTCTTAAGAGCGGCAGCCTAGAGCCACTTCCTGAGTAGCGCGTTCACCTCGGTCGGCATCGAGCCCAGCCCGCCCATGTACTGCTTGAGGTACGAGTTCTCCATGAGCAGTTTCATCGTGATGATGAAGTAGTCGCGCTTCTCCTTGGTCATCGAGCCGATGCGGGCCAGCTTGCCCATATAGAAGCGGCGGTAGCAGTCGATGATCGTCTTCTGCAACTCATCCCGCGTCATCGTCTCGGGCTTCACGACTGGCGCGACCAGGTTGTAGTCCTCGTAATCGTAGCTCTCGATGTACGGCTCGAGGTCAGGGTAGATGTCCGAGTACGGCCACGGCGCGATGGTGAGGAAGAACGCAAGGTCAGGGTCGTAGTGCTGGGCGAGCTTGAAGGTCGCTTCGATCGTCTCGGGGGTGTCGGTGGGAAGGCCGAGTACCATGCTCGTCTCCGAGATGATGCCGTGCGCATTGATGAGCTCGATAGCGCGCCTGCCCTGCTCGACCTCGGTGTTCTTCTTGAACAAATCGAGTGACGCCTGATCGGTGCGCTCCACGCCGACGTAGATGTGACGGATGCCGGCCTGCCGGTAGAGCGGGAGTATCTCTTCGTCCCGCAAGATGTCGTCGACGCGGGTCTCCATCAGGATGTGCATCCCGAGGTCCCGTTCGATCAGCAGGTCGAGGATCCTCCGCCATCGGTCGCCGTCGAGCGTGGGGGTCTCGTCGGAGAACATGACCACGCCCACGCCGTAGGTCTCCTTGAGCATCTGGATCTCGTCCACCACGCTCTCGGCCGAGCGAGCGCGCCACGTGCGGCACCAGAACGCCTGCTGGCTGCAGAAGGTACACGCCTGGTCGCATCCCCGCGAGGACGAGATGACGGCGAGATTGGTGTCGGGCAGCGGATAGAACCGGTAGAGGCTCCAGTCGACGAGGTCCCACGCCATCGGCAGGCCGTCCAGCTCGGCCAGGAACGGCCGTTCCGGCGCGGCCACGACCTCGCCGTCACGCACGAAGGCGACTCCCGCGACATCGGCAGGATCGCCACCCTCGGCCAGGCACCGCATCAGTTCGGGCGCCGTGACCTCGCCTTCGCCGCGTATGACGAAGTCGATCGCATCGCCGTCGCGCGTGAGCGCCTCCTCGTACATGAAGTGTGCGTGCACGCCGCCGATGCCGGTGATCACGCCGGGCAGGCGCGACTTCGCCAGCCGTAGCAGCTCGACAGCCTTCGGATATGACGGCGTATATGCCGAGGTGAGGACTACGTCCGGTGCGAGGCGCTCCAGTTCGGCACCGATGTCTTCGAGTGTGTGATTCATCGTCATCGCGTCGTAGATGATCGGTTCGAACCCTGCCTCGCGCAGAGCGCCGGCGATGTAGACGAACGCGACGTTGGGCCACGTTCCCGCCGTCTCGACGACGCCCGAATGGTAGGGCGGCGTCACGAGCGCGATACGTTGTGTCACAGGTCGTACCTCCGGGGATCGTGGGTGTGCCATTCCCGGTCGACGCCGGGTACCGAACGGCCATTCTAACACCTGTGCCGGTTCGGTCAGGATTCCGCGCCAGCCGACGCCTGCTCTCGCCAACGTCCGATCACGACGAGTGCGGCGACCGCCAGGGCAGCTCCGGCCGTATCCACGAGCCAGTCGACCGGATCGGGCATGCGTCCCGGCACGAACGATTGGTGGAACTCGTCCGTGATGCCGTAAGCCGAGGCGAGCGCGATCGCGATGAGTGCTGCTCGGCCTACCGGCAGGCGTCCGGCGAGCGCGGCATAGTACAGCGCTCCGAGCACTGCATAGCCGACCAGATGGCCCAGGGATCCATAGCGTCCGGGTACCGAGCCGCCCGGCAGTGATGACAGCCCGAAGATGACGGCCATCCACACGACGGCTACTGCCGCCCAGCCTCTGGTCGCCCAGTGTCGCATTGTATGTGCCTTTCACGTCGCTTGACCGGTCTGGGTCGTTCTGCCAGCGTGATTCTACCGTGAATCCAAGGGGGCTCGTTGCAGCGGCGCATCGCACTCGTGCTCGTTCTCATTTCGGCGGCGTGCTTCGCCACGCTTGCCGTGCTCACCGTTCTCGCCTACGAGGCGGGCGGTCGCCCGCTGCCCCTGCTCACCTGGCGCTTCTCTATCACGTCGGCGCTCATGGCGGCACTTCTGATGTGGAAGCGGCCGCGTGAACTCATCAGCGGCCTGCGCAGTCTGCACCGGTACGCGGCCCTCTCGCTGACCGGATACGGTGCCGCCTCCATCTGCTTCTTCTTCGCGCTCGGCTATGCACCGGCATCCGTGGTCACCGTGCTGCTCTACACGTATCCGGCAATCGTGTCGGTGGTCTCGGCGCTGCTGTTCAAGGAGCCGTTGACCCCCCGCCGGATCGCTGCTCTGGTGGTGACCTTCGCGGGGTGCGTGCTCGTCGTCGGTGTGTTCGACGATCGGACGAACGTCGCGCTCCCGGGTATCGTGCTTGGGTTGGGTGCCGCGGTCGGGTACTCGGCGTTCAACGTGCTGTCGGCGCGGATGGTCGGTCACAGCAGCAGACTGGTGCTCATGGCGTACACGTTCGGTCTCTCCGCGCTCGGCGTCGGCGCCATCACGCTACTCGTCGGCGAGCCGCTGTCTCCTGCGGGCTGGTCTGCTCGACTGTGGCTGTTGCTGGCGGCGATCATCGTCGTGCCGACGTTTGCCGCAGTGGTTCTCTACCTTCAGGGGGTGCGCGCGCTCGGGGCGCCGCGTGCGGCGATCGCCTCGACCGCCGAACCGGTCTTCACGATCGTGCTTGCCGCTCTCGTACTCGGCGAACGCCTTACCGTCACGCAGATGTCCGGCGCCCTGCTGGTGATCGCGGGAATCGCAGTGGCCGAGTGGCCGGTGGCTCGCGATGCGGACGGCATCGCGCTCATCTAGCTGCCGGTGAGCACCGCGAGGCCCCCGCGGAGCACGAACCCGAAGACGACGACCAGGGCCTGCCCGCCGAACGCCCAGCCGACTGCGGTGCGTACGGTGCGGGCGTCGGGGCCGGCGGCACGGAGCTCCCTGGCGGTGAGCAGCGCCGAGGCCGCGAGTGCCGCGATCCGCAACGGTGCGGTGAGGCCGAGAGCGTAGGGTGCAAGCCCCGTGAGATAGGCAAGGGCCAGGTGACTGCGGGGCAGCGTTGTGACGGGGACCAGGGCGGCGCAGATCGCAAACCTGCCCGCCGCCCACGCGAGTTCGACCACCAGCGTCGCCACGGCCGCCCTCGAGGTACCACCAGTCGCGATCGTGATCGAGCCGCTCGCGAGCAGGCCGAACGCGAACGCACGGGCACCGAACGCCGCCGCACGTGAGGCGTCCGCGTCCCCGTGGACCCGTTCGGGTGCAGGCCTGGTGAGGTACCGGGTCACGTGGCCCCACTGCCCGGCCCATCCGGCCACACGCCTCGTGATCCACAGCGCGCCTGCTCGCACTCTCCGATAGCCGCTGCTCAGAGCCCGACGCCATGCGATGAAGAATGACAGCGCCACGTGGGTCAGCGTGGACAGCACCTGTTCGAACGGGTCGGTCGGCGGCGAATCGTGGGATGCCATGGTCGGGTAGCTCTCTCCGGCGGGTGTCGGTTACTGACAGAGTCTACTAGACCGGCTCGCGTGGCGAGTCCGCGGTGCGGAACGTTCGCGCCCGTGAGAGCAGTCCGCTTGCCCGATCGCGGTTCGTGCCCGGGGAAGCGCAGAGGCCACAGCGATGTGCGCCGTGGCCTCGGGTCATACCGATCCCGGATCAGCTATGAGACGCTGGCGATCTTCGTTTGCACCGCGCGCAGGATCGCCGGGTACGAGACAGCTCCGTCGTAGACAGGCACCCCGTCGATGACGGTCACGGGATATACGAGGCCATTGTCCTGGATGAACCTGACGACCTCGGCGTGCTCGGCCGCGACCTCGGGTCGGCTGGTATCGTGGTACTCGATCCGGGCGGACTCGCCGAATCGCTGCTGGACCTCAGAGCGGATGATCGCCGTGATCTCCTCCGGAGACCAGGATGGACCTCAACCGCCGCCCCAGCAGTCCGCCTCAGCGGGGAAGTCGAACACGTCTACGGTCACCATAGGGTCAGTCATCGTCATCTCCTATCCCATACGCACTGCGCCGGTCGGGCAGAACCTTGCGCAGACGGCGCAGCCTGTGCAGAGCGACTCATCTACTGTGTAGCCGTTGGCTCCCGGGTAGTGTCCGCCGGCAATCGGCTTGATCGCGCCGCGGGGACATACCTGCCGCGCGGGGCACCCCGGAGATCGGTCACAGGCGGTTTCGTTGATGTGTATGTGTGCCACGCGCATCCTCACGACGGGGGTGTCTTGCTTGCGAAGTCAGTATACCCCCATGGGTATAGATTGCAACCCCCGCCATCCGGCATGTGATGAGCGCGGCGGAGAAGGCAACGGCCGCGACGGGTGAATCCTCGCACATGCGGCCAGTGTGCTGGTAGGATTCAAGTCGATGCAGTTGCCCGTGAGGTTGGCTCCCGACAGAGGCGGACGGTATGGGCTTGAAGGTGCGCACCGGTGCCGGTAATCGGCGGACGTTTTGGTATCTCGTTGGTGCGGGCGCAGGCGTCGGGGTAGCGTTCCCGCTGCTCGCAAGCCTTCTCGTCGAGCCCAAGAGCGTGGTCTCGGCGGTTATCTTCTGGATAGCGTCCGTCTGTGCGGGCGTAGGCATGGGCGTGTTCGGCCACGGGCTCTCCGCGCGCATATCCGAGCGGACCCTCACCGGGGTGCTGACCGAGGTCAGCAGCTCGCTCGGCATCGCAGCGCGCGACGTGCGCGGCATCGACGGTATCTCGGCCGAGATCGAGCGCGTCTTCTCGAACGTTCACAGCCTGCTCGAGCAGATCAAGCAGACCAACTCCAACATCAAGTCGGTCACGACCGAGGTGCTTGCCGCCACCGAGCAGCAAGCGTCCGGTGCTGCCGAGCAAGCGGCGGCCGTCACCCAGACCTCCGCAACGGTAGAGGAGCTCGCGCAGACGTCGAGCCAGATCGCCGACAACGCCGGAGCCGTCGTGCGCATCGCCGAGACCACTCTGGCCAGCGCCGAGGAAGGAATGCTGGCTGTCGCGAACACCGCCGCCGGTATCGAGGAGATTCGCGAGACGACGATGCAGTCGTCGGACAGGATCCTCGCACTCGGAGAACGCAGTCAGGAGATCGGCCGCGTACTCTCGATCATCGACGAGATCGCCGAGCAGACGAAGATCCTCGCACTGAACGCGGCGATCGAGGCTGCGCGCGCCGGCGACGCGGGCAAGGGCTTCTCCGTCGTCGCCGAGGAGATCCGCAAGCTGGCCGACTCGGTCACCGAATCCACGCAGGAGATCGGCCGAGTGGTCCGCGAGATCCAGGCGTCCACCTCGGCGCTCATCATGCAGACGGAGAAGGCTGCCAAGAAGGTGACCGAGGGTCAGGATCTGGCGATGAACACCGCTACGGAGTTGCAGCGCATCGTGTCACAGGTCGAGGAGACTACAGACGCGGCCAAGCAGATCTCGATCGCCACGCAACAGCAGCGCACCGCCTCCGATCAGGTGGTCGTCTCTATGAAGGAGGTCGCATTGGTCTCCCAGCAGGCCGCCGAGACCTCGCGACAGATCACCGCCGCGATCATGGAGCTCAACAAGCTGGCGGACTCGATGGTGGTCCGCTGATGTCGCACGGTGTGATCGCGCGCCTCGCCGCGCGCGATCTGCAGGTGCCAGAGATACCCGCGGCTGTCGGCTCGTACGTCCCGGCGGTTCGCTCCGGTTCGCTCGTGTTCACCTCCGGTCAGGTCCCCGTCATCGACGGGCGTCCGATCGCCACCGGACACCTCGGTGACGATGTCACGCTGGAGGAGGGTAGGCGCTGCGCCGAGCAGTGTGCCCTGCGGGCACTTGCTGCCGCATCTTCCGTGGTAGACCTCGACCGCATCGTGCGGGTCGTCAAGCTCGTGGGATACGTCGCGTCGGCACCGGACTTTGACGGCCAGAGTGCTGTGATCGACGCCGCGAGTGCGGTGATGGAGGTTGCGTTCGGCGGCTCAGGCGGCCACGCACGGGAGGCCGTGGGCGTGGCTGCGCTTCCCCTCGGCGTGCCGGTCGAGATGTCGGCGGTCTTCGAGATCGACTGAGTGTCACGCGAGGGCAGGAATGCGGGCTCACCCGGCGAATAGCCCGAACAAGGGGAGAACCCCGTCACGACGGCTGCGTTTGTCTTGTCCCTTCACAAAGCTTCGGCTATCGTTGAGCGATGGGGCGGCGAGGGGCCGTTTCCGCGCTTGTGCTAGAAGAAGCCGAGGGACGCGAGCGAGGAGAGAATGCGTATGGCGAAGATCTCGTTAGCCGGGTTCAAAGACCCGGTCCGCAGGCCCAGGTACCTCATCTGGGTAGCCGTGGCATGCATCGTTATGGCCGCGGTCATAATGATTTCGCTGGGTGCCACGTCGAGTTACTGGTTCTGCGGCGGCTTCTGCCACTCGGTCCAGAAGGATGCTGTCGCGGCCTACGACAACGGCTCCCACAACAAGGTGGCGTGTATCTCGTGCCACCTACCAGTCAACGGTGACCCGGTCACGTTCCTGATCCATAAGGTCAAGGCTGGCGTGACAGGTGCCTACGAGCTGGTCACCACGACGTATGCGGTGCCGCTCAACGCGACGAGCCATCTCGCGCTCAACTACGGTCATATGGGCGAAGGCCAGTGCACGCAGTGTCACAGCCTCGACACCCGGACCGTCACGCCGAGTAAGGGCATCATCATCGATCATGAGGTCCACTCGGAGAACCACGTTCACTGTACGGCCTGCCACAACCGTGTGGCGCACCCCGAGGCGGACATCGAGATATTCACCAAGAACCCGGTGACCGGCGAGCGGGCCGCCTACCACGCCGACTTCATGTCGATGACGGCGTGCTTCCGGTGTCACACGCTCACCGATGAGTCTCCGTCGGGCGAAGAGTACACGGCTCCGGGCACATGCTCCGCGTGCCATCCGGCCGATTTCGATCTGAAGCCTGCCAACCATGACGCAGAGGGCTTCTATCCCGCCGGCCACGCCGACCTTGCCATGCTGGAAGTGGACCATGCGACCGGTCGACCTGCTGAGGACATCATCAGGCCGATCGCTCACGGTGAGCCATATGACAGCTCGGAGACGACCGAGGCCGAGGGCCCCGGCGAGCACGACTACGTCCCCACAGCGGACGATCACGCGCTGCACCTCGTGGAAGTGCAGGAGGTGGACTACTGCGCTACATGCCACGTCAAGGCCACGTTCTGCTTGGACTGTCACGGCATGGAGATACCGCATCCCGATGAGTTCAAGACCAAGTCGCACCCCGAGCTCGTAGCCACCCAGCTCGAGAAGTGCGAGATGTGCCACAAGCAGTCGGAGACGTTCTTCTGTGACTCGTGCCACCATGGCTCGAGCGTGGGCTGGGAGTACGATCCGCAGGTCGTCTGGCAGACCCAGCATGCGGCGGCTGTCGTCGCCAAGGGCGTCGCTCCGTGTCTCGGCGCATGTCACGATCAGCAGTTCTGCGTGGACTGCCACACCACCATGCAGCCGCTGCCCACATCCCACAAGGCCGCCGACTGGCTGCACAAGGACCTCACGGTCACGAAGTACCCGGACACTCCGGCAGTTGCCTCCGCGGCACACGCGCTCTCCGCGCGTCAGTCGATCGACAGCTGCGATGTGTGTCACGGCCCCGGTGGCGTCGAGGCGCAGTTCTGCAAGAGCTGCCACGGCATGGAGATCCCGCACCCTGACACGTTCAAGACCAACCACGTGTCCGGCCGCAATACGCCGGCTGTGTGCTCGAACTGCCACCAGCAGCAGGAGCTTTGCTCCGACTGCCACCACGAGGGTGCACGCAACGACGTCGCGTGGACCCGTCAGCACCCGACAACCGTGGCAGCGAGCGGCGCTCAGCCCTGCTTCGAGAAGTGTCATGAGAACAAGCAGTTCTGCGTCGATTGCCACATGAATCTGAACGCCCTGCCAACGTCGCATACAGCGAACGATTGGACGCGGCGCACGGCGCTCTCCGCCCCCGCCAAGCACCAGGTAGCGTACAAGGAAGCGCAGGACTCCTGCGACTACTGCCACGGTGACGGCGGCGTGCAGGCGCAGTTCTGCCAGAGCTGTCACAAGCTCGAGATGCCTCACCCGTCCGGCTTCGACGAGGCGCACAAGGCCGACTTCGAGGCTAAGACGTATACGAAGGACGTATGCACCAACTGCCACAGCCAGTTCTTCTGCGACGCATGCCATCACCCGGGTGCAGTCCAGCAGCAGCCGTGGCGCACGTATCACCCGAGCATCGTCAAGAAGGACGGCGCTCAGCCCTGCTTCGAGTGCCACGAGCCGACGTTCTGCTCCTACTGCCACGTGAGGCTGTAGCGGCAACCGTCGGGTCGGCGATACGCTGACCGAGGGCCCGGCCGGGACATCCGGTCGGGCCCTCGGCGTCGCTGTCGCGATCAGCCTTCGACGCGCCGGTCGGGTCCGTCGCGGAAACTCTTTGCCCTAGCAGCGACGACCATGTATCATAGCGGCTCGTCGGGATGTGGCTCAGCTTGGTAGAGCGCTGCGTTCGGGACGCAGAGGTCGTGGGTTCGAATCCCGCCATCCCGACCATCTGAACTCACGACTGACAGGCCGGTCCGCCGGCCTGTCAGCGTATCCGGGAGACGTGAATGCTCGAGTCAGTGTTCGCCGTTCTGGGTTACGGACTGTGCCACCAGTTGCCGGAACGCTCCTTGTTCGCCGGAGGGTTCCAGCTCCCGGTCTGCGCTCGCGATACCGGGTTGTACATCGGCTTCGCCGCAGCACTCATCGTCCTTGTCCTCCTCGCCCGTGACCGAAGGCCTTCCGAACTCCCGAGTTGGCCGGTGCTGCTCATCATCGGACTGTTCGTCGGCGCGATGGCCTTCGACGGCGTGTCATCGTATGCAGGCCTGCGGACGACGACGAACGACATCCGCCTCATCACAGGACTGATGACCGGTTGGGGTCTGGCGACTCTGGCGCTCCCGATGGTCAACGGACAACTGTGGAGGCGCTCGAGTCCTGAACGGGTGCCGTCCGGCCGGGCTGCGATCGGCGCGTGGCTGGCGCTCCTCCTCGTCACGTTCGTCGTGACGCGCTGGCTTCTGCCGCTACTCGGTGTGGGCTATCCCGTGCTCGTGTCCGCGGCCATCGTTGCCACGTTCGTCACGGTGAACCTGGTATTCGTCGGCCTCATGCCGGTGTTCGAGCGCCGGGCGCACAGGCTGCGCGACGCATGGCCTCAGATACTCGTCGCGGTCGGACTCAGCGCAGCAGAGCTCGCCGCCGCTTCTCTCTTGCGGGTCGTCGCCGAGCGGATCGTGTGACCTTAAGGCCCGGGCGCGTGGGGATGGGGATGTCAGAGTCAGTCGCTATGCTTCCTTCGAACATCCGTTCGGAGGAGGTCATCGCGATGGTCCAGCTCTCACTCATTCGCCAGGAGACGACATCAACGCTCGAGGAGTACCTTGCGGTCCTTGAGGTGCGCGCCCGTCGCCTGACCGGGGGCGAGACGCACACCGGCGCCGCCGCTCGCATCACCGCCAACGCGTTGGCTTCGAGGGTCTCCCGGCCGCTGTCACCCTCCGACGTACGGAGGGTAGAGGCGTACTTCGCGGCAGTGTTGCGCAGGCTGATCCTGTCGGCGCGGGATCCCTTCGGCATTCGTGCACGCCAGAGACTCGTTGCCGTATCGATAGAGTCCGACCTGATCGATGCCGGGTGGCCGAGGCTCCGCGCCCGAGAAGAGGCACGTCGAATCCTCGGCGAGCCGTGGCCGGCGGAGGGTGTGGCCTGACGGTCAGCGTGCTGACTGGGCGGCGATGACCGTTCTTTCGGTGTAGGAGAGCACCCAGAGTCGCCGAGAGGTGAGGGTGCCTGCGTCGTCGGCGGTCGCCTCGATGACGATCCATGCGGGTTCGCCCTCGTAGCTACCACGTTCCACGTATACGGGAACGGCGGCCATGTCGAGCGGGAAGTCCGAGGTGAGCGTGTCCGCAAGCGCTGCGGCGGCGTCGCCGTATCCGCGCAGCTGCGTGAGCGCGTCCTGCCTGATCTCGGAGGCCTCCCCGGTGGTTACGGCTGCGGTCGTCCCCAGGTCAGCGGACGCGATCAGCGTCGCGAGGTCATCGGAACCGTAGATCCCGCCCTCGGGAACATACGTCACGATGTCCGTGGGGCCGCACGAGAGTAGCGTCGTGGCGACCAGCAGGAGTACGAGCGGCAGCAGCACACGCCGGACACCCATCGGATGCACCCCCCTGTTCGACCGTCGTCCACTATAGTAGACCACAGCCACCGCTGCGGAGGGGAGCGCGTACACGATGCATTCGATCATCTGCTTCACGTCGGACTTCGGAAGCGGGGACACCTGGGTCGGCATGTGCCATGCGGTCATACATCGCGCCTGCCCTCAGGCGCGCGTGGTGGACCTGGCCCACGACATCGCCCCGTTCGATGTACGCAAGGCGTCAGCGGTAGCGGCTGCGGGCGTGTGGCAGCTGCCGGACGCGATACACCTTGTGGTTGCCGATCCCGGGGTCGGGGGAGGCAGGCGTGACCTGGCGCTTGTGACCGGCGGGGGCAGCATCCTCGTGGGGCCCGACAACGGCGTGCTGATGCCGTCCACATGGCGCGCGGGCGGTGTTGTCGAGGCATACTCGATCGTCCCCGAGCATCTCGACTTTCGCCAGCCGCTGCCCACGTTCCACGCACGGGACGTGCTCGCGCCCGCTGCGGCTGCACTTGCGTGTGGTGTCGAGGCAAGCGCGATCGGCGAGTCGATTGACATTGACTCCCTCGCCCCGGCGCCGTTTGAGCGATGCCACGAGGAGGGCGGTGTACTCGTCGCCGAAGTCATAGACATAGACCGGTTCGGCTCGCTGAGAATCGCGATTCCCGCCGAAGAGGTCGTCGCGCGGGGACTCGCCACGGGGACCCTGGAACTTGCTTTTGGACACCTGATCATCGAGGTGCCGTTCAGCACGACCTTCTCGGACGTGGGAGAGGGCGACCCCCTGGCGCTCATCGACTCATCGGGCTGGCTCACGCTGGCCATTCGGCTCGGAAGCGCTGCGGAACGCTATGGCGTCGAGCCGGGCGCCACGGCCCGTGTTCGTTCGCTTGCCTGAGGACCCGATGTCAGACCGCCACTGTACGCTCGTGCCATAGGTCACGGGCGCGCGGAGGAGACGGTCATGGAACGGCGATACGCTTCGACACTGCAGCCGGGCGAGCGCGTAGACGCCACCTTTGCCCTGATGTCCAAGGAGATTCGGGCGGCGCGTACGGGTGAAGCGTACCTGTCGCTCGAGCTCGCCGACCGGAGCGGGCGAATTCCCGGGATCATGTTCCGACCCACGAGAGAAGCCGAGGCTGTCCCGGTCGGGTTGGTCGTTCATGTTCGCGGCGTGGTCACTGCCTATCGTGGTGTCGTGCGGGTGTCGGTGGAGTCTCTCCGTGCGGCCGAGGAGTACGACCCTCGTGACATCGTCCCGACCGGCGTGCGGGACACGACTGAACTGCTCACCGAGCTTCGCGGGCTGGTGCGCGCAGTGACCGACGCATCGCTCGGCGCGCTCCTCCGGGAGGTCTTCGGTGATGTGGTGTTCATGACGAGGTTCAAGGAGTCCCCGGCCTGCCCTGGCGGACATCATGCATATCTTGGCGGACTTCTCGAGCATACGGTCGGCGTGGCCTCCGTGTGTCGGCAGATCGCGGCGCTGCACCCGCAGATCGACGCCGACCTGCTCCTCACCGGTGCGCTCTTGCACGACATCGGCGTGGTGGATGCAGTCGCGTACGCCACGGGAATCGATCACACCGACGAGGGTCGACTGCTCGGGCACGCCGTTCTCGGCGAGCGCCGGGTGCATGGTGCGATCGGCCGTCTCGGCGGGGGCTTCCCGGCAGAACAGGCCCTGCATCTGGCCCACATGGTCCTGACGCATCACGGGCAGGCAGCGACACCGTTCACCGGGTCTCCGGCCACGCTGGAGAGCCTGACGCTTCATCATGCCGATACCCTGGACAGTGAGACAGCAGGATTCATCGATGTGGCGACACGTGCGAGCATGGTCGGCGAGACCTGGACGGACGGGGGGAACGCGTTCGGCCGTAGGCTCAGGACGCCAGGCGTGGGCTACGCGTTCGTGCAGACCGCGCCCTCCGAGCTGCCGGGGCTGGCGCGCAGCGCCTGAGCCCCGTCGGGTGTTCCGCTACAATCCGGTGGTGGTAGAAACCCGATACCGGCCCCTGGCGCCGGTGACGAGAGGCGAGGAGTCCACTCATGGCATATCCGCACGCAGAGATCGGCGTTTTTGGCGGCAGCGGCTTCTACTCTCTTCTTGAGAACCCGACCGAGGTGGAGGTCGAGACTCCTTACGGTGCGCCCTCGGCCCCGCTCATGTTCGGCGAAATCGGGGGCCGCAGCGTCGCGTTCCTGCCTCGTCATGGGACCGCGCATCAGTACCCACCGCATATGATCAACTACCGCGCGAACGTTTGGGCGATGAAGCAGCTCGGCGTCACGCGGATCATAGGTCCGAACGCCTGCGGGTCGTTGCAGGCGCATGTGAAGCCCGGTGACTTCGTGATCTGTGATCAGTTCGTCGACAGGACCTCAGGACGCAAGGACACGTTCTACGACGGGCCTGCCACCACACACGTGTCTTCGGCCGACCCGTACTGCCCGACCATGCGAGCTGTGGCGCTGGAGAAGTGCCGGGAGTTGGGTATCACCGCGCACGAGACCGGTACCGTCGTTGTCATCCAGGGGCCCCGGTTCTCCACACGGGCGGAGTCGCGCTGGTTCGCTGCCCAGGGGTGGGAGGTCATCAACATGACCCAGTACCCCGAGTCGTATCTCGCCCGCGAACTGGAGATGTGCTACTGCAACATCTCGCTCATCACAGACTACGATGCCGGGACGGCTGGTGCCGAGCCTGTCACCAACGACGAGGTCGTGCGCGTGTTCGGCGAGAACAATCAGAAGGTGAAGGACCTGCTGTTTGCGATGATCCCGGCACTTCCCGGGGAGCGACCCTGCGTGTGCGCCACGGCGCTCGAGGGCGCGGTGTTCTGAGACGTGGCCCACAGCAGAGGGGTCTGGTGAGCGATGTTCGGACTGCCTTCATGGCGCCTCGGTAAGGTCTTTGGGATTCCGCTTGAGATCGACGCAAGCTGGTTCTTCATCTTCTTTCTGGTGGCCTCGACGCTGACCACCAGCTATTTCCCATCGGCGCTGCCCGATCGCGCTCCCGTCCAGTATGTCGCTCTGGGCTTCGTGACTGCGCTCGTCTTCTTCGGTTCACTGGTCCTGCACGAGCTTGCGCACTCGCTCGTCGCCCGAGCCGGGGGCCTCCGCATCTCCAAGGTCACTCTGTTCCTGTTCGGCGGGGTCTCGCAGATGGAGGCCGAGCCGCGCAGCCCGGGCCATGAGTTCCTGGTGGCGATCGCCGGACCGTTGACGAGCGTGGTCCTGGCCGGGGTCTTCTGGGGTGGGCATCTCCTGCTTAGGGCGTCGGGAGCACCGGACGTCGTCTGGGTCCCGCTCGAGTACCTGGCCTTCATCAATGTCTCGCTCGCGCTGTTCAACCTGCTTCCCGGGTTCCCGCTCGACGGAGGGCGTGTTCTTCGCGCGTTGATCTGGACGCTGACCAAGGATCTCCTGAAGGCAACGAAGTGGGCGAGTCGTGCCGGGCAGGCGCTGGGGACTCTCTTCATCGCGATCGCGGTCCTCGGAGTGCTCGCTGGCACGTTCGACTTCGTCTGGTTTGCCGTCATGGGCTGGTTCCTGACCTCACTCGCGGCCGGAGCGTATCAGCAGCAACTCATGCGAGCCGCGCTTGCCGACGTACCGCTGAAGCGCATCATGTCCTCGCCAGCGGTTCTTGCCCCGGCCGACATCACGCTCGAGGAAATGGCGCACTCGTACTTCCTTGGCGGGCGACACACGCGCTATCCGGTGGTCGACGAGGGCAAGGTCATCGGCCTGATCGACATAGATCGGGCGAATGCGATCCCGCGTGCCGAATGGCCGGTCGTCACGGTGGCGGACGTGGCGTCGCGCGACCTGGGAGAGGTCGTCGCCGCGCCGGACACATCCGTGGATGCGGTCCTGCCGCGGCTCGAGGCGGCGGGCCCCGGGGCCATTCTCGTGGTAGATGGCGGACGACTCGCGGGGATAGTCACGCGCTCCGACGTCATACGGCTCGTGAGGGAGACTTCGGCGCACCGGTGAGCCGCGTGCTCTTGTCCTACTTTGTAACTAACGGTTACCATGTGGTATGAAGTACCGAACGACGACGATGGAGCCACATGTCCGACCGCGTTCCTGAAGGGGTCATAGAGCGGCTACCGCTCTACCTGAACATCTTGATCCAGCTGCGCCGCGATGGGATCGCGACGGTTTCGTCGGCATGCCTCGGCGAACTGACTCTGGTCAACCCGGCGCAGATCCGTAGAGACCTCACGCACTTCGGGTCTTTCGGGAAGCGCGGCGTCGGGTACGACGTGGTCACTCTGGTCGATCGCATCCAGCGGATACTGGGTGCGGATCACGTGCACCGGCTGGCGCTCGTAGGGGCCGGGAACCTCGGTTCGGCGATCGCCGGCTACAACGGCCTGCGTCAGCACGGCTTCCTGGTGACGGCGATCTTCGACAGCGACCCACGACGCATCGGAACCCGCATCGGGGACGTCACGATCCAATCGATCGACGATCTCGAGCGGGTGCTCCGCGACCAGGACATCCGTATCGGGGTGGTGGCCGTGCCACCTGCGGCGGCCCAAGAGGTGACCGATCGTCTTGCCGATGGCGGCGTCCGGATCATCCTCAACTACACGCCGGTCATCGTCCGCGTGCCGCAGGGAGTGACGCTGCACAATACCGACCCGGTCCATGAATTGCTACACACGTTGTACTACCTCTCGCGTCGCGAGGGCGTGGCGCGGGTCTGACTAAGATGGTAAGCTGGCCACCGGCCATAACGGTCCGATTTCACGTCGGGTCGGGCCGAGGACTCAAGGAGGCAACATGGCGGTTTTCGGTCTTCCCGGAGGCGCTGAGTGGTGGATCATCCTCGGGATCATCCTTCTGCTCTTCGGCCCCACACAGCTCCCGAAGCTGGCTAAGACGTTCGGCAAGTCGGCCAAAGTCCTCAAGGACAGCGTAGAAGGCAAGATCGAGGACGACGATGAGGCCGACCAGGCCCCGTCTCCCAAGAAGGACACCAAAGCCGAGGTCGTCGACGAGTAGTCGCGACAACCGGTGCTCCACGCGAGTAGGCGCCTGCGGGCGCCTTTCGCTTATGCCGCTGGCGTGAGAGACACGTAGCTTGTATCAGGGGCCGGTCGTCGCTATACTCTCGTGAGCCATTGACCGGCCGGCCGACGATGCCGCCTTAGGCGGCATCTGGCGGGACCGACACACAGGAGCTGTTCATGCAGAGAGAGATCGCACTCACCCCCGAAGGTCAGACCCGCCTCGAGCAGGAGCTGCACCATCTTGAGACCGTCAGGCGCCGAGAAGTGGGCGAACGCATCCGCGAAGCCAAGGATTTCGGCGACATCTCGGAGAACTCCGAGTACGACGATGCCAAGAACGAGCAGGCGTGGGTCGAGAGCCGCATCGCCGAGATCAGCCAGATCCTCTCCAATGCGACCATCATCGAGTCGCCTAAGCGTCGGGATCGCGTGACGCTCGGTGCGAGGGTGCACCTGAAGGACGTCGACGCAGGGGAGACGTTCACCTACCAGCTCGTCGGTTCGGCCGAGGCCGACCCGAACAACGATCGCATCTCCAACGAGTCGCCGGTCGGACAGGCCGTGATGGGTGCGAAGAAGGGCGACGTTGTGCGCGTGACCACGCCGCGTGGCGCGGTCATCGAGTACGAGGTCGTCTCGATCAGCAAGTAGCGGGGGGCCATGACCGACGAGGCGCGCACCGACGACCGGGGGGCCGAGGACGCCGCTTCGGTCCGTCTGGCAAAGATCGACGCGCTCAGGCGCGTCGGCATCGACCCGTATCCCGATTCGTTCGAGCGCACCGTCACCGTTGCCGAACTCGTGCGTGCGTATGCGTCGCTCGAGCCCGGTGCCGAGACCACAGATATCGTGTCGATCGCTGGACGTGTCGTCGCCAAGCGCGACCAGGGCAAGGTGCTCTTCATCGTGGTGCGGGACGGCGCCACCGAGATCCAGCTGTTCTGTCGGGCCAACTTGACCGGCCCCGCGCTCTTTGAGGCGGCATCGGCACTCGACCTCGGTGATTGGGTGGGCGCGACGGGGACGATCGTTCGCACGCGCCGCGGCGAGCTCTCGATCACACCCACCGTCGTGACGCTGCTCTCCAAGTCCCTCCGGCCGCTTCCCGAGAAGTACCACGGACTCGCCGACACCGAGACGCGATACCGCCAGCGCTACGTGGACCTCATCGTCAACCCCGAGGTGCGTGCGGTCTTCGAGACGCGCTTCGGCGTGATCTCGGCGATCAGGCGGTTCATGGAAGGGCGCGGATACCTCGAGGTGGAGACACCGATGCTCCAGCCGATCCCCGGTGGTGCGACCGCGCGGCCGTTCGTCACGCACCACAACGCGCTTGATATGGACCTGTACCTGCGCATCGCTCCTGAGTTGTACCTGAAGCGGCTGCTCGTGGGTGGTTTCGAGCGCGTCTACGAGATCAATCGCTCGTTTCGCAATGAGGGGATGTCGCCCCGGCACAATCCCGAGTTCACGATGCTCGAGGCCTATCAGGCCTTCGGCAATATGGAGACGATGCGCGAGCTCACCGAATCGCTCCTCACCTCGGTGGCCACCGAGGTCCTCGGTACGCTCGAGATCGCGTATCAAGGTACCGCGGTCTCGCTGGCTTCGCCGTGGCGTCAGGCACCGATGGCCGAGTTGGTGAGCGAGGCCGCCGGCCGCGAGCTCAGCGTGCACACGCCGCTTTCTGACCTCCGCCGCATGTGCGATCGGTACGACGTCTTCTTCGAGTCGGCATGGGGCGCCGGCAAGTTGCTCAACGAGTTGTTCGAGAAGCTCGTGGAACACACGCTCGTGCAGCCGACGTTCGTGACGCAGTATCCGGCCGAGACCTCGCCGCTTGCGCGTCGCAACGATGCGGACCCCGAGATCACAGACCGCTTCGAGCTCATCATCACCGGCCGGGAGTTCGCCAATGCGTTCTCGGAGCTCACCGACCCGGTCGACCAGCGTGCCCGGTTCGAGGCGCAGGCGGCCGCTAAGGACGCCGGTGACGACGAGGCCATGTGGGTGGACGAGGACTACCTCCGAGCGCAGGAGTACGGTATGCCACCCGCTGGCGGACTCGGTATCGGCATCGATCGGCTCGTCATGCTGCTCACCGACAGCGCGTCGATCCGCGACGTTCTGCTCTTCCCGCACATGCGCCCGGAGGCATAGGCGATCCGTGCGATCCTGCCGGCCTCGGCCGGCGACTCCCGCGTAATCTGAGTGCGATGCACTCAAGTCCGTGGCACCCGGCTTGCTTGAGTGCACCGTACGTTCCGCCCGATGTCGCCGAGCGGGGTAGAATACGAGATACGGCACCTGACGCGCCGTCGCAGGCGCTGTGGATAGGAGTGAGCGATCATGTTCGAGCGGTTCACAGAGAAGGCCAGACGGGTGGTCGTGTATGCGCAGGAAGAGGCGCGCATGCTCAACCAGAACTACATCGGCACAGAACACCTGCTCCTCGGGCTCATCCGCGAGCATGACGGCATCGCAGCCAAGGCGCTCGAGAGCCTCGATATCTCGCTCGAAGACGTGCGCCAGCAGGTCGAGGAGCTTATCGGCAGGGGCACGTACGTGCCGACGGGGCACATCCCGTTCACGCCGCGAGCGAAGAAGGTGCTCGAGCTCTCGCTTCGGGAGGCACTGCAGCTCGGTCACAACTACATCGGCACCGAGCACGTACTCCTCGGGCTCATCCGCGAGGGTGAGGGTGTCGCGGCGCAGGTGCTCCTCAACCTCGGCGCCGATCTCGAGAAGGTGCGTTCCGCGGTCATCCAGCTGCTCTCCGGCTACTACGGCAAGCAGTCCGAGCCCGGCGAAGAGCGCAGGGGTGGCAGGGGTGCCGATGCGGCGCTGCTCGACGAGTTCGGGCGCAACCTCACCAGGGCGGCTGCCGATGGCAAGCTCGACCCTGTCGTCGGTCGCGACCAGGAGATCGAGCGCGTCATGCAGATTCTCTCGCGGCGAACGAAGAACAATCCGGTCCTCATAGGCGAGCCCGGCGTGGGCAAGACGGCCGTCGTGGAGGGCCTTGCGCAGCGCATCGCCGATGACGAGGTCCCCGAG
This sequence comes from Coriobacteriia bacterium, assembly GCA_030651765.1. Taxonomy (GTDB): domain Bacteria; phylum Actinomycetota; class Coriobacteriia; order Anaerosomatales; family Anaerosomataceae; genus UBA2272. Next base: position 174,597 of record JAUSBY010000001.1, on the reverse strand, counting down.
ACCATTCGCGACAAACAGCTCTACACGCTCGATCTCGCCGCGCTCGTTGCCGGCAGCAAGTACCGTGGCGAGTTCGAGGACCGCCTGAAGAAGCTCATGAAGGAGATCCGGGAGCGCGGCGACATCATCCTGTTCGTCGATGAGATGCACACCCTCGTCGGCGCGGGTGCCGCCGAGGGCGCCATCGACGCCGCGAGCATCATCAAGCCGGCGCTGGCCCGCGGCGAACTGCAGACCATCGGCGCCACCACCCTGGACGAGTATCGCAAGTACGTCGAGAAGGACCCGGCCCTCGAGCGTCGCTTCCAGCCGATCATGGTCGGTGAGCCGAGTGTGGCCGAGACCGTCGAGATCCTGAAGGGCTTGCGGGACCGCTACGAAGCGCACCATCGCGTCTCGATCACCGATGCAGCCATCGATGCCGCTGCTACGCTTGCCGACCGGTATATCTCGGACCGTTTTCTGCCGGACAAGGCGATCGATCTCATCGACGAGGCCGGCTCCAAGATGCGCATCAAGATGATGACCGCGCCCCCGGGCGTGCGCGAAGTCGACGAACGCCTGAAGCAGGTGCGGCAGGAGAAAGAGGCGGCTATCGAGGCGCAGGAGTTCGAGAAGGCCGCCGCGCTGCGCGACCGCGAGAAGCAGGTCATCGCCGAGAAGCGGGCGATGGAAGACGAGTGGCGCAAGCCAGAGGTGCAGCGTGTCGTCGAGGTGACCGAACGGGAGATCGCAGACGTCGTCTCGATGTGGACGGGCATCCCGGTCGCCAGCCTCACCGAGGAGGAGACCGAGAAGCTCCTCCGCATGGAAACGAGCATCCACGAGCGCATCGTCGGACAGGACGAGGCGGTCACGGCCGTGTCGCGCGCCATCCGGCGCACGCGCGCCGGACTCAAGGACCCGGCGCGTCCCACGGGGTCGTTCATCTTCCTGGGACCCTCCGGAGTCGGCAAGACCGAGCTCGCCAAGGCGCTCGCGTCGTTCCTGTTCGGCAGTGAGGACGCGCTCATCTCGCTCGACATGAGCGAGTACATGGAGAAGCACACCGTCTCTCGCCTCGTCGGGTCGCCTCCCGGCTACGTCGGTTTCGAGGAAGGTGGGCAGCTGACCGAGGCTGTTCGGCGCAGGCCGTACTCGGTGGTGCTGTTCGATGAGATCGAGAAGGCTCACCCCGATGTCTTCAACGTCTTGTTGCAGATCTTCGAAGAGGGCCGGTTGACCGACGCCCAGGGGCGCAAGGTCGACTTCAAGAACGTGATACTCATCTTGACGTCGAACCTCGGTGCGCGGGACATCGTCAAGGGGCAGACGCTTGGCTTTTCGGTGCAGGGGTCGGGCGCGATGGCCTACGAGACGCTCAAGGAGCGTGTGACCGGCGAACTCAAGAAGGTCTTCAAGCCTGAGTTCCTCAACCGCGTCGATGAGGTCATCGTCTTCCACGACCTGGTCTCCGAGGAGATCATGGCGATCGTTGACCTGATGTTCGGCCGCCTGCGTGACCAGCTGCTCGCCCAGGGTGTAGGGATCCAGCTCACCCCCGCGGCGCGTGAGATGCTGGCCAAGGAGGGCTTCGATCCTGCGCTCGGCGCGCGGCCTCTGCGCAGGGCGATCCAGCGGTTGGTGGAGGACCCGCTCTCCGAGCAACTTCTCGCGGGAGAGTGGCCGCCGGGCGAGGTGGTCGTGGTCGACGTCGAGGACGCGACGGTCGTGTTCCGAAAGGGCGAGCCTGCGGAGGAGGCCCTCGTCGGACCGGCTCCGGTCGCCAAGCCTAAGGCATCGATGCCGCCACGTGGGGGTCGTGCGGGCCGGGGTGGCAGGGCCGACGGCGCTGCGGGCGTCTGAGCCGTGGTGCGGATCCGGTCAACCTGGCGCTGCCAGCAGTGCGGTCACGCTGCACCGAAGTGGCTCGGCCGCTGCCCGGACTGCGGCGAGTTCGGCACGTACGTCGAGGAGATAGCGGCAGCGCAGGTCGGCAGCGGCGCCGCCGTGGGCACCCCACGGGCGGTCACCCCGCTGTCCGACGTGTCCATCATCCCCGGGCAGCGCATCCTCACCGGCATCGGTGAGTTCGATCGCGTTCTCGGTGACGGACTGGTTCGCGGATCGGTCGTGCTGATCGGCGGCGAGCCCGGTATCGGGAAGTCGACGCTTCTGTTGCAGGCGGCCGGACGCCTCGGGGCATCCAGTGTTCCCGTTCTCTACGTCTGCGGCGAGGAGTCGGTGCAGCAGGTCCGGTCGCGCGCCGACCGCGTCGGGGCCTCCGCGGGCATCTCACTCCTGCCCGAGGTCGATGTGTCGATCATCGAGGCGACAGTACTTGCCGAGCGTCCGGAGGTCGTGATCGTCGACTCCATCCAGACACTGCTCGATCCAGGCCTCGACGGGGTACCGGGCAGCGTCGGCCAGGTTCGGGCGACCGCCGCTCGTCTCGTGCGTCTCGCCAAGACGCACGACGTCACACTCATCGTCGTGGGGCATGTGACCAAGGACGGTTCGATCGCCGGCCCCCGCGTGCTCGAGCACGTAGTCGACACCGTGCTGTACTTCGAGGGCGATGCCGACCACGCGTTTCGCATCGTGCGTGCGGCTAAGAACAGGTTCGGCTCCGTCGCGGAGATAGGCATCTTTGAGATGGCCGAGGAAGGCTTGCTTGAGGTCGGTCAGCCCTCGAGCGCGCTTCTTGCTCAGCGAACCGGCGGCATCGCCGGCTCTGCTGTCATGGCGACGATGGAGGGGAGTCGTTCGCTGCTTGTCGAGGTCCAGGCCCTCGTGTCGCCGAGCTACCTTCCGGCGCCCAGGCGGCTGTCGGTCGGTATCGACAACGCGCGTCTGCTCCAGGTCCTGGCTGTCCTCGAGCGCCGTGCCGGCGTGTCGCTCGGTTCCTTCGACGTCTACGTGTCGGTCGCGGGTGGCGTGCGCGTGACCGAGCCCGCCATCGACCTGCCGCTCGCACTTGCGCTCGCCTCGTCGCGATCCGATCGCCCGCTGCCTGCGGACTGCGTCGCGTTCGGCGAGCTTGGCCTGACCGGCGATGTGCGATCGGTGCCGCACATCGCGGCCCGGGTCCGCGAGGCGAAGCGGATGGGATTCACGCAGGCGTTCGGTCCCGCGGGGGGCGGGTCGGTGCCGGTCACGGGCGTGAGTGCGGTCCGTACTCTTGCCGAGGCGCTCGGATCGGTGCTTGGCACGTAGACCGGTCTGGTCGACGCCGTCGGCTCGTGGCAGAATCAGGACATCAGCCTGTCTGGCGGCGCCGGAGGTCCCATGGAACCGATGCAGGAAGACACGATGCTCTCGGCGTTGAAATCCGTCGCGCCGGGGACGCCCCTGCGCCAGGCGCTCGAGTACATCATCGCTGCGCGCACGGGCGCTCTCATCGTCATCGGTGATATGACCGGCGTCGACGCGATCAGCAACGGCGGTTTCGAGATCGGCGCTCCGTTCACGCCGCAGCGGCTCTTCGAGCTTGCCAAGATGGACGGCGCCATCCTGCTCGACGAGGGGGCGACGCGGATCCGCCGGGCCAACACGCACCTCGTGCCCGATGCTGACCTGCCCACCAACGAGACGGGTATGCGGCACCGCACGGCCGAGCGTGTCAGCCGCCAGACCGATGCGCTCGTCATATCGGTCTCGCAGCGCCGGGAAGTGGTGAGCCTGTACCACAAGGGAACCCAGCTGATGCTCGAGGATATCGACGTGGTCCTTGCCAAAGCGAACCAGGCGCTTCAGACCCTGCAGCGGTATCGCGCCCGGCTCGACGAGGTCTCCGCCCATCTGACGGCACTTGAGTTCGAAGATGTCGTGACGTTCGGGGAGGCTACCGTCGTGATCCAGCGCGCTGAGATGCTCAGGCGCGTTGCCCGCGAGGTGCACCGGCACGTCACCGAGCTGGGCACCGAGGGGCGTCTGGTGCAGATGCAGGCCGATGAGCTCACCGCCGGCGTCGATGATGACTACACGATGCTGGTGCGGGACTACCTGCCGGACGGGTCCGCACGCAAGGCTTCGACCGCGCTCGGCAAGCTCGGTGCCCTGCTGCCTGACCAGTTGCTCGACTCCGCCGCGATCGCTGTCGTGCTCGGTCATTCCGCCAAGACCGACATGGAGGAGCAGCGAGTCGAGCCCCGGGGATACCGGCTCCTTCGTCGCATCCCGCAACTGCCGGGTACCGTGATCAATCGGCTCGTGGATCGGTTCGGCACCCTGCGGGCGCTGATGCAGGCATCCGAGTCTGAGCTTGACGATGTCGACGGCGTTGGCGCGAGGCGCGCGCAGGCGATAAGCGACGGCCTGCGCCGTATGCGGGACCGCGCCGTTCTCTAGGCCAAGGCCCGGCCTGTGCTACCATCGCTGCAGGTCATCCATGCAGCAACGACTGGCATCGGCATCCGACCGCGAGGTGTCCCCACCACAGGACGGGAGGTGAAGGCGCTCGCTGGTATCGACATCCGGCACACGGGCGTCGGGCATATGATCCTGCAGCTCGCACGAATAGTTCTCATCACTGCGGGCGCACTTGGCGGGTTCGCTGTCTCGAGAGAGATCGACTGGACGGCCCAGACCGGGTTCTCAGAGGGTTCCGTCATCTTCATCCTCATCATTCTGGGAGCCTCCATCGGCTACGTCCTCGGCGGTATCCTCGGGCGGGAGCTCACCTCAGCCTACCGGCGCGTCGAGCGCCGGATCGCCGACCTTGAGACCCCTTCGCTGCTCCTCGGAGCGATGGGTTTTGTGGCCGGGTTGTTCGTCGCGTTCCTGATCTCCTCATCCCTGCTCCGCTATATCGAACGGCCGCAGTGGCTTGGCCTCGGCGCGACCATCTTGCTGTACGTGTTCGGCGCGTACGCGGGCATCTCGCTATTCACCCTGCCGGGTCGTGAGACGAGCGGCCTGTGGCCTGGGTCCGCACCCTTGGCGGGCGGCCGGCCTCCCAAGCTGCTCGACACGAGTGCGATCATCGACGGCCGCTTCGCGGAGCTCGCGCGCGCAGGGCTTCTCGAGGGACCGATGCGCGTGCCGCGGTTCGTGCTCATGGAGTTGCAGATGCTTGCAGACTCCGCCGATGACAACCGTCGTGCCCGGGGGCGGCGAGGGCTCGATCTTCTGACGGCGCTGTCCTCGGCCGAGTCCGCGGGGGTGACCGTGATCGAGGCCGATTTTCCGGAGATTCCCACGGTCGACGCGAAGCTCGTACGGCTTGCGCTCTCAAGTGGCGGCACGTTGGTCACGGTTGACTACAACCTGACGAAGGTCGCCCGGGTCGAGGGCGCCTCGGTCATCAACGTGAACGAGACCGCCGAGGCACTCCGGCCCGTGCTGCTGCCTGGCGATGCCCTGCACATCGCGGTCAATCGCGAGGGCAAGGAGGCGGGGCAGGGAGTCGGTTACCTCGAGGATGGGACGATGGTCGTCATCGCCGACGGCGCGGACGCCGTGGGCGATGAGGTGGATGTCGAGATAACATCGGTGCTGCAGACCTCGGCTGGCCGTATGGTGTTCGCGCGTCTCAAGGAGCGCCCGTGAACGCAGCGGTCATCGTCGCGGGTGGCTCGGGTGAGCGGTCCGGCCTCGATGGAGGCAAGCAGCTCGCTACGGTCGCTGGTGCGCCTGTCCTCTCCCACACGCTTGCGGCGTTTCACGGGTGTGAGTCCGTGGATGTGATCGTCGTCGTCGTTCATCCGGATCGGGTCGACGAGTACCGTGTCCAGGCGGTCGACCCGCTGGCGTCGCCGAAGGTGCTTGCGGTGGTTGGAGGGGGGCCGACCCGGCAGATGTCGGTGAGTGCCGGGTTGGCGTTCGTACCCGATGCGGCACGGGTGATCGCGATCCACGACGGAGCGCGGCCACTCGTGGATGCCGATGTGCTCGCGGCGGCGATCCACGCACTTGCCTCGGATGACGCGATCGATGGCGTGATCGTCGGACACCCCATGTACGACACACTCAAGCTCGTGGATGAGTCGGGTCGTGTCATCGGCACCGCCGACCGTACCGCGTTTTGGGCGGCCCAGACCCCGCAGGTGTTCCGGGCGCCGGTGCTGCGCGAGGCCTACGCGCGGGCCGAGGCGCTGGGCTTCGAGGGCACGGACGACGCGTCGCTCGTCGAGGCTGCCGGTGGTCGTCTGCGCATGCTGGAGGGTCCGCGCGACAACATCAAGGTGACAGTGCCCGGCGACCTGCCGATCGTCGAGCAGATCCTGAACGCACGGGCTGGAGGTAGCGGCACATGAGCACACTCAGGATCGGACTCGGCTACGACGTTCATGCGTTCGTGGCGAACCGGCCGCTCGTCCTCGGCGGCGTCACCGTGCCGCACGAGGCGGGCTTGCAGGGCCACTCGGATGCGGACGTGCTCGTGCATGCACTCATGGACGCGATTCTCGGCGCCTTGCGCGAAGGCGACATCGGCCGGCTGTTCCCCGACACCGATCCCGCGTTCGCGGGAACCTCGTCGATCGGGCTGCTTCGTCGCGTGGCGGAACTGATGACGGTCCGCGGATACCGGCTCGCCGATGCCGATACGGTGATAGTGGCCGAGCGGCCCAGGCTCGCTCCCTATCGTGAAGAGATGCGCGAGGCGATGGCCGAGGCACTCGGCGTGTCTGTCGACTCCATCGGCGTGAAGGCTACCACCACCGAGGGACTGGGCTTCGCGGGGCGTGGCGAGGGGATCGCGGCCCACGCGGTCGTACTCCTCGAGCGCGTGGCTCCGTGAGCGCGCACTCCGGTTGACAGCCTCGGGACGTGACATGATAGTAGTGCGACCTGTCGCCCGTTTGAAGCCGAAGGGAGGTCGGGAAGGACATGCTGGCACGCGTTCGCGCCGATATCGCGGCCGTCAAGGAGCGTGACCCGGCCTGCGCATCATCGCTTTCGGCGCTGACGAACTACCCGGGGCTGTGGGCCGTGTGGTGGCACCGGCTGACCCACCGGATGCATCGCGCCGGCCTCGTATGGCTCGCCCGGTTCGTGAGCCAGCGTGTGCGGCGCAGCACCGGTGTCGAGATTCACCCCGGTGCGACCATCGGCGAGCGCTTCTTCATAGACCACGGCATGGGCGTGGTGATCGGCGAGACGACGATCATAGGTGACGATGTGACGCTCTATCAGGGCGTGACGCTCGGCGGCACCGGCAAGGAGCACGGCAAGCGCCATCCCACGATCGAGGACTTCGTCGTCGTGGGCGTGGGCGCGACCGTGCTCGGCGACATTCGAATCGGCCGGGGCTCGCGGGTCGGTGCCGGGGCTGTCGTCATCGCCGACGTGCCGCCCAACTGCACGGTGGTCGGTATCCCGGGTCGTGTGGTCGTGCGCGAGGGTCGGCGTGTCGACACGATCGATCTTCACCATGAGGACCTTCCGGACCCTGTGGTCGAGATGTATCGGGCGCTCCAGCGTCGCATGGACCGGCTGGAGTCCCGGCTTGCCGCTGATGAGGACACGAGTGCCGAGGCCGGCACGGCCGTCTTCGGCGGACCTGACGTGCTAGGAGAGGCCGAGGATGACGATACGCGTCCATAACACGCTCAGCCGCACGAAAGAGGAGTTCGCGCCCCGCGATCCGGGCGTCGTGACGATGTACGTCTGCGGACCGACCGTCTACAACCACATCCACATCGGCAACGCCCGCACGTTCCTGACGTTCGACGTCATCAGGCGGTACCTGACGTTCTCGGGCTACGACGTGCGCTTCGTACAGAACATCACCGACGTGGACGACAAGATCATCGCGCGTGCCGCCGAGGAGGAACGTGACCCGGCCGAGGTAGCCGCCGACTACACCCTCGCGTTTCGCGGCGCGATGGACGCCCTCGGCGTGCAGCGCCCGACGGTTCAGCCCAAGGCGACCGAGACCATCGGACCGATGATCGAGATGACCGAGCGCCTCATCGAGCGGGGACACGCATACGCCGTTGACGGCGACGTCTACTTCTCGGTCCGCAGCTTCCCCGGGTACGGCAAGCTCTCCGGCCGCAACATCGACGAGCTCGAGAGCGGAGCGCGGATCGACGTCGACGGGCGCAAGCGCGACCCGCTGGACTTCGCCCTGTGGAAGAGCGCCAAGCCCGGCGAACCGCACTGGTCGAGCCCGTGGGGTGAGGGTCGTCCCGGCTGGCATCTCGAGTGTTCGGTGATGTCCGAGGCCGAGCTCGGCGTTACGTTCGACATCCACGGCGGTGCGAGCGACCTGATCTTCCCACACCACGAGAACGAGATAGCCCAGTCCGAGGCTGCCACCGGCCAGCCGTTCGTGCGTTACTGGCTGCACGGCGGCCTCTTGCAGGTCAACGCCGAGAAGATGAGCAAATCGCTCGGCAACTTCATGCTGCTGCGCGATGTCCTGGAGCGCTATCCCGCGCCGGTTGTCAGGGTTCTCATGCTGCAGACCCACTACCGCAGCCCGCTCGACTTCTCGCCCGATAGGCTCGAGGAGGCGTCGCGCGCCTACGAGCGCCTCGTGACGCCGCTGCGCAATCTGGAATGGGCGAAGCGCAATCGTGCGGAGTCGGTACTCGAGCCCGCCCCAGCCGGCGCGCTCGAGACGATCGAAGCAGCTACCGAGGGAGCGCGGGACGCGTTCGTCGACTCGATGGACGACGATTTCAACACGGCCGGGGCGCTGGCCGCGCTCTTCGACCTCGTCCGCGTACTCAACGGCTTTCTTGAGCGCCACGGAATCGGTGACAACGCACGGTACGTCGGTCGACTCGATGCCGCTGCAGGCACGGTCAAGAGTCTGCTCGGCGTGCTCGGCGTGACCGTCGAGAGCGCCAGGGCCGCAGACGAGTACCCTGCCGAAGTGCTCGGACTTGCCGCGCAGCTTGCGGGCTATACGGGCACCGACACGAAGGCCGCAGTCGATGCACTGCTTGCCGCCCGGACGGCAGCGCGGACCGAGCGCAACTGGGCGGCCGCCGATGCCGTACGCGACGGACTGGCGGGACTCGGCTTCGTCATCGAGGACACCGCGTCTGGCTCGCGCGTGCAGTTCCGTCAGGGGGCCTAGCCCCGATGGCCGAGGTGATCGAGGGTCGCAACGCCGTTCTCGAGGCGCTCCGCTCGGGAGTCCGGCTGGAGCGGCTGCTCGTGGCCTCGGGGCTCAAGCCGCACCCGTCGGTCGATGAGATCGGGCGGCGTGCCCGGGAGGCCGGTGTGCGTGTCGAGGAGGTCCCGAGAGAGTCGCTCGCGCCCTACTCGCCGCGCGGTGCCCACCAGGGCGTGGTCGCTTTGGCCGCGCCGTTCGCGTATGCCACAATCGAAGAGGTGGTGCGCGCCACCGCCGGTCGGCAGCGGGCGCTCGTCGTCGTGCTCGACCACGTCACGGATCCCGGGAACCTCGGCGCTGTCATCCGCTCGGTGGAAGTCGCCGGGGGTGATGCGGTCATCATCCCCAAGCAGCGGGCCGCCGATGTCGGCCCGACGGTGCACAAGGCGGCCGCCGGTGCGACAGCACATCTGCCCGTCGTCCGCGTGGCCAACGTATCGCAGGCGCTCGGCACCCTGAAGGATGCGGACTTCTGGGTCGCAGGTGCCGATGAGCGTGCCGACGAGGACCTGTGGCACGCGCCGCTTACCGGAAGGATCGTCCTCGTTCTCGGCGCCGAAGGGAGCGGCCTTGCCCGTCTCACGCGTGAGCGGTGCGACCTGCTCGTCTCGATCCCTGTCGCTGGCCGCGTGTCCTCGCTGAACGTGGCCCAGGCGGCGACCGTGCTTGCGTTCGAGTGGGTGCGGCGGGGCGTCTGAGATGGACCGGCTCATCATCGACGGCTACAACGTACTCCACGCGCACCCGCGCTACGCAGCGCTCGCAGCATCCGACTTCGACAGCGCACGGGAGCATCTCGTCGCGGATCTGGCCGGGCTGGCGCAGGGGGGACCTCGCGTGGTCGTCGTCTTCGACGGCGGGGCCAACCCTGCCTCCGACGGCGCCCCGCACCACATAGGCGCGCTCGCCGTGGTCTTCTCTGCGGCAGGCACCGATGCCGATACGGTCATCGAGGCGCTTGCCGCCCGCTCGCGCGAGCGGGGAGAGCGCGCCGTGGTGGTCACGTCCGACTCCGCTACGCGACAGGTGGTGCGCACGGGTTCGGTCTCGGTGCTCTCAGCCGAGAACTTCATCGCTGACCTGGAGTCTTCTACTGACGAGGTGCGACGTCTCGCGCGCGCGCCGGGTCGTGTCGCCCTCGGTCAGCGGATCGATCCTGAGGTGGGCGCGGCGCTCTCCAGGTGGGCCCGAGGGGGACGCGATCCGCGGTCGATAGTCGACTAACGAACCGGAGACCCCGATGTCAGGCTCATTCAGGCTTAGTCGAATTCGTTGACAGGCCGTTGCCGGATGTTATCGTCGGGTTGTTCCGAGATGTACTGCCGTTCACAAGCGCTACAGCACTGCGTATTCCTCCCCCTCGAGACCGGGGGGCTTCGTGGGAGGGAAGATCGGGTTGCAAAGGACACTTGGGGACTCACGACGTAGACTCGACCGCTGCGACGAGCTAACGCTCATTGTCGCCGCCCAGCGGGGGGACGAGGCTGCCAGTTCGGCACTCGTCGCACGCTACCGGGGTTTCGTGCGCTGCAAGGCGCGCTCCTATTTCCTGGCGGGCGCGGACCGCGACGACGTCATCCAGGAGGGTATGATCGGCCTGTACAAGGCCGTCAGAGACTACGACCCTTCACGTCAGGCGAGTTTCCGCTCGTTCGCCGAGCTGTGTATCACACGGCAGCTCATCACTGCGATCAAGTCAGCGACGCGCCAGAAGCACTCGCCGCTCAACAGCTACGTCTCGTTGAGCCGCCCGGCGAGCATGGAGGAGGAAGGCGACCGCGTACTGGCCGACATCCTCGCCGCGCGCGAGATATGCGACCCCGCCGAGATCGTCATCTCCGCATGGGAGACGGTGAGCATCCGGGAAGGCTTCATGCAGGTGCTCTCGCCGTTCGAGACCGAGGTGCTCAGGCTCTACGTCGAGGGCAAGTCATACCAGGAGGTCGCGGCAGTATTGCAGCGCGGCGTCAAGTCGGTGGACAACGCCCTTCAGCGGATCAAGCGGAAGATCGAACTCCAGATCGAGATCTCGCGCGCCTGTTGATGGGTGGAACGCCGACCGATGCGCGTCTACAATAGGGCGCGCCGCCGGCGTAGCTCAACGGCAGAGCAATCGCCTTGTAAGCGATAGGTTGTGGGTTCGACTCCCTCCGCCGGCTCCATCGGCCACCACGCGGCCCGGGCTTCGTCCGGGCCGTTGCCATGCCCTCAACCTCAGTCTCAGGTGGCCCGGATCTCCTGTGGCTCGAGACCCTCGCTCCACAGAACCTCCACGACTCTCAGCGGCTCGGCGATGTTCTTGAGCTTGAACTCGCCGTGCGAGTGCATCGTATCGGCCGCCCGATCGCCGAGCGCCGCGGCCACACCTCCGGTGATCATCACACGTCCGCCGTCGGCGAGGTCCATCACGCGGGCCGCAAGGTTGAGCGCTCCGCCCAGGAACGGTCGGCCCCCCTTGTCCACGACAACTTCGCCCTCGGCGATCCCGATCCTGATCAGCAGATCGCCGCAGGTGCTGTCGGAGCGACAGAACTCCCGGAGCGTGCGCTGCATGTCCACGGCCGCATCCACGGCGTCGGCCGGGGAGGTGAACGCCGCGACCAGCCCGTCTCCGCCGGTCGACTTGCCCTTGCCGCCGTGACGTTCGATGACGGGGAGCAGCAGGTCACGGTGGCGCTGCACTATCTTGGCCGACTCGAGGCTGCCAAGATCCTCGGTGAGCGCCGAGAAGGACTTCATGTCCGAGAGCAGCACCACGGCTTCGGTCCGGTGGCGCGACGCCAATGTGTCCTCGGCGGATGCGATGACTCGCAGAAGGTCGTCGACGTCCGCTTCCTCCGACTGTGCTCGCGGGGTGGTGACCGCAGCCTCAGGCTGCGTCTCGACCGGGAAGGCGAGCTCAGCGATGACGATCACCGCCACGGTGACGGCGAGCGAGATGAGTGCTGCTGGCAGGAGTCCGCTCGTGGGTGCGTCGAGACCGATCCTGAACGGGAGGCTGCCGGTCGCGAGCACCGCGAGAGAGGCCACGGCTCCGGCTACGGACGGCAGAAGCGACCGCTCCCGGCGGAGTGCTCCCGAGATCGCGGCCGCCACCGCCCACAGTAGGGGCTGGAGACCGAGCAGCGCGAGCTGGCGCGTTTCGCCGATGACCGCGAGCAGACGGTCGGGGTCTGCTGCAGCGATCGACTCCGTCAGCCACCCGAAGCTCGGCGTAGCGTGACCGATCGCCGCAGGCTGGATGAGCGCCATGCCGCCGCCGGTCGCCAGCGTGCCGATCGCCGCGGCGCCTGTCAGGATGCCGGCGATCTCGACGGCGAGGCATATGGAAGCCGCTGTCAGGGCGCCCCGTCGGCGGCCAAGCAGGTAGCCAGCGAGCGGCACGAGGGCCCACTCGGCCCGGAATGGGAGGGCCACCGCGACCAGTGCGAGCAGCAGGAAGCCTGTCGCCCGGCCGCCCGCAAGGTACTGCGTGGCTACCAGTGCGAGGATCATGACCGTGACTCCGACCACGAGGTCGGCCGCCACGAGCGGCACGCTTCCCGCCACCGCCAAGGCGAGAGCCGACGCGGGCGGTGAGGCGAGCGCAAGTGCGCCCGTGCCGAGTGCCATCGCGAGCACGAGCCACGTGGGGTAGAAGGGGGAGATGCGCAGCACCCCGAAGGCGGCAATGCCGAAGGCCGCCGCGGTCACAAAGCGCAGGACGTGCCGGTTTCTCCGGACGACGTGTGCTGTCACAGTCGTACCCCTCTCATACTGCTGCGGCGAAGAAGGTGATCAGAGCCCAGGTCAGTGCGCACAGCGCGAATCCTGCGAGAGCGGCTGTCATGTGTCTCGCTCGCCGGTCGGCTGTCTGGGTCAGGGCGAAGGCGACCCTCGGCGCGAAGGCCAATGCGCCGAGGAGCGGCACCGGCGTGAGCAGCGCGAGCGCAAGTCCGGCGCTTCTCTCGGCCATCCCGTACAGACGCGAGACGTCGAGTGCCAGGATCGGGTCGGGGTCTTCGGCGGGATGGCACATGACCTCCAGCTCGAACACGAGGATCGAGCCGGCGAACGATACGGTGGCGATCCCGCAGACGGCCGCAAGGGTGTCGAGCGGCACGCCGAAGATGAACAGCACGGGGGGAACCGATCCGTCGAACGCGAGCGCCATCAGTGCGAGCGACACGATGTGGACCCCCTGATCGAGCAGGAACACCGTCAGCCCGGAGGATTCGCGTGCCCGTCGCGCTCCGATGGTCAGGTGCTCGACCCCGAAGTGCGCGATGCCGGCAAGTAGGACGATCGGCCACGTCCGGTCGAGGTTGGCGGCCCCCGCCAGCGCCGTGCACGCAACGACGATCGTCGTGTGGAGGATCACGCCCGGGGTACCGCGCCGCTTGGCTACCACGAGCTTTCCCGGCTGGAAGACGAAGTCGCCCAGCACGTGGCCGAGGTACAGGCTCAGGAACAGCGCCATCGTGTCTCCCGCCGGGTCCCGCTGACAACGTAGGGTGCTGTGGCCATTGTGCATCATGGTCCTGCCGAGCGCACGATGATGACTTCCCGGGGATGCCGCGCTTCACCGCAGGCCCTGCATGGTCTAGCATGAGTTTGGGCGACCCGACGAGGAGGCGACTGTGACCAACGAGGAGTTCCTCTCGCGTGTACCGATCTTCGAGAACTGTACGACCGCGGAGATCGCGAGCATCGCTTCTGTCGCCCAGGAGCACACCTACGCGCCCGGCCAGATCATCGTCACCCAGGGGACGCCGGGGCAAGCGTTCTACCTGATCACGAATGGCCGCGTCGCCATCGAACGCGACGGCGCGGTGCTTGGCGCCTTCGCCACGGGCGACTTCTTCGGCGATATGTCCCTTCTGGACAGCGCGCCGCGTTCTGCGACGATCCGGGCGATCGAGGAGACGCGGTGTCTGATGCTCTCGAGTTGGGACTTCAGGGCGCTTCTCGAGAACACGCCGTCGATCGCGATAAGGCTGCTCGAGGTGTTGAGCCGGCGCCTGCGTGTGGCTGACGAGCGACTGGCCCGCTAGCTACCGCGCTGCGGTGGGAAGGGGAGGGGTCGATGGGTCCGACCGGGAGCACGCTCCTGCACGAGATCGCGAAGCGAATCCTTGGAAGGTATCTCGAGCGTACGGGTGCGACCGACGTCGTGGTCGCCCGCGCCCTCCGTGACGAGGCCATGGGCGTGGATCTGCAGTACACGAACGGCGCGGCTCGTCTGTCCGCCAAGGTCAAGGCCGACTCCTACTTCGGCGAGGACCCGCTCAAGATAGCTGACCGCTCGCTGCCGTTCTACCGTGCACAGACGCACAGTTACGGCCTGGAGTCAGTGGCGGACACGACGACCAGGGAGCCCGGCTGGTTGCAGCGCTCACAGGCCGATGATCTCTACTACTATCGCCTCGTGATCGCGCAGCCCGAAGCGAAGGTCGCGGAGTTGCTCGAGAGCCCGGATTCGCAGTTCTTCACCGAATTGGCCGTCGAGCGGGACGACCTGCACATCATCCCCATACGAGAACTGCGCGCGTGGTTCGACAAGGTGCAGGACCGCTACGCGCCCCGCCCGGTGATGACCGATGGACGTGCGGCGTGGTACCGTATCGTCTCCCAGAAAGACCTCGACACCGAGGTCCCCGGTGTCAGGGATGTCGGCTCTGTCTACCACCGCGTCGTGCGCACCTGAGCCACCTGCTCGTCCTGGCGTGTGGATGGTCGCGGCCGTTAGATACGCCCGGCACCGTTGTCGTCGTTGACACTCGTTCGAGCGATACAGTAGTATTCCTAACGCCTGTCGCCAGGCAAGCAACTTGAAAATGTGATAGAGCACGGCTTTTTTATTGTGGGGGTGTGCCCGAGTGGCTAAAGGGGACGGGCTGTAAACCCGTTGGCTACGCCTACGATGGTTCGAATCCATCCGCCCCCACCAGCAGATCCTCCCCGCACAGAGCGGGTTTCCCGCCCACATAGCTCAGTCGGTAGAGCACTTCCTTGGTAAGGAAGAGGTCACCGGTTCAAGTCCGGTTGTGGGCTCCACGCGTTACCGTGCCGGCCGCCTGGCCGGCTCGAGGCGGCGTAGCTCAGTTGGTTAGAGCACACGGTTCATACCCGTGTTGTCACTGGTTCGAGTCCAGTCGCCGCTACCAGGCATCAGACGGAGGCGCGTGAGCGTCACGTTCAGGGCATAGATAGCCGTACGACACCGCGCATCACCACCGGGTGGTCGCGCGGGCCGGAGGCGGGACCATACCCGCGACCGGCGTGGTCGCGTCAGGTCCTTTGAAGGAGGAGACTCATGGCGAAGAAGAAGTTCGAGCGCACCAAGCCGCACATGAACGTCGGCACCATCGGTCACGTCGACCACGGCAAGACGACACTCACCGCGGCCATCACCAAGGAGCAGGCCGCTAAGGGCATGGCCGACTTCACCCCGTTCGACCAGATCGACAAGGCGCCGGAGGAGCGCGAGCGCGGTATCACCATCGCCATCGCTCACGTCGAGTACGAGAGCGCCAAGCGTCACTACGCGCACGTCGACTGCCCGGGCCACGCCGACTACGTGAAGAACATGATCACCGGCGCCGCCCAGATGGACGGCGCGGTCCTGGTCATCGCCGCCACCGACGGCCCGATGGCGCAGACCCGCGAGCACATCCTGCTTGCCCGCCAGGTGGGCGTGCCCAACATCGTCGTCTACCTGAACAAGTGCGACATGGTCGACGACGAGGAGCTCATCGAGCTCGTCGAGCTTGAGGTCCGCGAGTTGCTCTCCGAGTACGAGTTCGACGGCGACAACATCCCCGTCATCCGCGGTTCGGCGCTCAAGGCCCTCGAGGGCGATCCGGCGTGGACGGGCTCGATCCAGGAGCTCCTGGACGCCATCGACACCTACTTCCCGGACCCCGTCCGCGAGACGGACAAGCCGTTCCTCATGGCCGTCGAGGACGTCTTCACCATCACCGGCCGCGGCACGGTGGCCACCGGCCGTGTCGAGCGCGGTATGGTGAAAGTCGGCGACGAGATCGAGATCGTGGGCATCCACGAGGAGACCCGCAAGACCGTCGTCACCGGCGTGGAGATGTTCCGCAAGCTCCTGGATCAGGCCGAGGCCGGCGACAACGTCGGCGTGCTGCTGCGCGGTGTCGCCCGTGACGAGGTCGAGCGCGGCCAGGTGCTCTGCAAGCCAGGCACCATCACCCCGCACACCGAGTTCATGGGCCAGGTCTACGTGCTCACGAAGGAGGAAGGCGGCCGTCACACCCCGTTCTTCGACGGCTACCGTCCGCAGTTCTACTTCCGTACCACCGACGTGACCGGCGTGGCGCACCTGCCCGAGGGCACCGAGATGGTCATGCCCGGCGACAACGTCGAGATCCGCGGCGAGCTCATCGGCCCCATCGCGATGGAAGACGGCCTTCGCTTCGCTATCCGCGAAGGTGGTCGCACCGTCGGTTCGGGTCGTGTCACGAAGATCCTCAAGTAGGTCGCTCCACCCGTTGAACGAGACGGGGCCTGGCTTCGGTCGGGTCCCGTTTTGCCCGCTTGAAGGGTATGTCGCGCGGTTTGACAGTGCCAAAGAGCGGGTGTTAGATTACGCTACCGTGCGGCCGGATGCCGGAAGGCCCGGCTGATGGCCGTGAGGAGGAACCGATGAGGACGCTCGTGACGCTGGCGTGCACTGAGTGCAAACGCCGCAACTACACGACGAACAAGAACAAGCAGAACAACCCCGAGCGGATCGAGTACAAGAAGTACTGCAAGTGGTGCCAGACCCACACGCTCCACAAGGAGACCCGCTAGACGCATTCGTGCGTGGCGTTCGTGTGAGGTTCACAGGGCAGTAGCTCCAACGGTAGAGCGCCGGTCTCCAAAACCGGATGTTGGGGGTTCGAATCCCTCCTGCCCTGCCAGAAACGTTTCGCTGCGGTATGCCGCGGCGCGAGATGACCGGTTCCGCGGACGCGGAACGGAAGAGGTGTGAGGACAGATGGCCCAGGCGAACAAGAGCGCGGCGAAACCAGGCATCTTCGCGCGCTTCGGCAAGTACCTCCATGACGTGCGCACCGAGCTGCGCCGCGTCATCTGGCCTTCGCGCGCCGAGGTCATCAACTCCAGCGTGGTGGTCATCATCACGCTCATCTTCTTCGTGTTGTTCACGCTGGCGATCGACAGCGTCGCGTCCTTCCTCTTCATCGACGTGCTCGCCGGGATCGGCAGGTAGGGGCACATATGGCAAAGAAGTGGTACGTCATCCACACGTATTCCGGCTACGAGAACAAGGTGGCCGCCAACCTGCGTCATCGCATCGAGTCGATGGGTATGCAGGAGCGCATCTTCGACGTCTTCATCCCGAAGGAGAAGGTGACGGACCTCAAGAGCGGCGGCCGCAAGGTCACCACCGAGAAGAAGGTCTTTCCTGGCTACATCCTTGTTCAGATGGAACTCGACGACGACTCCTGGTACGTGGTGCGCAATACGCCTGGTGTCACCGGTTTCGTCGGCGCGCAGGCCAAGCCGGTCGCGCTCTCGCGCGCCGAGGTCGAGCGCATCAAGGGGCGCGTCGCGTCCTCGGCCAAGCCCAAGACGTTCACGGATTTCGTCGAGGGCGCACCGGTGAAGGTCACTGCCGGACCGCTTGCGGATTTCGACGGTGTCATCGCCGAGGTCAACGCCGACCAGGGAAAGATCAAGGTCATGGTGTCGATCTTCGGCCGCGAGACTCCGGTCGAACTCGGCTTCGATCAGGTGGCAAAGCTGTAGGCAAGGCGGGTCGTCCGCGCCGGAAGGGATATTCTTCCGGGCTTCTCGCGGATGCGGTCCGTTGCGATAGACGAACAGTACCGGCGCGCACGTGCGCCGAGAGGTGAGGTCAAGAGACATGGCGAAGAAAGTCGTCGGATTCATCAAGCTGCAGATCCCCGGTGGTCAGGCCAACCCGGCGCCCCCCGTGGGTCCCGCGCTCGGCCAGCATCAGGTCAACATCATGCAGTTCTGTCAGGCGTTCAACGCCGACACGCAGGACAAGATGGGCACCATCATCCCGGTCGAGATCACGGTCTACGAGGACCGTTCGATCACGTACATCCTCAAGACCCCGCCGGCTGCGGTGCTGCTCAAGCAGGCCGCCGGCATCGAGTCGGGATCGGCGACCCCCAACCGCACGAAGGTCGCTGCGGTCACCCGGGACCAGGTGCGCCAGATCGCCGAGACCAAGATGCCCGACCTGAACGCCAACGATATCGAGGGCGCGATGAAGATCATCGAAGGAACGGCGCGCTCGATGGGCATCACGGTAGAAGGCTAGTCCATCGCCGGCGATACAGCCGGGGGTGTCTATGTGGGAGGGCACTCGCAGCCCGCTGACCACGAGGAGGAACCATGAAGCGAGGCAAGAGGATGACGGCATCGCTCGCCGCCGTCGATCGCGAGCGGCTCTACAGCCCGCTCGAGGCGATGAGGCTCGCCAAGGAGATGGCTTCGGCCAAGTTCGACGAGACCGTTGAAGTCCACTTCCGTCTCGGCGTCGACACCCGTCAGGCAGACCAGCAGGTCCGCGGCAGCGTGTCGCTTCCCGCCGGCACCGGCAAGGACGTCCGCGTGGCCGTGTTCGCCCAGGGCGAGAAGGCCAAGGAGGCCGAGGAGGCCGGCGCGGACATCGTCGGTGCAGACGACCTCGTCGAGAAGATCTCCGGCGGTTTCCTCGATTTTGACGCCACAGTGGCCACGCCCGACATGATGAGCAAGGTCGGCCGGCTCGGTAAGATCCTCGGCACACGCGGCCTGATGCCGAACCCCAAGCTCGGCACCGTGACCATGGACATCGCGCGAGTCGTGGGCGAACTCAAGGCCGGTCGCGTCGAGTACCGCGCAGACAAGTTCGGCATCGCGCATGTGGGCATCGGCAAGAAGTCCTTCACCGCCGAGGCGCTCGTGGAGAACTACGGAACCCTGCTCGACGAGATACTACGAGTGAAGCCTGCGTCCTCGAAGGGCAAGTACATCAAGTCGATCACGATCTCCACGACCATGGGCCCTGGCATCAAGGTCGACCCGCTCAGGACCCGGGCGCTGCTCGAGGAGGGCTAGGCCGCAGGACTTGCGCTGGGGCGGGGGAGCGGTCATAATCGCCTCCGCTCTGCAATTGACAACACACGCACGACCGCTGCCAGAGACAGCAGGCGCCCGGAGGCATCCGGGCCTAAGCGGACCGAGCCCGGTCCGGCCCGCCGAGGTGGAGCAAATGGAACGCTCGACGCTTCGTGCGTCTTCGGACCGTGGCCTCCGCTGGAACCGGCGGGGGCCACGTCGCATTTCCCGGGGATGTACATCCCGCGCGACTCGGCCCAACGGGCTTGCAGTCGCGCGTGTGATGGAAAGGAGGGAAGTGTATGCCGACATCGGAAAAGCAGGTGCGCGTGGCCGAGGTCAAGGACCGCCTGGCAGCATCGGGCGGCGTGATCATGGCCGACTACCGAGGTCTGACCGTGAAGCAGATGCGCATACTGCGCACGTCGCTCCGCGAAGCAGGCGCCGAAGTGACCGTGTACAAGAACTCGCTCACCCAGATAGCCATGCGTGAGCTCGGGCTGCCGAACATGGACGAGTATCTCCAGGGTCCGACGGTCTTTGTCTTCACTCCCGATGACCCCGTCGCATCGGCCAAGGCGCTGCTCGCCTTCGCCAAGGAGTACAAGGTCTTCTCGTTCAAGGGCGGACTCATCGACGGCCAGGTCGTCGATGGCGCTACCATCAAGGCGATAGCGCAGCTACCGTCTCGCGAGGAACTCATCGCGAAGCTCATGGGCACGATGCTCAACCCGCTGCGCAATCTCATGGCGATGGCCAATGCACCCGTTGGAGCTTTCGCCCGTACGCTCCAGGCAGTGGCCGATCAGAAGGCCGCCGCGTAGGAGGCACGACCGACAGGACACAGGTGGGTGTGCGGCGGTCGAGCCGCGGCCCGGACAGAACAAGGAGTATGAAGAATGGCTGATCTCAAGCGCGAAGACATCCTCGAGTGGGTCAAGGCCGCTCCTGCCCTCGAGCTCGCTGAGCTCGTCAAGGAGATGGAAGAAGTCTTTGGTGTCTCGGCCGCGGCTCCGGTCGCCGCTGCCGCCGCTGCTCCGGCCGGCGAGGCCGCTGTGGAGGAGAAGGACAGCTTCGACGTCGTCATCGTTGCCGCCGGCGATAAGAAGATCCAGGTCATCAAGAGCGTTCGCGAGATCGATGGCAGCCTTGGTCTCAAGGAAGCCAAGGATCTCGTCGACAGCGCGCCGAAGGCCGTGCTCTCCGGTGTGACGAAGGAGAAGGCCGAGGAGGCCAAGACCAAGCTCGAGGGGGCCGGCGCCACCGTCGAGATCAAGTAGACGGATCTGGCGTGGGGCCGCATCGAGCCTCGACGTTCCCGTGGCCGGTGGCGCACGATCGCGCCACCGGCCACGACGCACGACAGAACTGAAGCGAGCGCTGGTTGACCGGGAGAGACCTCTTGGGTAAACTGAACGTTTGCTACTCTCAGTACGCCGCTCGGGTATAAGGAGGAATCACCTGGTGCCGCGCGAAGTAGGTTCCCCCGCTCCCGCTGGTATTCGCCAGCGCCGTTCGTTCGCCAAGATCCCCGAGATTCTGGATGTCCCGAATCTCATTGCGATCCAGACAGACAGCTTCAAGTGGTTCCTCGACGAGGGCCTCAACGACACGTTCCAGGACATCTCCCCGATAAGTGACTTCACCGACACGCTGGCCGTCGAGTTCGGCGGGCACGAGTTCGGTGATGCCAAGTACTCCGTCGAGGAGTGCAAGGAGAAGGACATGTCGTTCCAGGCGCCCCTGTTCGTGGAGGTGCGCTTCATCAACAAGGACACGGGTGAGATCAAGGAGCAGCAGGTCTTCATGGGCGATTTCCCGCTCATGACCGACCGCGGCACCTTCGTCATAAACGGCACCGAGCGTGTCGTCGTCTCCCAGCTCGTCCGCTCGCCGGGCGCCTACTTCAAGTGGGACATCCGGAACAACAAGAGCTACGCAGTGGGTTCGGTCATCCCGAGCCGTGGCGCCTGGCTCGAGTTCGAGATCGGCCGCCCGTGGTTCTCGTGGGTGGCCTCCGGCCGTCCGATGGAGGCCGACAAGCAGTTCGGCGAGGCGTACGTCCGCGTCGACCGCAAGCGCAAGGTGCCCGCGACCGTCCTCATCCGCGCGCTCGGCATCGCCGAGACGGAAGAGGAGATGCTCGAGGTCCTCGGCGATACCTTCGTCGTGCGTCGCACCCTCGAGCGCGATCACACCACCACCCGCGAAGAGGCGCTTATAGAACTCTACAAGCGCCTTCGTCCCGGTGAGCCGGCCAACGTCGAGTCGGCGCGCTCGCTGCTCGACGGGCTGTTCTTCAACCCGCAGCGCTACGATCTCGGCAAGGTCGGGCGCTTCATGCTCAACCGCAAGCTCGGTGTCGGCGTGCCCGAAGAGGTCCACACGCTCACCAACGAGGACGTCGTCGGGATGCTCAAGTTCCTGTTCGGCCTCTGGGAGCAGGACTATCGCGAGCACTCGACCGAGGACGTGCTGGCAACCATTCGCGCCAAGTACGACGCGGTCCGCCTCGGCGCCGAGGACCGGGTCTACGAGGTCGACGACATCGACCACTTCGGCAACCGCCGGGTGCGTTCGGTGGGCGAGCTGATCCAGAACCAGTTCCGCATCGGTCTGGCGCGCATGGAGCGCGTCGTTCGCGAGCGCATGACGACGCAGGACGTGGAGCAGATCACGCCGCAGTCGCTTATCAACATCCGACCGATCGTGGCGAGCATCAAGGAGTTCTTCGGGTCCTCGCAGCTGTCGCAGTTCATGGACCAGACCAATCCGCTTGGCGGACTCACGCACAAGCGCCGCGTATCCGCCCTCGGCCCCGGCGGTTTGTCCCGCGAGCGTGCCGGCTTCGAGGTTCGAGACGTGCACCCGTCACACTACGGTCGTATGTGCCCCATCGAGACGCCGGAAGGCCCGAACATCGGTCTCATCGGCTCGCTCGCGACCTTCGCGCGCATCAACGACTACGGTTTCATCGAGACGCCGTACCGCAAGGTCGTCAAGGGCAAGGTCACCGATGAGATCGAGTACCTGACGGCAGACGCGGATGAGTTGTATATCATCGCGCAGGCCGGGGAGCCGATCGATCCGAAGACCGGGAGGTTCCTGAACGATAAGGTGCTCTGCATCATCAAGGGTGGCGAACCGATCGACGCGGCGCCTGAAGAAGTCGACTACATGGACGTGAGCGCTCGGCAGATCGTGTCGGTAGCAACCGCGCTCATTCCCTTCCTCGAGCACGACGACGCGAACCGCGCCCTGATGGGCTCGAACATGCAGCGTCAGGCTGTGCCGCTGCTCACGCCGGCCGCGCCGCTCATCGGCACCGGTATGGAGTACCGCGCTGCCGTCGACACCGGCGAGATCGTGCTCGCGCGTCATGCAGGAACGGTCACGGGTGTGGATAGCACGTCGATCGAAGTCACCTCCAAGGAGGGCGTCGATCGCTACGTGCTGCCGAAGTTCATGCGTTCGAACCAGGGCACCTGCATCAACCACAAACCGCTGGTATCCACCGGTGACAGGGTCATCGAAGGCCAGGTACTGGCCGACGGTCCTTCGACCGAGGCGGGCGAACTCGGACTCGGCCAGAACCTTCTCGTGGCGTTCATGCCATGGGAGGGCTACAACTACGAAGACGCGATCATCCTTTCCGAGCGCGTCGTGCGCGATGACCTCCTGACCTCGATCCACATCGAGGAGTACGAGGTCGAGGCTCGCGACACCAAGCTCGGCCCGGAGGAGATAACCCGGGAGATTCCCAACGTCGGTGAGGATATCCTGGCCAACCTCGACGAGGACGGCATCATCCGCATCGGTGCCGAGGTGTTCCCGGGCGACGTGCTCGTGGGCAAGGTCACGCCGAAGGGTGAGACCGAGTTGACGGCCGAGGAGCGCCTGTTGCGCGCGATCTTCGGCGAGAAGGCGCGGGAGGTTCGTGACACGAGCCTCAAGGTCCCGCACGGTGAGACCGGGCGCGTGATCTCGGTCCACAAGATGAGCCGTGACAACGGCGACGACCTTAACCCGGGCGTCGACGAGTTGGTGCGCGTGTACGTCGCGCAGAAGCGCAAGATCCAGGAGGGCGACAAGCTCGCCGGTCGTCATGGCAACAAGGGCGTCATCTCCAAGATCCTGCCGGTCGAGGACATGCCGTTCCTGGCCGACGGAACCCCGGTCGATATCGTCTTGAACCCCCTCGGCGTACCGAGCCGTATGAACATCGGGCAGCTACTTGAGACGCACCTCGGCTGGGCGGCGCATGTGGGTTGGAGCGACGAGGCGAAGCAGAGCGAGCCGGTCGACGGACCGATCCATGTGGCCACACCGGTGTTCGACGGCGCGCGCGAGGAGGAGATCTCCGACACGCTCGTCAAGGCCGACCGGAACATCAAGCTCAAAGCCGGGCGTCGCTACGGCAAGAAGGTGCACGACGGGTTCGTGCCGACCATCGATGGCCATGGTAAGACCGTGCTGTTCGACGGCCGCACCGGCGAACCGTTCCGTCAGCCGGTCACGATTGGCTTCATCTACATACTGAAGCTGCTTCACCTGGTCGACGACAAGATCCACGCACGCTCGACCGGCCCGTACTCGCTCATCACCCAGCAGCCGCTCGGTGGTAAGGCCCAGTTCGGTGGCCAGCGCTTCGGTGAGATGGAAGTCTGGGCCCTGTACGCGTACGGCGCTGCCTACGTGCTCCAGGAGATACTCACGATCAAGTCGGACGACGTCCTCGGCCGCGTGAAGGCATACGAGGCGATCGTCAAGGGCGAGAACATCCCCGAGCCGGGTATTCCCGAGAGTTTCAAGGTGCTCGTCAAGGAGATGCAGTCGCTGTGCCTGGACGTGGAGATCATGTCCGAGAGCGGCGAGGAGATCGAACTCAAGGAAGACGAGGACGATGTCTTCCGTACGGCCGAGGAGTTGGGGCTCGACCTCACGGGCATGGACAGCGCCCGACCCCGGTCGGCGAGCGGTGACGAGGGCTCGCTCGAGGATCTCGACATGTCCGAGATCGACCTGTCGCTCGAGATCGGTGAGAGCGACCTCGGCGCAAGCGTCGAGGAGTAGCGACCGGATGGATCGAACGGGTGGGCGCCCGGCCACGTAGGGGCGCTGACCGGATGGAGGAATGAACGTTGCTCGACGTCGACGTCAACAACTTCGATAGGCTCCGTATCGGACTTGCGAGTTCCGAGCAGATCCGCCAGTGGTCGCGTGGCGAGGTCAAGAAGCCTGAGACGATCAACTACCGCACGCTCAAGCCTGAGAAGGACGGACTCTTCTGCGAGAAGATCTTCGGTCCGACGAAGGACTGGGAGTGCTACTGCGGCAAGTACAAGCGCGTGCGTTTCAAGGGCATCATCTGTGAGCGCTGCGGCGTGGAAGTCACGCGCGCGAAGGTTCGCCGTGAGCGCATGGGCCACATCGAGCTCGCCGCGCCGGTCAGCCACATCTGGTACTTCAAGGGTGTGCCGAGCCGCATGGGCTACCTTCTCGATATCGCCCCGCGCGATCTGGAGAAGGTGCTCTATTTCGCGTCGTCCATCATCACCTCGGTCAACGATGAGGACCGTGAGGCCGATCTCGCCATGCTGCGCGACGAGCTCGAGGCCGATCTGCAGGCGCTTGAGGCAGACGTGGCCGAGGAGCGGACGCAGGTCGAGGCCGAGCGCGACCGTCTGGTCGCAGTCGCCAAGGGCGAGCTCGAGCCGCAGGAGGGGGAGTCCTTCGACGAGGAAGTCGACCCCGCCGATCGCATCAAGAAGCTCGAGGCCGAGGCGAAGCGCGATCTTCGCGACCTCGACGAGGAGCTCGAGGAGCGTCGCGATCTGCTGCGCGAGGCGTTCGACCGCTTCCAGAAGCTGACCGTGAAGGACCTCATCAACGACGAGACGCTCTACCGCGAGATGAAGCTCCGCTACGGCGACTACTTCCGCGGTGGCATGGGCGCCGAGGCGATACAGGACCTGCTGAAGCAGATCGACCTCCCGGCGCTCGCCGCTGAGTTGCGCGAGCAGATCGATGAGGGCAAAGGACAGAAGAAGCAGAAGGCGATCAAGCGCCTCAAAGTCGTATCGGCGTTCCGTCACTCGGACAACCGTCCCGAATGGATGATCCTTGAGGCGATACCGGTCATCCCGCCGGACCTTCGCCCGATGGTGCAGCTCGACGGTGGCCGTTTCGCGACCTCGGACCTGAACGACCTGTACCGTCGCGTGATCAACCGCAACAACCGCCTCAAGAGGCTGCTCGACCTCGGCGCACCCGAGATCATCGTCAACAACGAGAAGCGGATGCTGCAGGAGGCCGTTGACGCGCTGTTCGACAACGGCCGCCGTGGCCGTCCGGTCACGGGCCCCGGCAACCGTCCGCTCAAGTCCATCAGCGACATGCTCAAGGGCAAGCAGGGCCGGTTCCGTCAGAACCTGCTCGGCAAGCGCGTGGACTACTCCGGCCGCTCGGTCATCGTCGTCGGGCCGGAGCTCAAGCTCCACCAGTGCGGCCTGCCGAAGATCATGGCGCTCGAGCTGTTCAAGCCGTTCGTCATGAAGCGGCTCGTGGACATGGAGTACGCGCAGAACATCAAGAGCGCCAAGCGCATGGTCGATCGCGCCCGCGACGTGGTCTGGGACGTGCTCGAGGAGGTCATCTCCGACCACCCCGTCATGCTCAACCGCGCACCCACCCTGCACCGCCTCGGCATCCAGGCCTTCGAACCCATCCTGGTCGAGGGCAAGGCCATCCGTCTTCACCCACTCGTCTGCACGGCGTTCAACGCCGACTTCGACGGTGACCAGATGGCCGTGCACCTGCCGCTGTCCACAGAGGCGCAGGCCGAGGCGCGCATCCTCATGCTGTCCACCAACAACATCAAGAGCCCCGCTCACGGCCGTCCGCTCACGGTCCCGTCTCAGGACATGGTCATCGGTCTGTACTATCTGACGACCACCCGTGAGGGCGCCGAAGGAGAGGGCCGCGCGTTCATGAGCTTCGCCGATGCGCAGCTCGCCTACGACAGTCGCGCTGATCTGGACCTTCAGGCGCTTGTCAAAGTCCGCCTCACGGAGGACATCGTCGAGGAGTACACAGACGAGTCCGGAGCGCTGGCGATCAGGACCCGCACGGCGGGTGAGCGCATCGAGACGACCGTCGGTCGTATCACGTTCAACAACTCGATCCCCGTCGGTTACACCTTCATCAACCACGATGTGGACAAGAAGGGCATCGCACGTATCGTCGAGGACTGCTGCACCATCTACAGCACGACGCGGATGGGTGCCATTCTCGACGAGGTCAAGCGACTCGGCTTCCACTACGCTACGCGTGCCGGCGTGACCGTCGGCGTCTGGGATGCCGCCGTTCCCGAGGCCAAGGGCGCGATCATCGCCGCAGCCGAAGGCGATGTCGAGAAGATCGAGCGGCAGTACGATCGCGGTCTCATCACCAAAGACGAGCGCCATCGCCAGATCGTCGAGGTCTGGACGCGTGCGACCGACGACGTCGGTGATGCGATGGCCGAGAACTTCGACAAGTTCAACCCGATCTTCATGATGGCGCAGTCGGGTGCTCGCGGTAACATCAAGCAGGTCCGTCAGTTGGCCGGCATGCGAGGCCTCATGGCGAACCCGAAGGGTGAGATCCTCGACCGCCCGATCAAGGCCAACTTCCGCGAAGGCCTCTCCGTTCTCGAGTACTTCATCTCCACGCACGGCGCCCGCAAGGGTCTTGCCGATACCGCTCTGCGTACCGCCGACTCCGGGTACCTCACCCGCCGTCTCGTGGATGTAGCGCAGGACGTCATCGTGCGCGAGGCCGACTGCGGGACCGACGAGGCCATGGAGTTCGCGATCATCGACGAGAAGGGCCAGCCGGACCACGACCTCGTGGGCCGCTGCCTTCTCGAGCCTGCAGCCGACCCGAAGACCGGCGAAGTGTTCATCGAGGCCGGCGACTACATCAAGGGCGACAAGGAGCTCAAGGTCCTCGCCGACGCTGGTGTGACGAGCGTCCAGGCGCGCACCGTGATGACCTGTCGTGCCCCGCACGGAATCTGCCAGAAGTGCTACGGCTTCGATCTTGCGGCCGGTCGTGCCGTCGATATCGGCACCGCCGTCGGCATCATCGCGGCACAGTCGATCGGCGAGCCGGGCACGCAGCTCACGATGCGTACCTTCCACACCGGCGGTGTCGCAGGTGAGGACATCACCCACGGTCTCCCGCGTGTCACGGAGCTGTTCGAGGCCCGTAAGCCGAAGGGCCAGGCGCAGCTTGCGGAGATCGCCGGTAAGCT
The DNA here is from genome assembly GCA_030651765.1 of Coriobacteriia bacterium. GTDB lineage: Bacteria > Actinomycetota > Coriobacteriia > Anaerosomatales > Anaerosomataceae > UBA2272. The sequence goes on along the minus strand of JAUSBY010000001.1, from coordinate 147,163 downwards.
CGGGATCGAAGAGGGTGACAAGACCCGCACGCTGACGGTCACGGCGTCTGCCGAAAATGAGAAGGTCTACACGATCTCTCGTCGCTCGCGTCTGCGCCCGGGCGTGGCTGATGGTGCCGAGATAGAAGCGGGAACCCAGCTCACCGAAGGTTCCGTCAACCCACACGACCTGCTCGTGCTCCGCGGCCCTAAGGCGGTGCTCGGCTATATCGTGCGCGAGGTGCAGGAAGTCTACGCGAGCCAGGGCGTTGATATCAACGACAAGCACATCGAGGTCATCGCGCGTCAGATGATGCGCAAGATCTCGGTGCTCGAGGCGGGCGACACGACGTTCCTCCCCGGCCAGCTCGTCGACCGTCGGATCTACGAGGCGGAGAACGAGCGCGTCATCGCCGAGGGCGGTCAGCCTGCTCAGGGTTCATCGGTCCTTCTCGGAATCACGAAGGCGTCGCTCGCCACGGACAGCTTCCTGTCGGCGGCCTCCTTCCAGGAGACGACTCGCGTGCTCACTGACGCGGCGATCGCCGGGAAGTCGGACGAACTGTTGGGCCTCAAGGAGAACGTCATCATCGGCAAGCTCATCCCGGCCGCTACCGGCATGAAGCGCTACCGCTCGGTCAAGCTCACCTACCGCGGTCAGTCCGCGGAGTGGGCGGCCGAAGAGGGCGGTCCGCTGCCCGAGTTCGCCCCCGATGAGCTCAAGGAGATCGAAGCCATGCTGCCGGGTCCGGCGCTCGAGGAGGGCGGCCTGACCGATGAAGAGGCAGCAGCGTTCTTCGCCGGGCTCGATGTTGAGGGCGCCGAAGACGAGGATATCGATGTCAGCGGCTTCGAGGGTATGGTGTTCGATCCCGACCAGCCCGCGCCGGCGGCCTCCGACGAGCCCGACGAGCGGCTGTGCGAAGCGGTGCGCGGGGACGAGACTCCGTGTCCCAACAAGGCAAAGGACGACTCGCGTTACTGCGGCGTCCACGCCAAGCTCGCCGAGTCGGACGGGTTGTGCCGCGCGTTCCGCGGAGACGGGACCCCGTGTCCCAACAAGGCAAAGGAAGGCCACTTCTGCGGCGTCCACGCCAAGCTCGAGGCCCAGGGGTAGGTACAGGTCCGAGAATCGTATGGTCCCGGAGCCCACGTGCTCCGGGACCATACGTTCGCAAAGGGGCGATACGCCCGGGTGCGTGGTTTGACACGTCCCAGGTGGTTTGTTAGAGTGACGCGTTGCGACTGCCCTCGGCGCCTTGGAACGGGCGCCGTGTAGAAGAACACTCGCACGAATGAAGGAGATGAGTAGTGCCCACCATCAACCAGCTGGTGCGCAAGGGCCGTAAGCAGGCCATCGACAAGAGCAAGACCCCGGCGCTCAAGGGTAACCCCCAGAAGCGCGGCGTCTGCACGCGTGTGTATACCACCACGCCCAAGAAGCCGAACTCGGCACTCCGCAAGGTGGCACGTGTTCGCCTTACGAACCAGATGGAAGTCACGGCGTACATCCCGGGTATCGGTCACAACCTCCAGGAGCACTCGATCGTGCTCGTGCGTGGGGGCCGCGTTAAGGACCTGCCGGGTGTCCGCTACAAGATCATCCGCGGCGCGCTCGATGCCGCCGGCGTCGGCAACCGGGCCCAGGCCCGCTCGCGCTATGGCGTGAAGAAGCCCAAGTAGCGTTCGGATCGAGCTTACGGGCGCAAGCGCCCGCAGCTCATCCGGCGAATCACCTGTTGAGGTAGAGGAGTGAGAGATGCCCAGGCGTGCAGCAGCGCAGCGTCGCGAAGTGATGCCAGACCCGGTCTATAACAACCGGCTGGTGACGCAGCTTACGAACAAGGTCCTGCTCGACGGCAAGAAGTCCGTTGCCGAGAGAATCGTCTACGGTGCGTTCGATATCGTCGAGCAGAAGATGGGGCAGGATCCGCTGTCGGTCTTCAAGAAGGCCATGGACAACGTGCGCCCCACGCTCGAGGTCAAGCCGAAGCGCGTCGGTGGCGCCACGTATCAGGTGCCGATCGAGGTCAACTCGCGCCGTTCGACGACGCTCGCGATCCGTTGGATCGTCGGCTACTCCCGCAAGCGCCGGGAGAAGACGATGGCCGAGCGCCTCGCCGGTGAGATCATGGACGCCGCCAACGGCCTCGGCGCTTCGGTCAAGAAGCGCGAGGACCTATACAAGATGGCCGAGAGCAACCGCGCGTTCAGCCACTACCGTTGGTAGTGTCGAGACCGAGGAAGAGGACGAGATACTCGCATGGCTGTTAAGAGGACCCCGCTTGCCCAGACCCGAAACATCGGGATCATGGCCCATATCGATGCCGGCAAGACCACGACGACCGAGCGAATCCTGTTCTACACGGGAAAGTCGCACAAGATCGGCGAGGTCCATGACGGCGCCGCTACGATGGACTGGATGGTTCAGGAGCAGGAGCGTGGCATCACGATCACGTCGGCCGCGACCACGTGCTTCTGGCGCGACCATCGTATTCAGATCATAGACACGCCCGGCCACGTGGACTTCACCGTGGAAGTCGAGCGCTCACTGCGCGTGCTCGACGGCACGGTTGCGGTGTTCTGCGCCGTCGGTGGCGTCCAGCCTCAGTCCGAGACCGTCTGGCGCCAGGCTGACCGGTACGGTGTCCCGCGTATCGCCTACATCAACAAGATGGACCGCACCGGCGCGGACTTCCACAAGGTCATCGACATGATGAAGGAGCGCCTGGGCACGCGCCCGGTCCTCCTGCAGCTGCCGATCGGCGCCGAGGACAAGTTCGAGGGCATCATCGATCTCATCGAGATGCATGCGATCCACTTCAATGAGGACGACAAGGGCATCAACCCTTCGATCGAGCCGATCCCGGTCCATATGTCCGACGATGCCGAGCTGCACCGCCACGACCTCGTGGAGGCCGCTGCCGAGTTCGATGACGGCCTGCTGGAGAAGTTCCTCGGCGACGAGGAGATCGGCATCGACGAGCTCAAGCGGGCTCTGCGCACGGCCACCGTTGCGTGCGCTATCACGCCGGTCGTCTGTGGCGCCTCGTTCAAGAACAAGGGCGTGCAGGCGCTGCTCGACGCCATCATCGACTTCCTGCCGTCACCACTGGACATCCCCGCCGTCACCGGCATCTCGGCCAAGACCGGCGAGGAGGTCGCGCGGCCGGCAGACGACAAGGCGCCGTTCGCGGCCCTCGCGTTCAAGGTCATGACCGACCCGTACGTCGGCAAGCTGACCTACTTCCGGGTGTACTCGGGCACGATCACCTCGGGCTCGTACGTGCTCAACGCCACAAAGGGCCACAAGGAGCGCTTCGGCCGGCTGCTGCAGATGCACGCCAATCACCGCGAGGACATCGACCAGGTCTTCGCTGGCGACATCGTAGCCGCTGTCGGACTCAAGAACACCACGACCGGCGACACGCTGTGTGCCGACGACGACGCGGTGCTGCTCGAGTCCATGGTCTTCCCGGACCCCGTCATCGACATCGCAATAGAGCCCAAGACCAAGGCCGAGCAGGACAAGCTCGGTGTTGCTCTGGCCAAACTGGCCGAGGAAGACCCGACGTTCCGCGTGCGCACCGACGAGGACACGGGTCAGACCATCATCGCCGGCATGGGCGAGTTGCACCTCGAGGTCATCGTCGACCGCCTGCTGCGTGAGTTCAAGATCGAGGCCAACGTCGGCAAGCCGCAGGTCGCGTACCGCGAGACCGCGGGTCGCCCCGTGATCGAGGTACAGTCCAAGTTCGTGCGCCAGACCGGCGGCCGCGGTCAGTACGGTCACGTCGTCCTCAACGTCTCGCCGCAGGAGCCGGGCGCCGGCTACGTCTTCGAGAACAAGATCGTCGGCGGCGTCATCCCCAAGGAGTACATCCCGGCTGTCGACAAGGGGATCCAGGAGGCGCTCACGACGGGCGTCCTCGCAGGCTTCCCGGTCGTCGACATCAAGGTCCAACTCGTCGACGGTTCGTACCACGACGTCGACTCCTCGGAGATGGCGTTCAAGATCGCCGGCTCGATGGGCATCAAAGACGCGCTCCGCAAGTCGGGCCCCGTCCTTCTCGAGCCGGTCATGGCCGTCGAGATCGACACGCCCGAGGACTTCATGGGCGATGTGATGGGCGACATCTCAAGCCGTCGCGGTCACATCGAGGGCATGGAGCCACGCGGTCACTCGCAGGTCGTCCGCGGCAAGGTGCCGCTTGCGAACATGTTCGGCTACGCGACAGACCTGCGGTCGCGCACCCAGGGTCGTGCAGCGTACACCATGCAGTTCAAGGCGTACGAGCCAGTGCCGAAGTCCATCGCCGAAGAGATCGTCGCCAAAGCCGGCGGCGAGCAGGGTTAGGGAGACGACGATGGCGAAGAAGAAGTTCGAGCGCACCAAGCCGCACATGAACGTCGGCACCATCGGTCACGTCGACCATGGCAAGACGACACTCACCGCTGCGATCACGAAGTGCCGTGCCGCCAAAGGCCAGGCCGACTTCACCCCGTTCGACCAGATCGACAAGGCACCCGAGGAGCGCGAGCGCGGTATCACCATCGCGATCGCCCACGTCGAGTACGAGACCGACAAGCGTCACTACGCGCACGTCGACTGCCCGGGCCACGCCGACTACGTCAAGAACATGATCACCGGCGCCGCCCAGATGGACGGTGCGATCCTTGTCGTCTCGGCTGCCGACGGCCCGATGCCCCAGACCCGCGAGCACATCCTGCTTGCCCGCCAGGTGGGCGTGCCCAACATCGTCGTCTACCTGAACAAGGTGGATATGGTCGACGACGAGGAGCTCATCGAGCTCGTTGAGATGGAAGTCCGCGAGTTGCTCTCCGAGTACGAGTTCGACGGCGACAACATCCCCGTCATCCACGGTTCGGCGCTCAAGTCGCTCGAGTGTTCGTCGTGCGACGCCAGTGGCTCGTGCGAGTGGTGCGCGTCTATCGACCGGCTCATGGACGCCATCGACACCTACTTCCCGGACCCCGTCCGCGAGACGGACAAGCCGTTCCTCATGGCCGTCGAGGACGTCTTCACCATCACCGGCCGCGGCACCGTGGCCACCGGCCGTGTCGAGCGCGGTATGGTGAAAGTCGGCGACGAGATCGAGATCGTGGGCATCCACGAGGAGACCCGCAAGACCGTCGTCACCGGCGTCGAGATGTTCCGCAAGCTCCTGGACCAGGCCGAGGCCGGCGACAACATCGGCGTGCTGCTGCGCGGCGTCGCCCGTGACGAGATCGAGCGCGGTCAGGTGCTCTGCAAGCCCGGCTCGATCACCCCGCACACCGAGTTCATGGGCCAGGTCTACGTGCTCACGAAGGAGGAAGGCGGCCGCCACACCCCGTTCTTCGACGGCTACCGTCCGCAGTTCTACTTCCGTACCACCGACGTGACCGGCGTGGCGCACCTGCCCGAGGGCACCGAGATGGTCATGCCTGGCGACAACGTCGAGATCCGCGGCGAGCTCATCGGCCCCATCGCGATGGAAGACGGCCTTCGCTTCGCTATCCGCGAAGGTGGTCGCACCGTCGGTTCGGGTCGTGTCACGAAGATCCTCAAGTAGCTTTCAGTCTGTACAAGACGGAGGTAAGCAAGTTGGCGAACCAGAAGATCCGCATCCGGCTCAAGGCGTACGACCACGAGATCGTGGACAAGTCCACGAAGCTCATCGTGGAGACCGCGCAGAAGACGGGCGCCCGTGTGGCGGGACCGATCCCGCTTCCCACCGAGCGCAACCTGTACTGCGTCATCCGCTCGCCGCACGTGAACAAGGACAGCCGCGAGCACTTCGAGATGCGGACGCACAAGCGCCTCATCGACATCCTCGAGCCAACGCCCAAGACGGTCGACTCGCTCATGCGTCTCGACCTGCCGGCCGGCGTCGACATCGAGATCAAGCTCTAGGCACACCCGGCACCCGCCGGTCGAGAAGAGCGGTCCTCTGGGGAGCGTCGCCGGGAAAGGCGATGTGACGGGTCCTAAAGACCGCACGACAGAAAGGCACGACGATGGCAACTGCGATTCTCGGAAGGAAACTGGGCATGACCCAGGTCTGGTCCGATGACGACCGGCTCATCCCGGTCACGGTCATCGAGGCCGGCCCCTGCGTGGTCTCCCAGGTTCGCACCATCGAGCGTGACGGCTACGAGGCCGTGCAGCTCGCGTTCGGCGATGTGAAGGAGTCCCGGGTGAACAAGCCCGAGACCGGCCACTTCGCCAAGGCGGGCGTCACCCCGAGGCGCTTCGTCGCCGAGGTCCCCATCGCCGAGGGCGAGAGCTTCAAGCCCGGCCAGGAGGTCACGGTCGATGGTTTCGAGGCGGGCCAGCACGTTCACGTCACCGGCACGAGCAAGGGTAAAGGCTTCGCCGGTGTCATGAAGCGTCACAACTTCAAGGGTGGCCCCGGCGGCCATGGTTCGCACGCTCACCGCGTGCCCGGCTCGGTCGGTCAGGCCTCCACGCCATCTCGTATCTTCAAAGGCGTCAGGATGCCGGGCCGCATGGGCGGCGACACCGTCACCGTCCGCAACATCGAGATCGTTCGCGTTGATGCCGAGCAGCACCTGTTGCTCGTGAAGGGCGCCGTTCCCGGTGGCAAGGACAGTCTCCTGACGATCCGCCTCGCGTAATCGATCCGGCGGACGTCGGTTTCGTAACTCAAGGAGTAGACGATGGCAACACTGGAAGTGAAAGACACCGCAGGCAAGAAGGTGGCATCGGCTGAAGTCGCGGACTCCATCTTCGCGATCGAGCCGAACCCCTTCGCCGTGCACCAGGTCGTGCGCTCGCAGATGGCGGCTCGCCGTCAGGGTACCCAGAGCACCAAGGGGCGCAGCGATGTTTCGGGTGGCGGCGCCAAGCCGTGGCGCCAGAAGGGCACGGGCCGCGCGCGCCAGGGCTCGATACGCGCCGGTCAGTGGAAGGGCGGCGGAGTCATCTTCGGTCCGACGCCGCGTAGCTACGCCTTCAAGGTCCCGAACAAGGTCGTGAAGCTTGCCATGCGAAGCGTTCTGTCGGCTAAGAACGCCGACGGTGAGCTCTATGTCATCGACGGCTTCGGTCTCGATGCTCCCTCGACCAGTCAGGCTGCTGCGATCCTGGCGGCCCTTGGCATCGACCGTCGCGTGACGGTGGTTGTGGATAACGACGACTGGGATGCGATCAAGTCGCTGCGCAATCTGCCCCGGGTCCGCGTCATCACTGCGTCTGAGGCGAACACCTATGACCTCGTGGACAACGTGTCGCTGCTGTTCACGCGGCCGGCACTCGAGTGGCTCGAGGGGGTGCTGAGCTGATGAATGCACATGACGTCATCATTCGGCCGATCGTGTCGGAGAAGAGCTACGATCTGATGGAGCAGGGCCGGTACACCTTCGAGGTCCACCGCGATGCGGTGAAGGAGCAGATCGCCCAGGCGATCGAGGAGATCTTCAACGTGCGGGTCGAAAAGGTCAACACGATGAATGTCTCTGGTAAACCGCGGAGACTTCGCTACAATAAGGGATTGTCGCGCTCATGGAAGAAGGCGATCGTCACCCTGAAGGCAGGGGACACGATCGATTTGTTCGCCGGACGGTAACCCTGGCACTCCCGTTTGTGCGGGAGCGCGAGGGTACATGGAGCCGCCCGGCACCGTGGTAGGAACTGAGTCCGGCGTCGGACCGCGTGAGGGAGCACTAAGCCTCGCGAGTCCCAGCGGTCTGGCAATCGGACGGAAGGAGAGATGATGGGACTGAAAAGGTACAAGCCGACCTCACCGGGTCGTCGTTTTCAGACGGTCTCCGATTTCTCGGAGATCACGACGACGACGCCCGAGAAGTCGCTGTTGGAGCCGCTGCCCAAGCGTGGCGGCCGCAACAACAACGGCCGCATCACCACGCGACACCAGGGTGGCGGCCACAAGCGTCAGTACCGCAAGATAGACTTCAAGCGGAACAAGGACGGCATTCCCGCCAAGGTCGCGACGATCGAGTACGACCCGAACCGGTCGGCCCGCATCGCGCTGCTGCACTACGCCGACGGCGAGAAGCGCTACATCCTCGCGCCGGAGAAGCTTGGTGTGGGCGATGTCGTGCTCTCCGGACCGGGCGCCGACATCAAGCCGGGCAACGCGCTGCCACTCGAGAACATCCCGACGGGTACCGTCGTGCACGCGATCGAGCTTCAGCCGGGCAAGGGTGCTGCGATCGCTCGCTCGGCTGGCACCTCGGCGCAGCTCATCGGCAAGGAAGGCCCCAACGCGATCCTGCGTATGCCCTCTTCCGAGATGCGTATGGTCCGGCTGTCCTGCCGCGCCACGGTCGGCGAAGTGGGCAACAGCGATCACGCGAACATCTCGATCGGCAAGGCCGGTCGCAACCGCCACCTCGGCAAGCGACCGACCGTGCGTGGTACTGCGATGAACCCGGTCGACCACCCGCACGGTGGTGGCGAGGGCAAGAACAAGACCGCCGGTCGTCACCCGGTCACGCCGTGGGGCGTCCCCACCAAGGGTCACCGCACGCGCTCCAAGACCAACGCGTCCGATCGGATGATCATCCGCCGCCGCAAGAAGTAGCGGGATAGGGAGTAAGAGATGAGCAGAAGCCTGAAGAAGGGACCCTACGTCGAGCCGCGGCTCCTGAAGCGTATTCAGGACATGAACGAGGCAGGCGAGAAGCGGGTCATCAAGACGTGGTCACGTGCGTCCACCATCTTCCCGGAGATGGTCGGTCACACGGTCGCCGTACACGACGGCCGCAAGCATGTACCGGTGTACGTCACCGAGTCGATGGTGGGGCACAAGTTCGGCGAGTTCTCCCCGACGCGCACGTTCCGCGGCCATGCGGCCGACAGGAAGGGCAAGCGCTAGGGCAGAGCACGTGTCACTGAACCCGGCTGCGCGTCACCGCGCGTGTCGGATGACGGTCGGAGGTCTTGAGTAGATGGAAGCCAGAGCTACCGCAAAGTTCGTGAGGGTGAGCCCGCGCAAGGCGCGCGAGGTCGTCGACCTCGTCCGGGGCAAGTCTGTCCCTGACGCCGAGGCGATCCTCAAGTTCACTCCCCGCGCTGCTGCGGAGGTCGTCGGCAAGGTCGTGCACAGTGCCGCGGCCAACGCCGAGAAGCAGCACCGCATCAGGCCCGAGACGCTCTTCGTCTCCGAGGCGTACGTGAACGAAGGTCCGACGATCAAGCGCATCCGCCCGCGCGCCATGGGCCGTGCGTTCCGCATCAACAAGCGCACGAGCCACATCACGGTGGTCGTGAAGCAGCGAGAGGAGGCGTAAGGCGATGGGTCAGAAAGTCCAGCCGATAGGGTTCCGCCTCGGTATCACCGAGGAGTGGCGAAGCCGCTGGTTCCAGGACAAGGGCTACAGCAAGACGCTGGCTGAGGACCTCGCGCTGCGCAAGTACCTGCAGGCGAAGCTGAAGCGCGCCGCGGTGTCGCGCATCGATATCGAGCGCAAGGGCGACAAGGTCTTCGTCGAGGTGTGGACGGCCCGCCCGGGCATCGTCATCGGCAAGAAGGGCGCCGAGGTCGACACGCTCCGCAAGGATCTCGAGAAGCTCGCCGGTCACCCCGTGGCCGTGAACATCGTCGAGATCAAGCGCCCGGAGCTTGACGCCACACTTGTTGCGCAGAGCGTGGCCGATCAGCTCGTTGCGCGTGTGTCGTTCCGCCGCGCGATGAAGAAGGCAGTCACCAGCGCGATGAAGAGCGGTGCGCTCGGCATCCGGATCCAGTGTTCGGGTCGTCTCGGCGGTGCCGAGATGGGTCGCCGTGAGTGGTACCGCGAGGGTCGCGTGCCGCTCCACACCCTGCGTGCCAAGATCGACTACGGCACCACCGACGCCGTGACGACCTTCGGTGTCGTCGGCGTCAAGGTCCATGTCTACCGTGGAGACAAGCTCCCGGGTCAGACGATGACCGCTGCCGAGGAAGCCGCGCTCGTCGAGCGTCCCCGCCCGGATCGCGATCGCCCGCGTGGCCGTCGCGGCGCTGGCGCCGGAAACGGAAGGAGAGGCTAGATGCTGCTTCCCAAGCGAGTCAAGCACCGCAAGGTGATGCGCGGTTCGCGCAAGGGCATCGCCAAGGGCGGTACGGAGATCGCGTTCGGCGACTTCGGCCTCAAAGCCCTCGAGCCTGCGTGGATCACCAACCGCCAGATCGAGGCGGCCCGTGTCGCGATGACGCGGTACATGAAGCGTGGCGGTAAGGTCTGGATCAACATCTTCCCGGACAAGCCCGTTACGCAGAAGCCGGCCGAGACCCGTATGGGCTCGGGCAAGGGTAACCCCGAGAAGTGGGTTGCCGTGGTCAAGCCCGGGCGCATCATGTTCGAGGTGGCAGGCGTAAGTGAAGAGGTTGCGAAAGAGGCAATGAGGCTGGCTGCTCAGAAGCTGCCGATCAAGTGCAAGTTCGTGACCCGCTCCGACAGTGGCGGTGAAGGATAGATGAAAGCTACAGAGATCAGAGACCTTGCGGAGACTGAGATAGCCGACAAGTTGAAGGAACGCCGGACGGAGCTTTTCAACCTCCGGTTCCAGCTTGCCACCGGCCAGCTCGATAACCCGCACCGCATCAACGTGGTCAAGAAGGACATAGCACGCCTGCACACTGAGCTGCGTGCCCGTGAGATCGCGGCCGCGAAGCCCCAGGCGTAAGTAGGAGGACGGTAGATGAGCACCGAGCGTAACAGCCGCAAGGAGCGACAGGGCGTGGTCGTCTCGGCCGGCGCCGACAAGACGTGCGTCGTCAAGGTCGAGGCGCGCAAGCGCCACCCGCTCTACGGCAAGATGATCACCCGATCCACGAAGTTCCATGCGCACGACGAGAACAACGAGTGCGGAGTCGGTGACGTCGTCCGCATCATGGAGACGCGTCCGATCTCCAAGATGAAGCGCTGGCGCCTGATCGAGATCGTCGAGAAGGCCAAGTAACCACACCGAGGCGGTCCTCTCGGGAGCGGATACCGCTGCCCGACGACCGGACGAGTGACGGAGGAGAACGATGATCCAGGCGGAGACCCGGCTCAAAGTGGCCGACAACTCCGGAGCGCGCAAGGTGGCCTGCATCAAGGTCCTCGGCGGCTCCAAGAGGCGCTATGCGTACGTCGGCGACACCATCGTGTGCGCCGTGAAGGAGGCCACGCCCAACGGCGCGGTCAAGAAGGGCGACGTGGTGCGCGCTGTCGTCGTCCGCTGTAAGAAGGAAGTCCGGCGTCCCGACGGCAGCTACATCAAGTTCGACGAGAACGCCGCCGTCATCATCGATCTCCAGGGCAATCCGCGTGGTACGCGTATCTTCGGGCCGGTCGCGCGCGAGTTGCGCGATCGCAAGTACATGAAGATCGTGTCGCTGGCGCCCGAGGTCCTCTAGGAGGCTTGAGAACAGCATGTCGAAGTCACTGACGATCCGCAAAGGCGACCGGGTGCGCGTTCTCACCGGCAAGGACAAGGGCAAAGAGGGCAAGGTCCTCCGCTCCATGCCGGAGAAAGAACGCGTCGTGGTCGAGAACGTTCACATGATCAAGAAGCACACCCGGCCCAGCCAGAAGAACCAACAGGGCGGCATCATAGAGATGGAAGGCACGATCCACGTCTCGAATCTGATGCTCATATGTCCGAGCTGTGCTCAGCCGACGCGCGTCGGTCGGCGTCGGGACGATGGCGTTCGCATCCGCACGTGCAAGAAGTGTGGCAAGGACATCGACAAGTAGCATCACGCGATCGCCCCGCGATCGCTTACGGCAAGTCCCGCCGGGTCGGAAATCCGTCGGGCACACGATAAACGGAGGTACAACGAGTGGTGCCACGGTTCAAAGAGAAGTACCGCACGGAGGTCGTACCGGCGCTTATGGAGCGCTTCGGTTACGCCAACGTGCACCAGGTTCCACGGCTCGAGAAGATCGTCTTGAACATGGGCGTGGGCGCCGCGACACAGGACGCCAAGCTGCTGGAGAACGCCGTCAGCGACATGACGATCATCTCGGGGCAGAAGCCGGCGATCACCCGGGCGAAGAAGTCCATCGCGAGCTTCAAGCTTCGCGAGGGCATGGCCGTCGGCTGCAAGGTCACCCTCCGCGGTGACCGCATGTGGGAGTTTGCGGACCGCCTGATGTCAACGGCCCTTCCGCGCATCCGTGACTTCCGCGGCGTGAGCGATAAGGCGTTCGATGGGCGAGGCAACTACTCTCTCGGTGTCAACGAGCAGCTGATCTTCCCCGAGATCGACTACGACAAGGTCGATAAGATCCGGGGCATGGACATCACGTTCGTCACGAGTGCGAAGACAGACGCGGAGTGCCGGGCGCTTCTCGAAGCGTTCGGATTCCCGTTCAAACGATAGAGAAGACGTGGACGGGGCCGCGTTGGGCGGACTGTCCTCTTCAAGGAGGTAAGGCACGTGGCAAAGAAGTCGATGATCGCCAAGGCCAAGCGCAAGCCGAAGTTCGGCGTCCGTGCGGTCAACCGCTGCAACCGCTGCGGTCGGCCCCGCGCTTTCTACCGCCAGTTCGGTCTGTGCCGCATATGCGTGCGCGAGTTGGCAAGCCGCGGCGAGCTGCCCGGAGTCCGCAAGGCCAGCTGGTAGGCCGAAGCAGCGACCGAGGGCGGTCGATCCGACAGGCATGCCGGCCACGGGCCGGTGTGAACCGACGGGTCGGACGGTCAAGGACCATAGGAGGAGTACTGACATGAGCATGACGGATCCCATCGCAGACATGTTGACGCGCGTGCGCAATGCCAACTCTGCGTTCCAGGAGAGCACCACGATGCCCTCCTCGAAGAAGCTCGTCGCGATCGCGAAGATCATGAAGGACGAAGGCTATATCGTTGATTATGAAGTCGCACCGGGTGAACCGCAGGCGGCTCTGACGATCACCCTGAAGTACGGGCCGAAGAAGCAGCGCACCATCACTGGCATCCGCCGCATCAGCAAGCCCGGCCTGCGCGTGTACGCGAAGAAGGACGAGTTGCCGCGCGTTCTCGGCGGCCTCGGCATCGCGGTCATCTCCACGTCGCAGGGTGTCATGACCGAGAAGCATGCCCGCGCCGCCGGCGTGGGCGGCGAAGTCATCGCCTACATCTGGTAGTCGGACCGGAGACGAAAGGAGCAAGCCGTGTCCCGTATCGGCAAGCAGCCCATCCCGGTCCCAGCCGGTGTGGAAGTGACTATCGACGGATCGCAGGTGACGGTGAAGGGCCCCAAGGGCACCCTCTCGCAGTCGTTCGATCCCGCAATGGACATCACCCTCGAAGACGGCGTGATCTACGTCCGGCGTCCGAATGACGAGCGTCGCAACCGGAGCCTCCACGGCCTGACGCGTACGCTCGTGTCGAACATGGTCACGGGTGTCTCGGAGGGTTTCAAGAAGGACCTCGAGATCGTGGGTGTCGGGTATCGCGCCGTGCTCAAGGGCACGGACCTCGATCTTTCACTCGGTCTGAGCCACCCTATGGTGGTCTCCGCTGAGGACGGCATCACGTTCGAAGTGCCCGCCCCGAACCGTATCTCGGTCTCGGGTATCGACAAGCAGCGTGTCGGACAGGTCGCCGCGGAGATTCGCAAGATTCGTCCGCCGGAGCCCTATAAGGGCAAGGGTATCCGCTACGCGGGCGAGCACGTTCGCCGCAAGGTCGGCAAGGCTGCCAAGTAGTGATCGCAGACCGCGCCGTTCGATCGGCGTGAGACAAAGGAGCTAGGACGGAACATGGATAAGACGAAAGCGAAGGCAGCAGGTCTCGCCCGCCGCCAGCGTCGTGTCCGCGGGAAGGTGAGCGGCACTGCCGAGCGCCCACGCCTGCGGGTCAGCCGCAGCAACCTGCACATCTACGCGCAGCTCATCGATGATGTCGCCGGCCAGACGCTGGCCTCCGCGTCGTCGATCGATCCGGATCTGCGCTCGGCACTGAAGTCCGGCGCGAACGCCGACGCCGCTCGCGCTGTCGGCGAGGCGATCGGTCGCCGCGCGCTGGAGGCAGGCATCACCGAGGTCGTGTTCGACCGCGGTGGCCGCCTGTACCACGGTCGTGTGGCTGCCCTCGCCGAGGGAGCCCGCGAAGCGGGCCTGAAGTTCTAAGAGACAGGAGAATCCACTATGGCGTATGAGAGCGGTGCTCCGGTCTCCGAGATCCAGGAGCGCGTGGTCTACATCAATCGGGTCGCCAAGGTCGTCAAGGGTGGTCGGCGCTTCTCGCTGACGGCTCTCGTCGTCGTCGGTGACGGCAACGGTCGCGTTGGCGTCGGCATGGGCAAGGCTGCCGAGGTGCCGGTTGCGATCAAGAAGGGCATCGAGGACGCGAAGAAGAACATGTTCACGTTCCCGCTGGCCGGTACCACCATCCCGCACACGGTCACCGGCCGGTTCGGTGCCGGCCGTGTTCTCCTGAAGCCTGCCGCACCCGGTGCCGGTGTCATCGCCGGCGGCCCCGTTCGTGCGCTCCTCGAGCTCGGCGGCGTGCAGGACGTGCTGTCCAAGTCACTCGGTACGAGCAACGCGCTGAACATCGTCAAGGCAGCGGCCGATGGCCTGAGGCAGCTCAAGAGCCCGGCCGAGGTCGCACGCAGCCGCGGCAAGTCCGTCGGCGAGATCTACGGCAAGAAAGGGTAGTCGGAAATGGCCAAGGCAGAGAAGATGCTGAAGATCACTCAGGTGAGAAGCGCGATCGGCCTTCCGAAGGACCAGAAGGCCACTGTTCGCGCACTCGGTCTGAAGCGCATGAACGACACCGTGGAGCAGGCCGACACGCCGGTCATCCGCGGCATGGTGTTCAAGGTGAAGCACCTCGTCCGGGTGGATGAGGTCTAGGCGGGGCTCTACCGCCCCACGACCAGTCAGCCGGCGGCGAGCGGCCGGCAACCCGGGAGTCCCGGGTCAGAAGCGACAAGGGAGTCATAATGCAGTTGCACGATCTGTTCCCCGCTCCAGGGTCACGCAAGTCCCGTAAGCGGGTCGGCCGGGGTAACGCCAGCGGCCACGGCACCACGGCTGGCCGAGGTGACAAGGGCCAGAACTCCCGCTCCGGCGGCGGCAAGGGTCCTGGTTTCGAGGGTGGTCAGAACCCGCTGCACATGCGCATGCCGAAGCTCGGCGGGTTCAAGAACCGGAACCGTGTCGAGTATGCGATAGTCAACGTAGGCCGCCTCGAGGAGCTCTACGCTGCCGGTGAGGTGGTAGACGTGGACACCCTGTTCGCCCATGGCGTCATCAAGAGTAAGACCACGCCGGTGAAGGTACTCGGCGATGGCGACCTGACGAAGGCACTCACCGTCAAAGTGGACAAGATCTCCGCGCCGGCCCGGGCGAAGATCGAGGCTGCGGGAGGGACGGTCGATCTCACGTGATCGAAGCGATCCGTAACGCACTGCGTATCCCTGACCTCCGGAAGAAGATCATCTTCACGCTGGCGATCATCGCGCTGTACCGTGTCGGCGCGCACATCCCCGTGCCCGGGGTGAACCCCGCCGACGTGAAGGACCTGGTACAGGGCGCGGGAAGCGCACTCGGCCTCCTGAACCTGTTCGCAGGTGGTGCGCTCGAGAACTTCGCGATCTTCGCCCTGGGCATCATGCCGTACATCACGGCGACGATCATCATGCAGCTGCTGCAGGCGGTCGTTCCGACCATCGAGAGGTGGTCGAAGGAAGGCGAGGCAGGTCAGCGGAAGATCACGCAGACCGCACGCTATATGACGCTCGGCATCGCGCTCCTGGAGTCGTTCGGTCTCCTGACCGTGTTCCAGGCGCCCGTTTCCAGCGGTGGGCTCGGTATCGACTTCGGGCTGATGAACGAGATCATCATCGTGATCAGCCTGATTGCGGGCACCGCGGCCATCATGTGGATGGGTGAGCTCATCACACAGCGTGGCATCGGCAACGGCATGTCGCTCATCATCTTCGCGAGCATCGTGTCGCGCTTCCCGCAGACCATTGTCGCGTCGTTCCAGGTGAACACACTGCTCATGGTGCTCATGCTGCTTATCTCACTGAGCGTGGTGGCCGCCGTCGTGTTCATGGAGCGCGGTCAGCGCAGGATTCCCGTCCAGTACGCCAAGCGTGTCGTGGGCCGACGGGTCTACGGCGGGGTGGGGACGTACATACCGCTGAAGGTCAACGGTGCGAACGTGATTCCCATCATCTTCGCCTCGTCGATCCTGCTCTTCCCGACGACGATCGCCCGCTTCTTCACCGATGTCGCGTGGCTGCAGCGCTTCTCGGCGGCGCTCTCGAGTGGGTGGATCCACATAACGCTCTACGGCGTGCTCATCGTGTTCTTCACGTACTTCTATACGGCGCTTGTGTTCAACCCGATCGATACTGCGGACAACCTGCGAAAGAACGGCGGCTTCATCCCCGGCGTTCGTCCGGGTAAGGCAACGTCGCAGTACATCGAGAACGTGCTCAATCGGATCACGCTGCCGGGCGCGTTGTTCCTGGCAGCGATCGCGGTCATGCCGCAGATCCTGTTTCAGCAAACGGGCGACCCGCTCGTGCAGGCGTTCGGCGGCACCTCGATCCTCATCATGGTCGGTGTTGCACTCGAGACCATGCGTCAACTCGAGAGCCAGCTCCAGATGAGGCACTACGACGGCTTCTTCAAGTAGTAGGCGACGGGCGCTTGCGCACCCGTTGAGGTAGGACATCGAGCGCCGCAGAGCGAGACTTCGCTCTGCGGCCTCATGCCAGACGGGAGGGAACGATGAACGTCATGCTGCTCGGCGCTCCGGGCGCCGGCAAGGGAACGCAGGCGGCTCGTATCGTCGAGGACTACGGCCTGGTGCACTTGTCCACCGGTGACATCCTCCGCAAGGCGGTCGCAGACCAGACGCCGCTCGGCATGGAGGCCAAGCGCCATATGGATGAAGGCGGACTCGTGCCGGACGACGTGGTCATCGGCCTCGTAGCTGACCGCATCACGCAGTCGGATGCGGTGGAGCGCGGCGTGCTGTTCGACGGCTTCCCGCGCACGGTCCCGCAGGCCGATGCCCTGTCAGCGGCGCTTGCGGCCGGCGGCCTTGCCCTCGACGCCGTCATCAACGTCGAGGTGGACCCCGAAGCGATCGTCGCGCGCATCACGTCGCGCCGTCAGTGTCGCTCGTGCGGGCGCGTCTACAACATCGTCACCGATCCGCCCGCGAGTCCGGGCATCTGCGACGAGTGCGGCGGAGAGGTCTATCAGCGCGATGACGACGTCGAGGCGACGGTGCGCAAGCGGCTCGAAGCGTATGAGGCGCAGACGAGCAAGCTCGTGCCGTACTACGACGCGGCCGGGATCCTCCACACCGTTGACGGGAACCGCACTCCGGCGGATGTCTTCGCATCGATCGATGACATCCTGAACGGACTCCGATAGCGGTGATCGTGATCAAGTCTGCCGAGGAGCTCGCGATCATGCGCGAGGCTGGCCGAATCACGGCTGCTGCCCTGCGCCATGTCGGCGAAGCGGTTCGGCCGGGCGTCACCACTCGCGAGCTTGACCAACGTGCCGAGGCGGTGATCCGCGAAGCGGGGGCGTTGCCCGCCTTCAAGGGCTACCACGGGTTCCCTGCGACGCTGTGTACTTCCGTGGACGGTGAGGTCGTTCACGGGATCCCTGGCGATCGCGTGCTTCTGGAGGGGCAGATCGTCTCGGTGGACTGCGGCGCCATCGTGGACGGCTACTACGGCGATTCGGCCATGACGTTCGCTGTCGGTGCAGTCTTGCCCGAGGCCCGTGCGCTCATGGATGCCACACGCGAATCGCTCGCGGCCGGCATCACGCGCTGCATCCCCGGGATGCGTCTGCATGACATCTCGTCTGCGGTCCAGACGGTAGCCGAGGGGGCGGGCTTCTCGGTCGTGCGCGAGTACGTCGGCCATGGCATCGGCCGTTCGATGCACGAGGACCCTCAGGTGCCCAACTACGGTCGGGCCGGCACCGGTCCGACGCTGAAGGCGGGCATGGTGTTGGCCATCGAGCCGATGATCAATGCCGGTCGCGCCGACGTCAGGTCTCTCGACGACGGTTGGACGGTGGTCACCGAGGACGGGAGCCTCTCGGCGCACTTCGAGCACACGGTGGCCGTCACCGATGCGGGTCCCATGATCCTGACACTCGAGTGAAGAGGTGGACGCGAGTGCCCGGATTGGATATACTGCCGTTTTGCGACTTCACCGCTCCGTGGAAGGGAAAAGGCCTCCTTGGCTAAACGCGAAGATGCGATAGAGATGGAGGGCACCGTCCTCGAAGCTCTACCCAATGCTATGTTCCGGGTGGAGCTCGATAACGGTCACAAGATGCTCGCCCACATCTCGGGCAAGATGCGGATGCACTACATTCGTATCCTTCCTGGCGACAAGGTGGTCGTGGAGCTTTCGCCGTACGATCTGAGCCGAGGACGGATCACCTACCGGTTCAAGTAGCACTCGTTTCAGCCGGGGTCATGGAGACACCCGGTACCGTGTTAGTGTCATGCGCGAAAGACCACGCCTGCGGCTGGGCGACACGATAGATGCTTCGACGGTTAAGCGATTGAGGATGACCAGATGAAAGTCAGACCTTCGGTCAAGAGAATGTGTGAGAAGTGCAAGATCATCCGTCGCCATGGGCGTGTTCTCGTGATCTGCGAGAACCCGCGCCACAAGCAACGGCAGGGCTAGGCACAGGAGGGAGCGGGCTTTGGCACGCATCGCAGGCGTCGACCTCCCGCGCGAAAAGCGCGTGGAGATCGGCTTGACCTATATCTTCGGGATCGGTCTCACGACTGCCCAGCGCATTCTGCGCGAGTCGGGTATCAACCCGGACACGCGCGTCAGGAACCTCACGGAAGAAGAGGTCGTCCGGTTGCGCGAGTTCATCGATCGGAACCTCAAGGTCGAGGGTGACCTCCGTCGCGAGGTCAGCCAGAACATCAAGCGCCTGATGGAGATCGGCTGCTATCGCGGTCTACGCCATCGCAAGGGTCTGCCGGTTCGCGGGCAGCGGACGCACACCAACGCGCGCACCCGCAAGGGCCCGCGTCGCCAGATCGGCGCAAAGAAGAAGGGCAAGTAGCACATGGCCACCAAGAAGAAGAGCGCCAAGACACGGGTACGCCGTAGCGAGCGCAAGAACATCGCTGTCGGTCAGGCCTACATCAAGAGCACGTTCAACAACACGATCATCTCGATCACCGACCCTTCGGGCAACGTGATCGCGTGGAAGTCCGCCGGTCAGGTGGGCTTCAAGGGCTCGCGCAAGTCCACGCCGTTCGCCGCTCAGCTTGCGGCCGAGCAGTGTGCCAAGCTTGCGCAGGAGCACGGAGTCCGCAAGGTGTCCGTGTTCGTGAAAGGTCCCGGCTCCGGCCGCGAGACCGCGATCCGCTCGCTGCAGGCCGCAGGCCTGGAGATCACGAGCATCCAGGACCGCACCCCTGTCCCGCACAACGGCTGCCGGCAGCGCAAGCGCCGCCGCGTGTAGTTTCAGGAGGAACGACCTCTATGGCACGTTACACAGGGGCGGACTGCAGGCAGTGCCGCCGTGAAGGTGAAAAGCTATTCCTCAAGGGCGACCGGTGCTACACGGACAAGTGTGGCATCGAGAAGCGCCCGTACCCCCCGGGTCAGGCGGGCAAGAAGCGCCCCCGCGACTCGGAGTACCGCGTGCAGCTGCGTGAGAAGCAGAAGGCCAAGCGCATCTATGGCGTTCTGGAGAAGCAGTTCCGCACGTACTACCAGCTCGCGACGCGTCAGCCCGGCATCACCGGCGAGAACCTGCTCCGGCTGCTGGAAAGCCGTCTCGACAACGTCGTGTACAGACTCGGCTTCGCCGCGTCTCGCGATGAGGCTCGTCAGCTCGTGCGTCATGGCCACTTCACGGTGGACGGTCGCCGGGTGAATATCCCTTCGTTCCGTGTTCGGCCGGGCGTGCTTATCGCGGTCACCGAGAAGTCGCGGGACCTGACGACGCTGAAGGCCGCCCTGATCTCCTCGTCGAAGATCGAGGTTCCGGGCTGGCTCGAGGTCGACGTCGAGAAGCTACAGGGCAAGGTCCTGTCGCTGCCCGCCCGTGAACAGATCGACGCTCCGCTGCGCGAGCAGCTCATCGTCGAGCTCTACTCCAAGTAACCACGCCTTGCCAGCCAAGGAGGCATCACGCATGACCGAGTTCATGAGGCCGCAGGTGACCGTCGACGAGATCGACGCTCGTACCGCGCGCTATATCGTCGAACCGCTGGAGCGTGGCTACGGCTACACGCTCGGTAATTCGATGCGCCGGGTTCTGTTGTCGTCGCTGCAAGGCGCAGCCGCGACGTCGATCCGGATCGAGGGAGTCCAGCACGAGTTTGCGACCATCACCGGCGTCCGTGAAGACGTCACCGATATCGTGCTCAACGTGAAGGGCCTCGTCTTCAGCGACACCGGGATCGGCGAGGGCGATGGCGTCGCCACGCTCGACGCAACGGGAGCCAGGGTCGTGACCGGTGCGGATCTCAAGATCCCCACCGAGTTCGAACTGATCAACCCGGATCACGTCATCGCGACGCTCGAGAAGGGCGCGCGGCTGGAGATGAGCATCCGTATCGGTGTCGCTCGCGGCTACGTTTCCGCGGACCGCAACAAGCGACCCGAGGATCCGCTGGGTGTCATCACCGTCGACTCGCTGTTCAGCCCGGTGACGCGCTGCAGCTACGTCGTCGAGAACACCCGTGTCGGTCAGCGGACCGACTACGACAAGCTCGTGCTCGAGGTAGAGACCAACGGTGCGATGGCCCCGGCCGATGCCGTGGCTCGTGCCGCGCGCATCATAGACGAGCACATGATGCTGTTCCTGGAGCAGGCCGAGAGCGAGATGCCCGAGGACGGCATCTTCGAGACAGTGGTCGACGAGCGCGATCGCGTGCTGGACACGCCGATCGAGGAGCTCGACCTTTCGGTCCGTTCGTACAACTGCCTGAAGCGGCGGGGCGTCAACACCATCGGTCAGCTGGCCGAGTGCAGTGAGGCCGACTTGCTGAACATCAGGAACTTCGGCGCCAAGTCGATCGAGGAAGTCAAAGACAAGCTCCAGGCCATGGGCCTGGGTCTCGCAGGCTAGGAGAACGTGAGGACATGAGACACGCGAAGAAGGGGCGCAAGCTCGGCACCGACGCGAGCCACACCAAGGCTATGCTTCGCAGCCTCGCCGCCGCCCTGCTCGCCAACGAGCGGATCAAGACGACCGAAACGCGCGCCAAGGAGGTGCGGACCCTTGTGGACCGCATCATCACCTGGGGCAAGCGCGGGGACGTCCACTCCCGTCGTCTGGCACTCGCCGAGCTCGGCGACCAGGCGCTGGTGAAGAAGGTCTTCGACGACATCGCACCGCGGTTCGCCGAGCGGCCGGGTGGCTACACACGCATCCTCAAGCTGGGCCCGCGCAAAGGCGATGCGGCTCCGATGGTCATCATGGAGCTTGTGGACTAGTATCGGCCCGCGAGGGTCTGGCGTACGGAGGGTCTCGCTCGTTGCGGGGCCCTCCGTCGCGTAGGAGGAAGCCGATGATCGATGTGCGGGACGTCATGGTCGTCTATCCGGGTGCCGGACGCCCGGCGCTCGACGGCGTCTCGCTCACGCTCTCACCGGGGGAGTCCGTCGCCTTACTCGGTGCCAACGGCTCGGGCAAGTCCACGCTTGCGCGCCTGTGTAACGCGCTCCTGCTACCGTCGGCCGGGACGGTCAGTGTCGACGGCATGGACACGCGTGACGCCGCGGCTGTGTGGGACGTGCGAAGTCGCGTCGGCTTCGTTCAGCAGAATCCGGAGAACCAGATCGTCGGAACAGTGGCCGAGGAGGACGTGGCCTTCGGGCCGGAGAACTTGGGCGTGCCTGCCGGAGAGCTCAGACGTCGCGTCGATGATGCGCTTGAGGCTGTCGGGCTCGCCGGGATGCAGCGACGTGAGCCCCATCTGCTCTCGGACGGGCAGAAGCAGAGGCTTGCCATCGCCGGGGCGCTCGCGATGTGCCCTGCGTACCTCGTTCTCGACGAGCCGACCGCGATGCTCGACGGCACCGGGCGGGCCGAGGTCGCGGCGGTGCTGCAGACGCTGCGTGACGAGGGTGTCGGTATCCTGCACATCACCCATCAGCTGGCCGAGGCTGCCGACGCCGATCGGCTGGTCGTCCTGTCCGAGGGTCGGATCGTCTACGAGGGTACTCCCCTCGGCCTGATAGGCGAGCCGGAGCGCGCCGAGCGTTACGGCGTCGACCTGCCACACATGGCGGTACTGACTGCCGGGTTGAGAGCCCGGGGCATCGATGTTCCTGCACTCATGCTCGACGCAGAGTCGGTTGTGGAGGCGCTATGGCGCTGATCGCACGCGGACTCGGCTACATCTACGGTCAGGGAACCGGCTTCGGCATCGATGCGCTTCGGGGAGTCGACTTCGATCTCTCGCCGGGCGAGCTGCTCGTGATCGCCGGTGCCACAGGCTCGGGCAAGTCAACGCTGCTCCGGTTGCTGGCGGGCCTGCTTCGGCCTTCGGCCGGCTCGGTCACGGTAGACGGCGCGGCCCCCGATGCGCGTTCTGCTCGAGGCAAAGTGGCGATCGTGTTCCAGAACCCGGAGTCGCAGTTCTTCGCCGAGTCCGTGTTGGCCGACGTGGCCTTCGGCCCGGGCAACCTGGGCGCCGACGATCCCGACGTGGTGGCGGCGGACGCATTGGCCGCTGTCGGACTGGACCCGGACACGTTCGGGGGACGGTCACCGCTGACGCTCTCGGGAGGGGAGGCGCGGCGCGCGGCGATCGCCGGCGCACTGGCGATGCGAGCGCCATACCTGCTGCTCGACGAGCCTACGGCAGGTCTCGACTCGCGCGGGAGGCGCGATGTCATAGCGGCTGTCACCGCTGAGCGCGTGCGCGCCGGCGTTGCGGTCGTCACGCACGACCCCGACGAGTTCCTGAGTCACGCCGATCACGTCCTTGCGCTTAGCGAGGGCGCACCGGTGTTCGACGGATCGGTCGCGGCGCTGTTCGACGCATTCCGGGAGTACGAGTCCGCAGGCTTGCGCCTGCCCGAGGTCGTTCGCGCGCAGCTCCTCGCGCGCGAACGAGGTGCGCACATCCCGTCGATCGGCTTCGAGCCCCGGGAAGCCGCGCGGGTTCTCATGGCAGCACGGGGTGATCGCCGATGAGAGTGCCCGTCGCGTTCGGTCAGTACGTGCCGGTGGACTCACCGATCCACGCGCTCGACGCCAAGACGAAGATGGGGCTCGTCGCGGCGTTCACCGCAGGGGTGTTCATGGTGGACGGCTTCCCGGGCCTGGTGGTGATGGCGCTCGTGGTGGTTGCTGCGGTGGCCGTCTCGCGCGTGCCGTGGCGCATCGCCGTCCGAGGCGTCCGGGCGCTCTCGTTCATCCTGGCGTTCACGCTGCTCGCACACGGGCTTCGCTGGAACCCCGCGACCGTCACGCTCGTTCGACTGGGTCCGCTGGCGGTCGACGGCCCTGGCCTGGTGACCGGCGTCTTCTTCGCGGCGCGCATCATGCTGCTCGTCGTCGGGACGTCGTTGCTCACGCTGACGACGACGCCAGTCCAGCTGACCGACGGACTCGAGCGCGTCATGCGGCCGCTCGAGGTCGTGCGGTTCCCGGCGGGTGAGGTGGCGATGATGCTTACCATCGCCTTGCGGTTCATCCCCACCACCGCCGCCGAGGCCGAGAAGATCGTCATCGCGCAGACCGCGCGCGGCGCACGTTTCGACGAGGGCGGGCCGATCCGCCGTGCTCGCGCGTTCGTTCCCGTGCTCGTGCCGCTGTTCATCAACCTCTTCAGGCGTGCCGAGGATCTCGCGCTCGCGATGGAGTCGCGGTGTTATCGTGGCGGCAGAGGCAGAACCCGCCTGAACGCATCCGTGATGCGGCCCGCAGACTGGATGACACTCGCCTTCGCCACGGTGGTCATGATCGCGGTCGGCGTCGCGCTCTAGGGAGGTCCCGTGACCGGAACCATCGCTATCACGCTCTCCTACGACGGCAGCGGCTTTGCGGGTTTCGCACGTCAGCCGGGCCTGCCGACCGTGCAGGGGCGCGTCGAGGAGGCGCTTGCCACGATCCTGCGGTGCGAGGTCGACACCGTCGGTGCCGGGCGGACCGATGCGGGAGTGCACGCGCTCGGACAGGTCATGAGCTTCGCGTCGGACAGCACGGAGTTCGATACATCGGCACTCCTGCGGTCGCTGAACGCGCTGGTGGGTGAGGGCATCGTCGTCACCGGCGTGCGCGAGGCGGCCGCCGATTTCAGCGCGCGGCACTCGGCGGTCGGCCGTGAGTACCGGTACCGGCTGGTCCCGGGACCGGTTCCCCCGCTGTTCCTCGCGCGACACGCGTGGTGGGTGAAGGGGCCGCTCGATCTGGGCTCGATGCGTGAGGCTGCCCGCGCGCTCGTAGGCGAGCACGACTTCAAGTCCTTCTGCGTGACGGCGTCGGCCGAGGGGCAGAAGACGGTGCGCAGGCTCGACCTCATCGATATCGGCACGGAGACAGTGCTCGGAGAGCACTCAGTGGTCGTGCGCGTGAGCGGCAACGCGTTCCTGCATTCTATGGTGAGGGTCATCGTGGGCAGTCTCGTCGAGGTGGGACGGGGGAGGCGACCCGCTGCCTGGGTTGCCGAGGCGCTGGCCGCATGTGACCGCGGGGGTGCGGGGCCGACGGCCCCTCCGCACGGGCTCGTACTCTGGCACGTGTCCTATCCGGACGAGTGCTGGTTGTGACCCGCTTCGGACACGGAGGGGTCGCGCGGATCCGATGGATACGCCCGGTGGCGTTTGTTGACACCCCCTGATGCCGCCGCTAAAGTGTAAGGGTTCGTTTGGAGAGCCCCGTGAACTCGATGAACGACACACGTCCACAGTGCTTTTGGAGGAACCGTTGAAGACCTATTACGCCAAGCCCGGCGAGGTGGAGCGCGAGTGGCTCGTCGTCGACGCCACCGACATCCCGCTCGGCAGACTGGCGAGCGAAGTCGCCTCTATCCTCAAGGGTAAGCGCAAGCCGCAGTACACGCCAAACGTCGACACCGGTGACTTCGTCATCGTCATCAACGCGTCGAAGGTGAAGCTCACCGGCAACAAGCTCGCGACCAAGATGAAGTACCGCCACTCGGGCTATCCGGGCGGCCTCAAGGAGACCCCGATCTCCGAGATCCTTGCGACCCGTCCCGAGCGCGTCATCGAGATGGCGGTCAGGGGAATGCTTCCCAAGAACACCCTCGGGCGGGCCATGGGCAAGAAGCTGAAGGTGTACGGCGGCGCCGAGCACCCGCACGAGGCCCAGAACCCCCGTTCGATCACCCTGGAGGTCTAGCGCATGGCTGAGAACAAGGCAGTCTACTGGGGCACCGGCCGCCGCAAGACCTCGGTGGCGCGGGCCCGCCTCATCCCGGGTACGGGCCAGATGGTGGTCAACGGACGGGCGTTCGATGACTACTTCGGCCGGGCCGTGCTCAGGGGCTTCGTCGAGCAGCCGTTCCGCGTGACCGAGACGGTCGGGCATTTCGACGTCTTCGCCAACATCAAGGGCGGCGGCATCTCGGGTCAGGCTGGCGCGCTGCGCCACGCCATCTCCCGTGCGCTGCTCGAGGCTGGCGATGATTACCGTGCCGAGCTCAAGCGTGCCGGCCTGCTGCGCCGCGACCCGCGTATGGTCGAGCGCAAGAAGTACGGCCTGAAGAAGGCCCGCAAGCGCCCGCAGTTCTCCAAGCGCTAGAGCAGCGGGGCGTTCCGATCGACCAGTCTCAAGGCCCGCCCTCGTGGCGGGCCTTGATCGTGTAACGAAGGGAGCGACCTCATGGTCCGGCTCTTTGGCACCGACGGCGTGCGCGGCATCGCGAACGCGGACCTCTCGCCGGAGCTTGCGTTCAAGCTCGGCGAGGCGGCCGGCCACTTCCTCGCCAACCGGGGCGAGGGCAGGATCGTCGTGGGCATGGACACGCGCCTGAGCGGCGACATGCTCGAAGCGGCCGTGGTCGCCGGCATCTGCTCCTCGGGAGCCGATGCGCTCAGGGCCGGTATCGTGCCCACACCAGCGGTCGCGTTTCTGGCGCGGGATCTCGAGGCCGACGGCGGCGTGGTCATCTCGGCATCTCACAACCCGGCCGAGTACAACGGCATCAAGTTCTTCGACCGCGGCGGTTTCAAGCTGCCCGACGAGATCGAGGATGAGATCGAGGAGTATCTCGTCTCGGAGCGCGACTGGAGTCGGCCGACGGGCGCGCGGGTCGGTCGGGCCACTGTCGTAGCCGACGCCGCCGAGCGTTACGTAGCGCATGCGGTGGCCACCGTCGGCGGCGATCTTTCGGGACTACGCGTCGCGCTCGACTGCGGGCACGGCGCATCCGCGCTCACGACGCCCCACGCGTTCGAGCGGCTCGGCGCCGAGGTCACGAGCGTCAACTGCGACTGGAACGGTACGGACATCAACGCCGGCTGCGGCTCGACGCACCTCGAGGTCGTGGCGCAACTCGTCCGGTCGGGCTCATTCGACCTCGGTATCTCACACGACGGTGACGCCGACCGCGTGCTCGCTGTCGACGAGAGCGGCGCGGAGCTCGATGGCGACCAGATCATGGCCGTCTGCGCCGTGGACATGGCCGGCCGGGGATCTCTGCCCGGCAACACCGTGGTCTCCACAGTGATGAGCAATCTCGGCTTCGAGCGCGCGCTCCGCGACCACGGTATCACCGTGGTCAAGACCCGTGTCGGCGATCGCTACGTTCTCGACCAGATGCGTTCCTCAGGCGCTGCCTTTGGTGGCGAGCAGTCCGGGCATGTGATCTTCCTCGACCATGCCACCACCGGCGACGGGCTTGTGACCGCGCTGCAGCTCGCATCCACCATCAAGCGTACCGGCCGGCCTCTCTCCGAGCTCGCGAGGGTCATGACACGTTACCCGCAGGTCCTCGAGAACGTGCGCGTAGCCGACCGCGGGATGCTGTCGGGCAGCGCCGCCGTCGCCGACGCGGTCCTCGCTGCCGAGACTGAACTCGGCGAGACCGGTCGCGTGCTCGTGCGCTCTTCGGGTACCGAGCCGCTCGTACGCGTGATGGTCGAGGCTGCCGACGAGGCGCAGGCGCGCGCGATCGTCGCGCGCATCGCCGAGGTCGTGACCCGCGAACTTGGGTAGGGATGCGGTTCGGTCGCTACGGCACGAGAGCGCACCCCGGATCGTGCGCGGCTGACGACTGTTCATGTGCCACGATGATTGATATACACTCTTTATGATGGTGGCTGCAGAGGCTGGGGGCGGCTCGACGCGGCCATCCGTGTGGTTTGTGCGATCGGATCGCAATCGCGAGTGGCGCGGCACAGCTGCGCCGAAGGGGGAGAGGCCCATGCACTCAAGATTCCTGCGTGTCCTGCTCGTCGCCTCACTGTTTGCAGCGTTTCTGGGGGCGTTCGCCGGCCCGATGCCGGCCAGCGGCTACTTCGCCCTGACGGAGATCCAGCTCACCAACGACTCCTATCCGCAGAACCGCTCGGACATCGACGGCGACTACGCCGTCTGGCGTGACGGCCGCAACGGCACCTGCGGAGACTGGGACATCTACGGCTACAAGATCTCTACCGGCGAGGAGTTTGAGGTCACCACCGAAGAGAAGAAGCAGGAGAACCCACGGATCAGTGACGGCGTGGTCGTCTACCAAAGCGATCAGGACTGTGACGGTTGGCCGAACAACACGAACATCTACGTGTACGACATCGAGGCCGATGAATACACGGTGATCGCCGATCGGGAAGCCGACCAGGAAGTGCCGGACATCTCCGGCGACGTCGTCGTCTGGGCCGAGTACTACTACTACGGCAAGGCGGACTGGGACATCTACGCCTACGACCGCAGCACGGATACGGAGACCCAGCTGACCGATGACACCGGCTGGCAGTACAACCCCCGCGTCGACGGCGACATCGTCGTGTGGGAGGACCAGCGCAACGGTGATTCGGACATCTACGCCTACGACCTGTCCACCGACACCGAGTTCGAGGTCTGCACCGCTGATTACTACCAGTGGGACCCGGTGGTCGAAGGCGACACGATCGCGTGGATCGATGAGCGCAATGACGACGGCACGTCTTCCATCTACGTGTACAGCATCGCCGAGGGTACTGAGGAAGAGGTCTACACCTCCGACTCTGACATCGACGGACTCGCGATCGATCAGGGGCGCCTCATCTGGAGTGATGAGACGACCGGTGACGGCGACCTCTACATGTACGACCTCGCATCCGGCGCCACCGTGCGCCTGACGATGGACCCGTACTGTGACGGGCGGCCGGCGATCTCCGGGGCGTGGGTCTCGTTCAACCGCTACATGCCAGCGGCGGGCTATCCCGACATGTTCATCATGCCGCTCGAGGAGATCGCGACCGAGTACGTGACGGCCGCCGGATCTGACCGCTACGGCACCTCGGTCGAGGTCTCGCAGCGGACGTTCCCGAATGGCGCGGAGACCGTGATCGTTGCGACCGGCGCCAACTGGCCTGACGCCCTCGGCGCCTCGGCACTCGCCGGTGTGTACGACGCACCGATCCTGCTCACCCGCCCGGATGCGCTCCCGGCAGACGTACTCGCCGAGATCGAGCGCCTCGAAGCCGTCGATGCGTTCGTCATTGGCGGACCCGCTGCAGTCTCCGAAGACGTCGAAGACGAATTGGTAGCGGCACTGACCGGCTCCGTTATCCGGCTCGGAGGTTACGACCGCTACGAGACCGCGAACCTCGTCGCAGAGGAGGTCGTGGCCGCGCACATGGAGTGGGACGGTGTGGCCTTCGTCACCACCGGCCTGAACTTCCCGGATGCGCTGGCCGCATCGCCGCTGGCCGCCAAGGCCGGCTGGCCGATCTTCCTGAGCAATGCCGACGGTGTGTCGGCCGCGACGAAGACGGCGATGGACGACCTCGACGTGACCAAGATGCTCGTGCTCGGCGGCACCGGCGTCGTGCCGGCTGAGATCGTCGCGCAGGGCTCGGAGGTCGGGATCCTCGAAGTCGAGCGCATCGGCGGCATGAACCGGTATGCGACCGCCGTGGCCGTCGCTCAGTTCGGCGCTGACCAGCTCGGACTGATCTGGAACGGCGTGGCTGTCGCGACCGGCGAGAACTTCCCGGATGCGCTCTCCGCAGGTGCCGCGCAGGGTCAGACCAACCAGCTGATGCTGCTGACCCCCACCGCATACCTGGATTCCGCGCCCGCATCGGCCATCGCGGCCAACAAGTTCATGATCGGACACCTCAAGTTCGTGGGTGGGCTCTCGGCCGTGTCATCTGCGACACGCGCGCAGGTCGCCGAGATACTCCCGTAGACCTGCGACATATCGCCTACCATCGGGCCCCGGCAATTGCCGGGGCCCGATGCTTCGGTGAGCGTCATCCGCTCGTTGCGCTATGGATGCGCGTATCACTGATATAATCACGCTGTCCGATCGGCTGAGAGGAGGGCGCCCCCCTGACTGAACGCAAGCGCCAGGCCTGACGAACCGTCAGGTGACGAGGTGAGGGTCTATCGAAACATTCGGCGGATGGCCCTCCGGCCCTTCAGTCCCGGGGTCGAAACGATGACGACAAAGCCCGCGGGTGACCGCGGTGGACAAAGCGTCATCGGACCGGGAGCGTGACCATCGCGATCGCGCCTGTCCGTGCGCAGCATCGCGCACCTTCTAACCCAACCCTTCTCACGGGAGGACTCTACCTATGTGTGGAATCGTCGGTTACTGTGGGCCGAGGCAGGCGAGTGACGTCCTGCTTGCGGGCCTTGCGCGTCTGGAGTATCGCGGCTACGACTCCGCCGGTCTGGCCATCGCGGGTGTTGACGGTATCGCCGTCACGCGTTGCGTCGGCAAGCTCGTCAACCTCGCAGAGGCCGTGGCGGCCGACCCCCTCGTCGGCACCGTCGGCATCGGGCACACCCGGTGGGCGACACACGGCCGTCCGAGCGAAGAGAACGCCCATCCTCACGCCGACTGCACCGGTTCGGTGTCGGTCGTGCACAACGG
The DNA here is from genome assembly GCA_030651765.1 of Coriobacteriia bacterium. Lineage (GTDB taxonomy): Bacteria > Actinomycetota > Coriobacteriia > Anaerosomatales > Anaerosomataceae > UBA2272. The sequence continues at coordinate 117,207 of JAUSBY010000001.1, read as the reverse complement.
GATCATCGAGAACTACCTCGAGTTGCGCGAGGAGCTTGCGGCGACCGGGCACGTTCTGCGCTCGGAGACCGACACCGAGACGGTGGCCCACCTCGTGGAGAGTTACTACGATGGCGACCTCGCCACGGCCGTCGCCCGCGCTGTGAAGCGTCTCGACGGGAGCTACGCGCTGGCGGTGCTCCATGTCTACGAGCCGGACACCGTCGTCGTGGCCCGGAGGGACTCGCCGCTCATCATCGGCGTCGGTGAGGGGGAGATGATCGTTGCGAGCGACATCCCCGCGGTCCTCGAGTACACGCGAGACATCCTCGTGCTCGAAGACGGCGATGTCGCAGTCGTGTCCGCCGCTGCCGCTGTCGTGCGGGACGCGAACGGTGAGGTCCGCGAGCCGGAGCACCTGTCGATCGAGTGGGATCTTGACGCCGCCGAGAAGGGCGGCTACGAGACGTTCATGCTCAAGGAGATCCACGAGCAGCCCAAGGCGCTCCGCGAGACGCTCCGCGGCAGGATGGGTGCCGACGGCATCATCCAGCTCTCCGAGCTCGCGATGAGCGAGGCCGAGATCGCTGCGATCGACCGGGTCTTCATCGTTGCGTGCGGCACGAGCTATCACGCCGGGATCGTCGCCAAGACACTCATCGAGCAGTGGGCGCGTGTCCCTGTCGAGGTCGACGTGTCGAGCGAGTTCCGCTACCGGGACCCGATCGTCGACGCGGAGACACTGGTGGTGGCCATCACGCAGTCGGGCGAGACTGCAGACACCCTCGCCGGGGTGCGTGAGGCCCGCAGCCGCGGGGCGAAGGCGTTCGCGATCACCAATGTCGTCGGCAGCCGCGTCACCCGCGAGAGTGACGGCGTCATCTACACGCACGCCGGTCCGGAGATCGGTGTGGCGGCGACGAAGACCTTCACCGCCCAGATCGCGGCGCTCACGGTTCTCGCGCTCAAGCTCGCACAAGCGAAAGGAACGCTCGAGCAGTCACGCGTCGAACGGATCTGGCAAGAGGTGACCCGCCTTCCCGAGGCCGTGGAGGCCATTCTCGGCAGTGCGGACGACATCGAGGCATGCGCCCGTGAGTACACCGACGTCGTCTCTTCGCTCTTCCTCGGCAGAGGTATCGGCGTGCCCGTTGCGATGGAAGGCGCCCTGAAGCTCAAGGAGATCAGCTACATCCACGCGGAGGCGTACCCGGCTGGCGAGATGAAGCACGGCCCCATCGCGCTCATCACGCCTGAGGTCCCCGTGGTGGTCGTGGCGACCCAGGGGCATACGTACGAGAAGGTCGTGAGCAACATCCAGGAGGTACGCGCGCGCGGTGCTCGCGTCATCGCGGTAGCGACCCACGGCGATAACGAGATCCGGGCGCACGCCGAGCACGTGCTGTACGTTCCGGCGACGAGCGAGAGTCTCTCGGCGATCACCGCCACCGTTCCGCTGCAACTGCTCGCTTACCACATCGCGGCGATGCGCGGTTGCAACGTGGACCAGCCACGCAACCTCGCCAAGTCAGTCACGGTGGAGTAGACGATGGCTCCCGATCAGCAAGTCGCCGGGCTCGGCGTCGACATCGTGGAGATCGACCGCATGCGCGAGGCGCTGCGGAGGCATCCGCGCATCAGAGAGCGGCTGTTCTCCGAGGAGGAGCGCGCCTACTGCGATGCTCGCAACAAGCCGGAGATCCACTATGCGATGCGCTTCGCGGCCAAAGAGGCCGTCTTGAAGGCGCTCGGGACGGGGTTCTCGGGCATGACGTTCCGCGACGTCGAGGTGGTCCGCGACGAGCGTGGTCGTCCCGTGCCGAGACTCTCGGGTAGGGCTGCCGAGGTGGCCGAGGCTGCCGGCGTCGTGGAGATGCACCTCTCGCTGTCGTTCACCCATGCCAACGCGGTCGCCTCCGCCGTGGCGATCACCGAGGGCATGCGCCCGCGCCGCGATCCCGAACCGGAGACGCCTGCCGACCGGCTGGCGTCGTCGTTCAAGAGCGCGCGCGCGATGCTCGACGACGTGGGGAACGACCAGAGATAGACGCACGTGCGATGATGACAGGGCCGCGCCAGGTGCGCGGCCCTGTTTGCAGGTGAAGGAGGCCTGACCGATGCGGTTCGCGATCACCGCCGATCGGATGCGCGCCGCCGAGAACGAGGCTGTATCCAGCGGCGCCACCACCATTCCGGGGCTGATGGAGCGAGCCGGCGGCGTGTTGGCTGCCGAAGTGACACGGCGGTGGCCCGACGGTCGTGTGGTCGTTGTGTGCGGCCCGGGCAACAACGGTGGGGACGGGTGGGTCGCCGCGCGACTGCTTGCCGCGCAGGGCCGACACGTCGCCGTTCTGGCGCTCAGGGAGCCCGGGGAGCTGGCGGCTGAGGCACGGCAGGCAGCCGAGGCGGCTGCCGCCGCAGGCGTCCGTTGGGCCCCGGTCGGGGGTCATGACGACCAGATCCTGCGAGGACTCCCGGGTGCCGCGGCCATCATCGACGCGATCTTCGGGTTCGGCTTTGCGGGACCACCGCTCGAACCCTATGCCGAGGTGATGGAAGCGATCAACCGCGCCCGTTGCCCCGTCATCTCGGCGGACGTTCCGTCGGGTGTCGACTCCGATACCGGTGTGGTGCGCGGTTGTGCGGTCCGCGCCGACGTAACCGTGGCGTTCTCGGCGCTCAAGCCCGGGCTGCTCATCTACCCCGGGGCGGCGCACGCGGGTGAGGTCGTTGTGGCTGGCATCGGTGTTCCCCCCTCTGTGCTCGGGGGTCCCGGTGACCTCGAGGTTCTGGACATCGCCGATCTGCACCGTCTGATGCCGCGAGTGCGACCCGAAGACCACAAGAGCTCGCGCGGACGCGTGGCGGTCGTGGCCGGCTCGCTCGCCTACGCCGGAGCGGCCGTGCTGACCGCGACGGGCGCGCTGCGCATGGGTGCGGGCTATGTCTACGTGGTCGTGCCCGAAACGATCGGCGACGTGGTACGGATCGCACTCCCCAACGTGATCGTCCGAACGGTGCCGGCATCGGCCGACGGATCGATCGCCTCGGCGGATGCCGTCCTGGGCGCGGTTGCGGATGCCGATGCGATCGTTGCGGGCCCGGGGCTCACGACGGGGGCCGGCTCTGTCGCTGCGGTACGCGCGCTCGTCTCAGAGGCCCGGCAGCCGCTTGTGCTGGATGCGGATGGCCTGAACGTCTACGCGGGGAATCCCCGTCCGCTTGTCGAGCGGCGGGCCCCGCTGCTGATCACTCCGCATCCCGGGGAAGCCGCGCGTCTGCTCTCCGAGAGCGTGGTCGCGATCCAGGATGACCGCGTGGGGTCCGCGGGTGCGCTGACGGGCGCGACTACCGTGTGCCTACTCAAGGGCCCGCACACCATCGTCGCCGGACAGGGACGCCCCGGCATCGTCCTTGCCGGAAGCGGTGCTCTTGCCCGCGCCGGTTCCGGTGACGTACTCGCGGGAATGGCGGGGACGCTGATGGCGCAGGGCCTGCCGGCGTACGAGGCGGGGATGCTCGCGGCTCACCTGCATGGCCGAGCGGGCGAGATCGGCGCGGCGGCGCTCACGGAGACGTGTTTCACCTCGGCGGATATCGCGACGTTTCTGCCCGAGGCTGTGCGCGAGCTGATTGGCGGGTAGAATCGGAAGAGGTGCGGACCGCGCGCCGCTAGCTGACTACGATGTGGAGGCACGATGGCTGATCTCACCGCTCGGGACATCATGACGTCCGATCCCGTGAGCGTGACGAGGGACCTTACCGTGACCGAGGCGGCGCGCATGATGGTGGAGCGCCGAATCGGCGCGCTGCCCGTGCTCGACGGTGATGCGCTCGTAGGCATCGTCACCGAGGGCGACCTGATCATGCGCGACGTGAAGGTCGAGTTCCCCACATACCTGCACCTGCTCGACGGGTTCATCATGTACCCGCCGGCGACCGCCCGCTTCGAGAGCGAACTCAAGAAGGCCGTGGGCGCGACCGTGGAAGACGTCATGACCGCAGAGCCGGTGACCGTCCAGGCAGACACGTCGGTGGCCGACGTCGCGACGCTCATGGTGGACCGTGAGGTGAGCCGCGTACCCGTGCTCGACGGCGAGCGTCTGGTCGGGATCGTGAGCAAGTCCGATATCGTCCGCTCGCTCATCTCGGAGGGGTAGCGGCGCCTTGTATCCCCGCCACGCCTGGGTCGAGGTCGATGCCGCTGCCATCGCGCGCAACGTCCGCGCGCTTGCCTCGCTGACCCGTCAGGGCACCCGCTTCATGGCGGTCGTGAAGGCCGACGGGTATGGGCATGGTGCGATCCCGTCCGCGCGCGCGGCGCTCTCGGCGGGAGCCGAGCGGCTCGGCGTGGCCACGCTTGCCGAGGCGGTCGCGGTGCGCGAAGCCGGCATCGGCGCGCCACTCCATCTGCTCGCCGAGCCTCCCCCGGAGGCAGCCGAGGCGATCGTCGAGCATGGCCTGATCCCCACCGTCACAACGCAGGCGTTCGCGGAGTCGCTCGGCCGTGTCGCGGTCTCCCTCGGACGGGAGACCGTCTACCACCTCAAGGTGGACACCGGAATGAACCGGATCGGCTTCCGGGCCGAAGATGTCGCCGAGATCGTCGGCCGATTCAGCCGGGTGCCGGGCATCAGGCTCGAGGGCGTCTTCACGCACTTCGCCACGGCGGACACACCGGGCGACTGGGAGTTCTATCGGCAGGTCGAGCGCTTCGGGCTCGCACTGGACGACCTCCGGGACAATGGCGTTCGCCCGGCTCTCGTGCACGCGGCCAACAGCGCGGCCACGATCCTGCACCCCGGGACCCATTTCGACATGGTGCGCTGCGGGATCGCCATCTACGGGTTACATCCCGGGGAGGCGACCCGGTCCGGTATCGCGCTCGAGCCTGCGATGAGCGTCAAGGCGCGGGTGTCTCTGGTCAAGCGCATCGGCCTGGGTGACGGCGTCAGCTACGGCTTCACCTGGCATGCATCCGGCCCCACAACCATCGCCACGGTGCCGCTCGGCTACGCTGACGGGCTTCACCGCGTCCTCTCGAATCGCATGGAGGTCCTCATCGGCGGACGGCGCTGCAGACAGGTCGGGCGCATCTGCATGGACCAGTTCATGGTCGAGATCCCGCCGGGGCTGCGCGTCAATCCCGGCGATGAGGTGGTGATCGCCGGTGCACAGGGTTCCGAAACGATCCTCATCGATGGCCTTGCATCCGTGGCCGGCACGATCAACTACGAGATCGCCTGCGGCTTCGCGCTTCGGCTGGAGCGTCGCGCGGTCTAGTTCGCGGCATGCCGATCGCGGACGGCGGGCACCCATCCTGATGGTGCAGCCCTGGAGGATTTGTTCACAGAATCTAGCAGGAGTTCCCATTCATCCTGGCGAACAATGCTTGGGAGACGGGAACGCGACGCGCGCTCTCGCCTGCGTGTCGCAGGGAGATCCTCCCTGCGCTGAACGCCTTGGAGTTCGGCGTTCGGTGATCGCAGCGCCCGCATATGTATCGCACAGGGAGAGGTTCCATGGACGAGAAGGTTCTGGAGGAGATCAGGTTCCATCAGGACGTCGTCACCAAAGACGCCAACTCGCCGTTGTTCCAGATACGCGAGAAGGAGATGGAGATCTCGGGCAGGGTGCTCGCGGCGAGGAACCAGGCTGAGAAGATCGTGTCAGACGCTCGGAGCGAGGCCGCCAAGATCGTGAAGGGTGCGGGTTCCGATGCCGAACGGCTGTCGACCGAGCGCACGAACACCGTGCTCAAGGAGACAGAGGCATCGGTCACGCAGGTCGAGGCACAGGGGGCCGCTGACGTCGAGGCACTTCGAAAGACGCTGGTTGAACGGCAGGGTGAGGCAGCGGATCTCGTCGTCAAACTCGTGACGACGTTCTGATGCCCGTCCGCCAGGCAGCATCCCTTTAGGATACGAGGGGGGAGGGTTCGCGTATGTTGGTCCCAATGGCCAAGGTCGAGTTGATCGGGCCGAAGAATCGCTTCTTCGACGTGGTCAGTCTCCTCCACGAGATCGGCACCCTGCACATCGAGGATCTCACCAAGAAGATCGCAGCCGGTGAGATCCCGCTTGAGCAGATGGATCTGGTGGAGAACCAGCTCGCTGAGAAGGAGCGGATGGAGGACCTCCTCATCCGTCTGCGTTCTATCATCAAGGCGCTGCACCTGCCCACGTCCACAGTGGACGAAGTGGCACGGCAGAAGCACTACCTCGGGCTCTGGCAGTTGGACAGCAAGGCGCTTGCTGCCCAGGTGACCGAGGTCATCGAGCAGGTCGAGGACAAGACCTCGAGTCTGGCACAGGCGCAGTCCTCCATGGAGGCCGAGCTTGCGCTCCTCGCCCGCTACGAGCCCATCTTGCAGAAGATCCAACCCCTAGCCAAGCAGATCGTCACCACCGGGGCGTACGACTCGGTCGCGCTGCTCGTCGAGCGTCGGTACAAGGGCGCACTCGAGATGCTCAAGAAGGAGCTCGACGAGATCACGAAGAACCAGTGCGAGATCGTCTCAACCGACGTCGACGACGACACGACTGCGGTCATCGTCGTGTTCGGACGGAAGTACTCGGAGGCGGTCCACAAGTTCCTGGCCATGGAGAACGTCAACCAGATCCGTCTCCCCTCGGAGTTCCAGGACATGCCGTTCGACGCTGCCTACGACGAACTGCGTCGGCGTCGCACGGAGCTTCCGACCCAGCTCGAGCAGGTGAAAGTCGAGCTCTCCGAGATGTCGTCACAGTGGTACATGCAGCTCTCGACGATTCGTGACGTCCTCGTCGACAAGATCGAGGAGATCAGCGCGATCCCGAAGTTCGGCCAAACCGAGTACGCGTTCGTGATAACCGGCTGGCTGCCCGTAGACGACGTGAAGCAGTTCCGCCGCACGATCATCGAGACATTCGGCACGGACGTCATCGTCAACCAGCTCGAGGTGGACGTGCACGAGTACGCCGAAACGCCCGTGCAGCTGCATAACCCGAAGTTCGCCGCACCGTACGAGTGGCTCCTGGGTAAGCTCAAGGACGGGCCGCCGCAGTACGGCACGATCGACCCGACGGTCATCCTCGCCATCACGTACCCGCTCTTCTTCGGCATGATCGTCGGTGACATCGGCTACGGCGCCATCATGCTCGGCCTCATCTTGTGGCTGCGCAACAAGTACAAGGCGACCCCCGGGATGCAGATGGCGACATCCATTCTGGGTCCTGCGGCCACGTCGGCCATCCTGTTCGGCTTCTTCTACGGTGAGTTCTTCGGCGACTGGCTGCTCCCGGCACGCCTGGACCTGGTGATACCTATCCCGCTGTGGGGCGACTTCTCGCTGCCCTACGTGCGAACCCACGACGTCTATCCGCTCATCTATATGGTCCTGGCGGTGGGCGTGATCCAGATCGCGTTCGGTCTCGTTCTGGGTGTTGTGAACGCCGTCAAGGGCAAGCACATGAAGCATGCCTACATCAAGGGCGGACTGCTCGGCTTCATCCTGGGCATCATCCTCCTGGTCGCCGGATCCGTACTCGCAGACAGCGGTGTCTCGCCCGTGCTGCGCGCCGCCGGCGCCATCGTCCTGGGCGGCGGGGTACTCGTCGCGCTTCGCTTCGGGGCGGTCATGGGCTTCGTGGAGATACTCGAGACCTTCTCGAGCATAGCGAGCTACATCCGTATCATGGCGGTCGGCATCTCGGGCGCCATCTTCGCAGACGCGATCAATGAGCTCGCCTCGTCGGTCGGTTTGGTGGCTGGCATCCTGGCCGGAGTCATCTTCCACTCTCTCCATCTCGTGCTGGCGGCGTTCACGCCCAACATTCATGCATTGCGTCTCAACTTCCTCGAGTTCTTCGGGAAGTTCTACGAGACGAGCAAGCAAGAGTACAAGCCGTTCCACAAAACCGGAGGTGAAAAGCGCGCATGATCAAGAACAAGCTCGCAAAGGTGGTGTTCGGGAGTACCTTCCTGACCGCCGTCATGGTCCCGGCCATGGCCATGGCCGCCGAGGGCGGCACCAGCGTGGCCGATCTCGACCCCGCAGTGGGGGTCGCCAAGTACGCAGCGGCCGGCGCCTCGATGTGCATCGCTGCCATGAGTGCCGCGTACGCGCAGTCGAGGATAGGTGCCGCTGGCGCCGGTACGCTTGCTGAGCGTCCCGAGGCCGGCACGACCCTTATCGTCCTGATGGCGCTGCCTGAGGTTATCGTGCTGCTCGGCTTCGTTATCGCCTTCATGATCCAGGCGTAGGCTCCGACTCACGACGAACGCACGGAGGGACTGACGAATGGCGATCGAGGATATCTTCAGAGCGCTTGAGGAGCAGGCTGACGACGAGGTGAGCGCGATTCTTCGCGCCGCCCAGGTTCAGGCCGATGCCATGGTGCAGGAGGCCCGTGACGAAGCGGACCGCATCACCCAGGCTCGCGTGCAGGCTGCCGAGGATTCGGTGAAGGCCAGGTCGGCCAAGTCCGTCAACGCGGCCCGCCTGCAGGTCAGGCGCGATCTTGCCGCAGTGCGCGATGAAGCTGTCGATCGCGTGTTCGAGCTTGCCGCCGAGAGACTTGCGGCCTTGCGTGGCAGCGCCGAGTACGAGGGCGTCTTCCGGGGACTTGTGTCCGAGGCCGTCGAGGGTGTCCAGGGGGCGTGTGAGTTGGTCGTCGCTCCTGACGACGCGGCGCTGGCGGAGAAGGTCGTGGCCGATCTTGGCGCGACGTGTACGGTGGCATCTTCGCTCGAAGGTATCGGCGGCGCGGTCGTCTCGTACGATGGGGGCCGTATCGTACGGAGGAACACCTTCGAAAGCAGGCTCGAGAAGGTGCGTGGGCTGGCTCAGTCGAAGGTCGCAGAGGTACTGACTTCATGAGCACCGCACCTACCGAGACCACTCGTCGCGTCGGATCCCGGGGCCGGGACTACGGCTACTCCAACGCACGGATCCGCGGTATGCGATCGCGTCTGCTCAAGCAGGCGTTCTTCGACGACCTCATGACGGCACCCGACATCGGTGCGGTCATCCACAAGATCATGGACACCGAGTACGGTCCGGATCTGGAGGACCGCATCCTGCATGGGCGCACGGCAGCACAGGTAGACGAGGCGCTCAAGGACAATATGGTGCGGACGTTCGCCAAAGTGATGAGTGTCTCGAACGACGAGGCGCGGCGGCTACTCACCACGCTGCTTGGCAGATGGGACCTGTTCAACATCAAGACCATCATTCGCGGCAAGCACATGAGCTTTCCGGACGAGGTCATTATCGACAGTCTCATCACGGTCGGGCAGCTGACGCAGGTGGATGCCGAGGAGCTTGCGAAGCAGGAGAGCGTGAAGAGTGTCGTCGACACTCTTGCAACCTGGGGGTTGCCGTTCGCGGTTCCGCTTCGCGAGGTGTTGCCGGACTACAACGAGAACGCGGACCTTTCGGTCCTCGAGCTCGCGCTCGACCGCTACTACTACGAGTGGGCGACCAAGCGGCTGAAGGGTAGGCGCGCGAACACGCGGCTGGCCAGGACGTTCCTGAGCATACAGGTGGATACGCTCAATCTGCTGACGTGCCTCAGGCTGCTGAGTTCGGACCTGCCGCCGGAGGATGTACTGCGGTTCTATCTCCCCGGTGGCGACCGTGTGACCGAGGAGTTGTTCGCCAGCCTCTCGGCGATGTCCGATGTCGACGAGGTGTTCCAGAGGCTGAAGCGCACTCAGTTCGGATCGATTCTCGAGCAGGTCGCGATCACGTACATCGAGAAGGGCTCGATCTCAGTGTTCGAGCGCGCGCTGGAGGACTATCTCTTCCGAAAGGCGTTCGCCACGAGCAAGGGCGATCCCCTCGGGATCGGTATCTCGATCAGCTATCTGTGGGCGAAGGCCAACGAGGCCACGAACATGCGCATCGTCGTGAAGGGCATCGCTGTCGGCATGCCGGTGGAGCGAATGAGGGAGGAGCTCATCGTTGTATAAGCTCATCGTCCTCACCGATCCCGACCACGCTGACGGCTTCGGCCTTGCCGGCGTCGACGTGGTCGTGGCCGAGTCGCCGGAGGATGCTCGACGAAAGCTCTCGGGACTCATCGATGACGATGAGAGCGGGATCGTCGCCGTGAACGAGGCGTTCATGGCGGACATCGACGAGCGGACGCAGCAGAAGATCAACCAGACGTATCGGCCGATCGTGATCTCTTTGCCGATACGCGAGAAGTTGGCTACAGATGAAGACCATCGGGCGTACCTATCGCGCCTGATCAGACGTGCAATCGGATTCGACATTACGCTGAGGCGAGGCTGATGATTGTCGGAACGCTTTCAAAGATAACCGGTCCTGTCGTCGTCGCAGACGGCATGACGGGGACCAAGATGTACGACGTCGTCCGGGTCGGCGATGCCGGCCTCATGGGCGAGGTCATCAGGCTCGAAGGCGAGCTCGCCACGATCCAGGTCTACGAGGACACCTCGGGACTGCTGATCGGCGAGCCGGTCGAGTCGACGGAGGGACCGCTCAAGTTGGAGCTCGGTCCCGGACTTCTGTCATCGATCTATGACGGTATCCAGCGGCCACTTCCGGTCATCGCCGAGGACACCGGGAGCGACTTCATCGCTCGCGGTACCGTGGCAAGCGCGCTCGATCGGAAGAAGCTATGGGAGTACACGCCTGTGGCCGAGGTGGGCCAGCAGGTCTCCGCGGGCGACGTGATCGGAACGACGCCCGAGGGTGCGACGGTTCTCCATCGCATCATGGTGCCGCCTAGTGTGAAGGGGACCATCGCCAAGATGGCTCCCGCCGGTTCGTACACGATCGACGAGATCATGGCCGTGCTTGAAGACGGCACGGAGATCAAGATGAGCCAGTGGTGGCCGGTCCGGTACGGACGTCCGTACAAGCGCAAGCTGGACCCGACCACCCCGTTCATGACCGGCATGCGCATTCTCGACACGTTCTTCCCGGTCGCGCTTGGCGGAAACGCCATCATTCCGGGCGGCTTCGGTACCGGTAAGACGGTCACCCAGCAGTCGCTCGCGAAATGGGCCGACGTCGACATCATCGTCTACGTCGGTTGCGGTGAACGCGGCAACGAGATGACCGAGGTGCTCGCCGAGTTCCCCGAACTCGACGATCCGCGCACGGGTCACAAGCTCATGGACCGCACCGTTCTCGTGGCCAACACCTCGAACATGCCGGTCGCGGCGCGCGAAGCATCCATCTACACGGGTGTCACACTCGCCGAGTACTACCGTGACATGGGCTACAGTGTCGCGATGATGGCCGACTCGACCTCCCGCTGGGGCGAGGCGCTCCGCGAGGTCTCCGGCCGTCTCGAAGAGATGCCCGGTGAGGAAGGCTACCCCGCCTACCTCGCCACGCGCCTGGCCAGCTTCTACGAGCGCTCCGGCCGCTGCGAAGCGCTGGGTGATGGCGACCGCGTTGGTTCCGTGACCATGGTCGGCGCCGTCTCACCTCCCGGTGGCGACATGTCCGAGCCGATGACGCAGAACTCGTTGCGCGTGACGGGTGCCTTCTGGGCGCTCGACACGTCGCTCGCGCATCGCCGGCACTTCCCGGCCATCTCCTGGACGAAGTCGTACACGCTGTACCTCGGCCAGGTCAAGGACTGGTTCGAGACCGAGATCGCCGATGACTGGCGCGCCGTGCGTGAGCGCGCGATGTTCATCCTCCAGAAGGAGACCGAGCTTCAGGAGATCGTGCAGCTGGTCGGCCCGGATGCGCTTCCCGAGACGGAGAAGATCATCCTCGAGGTCGCCCGCATGATCCGCGAGGACTTCTTGCAGCAGTTCGCCTTCGACGCTGTCGATGCGTACTGTCCGCCGCAGAAGTCGTACTGGATCCTGAAGACGATCCTTGCGTTCAACGACGGCGCGACGCAGGCGATGTCGCGAGGCGTGTCGCTCCGGCAGGTGCTTCAGATGCCCGCGCGAGACGAGATCTCGACTCTCAAGACCACGCCGCACGATGAGGCGCTCGAACGGATGCCCGAGCTCGTACAAGAGATCAGTGAACAGATCTCCGGAATCGAGGTGTTGTAGATGACTGTGGAGGCAACACTCGACCGCTCGCTGCTTTCCACCGAGTACCGGACGCTGACCTACGTCACGGGTCCGCTCATCTTCGTGGAGAACGTCCACCACGTCGCGTACAACGAGATGGTCGCCGTTCTCATGCCTGACGGCAGCGAGCGCAGCGGCCAGGTCCTGGAGGTTTCGGGTACGACGGCCGTCATCCAGGTGTTCGAGGGAACGCAGGGCATCGACATCGACATCACGCGGGTGCGCTTCCTCGAAGAGGTCGCCAAGATCGACGTCGCCCCCGAGCTGCTCGGACGCATCCTGAACGGCACCGGTCGTCCGATCGACGGTGGCGCGCCGATCATGCCCGAGAAGCGCCTCGACATCACGGGCTCGCCGATCAACCCGTACCGCCGTGCGCAGCCGGCCGACTTCATCGAGACCGGCATCTCCGCCATCGACGGCCTCAACACGCTCGTGCGTGGACAGAAGCTTCCGATCTTCTCCGGTTCGGGTCTGCCGGCCAACGAGCTTGCCGCGCAGATCATCCGCCAGGCGCGGGTCAAGTCGGGCGAGGAGTTCGCTATCGTGTTCGGCGCGATGGGCATCACGCACCGTGAAGCGGCGTACTTCATGAACCAGTTCGAGTCCACCGGCGCTCTCGAGCGAGTCGTGTTCTTTCTGAACCTCGCCGACGATCCCACCGTCGAGCGTCTGCTGACGCCGAAGTGCGCACTGACGGTCGCCGAGTACCTCGCATTCGAGAAGGACCTGCAGGTGCTCGTCATCCTCTCGGACATGACCAACTACTGCGAGGCGCTCCGCGAGGTCTCCACCGCGCGCGAAGAGGTCCCGGGTCGGCGTGGCTATCCCGGCTACATGTACACCGACCTCTCGACGATCTACGAGCGCGCCGGCCGTATCAAGGGCCAGAAAGGGTCGGTCACGCAGCTGCCGATCCTGACGATGCCCGACGACGACATCACGCACCCGATCCCGGACCTTACCGGCTACATCACCGAGGGTCAGATCGTTCTCTCCCGTCACCTCCACCGCCGTGGTGTCTTCCCGCCGATCGACGTTCTGCCGTGCCTGTCACGACTCATGAACCTCGGCATCGGCGAGGACAAGACCCGCGACGACCACCGCGCGGTCGCTAACCAACTCTACGCCGCGTACGCGCAGGGCCGCGACCTCCGTCGTCTCGTCGCCATCGTCGGTGAGGAAGCGCTGTCGGACACCGACCGGCGCTACCTGCACTTCGCCGACGAGTTCGAGCGTCAGATCATCGGTCAGGGTGATGTAGGCCGTTCGATCGAAGAGACCCTCGGGATCGGCTGGGAACTCATGAGCGGCCTGCCGCTGGGCGAACTCAAGCGAGTGCGTGACTTCATCGATCAGTACCATCCCACCGCGGCTACCGAGAAGGCGGCCGAGAGCGGCGACCTGTAGGACGTCGTGTCGGTTAGCGGCGAGGAGGTGAGACGTGGAAGAGGTACGGCCAACCAGATCCGAACTGCTGGAGCGCAAGCAGCAGATCACCCTTGCCGAGCAGGGCATGGACCTGCTCAAGCAGAAGCGTGACGCGCTGCTCATTGAGTTCATGTCCGTCATGGACGAGACGCTCAGGCTCTCGAGCGACTTGCAGCGCACGACCAACGAGGCGCAGTACAGTCTCGCGATCGCCAAGGCGGTCGACGGCACCGTGTCCGTGCGTTCTGCGGCATTCGCGACACGCGGTGAGATCACCATCGACATGACCGGTACGAAGATCATGGGTATCTCGGTGCCGGTCGTGACAAAGGGCGAGAGCCCGCTGCGCACGTCGTTCACCCGTGGCTACGCCATCACCAGCGTGTCTTCTCGTATCGATGAGACCGCCGACAAGTTCGAGCGCATCCTCGACGTCATCATCGAGTACGCCGACATCGAGACTCGTCTGAAGCGGCTCGGCGAAGAGATCCAGAAGACGAACCGGCGCGTGAACGCTCTCGAGCAGATCACGGTGCCGCAACTCAGGGAGCAGGTCGCCTACATTCGCCAGGCGCTCGACGAGCGCGCGCGCGAAGACCTTTTCCGGCTGAAGAAGGTCAAGCGGAAGATCGAGGCCAAGAAGGCAGCCCACGCTTCGTAGGGTGTGCCCTGACGTCCACACTGTGAGGCGGCGCTGCCTACCGGGGGGTACCAGGCGCCGCCTCACCGCTGTTTTCCGGATGTGTGGTCCCGAAAGCCAACACGAGCGGCCGCGATGTGCGGCCGCTCGTGTTGGTCTTGAAGCGCGCTGGTATGGCGAACTAGACGCTGCGCGCCCGTATGATGTCTCCGACCCGTTCGAGCGTCTCGACGGTGTTGTGCGGGTCGTCCCGCAACTCCCGCGCGATAGCGATGATGCTGACGACGTCCTCAGCGGAGAGCTTGCTGAAGTGCAGCTCTTCCCAGTCGGCACGCTTCTCGTACGCCCAAAGCTCGCCGATCATCCAGCCGAGATCGGCCAGGTCGCGCTGGGTGAACATTCCCCAACTCTCGCGGATGCCCTGGCGGAGCCTGTCCATGGCCCGTTCGACCGCCTTGGCCTTGCGGATCTGGAACGCCCGCATGCCGATGTCTTCGTCCCTGACGTCAGGGCGTGTGTTCATGAGGCCTCACCTCCTGGTTGCTATGTTCGTCGCCGACGGTTCGGTCTCCTGCACGCCTGCGCGGCCATCGTGCGCATGTCGCCGCTCGGGTAGAATGGGCGCGTGACGCATGCGCTGGGGCGCCGCCCCCTGTCTTCGGAAGGCCGGTATGGAGTTCAGTGAGGTCGTAGCAAAGCGCCGAAGCGTGCGCCATTTCAATACAAGGCTGGCCGTTTCCGACGACGATGTCAGCGCCCTGCTCCAGGCTGCAGTGTCTGCACCGTCGGCGGGCAACATCCAGCCCTGGCGCTTCTTCGTCGTGAGGAGCGCGGCGGCCCGCCAGCGTCTCGCCGCAGCGCTGCCACAGCGCTGGGCCGCGGCGGCACCCGTCGTCATCGTGGTCGCCGTCGACCCTCGGCCATGCGCTGCGCGCTACGGTGATCGAGGGGAGTACCTGTACTCGATCCAGGACACTGCGGCCGCCGCAGCGAGTATCCTGCTGGCCGCGGTGGACCGGGGCCTTGCGTCGTGCTGGATCGGCGCGTTCGACGACCGGGCGGTCGCCGAGGCACTCGATATCTCATCGCCGATCACACCAGTCGCGGTACTGCCGGTGGGCTACTCGGCCGAGTCGGCAGGCAAACCAGCGAGGCGTCCGCTCGCCGAGGTAACGACCTGGCTGTGAGGGGGCGGCGTGGTCGAAGTGCGGTATGGATCCGGCAGCGACGCCGAGGGCCCGACCTTCGGCGACCTCGACTCGCTTCGGGACCACATCGGCGACTGCCGGCGTTGTCCGTTGGCGCTCACGCGGACGACAGTCGTCTTCGGTGTCGGCGACCCGCATGCCCGGCTCATGTTCGTGGGCGAGGCGCCGGGGCGCAACGAGGACCTGAAAGGAGAGCCGTTCGTGGGCGCGGCCGGCAAGCTGCTCGACGGACTCCTCGGAGGAATCGGCCTTACGCGGTCGGAGGTCTACATCGCAAACGTGCTCAAGTGTCGGCCACCGGGCAATCGGGACCCGCTCATCGGGGAGATCGAGACGTGCGCACCGTTCCTGACCGAGCAGATCAGGCTCATCGCACCGTCCGTGATCGGCACGCTCGGCAACTTCGCGACGCGCTACGTGCTGGGCACCGATCTGCCGATAAGCGCCGTGCGCGGACGGTTGTTCCGCGTGGGCGGCGAGCGCGTCGTCCCGGTGTTCCACCCTGCCGCGGCGCTTTATGATCGCACCAAGCACGACGTCCTCGTGGACGACTTCAGGCGCCTGAGATCGGTACTCGATAGCGTGGGGGGTTCAGACGCCGCCCCCGGAGGTGAGGCGGATACCGACTCCGGGGGCGACCAGCCCTCGCTGTTCTGAAAGCGGAGACATGACCGAGGGATTCACCACGTCAAGCGCCATGGAGACCGAACGGGCAGGCACCGTGCTCGCGGGGCTCGTCGGGCCCGGAGATGTCATCGCGCTTGCGGGCGACCTCGGCGCCGGCAAGACGCATCTTGTCCAGGGAGTGGCGCGCGGTCTTGGCGTGGACGGGCCGGTCACGAGCCCCACGTTCAACCTGCTTCTCGTGCACTCCGGCCGGCTGACGCTCTTTCACTTCGACCTGTACCGTCTCGAGCGCGAGGCGGATCTCGAGGAGATCGGCTTCTACGAGACGCTCGAGGGTGACGGAGTGTCCATGATCGAGTGGGGAGACCGGTTTCCGTCAGCGTTGCCCGCGGACCATCTTCTCGTCGTGATCCACCGAACGGGGGCCGAGTCCCGGCGGTTCGTTCTTCGGCCGACCGGCCCGCGCGGCGAGGCGATCGCCGTGGCTTGGGCCGCAGCGTGCCGGGATGGGGGTGAGAGCCGATGAGACCGTTCCTCGCGCTCGATACCGCCACCGACCACATCGCGGTCGCCGTCGGCGATCTGGACCGTCCGGGGGCAGTCATCCAGGCGGACGACTTCCGGGCTCCTCGCGCGGCGAACACGGTCGTCCTGACCGCGGTCGAGCGGCTGGTTCGTGCCGAGGGCCTTGAGATGCGCGACATCGTGGCGGTCGTGTGCGGGCGCGGACCGGGCTCGTTCACCGGCGTGCGCATCGGGGTGGCGACCGCCAAGGGCCTTGCCCACGGACTCGGCGTCTTCGCGTGCGGCGTCGGGACGCTCGATGCGGTCGCGTCACGCCCGACCGCAGATGGACTCGTCGGCGTGATCGGTGACGCGATGCGGCAGGAGGTGTATCCGGCGCTCTTCCGCCTTCGCGACGGGCGTGCCGAGCGGCTGACGCCCGACCGCGTGACGCGTCCGGAGCTTGCCGCTGCCGAGTGGGAGTCGCTCGGCGAGCCGCTGACGCTTACGGGGTGGGGCCTCACGAAGCACGGCGCGCTGTTCGAAGCCGTGCTCGGAGAAGATGTGCGCGTGGCCGAGCCCCATCTGTGGGTGCCGGACGGCGCGTCGTTGATCGCGGCCGCGTGGACCGAGGAGGGGCCAGGGTCCTTGGCCGCCCTGGCGGGAATCGACCAGGCCGAGGCGTTCCGTGTAGCTCACCCGGCTGTACTGCTGCCGGTCTACACCCGCCTGTCCGATGCCGAGGAGGCTGAGCGGCGTACCGGCGGCGGAGCGACGGGTATGGCCGCAGGCGGCGTGGCCGGTCCCGGGGGCGGGGGATCGTCGTGAGGATCAGGCCGATGACCGCTCGTGACGTACCGGCGGTGCTGGCGATCGAGTCGGCGAGCTTCCCCGCGCCGTGGAGCGAGGTGCTCTTCCGCGAGGAACTCGTTCGCGCCGATCGTGTCTGGAAGGTCGCCGCCGCTGCCGACCGCGTGCTCGGCTTCGGCGGCATCATGATCATCGGCGACGAAGCCCACCTCATGGACATCGCGGTCGATCCGCCCGAACGTTCGGCCGGTGTGGCACGAGAACTCATCTGGGCGCTTGCGTCTGAGGCCACGGCCAGGGGTGTGCGGCGCATAACCCTTGAGGTGGCCGAGTCGAACCGGGCGGCTCTCGACTTGTACGCGTCGTGCGGCTTCGACGTGGGCGGCAGGCGTGTCGGCTACTATCCTGAAGCGGGTGAGGACGCACTCGTGTTGTGGTCGCGCCCGCTCGCGCCGCAGGTTCGCGCGATGGGCGCCGCGCGGGCAGGGAACGATCTCGTGCTCGCCATCGAGACGTCGTGTGACGAGACCGCGGCATCGGTGATGCGCGGCGGTCGCGAGGAGCTCTCGAGCGTGGTCGCGAGTCAGGTGGACTTTCACGCGCGTTTCGGGGGAGTCGTGCCCGAGATCGCGTCCCGCAAGCACACCGAGGCGGTCGTCTCGGTGGTTGACGAGGCGCTTGCTACAGCCGGTGTCGGTTTCGGCGACCTGCACGCCCTCGCCGTCACGCAAGGGCCGGGGCTCGTGGGTGCGCTCGTAGTCGGGCTCGCGTACGCAAAAGGACTCGCGCTCGCCACCGGGCTCCCGCTCGTCGGCGTGAACCACCTCGAGGGGCACATCTACGCTGCCCGGCTGATCGATCCGGACCTGGAGCCGCCGCTGATCGCCCTCCTGGTCTCGGGCGGGCACACCATGCTCGTCCACGTGCCCGTATGGGGTCGTTACGAGGTGCTCGGGCGCACGCTCGACGATGCGGCGGGTGAGGCGTTCGACAAGGTCGCCAAGCTTCTCGGCCTCGGCTACCCCGGCGGGCCGGTGATCTCGCGTCTGGCCGCCGAGGGGGATCCGGCATCGATACCGTTCCCGCGGCCGATGATGCGGAGTGGGAACCTCGATACGTCGCTTTCGGGCCTCAAGACCGCAGTCATCCAGTACGTCGAACGGGAGCGTGCAGCGGGCCGAGAGCTCCGGCTCCCCGATATCGCGGCGTCGTTCGAGGCGGCCGTCGTCGACGTGCAGGTGGCGAAGACCGAAAGCGCGGCAGAGGCGTTTGGCGTGCGCACGGTCATCCTGGCCGGCGGCGTGGCCGCCAACGCCGCACTCCGCGACGGGCTTCGGGATGCGTTGGCCCGGCAGGGCATCAGCCTTACGGTTCCCCCGCTCGGCTTGTGCACCGACAATGCGTCGATGATCGCGGCAGCGGCGCACGATCGCATCGTCGCCGGGCGGTTTCTCGGTATCTCGGCTGATGCCGAGTCCGCCTTGCGCCTGGATTCGCGCTCCTAGCGCTCCCGAATGCCGACTCTCTTCCGATTCGCCGTTCGCCGTTCGCCTCGATAGGGTACGTATCCCTCTGTGCGTTCATGTCGGTGGTGCTGCCGCGGAGGGTCTGTGCCCGCCGGACGGCCGTTTCAAGGGAGTGTGGTACACATGAGTGGGGTAATTCGGAGGAGACTGGCGCTTGGAGTGGTCCTTGCGCTGCTTCTCGCGCTTGCCGTGCCGTCCGTTGGCTTCGCCGGTAAGGGCGTGGCCGCTGCCGACGTGTCGGCCCAAGCTGCGTACTTCGAGGAGGATGCGTACGAGCCGGACGATGACTTCGAGGACGCCTATGCGTACGACCCGGCGACCGACGGGAACACGTTCTGGTCGTACCGGACGTTCCATGGCGTTGACAACGTCGAGGACGACGAGTACGACAAGGTCGCGGTCACCATCGAGGTGACCGGCACGCCGATCTGGGTGGAGACCCAGCATCTCGACGGATGGTTCGACACCTACGTCTACCTCTATGACGAGGACGAGAACGAGGTAGCGAGCGCGGATGACCATGACTACTGGGATAGCACATACTCCCAGTCGGTGTACTACGTGGCGCCCGAGCCCGGTACGTACTACGTCGAGGTCTACAATCTGTCTGGCTATCCGCAAGCCTACGAGCTCTTCATCACCGTCGGCAACGCGCGGCGCGTGTGGGGCGCCGACCGGTTCGAGACCGCGGCCGAAGTCTCGCGTCTCCAGTGGGATAACACCGGCAACCCCTACTACGGCACCGGTTACGGTCCCGAGGACATCATCATCGCCAAGGGGGAAGACCCCGCTGACGCTCTCGCTGGCGGTTCGCTCGCGGCGCAGCTCGAGGGCGTGCTGCTGCTGACGGATACGGACAGCCTTCCTGCAGAGACCCTCGCCGAGATCCTGAGGGTGAGCGAGTCGCGGTACTGGAACTACGATGATGTGACCATCCATGTGCTGGGTGGAGAGGCTGCTGTGAGCGCCAATGTCTTCGAGCAGCTTCAGGGCATTCCGCACGTCACGCAGGTCGTCCGTCACGCGGGTGCCACCCGCTACGGTACCGCTGTGGAGGTCGCGAATGCGATGAGCGACGAGGTCGGGGTTGGCACGACGGCGTACGTGGTCAATGGGTTCGCGTGGCCTGACGCACTCGCTGTCGCGCCGGTGGCCGCGTGGGACAACGCTCCTGTGCTCATGACCGAGGCCGACTCGGTTCCCGACGTCACCCTCGACTGGCTTGCCGACAACGGCATCACCGACGTCGTCATCGTCGGTGGTGAGTCGGTCGTGAGCGAAGATGTCTACGATGAGCTCGACGCGCTGTACGCCGTCGAACGGGTCTTCGGGGCGATTCGCTACGAAACGGCCAAGGAGATCGCGCTTTACGGTGTGAACAACCTCGGTATGGAGGGGATGCTGGCGACGCTGGTCTCAGGCGAGGTCTTCGCCGACGCGCTTTCCGCTGCGCCGATATCGTGGTGGACCGGTGCGCCCGTTCTGCTCACCACGCAGGATGCGCTCCACACCGAGGTGGTGGAGTACTTCGACGAGGCTGGCGCCATCGGGTCCGAGTACGACTTGAATAGCGGCATCGGCTGCTACGTTCTGGGCGGTCCTGTTGCGATCAGCGACGCCGTCTACGCGGACTTCCGTGACCTCTGGATGGAGTATCTGCCGTAACAGCCACTGCATCGATCACCACGAGGGAGGCCGGGTCACCCGGCCTCCCTTCTCTTCGCGCATGCGCGCGCGAGCGGTACCCTGGCCGCTCGGCAGGATATGAGTGTGTGACACTCAACATTCTTGCGGACTCTGCCTCAAGGGAGGTTGAAACCGTCGGGCGGTCGTACTAGAATCCATATCTGCTGGCACTCGGAGGCAGTGAGTGCCAAACCCCGGTCGTAAGGGTACATAGGGTATCTGCCGTGTTATCCACGGTGCCGGACGTGTCCATAACGTACGTGTAGGAAAACAGGAGGGTAGAGCATGAATCTGAAGCCGCTGTTCGATAACGTTGTCGTCAAGCCGGCCAAGGCCGAGGAGCAGACCAAGAGTGGTCTGGTCATCCCGGACTCCGCCAAGGAGAAGCCCCAGAAGGGCGAAGTCGTCGCCGTCGGTGACGGCCGCTGGGACGAGGACGGCGCCAAGCGCGTGCCGATGGACGTCAAGGTCGGCGATGTCGTCGTGTACAAGGAGTGGGGCAAGACCTCCATCAAGATCGATGGAGACGAGTACTTCATCATGTCGCAGAACGACATCCTGGCAGTCGTCCAGGGCTAGTCGCGCCCCGCATCGGCAAACGATCATTAGAAGGAGGGACGTACCCTATGGCAAAGGACATCCGTTTCGACGAAGAGGCTCGCCGCGGTCTTGAGGTCGGCGTCAACAAGCTGGCCAACGCGGTCAAGGTGACCCTCGGCCCCCGTGGCCGCTACGTCGTGCTGGAGAAGAAGTTCGGCGCGCCGACGATCACCAATGACGGCGTGACCATCGCGCGCGAGATCGAGCTCGATGATCCCATCGAGAACATGGGCGCGCAGCTCGTCAAGGAAGTCGCCACAAAGACCAACGATGTAGCTGGCGACGGCACCACCACCGCGACGCTGCTCGCGCAGGTCATCGTGCGCGAGGGCCTTCGCAACGTGGCGGCCGGCGCGAACCCGCTCGCGATCAAGCGCGGCATCGAGAAGGCCGTCGAGGTTGTGGTCGAGGCCATCAAGAGTCACGCCAAGGAGATCGAGGACAAGGAAGAGATCGCGCACGTCGGCGCCATCTCGGCAGCCGATGAGACCATCGGCGCCAAGATCGCCGAGGCGATGGAGGTCGTGGGCAAGGACGGCGTCATCACCGTCGAGGAGAGTCAGACGTTCGGCATCGACATCGAGACCGTCGAGGGCATGCAGTTCGACAAGGGCTACATCTCGCCGTACATGATCACGGACCCGGATCGCATGGAGGCCGTGATCGAGGACCCGCTCATCCTCATCGCCAACAGCAAGATCACCAACATCCAGGACCTGCTGCCGGTGCTTGAGAAGGTCATGCAGGCCGGCCGCCAGCTCCTGATCGTCGCCGAGGACCTCGAGGGCGAGGCTCTCGCCACGCTCATCGTGAACAAGCTCCGCGGCACCTTCACCTCCGTAGCCGTCAAGGCCCCGGGCTTCGGTGATCGCCGCAAGCGCATGCTCGAGGACATCGCCATCGTCACCGGTGGCCAGGTCATCAGCGAGGAACTCGGCCACAAGCTCGAGAACGTCACGCTCGATATGCTCGGCCGTGCCGACAAGGTGAAGATCACCAAGGACGACACGACGATCATCGACGGCAAGGGCGACGAGGCGGCCATCAAGGCTCGCATCAGCCAGATCCGCTCCGAGATCGAGAACTCAGACTCCGACTTCGACCGCGAGAAGCTCCAGGAGCGTCTGGCCAAGCTCTCCGGCGGTGTGGCCATCATCAAGGTGGGCGCAGCCACGGAAGTCGAGCTCAAGGAGAAGAAGCACCGTATCGAGGACGCGCTCCAGGCAACCCGCGCGGCCGTCGAGGAGGGCATCGTCGCCGGCGGCGGCGTGGCTCTCACCGACGCAGCACCCGCGCTCGAGGCACTCGTGCTCGAGGGTGACGAGATGATCGGCGTGCGTATCATCGCCAAGGCGCTCGATGAGCCGC
This sequence comes from Coriobacteriia bacterium, assembly GCA_030651765.1. Taxonomy (GTDB): domain Bacteria; phylum Actinomycetota; class Coriobacteriia; order Anaerosomatales; family Anaerosomataceae; genus UBA2272. The sequence goes on along the minus strand of JAUSBY010000001.1, from coordinate 94,774 downwards.
TGAAGCAGATCGCGGCCAACGCCGGTTTCGAGGGTTCGGTCGTGGCCGAGAAGGTCAAGGCGCTCGGTGCGGGCGAGGGTCTCAACGCCGCTACCGGCGAGTACGGCGACCTGCTCAAGATGGGCGTTATCGACCCGGTCAAGGTCACCCGCTCGGCGCTGCAGAACGCCGCGTCGATCGCAGCACTGATCCTCATCACCGAGACGACCATCACGGACGTCCCGCAGAAGGACGACGCCGCCGCGGCTATGGCCGGCATGGGTGGTATGGGCGGGATGATGTAGCACCCGCGCATTCACGCGCCCTTCCCTTCCAAGCGGAGCCCTGGCGATAGCGCCGGGGCTCCGCTCGTTTGGCCGATGAGTTGCTCTTGGTGCGAGCGGTCGAATGTCACTGTCGGACGGCTTCTCTACTCAGCAAGCGGTCGATATCTGCCGATAAGTGGAGTTGTAAACGATTCTCCGCCGACGGAGAGAGTAGGCGCATCCCGCCATGAAGTTCAGGCATCGCATAACCGCTCTTGCGACCGTCGGTGTCGTGCTGATCGGCCTCGCGGCATTCAGCGTCCTGTCCCCCGTTCTCGCGAGCAACGCCGAGCAGGAGTCCGCATTCGAGCGAGCGCTGCTGGCAGAGCGCGTGGGTGTTGAGGCGCAGGACGCCGCGCGTCTCGGGGAGGTATTCGTCATCAGTGGCTCTGGCGCCGACCTGATCGCGTTCGAGGAGGGGGCGACGCGCTTCGAGCGCAGCGTCGCCCGATATCGGACGTTGGTGGGCGACAGCGCCTTGGCCGAGGGGCCGGTTGCGGAGACCGTCGCACACGTAGCGGAGTCGTGGGCAGACGTGCGCTTCGCGGTGAGCGGTAGGGCGGCGAAGGTGATAGTCCCCGCGGAGGCGACTGTTCGCATCACTGGCGCGATCGGTTCGCTGACGGCCTCTCTGGAGGACCTGTCCGCCGAAGAGTCACAGCGAGCGCGGGAGGCCACGAGCCGTGTGGGTGCGAGCGTCGTGGCCGCAAGGACCACCGTGGTGGTACTCGGGTTGGCGGCAGTGGCCGTGATCGTTGCCCTCACGGTGTTCTCCTCGCGCTCGGTAGCACGTCCCCTGACCGAGCTCGACGATGCTGTGCAGCGCCTCGCAGCGGGCGACCTCGAGCGTCCGGTACCACCGCTCGGCAAGGACGAGATCGGAGAGGTCGCATCGGCAGTCGAGCAACTCCGCATGAGTCTTCGAGAAGCGCTCTTCTCGCTCCACTCGGAGATCGAAGAGCGGACCACCACGGAAGAGGCGCTGGCCGAGGCCAACCACGAGCTGAACCGGCTTCTTGATGGCGCACGCCACGCGAGCGATGAGATGAACGCGATGGGCGAGATGGGCGAGCTGCTACAGGCGGATCTGTCGTGGGACGAGGCATACGCAGTCATGGCGAGCTACGGCCGGAGGCTGTTCGAGCGGCTCGATGGTGCGCTCTACCTGTACCGCGCTTCGGACAGTGAGCTCGAGCGCAAGGTCGACTGGGGAGACAACCGCGTCCATGCCGAACACTACAGGCCGGACGAGTGCTGGTCGCTTCGGACCGGCAAGCCCCACTGGGTCCGTTTCGGCGAGCCCGACCTGCCCGCGTGCGCGCACATCGACGCATCGGATGCATGTTCGGCGTGCGTTCCGCTCGTCGCGCATGGTGAGGTGCTTGGTACGATCGTCCTGATCGGCCCGGCCGGGGAGTCTCTGACCGGGGAGCAGGGCACGGCCGAGCACATGGCCGGCATCGTCGCTGCCTTCGCCGGGCGCGTGGCGCTCGCGATCTCGAACATGCAGTTGCGCGAGACGCTCAGGGAGCAGTCGCTGCGCGATCCCCTGACCGGCCTGTACAACCGCCGGATCATGGAAGAGGCGCTCACCCGCGAGATCGCCAGGGCCGGCCGCGAGGTCACGCCATTGGTCGTCGGCCTGATCGACATCGATCACTTCAAGGAGTTCAACGACACGTTCGGGCACGAGGCCGGAGACCACGTGCTCCGGGAGGTGGGCGCGTACCTGCGTGACAACACGCGTGCCGGCGACGTCGTGTGCCGCTTCGGCGGTGAGGAGTTCGTCGTCATCTGGGCAGGGACCGACATCACCGCAGGCTTCTCGCGCGCCGAGGCGCTGCGTCAGGGCGTCGGAGACCTCGCGTTCACGCTTGACGGCGAATCGATCGGTCAGGTCACGCTGTCCATCGGCGTGGCGCTTCTCGGCGAGCACGGCGACAGCGGCGACGCACTCTTGTCCGCGGCCGATGCTGCGCTGTATGCCGCCAAGGACGAGGGCCGCGACAGGGTCGTGCTCGCGCTCACTCCCGAGCGGCCGCACGAGCGTGAAGCGTTGGTGCCGGAGGCCGACCTCTCCACGCGCTCGCCCCGCATCGGATAGAATGCGGACAGACGGGAGACAGAGGGGTTGCACGCATGGACGCACGGTTCATGGCCGAATGGAATCGCATCAAGAACGAGCACACGCACGACCGTGACCAGTCGAACAACTACGGCTGCTTCAACGTGGAGACGTCGCGGAACTGCAACTACATCTACAACGCTCGCGCGTGCATCAGCTGCCACAACTGCGACAGCATCATCGAGTGCGTCCAGTGTGTGGACTGCCGGGACTGCGCGTTTTGCGTGGGGCTGAACGGAGCGCGGTTCCACATCCTCAACAAGGAGCACACCGAGGAAGAGTACTACGCGAAGCTGCGCGAACTCGGTGTCGACTGGAACGTGCAGGCGTTCGATCCGATGGACCCGTACGCGTCGATCTGACCCTCTCGCAACGGACCGGGGGCCATGGAGCACAGCACCCACCACGACGCTGACGTGAGTCCTAGATCACGCCGAGTCCGTCGAGTACGAACCGGCCGCCCAGGTAGACAAGGAACAGGGCCAGCGCGCCGATGATGAGACGGTACGGTCGCTCGGGCAGCAGCCCGCGCCCACGAGAGACCGCCGCGATCACGAACCCGTACCACGCGATGTCGGCCAGTTGGTGGCCGATGAAGAACGCGACGACCCCGAGCGCGCCGATGGCAAGCCCGTCGGAGGCCAGCTTCACGCCGATCGTCGCCCACCACAGCGTCCAGTACGGGTTGGAAAGGCTCACCGTGATGCCCTGCAGTATGGGACCGAAGCGTGACTCCGCAGCCGCAGGTCCGGCCTTAGGCACGATGGTCCCGCTGAGCGCGCCGCGCAGGAGGTCCTGGCCCATCCACAGCAAGATGGCACCTCCGACAAGAGCCAGGCCGGTCGCTACCGTCGCGTGACGGAGCACGTTTTGCAGCCCGAACGCGAACCCGATGAGCAGCGTCCCCTCCAGCAGCGCATGGCCGACGAGCATGAGCGCCGCCGAGAGTGCGCCGCGCGTCATGGTGCGTGTGATCGTCACCGTCAGGTAGGGGCCGGGCGACATCGCACCTGACAGGCCTACGACGAAGGCGGCGCCCCCGAGCGCGAGCGCTTGTGCCAGCTGCCCGCTCACGTGAGGGGGACCGGTGTGGGGGGGATGGCGGTCTGCATGGTGGTATCGTAGCGCAGCGCGCGGCGCCGTCGCTTACCGCGGCGGCAGTACCCGTCGCGCCTTCGCCAGCTCCCACTCGAGCAGGTAGGAGAGCGCCTGGGGGCCGCCCATCATCGTGAACGAGCGGATCCGCGCGGTGTCGTGCATGATCCACTCGCGCGTGGAGCCGGGCAGGTACTTGGCCCCGCACAGCACGATCGGCTCGTCGGTGCGGCCGGCTATCGAGCCGGCGACGAGCGCGTCGGGGAAGTCCGTGCCGGTGGCCACGAACGGCCGCACGTCGCCACTCGGCCAGAAGCGCTTGACCACCTTGAGGTTCGTCGCGTAGCGGTCCGCGCCGTAGAGCCACTCCGTCCGGACGCGGGTCCTCAGCGCGCTGTTCAGCAGTGGCTCCGAGATGACCGCCGGCCCGCCGATGGCGTACGCATCTGTCAGATCCCCGGCGTTGTCGTCGAGGAACGCGGCGGTCTGCGTGGGCAGCGTGCTGCGCTGCACGAGCAGGATGGGAGAGGCTGTAGCAGCGGCGTACGCCGAGGCCGAGACGGCATCGGGATACGTCTCTCCGTTGACGAAGATGACCTGTCCGCTACCCGGGCCGATCTCGCGCGCGATGAGCGCGGCCGTCTCGTAGCGGTTGATGCCGGCGATCCGGGCGACCATCGTGGTCTCGATGCTCGCCGCCACGGCGGCTTCGGTGGCCACTGCCGAGGAGAGCGCCTTCTCTCCGCCGAGCAGCACGATGTTCTCGGGGCCGAGCGCGGTGATCGCCTCTGCGGCAGCCGGGCCTATCCGATTGGCGGGCGCGAGGAGCACGGGGGCGTCCAGATGCTGCGACAGCGGCGCGGCCGCCAGGGCGTCCGGCCACTGCTCGCCGGATGCGACGATCACGGTATCGGCACCGTCGGGCCACGCGGACCGGGCGGCTGCCGCTGCCGTGGCGTAGCGGTCCGGACCCTCGATCCGCTGCTCACGCGGCTTGTGGGGATCGCTCGCCAGGTAGCGCTCGATGCCGTCTGCGATCCCGATGGCGGCACGCCGCCGGAACGACGCACTCAGCAACTTGGCGCGATCGTTCGGGTTGGACAGGAACGCGACCTCGACGAGGGCGGCTGGCATGTTCGCCCACCGGATCACGTAGAATCCGATGTCGTCGACCCTTCTGCTGTAGGTTCCTGCCGACGCGACGACGCCCTGCTGCACGTAGGTCGCCAGCCGCTGCGCGAGGATCCGGTCGGTATCCGTCTCCCAGCTGTTGTAGAAGGTCTCGGTGCCCGTGGCGCTCGAGCCGCCAGCGTTATTGTGGATGGAGACGAATACATCGGCGCCCCACAGGTTGGCGGAATCGCAACGGGCCTGCAGGTCGTCGTAGGCCACGGCGCTGCCATCAGGTGTGTAGCTGTAGACACCGGTCTTTCCGTCGGCGTAGAGATAGTAGGTCTGCGCCGCCTCGTCCCAGTGCCAGGTGGGTCGGTCGCCGTTCTCTATCGTGTAGTCTCCCGTGCGGCTCATGTTCACGCGATGGCCGCGTACGATGAGCTCGGTGCGCGTCTCCCGGGCGATGAGGAGGTTGATCCACTGCTCCTCCACGCCTGCGTACACGGCGCCGGGATAGCGGCCGCCATGTCCGGGATCGATGAAGATGGACGCTGCGCGCGCCGGCGAGGGAGTGAGGAGGATGACGAGCGCGACGAACGCCGTGGCGAGCCGGAGCGCGTGCGTGCGGCGGATGCGGTCTACGACGGTCTGCTGCGGCTGCATCGATGGCTCCCTGTCGGGGTCCAGCAGGTTCCAGTAAAGCACATCGGTGCGCCGTCGTGCAGGCGAGCCGAGTGTGGAGGAGGTCGCGTCGACCGACCGGACGACGATGTTACGGCCGAATCCGCGTACGGCGGTTCCCCAACGGCGTACACTCATCTAGAATGTCGGCACCGGGGCGCCATCGTCGGAGTGCTCGCACACCAATCGACGGCGCAGCCATAGCAGCTCTCATCGGACCAGGCTCGCCCGTTGCGGCACTCGGCGGAGCCTGGTCGTGTCGTATCCGGGATCGGGCTCACGCGGTACAGCAGTATGTCAGGCCGGCACGGTCCTTCTTGGAACGGGCGGCTCTAGTCGAGGAGGCGGCGCGCAGTATGGAGATGGAGATCGGACGCGGCAAGACGGCACGTCAGGCATATGGTTTCGACGATATCGCGATCGTTCCGAGCCGTCGCACGCGCGACCCTCGTGACGTGAACATCGGCTGGGAGTTCTCGTTCCGCGGACGTGACTACGAGTTCGCGCTGCCGGTCCTCGCCTCGGCGATGGACGGCGTGGTGGATCCGGCGTTCGCCGTCGCCATGGGCAAGCTCGGTGGGCTGGCGGTGCTCAACCTCGAGGGCATCCAGACCAGGTACGAGGATCCCGCGCCCCATCTCGACGCTATCGCGTCGTTCTCGCACGAAGAGGCGACACGCAAGATGCAGGAGATCTACCGCGAGGATGTCAAGGCAGAGCTCATCACGCGCCGGATCAAGGAAGTGAAGGACGGTGGCGTGCTGGCTGCCGCCTCGCTCACTCCCCAAAACGTCGAGCGGTACATCGACGCGGCGTTGGCCGGCGGTCTGGACATCCTGGTCATCCAGGGCACCGTCGTCTCCGCCGAGCATGTCTCGAGCTACGACAAGCCCCTCGACCTCAATGCGTTCATCCGCGACCTCGATCTGCCCGTCATCGTCGGTGGCTGCTGCAGCTACCAGGGCGCGCTGCACCTCATGCGCACGGGCGCCGTCGGTGTGCTCGTGGGCGTCGGCCCCGGCCACGCTTGCACCTCGCGGCGCGTACTCGGCATCGGCGTTCCGCAGGCCACGGCGATCGCCGATGCGGCTGCGGCACGTATGCGTCACCTCGACGAGACCGGGTCGTACTGTCACGTCATCGCTGACGGCGGCATGCGGACCGGTGGCGACCTTGCCAAGGCGGTCGCGTGCGGAGCCGACAGCGTGATGATCGGCTCGCCCCTTGCGGCTGCGAGCGAGGCGCCCGGGCGCGGCTACCACTGGGGTATGGCGACGTTCCATCCCGACCTGCCGCGCGGCACACGCGTCAAGGCCGGTCAGAAGGGCACCCTCGAGGAGATCCTCATCGGTCCCGCCCGCGAGAACGACGGAACACTGAACCTTCTCGGCGGTCTGCGCACGTCGATGGCCACGACGGGATACGAGAACCTGAAGGCGTTTCAGAAGGCCGAGGTCATGGTCGCGCCCGCGCTGCAGACCGAGGGCAAAGTCCTCCAGCAGTCGCAGGGCGTCGGCATGGGCCGATAGGGAGCCCCGGGTGACCTACCACGACGAGCAGCCTGCGGTATTCGTCCTCGACTTCGGTGCGCAGTACGCGCAGCTGATCGCGCGACGCGTGCGAGAGGCGCGCGTCTACTCGGAGATCGTGCCCTACGACATCAGCGCCGAGGAGGTGGCCGAGCGCAGACCGGCAGCCATCATCTTGTCGGGCGGGCCTGCGAGCGTCTATGCCGAGGGCGCGCCGCATCTCGATCCGGGCGTGCTCGAACTCGGGATCCCGGTGCTCGGCTTCTGCTACGGCATCCAGGAGATGGCGCTGCATCTTGGTGGCGACATCCCGCGCACCGACATCGGTGAGTACGGGTTCGCCGAGCTCACGGTGGTCGGTGACGGCGGACAGCTCCTGGTCGGCCTGCCCGGGACCTCGCAGTGCTGGATGAGCCACCGCGACAGTGTCGGTACGGCGCCGGAGGGCTTCACGGTCACCGCGTGCACGCCCACGACGGGCATAGCGGCTATGGAGGACCCGGCCAGGAAGCTCTACGCGACGCAGTTCCACCCCGAGGTGGCGCACACCGAGTGCGGCCAGCAGATCATCCGTACGTTCCTGCACGACATCGCCGGTATCCCGCCGGTGTGGACGATGGTGAACATCATCGATGAGACGGTCGAGCGCGTGCGCGAGCAGGTCGGCACCGACCGCGTGATCTGCGGTCTTTCGGGCGGCGTGGACTCGAGCGTCGTGGCCGCGCTGCTCCACCGCGCCATCGGCGATCAGCTCACCTGCGTGTTCGTCGACCACGGGATGCTTCGCCTCGACGAAGCCGAGCAGGTCGTCCGTACGTTCCGCGACCAGTTCCACATCGACCTCGTGCACGTGGAGGCCGAGGAGCGCTATCTCTCGCTCCTGGCCGGTGTGGGCGATCCCGAGCTCAAGCGCCGCATCATCGGCGAGGAGTTCTGGAAGGTCTTCTTCGACGAGGCCACCAGGCTCGAAGGGGTCAAGTGGCTCGCGCAGGGGACGCTGTACCCGGACGTCATCGAGAGCGGCAACAAGACCGCCGCCAAGATCAAGAGCCACCATAACCTGATCCCGTTCCCCGCAGGCGTTCACTTCGACCTTATCGAGCCTCTGAAGGCGCTCTTCAAAGACGAGGTACGCGCCGTGGGCTCAGAACTGGGTCTGCCTGACGAGATCGTGCACCGGCAGCCGTTCCCGGGGCCGGGGCTCGCCGTCCGCATCATCGGCGAGATCACGCACGAGAAGCTCGAGACGCTACGCCGGGCCGACGCGATCATCCGTGAGGAGATCGGCGCCTGGGACACCGAACGCAGTGTGTGGCAGTACTTCGGCGTCCTTCCGGACATCAGAAGCGTCGGCGTCATGGGCGACGAGCGTACCTACGGGCGCCCGATCATCATCCGGGCGGTGGCATCGGCAGATGCCATGACCGCCGACTGGGCGCGGTTGCCCCACGATCTGCTCGCGAAGATGAGCAACCGGATCATCAACGAGGTAGAGGGCATCAACCGGGTTGCGTACGACATCACGAGCAAGCCGCCCGGAACCATTGAGTGGGAATAGTAAGCATACGGACGTAGGCGGTGCCGGGCGACCGGCGTCGCGCGCAGACGAGCAGTGCGAGGAGCCGATCATGACCGAGACACCGGATGCCCAGGCGAGGATCGCCGAGTACCGCACGCGTATCGATGAGATCGACTGTCGCATCGTGGCGCTTCTGAACGAGCGCGCTTCTCTCGCGCTTGCGATCCGCGAGCTCAAGCCGCAGGTGCACATGGGCCTGTACGACCCGAAGCGTGAAGAGGAGATCTTTGGGCACCTCGCATCGTGCAACGAAGGGCCGCTCTACGCCGAGAATCTGCGCGAGATCTACGAGGCGATCCTGCACGTGATGAAGGAGTTGAGGGACTGATGGCAGCGCTCGAGCGGGGGGGCGGCGCCGGTTCCGGTGGCGCGGCGCGGCCGGCGGTCGTGCGGGACGGCGCGGTCACGATCATCGCGGGTCCGTGCTCGGTGGAGACGCGCGACCAGATGGACGAGGTCGGTGCGGCGCTGGCGGAACTCGGCATTCGCGTCATGCGCGGCGGCGCGTACAAGCCGCGCACGAGCCCGCACTCGTTCCAGGGGCTCGAGGAGGAGGGCCTGAAGATCCTGCGTGAGACCGCCGACAAGTACGGTCTCATCTTCGTCACCGAGGTGACGGACTCGGCGCACGTCGAGGTCGTGGACGCGTACGCTGACATCCTGCAGATCGGGACGCGCAACATGGCCAACTTCAGCCTGCTGAAGAAGATCGGGCAGGCGACGGCCGAGAGCCACAAGCCCGTCGTCTTCAAGCGCGGCATGGCTGCGACGATCCAGGAGTGGCTGCAGGCAAGCGAGTACCTGACGATGCTCGGCAACGAGAACGTGATCTTGTGCGAACGCGGGATCCGCACCTTCGAGACGGCGACACGGTTCACGCTCGACATCAGCGCCGTTCCGGTGGTCAAGAAGCTCTCGCTTCTGCCGATCATCGTCGATGTCTCGCACCCCACCGGCCAGGCGGACCTCGTCCCGGCGGTCTCCCGCGCTGCGGTGGCGGTCGGTGCAGACGGGCTCATGGTGGAGGTGCATCCGGATCCGCGTGCGGCGCTGTGTGACGGTCCGCAGTCGCTCGATCTTCCGGGGCTGCGCGCGCTCGTGGCCGAGCTCGCGCCGATCGCGTCAGCAGTGGGTAGGGAGCTGGGCTAGCGGGTCTGCGGCTCCCGAAGAGGGAATGAACCTTACGGAACCTTGTTGCGTTCGTGCGGGGCTGCAATAATCGTGAGCGGCATCACGATTCGGCGGGGCGTTTGCTGGGGAAGTGCACGGCAAGCATCTGGCGGTTGCGGGAGAGGCGGACGAACGTGCAGAAGTCGTCACTCCATAGTATCTGCACCCACTGCGGGTCGGTCGGGGCCGGGCGTATCGGCTACTGCAGCGTGTGTGACACGCCGGTATGCGAGAAGTGCGGCAACACGCAGATCACGCTCTCCGAGCGCAAGGTCATGCACGACAGCTGCCTGCGTGACGCCGACCAGTCGAGTTTCTCGATGATCAAGTTCGTGAAGTAGCCGTCCTCAGGCGCTTCAACGCGAGCGACCCGCGGGGTACACTGGTCACCCCATGACCACACTCCCTCTTGACGACCTCAATCCGGCGCAGCGTGACGCCGTCACCACCGTTGAAGGCCCCCTGCTGGTGCTTGCCGGCGCGGGCAGCGGTAAGACGCGCGTGCTCACGTACCGTATCGGCCACCTGATCGGCCACCATGGCGTCTCGCCGGCCGGGGTGCTGGCGATCACGTTCACCAACAAGGCTGCCGGTGAGATGCGCGAGCGGCTCGAAGGTATCGTCGGCCCTGCCGCGCGAGCGATGTGGGTGATGACGTTCCACGCGTTTTGCGTGCGCCTGCTGCGCGGCGATGGCGGCCGCCTCGGCTACACGCGCTCCTTCACCATCTACGACGCCGACGACACCCGCCGGATGCTCACTAGCGTGCTGACCGAACTCGATCTCGACCCGAAGCAGTATCCGGTCAAGGGGGTGGCCGGTCGCATCTCGGCGGCTAAGAACGAGCTCGTAGGCGCCGCCGTGTACGAGGCGAGCGCCGCAACGGCGCCCGAGCGCGCGACCGCCAAGGCGTACCGTCTCTACCAGCAGCGACTCGTCTCGGCAAATGCGATGGACTTCGACGACCTGCTCGTGAATGCCGAGCGTCTCCTGCGCGAGCACCCGGACGTGCGGGAGTTCTATCAGGACCGCTTCCGCTACATCCTGATCGACGAGTATCAGGACACCAACAAGGCGCAGTACGAGATCGTGAAGCTGCTTGCGGCCCGCGATCGAAATCTCATGGTGGTGGGCGACGACGATCAGTCGATCTACTCGTGGCGCGGGGCCGACATCCGCAACATCCTCGAGTTCGAGCGCGACTATCCTGACGCCACCGTCATCCGCCTCGAGCAGAACTACCGCTCGACCGAGACGATCCTGGCCGCCGCCAACGCTGTTGTGGCCAACAATCGTGGTCGCAAACCCAAGACGTTGTGGACCGCGAATGCCGGTGGTGAAGCGATCACCCGCTACTCGGCCACCGACGAGCGCGACGAGGCCCGCTTCGTCGCCGAGGAGATCGAGCGGCTGCTCCGCGAGGAGCACCGTTCGTACGCGGACGTAGCCGTGTTCTACCGCACCAACGCCCAGTCGCGCGTCATCGAAGACATCTTCCTGCGCGCCGGTGTCCCGTATCGCCTTGTCGGCGGGACGCGCTTTTTCGAGCGGGCCGAGATCCGCGACGTCATGGCGTGGCTGCGCGCCACCGTCAACCCCGCCGACGTGCAGTCGCTCGTTCGCGTGCTCGAGAAGCGGCAGGGAATCGGCAAGACCACGATCGACGTGCTGCGTGCCCGCGCGATCGAGGAGGACATCACCCTGGCCGAGGCCATCGGGCGTGCGGCCGAGGCGGGCTGGCTCGCCACCGCACCGGCACGCAAGGTCGCCACGCTGGCAGACGATCTCGCCTCGGCGCGCGAGGTCCCCGGCGAGACGCTCCGCGAGCACGTCGAGGGCATCGTCTCGCGCTCGGGACTCCTGGGCGCGCTTTCGGCCGACGGTAGCCGGGAGGCTGTCGGGCGTGCCGAGAACATCCGGGAGTTCTTCGGGGTGGTGGACGAGTACGATGCGCAGCACGTCGATCCGGAGATGCGCACGCTCTCGGCGCTGCTCGAGTGGGTGGCGCTCCGTAGCGACCTCGACGAGGTCGAGGGGGACGAGCGCTCCGTGACGATGATGACGCTGCATGCGGCCAAGGGACTCGAGTACCCGGTCGTCTTCCTGCTCGGCATGGAGGACTCGATCTTCCCGCACGCGAACTGCATGTTCGACGAGGCGGGTCTCGAGGAGGAGCGGCGGCTGTGCTACGTGGGCATCACGCGTGCCCGCGAGCGGCTCTATCTGACCCATGCGTCGCAGAGGAGTCTGTTCGGCCAGACACAGTACAACCAACCGAGCATGTTCATTCGGGAGATCCCGGACGAGCACGTGAAGTCCGAGGGGATCGGCTCGGCCGGGTTCGGTGCGTCTGCGCCGGGTCGCGGCAGGGGGGACCGCGGCGGTTCGGTGCGGTGGGGGAGCAGGCCGACGGCTCCGTCCGAGGGCCGCGTCTTCGGCTCGGGCAAGCCGGCGCCCCGTCAGGTCGAGCAACCGCTCGAGCTCGCTGAGGGCGACGCCGTGGACCACAAGGTGTTCGGGCGAGGGGTGGTGCAGTCGATCGCGGGCGATCGGGTGACGGTGACGTTCGCCTCGGGCGGGACGAAGAGTCTGCTTCTAGGGTACGCTCCGATACGGAAGATCGAGGGCTAGCGGCGCCGGAGCCGGTGGGAGGGCAGCGATGGGACCGATCCTCGTCTTTGGACACAGGAACCCCGACAACGACTCGATCTGCTCGGCGGTCGCCTACGCGCATCTCAAGAACGTGACCGACCCCGACGACGTCTACGTCCCGGCGCGCCTGGGCCCGGTCCCTCCCGAGACGGCCTGGGTGTTCGCGCGATTCGGCGCCGACTTGCCCGCCGAGATCGCCCACGTCCGGACGCGCGTGCGCGATGCGATGACCGCCGATGCGATCGTCGTGAACGCCGATGACAACCTGCTGACCGCCGGTCGTCTCATGCGCGAGCACGGCGTCCGGGCGCTTCCCGTCATCGGCGACGGCGGGGTCGCGCGGGGGCTGCTCAATCAAAGCATCCTGGCGGAGCTCTACATCGACGAGACCGAGATGCGTGGCCTGGAGGCACTACCCGTCACCGTCGGCCAGCTCGCCGAGGTGCTCGGCGGGGAGATCCTGGTCGGGGCGGCGGACACCCGCCTCGTCGGCAACGTTCTCATCGGCGCGATGGAGCCGGAGACGATGACGTCGTACATCGCTGCCGGCGACACACTCATCGTCGGCGACCGCGTGAGGACCCAGCCCCGCGCCATCGAGGCGGGCGCGGCGTGTCTCGTCATCAGCGGTGGGCATGCCCCGGACGACGGTGTCGTCGCGCTTGCCCGCCAACGCGGCGCTGCGATCGTCTCAAGCCCGCACAACACATACACGACCGCTCGCCTCGTCAACCTCGGGCATGCGGTGAGCGGCGTGATGGACACGACGCCACTCGTGGTCGGCCCCGATGCGCTGTTGACGGAGGTCGCGGAGGACCTCATGGAAAGCGTGCACCGCGAGGCGCTCGTGGTCGATGACGACAGGCGCCTCGTCGGCATTCTCACGAGGACGAACCTTGCGCGCGGTGTCCGCAGGCGAGTCGTGCTGCTCGACCACAACGAGCTCTCGCAGTCGGCTCCCGGCGTCGAGGAGGCCGCGGTCGTCGAGATCGTCGACCACCACCGTGTCGGCGACGTTCAGACCACCACGCCGATCTTGTTCCTGAACATGCCGGTCGGCTCGACCGCTACGATCGTGGCCGAGCGCTACCGGGATCTCGGTGTGGTGCCGCCCGCTCCGATGGCGGGGATACTGCTCTCGGCGGTGCTGACCGACACGGTCCTTCTGAAGTCGCCCACGACGACGGCGGTCGACCGTGCAGTCGCCGAGCGGCTCGCCGCACAGCTCGGTTTCGACGCCGTCGAGTTCGGCCTCGAGATGTTCCGGGCGCGCTCGGCTGCTGCGGAGTTCTCGCTTGCCGATGCGGTGAGCGCCGACCTCAAGGAGTACCGGGTCGGCGATCTGACGATCGGTGTGGCCCAGGTCGAGACGGTGGACACGACGCCGTATCTCGATCGCTCCGACGAGCTCGCCGCGACTCTGGAGGCGTTCCGGGCCAGGCGCGGCTTCGACCTTGCGATGCTGCTCGTCACCGACGTCGTCCGCGAAGGGAGCGAGGTCTTCGCGGCCGGAAAGACCCGTGTGGCCAGCCGCGCGCTCGGTGTCGATCTCTCCGACGGCCCGGTCTGGATGGACGGCGTACTGTCCCGCAAGAAGCAGATCGCATCGCGGCTGCTCGAGGCGGCGGGAGCGTAAGCATGATGATTCCCGGACGGCAGGAACGCTGGCGGCGCGATCCGCGGGCGGGCGTGCTCGTCCTCATCGCGGGCGCCGGCGTCGCGGGGTTCATCGCACTTGCGGCGGGCCTGCTGCTCGCCCCGGCGTTCATGGAGGCGGACCTGGCGCTGTCCGCTGCGATCCGTGCGATCGATCTCCCCGGACTCGAGACGCTGGCGCGCCTTGCGACCTCGGCGGGTGACTTCTGGCCGATCGCCGCGCTGACCGCCGTCACGTCGGCGGTCCTGTGGTTTCGCGGACGCCGTACCGAGGCCGTCATGATCGTCGTTGCGGTGCTCGGCGGGGCGCTTCTGGGCGTCGGCCTCAAGCTGGCGTTCATGCGCGTGCGACCGGCTCTCGAAGTGGCCCGCATACCTCTGCCCGAGACGTACAGCTTCCCGTCCGGGCACGCGCTTTCGAGTCTGCTCTACTTCGGATCGCTGATGGTCGTGGCGGCCCTTGACGTGCGCCGGCGGCGCTATGCGGTCCTGCTCGTTGCCGGCTGCACCCTTGCGGCCCTTGCGATAGCGCTCTCGCGCGTCTATCTCGGCGTGCACTACCTCGGCGACGTGATCGGTGCGTGGCTGCTCGGCTTCGCGTGGCTCTCGTTCGTGGTGCTCGTCTCCGCGCGATGGGGAGCGGGCGTGCCCGAGGACGCGGACGGCTAGATCGCCGCGGCCCCACGCCTGGATCTGGTTAGACCTTGGTCGCCCCTCTTCGTGGTCAGTACGCGTTGAGAGCCGGACCTCTAGAACCGCTGCCTACCGGTAAGCGACACCAACGTGCGCATCTCCCGTTATGTACGAGAACCAGAGGTTGCCCTCGGCGTCCACCGCCGCACTCGTGAAGATGGGGGCGAGGAATGGCGAGACTCCTGAGTCACCGCCATTGCCCGGGGCGCCTCCGCCACGAGTGGATTCAACGCGGGGCAAGGCGTAGACGGTCTCCACGCCTGACGACAGGTTGTACATAGCTAGATCGAGGCGGTCCTTCACGTACCACACGTCGCCATCAGGCCCAGCAGCGAGCAGGTCACGCCAGGGTTCTGTGATTGCTCCGACGGGAGAACCTCCCGCATCCGCGAGTTCAGGCCTGGGCGCGCGTTCACCCTCCCCGATCGTGGCGACACCGGGGCTTCCTTCCGGGCGGACGATGAGCGCCCTGGCACCGTCTGAGGCGGCGATGTAGTCGGTGGTCTCGAGTCTCCTCCATTCGGCGCCATCGGCCGATACCGCCGACCACCCGCGTCGCGCCCCGGTCTGGGGTGGCTGTGACGGCCGCCTGTACTCTGCCAGAAGGATCTCGTCGCCGACCACCCTCAGGTAGCCAGGCACCTCGATCTCGCCGGGCGTCTCTAGAACGTCGAACCGGCTGCTCGCTATGGTGTAGCGCAGGATACCGCGGGCGTAGTCGCGCGCGAGCCACACGGTCCCGTCTGTCCCAAGTGCCATGGAGACCACCCTCTGATCGCGCCACCGTGCGCGAGCATCCCCGCCCGCCGGCACAAGCTCCTCGGAGGCCGGGAGCCGCTCCTGGGCGGGCATTGTCAGTGGAACGAACTCGCGGCTCACGGCGTCGAAGTAGCCGAACGCATCGTAGGATGCGATCCAGAGCTTGTCGGCACCGTCATGAATGGTGAACGCGCCTGGGGTGAAGACGTCCCCACCGATGTAGCGCCTCGTCTCGAGCGGGAGTTTGTGGCTCACAACGTCACCCGTCGCAGTGTCGTACTCGAGCACGGTGTACCTCGTCACTGCCGCCAACTCAGGGTCCTCGTCCCATGTGGTCGCAGGATGAACGATCCACACTGTGCCGGACGACGCATCAGGAGCGACGTGGTAGTCTCCCTCGAGCGGCGTTCCGGCGAGGTCGAGGAACTTGACGGCACCGACACCGCTGGCGCGAGGCGCAGCGTCATTCTGACGTACTGTAGACGCTGCCAGGGAGACGGTGGCGCCGACAGCGAAGAACGCCACTAGGATTGCTATAGCGGAAGACCATCTGCGCATCGCAGTCACTCCTCACGACCTGTTCCAGGTGCCGAAGTAGTAATGTCGGTACGATGAGTGCGGCGAGTAGTAGTAGGGGGGATTGAATCTTGTCTCGATGTACGTTCCTTCGGCTGGAAGCGACGTGTTCCATAGATACCAGTTGTGGTACATGTTCTTCAGGTTCAGGGCATATCCAGAACCGTTGTATCCGCTTGTGTTCGTGCCGAAGAACGTCGTCGCCAACACATTGTATCCGCCGTCGTTCTTCGCCTCACTATAGGCTTGCGCACACCCAGTCTGGTTTGGGAGGTAACGAACCGCCTCCATCCCATGGTTGTACACGTAGTACTCGTACAGTCCGCTCCATTGTTGTCGATATCCCGTTGCCTCGACCTTCGCGTATATGCTCGTTGGTATAGGAACTGCACCGGAGAACGTCGTACTCGGGAGGCCGTTCTGAACATGCTCAATGTACCTCTTGACAGAGGGATAAAAGGTCGGGTCTGTCGTCAGTCCCGCGGCGACCAGATGAGTTGTAGATGTCGCCTGAGTAATCATGAGAAAGCTGCCGACATGACGATTCCACCCGGAGCCCACCAGCTGCGGCCGAGTTTGCCAGTGTATCCACCCTCGTACGCCCCACCAGCTGTAGTAGAGGCTTCCAGGTGCGGATAGTCGAGTCGTGTGCTGACCCGCGAAGTTGTACCAATCTGTGTTTCCAGCCGCGCTTGCCGTGCCCGGCGCCAACAGACACATCAACACGGCCAGCGCAAGGAACACCCGTGCTCGCACTACAGCCTCCCAACTTGGTGTTGCCACCCTTCGCCCAACGAACACACACTTCCAGCTCCGGCCCCTGCAAGCCACCGCGCACCAGCCAACCCGATGAGGCGCCGCGGACCTGAGATGCGCGGGCGCAAGAAGGCCATCAGGTCGCGGATCCGAGTGGGACGCCGCCGCACCCCGCCTCCTCGAGATTGACAGCGTGGCGATTTGCGGGGCTGGCGCGGGCGAGTACAGCAACTCGCTTCGAGCCACCGACATCACGACTGGCTGGACACCTGAGGCGCGGTCGCAACCCCAGCCCACGTCACTCAATGGTGATGGCAATCGCCGGTGTGACGACCCGGTGCTCTTCGAACTGGTCCGATGTGAAGACGGTCCCTGTCGCTTCGGGTGAGCGGATTGCGAACTCGGCCACAGCGAACACGCGATATGCTCCCGGGCGGTCGAGCGAGAAGCTTGCTCGTGACTGGAAGACCTCCCCGTTGCCGAGTGCGACGATCACGGGTCCTAGACTCCTGATGATCGGTCTCGTCGCCGCATCGTCAAACACACGCACCCCGTCTTCCGATTCGACCAACACGTTGGTCACCCTCCACGCAACGTCGCCGTGCAGCATCCGATACCCTTCCCAGTCCGACCTCACCCACGTCGCCACGCTGATCGTTTGGAACGGTGCAGCGGACGTGCGGTCGAGAATCGCCAGGCCTACAGGGTAGGGTCCGTCGGACTCAGCTGCGGCTGCAACTGTGGAAACCCCGATATCCTCCAGCACCGCCTCAGGAACGGCCGCCCCCGCCTGCCTGATTGACTGCAACGTGCCCTCGCCACTACATGCGATGGCTAGGGACATCGACAGCGTGAGCAGGAGCGCGCCTGCGAGCCGCGCCAACGGCGTCCTTGTCACGAGCATCTGGACCTCCTGTCGGACCTCAGTGCGTCACGGGACCAAGCGGCGGAGCGGTCAACGATCACGTCGTGTCTGCTCGGTCTCCACGACTCCCCGCACCCGTATCTTGCCCCACAGTGCGGGTCTGGCGCTAACCGGCGGGTACCAGTGCGGACGGCTAGGTCGCGCGGCGGAGCCGAAGGGTGACGATCGTGCCCGCGCCGGGTTCGGACTCGATGGTGACCGTGCCTCCCGAGCGCTCGGCCACGTTGCGTACGAGCGAGAGTCCGAGTCCCGTGCCGCCGCTTGTCCGCGAGCGCGCCCGGTCGACGCGGTAGAAGCGCTCGAAGACCCGCTCCACGTCGGCCGGGGGTATGCCGATGCCGGTGTCGGCGACCGAGATCTGTGCCTGCCCGTCGTCCGCGCGTACGCCGACGGTGACCGATCCATGCTCCGTGTACGCGATCGCGTTGGAGAGCAGGTTGTCGAGCGCGACGGCGATGTCGGTGGACTCGGCGTGTACCGCGACGTCCTGTCCCGTGACCCCGGAGAAGTCGGTCTCGAGGCGGAGTCCCTTGGCTGCGGCGGCTCTTCGGTGGCCTGCCGTTGCGAGTTCGACGGCCCTGCGCACGTCGGTCACGGCGTCTGCCGCCGGCAGCGTCTCGAGTCGGGAGAGGTCGAGCAGGTCGCCCACCAGGCGCTTGAGGCGTGCCGCTTCGGCCTGGATCTGCGAGAGGAACGCGAGGGCCTGCGCGCTGTCGCCGTCTCGCGCGGCGTCGTCGGCCGATCCGGCCAGAAGCAGGATGCCGGCGGTCGGCGTCTTGAGCTCGTGTGACGCGTTAGCGACGAAGTCGCGCCGCATGGCGTCCAGACGCATGCGGTCGGTCACGTCGGCGATCACCACGAGCGTACGGCGCAAACCGTCCGTCGTGCCCAGCGGCACCGCGAGCAGCCGGTGCGAGCGCCGGTACGGGTCGGGGCCGATCTCGGCCGATGCGGGCTCCTCGCTTCCCAGCCGCGCGACGATGGCGCTCTCGACCGGGGCGGGGAGTCCGAGTGAGTCGATCGTCTTGCCGCGAGTCCTTGTCGGCGGCATGCGAAACATCGAGGTCAGTGCGCGGTTGGAGAGCGCGACGCGCTCATCCTCGAGGAGCACGACCGCGTCAGAGAGGTTGTCCAGGACGAGGCGGAGGGTATGCTCCTCGGCTTCAAGGGCGCTGATGCGATCGCGCATCTGTCCGGCGAGACGGGCGAGTGCGCTTGAGAGCGGCGCGAGGGAGTCACCCTCGACAGGTATCGGGGATGAGAGGTCGCCTTCGGCCATGGCGTGCGCGGCGGCGGCAAGCCGCTCCACGGGGCCTGCGGCCGCGTAGCTCAGGCGCCACACCGCGATGATCGCGACCGTCAGGGCGAAGCCGAGCAGTAGTAGTCCGGTGCGGCGCGTGCGCCCGGCGACGTCGTCGATGTGCGCGAGCGAGGTCGAGACGCGCACGGCGATCCGCTCGCCGTCGGTTGCCAGCGGGACCGCGACGTACATGCGGTCCACACCCTGGGTGTCCGAGCGGCGTACATCGGCGCCCACGCGCCCGCCGAGTGCCGAGCGGATCTCGGGCCGGTCGGCGTGATTCTCAAGCGCGCGCGCATCCTCGTCGCTGTCGGCAAGCACGACGCCGGTCGGATCGACGATCGTGAACCGCAGCTCGGTCCCCTCGGCCAGCCGCTCGACCTCGTCTTCGAGCGGCTCATCGGTGCGCGCGACCGCCAGCGCGGCGGCGCGGCCGATGCCGACGAGGTACTCCTCCTGCTGGTCGACGATCGCGCGCGTGAGCGGGCCGTACAGACTCCACGTCCAGGCGCCGGCGAACAGCGCCATGACGGCGATGAAGCTCGCTACCAGTCTGATGCGGTACCGCGAGGTCCGCTCTTCGGGCGGGCGCGTCACGTCGATGCGACACCCTCTCGTGGCTGGGGGTCGAAGCGGTAGCCCACACCGTGCACGGTGTGGATGTAGCGGTAGGCCGACGGCTCCTCGACAGCCTGCCTGAGGCGCCGGATGTGCACGTCGATCGTCCGCGAGGACGGCAGGAACTCGTAGCCCCAGACCTCACGGGCGAGGCGCTGGCGAGACATGAGCGTCCCGCTGTTGCGGGCCAGGGCGATCAGGAGCTGGAACTCCTTGAGGCGGACTTTGGCCGGTGATCCCGCGACCGAGACGCGCAGTTGCGCCGGCTCGATCGCAAGGTCACCCGCCTCGATGACCTCGTCGGCTTCCAGCACGCTGCGTTCCCGTACCCGGCGCAGGTTGGCGCGCACCCGTGCGAGCAGTTCCTCCATGGAGAACGGCTTGGTCAGGTAGTCGTCCGCGCCGGCATCCAGGCCGCGCACGGTGTCGCGCTCGCCATCGAGCGCGGTGACCATGATGATCGCCACCTCGCTGTTGGTGCGGCGGACCTCCTCGGCGAAGCGGTATCCGTCGATGCCGGGGAGCATGAGATCGAGCACGATGAGTTCGGGGCGCTCGGCTGTCGCCAGGTCGAGGCCCTCGAGGCCGTCTCCGGACGCCAGCGTCTCGAAGCCCGCGCGTTTGAGCGCGTAGGTCACCGTCTGCCTGATGATCGGGTCGTCTTCGACCACGAGTATGCGCGCCATGGATCACCCTCCAAGCCGGAACGGTCGTCCTGGCGGCATTGTGACAGGCGCCGCGCCCGATGAACATCAATGTAACAAAGAGTTCATATATGGACTGAGTCTTTTTACACCGGTGCAACCACCTGGTGTCGTGCTACCTCTAGCCTGGTGCATGGCTGGCGTCGTGTCGGCCGACCAATGGAACCGAGACCAAGGAGTGTGAGCGTGAACCTGAAGAAGCTCGTTGCGCCCGGGCTTGCGATGCTGCTGCTGATGAGCACCGTCGCCTTCGCAGGCTGTGCCGCCGAGGAGCCCGTGACCGAGACGCCCGCCGAGACGCCCGCCGAGGAGCCCGCGGCCGAGCTCGAGGGCACCATCGACGTGCAGGGCTCTGACACGATGCTCAACATCGGCACCGCGTGGAGTGAGGCGTTCATGGACGAGAACCCGATGGTGGAGGTCTCGATCCAGGGCGGCGGCTCCGGTACGGGTATCGCGGCGCTCTTGAACGGCACCGTGGACTTCGCGCACTCCTCGCGTGACATCAAGGACGAGGAGATGGCGGATGGCGAAAGCAAGGGCATGAACATCGTCGAGCACCAGGTGGCCATCGACGGCATCGCGGTCATCGTGAACCCGGCCAACGGCGTCGAGGACCTCACGATGGACCAGCTCGGCCAGATCTACCGTGGCGAGATCACCAACTGGAAGGATGTCGGCGGCGTAGACAAGCCGATCGTGCTCCTGTCTCGTGACAGCTCGTCGGGCACCTACGAGTTCTTCAAGGAGACCGTCGTTGGCGAGGACTCCGAGTACGCCGCGGCCGCCAAGCTCCTGCCGTCGACCCAGGCGATCGTGGATGAGGTCGTGGCCAACGATGCGGGCATCGGCTACATCGGCCTTGGGTATCTGACCGATGAGGTCAAGGTCGTGGCGGTCGACGGAGTGAAGGCGTCGGTTCCGGCCGCCGCCGACGGTTCCTACCCGATCAGCCGCTACCTCTACATGTACAGCGACGGTGAGCCGGCCGGCGTCATGGCCGCCTACCTCGACTGGATCCTCGGTGCCGAGGGTCAGCAGCTCGTGGTCGACGAGGGCTTCGTGCCGCTCCCGTAGCCACAGATGACGACTCCCCCGACCCATAGCGGGCGGAGGCTCGGCCGCACGACCACGCGTCGTGCGGCCGAGGCCGTCGTCCGGGCCATCATCTACCTGTGCGGGTGGATGGCCATCATCATCCTTGCCGCGATAGCGGTCTTCTTGATGTGGAACTCGTTTCGGGCGGTGAACGAGGCCGGCCTGTTCACCATGCTCAGCGGCACGGCCTGGTACCCGACCTCATCGCCGGGTAAGTTCGGCATGTTGCCGCTGATTGTGGGATCTCTATACGTGACGGGCGTCGCGCTCGTGGTCTGCGTGCCGGTCGGCGTGGCTGCCGCGGTCTTCATCTCGGAGTTCTCGGGCCGGCTCGTGAAAGAGGTCATGAAGTCGATCATCGAGTTCATGGCGGCGGTCCCGTCGGTGGTCTACGGACTCATTGGCGTGGCCGTGCTCATCCCGTTCGTCAAGGACGCGTTCTCTCTGATGAGCGGCATGACCGCGGTCACCGGCGGTATCGTGCTCGGCATCATGTCGATCCCGACGGTGATCTCGATCTCGGAAGACGCGTTGCACGCGGTTCCCGAGGAGCTGCGGCAGGGGTCGGCCGCACTCGGCAACACGCGCTGGCAGACGACGTTCAAAGTGACGCTTCCGGCCGCGAGTTCGGGCATCTTCGCGGCCGTCATGCTCGGACTCGGCCGTGCCATCGGTGAGACGATGGCGGTCCTCATGCTCACCGGCAACGCCGCCGTCATGCCGGCGAGCGTCTTCGAGTCGGTGCGCACCATGACCGGCACGATCGCCGCCGAGATGGGCGAGGTCGTCCAGGGCGGTCTGCACTACTCGGTGCTCTTCGCAGTCGGGCTCGTACTGTTCACTATCACTTTTGGCATCAACCTGGTCGCCGACCTCGTGCTCGAGCGCCAGCGGAAGCGGTGGCGCCGATGAGCCGGAGCTCGCGCACGAGAAAGGCCCGCACCGCGGAAGCGACCGCCAAGGTAGTCACGGGGGCTATCGCGCTCTCGGTGGTGGCGGTCGCCATCTTCGTCTTCGTATACATCGTCTACAACGGCATCGGCGCGCTGGACTGGACCTTCTTCTCGGAAGGTCCGCGAGACCGGGGCCGCGAGGGTGGCATCCTGCCGATCATCGTCGGCACGCTTTACCTCATCGGCGCGACCGCGGGCCTCACGCTGCCCATCGGCGTGCTTGCCGGGGTCTACCTCGCCGAGTACGCACCGAGGAACTTCACCACGCGGGCGATCCGCCTGGCGATCACGAACATGGCGGGTGTCCCGTCGATCGTCTACGGCCTGTTCGGCCTGGCTGCCTTCGTGCTGCTCGCCGGGTTCGGCCGCTCGATCATCGCCGCCGCGCTCACGCTCACGTGCATGACGCTCCCGGTGGTCATCACTGCCACCGAAGAGGCCTTGAGGCAGATCCCGCAAGACCTGCGACAGGCCTCGCTCGCACTCGGCGCGACGCGTCTGCGGACGATCTACAAGGTCGTGCTTCCCGCGGCGGCGCCGGGGATAATCACCGGCGCCATCCTGGGACTGGCGCGTGCCGCCGGTGAGACGGCCCCGATCCTGTTCACAGGCGCTGTCTTCCAGATGCGGCGGCTGCCGGACGGCCCCTCGTCACAGTTCATGGCGCTCCCGTACCACATCTACGCGCAGGTCACCTCGGTCCCGGGCTGGAACCGCGAGCTCATCTGGGGCACCGCGCTCGTGCTGGTGCTCGGCGTCAGTATCGTCAGTGTCATGGCCGCGTGGTGGCGGTCGGTACAGAGGAGGAAGGTCAAGTGGTGAGTCCGCTGCTCGTAACCGGTGACGGGACCCTTTCGTACGGCGCGGGGAGCGTGACGCTCCCGCGCGCTGACGCACGGGAGGGGGCTGCGTCGAAGGCCGCCGACCTGCAGGGGAGCTTCTCGCTCGCCGACGTGTCGGTCGCCTACGGTCGCGACCGGGTCATCGAAGGTGTGAGCATGTACATCCCGCCGCGCGCCGTCACCGCGCTCATCGGCCCCTCGGGGTGCGGCAAGTCGACGCTGCTCAGGTGCCTGAACCGGATGAACGACGAGCTCGGCAACGTGCACGTCGGCGGCACGATCACGCTTGACGGTGCCGATATCATGGGCCGGGCGATGGATCCGGTCGAGCTGAGGATGCGGGTGGGGCAGGTGTTCCAGAGGCCGAACCCCTTCCCGATGACGATCTGGGACAACGTCGCCTACGGCCCGCGCACGCAGGGTATCCGCAAGCGGTCCGAGCTTGACGAGCTGGTCGAGGAGTCGCTCAAGGGCGCGGCGCTGTGGGCCGAGGTGAAGAACAACCTCAAGAAGCATGCGTTCGAGCTTTCCGGCGGGCAGCAGCAGCGTCTGTGCATCGCCCGGGCGCTCGCGACCAAGCCTGAGGTGATTCTCATGGACGAGCCGGCCTCGGCGCTCGACCCGATCTCCACCCAGCAGATCGAAGACACGATCGCCCAGCTGAAGGACTCGGTGACGATCGTCATCGTCACGCACAATATGCAGCAGGCGGCGCGCATCTCGGACCAGACCGCGTTCATGCTGCGCGAGAGTCTCGACGAACCGGCGCACCTGGTCGAGATGGACGAGACCCGGAAGATGTTCACGAATCCGGACGACGCGCGTACTGAGTCCTACATCACCGGCCGCTTCGGCTAGAGCTCGCCACCGGGTGCTCGACGACGAA
The DNA here is from genome assembly GCA_030651765.1 of Coriobacteriia bacterium. Lineage (GTDB taxonomy): Bacteria > Actinomycetota > Coriobacteriia > Anaerosomatales > Anaerosomataceae > UBA2272. Next base: position 70,759 of record JAUSBY010000001.1, on the reverse strand, counting down.
GGCCCCCGCCGGGAAGCGGGGGCCTTCGTGCGTGCCAGGGACCGGATGCGCGGTCCCCGGGAAAGCGAACGAGGCGCGTGGGGGGCGCGCCTCGTTTCAGTGAGCGGCGATTCCCCGCGTCCGAGGGGGGGAGGGATTGCGGGTCGCACTGCTCTGCCGGACTGTATGCAATGAGCGTGCCATTTTCGGCGACCGGTCACAAAAAAGTGGCGGGAACCCGAAGGCCCCCGCCACTCCCGATAGTCGGGCGCCAGTGACGCTACTGGCAGGTGTAGCCGCCGTCGACGGCGACGTTCGAACCGGTGACGAACGATGCCTCGTCCGAGGCAAGCCAGACGATCAGATTGGCGACCTCCGTGGCTGTGCCGAGGCGATTCATGGCGTGCTTACCGGCGATGAAAGCCTCGAGGTCCGAGCCGCTCGTGATGCCCGCGTTGGTGAGCAGCGGTGTCGCGATGAAGCCGGGGTGTACGGAGTTCACGCGGATGCCCTGCTGCGCGTACTCGACAGCGGCGGCCTTGGTGAGGCCGGATACCGCGTGCTTGGCGGCGACGTAGGCGGGAGCGGACGCCCAGCCGACGAGACCGAGGATGCTGGAGATGTTGACGATGGCGCCGCCGCCGGAGGCGAGGATCGCCGGGATTCCGAAACGCATGCCGTAGAAGACGCCGTTGAGGTTGATGTCGATGACCTTCTGCCAGCCCTCGAGCGAATACTCGCCGGTAAGGGCGGCCTCACCACCGATGCCGGCGTTGTTCACGACGATGTTCAGTCCGCCGAACGCCTCGACTGTCGCTGCTACAGCGGCTTCGACCTGGGCTGCATCGGCGACGTTGGCATGCACGAACATCGCACTGCCACCCGCAGCTTCGATGAGTGAGACGGTCTCGGCTCCCGCGGCGTCGTCCACGTCGGAGACGGCCACCTTCGCGCCGCCGCCCGCAAAGCCAAGCGCCGACTCGCGGCCTATACCTGATCCTGCGCCGGTGATCAGCGCGATCTTACCCTCGAATGTAGACACCAGCACTCCTTCCATCGGGACATGCGTACGCCAACGATTGTAACAAGAGTTACAAGTGAATGCCGTCACACGGACTCAGCAGTCGGCGGTACCGCTCGGGCACAGCAGCGCAGGTTTGAGCTGCAGGAACAGCGCCCATCCGAGCAGCACGACTCCGCCGCCGACGACGGCCCAACCTGAGCCGATCACGTCGCCGAGCGCGCCGAAGGCGAGCGAGCCGAACGGCATCATCCCCATGAACGCGACGACGAACAGTGCCATGATCCGGCCCCGGAGGTGGTTGGGGGCCGCGGTCTGCAGGTTCGTGTTGATGCTCGAGACGCAGGCCAGGAACGCAGCGCCTAACACGATGAGCAGCACCGACGAGAGCACGTACGAGTGTGAGAACCCGAGCGCCACCGAGCCGAGGGCCATGATCAGGAGCCCGCCTCGGATGATCCGCTCCCGCCGCACGCTCCTGGGCAAGGACGCGACGGCAAGGGCGCCGGCAAGGGCGCCGAGGCCGTTGAAGACCATGAGCGACGAGTACCCTGCGCTGCCGAGGCCGAGTGTATCGACGGCGATCGCCGGCAGGAGCGTCATGAACGGCATCCCGAATATGACGAGCATCGTCGCCGTCAGCAGATGCATCGCCACGTGCGAATGGTCGCGGGCGTACGCGAGACCGGCGCCAAGGGTGCGGCGGGCCGACTCCCCGGTGCGCTGTTGCACCTCCTGGTTCGGCCGGATGACGGCGAGTGCCCAGATGACGAAGAGGAAGCTCAGCGCGTTGAACGAGAAGACCATCGTGATCCCGAGGCTCTCGTTGGCCGCGAAGGCGGCCATGATCGCCGCGGTCACCATCGGGCCGACGAGGCGGGCGGCGTTGAACTGCGCCGAGGACAGCGCGACGGCGTTGAGCAGCGATGAGCGCGGCACGAGGTCCGGGACCATAGCCTGCCAGGCGGGGAACATGAACGCCGAGACCACGCCACCCGCAAGCGTGAGCGCGTAGATCCAGCCGATCGTGATATGCCCGGTGTGGTTCAGATACGCGAACGCAGTCGCCTGAGCCATCATGACCACCTGCGCCCAGATGAGCAGCGTCCGACGGTCCATGTGGTCCACGAGCGAGCCGGCGAGAAGCGTGAGGAAAAAGATCGGGATGCCGGAGAGGAAGTTGACGATGCCGAGTGACGACGACGAGCTGGTCAGCGCGTAGATGACCCAGCCGAGTGCCACGGTCTGCGTCCACGTTCCTATGTTGGAAAGCAGGGCGCCCACGAAGAAGTACGCGTAGTCGCGGTGCCGGAACGACTCGAAGGTGCGCAGTCCACGTAGCACGCGTCGTGGCGGGCTTGAGACGTCGGCTTCGTAGGTGGGGGTGTCTGCAGGCAGCGGTGCCTGCGGTTCGGGTGGCTTGGCGTATCGGTCGGTCACGGTCAGATCGTCTCCTGCAAATGCAAGCGCCGCCCCCGGGTGCCCGGGAGCGGCGCTGGTGCGCCGAGAGGTCAGTCTACACCTACTCGCTCATGATCCGCATCGCTTCCTCGCGCTGTACGTCCATCACGTAGGTGAGCCCGGAGACCTTTGCGGCCTCCTCGGTCAGCGCGAAGACGTCGGAACGCGAGATCGAGGGGATGTCGAACTTGCGGCTGCCGCTCATGAGCTGCTGCAGGCCGACCTTGAGCTTGTCCGAGAAGGTGTAGAGTGCGATCGCCCCGAGCGGCATGTCGTCGACCTCGGCGCCGAACTCGGCCTTGAGCGTCTCGTACGACACGAAGATCTCTTCCTTGGTCGTGCCGAACTCGGAGACGGTCTTGGGCAGGTTGTTCTCCTTCATCCACACCTCGATATTCTTGCCGACGAAGCCGGGGATCATGAGCGCGCGGCCCATGCAGACGGCCACCGTGTGGGGAGCGCCCATCGCGAGGACCTTGTAGACGTGGTCTTCGGTGGAGAACCCGCCCGCGATCGCGATGTCGGGGATGTACGCGCCGCTCGTGTCGCTGAGCTTGTTGACGAGCTCGTTGGTCATCGACTGGAGATAGAAGGTGGGGATGCCCCACTCCTCCATCATCCGCCAGGGGCTCATGCCGGTGCCGCCGGGTGCGCCGTCGATCGTGAGCAGGTCGATGCGGGCGTTGCTGGCCCACTTGATGGCCATCGCGAGTTCACGCATGCCGTACGCGCCCGTCTTGAGCGTGACGCGCTTGGCGCCGAGACCGCGCAGCCGCTCGACCTCCGCGTAGAAGCCCTCCTCGTCGATGAAGCCGAGGCGGCTGTGGCGCTCGAACTGGCGGATGGCGCCGTCGCGGAACGCCGCCTGGATAGCCGGGTCGCTCGGGTCAGGCGTGACGAGATAGCCGCGGCGCTGCAGCTCGAGCGCACGCTCGATGTCGCTCACCTTGATCTCGCCACCGATGCACTTGGCGCCCTGGCCCCACTTGAGCTCGACGGTCTCGACCCCGAGCTTCTCGATGACGTACTCGGCGACGCCGAGGCGCGTGTCTTCGACGTTCATCTGCACGAGGATGTCGCCGTAGCCCTGGTGGTAGCGGCGGTAGTTCTCCACGCGGCGGTCCATGTCGGGTGCCCGTGTGACGTGACCGTTAGCGTCGCGCTCGAGCAGGGGGTCGATGCCGCAGACGTTCTCGCCGCATACGAGCGAGATGCCGCTGATGGCCGCGCCGACAGCGAAGTGCTCCCAGTTCTTGCGGGCGATCTCGGTGGAGCCGAGCGCGCCGGTGAAGACGGGCACCTTCATCTTGACCTTGTTGACGTCGCCGAAGACAGTCTCGGTGTTCGCATTCGGGAAGAGCGTGTTGTCCGAATCGCCTACAGCGCCGCCCGGCAGGCCTTCGGCGCCGAGCGCATAGCCCATGATGTTCAGGTGCGAGTAGTCGACCGGGTAGTCCTTGTCGCCGCCGGCCGTGATCTCGCCGAACGGGCCGGGGTAGATCACTTCCCGGCCACGAAACGAGGCCTTGAAGACCTCACAGTTGCCGCGGCACCCGTCCAGGCAGCGGGTGCATATCCCGCTGGCAGGCGCGACATCGCGAGAGCGGTTGGAGGTCTGGGTCGCGTCGTTGGCATTCGGGCGCTGCAAGTTCATTTCTTCTACCCCCTGGTTGGATCCGGCCACACGGCCGTTACGATTTCGGCTATTGTAACCTGTTGGAAACACAGTAGAAGTGCTTTCGTAACAGTAGGTGGCGCTGATCCGAGGAGACACTATGCCGCAGCAGTTGAGACACGACACGGTCAAGGCCATCAAGGACAAGAAGATCGAGTTCATCCACCTGTGGTTCACCGACGTCCTGGGATTCCTCAAGAGCTTCACGATCGACGTCGAGGAGCTCGAGCTCGCCATGACCGAGGGGATGGGATTCGACGGCAGCTCCATCCAGGGCTTCGCACGGATCCAGGAGTCGGACATGATCGCGATGCCCGACCCGAGCACGCTCCAGATCCTTCCGTGGCGTCAGAAGGGCGTACTCGTAGCGACGATGTTCTGCGACATCGTGCGTCCCGACGGCACGCCGTACGACGCCGACCCGCGACGGGTGCTCAAGCGCAATCTCGAGCGTGCCGAGGCGCTGGGCTTCACGATGTACGTGGGTCCCGAACTCGAGTACTACTACCTCAAGAGTGACCGCGAACCCGAGGTCCTCGACTTAGGCACGTACTTCGACCAGACGACGCGCGATCTTGCCATCGACCTACGCATGGACACGGTGCGGCAGCTCAAGCGCTTCGGCATCCAGGTGGAGTACAGCCACCACGAGGTGGGGCCGAGCCAGCACGAGATCGACCTGAGGTACGCCGAGGCGCTCTCGATGGCCGACAAGGTCATGACATACCGCGTGGTGGTCAAGGAAGTGGCGCAGGCCAACGGTGTCTACGCGACCTTCATGCCCAAGCCGATCTACGGCGAGGCCGGAAGCGGCATGCACGTGCACCAGTCGCTGTTCAAGGACGGTCGTAACGCGTTCTACGACGCGGAGGACCCCTTCCACCTGTCGGCGATCGCCAAGAGCTACATCGCGGGCATCCTGCACCATGCACGCGGTATGTGCGCCGTCACCAACCAGTGGGTCAACTCCTACAAGCGTTTGGTCTCGGGGTACGAGGCGCCGGTCTACATCTGCTGGGCGCACCGGAACCGCTCGGCGCTCGTGCGTGTGCCGATGTACAAGCCCGGGAAGGAGAACGCGACGCGCATCGAGCTGCGTTCGCCGGACCCGGCGTGTAATCCGTACCTTGCGTTCTCCGTGATGCTCGCCGCTGGCCTCAACGGCATCGAGAAGGGCATGACCCTTCCCGACGACGTGACCGACGACGTCTACGAGATGTCGGACGCCCGCCGCGCCGAACTCGGTATCGGCCAGCTGCCGGGGGATCTCGACGAGGCCATCGTGGCGATGGAGGAGAGCGAGCTCGTGCGCGAGGCTCTTGGCGAGCCGGTGTTCAACTGGTTCCTGCGCAACAAGAAGGCCGAGTGGATGCGCTATCACACACGCGTCACGCCGTTCGAGCTCGAAGAGTATCTGCCGCTGCTGTAGGTGCTGCGGTCATTGGACGGATGATCAGAAGGGCGCCCGGTGGGCGCCCTTAGTCCTGCACGTCGGAGCGTCCGATCCGGTGGTGCACGACCGGGACGCCGTCGATGGACTCGGGGATATCGGCCACCGAGGCCGCGCGCGGATCGTCGAGGCCCACGACGATCGCCGGCTCGCCATCATCGGTCGTGCCCACGCTGACGCTCATGACGCCTTTCATGCGCATCAGTCGCTCGGCATGCTTCGACATCACCTCGGCGGCGGCAAGGCCACGGCCGGAATCGGATGCGGGTGGTCGTCGCGCGAAGAACTGGCCGAAGAACTCGAGCAGGGTCATCGCCTCAGTCCGTTCTCGAGGTCTGCGGGGCGGCCGTCCGTCGGAGTGGCCGTTCCGCCTTCCGTCACATGCACGCGCCCGACACGCCTAGTGTACGCCAAGGGCCGCGGATGTCCGCTCGTCGGCCTGTCCTCAGGTTGTAGTGGCGGTCTGCCGAAGCACCAGATAGAGGATCAGGTGTGGAGGTGTGTGACATGGCCGAGATGTGCAGGTTCGCGGACGGGTGTCCGGTCTGCAACGGCTCCCTGTCACTCGACCCGCGCGTGGCACGCCGGTTGCGCACCGGTTACTGTGTTGACGACTGGCAGGAGTGCGCACGGTTCGCCGTTACGCGTGAGGCCGGTCTCGAGGCGGTCCCCGCACGGATGCTCCCCACCGATCACACCGCCGCCTATGAGATCTTGAGCACGCGCTGGACCAGACGCGGAGTCTCGCCGGCCCTCGCGATCTTCGGGCCCTGAGCTCGGGTTACGTTTCGAGCCACGTTCGCACGGCGGCCTGAACCCCGCCCACTCCCGCATCCACCACGCCCGTGAAGCGCTCGGGCAGGCTGGCGAGTTCGGCCAGCGGGTCCGGGATCGGCGCGCCCTCCGGAGCGAGTCGGCGCACTTCGTCGAGCAGCTCCAGGCCGGTCATCGTCCGGGCATCACCAGTAAGCGGCTCGCCGTAGGGGGTCGCTGCGAGCGCGCGGTACACGTCGGCGCCGAACTTGGCCCAGTGGGCGGTCGAGACCACGAGCACCGGGTCCTCTCCGCGCAGACGCTCGGCGACCTCCCATGCGACCGCCGTATGCGCGTCCATGAGGTAGCCGGTCTCGCCGTAGACGCGCGCGATCGTGGCGAGGCTCTCGTCGTTGGACACCCAGTCGGCCGAGAAGATCTCGCGCAGGGAGGCGAAGGTCTCGCGGTCCACGGTGAAGCGGCGCTTCTCGGCCAGCTCAGCCATCCATCCGCGGACCGCTTCCGGGCCAGCCTCATGGTAGAGCAGCCGCTCGAGGTTGGACGAGACGAGGATGTCCATGCTCGGGCTCGGCGTCGTGACGAACGGCCGGGCGGAGATGTCGTAGGTGCCGGTGGCTACAAAGTCCGCGAGCACGTTGTTCTCGTTGCTGGCACACAGCAGGCGGCCGATCGGTACACCGATCAGACGGGCATAGTACGCGCCGAGGATGTTGCCGAAGTTCCCGGTGGGCACACAGACATCCATCGGGCTGCCGGGTTTGACGCCGCCCTCGGCCACCATGTCGGCATACGCGCTGACGTAGTAGGCGATCTGCGGGAGCAGGCGGCCCCAGTTGATCGAGTTGGCCGACGAGAGCTTGAGTCCGTGGCGTTCGTGCAGCTCGGCGTTGAAGTCCTCATCGTTGAAGGCGGCCTTGACCGCGTTCTGGCAGTCGTCGAAGTTGCCCCGTACGCCGAAGACACCGACGTTGGCACCGCGCTGCGTGACCATCTGGAGACGCTGGACATCCGAGACGCCGCCGTCCGGGTAGAACACGACGATGCCGGTGTGGGCGCGGTCGGCGAAGCCGTCGAGCGCGGCTTTCCCGGTGTCACCGGATGTCGCGACCAAGACGAGGTAGTCGTCGGTCAACTCGCCACGAGCGTGGCCGACGTCCACGGCTTCGGAGAAGAACAGCGGCATGCACTGGAGGGCCATGTCCTTGAAGGCGCTCGTCGGGCCGTGCCAGAGCTCCAGGACGTGCATCCCGGCGACGACCTCGATCACCGGAGCGATGCGTTCGTCACTCCACTGCGTGCCGTATGCCGTGCGCATGAGCATGTCCACGCGGTCTGCCGAGACGTCCACGCCGAATCGGGAGAACACCGCAGCCGCGCGGCGCCAGTACGGCCAATCGGCAAAGGCGATGATCTCCCCGAGTGTGAACTCGGGAAGATGCTCGGGCACGTAGAGGCCTCCGCCGGCAGCGATGCCCTTGACCACGGCACGGCTGAACGTGGGTAGCGAAGCATCGTGGCCCCGCGTATCGAGGTAAAGCGTCTGTCTACTCATGTGCGCATGGTACCCGAAGTGGCGGCACGCGGGGCTACTTCAGCGCGCTTCGGATCTGCGTCGCGGCCCGATCGCCAGCAGTGCAACGGCAAGGGCACACACGAACGCACGCTTCATGAAGACCGGCTCCTTCATCTCGCAGCGCTCGTGTGCGCCCCTGTCATCCAGCGTCTCGTCTCTACTTCAGCTTGTTGGTCACCGTCGTCTTCACGGCCTCGCTGACCACGTCGATCCCGCCGAAGAAGTCGGCGCGACCGATCTCGTACTCGTGGCTCTCGAGGAACGCCGCCACACTGTCTGGCAGCGACGTGGGTGCGGTGAGCAGCAGCGGGCTTCCGTAGCAGCCGAGTGCCGCGCCTCCGCCGAGAGCATCAGGGAAGTTGAATCCGGTTGCGAACCCGAGCGTGTCAAGATCGATCCACCGGGCCTCCAGCCCTCCATTGACGATGGCGATCGCGGTCTCGTAGCGCGTCGCTCCGCCCCACCGCTCGACGATCATCGGGTCGTGGTCGTCGCCACCGTTGGCGATCATGAGTGTGCGCAGGGAGTCACGCACCCCGTTGCTCACCACGTCGGTTCCGCCGGCGATGATACCGCTCGTGATGTCGAGGTCGTCGACCGTGATCTGGATCGACTCGGGCACGTCATTCGTGCGAACGAGCAGGATCGGCGAGAGGGAGCTCGCCGCCACCGGCCCGAGTGCGAGCGCGTCGGGGAAGTTGTCCCCGCGTGCGAAGAAGGCCCGTCGGATGGTGTGGGGACCGCCGAGCAGCGTCCCCATCTTCTCGGCTATCGCGGCGGAGGTCTGGTAGCGATCCTCGCCGTAGATGCGTGAACACGCAGCTCCGGTCTCGCTCGTGATCTGCGTCATGACGTCGTTGGAGACAACGTCGGCTCCGCCGATCACGTAGACCTTCTCCACGGCCAGCCGATCGAGTTCTTCGATCGTGGCTGCGTCGACCTCACCTGGGCGGGTGAGCAGCAGTGGGCCGTTCACCAGCCGGGCGAATGGCGCGGCTGCGAGGGCATCAGGGAAGTTGAGTCCCGTGCACAGGACGGCGTTGTTCGCCCGCCCGAAGTACGCCTTGCTTGTTTCCACCGCCGTGAGGTAGCGGTCATCGCCTGACGTGCGGGCGACTTCCGGAGCCGCCTTGGACACCCATACCTCGGTGTCCGAGACGCCGTTGTTCTTCGTGTAGACGACACGACGGCCGAACAGCGATGGATCGAGTTGCGTGTCCGTGTCTGATGCTCCGCCGGCCACCGCGCTGAGCGTTCCGTCCGTCGGGCGGACCGTCCGGAAGAGGATGTCCGTACTCCCCATCTTGTCGGTCTCCCAGGCGACTCCGCGGTGGAAGATCACCGGACGCTGCTCGCTGAACAGGTTCTCGTTTCCCTCCACGCGGCCGCGGATGATGCCGTAGTCGCTCGAGATGTCGGCATACCAGGCGTCATCGTCCCCGCCGTCGGTGCGCTCCATCGTGAAGGCGATGAGCGTCCCGTGCATCTGCAGCGTGGAGATGTCCAGGTCTTCGACGCCGTTCATGATGTACATGGCGCCAGAATCGATGCCCGGCCGGAAGCGCAGGATGCGATCGCTGGCCGCCGAGTACTCGTACGACCAGATGATCGCCCCGTTGTCCACATCCCAACACTCGACATCGTGTGCACCCGGGACGACCGCGCTGGTGATGCCCCTACCGAGGTCGCGGTAGCGCAGTTCGTCTGCCGATGGGACGTACCAGACGACCAGGTTGCCGTCGATGCGAGGATCGACCTCGTCGTTCGCTGTTTCGGCGATCGGCATGTGGAGGTTCCACATGCTGTCCCACATGCGGATATCGACGTCACCGCCATCGTCGTACTCGTACACGATGCGGCCAGAAGAAACGTCGGCGTGCTCCTGGTCTATGCCGTCACTGGTGGTGCCGATGGGCGTGCCGCTCGCTGTCGCGAAGTCCCACACGTAGACATGGCGGTCAGTGCTCATCATGAGCGGGGTGTCTGCCGTCCACACGGCCAGAGAGCCGTGTGTTTCAGGGTCATAGGCGCGGCTGACGCCTCCGCCAGCCAGCTTCGACGCCGTGAACGTGGGTGCTCCTCCGGCTACCCCGCCAAGTGCCATCACCGCCGCAAGGGTGAGAACGGCCAGACGGCGGTGCCAGGTTCTTGACATTGTGCGCCTCCCCAACACGGCCGCGCCTTAAGCGCGGCACCCCTATGACGAGGTCCGTTCATGCCCCCCCAGCACGCGCCGAGGCCTCTTCGTCGCAGATACCCATTCGCGGACTCGGGGTCACCGGGCCGCGACCGGCGGCGTGCGGTCAGACTGTGAGAGAATCGCGAGAAGGGGGGCGGTCATGGCGCATCTCAAGTTCGACATCTCGAAGCTCGAGAAGCTCAACGACCCGGCGCGGTTCGAGACGCTGCCGCCGGACGTCTTCTGGAATGCGCTCGGCAGGCCTGCTGGCGCCTGTGCCATCGTGGAGATCGGAGCGGGGACGGGCCTGTTCGCCTCGGCGTTCTCGGCCCTGGCTCCCGAGGCGGTCATCTACGCCGCGGATACCTCACCGGAGATGCTCAACTGGATGCGCGCGAATCGTCCGGAGGTGACGGCCGGCCGGATCGTCCCGGTTGAGGCCGAGGAGACGCGCGTCCCGCTCGATGACGGCATCGCCGACGCGCTCTACATGATCAACCTCCACCACGAACTCGCGCATCCCGCGGAGACGTACGCCGAGGCGCTGCGTTTGCTCGAGCCGGGCGGCATGTTGCTCGTGGTGGACTGGGCGGACCGTGACACGCCGAAGGGCCCGCCCCGCGACGTGCGCGTGACCGCGCGAGAGATGACGGCCTTCCTCGAGGGGGCGGGCTTTGCCGACGTTGCCACAGATGAGACCGGACTGCCATGGCACGTGATGGCCACAGCAGTCCGGCCCCGTGGGGTATGAGCGCCTAGTTGAGGTAGCTGTTCAGGCCGGTGAACGTCCCGCCCGCTATCGCCGCGGTTCCGCCGAAGACCGTCATGCCGCCGAAGTCGTACCGGCGCTGGGTGAAGAAGGCGTCCACCGAGGTCGGGACGTACGTGGGTGCCGTGAGCACGAGTGGGCTGCCGTAGGAGCCGCATGCGGCGCCGCCGCTGAGCGCGTCGGGGAAGTTCAGTCCGGTGGCCACGCCGATCGCGTCGTAGTCGAGCCACCCGCGAGCGACACCCCTGGTCGCGCATTCGACTGCAGTCGCGTACCGGTCGGCGCCATCCCAGCGTTCGGCAGCATCACCCAGCATGTTGCCGATCTCGGTGGCGGTCGCGGCACTCACCGCGGTCGTGCCGCCGACGATGATCCCCTCGGTGATGGAGCTGAAGGTCACAGCCTCTTCCGTGGGAGCAGGGACGCTGCCCGGCTGCACGAGCAGGATCGGGATCTTCATGCGGTACGCGTGCGGGGCGACCGACAGGGCGTCCGGGAACGCGTCGCCGCGGACGAAGAACGCGGTCTTGCGCCAGGTTCCACCAGACGAGTAGACGATATCCATCACCAGGTACGCGACCTGCTTGGCGGTGGCATAGCGATCAGGGCCCGATACGCGCTGGACGGTGAGACCTTCGTCCTCAAGCTGGTCCTTGACGTCGTCACTGATGACCGAGGTCCCGCCGACGAGCCATGCGCCCGTCGCGTCGAGGCGGTCGATCTCCGCCATGATATCGGCTGGGATCGCGTTCGGTAGCGTCAGGAGGAGCGGGCAGTCGAGGGCGCCGGCGAGCGCGCTTGCCGAGAGCGCGTCAGGGAAGTCCTCGCCCGTGGCGATGACGACATTGGGCGATGCGGCGAACCGGTGCGCCGAGATGAGAGCCGAGGTCTCGTACCGGTTGTCACCCGCGAGGCGCGTGGCCTGCAGCGGTGCCGAAGACAGGCCGACCCGGGGTTCGCCGACATCTTGCTGGTAGACTACGGTGCGGCCGAACACATCGGGGTACTCCTCTTCGTAGGCGCTTGTTGCCACCTGCTGAAGCACACCCCACTCCGGACCCCACCAGGCGAGCACGTTCTCGTTGCCCGTCCGATCGTCCTGCCACGCCAGCAGGTCGCCGAACAGGGACGGGTAGTACTGGTTGTGGATCTCCGCGGTCACGGCTATAACATCTCCGGTCCTCAGGTTCGCGGCCCAGACGTTGTGGTTGCTCGTGTCATCGTGCGGGTGCTGCGCCCAGGCGACGTTGTTGCCGTGAAGCGTGGGCGAATCGGCGGCGATCTCAGTGATCGTATGGTCGACTTCGTGGACGACAGTCTCGACACCGGTGGTGATGTCGTAGACGTACACGCCGTCATAGCCTGCGCGCTTATCGACGTCGTACCAGCACACCCTACCGCGGTCCACGGTGATGCCGTTCGGCAGGTTGGTGCCCGGCACGACCCCGTCGGTATCGCGCTCGATGTCGTACCAGCGGATCTGGCGGCCGACTCCCAGGCCGTCGACCCAGACGATGAAATTGCCGTCGATTCTGACGCCCGTATCGTCCCTGGTGTCCATCGTGATCCGCTGCGCGGGGTTGGCGTCGGCCAGATCGTCGTACCACACCTCACCATCGGCCTCGGTGTGGTCGATCCACGCGACACGGCTTCCGGAGATGGCGGGCTGGTCCTGGTCCTTGCCGTCGCCGTATCCGATGGAGGCGTCCGCCCCCGTCTGCCGGTTGTAGACGACGATGTCCGATGTTCCGGGCCCTCCGAAAGGCGCGCGCGCCGCAACGACGTATACGCCACCGATCTGCGGGTTCGTGAAGGCGTATCCTGGCTGGTTCATGAGGACCGAGCCGGTGAACACGAGCGCCCCGCTCGCGGGAGCCGCCACCCCCATGGCGAGCACCAGGCCCAACACGATCGACATGAAGATGATCCGACGCGCGCGATGCATGCTGACCACTCTCCCCCCGACAGCGGTTCTCCAGAGGGTTGCGTACCCGCCGAGACGCTACTCGTACGTGCCGAGCGAGCGGGATAGCCCTCGACCGACGATAGCACTATTGAGCTGATCGCACAGGCTGGTACGGGTGTAGCGCCCAGGCGGCATCCCGTCGATGATCTCCATCATCGCGGCCGGCAGGTCGAACGTCTCGGCTCGGACGATCGCGTCGATCTGGTCCACGGAGCGCCGATCACGAAACAGCGCGTCGAGCCATCTGGAAATTTGTTCGCGGTCGTCTTCCACGGGGCTCCAGGGTCGTCGGGGTCCCGCCAGTGTACGACTACTCCCCGTCGTCGGCGAACTCTTCGGCGAGCAGGTCCATGAGCAGGTTGTCGTGCCAGGTGCCGTCCGGCCCGCGCTCGTACGCGCGCATGATGCCGACGGGTTTGAAGCCCACCTTCTCGTACACGTGGATCGCCCGGCTGTTCCCGGCCGCAGGGTCGATCGAGATCCTGTGGTGCCCGCGCGTCTCGATGAGGTGACGGATGAGGACGCGAAGCGCGCGCGTGCCCAGCCCGCGCCCCTGATGCGCTCCGTCGAGCGCGAGGTCGATGCTTGCCTGCTTGTAATCGGGATCGGGGACCTCTTCAAACTGGATGATACCGACTACGGTGTCGCCGGTCTCGATGAGGTACGTGTACGTCCAGGCGAGATCGAAGAATTCGCGCTCGATCCTGGCGTCGTCGTAGATGCCCCACCAGGGGATCACCGCGGGGTCGGTCAGCAGCGTGCGCAGAGTCGGCGTATCGCCTCGCTTGAGGGGCCGCAGCGTGACGCGAGGCCCGGTCAGTGTCGGAAGGCCCTGATCGAAGTCCATACGGTCCTCCGTTTGTGTCGGGGCGAGACGTCCGGTTACGATTCTATCTCCGTACGCGTCTGGAGGGAGCGGTCGTGAAGCACGTCATCCTGATCCTGGACGGCGCGGCCGGATGGCCGCTTGCAGAACTCGGCTCCCGCACGACGCTTGCCGCGGCGCGTACGCCCAATCTCGATGCGCTGGCCGCCGCCGGAATGGTCGGCCTGGCGCAGACGGTCCCGCCGGGCGCCGAGCCGTCGTCTTCGGCGGCGTGCACCTCCATCCTCGGCTACGATCCGGTGGCCGACTACGTCGGACGCGGGGCGATCGAGGCCGCGAGTCTCGGGATCTCGCTGGCGCCGGACGAGATCGCGCTCCGGATGAACCTGGTGCACATCGCGGACGGCACCATGGCGTCGTACTCGTGCGGGCACATCAGGACCGAGGAGTCCCGGGCACTCGTCGCCGAGATCGCCGCCGAACTCGAAGACGCCACGTTCCGGTTCTTCCCCGGCGTGGCATACCGGCACATCCTCGTCGTGAAGGGTCATCCCGAGCTGCTCGATCTCGTCTACACGCCGCCACACGACATCAGTGACCAGTCTGCCGAGGGGCGCGCTCCGTCAGGCGACGGCGCCCGGACGTTGCTCGACCTCATGGAGCGCGCGCGCGGCGTGCTCGGATCGTCGGCCACGAACGCCGCACGTATCGCCCGCGGTGACGTGCCGGCGACCGACATCTGGCCGTTCTGGCCGGGGGCCGCGCCCGGTGGTCTCGTTCCGTTCGCCGAGAAGCGTGGCATCTCGGCTGCACTGACCTCCGGTGTCGACCTGCTCAACGGACTTGCGGTGCTCTTCGGCATCGAGCGGCTTGCTATCCCTGGCGTGACCGACGGTGCCGACAACGACTACAGTGCGCAGATTGCCGGAGCGCTTGGGGCGCTCGACGACCACGACCTGGTCGTCGTGCATGTGGAGTCGCCTGATGAGGAGGGACACGCCGGTAGCGCAGAGGGCAAGATCGAGGCGATCGAGGCGATCGATCGCGAGATGGTGAGCGTGCTCCGCGACCGTCTCGGCGAGCTGCGCATCCTGGCGATGCCGGACCACCCGACGCCCATCGAGCTCAAGACCCACGTGGGGGAGCCGGTCCCGTTCGTGATGGCCGGTCCGGGCGTCGCCCTCAACGCCGCGACCGAGTTCCACGAGACGGCGGCCGCGGCGACGGGGTTCGTGGTCGACCCGGGGCGCGGCGTGGTGGACCTGCTGCTCGGCTGAGGTGTCAGCCGGTCTTTCGCGAGCGTACGAGAACGAACGCGAGAACGGCCAGAAGGACCGCCACTATGCCCGCGAGGATCGGCACGACCGGGAGCGAGGCGGGAGCCGACTCCGCAGTCGCCGGCGGCGTCACCGCGGCAGGTGGCGTGCCGGTCGCGTCGTCGGTCGCCGTCGGTCCGGACAGCGCCGGGTCGGCGCCTGGCAGGACCAGCGCGTCGAGGGTCAGCACATCACCCGCACCGACAGATGTCGTCTCGAAGCTGTAGAGGACCCCGGCCGACGTCGGGCTCGGCAGTGCGCGCTCGGGCACGATCTGCTCGGCGTGTGCCGAATCAGGGATCTCAAACCCGAGGAGCACGCCGGGCGTGTCCTCGTGCGCGGTCCACGACATCGTCAGGCCCAGACTTGCTTCGGCACGGTCGACCCAGCCTTCCGGCGGGACGAGCTCGGCCTGCACCGCGCGGGCGCGTGTCACGGTGATCTCCAGGACGTCGTACCCGTCTTCGGAGCGCAGTTCGAACTCAGCGATGGTGTCGAGCGAGGCGTCCTGACCGAAGACCTCGCCGACCCAGCCGACCTCGCAGCCGGCCGGTATGGGCAGGTCGACTGTGGCCGGGAGCTCCACGTCGTCGGCGAGTGAGCCGAAGATGACGAGGGTCGGCGTCTTGTCGAAGCCGAGGTCGTAGAGCGTCACCCCGATGCCGCGCCAGGGTGAGGCGAGCGCGGTAGACGGCGCAAGGAGGGCGATGAAGAGTGTGAGTGCGATCAGCGCGGCGGGGCGGGTGGGGCGCACGGGAGACTCCTGTTCGTTAGGCAGATAACGTAAGTGTGGCACACACCGGGCCTCGGGTGCAGCAACGTGATCAGATCTCGCCGAACTGCGCTTCGTGGAGGCGGGCGAACAGGCCGCCGGCCTCGAGGAGTTCGTCGTAGGTGCCCTGGCCTGTGACGCGCCCGTCCTCGATGACGACGATGCGATCGGCCTCGCGGACCGTGGACAGCCGATGCGCGATAACGAGTGCCGTGCGGTCGCGCATGATCTCGGACAGCGCCGAGCGGATGGCAAGCTCGGTGCGCGTGTCCACGGCCGACGTCGCCTCGTCGAGAATGAGGACCGTCGGGTCGGCCAGGACCGCCCGTGCGATCGCCAGCAGTTGGCGCTGTCCGCCGGAGAGCGCCGAGCCGCGCTCGCCGACGTTCGTGTCGATGCCCTGGGGGAGCTTCTCGATGAAGTCGAGCGCCTGCGCGCGTCCGGCCGCCTCGCGCACTTCTTCGTCGGTCGCCTCGAGCCTTCCGTAGCGGATGTTCTCGGCCACGCTGCCCGAGAAGAGGAAGGGGTCTTGCAGGACCGCGCCTAGGTTGCGCCGCCAGCCGGCGAGTGAGAGCGCCCTGAGGTCGTGCCCGTCGGCGAGCACGCGACCGCCGGTCGGGTCGTAGAAGCGTGCCAGCAGACTCACGAGCGTGCTCTTGCCCGCGCCGGTGGGCCCGACGATGGCGACCGTCTCGCCGGGTTCGATCTCGAGATCGATATCGTCGAGTACGAGCGGGCCGTCGGCGTAGCTGAAGTCCACGTGCTCGTAGGTGATCCGGCCGGAACTGCGGCCGGGGTCGATGGCGTCCGGCGCCTGGCGCACCGCCGGCTCGGTGTCCATGAGCGCAAAGACGCGCTCTCCGCCTGCGAGTGCGGACTGCGTGTCGGCGTACAGGCTCGAGAGTTGCGTGATGCCGCTGAAGAAGCTGCGCGCGTAGGCGAAGAACGCGACGACAACACCCACGCTCACGGCGCCTGTCGCCGCGAGCCAGCCGCCGTAGCCGGCGACGAGCGCGACGGCCGCCGAGGTGATGACCGCGAGCGCCGGCGAGAACGCCGACGAGACGGTTGCCGCGGCGATGTTCGCGTCGCGGTTGAGGGCATTGCGTGACTCGAACTCGGTGCGATTGACCCCCGTGCGCGCGTAGGCCTGAGCCACCTTGATGCCGGCGAGTTCCTCGGCAAGTGTGGCGGAGACGTCGCTGATCGCTTCCTGCCGCTTGCGGAACGCGCGCTTGGCCACCGCGCCGAACAGTCGTGTCACACCGAGCATCACGGGAACGGCGGTGAGGGTAGCCAGCGCGAGCCGGGCGTCGAGGAGCAACATACCTATGAGTGTGGTGATCACGCCGAGGGAGGATGCCAGCACGCGGCGAAGCCCCTGCGCGAGGAACGAGTTGACGGTGTCGACATCGTTGACGAGGCGGCTCATGAGGTCGCCCGAGCCCGCACGGTCGAAGTAGGCGACCGACAGGCGCTGAATGGCGCCGAAGACCTGCTCGCGAAGTTCGAACAGGGCCTTCTGTCCCACGGTGCCGAGCGTGAGGATCTGCATACGCTGTGAGTACCAGCCCACGACGCCCGAGACGAGCAACGCGAGTACGGGCACGGCGAGCGCGCTGGCGTCTCGTCCGGACGCCGCCGCCTCTACAGCGGTATCGACGATGATGCCGGTGATGGCGGGCGCCACCGCCAGGTTCACGGCAGAGACCACGATCCATGCGAACGCCCAGGTGACGCTGCGACGGTACGGCGCGAGGTAGCCGAGAAGCCGGCGTGCCGTCGGCCACGAGGCCGAGGGGCGCTCGGTCCCTGCGATCGATGCGAGCGAAGTGCCGCCGCGTGCCATCAGGCGCCACCGTCCTCGGCCAGCAGCGTGCACATCTGTGGCACCGACAGTGCGCCTGCACCCGCGAGCTGACTTGCCGCGATCTCGGCGTACAGGCAGCTCGTAGCGAGCAACTGCTCGTGCGTGCCGGTCGCGACGAGGCGGCCCTCGTCGAGCAGCAGCACGATGTCCGCGTGCCGGACGGTGGACAGGCGCGCGGCGATGACCAGTGTCGTTCGGCCGCCCATGAGGGATTCGAGTTCCGTGCGCACCGCGGTCTCGGTCTCGGCGTCAACGGCCGAGGTGGAGTCGTCCATGATGAGGATGCACGGGTCGATGAGTAGTGCGCGGGCGATCGCCACGCGCTGACGTTGACCGCCCGAGAGCGTGACGCCCCGCTCGCCGACCCTGGTTGCGTACCCGTCGGGTAGTGCGGTGACGAAGTCGTGCGCGGCGGCCGCACGTGCCGCGCGCTCGATCTCGGCCGGTGACGCATCGGGGCGACCGTAGGCGATGTTGTCGGCTACCGTGCCGGTGAACAGTACCGAGTCTTGCATGACGACCCCGATGCGGGAGCGCAGTGCGTCGAGCCCGTACTCGCGGACGTCGTGACCGTCCACGAGGACGGCGCCGGTGGTGACGTCGTAGAAGCGCGGGATGAGGTTCACGAGCGTGCTCTTGCCCGAGCCGGTGCCGCCGACGATGGCCACCGTGGTGCCGGGCTCGACTTCGAAGCTCACGTCGGTGAGTGTCTCGCGCTCCGCTCCCGGGTAGCGCATGCCGACACCCGAGAACTCGATGCGGCCGATCAGATCGGTCGGCCTGAGCGGGTCGGGCGACTCGGCGATGTCCTCGGCCGTGTCGAGGATCTCGAAGAGGCGTTCGGCGGATGCGCCGGCCCGGGCGACCTGCTGCGCTCCGAAGCCCAGCGTGAACAGCGGCTGTAGCAGTAGCGACAGGTAGCCGGTGAAGGCAACGAGTTCGCCTATGGTGAGCGTCCCACCCACGACCTGGACCGCGCCGACGCCGGTGACGAGCGCCATGCCGAGGGTACCGGCGGCGAACAGCAGCGGGAATGCGTTGGCCACCGTGCGTCGCACGATGAACCCCTGCTCAAGGAGCGCTTCGTTGGCCCGGCTGTAGCGCTCGGCCTCGAACGGCTCGCGCGCGAAGATCTTGACGATGCGTACGCCGGCCGCGTTCTCCTGGAGTATCGCGTTCAGCGCGGCGAGGCGCTGCTGCGACGCCCGGAATGTCGGGCCGAGTCCGCGTACGAAGCGCAGCAGCACGAACACGGTCGCAGGTATCGTGATGAACGCGACGAGCGCAAGCTGCCAGTTCATCGCGAGTAGGAACACCATCGCGCCGACGAGCAGGATGAGCGCCGACAGCGCCTGCACGAGCCCGCCGCCGACGAACTCGCGTACCTGGTCGACGTCCGAGGTGACACGTGTGATGAGTTGGCCCGTCTGCGAGCTGTCGTGCCAGCTGAACGAGAGCGCCTGGATCTTGGCGAAGATCGCCTCCCGCATCCGGTATGCGGCGCCGTGGCTCGCCCGTGCCGAGAGGTAGCCCTGGACGAACTGCGCGACGCCGCCCGCGATGGCCACCGCAACGAGCGTGAGCGCACTGCCGACGAGCAGGTCCTGGCGGCCTCCCGCGATCCCCGAGTCGATGATGCGCCTGAGGATCTGCGGCGCGACCAGGTCGGCGGCAGCGCCCGCGAGCACCGCTATCACGGCGAGCGTGGCGGCGCCGGCATAGTGGCGCATGAAGCGCAGCGAGCGGAAGAGGGCGCGGTTCACGTGTCTCCTCGGAAGAGGGCTCACACGAGGATAGCGCACGCGGGCGCAGGCGGTGCAGCCGACCGGAGAGGGGACGGAGCGGGACCTGCGTGCAGGTCCCGCTCCGCGAGCGAGGGGGGAGGGAAGAGAGGAGAGGGAAGGGTCAGGTCTTGAGCGCCGCGACGATGGCGGTGTACTGCCCCGGGTCGATCTCGCCCCGGGCCAGGCGCTCGCGGGCTATCTCAAGCGCGGTGTCTCCCGCGGGCGGAGTGGATGCGACAGTCTCGGATCTATGGGTCCGCGACAGGGCCCAGACGACGATCGCCACGACGACCACGGCGGCTGCGACTGCGAGGAACAACGCGGCGATGCCGAAGCCACCGGGCACTCCTTGACCATCCATCATCCGCTGACCGTACGCCATCGTCCCGGGACCGAAGTGGGGGTTCATCTCGTGTCTCCTTCCATGGGGCACGAGATGAGTATCACCAGCCAGTATGGGGCGCACGTGCGGCGGGCGTGGAGATGTCGTGGAGACGCCGCGGGTCTACTCGGCGTCGGCCGAGGCCGCGACCGCCAACTCGGCTTCGGGCTCCGGCGCGACGAGGGGGGTCGTGCGTGTGGGGGCACTCGTGGTGAGTGCGACACCGGCGATGATGATCGCCATACCGGCCACCACCCAGCCGTCGACCGGCTCGGGGGGCACAAGGCCGAGCGAGCCGGCCGCCCAGCCGAGGAACACGGCGATGACCGGGTTCACGTACGCGTACGTCATCACCTTTGAGGCGGGCGCGTTGGCGAGCAGCCAGACGAACGCGGTGAATGCGACGCACGACCCGATGACGCTCAGGTAGGCGAGCGCACCGAGGCCGACCGGTGTAAGCACGAAGCGCGGCCACTCTCCGGCGATCGTGCCGATGACGAGCAGCACGCCGCCCGCGGTGAGCATCTCGTAGCCGGTAGCCACGAGAGAGTCGACATCGACCGGGTTGCGCTTGGACAGGATCGAGCCGGTCGTCCACAGCCAGGTGCCCAGGATCTGCAGTCCGATGCCGACGTACTCCTCGGGCGTTCCGCTGATGCCTGTGAGACGCGGCGCGATGAGTACGCCGAGGCCCGCGAAGCCGATGACGAGTCCGAGGTACCCCCGGGCACTTGGGCGCTCCATGCCGGGGATGAACGACTCGGCGAGCGCCACCCACAGCGGCAGGAGGGCCACGATGAGGGCCGCCAGCCCCGAGGGGATGGTCTGCTCGGCCAGGAATGTGAAGTACATACCGCCGACGAGGAGGAACAGGCCGATCATGGCGACGATGCGGTACTGATCGAGCCGGATACGCAACGAGGTACCGCGCAGTCGTGCGAGGCCGAGCAGCAGCAGCCCGGCGGGGACGAGGCGCCAGCCCGCGAACAGCGTGGGCGGCAGGTCGGCCTCGAGCCCAACGCGGATGCCGAGGTAGGTCGATCCCCAGACCACGTAGAGCGTCGCGAAGGCGACGATGAGCTTGACGCGGTGCGACCACGAGAACGGGTTGAGTGACACGAGCGTCCTTCCTAGGGCGATGTACGCGTCAGTCTAGACGAGCGGGGTCGCGCGCGCGATGGGCGGGCGCGGGCGTCACGGAGGCGTTACACTGCGCGTATGCCGCACTACGACTTCTGCAGACCGGCGCTCACGGCCGACGTTGTGGCGATCGCCACCGACGGTGAGCCGCGCGTACTGCTCATTCGCCGGGGACACCCGCCGTTCGAGGGCCAGTGGGCGCTCCCGGGCGGGTTCGTGGACGAGTGGGAGCGGCCGGAGGACGCGGCACGGCGCGAGCTTGCTGAGGAGACGGGCCTCGCCTTCGGCGGCCCGCTTCGCATCGTCGGCGTGTACGGCGAACGCGGGCGCGATCCTCGCGGCTGGACGGTCTCGGCGGTCTACCTGGCGGTGCTCGATCGTGAGGCCGAGGTGGCTGGCGGCGACGACGCCGCCGAGGCGCGCTGGTTCCCGACAGGCGACCTGCCGCCGCTCGCCTTCGATCACCATGTCATCGTCGCCGACGCGCTTGCCGTGCTCGGCGAGGCCTGACAGGCGGCCGTCGTGTCTGCGGTGCCGGTTGACACGAACACGTCCGCGCCCGTACCCTAGCGGGACAAATCGATAGCACCACGCCGTCGATGGGGAAGAGTACGCGGTCCTACTAGGACTTCCAGAGAGCCGGGGCAGCTGAGAACCGGCGTCTGAAAAGCCGCGGAACATGGCCCCGGAGGCATCCGGCAGAAACGCGCACGCGGAGTAGAGCCGGACGGACGCCCCCGTTACCTCGGGCTAGAGAGCTTCGAAGACCCGGCCGCGGCACTCCCGCCGTCGTGGAGCAGGTGGGTCCGGAGCTTGAGAGGCCGACAGCACGCTGTCGGCGAAGTCGGGTGGTACCGCGCGAAGCGACACGCTTCTCGCCCTGACGAACAGAGATGTTGTCAGGCGGGAGGCGTTTTTTCGTATGCGGAGGTGGACGGTATGGCTAAGAGTTGGGAAGAGATCAACGCGCGCATCGCATCGGGTGACGCGGTCGTGTTCACGGCCGAGGAGTTCGGAGCGCTTGCGGCCGAGAAGGGCGTGTCCGCGGCGGCGAAGCGCGTCGACGTGGTCACGACCGGGACGTTCGGGCCGATGTGCTCGTCGGGCGTGTTCCTGAACTTCGGACACTCGGACCCGCCGATCAAGATGGGCGAGATCACACTGAACGATGTGCCGGCTTCCGGCGGACTCGCGGCCGTGGACACGTACCTCGGCGTGACGGAACCGAGTCGCGTGCGCGGCATCGAGTACGGTGGCGCGCACGTCATCGAGGACCTGCTGCGCGGCCGCGCCGTGCGCCTCCGCGCGACCGGGCCGGGGACCGACTGCTATCCGCGGACCGAGATCGACACGTGGGTGACACTCGAGGACCTGAACCAGGCGTACTTCTTCAATCCGCGCAACGCCTACCAGAACTACGCCGTTGCGGTGAACTCGACCGACACCGCGCTGTACACGTACCTCGGCACGCTCCTGCCGCGCCTCGGCAACGCGACGTACTGCTCCGGTGGCGCGCTCTCGCCGCTGCTGAACGACCCAACGTACCGCACGATCGGTGTCGGAACCCGGTGCTTCGTGGCCGGTGCGCCCGGCTACGTCGCCTGGGAGGGCACGCAGCACAACCCGCACACCGATCGCGACGAGCACGGCGTGCCGGTGCGTCCGTCGGGCACGCTCGCGGTGATAGCCGACCTCAAGGCGGCGAGTCCGGAGTTCTTCAGCGCGGCGACGTTCACCAGGTACGGTGTCTCGAGCTTCGTCGGCATCGGCGTGCCGATCCCCGTGCTCGACGACGACATTGCGGCCACACTCGCGCTCACCGACGCGGACCTCAAGGCGACCATCTACGACTACGGCGTGCAGCACCGGTCGAGGCCTTCGCTCGGCACGGTCACCTACGCCGAGCTCCGCTCGGGTTCGATAGAGGTAGGCGGCAAGACCATCCCCACCGGCCCGATCTCGTCGCTGCCGGTGGCGCGGCGTATCGCATCCGAGCTGAAGCGCTGGGTGGCCGAGGAGCGGTTCACGCTGGCGCCTCCGCTCCAGGCGCTGCCGCAGGTCGGAAGCCAGGCGTTCAAGCCGCTTGAGATCCGGACAGGGGAGGCGATCTAGCCATGCCGCGCAAGAGACTCGACCTGACGTTCCCGCCCCGGCAGTCCCTGAAGCCGGTCATCTACCATCTCGTGAAGGACTACGACCTCGTGCCGAACATCCTGCGGGCGCAGATCCATCCCGCACAGGAGGGGCGCATGGTCCTCGAGGTCACCGGCAGCAAGGAGAGCTACGCCGCTGGTGTGGCCTTCCTGGAAAGCCAGGGTCTCACCGTGCGTGAGGCCGCGAGTGACATCGTGCTCGACGAAGAGCTGTGCGTGAACTGTGGTCTGTGCACCGCTGTGTGCAAGCCCGACGCGCTCACGCTCGACCCCGAGACCCAGACGCTCGTGTTCGACAAGGACAAGTGCGTGTACTGCGAAGCGTGCGTGATAGCCTGTCCACGAAGAGCCATCACGCTGAGTTTCTAAAGCCGAGGAGGATAGTTCCCGACACCATGCCCGAACTCCCATTCCTGCAGGTCATGGCTGTGGTCGCGTGTCTGACGCTTGCCGGCGTCGTCGTCGCCATGCCCGTTGGCAGGCGCGCCGGGGCACGTGCCGGCCGTAGCGTGCTGCGCGCGAGTCTCGGCGTGCTGCTCGTCACGATCGCAGCGTGCCTGTGGTGGGGCCATGCGACAGGCGACCTCGCTACGTTCAACGCCCGCATGGGCCTCGACGCGTGGCTGCAGATAGGGGCGTTCTTCGGCATCATCCTTACGACCGGCTATCGGTTCGTCGGGCGCTTCCTCGACGACCTGGCTAGCGCCGAGAGCCCGGAGGTGGCCGATGCCTGATATCGGACGTCGACTCGGCCGTGAGGTGCTCGTCATCGACGGCGCCATGGGCACGATGCTCCAGCGCGCGGCGGTTCCGCCCGAGATCGCGCCGATGCAGCTCAACATCACCGCGCCTGAGGTCATAGAGGAGGTGCACCGCCTCTACGCGCTCGCCGGTGCCGAGTGCGCCACCACCAACTCCTTCGGCGGCACGCGCATCAAGCTGGCCGCGCACGGGTTGGACGACCAGGTGGCCGAGCTCAACCGGGCAGCCGTGCGGCTCGCGCGCGCCGGCGGGGCGCCGCACATCCTAGGCGACATCGGACCGACCGGCCTCGTACTCGAGCCGCTCGGCACCGCGGTGTTCGACGAGGTGTTCGACGCGTTTCGTGAGCAGGCCGCTGCGCTTGTGGCCGAGGGCGTCGACGCGCTGCTCATCGAGACGATGACCGACATCGCCGAGGCTCGTTGCGCCGTGCTTGCCGCGCGCTCGGTGACCGATCTGCCGGTGTTCGTGACGTGCACGTTCGGTCTCAACGGCCGGATGGACCTCTCGGGCACCGAACCCGAGACCGCAGCAGTGATACTTGCTGCCGTCGGAGCATCGGCGGTCGGCATGAACTGCGGTCTGGGCCCGGAGCAGATGCTGCCGCTCGTCGAGCGCATGGCAGCCGCCACGACGCTGCCGGTCATCGTGCAGCCCAACGCGGGCCTGCCGCAGCTGGTAGGCGGCGCGACCGTGTTTCCCGGCACAGCCCTGGAGATGGGCGAGTACGCCGCGCGCTTCGTGGATGCCGGTGCCGCTCTCGTCGGCTCGTGCTGCGGCTCGACGCCGGAGTTCACGGGCTCGATCGTCGACTTCGCCAAGGAGCGCCGTCTGGCCGGGCGCGCCGCGCCGACGGCGGGCGTCACGCTCGCCGGTCCCCGCGGCGTCGTCCGCATCGGCCCGGGACAGCCGTTGGCGAGGATCGGCGAGCGCATCAACCCCACCGGCAAGAAGCGCCTGGCCGACTCACTGCGCGCAGGCGCGCTCGACGTGGTCCGCGAGTATGCCATCGAGCAGACCGACGCCGGTGCCGATCTGCTCGACGTGAACGTGGGTGCCGCCGGTGTGGTGCAGTCAGACGTGCTGCCGAAGGCCGTGCTCGCACTGTCCGGACTGGTAGACGTCCCGCTTGTGATCGACACCACCGATCACGCCGCGCTCGAGGCTGCTCTCAGGGTCTATCCGGGTCGTGCGCTTATCAACAGCGTCAGCGGTGAGGCCGACTCGCTTGCCGCCGTACTCCCGCTCGCTGTCCGCTACGGTGCGGCCGTCGTCGTGCTTGCGCTCGACGACGACGGCATCCCTCATGCGGCCGACGCGCGCGTGGCGGTGGTGCGGCGGGTGCGCGAGGAGGCTCACGCCGCCGGCCTTACCGACGACGACCTGCTCGTCGACACGCTCGTGCTTGCCGCGGCCACCGAGGAGATGGGCGCTTCGGCCACGCTCGATGCGATCCGCACGGTGAGTCACGATCTCGGGCTGGCGACGCTTGCGGGCGTGAGCAACGTGAGCCACGGCCTGCCGGGCCGGCCTGCACTCAACGCGCGGTTCCTCACGCTTGCCGTGGCCGCCGGTCTGAACGCGGCCATCGTTAACCCATCCGAGCGCATCGAACTCGACGATGCGACCGCATCCGCTGCGGCAGACGTGCTGCTTGGCCGCGATCCGCGTGCCGAGCGGTGGATCGCACTCGCTACGTCGCAGGCACATGAGCCAGTTCCGCCCGCGAGTGGTGGTGATGTCCCCACCCGCCTGGGTCGGGCCATCGAGCGCGGCGACACCGACTCGGCCCCGGATCTCGTCGACGAGCTGATCGGTGAGGGCATCGCCCCGCAGGCGGTCATCGCCGAGGTGCTCACGCCGGCGATCCAGCGTCTCGGCGACGCATACGGGCGCGGCGAGGTGTTCTTGCCGCAGCTCATCGCGGCCGCCGATGCGATGAAGGCCGCGTTCGGGCGCGCGAAGTCGCACCTGCCCGAGGGATCGGCCGCACACGAGGGCCGCGTCGTGTTCGGCACGGTCAAGGGCGACATCCACTCCATCGGCAAGGACATCTGCGTGAGCATGCTGGAAAGCCAGGGCTACCTCGTCGAGGACCTCGGCGTTGACGTGTCGCCCGAGCGGTTCGCCGAGGCAGCCGTCGCCGCGGACGTCGTGTGTCTCTCGGCGCTCATGACCACGACACTTCGCAACATGGAGATCGCTGCCGGGGCCGTGCGGGCCGTCGGCCCGGCATCGGTGCTCGTCGGCGGTGCCGTCGTCACGCGGGACTTCGCCGATTCACTCGGCGCGGGGTACTCTGAAGACGCTCCCGGCTGCGTGTCGGCCGTGCGGGAGGCCATCGAGACAAGCAGGGGACGCGCATGATCATCACACGGCCGCGCGACTGGGAGCGCATCGAGGACAACCTTGCGAGCATCGGCGCGAGGAGCGTCTTCATCATGGGCTGCGGCCAGTGCGCTACGGTCGCCCACACGGGCGGCGAGACCGAGGTGGCCGAGGTGGCCGCCAGGCTCGAGGCGCTCGGACTGGAAGTCACCGGGTGGACCGTCGGCGAGGTCACGTGCCATCTCGGCGGGACGAAGCGCGAGAGCCGCAAGCACGGCGGTGACATCGAGGCGGCCGACGCCGTGCTCGTGCTCGCATGTGGCGCCGGCGTGCAGACCGTGGCCGACTCGGTGACCAAGCCCGTGTTCCCGGGACTCGAGTCGCTGTTCCTGGGCAACGTCATCCGCAACGGCATCTTCGAGGAGCGCTGCCTGATGTGCGGCGAGTGTGTCCTCGACAAGACCGCCGGGATCTGTCCGGTCACGACCTGCCCGAAGGGCCTGCTCAACGGCCCGTGTGGCGGGATGTGGGAGGGTATGTGCGAGGTGCTGACCGACCGCGAGTGCACGCACGTCCGGATTCGCCGCCGCCTGACCGAGCAGCACCGTGCCGGCAAGGGCACGCTGGCGCCGAAGGACTTCAGCAAGACCCTGAAGCCGGGCGGCGTGAACATCCGCCGACAGGGGGGCAGCCGGTGAGCCGCCTCAAGGACATGCTCGCGGCGGGTGAGTTCGTGGTGACCGGCGAGGTCGCACCACCGAAGGGCGCCGACGTGACGGCGATGCGCGCGGCAGTCGAGCTGCTCGCGCCGCACTGCCATGCGCTCAACGTGACCGACAACCAGGGTGCGAGCCTGCATCTGGCGAGCCTGGCAGCGTCCCGGCTCGTGCTCGACATGGGCATCGAACCCATCTTCCAGCAGACGTGCCGCGACCGGAACCGTCTGGCGCTGCAGTCCGACCTGCTCGCCGCGTGGTCTCTCGGCCTCGAGAACGTTCTCGTCGTGACCGGTGACGATCCGCGCGCGGGCGACCACCCGAACGCGAAGGGGGTCTTCGACCTAGATTCGACGCAGCTGGCCGAGATCACCCGGGGTATGAACGAGGGCCACGACATGATGGATCGCCCTCTGGCGGGCGCAACGGACTTCTTCATCGGCGCGGCGATGTTCCCGGAGGCCGAGCCGTGGGACGTGCAGCTCGCCCGGGCCGAACAGAAGATCGAGGCCGGTGTGCGCTTCTTCCAGACGCAGGCCATCTTCGACATGACCAGACTCGAGCGGGCGGTCGAGGCGTTGCGGCCGCATGGTGCAAAGGTCATCGCGGGCGTCCTGGTACTCAAGAGTCCGCGGGTGATCGACTTCATCAACGAGCGACTGGCCGGGCTCATGGTGCCCGACGCGATCGCCGATCGGATACGATCGGCCGATGACCCTGCCGAGGAGGCGATCGTGCTTGCCACCGAGCAGGTGCGCGAGATCCGGGCGATAGCCGACGGCGTGCATATCATGCCGCTCGGCCTTGACGCGGCGGTCGGTCGCATCCTCGGAAACAACAGCTAGGCGGAGAGCATGAGGCGCATCGGACTGTATAGCGACGTGCACGCGAATCTGCCTGCGCTTCAGGCCGTGCTCGATCACATGCAGGCCGAGGGGATCACCGAGCGATACTGCCTTGGTGACCTGGTCGGCTACGGACCGCACCCCGTAGAGGTGATCGCACGCATGCGCGCTATCGGCGACACGGTCGTTCAGGGCAACTTCGATCGCGCACTCGGCGCCAGGCTTCGCGACTCGGGCAGCAACCTGCCGACACCACAGGAGACGCTCGATGCGGCCGAGTCGTACGCGTACACCATCGCGGCGATGAGCCGGGAAGACGAGCGGTATCTCTCGGCGCTACCGCGCGAGATCGTGCTCGAGATCGATGGCGTACGCATCCTGCTGTGCCATGGGACTCCGCGCAGGATGAACGAGATCGTCGCGCCGGACGCGGCCGGCTCGTTGCTCGTGTCGCTCGTGCGTGGCGCAGGCGTCGATGCCGTGTGTTGCGGTCACGTGCACGTCCCGTTCCACCGCTCCATTCCCACCGAGGCCGGTGTCTGCCACTGGGTGAACGCGGGGTCGGTCGGTCGTCCGCGCGACGGCGACCCACGTGCCGCGTGGGTGGAACTCGCGCTCGGCACGCACCAGGAGGTGCTCACGCGCGCGGTCGAGGACCTTGCATGCCGACGTGTCGGCGAGACGGACCTGTGGTTGTCGGCACACCTGCATCGGGTGGCGTACGACACCGAGTCCGTGGTGCGGGACACCGTCGCACGCGGACTTCCCGCAACGCTCGCCTCGGCGCTGTCCACCGGGTCGGAGACGCGTCACACCCTGTCTCCGTCGAGCGTCTCCGAGCCGCACGACCATCGACACGGCCACCGGGACGGTGTGCTTCGCCGGGCGTTCTCCACCATCAGTGGAGGTGCGAGTCACGGGTGCGGGGCCGTAGGCGAGGGCCGGCAGTGTACGTGCGCGCTCGGGGACCGCATCGCGGCCTACGAGTGCTTTGCGGCGCTGTACCGGGACCCACCGGCGTCGGCTCCGGGCGCGGCGGCCAGACTGGCGACGGCGATGCGTTCCTGCCGGAAGAATCCTCACCTCGACGACCGTGCGATCGAGGTCGCCCGGGACGAAGCGCTTCACGCGCTCGAGCGCCCGGCCGGTTTGGAGGCGTTTGCAGCCGAGCGTGTCCGCCTTCACGGTGAGCCGGGCCGATTCGACCCGTTTGTCCACGTGCTCTCGCCGAGCGAGCTTACCTACCTGGCGGGCGATGAGGCGGGAAACGCGGCGGGACTCGAGGCACTCTATGCCGCCGCGGGTTTCACGTCGGCCGGGGACGGCTCCGGTGACATCGGGCACATCTCGGTCGAGCTGGCGTTCATGGCTCACTGTCTCAGGCGCGGCCCGGCCGCTGACTCGGACAGTCTCGGTCTGGCACACGACTTCTTCGTGGGGCACCTTGCCGACTGGGCCGTTCTCCTCGCCGTTGTCACCGCACAACAGGCGACCGAACCGGTCATGCGCTACGTGGGTCTCGCGCTCGACAAGTACCTTATCTGCGAGGCGGGCACGTTCAGAGCGGCGGTGCCCGAATACTGCGAGATGCGCGAGAGAGGGTCCGCATCGGGCGTGCTATCATCGGCGCGCACGGACGGCTTGCATCACCAGGGAGGCGGTCCACAGTGAACGAGCAGGCGGCCCCAAGCCTGGACGTATGGCTTGCCGAGGCAAAACGCGAGGCCGACGCCGCGGGCGTGGGCATGTACCTGTGCCACAACGGCGTCGTCCGTTCGTTCTCGCGTGACGGCCGTCCGGTGAGCGGGATGGATCTCGCCGTCGACCACGGACGGCTTGCCGAGATCCTCGCCACCGCCCGGCTCATGGACGGCGTCTCGATCGTGCGCGTCTGGGTCAACGAGGGACACCTCGAAGTCGGCGACGACATCATGTACGTCATGGTCGGCGGGGATATACGAGACAACGTCTTCGAGGCGCTCTCGGCACTCGTGCGCATGATCAAGACCGAGGTTGTCACCGAGACCGAACAACGTCCGGAGCAGTAGCGCTCCGCCGTTCGAGACGAGCCCGCACATGACGCCGTCCGGGACACCGGATCCGCCCGAGCCGCGACGTATCGTCGTGGATGTGATGCGCCTGTGTCCCGATTGAGACTACGAGCTGCGGCTGGTCCAAGCCGTGTCGCGCTGGCCCCGATGGCGGGGCAGGCTCATCATCCGCGAGTGGGAACCGGAAGACCGGGCCCATGAAGGCGCGCCCGTGATCGTCGACGGTCGTTTCGGCGTCGATCCGGTGAACGTGAAGACGGTCCGCGCCGCTCTCGAGCGCGCCGACGAGGAGCCCGTTCCCGCGGCCGAGCCGAGCGCGTAGCCACCTGCTGCTACAATCGTCGGACACGCGAGACGGTCGTCTCAAAAACGGGGAGGTCAACATGCATATCGTCATACTCGGTGGCGGGCCCGGTGGTCACGCAGCGGCATTCGAAGCGGCCCGGCTCGGGGCTGACGTGACGTTGATCGAGGCCAGTCGCCTCGGCGGTACGTGTCTGAACTGGGGCTGTATCCCCACGAAGACGATCCTGCGCTCGGCACACATCGTTGCCGACACACGCGAGGCCGCGGCGTTCGGCCTGAGCGCGTCGGTCGCCAGTGTGGACGTGCCCGCGCTGAGAGCGCGCAAGGAGGCGGTCGTCGACGAGCTCGTGGGTCAGGTCGAGGGGACCGCACGGCGCCTGAAGGTGCGTGTCCTTGCCGGGACCGGGAGGCTTGCGGGGCCGAAGGCGGTCGTGGTCGCACTCGCCGACGGCACGACCGAGACCGTGGAAGGTGACGCGGTGATCCTCGCGACTGGGTCGGTCGTCTTCAAGCTCCCGGGCATCGATCACGACCTCGAGGGTGTGTGGACGAGCGACGAGGCGGTCGCGCTCTCGGACATCCCCAAGGACATCGTCATCATCGGCGGCGGCGTCATCGGTCTCGAGTTCGCGTGCGCGTACGCGGCGTTCGGCAGCGTGGTGACTGTAGTCGAGCTCATGGAGCAGGTCCTGCCGGGTAACGACCGGCGCGTAGTGAAGCAGACGCAAGCCGCGCTCGAGGAGATGGGTGTCACCTTCCATCTGGGTGACGCGGTCGAGCGCGTGGAGCGCATCGGTGATCGGATGCGTGCGACGTTGCGCAGCGGTACGGTCCTCTCGAGCGACATCGTGATGAGCGCGGTGGGGCGCATCCCCAACTCGGCGGGGCTTGGCTTCGAGGAGGCCGGGGTCGAGTTCGAAAGACGAGCGGTCAAGGTCGACCCGTACTTCCGCACGAGCGTCGAGGGTGTCTATGCCATCGGCGACGTGATCGGCGGCATGATGCTCGCCCACGTGGCCGACGAGGAGGGCGTCGTCGCCGCGAGAAACGCGGTGGCGGAGTTCTCGACGGTCGGCGCCGAAGCGAGTCTGGAGAGCGTGCGCTACGACTGCATCCCCGCGTGCGTGTACACCTTCCCCGAGGTCGCGGTCGTGGGGAGCACGCGCGACAGCGCCAAGGAGCGCGGTGTCGACGTGGTGCAGGCGGTCGCCAAGTTCGCCGCGAACGGCAAGGCGCTCGGTGAGGGAGACGCCGACGGATTCGTGCAGATCGTCGCCGAGAAGGGAACCGGCGCGATCGTCGGCTGCCAGATCGTTGGGCCACATGCGGTCGAGACGATTCAC
This sequence comes from Coriobacteriia bacterium, assembly GCA_030651765.1. Taxonomy (GTDB): domain Bacteria; phylum Actinomycetota; class Coriobacteriia; order Anaerosomatales; family Anaerosomataceae; genus UBA2272. The sequence goes on along the minus strand of JAUSBY010000001.1, from coordinate 39,318 downwards.
GAGGTCGCCCTGGCTATCCGCCACGGACTGACCGTGCGCGATCTCGCCGAGACGGTGCACGCACACCCCACCGTCTCCGAGGTCATCCGCATGGCGTGTGCCGACGCCGCGGGGAAGTGCGGCTGCTGACGTGACCTACGAGCACGGCTCGGATGCCCGCCGACTCCCGGCCTGGCTGCGCAGACCGCTCGCGCACGGCGGCGAGTATCGCGCCGTCGAGAGCCTGCTCGGCGAACTGCACCTGGCGACCGTGTGTCAGGAGGCGAAGTGCCCCAATCGCGGCGAGTGCTTCGCGAGTGGCACCGCCACGTTCCTCGTCGCCGGAGACGCGTGCACGCGCGGATGTCGCTTCTGTGCGGTGGAGACCAGGGCGCCGCTTCCACTCGACCCTGATGAGCCGGCGCGCGTGGCCGAGGCGGTCGTGCGGCTGGGCCTGAGACATGCCGTTGTCACGATGGTGACTCGCGACGATCTTGCCGACGGGGCGGCAGGTCACGTGGTCGCGACGATCGCCGCGATCCGCTCGACCGCTCCCGGCGTCGCCGTTGAGGTGCTGGTGAGCGATTTCGGCGGCTCGGCCGAGGCGGTCGATCTGGTCGTTGACGCGCGGCCCGACGTCTTCAATCACAACCTGGAAACCGTCCCGCGCCTGTACGCCGAGGTGCGGCCCGGCGCCGACTACGCGAGGAGCCTCGCGGTACTCGCGCATGCGAAGGAGCGCGCACCCGGGATGCCGACGAAGTCGGGACTCATGCTCGGCCTCGGCGAGACCCGCGACGAGGTGCTCGAGGTCATGCGCGATCTGCGCGATGCGGGCTGCGATCTGCTGACGCTCGGACAGTATCTGCGTCCAAGCTCGGCGCACCTGCCCGTGGCGGCCTTCATCGAGCCTGCCGAGTTCACCCTGCTGGCCCGTGAGGGCCGGAAGATGGGCTTCTCGGGCGTGGCGAGCGCCCCTCTCGTGCGGTCGAGCTACCACGCCGCCGAGCTCGTGGCCGACTGACGGCCTCCTCCGCCGGCCCGATCGCGGACGATTCCGCAGGAGTACGGCGCCCGCTGGCTGCTACCATGGGCCCATGGCATGGGAACCGAGAACATACCGTCAGCGCGCGGGGGCCGCAGGGCTCGTTGGTTTCGGGGTCGTTCAGGCCGAGACCGACCTGCACATCAGCGCGTCTTGCGACCTGACCGTTAAGGCCGAGGCGCTCGTCGCCGGACTTCGTGCCGACCTCGAGCGGTACATCGCGCGGTATCCGCTGTTCGCCGAGAGTTTCGTGCCGGTTGAGGTCGCCGAAGATGCTCCCGAGATCGTGCATGCGATGGCCGCAGCGGGCGCCGCAGCGGGCGTGGGGCCGATGGCTGCCGTGGCGGGCGCGGTTGCCGAGCGCGTCGCACGGGGTCTGGCCGCTCACTCCCGCGAGGTGATCGTGGAGAACGGGGGCGATCTCTACCTCCTCGGCCGTACACCGCGACGCGTGCTGCTCGTGGCCGGTGACTCGCCGCTGTCGGGCACCGTGGCGATCGAGCTCGCCGCCGGCGCATTCCCGCTCGCGATCTGCACATCGTCGGGTACGGTGGGGCATAGTGTGAGTTTGGGCGTGGCGCACGCTGCCACCGTGGTGGCTGCCGACGGCGCGCTCGCCGATGCGGTGGCGACCGCGACCGGCAACCGTGTCCACGGCCCGGCCGACGTTGAGGCCGCACTCGCGTTCGCGCGGAGCATCACGGGCGTGCGCGGCGCGGCGGTGATCGCAGGTGACCGGCTGGGCGCGGTCGGCGATGTGACGCTTGCGCCCGTCGGGGGATGAACGCGCTATCCGATCTCGAATGACCGACTCGGAAGGGGCCACTGTATGGACAGCATCGACGAACTGGATATGTTCGAAGCCGAGCGCCGGCTCGCGCTCTATAACGAGTACCGCGACGCGGCGCGCGTCTTCACCTACTACATCGAGACCGAGTTGCGGGCGTACCTGGCCAACGGTGTCGACGTCGAGCCGGTGACCGGTCCGGGCGGAATCTACTTCAAGGTGACGCTCACCGACGTGTGGATCTACGAGGCCGAGCGCCTGAACCGCTTCGTACCCGAGACGATCATCTACTCGGTCAACGACGTGCACGTTCAGATGCTCAAGGCCGAGGAGTAGCCACCGATGACCGACGAGCGTGTCGTGGTGCCCGCCTCGGCTGAAGACGCCGCGCGCAGGGCCGAGAAGCTGGTAGCCGAGCTCAGGCACCACAACTGGCGCTACTACGCCCTCGACGCCCCGGAGATCACCGACGCCGCGTACGACGATCTCGTGCGCGAACTCATGGCGATCGAGGCCGCGTACCCCGAGCTCGTCACACCCGATTCGCCGACGCAGCGGGTGGGCGCCGGGCCATCGGACACGTTCGCGCCGGTCGTACACGCGCAGCGGATGTACTCGCTCGACAACGCGATGGACGAGGCCGAACTTGAGGCCTGGCTCGTGCGGGTCGAGCGCGATGCCGACGGTCGGGAGGTCGGCTACCTGTGCGAGCTGAAGATCGACGGCAGTTCGCTGGCGCTGACCTATGAGGACGGCGTGCTCGTCCGGGCCGCAACGCGCGGTGATGGCGCCACCGGCGAGGACGTGACTGCCAACGTGCGCACGGTCAAGAGCGTGCCGCTCCGCCTGCTCGTTCCCGCGCCGGGCGCGCTGGAGGTGCGCGGCGAGGTCTTCATGCCCAAAGCGAGCTTCGTGCGCCTGAACGAGGAGCAGGACGAGGGCGGGCTCTCGCCGTTTGCCAACCCGCGCAACGCGGCGGCGGGTTCGCTTCGGCAGAAGGACCCGGCCGTGACGGCATCGCGCGACCTGTCGACCTTCGTCTACCAGGTCGCGGACTCCGCCGCCCGGGGGCTCGCGGGACAGCAGGAAGCCCTTGCGTGGCTCGGACGCGCCGGGTTCAAGGTCAACCCCGACATCGCGTACTGCGCCACGCCGGACGAGGTGCGCACGTACTGCGCGCGTGCGGTCGAACGCCGGGGCGACCTGCTCTACGAGATCGACGGCGTGGTCGTCAAGGTCGACTCCTTCGCGTTGCAAGACGAACTCGGATTCACAGCCAAGGCGCCGCGGTGGGCCATCGCGTTCAAGTTCCCGCCCGAGGAGAAGACGACGCGCCTGCTCGACATCCGCGTGAGCGTGGGACGCACCGGCGCGCTCACACCGTACGCGGTCTTCGAGCCGGTGAGCGTGGCCGGCTCGACGATCGCGCGGGCCACGCTTCATAACGCCGACGAGGTCGCGCGCAAGGGCGTACTCATCGGCGACACGATCATCGTGCGCAAGGCAGGCGACGTCATCCCCGAGGTCGTCGGCCCGGTCGAGCGCCTGCGCGACGGCTCCGAGCGCGCGTGGGTGATGCCCGATGAGTGTCCGAGCTGCGGTGCTCCCGCGTGGCGTCCGGAAGGTGAGGCCGTGCGCCGATGCACCAACGTGGCGTGCCCCGCGCAGCGGCACGAACGGCTGCTCCACTGGGCGAGCCGCGGCGCGATGGACATCGACGGGCTCGGCGAGGAGATCATGGGGCGGCTGGAAGACGAGGGTCTCGTGCGTGACGTGGCCGACCTCTATCGCCTGGACGCCGCCACCCTCGCCACGCTCGATACCGGTCGCCTGCGCAAGGACGGCTCGGAGATCACGCTCGGCGAGACGATCGCGGTCAAGCTCGTCGCGAGCATCGAGGCGTCCAAGGATCGCCCACTGGCGCGGCTCCTCTTCGGGTTCGGCATCCGGCATGTCGGTTCGACGGTGGCCGAGCTCATCACCGCAGCGTACCCGTCGCTCGACGCGATCATCGCCGCCTCCGAGGAGGAGCTTGCCGCAATCGAGGGCGTGGGCCCGAGGATCGCATGCTCGGCGATCGCGTTTCTCTCGAATCCGGACAACCTCGCCGTGATCGGGCGGCTCCGCGAGGCCGGTGTGCGTACCGCCGACGAGCCGCGCGAGACGCGCGAGCAGACGCTGACGGGCACCACGTGGGTGCTCACCGGCGCGCTCGAGCGCTTCAGCCGGGACGAGGCCGCATCGGCGCTCAAGGCGCTCGGAGGCAAGGTCACCGGTAGCGTCAGCAAGAAGACATCCTACGTGGTCGTTGGCGCCGATCCCGGCAGCAAGTACGACACGGCCCGCGAACTCGGCGTCCGCATCCTGTCCGAAGCGGAGCTCATCGCCACGCTCGAGCGTGGTACCGCTCCGGAGCCGTCCGCGTGAGATCCGGGCCGCCGCTCGTCTTGCACCCGCGCGCATGCGACCGGTGCGGGCGCTGCCTGGATGCATGCTCCAAAGACGCGTTGCGCGTTGGACGCACGTACCTCAAGGTCGACTGGACCGTCTGCGACGGCTGCGGCGCGTGCGTCAAGGCGTGCGGCCGGGGGGCGCTTTCGCTCAAGGGGAGCGCGAGGCGCGCGACGGGTGGGGGCAGCCGCGCCAGATCCGCTTCGCGTCCGGCCTCCGCCACGCCCCGGAGCAGAAGCTCCGCCAAGAAGGCCGCGCGATCTCAGTCGACGACCGGAGGAGGGCTCGGCCCCTTGCTCGGCAGGCTCGGCGGTGGCGGGACGCCCAAGAGCGGCGCGCGGGGCGGGTTCCAGTGGACGCTGCTCGAGGCCGCAGCGATGCTCTCGGTCACCTTCTCGGCGTTCGTGGTCAAGGAGACGATCTCGGCATCAGAGGCGCTCGCTGCCGTGCCGCCGGATCTCGCCACGCCCGCCCGCATCGGGGTGCTCCTGCTCTACTACGCCGTGCAGGTCGCCGTGCTCGTCTGGTTGGTGCGGCGCAGGGGTGGCGACACGCTCGCGGCCCTCGGGTTGAGATCGGGTGGCAGCGGTGGCGTGCTGCGGGCGGCCTCGTCCGCAGGGCTCGTGGTGGGCGGCCTGATCGTCACCCGCCTGCTCGCGTCGGTGTACGCGTACCTCACGCGCGCATGGGGGCTGATGCCCGCCGAGGGCGCCGATCTGCCGGCGCTGTTCGGTGCGGACGCGACAGGCTTCGTGCTTGCGGTCGTGATGGTGGTCCTCGTGGGGCCGGTGATCGAGGAGGCTGTGTTCCGCGCGGCTCTGCTCGAGGGGCTTGCCGCCCGCTTCGGTGTCTGGCCCGCGATCGTTGCGCAGGCCGCGCTGTTCGCTGCCCTGCACCGGAGCCTCTGGTTGCTCTTTCCGACGTTCATCCTCGGCGTCGTTCTCGGCTACCTCGCGCACGAACGCGAGAGTCTTTGGCCGCCGATCGTGATGCACGGGCTGTACAACGCGATCACCGTGGCGGCGGCGTTCCTCGTGGTGCCTGCTGCGTAAGCCCGGGTAGGGGCCCGGTGCGTGACTCCGGACGCGGGTCTCTCGGGTATGATGGTGCGCGTCAGTCCCGACAGTCGGCAGCCACGCTGCCGTTCTCCCGGAGGCACCCGCATGGCTATCAGCTCATCCGACGTCCGACACGTCGCTTTGCTCGCGCGGCTCGCGCTCACCGACGCACAGATCGAGACGCTCACCGCCGAACTCTCCAGCGTACTCGGCCATATCGACGAGCTTCAGCACCTCGACCTCGAGGGCGTTCAGCCCACCGCGCATCCGCTTGCGGTGACCAACGCCATGCGCGCCGATGTCGTCGTGCCCGGCCTGGAGCGTGCCGAGGCCCTGCGCAATGCTCCCGACTCCGATGGCACCGCGTTCGTGGTGCCATCGATCACCAGCCCCGGGGAGGAATCGTGAGTGTGATCGATCTCTCCGCGCTCTCCGCGCGTCAGGTGCGCGATTCGATCGCTCTGGGAGAGTTCACCGCACGCGAGGCCGCCGAGGCAGCCTACGCGCGCATCGAGGCGCTCGATGGCGACGTTCACGCCTTCCTGCAGCTCACACCCGAGCTCGCGTTTGCCGCCGCCGACCGTGTCGATATGGCGCGTGCTGCCGGCAATGAGCTCCCGCCGCTCGCCGGTGTTCCCGCGGGCATCAAGGACAACATGAACCTCATCGGCACGCGGACCACCTGCGGGAGCCGCATGCTCGAGAACTACGAGAGCGTCTACGATTGCACGGCGGTTCGCAGGCTGCTCGATGTGGGTGCGCTGCCGATCGGCAAGTGCAACATGGACGAGTTCGCGTTCGGCTCGTCGACGGAGAACTCGGCGTACGGTCCCACGCACAACCCGTGGGACCTCGAGCGCGTGCCGGGCGGTTCGTCCGGCGGCAGCGCGGCCTGCGTGGCCGCAGGCATGACGAGCATCTCTCTCGGCAGCGACACGGGCGGCTCGATCCGCCAGCCCGGTGCGCTCACCGGCACCGTGGCGCTCAAGCCGACGTACGGGCGTGTGAGCCGCTACGGCGTGGTCGCCTTCGGCTCCTCGCTCGATCAGATCGGCCCGTTCGGCACGAGCGTGGATGACGTGGCGCTGGCTCTCGAGGCGATCTCGGGCGCCGATACGATGGACGCCACGTCGTCATCCGAGCCAGTGGGCAGCTACACAGACGGGCTCGACCAGGGCGCGCGGGGGCTGCGGGTGGGGATCGTTCGCGACATGCTGGAGCTCGAGGGCTGCGGTGCCGAGATACGCGCATCGGTCGATCTGGCCGCCGAGACGTTCGCCGCGCTCGGTGCCGAGGTGGGCGAGGTCGATCTTCCGGCCGCGCGTCACGGACTGGCCGCCTACTACATCATCGGCCCGGCCGAGGCCAGTTCGAATCTCGCGCGCTTCGACGGCATCCGCTACGGTCACCGTGCCGCGGACCCTGCCGACGTGCTCGACCTCTACATGCGTTCGCGCGCCGAAGGCTTCGGTCCCGAGACGATCCGTCGCATCATGCTCGGCACCTACGCGCTCTCGGCCGGCTACTACGACGCCTACTACGGTCAGGCCCAGAAGGCCCGGACGCGCATCATCGAGGACTTCCGCGCAGCGTTCGAGCGCTTCGACGTGCTGCTCACGCCCACCACGCCTGAAGTCGCGTTCCGATTCGGCGAGAAGTCCGACCCCTACACGATGTACCTGAACGACGTGTACACCATTCCCGTGAACCTCGCCGGCAACTGCGCGGTAAGCGTGCCGAGCGGACTGTGCTCGACTTCCGGCATGCCGATTGGGCTGCAAATCATCGGTGACTACTTCGCCGAGGCGATTCTGTTGCGCGCGGCGGCGGCGTTTGAGGAGGCGACGGGCTTCGATCCGATCCCGCCGCTCGTGGGGTCGCTCAACTCGTAGCGCGTCCGCTCCCTTGATTGTGGGAAGATGATTCTCGTAGTCATCGCGCGTGCTGGGGGGCGCGCCGGAGACGGGAGGCTTGTGATGCGCAGAGCGCTCACGCCGTTGTTGCTCGCTATCGTCTCGGTAGTTGTTGCGAGCGCGATGCCTGCGGCTGCCGCCGGACCTGTGACGGTCACCTGGGAGCGGAACTGGGGCAGCACGAATGCAGACGCGGCGCTGCTGACGGGCGGTCAGTTCCGCTACCCGCCTGACGTCGCGGTCGACAAGTGGGGACGCGTCTTTGTTGCCGGTGGTGAAAGCGGCGACCACCGGATCCAGATGTTCTCATCCGATGGGACGTTTCTTGATGCCGTAGGGACTGTCGGTGCTGGCTCGGCCCTCCTAGACAGTCCCATGTGCGTGACCACCGACCGCTGGGGCCACGTCTACGTCGGCGAGAAGGGCAACGGCCAGCGCATCCACATCTTCAACCCGGGACTCTATAGCGACGTGCGGACGATCGATGGCGTGGGCACATCCGGGGTATCCGAACCGCTCCGGATCGCCGTGGCTCTTGATGGGACGATCTATCTGGCCGACTCAGGGTACGAGATCAAGACCTGGGACTGGTTCGGCACGTTCGGTGGCTCGTGGACCACGCTCGGGGTTCACACGCGCGGCATGGGGTTGGCGCACGACGGCAATGTCTACACGACGACCGATACTCATGCCGGCATCACCAACTCCGTCATCAAGTACGACCGCCATGGTGACTACATCACGAACTGGGGAGGCGAAGGAACGGATCCGGGGGAATTCCGGAGACCGTACGACGTCGAGGTGGACCCGCTTGAGCGCTCGTACGTGATCGAAGCGGAGGGCGTGCGCGCGCAGGTCTTCGAGCCGGACGGCACGCACCTCGCGACGTTCGGCGCTCCGGGAGCCGGAGACGGGCAGTTCCAGTGGCCGTACGGGATCGCGGTCGGCCCCAACCGTACGGTGTATGTCGCAGACACATTCAACCATCGAATCTCCAAGTGGAACGTGGGCGCGTCCACCGAGGTTGCCGAGATCGAAGGTGACACGCGCTACACCACGGCGGTCGCCGCATCGCAGAAGGCATATCCCGACCCCGACGCGGTGGACATCGTGGTGCTAGCCACCGGCGCCAACTGGCCCGACGCGCTTGGCGGAGCCGCACTTGCCGGCACGGTGAACGGGCCGCTGCTGCTTACAACGAGAGACGCGCTTCCTGCCGCCGTAGCCGACGAGATCGAGCGGCTCGAGCCGAAGCGCGTCTACGTCCTTGGCGGCAGCGATGTCGTGAGCGACGCGGTGATGAACGCCGCCAAGGCACTCACGACGATGGACATCGCTACGCGCCTCGAAGGTCCGACGCGCTACGAGACCGCGATCGCCATAGCTGCCGAAGTCAAGGCGATGCGCGGAGTCGAGTACGACGGCACCGCATTCGTCTGCACGGGCGAGAACTTCCCCGACGCGCTCGCGGTCTCGCCGATAGCGGCCGCCAACGGCTGGCCGATCTACCTGACACCGTCCGACGCGCTTCCCGGCCATATCGCCGACGCGATGATCACCAACAGTTGGGGCGGCAACCCGACGAACCACGGCTACATCATCGGGGGCGTGTCGGCTGTCTCCGCCGGCGTCGAGGACACGCTGAGCGAAGCGCCTTTCATCCCTGATGGCTTCATGCGCATCGACGGAGCCACTCGCTACGAGACTGCCGCCGAGGTCGCGGACATCGGCTTCGTCGGGCTGGGCATGCTCTTCAGCCGCCCGGCCATCGCGACCGGTGAGAACTTCCCCGATGCGCTCGCGGGGGGAGTCCTGCAGGGCAGCGACTACAGCGTGATGCTGCTCACGAGGGGCGGCGCGCTCAGCCCCGAGGCGGCCGCGATGCTGACTGAGTACAAGGACCACATCTACGAGATCAGGTTCCTGGGCGGTTCGGACGTGGTGACACCCGCGGTCCGCACGGCTGCACAGGGTCTTCTCTGGTAGGCCGGCACCCGCACGTGGGGTGATGGGGTGGGGCGGCCCGATTTAGGACCGCCCCACCGGCTTCTTCTCGGTCACCCTCGCCTCGCTCGGGTAGAATCGGAGCGGCACGTGCACCGGGAGCGCAGAACGGCGCGCTCGCACACATCCACGAGGGGAGTCCCGCGTTGGCGAAAGACCGGCTCACCGAAGTCCTCATACGCTACGAGGCCGTCATCGGCCTCGAGATCCATACCGAGATAACCGCGGTGAACACGAAGATGTTCTGCGGCTGTCCGGTCGCCTTCGGCGGAGAGCCCAACACGCGCGTGTGCCCTGTCTGCCTCGGCATGCCGGGCGCACTGCCGGTTCCAAACGAGGCCGCGATCGAGTGGACCGTGATCGCCGGGCTGGCCACCGAGTGCGATATCGCGCTGTGGAGCCAGTTCCACCGCAAGCAGTACTTCTATCCCGACATGCCCAAGGACTACCAGATCTCCCAGTACGACCTGCCCTTCTGCAGCGGGGGATTCGTGGACATCGAGGTCGATGGCGACGGCGTGGCCGAGCGTGCCGACCTCGGCGGCGCGTTGCCGTTCGTGGGCCCCGAGGCGGTGCCCGAAGACGGCGGCTATCGCGCGAGGATCGGGATCACGCGTATCCACCTCGAGGAGGATACCGGCAAGATGGTGCACGTTGGCGGCTCCGAGGGTCGCATCGCGGGCGCCACACACTCGCTCGTGGACTTCAACCGCGCGGGGACGCCGCTTATGGAACTCGTGAGCGAGCCCGACATCCGTACGCCCGAGGAGGCACGCCGATTCGCGCAGAAGCTGCGATCGATCTGGCTCGCGCTCGGCGTGAGCGATTGCAGCATGGAAGAGGGCTCGATGCGGGTGGATGCCAACGTGTCGGTGCGCCTGCGCGGTGCCACCGAACTCGGCACCAAGAGCGAGGTCAAGAACATGAACTCGTTCAAGTCGCTCCACGATGCCATCGCCTACGAGATCGTCCGCCAGGCCGACCTGCTCGATGCGGGCGGCCGCGTCGAGCAGGAGACGCGCCACTGGGACGCCGGCGCCAAGCGCACGAGCGGCCTGCGCAGCAAGGAAGAGGCGCACGACTACCGCTACTTCCCCGAGCCGGACATGGTGCCGTTCAGTTTCGAGCTGGCGTGGATAGACGCGCTCGCGGAGAAGCTGCCCGAGCTGCCCGACGCGCGGCGCGACCGGTACATCGCCGAGTTCGGCCTGCCCAAGCACGATGCGGCGGCGCTCGCTGCCGAGCACGCCCTTGCGTGCTACTTCGAGGAGGCGGTCGCGCTCACCGGTGCCGATCGAGCCAGGCCGGTCGCCAACTGGATGCTCGGCGATCTCGCGGCACACCTGAACGCCGCGGGAATCGAGATCGTGGCCTCCCGGGTGACCGCGGCGATGCTAGCCGAACTCGTCGGCCTCATCGAGGACGGCACGATCTCGGGCAAGCAGGCCAAGGAGGTCTTTGCCGAGGCCGCCTCCACGGGCGACGCGCCGGGCGCGATCGTCGAGGCCCGGGGCATGAAGCAGGTCTCGGACACCTCGGCCATCGAGGCGGTCGTGCGGAGTGTGATCGATGCGCATCCGGACGAGGCCGCGAGCTACCGCGGCGGCAAGGTCGGGCTGGCCGGCTTCTTCGTCGGTCAGGTCATGCGCGAGATGCGCGGCCAGGGCAACCCCGCGGTCGTCAACGAGGTCGTTCGGCGGCTGCTGGAGTAACCGCCGCGACTCGTCCGATCTCATTCGGCGGGCACTCCGGGGTAGCGGTACTCCCAGTACAGGAGAGACCAGCCGTCGCCGCTATCCTCGTACGTCGCGTAGACATGCGGGCTGATCTCGTCGATCGCGTATGCGCGCCATGTCGTGATCTTCACGTACCAGGTATCGGACCCCTCCGCCCACGGCGCCATCTCCATGACCACGCTGTCGGGCCAGTCCGCGCCCACCGCCGTCCAGAGGTTGGCCACCGACGGATCACTGAAGGCGAGGGTCTCGCCCATCCACTGTGGTCGGTAGAGCAGTTCGCGCTCGCCGTCGGCGACCGTCGTCACCAAGTCGGTCTCGGACTGCTGGAACGCGATTCCGTCGCCGATCATCTGGTCGCTCTGGAGGTAGAGCTCCACGGCCGCAAACACGCGGTCACCCGGCACGCGCTCCCCGCGGACCAGCACGAGATCCGCGTAGAACCAGTCGGCCTCGGCATCGTAGTAGCCGTCCCGCCAGGCGACCTCTGTCGCACTCAGGCCCGGCGCCGCAGCGGCCATGCCCTCGTCGATCATCGGGAGCCTGTCTTCAGGTGGAGCGCCGAGCGCGGTGCCGACGGGTGGGTCCCAGGCGAGCCACTCGGCGGTGCGTGTGTCGCTGGCCACGCCGCTGTCTCGATCGCTTTCCCATGCTGTCTCGCTGTCCGGGAGGAGCGTGACGGTCCCCGTATCGTCTTCGGCCACACTGAAGGCCATCACCGCAAGAGCGACCGACACGGCACAACCGCACATGACAAGGGCGATGACGACCCCGATGGCGGTCGCAAGCGGCTTGCGCGGCCCGGTGCCGGACGTGGACGCGACGCTGGCCGATCGGGGAGGGGTGATGCTCGCCGCACCAAACGACTCGGGTCCGTACGAGCTCGGTGCAGGTGAAGGGGAGTAGTCCGGTGGAGGATCGTATCGGGGGTCCGAATGAGCCATATGGCTGTCCTCTCGCAACGGCTGACTGATGCGACTATACCCGCTGGAGGGTCCGTCGCGGCGTGTCGATGTGCGCAAACACCCCGAGCCGTGTGCAATGCCCCCGGTCGTCCCTCGCAAATGCCGTTCATCGGGCAGTGGTAACCGTTCGACTTACAATTGATACCGTTGGTCGACAACATGGACATTTCCAGAATTGCCTCTTGCGCACCGCCAGACGGTAGTCTAAAGTTGGTCTTGTCCCGAGAGGTCGGACGGGCGAACCGCGAAGGGTAGCGTACCAGTAGCTGCCGGCGGGGTGTGTAAGCGGAAGGCACGCGCAAGCTGGCCGGAAGCTCGCAGGCTCCAAGGGTGTGAAACGGGAAGCTGCAGGTAGCGGATTTCGCTGGCGAGGTCTCTCGGGACACTTCTTTGTCTTCAGAACCCCCCCAACCGGTCGGGGGTTCTTGTGCTTCCTGGGGCTCAGTCGCCGTCAGGCATGAGGCCGCCGTACTCCTCGCGGACGACATCCCGGAGCACCTGTGCCCGCGCGAGCGGATCGAGTCCCTCGAGTTCGGCTGTGATGAAAGCGCGACTCCAGGCGATGCGCTCCCCACGAACATCGAAGGTCACGTCAGTCAGCATCACGAGCCCGGCTGCGAGTAGCGCGCCGGGGACGGCGAACGCGAAGAAGCCACGTCGGCGGCGCACGAGCGTGAGCACGAGCGCGGCGATGCCGAGTCCGATGACGCCAACGCCGACACCTGCTTCCGCGAGCGACTTTCGGGGAATCTCCTCGCGCCAACGGTCGACGGTCTCACGAACGTCCATCGGGTCCTCCTGTCGTCGGGCACTGCTGTATCGGGTATGTACCCGCACCTGCGGTACACTGCTGGCGATCGAGGGAGGAAGCGTGCACGGGAGTGACTCTGAGGCAGCCTGGTCGCCACGCCGCGCGGGCGTCGTGGCGTGGGTCCTCTACGATCTCGCGAACACCACCTTTGCGCTCGGCGTCGGCAGTCGTTACTTCGGCCTATGGCTTATCGAGGACCGTGGCGGCAGTGACTGGCAGCTGAGTGTCACGACCATCGTCGCGATGATCGCGGTCATCATCCTCGGACCGTGGATCGGCGCGCTCACCGACCACCTGGGACGCCGCGTACCGTATCTCGTCGGCTCGACGCTTATCTGCGTGGGCGCTACGGCGATGCTTGCGACCTGGGGCGTGGTGCCGTCCCTCGTCTTCTACGCCGTGGGGACCGTCGGATTCCACAGCGGCGCGGTCGTCTATGACGCACTACTGCCCGATGTAAGCACTCCCGCCACGCGCGGGCTGATCTCAGGCGTCGGCGTGGCGGTGGGGTACGCGGGCTCGGCTCTCGCTCTCGGCATCGGCGCGTACCTCTTGCCCAGGGCCGGATACGATGGGGTCTTCCGAGGCTTGGCGGTCGCGTTCCTGCTGTTCGCTGTCCCTGCGTTCGTGTGGATCCGCGAGCGTCCACGCCCGCGGCGGCCCGGCCGGGCGCCGGGACTACTCTCCTCGCCAGCGACGATGGTCCGTGCCTGGCGCGAGGCGGCGCGGCATCCCGGAGTCGTGCGCTTTCTGGTGGGCAGGTTCCTGTACACCGACGCGATCAACACGGTCTTCCTCTTCAATGCGGTCTTCGCCAGACTCGAGCTTGGCTTCACGAACGCGCAGACAGACCGCCTCGCGCTCATCGGGGTCGCCTGTGCATCGCTCGGCGCGATCGTCGCGGGGAGGGCGGTCGACCGGGTCGGTCCGGGCAGGGTGCTCAACGCGGCGCTCTACGCCCAGCTTGTCGGACTGGCGGCGGCCGTCACCGCGGCGCTCACCGGCGTGCAGGCGGTCGGCTGGCTCGTGGCGGTGGGCGGTGGCGCGGGCATCGGCGCGGCGTGGGCTTCGGACCGCGTGTTCATGACACGCCTCACACCCGCACACCTGCTCGGCGAGTTCTTCGGCCTCTACGCGGTGGTCGGCCGGTTCGCGACGGTGCTCGGTCCGCTCGTCTGGGCACTTGTGGCCGACGGCCTCGGCTGGGGCAGGACGGCCGCGCTCGGTCTGCTGGGGCTGTTCATCGTGGCCGCACGTATGGTACTCCAGCGTGTGGACGATTCCGTGCGTTATGAGGAGGTCTCCGGGTGAGGGCTTCCTATCCGCTTGCAGACACAGGACTCGCACGCCGGATCGAGGCGGGGACGGTCGCCGACCTGGTGACGTACACCGAGTCGGCACGGGCCAGCGGCATCTACCCGGAAGCGGCCGTGCTTCGGGTGGGTGGTGGCGCGGCACTGTGGTTCTCCGAGGGCAACGTCGTGAACGGATCGTTCGGCCTCGGCATGAACGGGCCGGTGGAGGAGGAAGAGGTAGCGGCGCTTGTCGCCTTCTTCGAAGAGCGGGACGCGCCCGCGCGCGTCGACGTGTGTCCGCATGCCGACGTGTCGCTCCGGCGCTGGCTTGCCGGGTACGGGTTCCTCGCGACCGACTTCGAGATGGTGCTCTTCCAGCCGCTACCCGCGGCGTCGGTCGCAGACCCCGCGCCTGGCGTGGAGTTCCGCATAGCGCGCGGTGCCGAGGAGCGGGAGCTCTGGGCGCAGCTTGAGGCACGCGGATTCCGCGACGAGACCGTCTCCGAGGCCGACATGACACTCGCGCGTGCGATCGCACTGCGTCCCGACGCGCTGCCGTTCCTCGGCTATCTGGACGGCGAGCCGGCCGGCACCGGTATGCTCGTGCTCGACGACGGGCTTGCGCTGTTCAACGGTGACTCGACGCTGATCGCCATGCGCGGTCGGGGCGTGCAAGGGAGCCTGCTCGGCGCCCGGCTGCGTCACGCAAGCGATGCTGGTGCGGTCCTCGCGATCATCGAGGCGACACCGGGCGGCGTCTCGATGCGCAACCAGGAGCGTGCCGGTTTCAGGGTCGCCTACACGCGCGTGACGCTCGAGCGCCCGCTCGCGAGGTGAGGAGAGCCGGCTCGGCTATACTGCCAGTCGTCTGCAGCTACGCCCCGGGAGGTCATCGACTATGGCTGAGCGTCCGAGAGTCGCGTTCGTCGGCACCGGCGTGATGGGGGCGGCGATGGCCGGACATCTACTCGCCGCCGGTTACCCGCTCGTGGTGTTCAACCGCACACGCGAGAAGGCCGAGGCGTTGCTGGCGCACGGGGCGCAGTGGGCCGAGTCGCCAGGTGAGGCAGCCTCGCGAGCCGAGGTGACCATCACGATGGTGGGCTACCCGGCCGACGTCGAGGAGGTCTATCTCGGCGTGGGCGGTATCGTCGAGCGGGCGCCCGAAGGCGCGCTGCTTATCGACATGACCACCTCCACGCCCACGCTTGCGGTGCGCATCGCCGAGGCGGCGAGTGCACGGGGCCTCCTCACACTTGATGCGCCGGTCTCCGGCGGGGACGTCGGCGCGAGGAACGCGACGCTCACGATCATGGCCGGCGGTGCCGGGGCGGCGTTCGAGCGCGCGATGCCACTGTTCGAAGCGATGGGTAATACGTTCACGCATGCGGGCGGGCCGGGCGCCGGCCAGCACACCAAGATGGCCAATCAGATAGGGATCGCCGGCGCCATGCTCGGCTTGATCGAGGCGCTGCAGTACGCGAAGGCGGCGGGACTCGATCTGGAGCGCACGCACGCGGCGCTTTCCGGAGGAGGCGCCAACTCGTGGTCGTGGGGTGCCTACGGCCCGCGCATCTTGAGTGCTGACTTTGCACCCGGCTTCTTCGTGAAGCACTTCGTGAAGGACCTTCGCATCGCGCTGGACGAGTCGCGGGCCCTCGGCCTCGACCTTCCCGGCCTGACGCTTGCCGAGGAGCTGTACGCGCGGCTGCAAGAGGCCGACGGCGCCGAACTCGGCACGCAGGCGCTGTGGCTGCTCTACGAGCGCGGCGAGCAGGCCGGAGGTGTGTCGTGACCATCGAGGCCCCGGCCGAAGGCAGCCGCGTGACAGTCGAGATCGTCGAGATCCAGGGCAGCGGCGCCTGCTCGATCGGGCACCGCGTGGGCGACACGTGGGAGGTCGACTCGGCGCTTGTGCCCACCGGCATCTGCGGCTGGGCGTACGCGGCGATGCTGCCGTTCCTACAGCCGCTACGCTTCGGCGGCAGCTTCCCGTGGGAGGAGGCGGGCGAGGCAGTCGTGTGCTGCCCCGACCCGCACAACCCGGTCGTCTTCAGGTTGAAGGTCGCCCGGACCGGCTGACGGCGCTTCCTACCTGACGTTCACGACCGTGGCCAACTCGGCACCGTCGATGAAGTACGGGCGGTCGGGACTCGTCGCCGGGCTCTCCATGTCGAAGTCGAACTCACCCGGCGTTCCCCGGTCTGCGTGCAGCGCCACGATCAGGGAGTCGGTGAGGTCGCCCTCGAGTTCTATCCGGAGGTCGGTGGTCTCACCTTTCGCAACGCTGGCCAGGCCCACGCGCATGCCGGGCGCTCCGTCGTCGTCCAGATGCACGACGACCCAGGCGTCACCAGGTGCGAGGACCCGGTCGACGACGAGTCCGGTCGCCCCGGTCTGGTCCGCCGCGAGTTCGAGCGCCGCGCTGTCAGCAGAGGTCACGTAGCCCCAGACGCCGTCGGTGGGATGTTCCGCCTCGCCGGCAGGCGCGCAGCCGGCGAGTGCGATCGTGCCGATGGCGACTATCGTCAGGGCGGCGCGGATGAGGGTTCTGTTCATCGAGTCGGTCCTCTCGTTGTGGCGGGAGGGGCGAGGCGCGCCCCTCCCGGAAGTGCCTGCGGGGTAGTGCTACGCGCTCTTCGCCATGCTCGGACGGAAGCGCCTGAGCAGCAGCGAACTCGTCACGACGCTCACGCTCGAGAGCGCCATCGCCGCTCCGGCGAGCTCCGGCTTCAGGAGGCCGAGAGCAGCCACCGGTATGCCGAGTGTGTTGTAGCCGAGCGCCCAGACGAAGTTCTGGCGGATCTTGCGAATCGTGGCGCGCGAGAGTTCGATCGCGGTGACCACGTCGCGGAGGTCGTTGGTGATAAGGACGATGCCGCCGGTCTCCATGGCGATGTCGGTGCCGGCGCCCATGGCGATGCCGACATCGGCCGCCGCCAGCGCGGGCGTGTCGTTGATGCCGTCGCCGACCATCGCGACCTTGCGACCCGCGGCCTGGAGCCTGGTGACCTCCTCGGCCTTGTGCTCGGGGAGCACCTCGGCCAGCACGTGGTCGGCCGGTATGCCGGCCTGCGCCGCGATCGCCTCGGCGGTCCGCCGGTTGTCGCCGGTGATCATGTACACCTCGACGCCGATCTCGGCCAGACGCGTGACGGCTTCTGCCGAGTGGGCCTTGAGCGTGTCGGCCACGGCGATCAGGCCGGCGAGCTTCGCTCCGTTCACGCCGACAAGCATGACGGTCTTGCCCTGGTTCTCGAGCGCGGCGATGCGCTCCTCGAATCGGGCGATGTCGATGCCCTCGCGGGCCATGAGGCGGCGGTTGCCGAAGGCGACACGCATGCCGTCGACCGTGCCCTCCACGCCGTGGCCCGGTACGGCGGCAAAGCCGTCGACTGACGGGAGCTCGATGCCGTCGGCCTTCGCGCGGGCCATGATCGCCTCGGCCAGCGGGTGTTCGCTGCCACGCTCGAGCGCCGCCGCGAGCATGAACACGCGTCCGGTGTCATGCCCTTCGGCAAGCTCGATGTCGGTCACGACCGGCGTGCCGTGCGTGAGCGTACCGGTCTTGTCGAAGACGATGGTCGAGATCTTGTACGTGGTCTCGAGCGCCTCTCCGCTCTTGATGAGTACACCGTTCTCGGCGCCCTTCCCGGTGCCGACCATGATTGCGGTCGGCGTGGCCAGGCCAAGTGCGCAGGGGCATGCGATGACGACGACGGCGGTGCCGGCGAGCAGCGCTTTGATGAACGGGGTCGCGTCCATGTAGAAGCTCGGGTCCACGAAGCGCGGAACCACGAAAAGCCATACCAGGAACGTGAGAACCGCGAGACCGACCACAACGGGCACGAACACCGAGCTGATGCGGTCGGCGAAACGCTGTACGGGAGCCTTGGAACCCTGCGCTTCTTCCACGAGCTTCACGATCTGGGCGAGCGCGGTCTCGGCGCCCACCTTCGTGGCGCGGAAGCGGAAGCTGCCGAGCTTGTTGATCGTCGCGCCGATGACGGTGTCGCCCTCGCGCTTCTCCACCGGTATGGACTCGCCGGTGAGCATCGACTCGTCTACGGCAGACGAGCCGTCGATGACGATGCCGTCGACCGGCACCTTCTCGCCGGGGCGGACCACGACCGTGTCACCTGCGACCACGGTCTCCACGGGGACGTCGACCTCGACGCCGTCACGGACGACGCGCGCGGTCTTGGGCGCGAGCCCCATGAGCTTCTTGATCGCGTCGCCCGTCTTGCCCTTGGCGTGCGCCTCGAGGAGCTTGCCTAAGATGACGAACGTGATGAGCAGCGCGGCAGTCTCGTAGAAGACCGGCTCCATGTACAGGCTCGGTATGAACGTGGCGGCGAGGCTGTAGAAGTACGCAGCCGAGGTGCCGATTGCGATCAGCGTGTCCATGTTGCCCGTGCGGCGCTTCAGCGCGTGGTAGAAGCCCTTGTAGAACTGCCAGCCGGCGATGAACTGCACGGGCGTGGCAAGCGCGAAGCCGATGTACTTGAACACCATCATCGGGTCCCATGCGCCGCCAAAGGTAGCCGCCAGCCACTCGGCCACCGCAAGCGGAACGGACTCCATGAGCGCAGGAATCATGAGGATGAGGAGCGGGAACGAGAGCGCAAGCGAGAAGACGAAGAGCCGCTTCTCGTGGGTGATGTGTGCCTGCTGCGCCTCGCGCTGGGCGTCATCTCCCGTACCCATCGCCGCGTCGGCAGCGCGCGGTACGGCGTCGTAGCCGGCATCGCGCACCGCGGTGACGATACCGTCGATGCCGATGGTGTGCGGGTCGAACGTGACCGTGGCCGTCTCGGCAGCCAGATTCACCGTCGCACTGCCGATGCCCGGCGTCCGGGCGAGCGTGCGCTCGATGACCGCCTGGCACGACGAGCACGTCATGCCGATGATGCCGAGGGTGGCCGTGGCGACGGCTGCAGCCGCACTCGCCGCCATCAGCGCCGGATCGGGCGCGCGCGGCACGGTCGGGCAGGCGCCGGTGGGGCACGTGTCGTCGGCGGCAGCTGCGGGCGCGGGTGTCTCGATGTCGTCGACGGGTACGAGCGTCACGGTTCCGCCGGTGGGTGCGAATCCTGCCGCGGCGATAGCCTCGGCCAGCGCGGCCGGGTCGGGTTCGGCATCGACCGTGATGATCGCCGTGCCGGCCTGTGCGTCGGCGAGCACGCCGGTGACGCCGGGCACGCGGGAGAGCGTGCCCGTGATGAGGCGCTCGCAGGCGTGGCAGTGCATGCCGTCTATCGCTATGAGGTAGGACGTGCTCAGTGTGGTCTCCATGTCAGGTGTCCTTACTCGACGATGATCTCGCCGAATACCATCTCCATACCACACGAGAACCCGTACGTACCTGGTTCCAGCGCGGGAAGAGAGACGGTCTTTGGCCCGGCGGTGAGGTCCTCGAAGAACCCGAGGTCGGCGCTCATGACCTGCGCCATGCAGCCGCTGCCCTGCGAGAACGTGATCTCGGCGGGGATGCCGGCGGCGAGTCTGATGGTGTTGGGGTCGTAACCGTTGGTGGTATCGACGGTGATGCGCTGCACGTCGCCATCCACGGTCGCCGAGCCTTCGATCGGCTCTCCAGTGCCCGAGTTGGTGCAGCACGCGCAGTCCGCCGAGCCGGCTCCGCCCTGGGTCGGGCTTCCGGCCACGGCAGGGACGAAGCCGCTCGCAGCGGGCGGCCCGCTCGTCGTCGTGGCGTCCGAACCGAGTGCGCCGGCGATCTGGTAGGTAGCCACAAAGGCCAGTACCACGATCACCAGGATGAGTCCCGTTCGGAGGTACCGGGTGCCGCTGGTGGTTGCGGCCTGTGTGGTGGTTGTGTCACTCATGTTGCTGATCCCTTCGATGAGCCTGGCGGCATCGGCCGCCGGGCGACTGGTCTAGATGACGCCGCTGAACACGAGACCCGCCAGCACGGCGATCACGATGCCGATCACCGCCAGCATGAGCTCCCGACTATCGAGACCGAGAACGCGCTCGGCCGTGCTGCCTTTCGGCGCCGTGCGAGCCAGGGCGGCACCCGCGGCCACGGTCCCCGCGAGCGCGAGTACCAAGACGATGCCGTCGGTGTCGTTCGGGCTTCCGTCGGCCACCGCACCTACGCGGAGCTGACCGGACATCATGCCCATGCCGCACGTGAGGGTGTACGAGCCCGCCGTCGCGGGCGGAAGTTCGACCACGGTCGTCGCGTTCGGTGCGAGATCGACGAGCACGCCGAGGTGCGGTATCGCCAGCTGATCGGAGCATGCGTTGGCTTCCTGCCGGTCGACGATGAGCCGCACGGGCACATCGGCGGGGATGTCGATGACCGACGGCACGAAGCGCACGTTGGCGATCGTGAGGGGCACCTCGGCAACGCCGTCGGTACCGACGATCGCGGGGCCTCCGGCCGTCGTCTGGCCGCCGAACACCGCGGTCCGCGCCGTCTGGAGCGTGACCGGTGAGCCGAGGAGCATCGCGCCCCGGTTCAGGTACGTCACGCCGAAGACGAGTACGACCACGGCGAGCACCACCATCACGCGCTCCTTGATGCGACGCGGGATCATGCTGGACGCGGTGCCAAAAGCGAGCATCAACGGGGCGGTGCCGAGGCCGAAGGCGAACATCGCCACCAGACCGTTCACCGCACTGCCGCTTGCCGCGGCGTTGAGCTGTGCGGCCACGAGCGGAGCGCATGGCATCAGACCGGTGAGCAGGCCGAATGTGATCGGCGTGGCCAGCGACGATCGGTCGTTGTCGGCATCGGAGACCGCTTTGCGGCGTGTCGCGGTGAGCGCACGCATGAGGAAGCGCGGCGGTCGCGGCGTCAGCCTGGCGGCCCACGGGAAACGGCCGGTCATGCCGAGCGCGAGCACGATCATGAACGCGCCGGCAGCCACCATCACGTAGGGTCGGATGGCAGCAAGGTTGAACGCCGAACCGATCGCCCCGAGCAGCAGACCGACGAGCATGTAGCTCGCGATCTTTGCCGACTGGTAGGCGAGATTTGGTACGACGCGCTGCGCGACGGTGCCGTCCTCGGTGCCCTTGAGGGCATAGGTGACGACCATCGGGCCGCACATCGACACGCAGTGGAGACTCGTTACGAGTCCCAGCGTGAGCATAGGCAAGAACAGATCCACAGTGACACTCCTCGTGTCGGAAACGAGCACAGCGAGCCGTGCGGACAGGGCCGGTCACGGCAGGTGCGAGGAGTGTCTTCTAGATGCTGAGGCGTACCCCGAGCGGGTCGAGCGGGGGCGGGGCGCCCGTCGCATCCGGTTCGGGCACGGTGAACGCCACGAGGGCGAGGGGGGATCCGGGTATCTCGGCCGGCGCCGCGACGAGGTCGGCGACCGCTATCGGCGCCGAGGCTGTGGCCTCGTCCGGCGTGTGTTTCATGATGACGGTCTCGTCGTCACAGTCGCCGCAGGCAGGGACGACGTCCGAACACGCGGAGAGGCTGGCCGTGGCATCGCACTCGGGCATCTCGCACACGGGCGTGACGATCCCCACGAGCGCTACGGCGATAAGCGCTAGTGCGAGCACGTTCGTTGCGTGTGACCTGCGGTCCATCGGGCCCCTCGTCAGACGATTCGTGTGGTGTGTGGAGCAATGCCCGTGCCACGTACAGGGGTGCCGACGCCTCAGATGAAGTACATCGTCTCAGCGGTCGCGTCGATGTCGGCCTGCTCTCGCGCGAGGTCCGCCAGCGTGGTCGACGCAAGCCGTTCGCCCAGCGTACGGGCCACGTCCGTCCACATCGCGCTCGTGGCCGACGTGGACGCGTGGGGGACGTCGAGCGCATCGCCCTGAACCGCCCTGACGACATCGAGCACGGTGACCTCCCCGGCTGGCCTCATGAGCGCACAGCCGCCTGCGGCACCGCGCTTGCACGTGACGAGGCCGGTCTTGGCGAGCGCCGTCATCTGCTGCTCGCCGAACCGGCGGGGCATGCCGAGGGCGCGAGCGAGCTCCCCGGAGGCCGCCCACGTGCCCTCGGGCAGTCGTGCGAGTGCCACAAGCATCCTGAGCGTGTAGTCGAGTCGCTGGGAGACACGCATCGCCTACGCCCCGTAGCCTTCCCAAAGCGGCGTGGAGAGGTACCGCTCGCCCGTGGACGGTGCGACGGTCACCACGAGCGTGCCAGCAAGCTCCGGCCGTGCGGCAAGGCGTAGCGCCGCCACCACATTGGCGCCGGACGAGATGCCGACGAAGAGTCCCTCCTCGGCTGCGAGGCGGCGGGCCATCGCTATCGCATCGGCTCCGCTGACGCTCAGCACCTCATCGAGCACGTCGAGGTCGAGAACCGAGGGGACGAAGTTGGCGCCGATGCCCTGGATCGCATGCGGTGCCGGCGTGAGCTCCTCGCCGGCGAGCTTCTGGGAGATGATCGGTGACTCCGCGGGCTCGACCGCGACGCGCCTCGCGTCCGGCCGGTGTTCGCCCAGGTAGCGACCGACACCGGTGATGGTCCCGCCCGTCCCGACGCCGGCGACGAACGCGCCGAGCACCTCGGCGCCGAGTGCCGCGTCGATCTCCGGGCCCGTGGTGGCATAGTGGGCGGCGGGGTTGGCCGGGTTGTCGAACTGGCGGGGGATGAACGCCTCGTCGGTCTCGGCCGCGATACGGTCGGCCGCGTCCAGGGCGCCACGCATCCCGTCGCCTCGTGGTGTCAGTACGAGCTCGGCGCCGTACGCGGCAAGTAGCTTGCGGCGTTCGACGGACATGGACTCGGGCATCGTCAGGATGACGCGGTAGCCGCGCGCCGCTCCGATCATGGCAAGCGCGATGCCCGTGTTGCCGGAGGTGGGTTCTACGATGACCGAGCGGCCGGGCTCGATGAGGCCGCGCGACTCGGCGTCGTCGAGCATCCCGCGCGCGATCCGGTCCTTGACCGAGCCGCCGGGGTTGCGCGACTCGAGCTTGACCGCGATGGCGGCAGAAAGGCCGGCGGCGAGCCGGTTCAGGCGGACGAGTGGGGTAGCGCCGATCGTCTCGGCGACGGTGGGTTCGATGCTCGGCATGACGTCTCCTCACAGGTGGCGCGGTGTCCTTGCTTGCACGATACGCACCGCAGGAGGCGACGGCAAGGCTTTGAAGCGCACTAATACCATGCGGATTATGCGCTTACGGCTGCGAGGCGGTCAGAATGCCCCCGCCGACGATGCGGTCCCCCTGGTAGAGCACGACTGACTGGCCCGGCGCGAGTCCGCGGGCGGGAGCGGAGAACCGTACGTCGAGCCTCGCCGGTCCGTCCGGGGTCACGGTCGCTTCGAGCGGCGTGGCCCGGTAGCGGATCTGCGCGCCGACAGTCGCCGGTCCATCGAGCCGCCAGATGGCGTCGGAGAGCGTGACAGCGGTCCGGTCGAGTGCGGCGGGCGGACCGAGCACGAGTGCGTTCCTCCCGGGGTCGAGCGCGATCACGACGAACGGGCCTTCCGGTCCGCCGAGGCCGAGACCCTTACGTTGCCCGACCGTGTACCGCGCGAGCCCGCGATGCGTGCCGAGCGTACGGCCGGCCGCGTCGAGCATGGGTCCCGGCGTCAGCGCCTCCGGATGCGTGTGCGCCACGAGTGCCGCGTGGTCGTCGGTGAAGCAGACCTCCTGGCTCTCGCGTCGTGCGGCGGTGGGCAGGCCGAGCGCATGTGCGCGGGCGCGCACCTCGGATTTAGTGAGCGTGCCGAGGGGGAAGACGAGGCGCTCGAGCACGTCGGGAACGACCCGGTACAGGAAGTACGACTGGTCCTTGGCGGCGTCCGCGGCCCGCTCGAGCCACACCGTACCGTCCTCACTGACCGTGCGGGCGTAGTGACCCGTGGCGAGCTCGTCCGCGCCGAGTCGGCGCGTGCGCTCGGCGAAGGCGCCGAGCTTCACGCGCTCGTTGCAGCGCACGCACGGGTTGGGGGTGAGCCCGGCGGCGTACGCGTCGACAAACGGCTCAACGACCTCGGCCCGGAACTCCTCGGCCATGTCCACGACCACGTGCTCAATGCCGAGCATGTCGCAGACGCGACGGGCGTGGAG
The DNA here is from genome assembly GCA_030651765.1 of Coriobacteriia bacterium. Classification (GTDB taxonomy): domain Bacteria; phylum Actinomycetota; class Coriobacteriia; order Anaerosomatales; family Anaerosomataceae; genus UBA2272. The sequence goes on along the minus strand of JAUSBY010000001.1, from coordinate 15,251 downwards.
AACCTCCTCCTCACCGCAACACTGGCGGCCGGCGATCTCGGCGAGGCCGAGCCGCATCGTGACGCCGAAGACGTCCCGGCCGGCCTCGAGCAGGAGCGCGGCGGCGACCGACGAGTCCACGCCGCCGCTCATGGCCACGGCCGTCCGTGTCATTGTGCGCACCTTTCGGGCGGGACCCTTACACTTCGCAGGCTTCGTCGTGCTCCTCGGCGTGCGGGTCGAAGTCGGGATCGTCATGTGCGATCGTGCCGACGGCGATCGGCTCGCGGCCCTGGCTCACGAGGTAGTCGTCCACAGCCTTCTTGAGTCCGTCGGTGGCGAGCACCGAGCAGTGCATCTTGGCGGGCGGCAGGCCGCCGAGTTCCTCGGCCACCTGGCTCTTGGTGATAGCGACCGCCTCGGCAAGCGTCATGCCTTTGGCCATCTCCGTCACGATCGAGGAGGTGGCGATCGCCGCGCCGCAGCCGAGGGTCTGGAACCGGATGTCGCCGATTCTGTCGTCGTCCACCTTGATGGTGATCTTCATGACGTCGCCGCAGACCGGGTTGCCCACCTCGCCCGTGCCATCCGCGTCTTCGAGCACGCCCACGTTGCGCGGGTTGCCGAAGTGGTCCATCACCTTGTCGCTGTAAATCATGGGGTGTCTCCTACTCGTGTGTGCCGGCCAGCTCGGCGACGGTCTTCTCGTACAGAGGGTTCATCGAGCGCAACCGCTCCACGACAGGAGCGAGCGATCCGATGAGGTGGTCGATGTCCTCGTCGGTGGTGAAGCGGCCGAGGCTCACGCGGAGCGAGCCGTGCGCGAACTCCACCGGGCAGCCGATGGACAGCAGCACGTGACTCGGCTTGAGCGAGCCCGAGCTGCACGCCGAGCCGGTGGACACCGCGATGCCGGCGGCATCCAAGTGGAGCAGCATGGCCTCACCCTCCACGCCGGGGATCACGAAGTTCGCGATGTGCGGCAGGCGCTCGGGGGCCTCGGCGGCGTTCAGCTGCGCGTACTCGATCTCGCCGAGGAGTTCGCTCACGAGCCGGTCGCGCAGCGCGGTCAGGCGAGGGGCCTCGGCCGGTCGTTCGGCGTCCATGAGCTCGAGCGCCGTCGCGAACCCGATGTTGCCCGCCACGTTCTGCGTGCCGCTGCGCTTCTTGGACTCCTGGCCGCCGCCCATCAGGTATGTCGACAGTCGCGTGCCGCCCTTGAGGTACAGCACGCCGGTCCCCTTCGGCCCGTAGATCTTGTGGCCGGAGAAGGACGCGGCATCCACGCCGAGTGCGGCGACGTCGAATTCGATCTTGCCGAGCGTCTGCGCCGCGTCGGTGTGGAAGAGCGCGCCCCCGGCGTGAGTGACCGCCGCAAGCTCGGCGATGGGCTGGATCGTGCCGATCTCGTTGTTGCCGTGCATGACCGAGACGAGCACGGTGTCGTCGCGGAGCGCGGCAGCCAGATCGTCGGGGTGCACGGTGCCATCGGGGTGCGGGGTGAGCTCGGTCACCTCGAAGCCGTGCTTGCCGAGCCACCACGCGGGCTCGAGTACGGCGTGGTGCTCGAAGGCCGAGACGATGATGTGACCGCTGCTCCTTCCGCCGGCGGTGGCCAGGCCGATGAGTGCGGTGTTGTCGGACTCGGTGCCGCCCGAGGTGAAGATGATCTCGTCCGGTCGCGCGGCGTCGATCGAGCGGGCAACGCGCTCCCGTGCATCCTCGAGCGCGCGCGCCGCCTCGCGCCCGAGTGCGTACAGGCTGTTGGCGTTACCGAACCGCTCGGTGAAGTAGGGGAGCATCGCCTCGACCACCCGCGGATCGACCGGGGTGGTGGCTGCGTAGTCAAGATACGAGGTTCGTTCCATCAGCTGTTCCTCCGTGGTGTGCAGGTCAGTGGGCTGCGGTCGAGGCGCGACTGGTCTTCGGCTAGCCGTGCGAGCGTGAACCCGCCCAGGGCATCGCGTACCGCGCCTGCGACATCGGTCCACACCGTCGCGGCAGCACACCCGCCCTCCCGGTCGCAGTCGCTGGGCATGCAGACCGATGGCACGATCGGCCCCTCGAGCGCCTCGACGATCTCGAGGGCCGTGATCGCCGATGCGTCACGGGCAAGCGCGAAGCCGCCGTGCGCGCCACGCGTGGAACGCACGATCCCGGCGCGTCGCAGATCGGCAAGGAGCTGTTCCAGGAACGCCGACGGGATTCCGCGGCGCTCGGCGATCTCGCGTGCCGCTACCGGCGATCCGCCGGGTGCGGTCGTCAGGTCGACCAAAGCGAGCAGTCCGTATTCACTGCGTGCCGAGAGGCGCATCGATCTATCCCTACCATTCTGACCCATGTTGTCAGGTATCACGACACGCTACGCCGCTCGCGAGGCGGCGTCAAGTCGGCGTGGGGCGCGGATGGAACCTTTTGTGTCACCGGCGCGTCAGGTACGGTGACAGGAAGGAGGAGCGTATGGAAGACCAGGAGCTCGTTGCCCGCGCGCTGGCCGGCGATACGAGATCGTTCACCACGCTCGTCCGGCGCCATGAGCGCTCGCTGTACGCGACGGCGTACGCCATCACACGCTCGCAGTGGGACGCCGCCGATGCCGTGCAGGACGCGCTTGCCGAGGCGTACGTGAACCTGAAGTCCCTCAGGGATCCGGCGCGCTTCGGTGCGTGGGTGTCCAGGATCGTCATCAACACGTGCAACACCGCGCTCAGACGCCGGGGGCGTGTGTTGCCCATGGAGGAGCCGCCCGAGCCGCAAGCGTTCGTGTGGGACGGGCCCGAGGACGGGATCGACCTCATGCGCGCGATACAGACGCTCTCGCCCGACCACCGCGAAGTTATCGCGCTCAGGTACTTCCGCGATCTCAAGGTGGCCGACATCGCCGAGGTGCTCGGCACCCCGGCCGGAACCGTCAAGTCCCGCATCAACCGGGCGCTCGCCGCCCTTCAGGCCGCTCTCGGACGTACCGGACAGGAGGTGTCACGATGAACTGCAGCGACGTGCGTGATGCACTGGAGTCGTACATAGCCGACGACCTCACCGACGCCGAGTCGGCGCGGCTCGCCGCCCATCTTGCCGAATGCGATGGGTGCGCCGCGGAGTATGAGCACACGCGGGAGGTCGTCTCCAGGCTCGCGGGCCTCGCCGACGCCTTCGTGCCGAGGGAGCGCTACGTTCCCCGGCCTGCGTATGTGCCCCGACCCGCTGGCGGGTGGGGCTGGCGCATCGCGGCTGTCGCCGCCTCGGTGATCGCGATCCTCGCCGTGGGCGCGATGAGCGTTCCTGCGATCGCGCGGCAGCTCCCGCTCCCGCTCGCGCGCGAGATCGACGCGCTCGAGGACCAGAACGCGACTCTGCGCGAGCAAGTCGATGAGCTCACGGTGCGCCTCGAGACGATCGACGGCGAGGAGGTGGCGATCGTCGACTCCAGCGAAGGCGACTTGCCGCCGGAGGAGAACGCCGCCGTGCAGCGCCTCGCGATGGACTTCATCCGCGCGCAGTACGCTGGCGACGCCGACGCGCTCGCGGCGATGGGCACCGAGCGGCTCAGGGCCGACTTGGCCGCGCGGCCGCAAGACTATCTTCGCGAGGGCGGCGAGGGCCTCGCCTTCGCGCAGATGACCGAGGCGGCGCTCGCTGAAGACGGTACGTATCTCATCTTCGTGCGGCTGACGGACGGAGCCGACTGGAGCGAGAGCCAGTATCAGGAGAACTTCGAGATCAAGCGGGTCGGCGACACGTACCTCGTCGACGTCATGGGTATGGACGCCTGAGCGGGGCGTCGTTCGCCACGGCCGGGGACCGCCGGATCGACGGTGGTCCCCGGCCAGTTTCGGGGCTCCTGCTATCCTGAGAGGCGTGTCTGCCGAAGGGAGCACCGTGGCACACGAGGCGAGCCCCGGCCGGGTCTCCGGGATGCTGACGGATCTCTACCAGATCACCATGGCGTCGGCCTACTGGCGCGCCGGGCTGGTCGGGACCGACGCGTGCTTCCACCTCTACTTCCGGGACCAGCCGTTCAAGGGCGGGTTCACCGTGGCGGCTGGACTGGCCGATGCGCTTCACTACCTTCGGAACCTGAGCTTCTCGGCCGAGGACGCGGCTTATCTCGCGACGCTTTCCGGCCGCGACGGCGCGCCACTGTTCGCCCCGGACTTTCTGGCGCGGCTGGTGGATCTTCGCTTCACCGGAGACGTGCTCGCGGTGCCCGAGGGAACGGTCGTGTTCCCGAACGAGCCGCTCCTACGGGTGACCGGCCCCATCGATGAGTGCCAGCTCGTGGAGACCGCGCTGCTCAACATCGTGAACTTCCAGACGCTCGTGGCCACGAAAGCCGCGCGCGTGCGGCTCGCTGCCGAGGGTGACCCGGTGATCGAGTTCGGGTTGCGGCGCGCGCAAGGGCCCGACGGTGCCATCTCGGCGAGCCGGGCGGCGTTCGTCGGCGGATGCGTGGCCACCTCCAACGTGCTGGCCGGCGCGAGGCATGGCATCCCCATCGGCGGTACCCATGCGCACAGCTGGGTGATGGCGTTTGAGAGCGAACTCGAGTCCTTTCTCGCGTACGCCGACGCGATGCCCAACAACGCGGTGCTTCTCGTCGACACGTACGACACCCTTGAGGGCGTGCGCAACGCGATCGTCGCGGGCAACCGGCTCCGTGAGGCGGGCCAGGACCTCATCGGCATCAGGATCGACTCGGGGGACCTCGCATGGCTGTCGGTGCGCGCGCGGGAGATGCTCGACGCCGCCGGCTTCACGGAGGCCCGGATCTACGCATCCAACGAGTTGGACGAGTACACGATCGGCAGCCTGAAGGAGCAGGGCGCTGCGATCGACGTGTGGGGCGTGGGAACCAGGCTCGTGACAGCGTACGACCAGCCCGCACTCGGCGGCGTCTACAAGCTCTCGGCCATCAGGCGGCCCGGCCGACAGTGGGAACCCCGGGTCAAGGTCTCCGAGCAGGCCGCCAAGGTGACGACTCCCGGACTGCTGCGCGTGCGGCGCTTCTCCGATGCCGACGGGCGCTTCTCGGGCGATATGATCTACGACGAGCTCGCCGAGCCGATGGAGCAGTGCGTCATGGTCGATCCTGCCGATGCGACGCGCCGAACGTCGTACTGTGGCTCTAACAGGGCCGAGGAGCTGCTCGTGCCGGTGATGACTGCTGGCGAGGTCGTCTACGATACGCCGCCACTCGAGGACAGTCGGGCTCGCGCGATCTCGCAGCTGGAGCGGCTCGACCCGAGCCACCGGCGCTTCCTGAACCCGCACGTGTACAAGGTCGGCGTCGAGCTGGGACTTCACGAGCGCAAGACGGCGCTCATACTGGCTGCCCGCCGGCTCGGCTGAAGCGATCGAGGAGGGCGAGGGGCCATGCGTGCGCTGATCATGGTGGACATGCAGAACGACTTCATGCCGTTCGGCGCGTTGCCGGTGCCCGAGGGCGATGCCGTCGTGGCCGTCGCCAACGCCCTCGCACCGAGATTCGCGCTCGTGGTGGCCACGCAGGACTGGCATCCGGCCGATCACGGCAGCTTCGCGTCGGCACATCCGGGACGGGCACCCGGCGAGGTGATCGAACTCGGCGGTATCGACCAGGTGCTCTGGCCCGACCACTGCGTGCAGAACACGCCCGGCGCGTCGCTGCACTCCGGACTTGATGTCGGGAGTGTCGACCACGTGGTGCGCAAGGGCACCGACCCCGCGATCGACTCGTACAGCGCGTTTTTCGACAACGGTCACAAGAAGGACACCGGCCTGGCCGAGTACTGCCGGACCCATGGCGTCGATGAGCTCGTAGTCTGTGGCCTGGCCACCGACTACTGCGTCAAGGCCACCGTGCTTGACGCGATCGGGCTCGGATTCGGCGTGACCGTGATCGAGGACGGGTGCCGTGCGGTGGACCTGGCCGAAGGCGATGGCGAGCGAGCACTAGGTGAGATGCGGGCGGCCGGTGCGCATGTGGTCGCATCCGGCGAGTTCGTGTGACCGGCGAGGAGGTATGCCGATGAAGGTCGTGGCGTTTTCCGGCAGCGCACGCAAGGGTGGCAACACGTCGCTCATGCTACGGCGGGTACTCGACGTGCTCGAAGCCGAAGGGATTGAGACCGAGCTCGTGGAGCTCGCGAGACAGCGTGCGGAGGGCTGCACCGTGTGCCTGAAGTGCCGGGAAGTCCGCGACCGGCGGTGCCACGGGCGTCGCGACATCATCAACAGCTGCATCGAGAAGATGGACGCCGCCGACGGGATCATCATCGGCTCGCCCGTCTACTTCGCCGACGTGACGCCCGAGACGAAGGCGCTCATCGACCGCGCCGGCTACGTCTCGAGGGCGAACACCGGCATGATGGCGCGCAAGGCGGGAGCGGCGGTCGTGGCGGTGCGCAGGGCGGGCGCGATGCACGCGCTCGACTCGATCAATCACTTCTTCGGTATCACGGAGATGGTGACCGTCGGGTCGAGCTACTGGAACGTCGGCATCGGCGGGGCGTCGGGCGCCGTGGCCGATGATGACGAGGGCATGGCGACGATGGAGACGCTCGGCCGCAACATGGCGTGGCTGCTGCGACTGACCGCGCACGCGCGCTAGCAGGCCCGCCCGTCGGGCGTCCGTGGCCCGTGTCACCCGCGCGCACCGCGCACGCTCGGCGTGTGGCCGTCTGTCGGTTCGTGCTCAAGCAGGGGTGAGAGCACCCGATAGTGACGTGTAGGACGTGAGTCCTGTCAACCGGAGGTGCTGAATGAAACGTACGGTCATCATCACGCTCATTCTCGTGCTCGTGCTGGCCCTGTCGCTGCCATCGCTCGCGTTGGCGAAGAAGGGCGGCGTGCCTGCGAGCCCTAGCGGCAAAGGCAAGCCTGCCGCAGTCTCGGAGCCGGTGACGGAGGCAGACGAGGATATCTCGGCCGACGTCGAGCCGGAACGCGGGCGTGGCGCCAGCAAGGATGCCACTGCCAAGCGCGGCAACAAGCCGGAGAACCCCGGTGACGCGGTCAAGGAGCGCGATCGGGATAGGGATCGTGTCCGGAGCCAGGAGGCATCTGGCGCCCCCGAGCCGAAGCGCACCGGCATCGCCAACGCGCTCTCGCGTCTCGAGACGAACCTCGAACGGATGCAGGCCGAGCTAGACGCCGGCACCCGCTCCCAGCTGCCGCCGGGTCTGCAGCGCGCAATCGCCAAGTTCATGTCGTGGCTCGGCATCGCGCCCGATGACGGCGTCGTCGACGATGGCGACCCCGGTGACGGTTCGGTCGAGCCGACGGGCACCGTGGAGCCGACAAGTACCGTCGAACCGACCACGACCGTCGATCCGGACACCGGATCGTAACCGAGAGCGAATCTACCGAGGGCCGTCACCCGCACAGGTGGCGGCCCTCATCTGTCTCAGGTCACGGCGCTCGCGATCAGCAGCTGCGCCACGTAGTAGAGGGGGAGCCCCCAGACTCGGTCGAGAAGCGACCCCGTGATGAATCGGCGGCGGGCCACGGCCAGGTCCGAGAGGTAGAATAGCGCCCCGCCCACGGCAGGCAGCAGGAACTCTACCGCGGCCGCACCCGTCATGAGCGCCTGCAGGCCGGTTGCGATCGCGCACGCGGCCATCAGGGAGACGAGCGCCACGTACCCGCGAACCGGGAGCCGAAGGCGGCCGCGTACGTGAGGGTCCAGGACGGTCCACGCGAGATGTCCGATCGCGAGGAAGACGACGACCGGCGCGACCCACCACCACGAGACTCCCGTGCTGACGAACCAGCTCCCGTAGGCGACGTGAGCGAGCGCGAACGCGGCGATGCCGGCCATCGGGGCGCCTTCGCGCCCGCCGAGCAACAGCACGTCGCCTATCGCCGAAAGCGCGAGCCCGGCGAACAGGAACCAGGCCGTGCCAGTCGGCAGGGCCCACGCGGGCGCGCCAAGCGCGGCAAGCAGGAAGCCGGCCGATGCCAGCGGCTTGAATACCCGGTCGAGCCCGGCGTACCCGCGCCACTCGGCGAACAGCGTGCCGGACACTCCCACGACGACCAGTACCACGCCGGGTATCACGGCGTGCGCTTCCGGGTCTTTGGATGGAGCCGACCGATTGCCAGCGTGATGAATGGCCCGGCGACCGCCGCGGCGCCGAGCGCGGTCATCTGGATGAGGTCGAGGTCGTACTTGAACGCCTCCCGCATGTTCGGCAGGATCCATGCGACTTCGGCGCCCCAGCGCCACAGGTAGGTCCCAACCTGCGCGAGGAGTACCGCCTGGGCGACAAGGACCGTGGCGCCCCCGAGGGCGAGCCACTCGGCAGCGTACCCGCTGCCCGGACCCCTGGGTTCGCGACGGAGCGCGACGTAGACGAGTCCTGCGACGACGCACGCGAGCAGGCCGGAGAGCGCCGCCTCGAGCATGCGCTGGTTGAAGAACGCTTCGAGCATCGCCTCGTCGTTGAACGCCGAGAGCGACCACCGCAGCTCGTGCATCCCGAAGAAGAGCGCGTTGTAGGCGGCGGCATAGGCGGCGGTCCCGGCGAGCGCCGCTACGAGCGCGCGCCACGATGCGATCCCGATGACCGCGAGCAGCACGGCGATCGCGGCGTAGATGCCGATGGCGAGTGGCCGGCGTGTGGCGCGCTCCTCGGCGAGGCGTGTCGCATCCGCATCGGCGCGGAGCGGTGCGAGATCCGCAGGTGCCGCTATGGACTCGATGCCGTTGAGCCCCTCGTCGCCGAGGACCTTCCTCACGTAGGAGAGCGAGATGCCGGCGCCGCGGACGAACTCGGCATCCCTGGCGCTGCCGTTGGTGTCGGCGAGCACGTCATCGATCGCGGTCCCGGTGGCCTGCAAGGGGGCCTGCATGCCGGCGAGCACGGCGACGGTCGGCGCGATGTCGGCCAACTGCGCCTCGGAGACGCCCGGCCTCACGCCGGGGCCGGCGATGGCGGCGAACGTGCGGATGACGGGCTCCTCCCAGCCGCCGTGGCCACCGGTGTCGATGTGGCCGTGGTCAGGGAGCACGATGAAGACGGTCTCGCCGTCGTCGAGTCCCTCGATCAAGCGCGTGAGGTCGGCGTCCACCTTCGCCACCACCTCGGCGTACTCGGCCGACGCGCCGCCGAAGCTGTGACCGGTGTTGTCCACATCCGGAAGCAGCACGAACAGGAAGTCCGCTCCGCCAAGTCCCTCATCGAGCGCGAGCGCGTTATCCACGACCTCGGCCGAGCGGTAGCCCTCGTAGTCCCACTCGATGAGAGCCGAGGCGGTGGCGACCTCGGATGCGCGGAACATGTCGTCGAGGTCCGCCGGTCCCGAGACCGCCACCGTGCGGCCGGAGCCCGCCGCCACGTCGAGGAGAGTCTCCACCGCCACCGGCCCCTCGAACCAGTTGGTGGTGACGCCGCTGATCTGAGGCGGAGCGCCGCTCATGATGGTCGTCCAGGTGGGATAGGACAGGCTCGGCTGGGGTGCGGTGAGCCGGACGTCGGCGCCGCGCGCCCGCAGGCCGGAGATGGACGCCATCGTTCGCGAGGCGTCGTCGCGGAGGCCGTCGATGAGCACGAGCACGGTGCGCCGGGGCGTCGCGCCGGGCACGGGCTCGGCGAGCGACGGACGGACGCCCGAGAAGTCGGCGCCGGTCATCGACGTGTACGGACTCTCGTACGAGACGACCTGGTCCCACGAGTAGGAGGCGAGCAAGTACGCGCCGTAGGAGAGGGTGAGCGAGGTCGCAAGCGCCAGTGCCGGGACGAGCCAGCGCAAGACCGCGCGGCGCCGCGGGCGAGGAGTGCTCGGGGTCTCGGGTGCACCGGGGGTGTTGGTCATCAGGTCCTCCATAGCCTTGGGAGCGTAAGGCAAGTCTACGAGTATCGTGCGCTGCGGACCAAGCATACCGCCAGCGATGCCCGCACCACGAGGGGGGCTGGGTACGCCGCAGCGTACCCTCATGCAGTGCGGCGTATGCCTCATTCTTGCGCTGTGCATGCAGGTGCGATACCTTCTCCACATCTTCAAGTGCGCCCATGGGCCGGGGGCCGCTGGGCACGGACTCGACCGAAGAGGGTCGGGGGGGGGCTTTCGTGAACCGTGTCCGGAGGCGGCTGTTTAGCCGCGCGCTCTCGTGCAGCCTGTCTGTCGCACTCGTGTTGGGACCGGTCGCGGTGAGGGCGCCGGCCGCCGCCGCACAACCGCTAGCCGACCCTTCAGGAGCCTCGGAGCTCGAACAGCTGCTGTCCGCTGATGACATGCCGGCCGTTGTCGAGGAGCTCGTTGACGAGCGCACCGAGGACTCCCGGTACCTGCTGCTGGAAGACGGGGGCGTGCTCGCCGAGTACTACTCGGAGCCCATCCACTACGAGGATGATACGACCGGGGAGTTCGAGCAGATCGACACCTCGCTCGTGGAAGAGGAGCGCGAGGGCACAGACGTACTGGTCAACGGTGCGAACTCCTTTGAGGTCGAGCTGCCCGCGGACCTTGCCGATGGCGCGGTCAGTCTGCGCAAAGGTGAGCTGAGCGTCTCGCTCCGCCCGGTGTGGAACGGGACGCGCGACGGCGCCCAGCTCGATCCCGCCGACGCGGTAGCCGAGGTCATCTCCGAGACCGAGCTCGTCTACGAGGACGCGTTTGCAGGCGCGACGCTTCAGTACGAGTCGCTCCCAGGCGGTCTCAAGGAGACGATCGTGCTGGCCACGCACGCGCCAGAGAACACCTACAGCTTCAGGCTTCAGACCGACGGTCTTGAGCCTCGCTTGGAGGACGACGGCTCGATCTCCCTCTTCATGAAGGGCAGCGACGAGCCGCACATCGTGATCCCCGCCTCGTGTATGTGGGACTCGAGCGCCGGAGAGATTGGTCCGGCGTTCACCGACCGCGTCCACTACAAGTTGATTGAAGACGGCGACGCCTGGAGGCTCGATGTTGTCGCAGACCGCGCCTGGCTCGACGACTCCGAGCGGGTGTACCCGGTCTACATCGACCCCACCCTGTACGCCGAGGGCACGCCGCTTGATACCTACATCTCGAGCCGGCCCGGCTACACAGGCACGAACTACTCCGGCTCCAACTTCATCTGGCTCAACTCCAACAACCCCGCCGCCAATTGGACGGAGTACGGGCTGATCAAGCTGCCGGTCTCGCTCGTGAGCGACCTTGCGGCCAAGAAGGCCACAGGCCACGAGCCGCTCCTCGGCCGGGTCTGGCTGTTCCACGCGAGCACGGCGGTGTGGGGTAGCGTCAGTGCGAAGCGATGCTCAAGCGACGTCCACATCGCCGGCGCCACCTGGGACAACCGCCCCGACACCGAGCCGATCGAAAGCAACAGCGCGGTCGGGCTTGAGGAGGGCTGGTGGACCGGCCAGGACATCACCTCGGCGCTGCAATACTGGCAGCAGGAGGGCACGAGCCAGTGCACGGTGCAGCTCGAGGCGAGCCCGGGCGCGCACTTCGCGTTCAAGTCGGTCGAGCGCAACCAGGAGAAGCCGCTCGTCTCGGTCTACTACGCCAAGCCTCCCCAGATCACCCTGGCGGTACCGGCTGCGACCGAGACCATCCTGCCGCAGGTCAAGTGGACCTACGTGAGCCCGGATGCCCAGACGGACTGGGAGATCGAAGTCGCCGAGTCCCCGCAGGCGCCACCCGTCTCGGTCATGTCGGGCACCGGTACGGCGTCCGCCCGCAACCTGACTGCGCCGTCAGGCGGCTGGAAGCAGGCGACCCCGTACTTCGTCAGAGCGCGCGCGGCTTGGCGCGCGAGCATCAACTCGATCAAGGTCTGGTCGGAATGGACGGGCTGGCAGCAATTCACTCCGGTGTTGCCCGCCGCGACCACCGGCGCCACCGCCGAGTGGTTCGTCGAGTCCGACACCGACGGTGACGGGCTGTCCGATGTCCGCAACGACAGCGCCGATCGCGGCAGGGGATGGGTGGATCTCTCCTGGCCCGCATGCACGGCGGCCACGAGCTACCGGATCTACCTCTATGACGGTTATGCGTACCGCCAGGTTGCGTCTGTGGCGGCGCCAGCCACGAGCTGGAGCACGCAAGGCAAAGGGCTCTTCCCGTCTGACACCGCGATCGCGGGTCTTCCGGCCAACACCACGGCCAATCAGTTCGGGCTGGCCGGGGGGCTTGATCTCCGTGACGACCCGCGGCCGTTCTACGCAAAGATGTCCGGAACGGCGATGAACGGAGTTGCGGCCTACTCGTTCAAGGTGCTGCCGTATGGCACGCCGTCGTCTGTCTCGCTTACCAGCATCCCGGAGGTTCGCGTCTCGCTCGATACCCGCACCGTCTCCGTCAACCAGCTGCCGGCAGACACGGACTACGAGATCGGTGAGCTTGCAGGACACGACGCACGCGCGGTTCTTGATGAGGGCACGCTCGCCCTCTCGGTGACCGATCTCGCCATCGCCTCTCACGGCCCGGCGGCGCGATTGAGCAGGCACTACGACTCTGGGTCGGCGGGAACCGGCGCGTTCGGTCCGGGCTGGCGCTTCAACTTCGAGCAGAGCATCGAGGCGAGCGCGAGTGTGGCCGACTACGTCGACGAGACCGGTGAGTCCTTCCGGTTCTACCTGCGCGGCGGAAGCTACGTGCCGTCCGAGGGCCTGTACGCCGAGCTCACGCGGGAGACGGTCGGTGCCGGGCTGGGCTGGCAGATTGCCTACAAAGACGGCGCCTCGGCCCTGTTCGATGAAGCCGGAGCGCTCGTCGAGGAGCGCGACAACAACGGCATCTCGGTCGCCTATGACCGGACGGTTGCCGGTGAGCTTGCCATCCGGGCCGCCAACGGGCAGAGCATCGTGGTCGGCCTCGAGGACGGCCACGTCACCGGTGCTGTGTACGCCACAAGCGAAGGCACGAGATCGGTCACGTACACGCCGCTATCTGAGGACACCTCGTCGACGGCCCAGAATGCTTGCGTCTACCACCCTGGCACCAGTGACGAGCTGACCGTTCAGTACGCGTACGCCAGCACGCCGACGGAGCCTGGCGTCTTCTACCTCGGCGGTCTTGCGGTCGCTGAGGTCCCCGAGGCGTCGTGGACCTTCGACGCCTCGCCGCGGCCCGAGGGCTGGGCGGCCGGAGTCCTAGATCTTGGAGCGATCGACTGGGCGGCGGGCAGGAGCGCGACCGTCACGCGCTTCGGCACGCAGGGCTGCCAAGACACGTACGAGACGCCCGAATGGAACCCCACGGGCACGCAAGCCCGGCGGTCGTCTCCGCGGTACGTCGGCGGCACGCCTGCGTGGACGTCGTACGGATACGCCCCGAGCGGGGCGATGGTGCGTCAGGTCGACGCGAAAGGCGGCGTGCGCGCCTGGACGTACGACGCTCGCGGCAACCTCGCGGCTGATACCGGCGAGGACGGTGCGCAGACAACGTACGTGTACGGGACGTCCGGCGGCTCGAGAGACCGCGTCATCGAGGAGACTTCACCTTCGGGCTCAACGACCTACCGGGAATACGATGCGGCTGGCAACGTTCTCGTTGAGGAGCAGGTCTTGAACGCTGCGGGCGAGCGCGCCCGCAGCACATGGAACTACGACGCCTTCGGCCGGACCACCAGCGAGTCCCGCGCGATCAGCTCCGGCGTCTCCGCCGTCTCCACCTACGAGGACTTCGCGCCTTCAGGCGAGCCGCAGCTGACGTCACATATGGGCGTGGTGCTCTCCTCTGGCTCTCCGGCGGTGACGGTCACCGAGCTGGCGTCCTACGATGCGTTCGGAAACATGCTCTCGCGCACCGACGGCACAGGCGTGACCGTCGAAGTGAACACCTTCTCGCCCTCAGGGCGGCAGCTTTCCTCAACAGACGCCTCAGGCACCGCGCAGGTGAGCGTCTACGACGCACTCGGGCGTGTGGTCGAATCGTATCGTGAGGCCGACGGGCAGCGGATCGACCGGGTCGTGAGCACCTACGACGCCTTCGGGCACCTCACGTGCGAGGAACACCACGCAGATGGCGCCGAGGTGATCACGGTGATCCACACGGTCGACCCGCGCGGATGGGCGCCTGAGTCCGTCCACTCTGTGACAGGCACCACCACGCGCCACTACGACGCGGCAGGCAACGTCATCGCCGAGTGGGCGGCAGATGTGGCCCCCGACAAGCGGGGGACTGACCCGCTTGCCGCCACACGCACTGTCTACGACGAGCTCGGCCGTGCGAGCGCACTCGTCGCGCCGGGCAATCCCGATGAGAAGGCCGATACCACCGTGTACTCGCCGGGAGGCCGGGTCCTTGAGACTAAGGCGGCCGACGGCACTTGGGCGCGCTTCTTGTACGACGCGGCGGGCAACTGTGTGGCCGAGACCCGTCCGGTCGAAGGCGGGAGCGCCACGGTCACCGATGCCTCGGTCTACGACCTCGCCGACAGGCTCACCGAAAGCGTGAAAGCCGCGGGCACGCCAGAGCAGGCTGCAACCACGCTTGCCTACGACCTGTTGGGCAGGCAGATTTCAGCGCAGCTCGGGCAGCCTTCCACCAAGACCTACAACACGCTCTCGCAGCTGCTTACCGAGACCGACTTCGACGGAGTGGTGACCACACGCGCCTACGACCGTGCCGGACGCGTGCTCTCAGAGTCCGTGGGCGGCAAGACGACGGCGACCTCCTACGACGGTACAGGCCGCGTCGCGAGTTCGACCGATCCGGCCGGAAGGCGCGTCGAGTACGGCTACGACGGCTTCGGGCGCGCCGTGACCGAGACGCACTTCACCGCTGCCGGCGCCGAGCTCAAGCACACCACCACCTCCTACGACGCGCTCTCGCGCCCGACGCAGGTGGCGCAATCGCCCACGAAGCAAGCGCCCCCGAACGTCATCACGACCTATGAGTACGCGACTGCCGCCACCAAGGTCTCAGAGGCGACGATCGAGTATGCCGGGCTCGTCACCGAGATCACGTACGACGAGCATGGCCGGGAGACCGCCCGCTCGGTCACGGCCTCAGGCGTGAACCTGCCTTCTCAGGTCTCTGAGCGTGACGCGGAAGGCAGGCGGACCGCCTGGACCGTCGACTCAAGAAGCGCCAGCGCTTCGTACGATGCGGCGGGCAAGCTCACGACGCAAAGCGCACCGGGCATCTCGGCCACCTACACCTACGACCCGGACACCGGCCGCAAGACGGGTGACACCGTCACGGCGGCAGGCGCCTCTGCGGCATCGACATACACCTACACTGACGCTGGGAACCTGTCCGGTGCGCTCACCGGCGCCACGCAGCGCACCTACGAGTTCGACGAGCGCGGCAACCTCAAGAGCGCCACGGTGGCTGGTGCCAAGACGACCTTCATCGTC
>JAUSBY010000012.1:187500-457952 GCA_030651765.1 Coriobacteriia bacterium | reverse complement strand
CACGCGCCTTCAGGGCGCCGACCGCTATGCCACCGCGCTCGCCGTTGCGAACTACGGCGTCTCGAGCGCGGGCCTGTCGTGGAACAAGGTCGCCATCGCCACCGGCGAGAACTTCCCCGACGCCCTTGCCGGCGGCGTGCTGCAGGGACGTGCCGGCTCGGTCATGGTGCTGACCCCCTCGGCGAGTCTGTACGAAGGCGTGCGGCTCGCGCTCATGGCCAACAAGGACCTGATCTCCGAGGCGCGCATCTTAGGCGGCACGGGCGCGGTGAGCCCGGCGGTGCAGACGGCCGTGGTGAACGCCCTCAAGTAAGCATCGAGGCCGGGGTGCTGCGATCGTGCGCACCCCGGCTCTGCTGCTTGTGACCGCATTCTTGTGCGAAAGGATGAATCCGGGGGTGAGCGTCGTATACTGTGGTGAGGGGTACTGCGGCCTCGCCACCGGCGTGTCCGACGGGCCTGCGATTTCGACATCGGGACGGTGACATGATCCGGGGTAAGGGAGTCAGCCCGACGAAGGCACTCTCGGGCGTCGCACTCGCGTGCGCGCTCGTCCTCGCCATCCCCGCGATCGCGTTTGCCGAGGTCCCCCATGTCGCCACCGGAACCACTCCCGACACCTGCGCGATGTGCCACCGCGCGCACACCGCCCCCGGCGACTTCGGCCGTGTGGACGCCGAGAGCTGGGAGATGACCAGCTCGGCACTTGGCCTGGCGGTTCCCTCGGCTACCGGCGACACCGCGCTGTGCTACGTCTGCCACGGCGTTGACGCGCTCGGAAGCGGAACGCCGGTGGGTGCGTCGTTTGAGGAGACATCGGTGCACACGCTTGCGCCGGTCGCCAGTCCCTTCGGCCCGTCGGTCAAGTACTGCAGCAGCTGCCACGATGCGCACGGGACCGATAAGATCACCACCGACACGCCGTACCCGTCGCTGCTCCGCTCGCGCACCGAGGTGGGCGAGCTCGTGTTCCAGGACTCGGCGTACTGCGGCACGTGTCACACGGTCCGCGAGGACAGCCGCTTTGACGGCGTGGAGATCTACGAGCAGACCGTGCACTACTCGATGCTGCCCGATCCCGCCAACGGCACGAAGATCCGCTGCAGCATCTGCCACGTGGGTCACGGCTCGGAGATCGCGCCGCTCATCGTCTCGCAGGTAACCCCTCCTTCGGTCACGGCGACCGCAGCGATCACCGCAAACGACCGGACGCTGTGCCTCACCTGCCACGAGGACGTGCGCGGCACGTACTCGGGCGAGACGAGCTACGCGCTCTCGGCGCACGCCGCGTCCTCCGTGCTGACGACCATCCCGGGCGAGTGGCCCGCCGAGGACGCCGAGCGGCTGGTAGGCGAGTGCCAGGTCTGTCACGCGCCGATGGGCCGTGACGACGGCAGCGGCGTGCCGATCCCGACGCTGCTCGAGGTCGAGGGCTCGGCGCTCTGCCTGACCTGCCACGACGTCGACGGCCCCGCAGCCACCGACCTCGCCTCGCTGCAGTACCCGGCCGACGCGACCGTCGATCTCGAGCTCGTGGCGGCGTTCTCGCCCGAGACGACGACCTCGGCGTTTGGCGCTGTGGCCGTCTGGGGCACCGAGGCCACCTCGAACGTGCCACGCACGATCGTCGGCCCGCGCTTCTACGAGCCAGCCGACCTCACGGGTGCGATGGCGGTCGGCGACATCGACGGCCAGGAGGGCGCCGACGTTGTGGTGGCAGACCCGGACGCCGCGCAGATCACCGTCTTCATCCAGGACCCGCTCAAGGGTCTGACCTCGTACTTCGGTCCCGGCACGGTGGCGCTCGCCAGCATCGATGGCTCGCTCGCGGGTGTGACCGCCGAGTTCATCGCGATAGCCGACGTGCTCGCCGACTCGGACGACCTGCCCGAGGTCATCGTGGTCGATGCGGACACCGGTACGCTCTATGCGCTGCGCTGGGACATACTTGCGGCCGAGTTCACGCTTGTCGACACGGTGACCGGCCTCGGCGCCGACGTCACGGGGTTGGCTGTGGGCAACCTCGACGCCGATCCGCTCACCGAGATCGTGGTCACCGATGCCGATGTGGCGGAGATCCACGTGATCGACGGTAGCAGTGGTTCGCTCGTCGTCACGACGACGTTCACCGCTAAGGCTGGCGTGCGCGGTCCGAGTATCGGCGATGCCGATGCAGCTGGCGGGCAGGAGATCGTTGTGGCCAACGCCGACGAGGCGGCCGACCACCTGACCGTCTACTCCGCCGCCGGGGTTGAGCTTTACAGCTACGCGGTTGATGCCGCTGCGGGTGCGCTGCCGTGGGCCACGCTCGTCCACGAGGTGTTGCCGGACGCGACGCCCGGGCGGACGCAGGTCTCGGTGGCCGTGAGCGGCGGCGCCGACCTCATGAGCTCGATCAACGTCTTCACGCAGCTTCCTGGCGGCGGACTCGACACTCCGCTGCGCTACGACACCGGCCCCGGCTACAGTACCGGCTCGCTTGCCGGAGGCGACATCGACGGCGACGGCAACGACGAGCTCGTCGTTGGCAACGGCGGCTTCTGGAGCCGCAATCCGATCGACGCCATGGCGCCGAGTGTGCAGGTCTTCCAGCACAACGGCACGCTCGACGCGTTCGACACAGGTCAGACCCAGACGCTTCGCGCCGGTGGTGTGGAGCGCGCGGGCTCCGCCCCGGCGCTTGCGATCGCCGACCTCGGCGGCGTCGGCCCCTCGCGACATCCGGCCGGTGCCGTGGAGGACACACACGTCTCCACCGAGACCGCGCCGTTCGTGCGCCACGTCGAGTGCGCCGACTGCCACAACGCGCACGAGGCCACGTCTACCGTTGCCGCGGCGCCTGCGGCGTACGGTCGCATCCTCGGCACGTTCGGCGCTACGGCGGCGCACGCGCCCGCCGAGCCGATCGCGAACGAGTACCAGCTGTGCTACACATGCCACTCGGCCTACCAGGATGCTGCCGGGCTCGAGGGCTCGGCTGACATCTCGGCAGACTTCGATGTGACCAACGCCAGCGTGCATGCGGTCGAGCAGTCGGTTGCCACCACCATCAACGCCAGCACGTTCGTCGGTGACTGGGACAACGACTCGGTGCTCTACTGCGTCGACTGCCACGCGATCGCCGAGGGGGCGCCTACTGTCGCCGGGCCGCACGCGTCGAGTGAGGCGCCGATCCTGAAGTCGCCGTACCTCGGCACGACGCCGTACCAGGACACGATGCTGTGTTACGACTGCCACAAGTACGAGGTCTACTACGAGGCCTCGCAGGACACGACCTCGGCCACGGGGAGCTTCTTCTGGGACGCGGGCGCGGGCGCACTCCACAGCCTGCACGTGCGTGACGGCGGCTTCGGCTGCGCGTCGTGCCATGCGAGCCACGGCTCCCCGGACAACGAGGCGCTCGTGCGCGATGCGGTCGACTTCGAGCGCGTCGGCGCCGGTGGTACGTGCATCGGCCCGTGTCACCCGACACTCGGGGTCGTCTACGAGCGCTAGCGGACTTCGCCCGGTGTCAGACCCGCGCGCTACACTGTGCACGATGCCGACGCTCCGGGAGGGGCCGTGACCGACACCGTCCGCTTCGTGCACGCCGCAGACCTGCACCTCGACGCCCCGTTCAAGGGCGTGGACGCGACCGACGCGCGTGTGCGCGACGCGCTCGTGGCCTCCACGTACGAGGCGCTCGATCGTGTGGTGGCGCTCTGCATCGCCGAGCAGGCAGACTTCCTCGTCCTGGCCGGCGACATCTACAACAGCGCGAGCAAGTCACTCCAGGCCGAGTTCGCCTTCCGCGACGCCTGCGTGCGCCTTGCCGAGGCCGGGATCCGCGTGTTTCTCGCGCACGGCAACCACGATCCCGCGTCGTCGCGCTCGTTCGATCTCGAGCTGCCGCCCGAGGTGCATGTCTTCTCGTCGGCCGAGGCCGAGCGTATCGTCTTCGAGCGCGATGACGCGCCGGTCTGTGCGCTGTACGGCCAGTCGTTTCGCACCGCTGCCGAGACCGGGAACCTCGCGCTCGGCTTCTCGCGTGCGCGAGACGACGCGATCGCCATCGGCGTGCTTCACGCCAACGTCGGCGGGCGACCCGGCCACGAGCCGTACGCGCCGTGCAGCCTGGACGACCTGCGTGCGGCCAGGATGGACTACTGGGCGCTCGGGCACATCCACAAGCCCGAGGTGCTCTCCGAGGACCCGGCGATCGTGTATGCCGGATGCACGCAGGGCCTCCAGCCCAACGAGTCGGGGATCCGGGGATGCCGCCTGGTCACGGCTTCACCGGCGGGAATCTCATCCGAGTTCGTCCCCACCGCAAGCGTCGTGTGGGACGCGCTATCGCTCGACGTCTCCACGCTCGGCACCGTAGACGAGCTGCGCGGCGCGATCGTGGCAGCCATCGCCGGGGCCGGGCACGATGCGGGGGAGCTCCCGCTCGTCGTGCGTCTCGAGCTCGCCGGTCGCTCGGAGGCCCACGCGGCGCTTGCGCGCCCGGGAGCGCTGCGTGACCTGCTCGCCGACGTCCGTGCCGATGCGCTCGACCGCGAGCCGTGGGTGTGGGTGGATCGCATCGCCGATCGCACTCGTCCCGCCATCGATCTCGATGCGCTGCGTGACGCCGAGGACCTCGCCGGCGACCTCATGCGCCTGTCAGACGTCCTTGCCGCCGACGAGGCGGCACTCGCCGCGCTGATGGACGAGGTGACGGCGCCGGTGGTCGCCGTGCTCGACCGTCGCGAGACTCCGCAGACAGACGCGGCGTCGCTTCTCGAGCGCGCGCGTGACCTTGCGCTCGATCGCCTGCTGGCCGGGGAGGAGTCATGAGGCTCCGACGTGCGGAGGCGGTCTCCTACGGCGCGCTTGCCGATGCCACACTCGGCGAGCTGGGTGACGGCCTGACGGTCGTCCACGGGCCCAACGAGGCCGGCAAGTCCACGTTCATCTCACTCGTGCGCCACGTGCTGTACGGTTTCCCGACACTCCGCGAAAAGGAGGCCGGCTACGCCGTGCCCGGCGGCAAGCGTGTCGGGCGGCTCGTCTTCGAGGACGAGAGCGGGAGCTGGGTCATCGAGCGCACCGAGGGCGTGCGCGGCGGCGACGTGAAGATCCGTGCGATTTCCGGCTCCGCGCGGCCCGATCTCGCCGCGTCGCTCGTTCGCGGCGTGAGCGCGCACGCATATCGCGTGGTCTTTGGCTTCGGGCTCGACGAGATGCCGGTCATCGAGGAAGGGCGCGGGTCGAGTGACGACATCATCGCGCGCCTGTACGCCGCAAGCGCAGGCCTGACCGTGAGCCCGCACCAGGTGAGAGCCACCGTCGAGTCGGAGATGGAGGCGCTGTTCAAGCCGACCGGGCGCAAGCCCGCGATCAACGCGCTTGCCCTCGAGCTCAAGGGCGTCCGCGCGCAGTCGCGCGAGCTGTGTGCACTCTCTGACTCGTTTTCGACGGACCGCGAGCGCGTGCGTGAGCTTGCCCGTGCACTCGCCGAGGCCCGCGAGGTACGAGAAGCGGCTCGCGCGAAGGCGACCGCACTCGCGGTTGCCACCGAGCGCGCCGACGAACGCATGCGGACGATCGCGGTTCAGGAGGAGGCGCTGATCGAGTTGCGGCGCGAGGCCAAGCGTCTGGCCGACGAGATCGAGACCATCGACCCCGACGACGCGCTCGTGACCGCCGCGCCAGAGCTCGATGCAGTGCTTGCCGAGGCCGCCGGATTCGGCCAGTCGGCCTCGGCGCTCGCCGATGACGAAGCGGTCGCCGCGCGTGCCGCGACCCGGGCCGCGGACGCTGCCACCCGGGCCGGACTGGACGCCGAGGCGCTTGAGGCACTCGGCGACGTGCACGAGCTTGCCGCTGCGGCCGAGGACGCACGAGACGACCTCCAGCGGCTGCGTCTGCAGCTGGAGGGCCGGGAGGAGAGTGTCGCGCGCGCCGCCGCGGCGCACGCGCAGGCCGGCGCGGCTGCCACACGCGCGCTCGACCCGCTCGGCATAGCACCCGACGGTGCGGGGGAGGTGATCGCCGAGAGGCTGGCTGCGCTCGACACGGTCGAGTCCCTGCGTTCGGGCTCCGTCTCCACGAGTGGCCGAGGCGCGGACGTTCCAGCGGCGATCATGCTCGTGGCCGGCGTCGCGGCTGCGGTAGCGGGCATCGTGCTCGGCGAGTGGGTGACCGCCGGTATCGGCGCGGTGCTCGTCGCGGCGGGCGTCTGGTTCCTCCTGCGCTCGCGCGCCGGCGTGCCCGCCCTGCCGGTGAGCGACGAGCGTCCGTACCTCGCCGTCCTCGGACTGGACACCGGCGCGAGCGGGTTGGAGCTCTCGCGGACGCGCCGCGCGCTCGAGACCGCCCGGAGTGCGGTGGCCGCGCGCGCAGAGGCCGCCGATGCGCTCGCACAGGCGGAGGCCGACGCCACTCTCTCGCGCGACGCGCTCGGCACGCGCGAGACGCTGTGGGAGTCCTGGCTGGCCGCGCACACCCTCGACACCTCTCTCACACCCGCACGCGCGGCGAGCGCGCTCGCGCTCGTGGCCGAGGCGCGCGTCGCTGCCACCGCTGCTGTGGAGGCCGTCGGTGACGTGCGGCGCACAGCCGCTCGCCTCGATGAGTTCGCGCAGCGGCTGGCCGATGCCGCCCGGCCGTTCGTGCCGGTGCCGGAGGACGTCACGCACCTCGACGTGCCGGTTATCGCCAACCGCCTCGGCGAGCGTCTGGCCACGGCGCGTGCCGGACGGGCCCGCATCGAGGAGCTCACCGCAGCGTTCAGGGCTGCCGGATCGCAGATCGAGACCGAGGAGACGCGCGCAAACAGGGCCAGGGACGAACTCCGCGAGATCCTCGAGCGGCACGATCTCGTCGAGCGCGGCACCCACGAGGACCTGCACGTGCTGCGTGCCCAGGCCGAGCGTGAGGTGGCCGAGGCCGAGGCCACCTTCGACGAGTGTGCCGATACCAAGAGCCAGCTCGAGGGCCGGCTCGAGGAGGGTGCGCGCGAGCGCAGGGGCGGGGAGCTCCGGCTGGCCGAGGCCGGGCTCGCCGAGCGTATCGCGGATGCCACCGACGAGTACCTCGTGCTCGCGGTAGCCTCGCGCCTGCTGGCCGAGGCCCAGGAACGCTACGAGCGAGAGCGGCAGCCCGAGGTGGTCAAGCATGCCGAGCGCATCTTCGCCACGATCACCGGCGGCCGCTACGTTGGCTTGAGCATCCCGCTCGGCAACGGTCGCATCGAGGCGTTCGACACGCGTGCCGGGGCCAAGACCTCCGATCAGCTGTCGCGCGGCGCCGCGGATCAGCTCTACCTCGCGCTCAGGCTCGGTCTCATCGCCCAGCTCGGCGACGTGGGCTGCAGTCTGCCGGTTCTGATGGACGACGTCTTGGTCAACTTCGATCCGCAGCGCAGGCGCGGTGCCGCCGAGGCGATCGCGGAGCTTGCTGGCGGACGCCAGGTCGTGTTCTTCACCTGCCATCCGGAGACCGCGGAGCTGTTTGCCGAGGTCGCCCCCGGACACACGAGGCTGGAGTTGAGCCCGCGGCAGCTGTAGTCAGGCGTGCGCCCGCTAGTTCTCGTCGGGTAGTGCGGGGAGCTTGAGCGTGAACACGGACCCGCCCCCCTCGCGGGCGGTGGCCGTGATCGTACCGGCGTGAGAGCGCACGATGGCGGCGACGATCGCAAGACCGAGGCCGGCCCCGCCGGTTCCACGGTCGCGGCTCGGTTGTGCGCGGTAGAAGCGGTCGAAGACGCGCGCGGCATCGGCCTCGGAGATACCCGGTCCCTCGTCGAGCACGCGCGCCACCGCGAAGCCGTCCTCGGCCGACAGGCTCACCGTGACCGTCCCGCCTTCGGCCGTCATGCGCGACGCGTTGTCGATGAGGTTGGCGAAGACCTGGTGCAGGCGGTCGGCGTCGCCGAGGACCGCGGGCGCCGTCCCTTCAACGGTGACCGACACGCCGCGCCCGTCGGTGAGCGGCGCGAGGCCCGCGATCGCAAGTCGGGCCGTGGCGAGCAGGTCGACCCGCGAGATCGGGAGCTCGCCCGTCGCGCCCTCGATGCGCTGGAGCGCGATGAGGTCGTTGGCGAGCCGGCCGAGGCGCTCGGACTCGCGCACCACCGTCGAGAGGAACTGGCGTGCATCCTCCTCGGGCACGTCGCCGTCGAGCAGCGTCTCGGCGGCGCCACGGATCGCGGTGAGCGGCGTGCGAAGCTCGTGACTCACATCGGAGACGAACCGGCTCTTGCGGTTCTCCTCCTCCTTGAGCTCGGCGAGCGCGGTCTGCACCTCGTCGGCCATGGCGTTGAACGCGTCGGCGACCGCCTGGACCTCGCTGGATCCGCGCGGCCGGACGCGTACCGAGTGGTCACCGGATGCGAACGCCGCGGCGGCGCGGGCGAGCTCGCGCAGCGGCGCCGACAGCCATCGGGCGAGTATCTCGGTCAGCACGAGGGTCGCGAGCGCAAAGATCGCGAGGACCGCAAGCAGCCGTTCCCGGTAGTCGCGTAGCAGCGTGCGGACCGAGAATGTGGTGGCCGAGGTGTAGGCGACGCCCACGATCTGCTCGTCGACCACGATCGGGTTGGCGACGTAGAGGGCGACGCGGCCTCCGTCGCCGATCCGCGAACCGGCGTCGTACCGACCCTGGAGCGCGCTGGTCACTTCCGGCGTCCCGGCGTAGCCCACGCCCACGCCGTCGGGTCCGGTCGAGTCGGCGACCGCCTGACCGTTGGCGTCGAGCACGCGGATGCGCGAGGCCATCAGCGGCCCCGTGGCCGCGAGCTCGGCGGCAAGTGCCGACGCCTGCGCGCTCGAGAGCTCGCCCGTACCGGATGCGGAGACCTGACCCGCGATCATGGCGGCGAGCACGAGACTCTCGCTATGGAGCCGCTCCTCGAGCTTGCGAAGCCCGTAGCTTTCCAGCTCGGTGAGGAAGTACGCCGAGAGACCTGCCGCGGCGCCGAGCGCCACCATCAGGAAGGCCACGAGCAGCCTGGTCCGTATCGACGTTCGCACGGCCGGCCTAGCTACCGAGGCGGTATCCGTACCCGCGCACGGTCTCGACGACGGACGGGTCGGCGCCCGCCTGGGTCAGCTTGTCGCGCAGCCGCTTGATGTGCGTGTCGACGGTCTTGGTCTCGACCACGTACTGCCACCCCCAGGCTTCCTTGAGGAGGTGTTCGCGGGAGAGCACGCGACCGGCGTGGCGCATGAGGCATGCGAGCAGCTCGAACTCCCGCGGCGTGAGGTCGATGTCGGTGGTGCCGAAGCGGGCGACGTGCGCGCCCTCGTCGAGAACGATGCCGGCCGCCTTGACCGGCGCGTCGTCGCGCGGCGCCTCGGCCGAGCGCGGTCCGCTGCGGCGGAGGAGCGCCTTGACGCGGGCGATCAGCTCGCGCACGCCGAAGGGCTTGGCCAGGTAGTCGTCGCCGCCGATCTCGAGCCCGACGACCTTGTCGAGCTCGGTGTCGCGCGCCGAGAGGAAGAGCACGGGGGTGTCGGACTTCGCGCGCAGCCGGCGGCACACCTCGTAACCGTCGGTGCCGGGAAGCATGATGTCGAGAACGACGAGATCGAACGTCGTCGAGTCGGCGAGCTCGAGCGCCTGGTCGCCGTCGGCGGCGACGGTCACGTCGTACCCCTCCTTGCGGAGGTTGTACGATACGAACTGAAGGATCGATTCTTCGTCATCAACGACGAGGATGCGTGCTGGTTCGGCGTTCACGGGTGTCCTCCGTAAAGTCGAGTTCATCTGCGATGATAGCACCGGGGCATCGAGCGGCCCCGACCGCCGTTGCCGGGCCGTCACGGTCTCAGACCTAAGGAGCGGGCATGATACTGGCTGTCGATATCGGCAACACGCAGACCGTGCTCGGCCTGATCGAGGACGGCGCGCTCGCGGGCCACTGGCGGGTTTCGACCGACGCCACGCTCACCGCCGACGAGCTCCGGGTCAGGATCGCCGGCCTGCTCGGCCTGGACGGGCAGGGCTGGCCGGACGTGGAGTGCGTCGTGATCTCGTCGGTCGTCCCCGCGCTCACCTCGGCATATGCGGAACTGGCCGAGCGTGCCACCGGACGACCGCCACTCGTGGTCGGCCCCGGTACCAAGACAGGGCTGCCGGTGGCCTACGACAACCCGCACGAGATAGGCGCCGACCGGATCGTCAACGCTGTAGCGGCGGTCGCCGCGGTCGGAGCGCCCGTGATAGTCGTCGACTTCGGCACCGCTACCACCTTCGACGTTGTCGACGCGTCGGGTGCATACGTGGGCGGGGCGATCGCGCCGGGTGTCGAGACGAGCGCCAGCGCGCTGTTCAGCCGCGCCGCGCGGCTCTCGGCCGTTGATCTCGAGCCGCCACAGCGTGCTATCGGTCGCAACACGCGCGAGTCGGTGCAGGCTGGCCTGCTCCTCGGGGAGGCAGCGATGGTCGACGGGCTCGTGCGGCGGATGTGGGCCGAGATGGGCGCCGAGTGTCCGGTGCTCGCCACGGGTGGACTCGCAGGCGTCATGGCCCCGCTGTGCGAGACCGTTGGTCCAGTGGATCCGGATCTTACTTTGCGAGGGTTGCTGCGAGTCTGGGAGCTCAATCGCTAGCGGGCGCACGAGTAAACTGTATGTCACATAAGGACACGGACCCGGATTTGCGTCCAGGTCCGTGTGGCCGCCTCTGTGTGTCGTACGTATCTCAGGTGTGCAGCGCGAGCCCTCCGCGGGTACGTGATCCACTCTCGTGGTCGGGGAGATGGACTCCCTTGATCAGGCTGTGTACGAGGATGAACGGCCCGGTGAGCAGCATGCCCAAGATGTAGAGAACGGCGCCCAGCACCGCGATTCCGATGAGACCGAACACGACGGCTCCGATGATCTCGCCCATCTCACCCGCCCCCTTTCAGCGGTCCGCAACCAACCGGTATGTGCATGTGTTGCGGCCTGTAATGAATATCGGCCCTCCGGCGGGTGATTACCCTGTGAATGCAGTCACAATCGGGTGAGCGGTATCTGATTTGAGATGAACGGTCGCATAATGTCCGTTCATCGGCCGAGGTGTGACGGCACGGCCTTTGCTCAAATATCGTGCGCGGACGTCGGCGACGTATCACTCGTTCGTCGTTGGCGAACCGCTCGCGGAATGGTACGATGCCAGACGTTCAGGTAAGCAGGTGTTCTTGCGGTGCCTCCCGGCCGAGACCGGCCCCTCCGCACGCCTGCCACGATCCGTATCCGTGCACTTAAGCGCGGATCGCAAGGAGTGGTTGCGGAGTGAACAAGCGCGCCAAGCAGCGCCTCATGGGTGTCACGATCCTCATCTTCGTCGCGATCGGTGCCCTCATCGGCTTCACGCGCCTCGGCAACGCCGCGGCGACGCCCGTGAGCATCGACGCCATCCTCACCGACTCCGAGCTTCAAGGTCGGCAGATCGAGGTCACCGGCGAGGTCGTGGCCGGCTCCTGGGTCTCCGGGGCTAAGCCGTTCGTCTTCGAGATCGAGGACGCCTCGGCCGAGGACTCCGGCCGTGTCCGCGTGCTGTGGAACGATGTCGTCCCGGGTTCGTTCGGTGATGGCACGTCGGCCACGGTCACCGGCATCGTCAACGAGGCGGGAGAGATCGAGGCCAAGTACCTCGTCACCAAGTGCCCGTCCAAGTACGAGTCGGCCACCGGCGCGCTTACCGTGAACGACGTGCTGAGCCGCTCCGAGGAGCTTTTCGGCTCCACACTCAAGGTCACCGGCCTCGTTGTGAGCGGCTCCATCCAGGCTGCGGGCGGAGCCGAGCGCTTCCGCATCGCGGATGCCGCTACCGGCACAGAGACCCTTCCCATCTCGTACGGCGGAGGACTGTCCGATGAGTTCGTCGATGGCGCCAAGGTCGTCATCACCGGCTCGATCGAGGCGGACGGTATCTTCCAGGCCACCGAAGTGGCGCTCGACACCGCTGCAAAGTAGACTCGCGGACCTCTTCGACCCGAACGGAGTTGGCGCATGAACCTGGGGATCCTTGGTAACTCGTTTCTCGCACTTGCGAGTGTGGCGGCGATAGCCTCCATCGTCAGCATCGCTGCTGGCGGTAAGGACGGCACCAACGCTCGCAAGCTCGGCGGCATCCTTACCTTCGGCGTCCTCGGATTCACGACGCTCGCTACGCTCCTACTGGCAGTGGCGTTCCTGACCGAGAACTGGAACCTGCTGTACGTCGTGTACAACCACCCGACACTCACCGGTCCGTGGGCGTGGCTGTATCGCCTGTCCGGTGTCTGGGCAGGGCGCGAGGGCTCGCTGCTGTTCTGGGAGTGGGTGCTCGCGATCTTCGCGGCGTTCGTTGCGGGCAAGATGCTCAAGGACGGCGATCGCCTCGGCGCCACCGGTCTTGCGGTCATCAACTTCGTTCAGCTGTTCTTCCTCGCCGCTCTGTTCATCGATCTCAACAACCCGTTCCAGCTGACCCCCGCAGGGATGGTGGATCCGAATACCGGAGCGCTGCTCACGAGCGCCGCGATGAACCCGCTCCTGCAGACCTGGGCGATGATCGCGCATCCGCCAACGCTGTTCATCGGCTACGCGGGCCTCACCGTGCCGTTCGCGTTCGCACTCGCGGCGCTCATCACCGGTGATGTCTCGAAGCGCTGGGTCGTGCTTTCCGACCGCATCACGGTCTTCTCGTGGCTGATGCTCGGCATCGGCATCGGACTCGGTTCAATCTGGGCCTACATCGAGCTCGCTTTCGGCGGGTACTGGGCGTGGGACCCGGTCGAGAACGCGTCGATCCTGCCGTGGTTCACCGGCGTCGCCCTCATCCACTCCATGACCGTCTACCGTCGTCGCGGCGGCTTCAAGGCCTGGACGTTCGTACTCGCCGCGGTGACCTTCGTGTTCGTGCTCCTCGGCACGTTCATCACGCGTTCGGGCATCGTCCAGTCGGTGCACGCGTTCAACGAGGATCCGCTGTCGTTCTGGTTGTTCCTGACGATGATGGTCGGCTCCCTGTCCGTCGTCCTCATCGGCGTGGCGATGCGCTGGAAGAGTCTCATAAGCGACAGCGACGGTTTCGAGCGCATCATCTCGAAAGAGGGCTCCTACTACTTCAACAACGTCATCATGCTCATCGCGTCGGTGCTCGTGGCGTATATGACGCTCACCTCGGCGTTCCCGAGCTGGATGCCGCTCGGCGGACAGTCCATCAAGCCGCCGGCGTTCGATGCGCTCGCGCGCCCGCTCGGCATCTTGTACATCCTTGTGATGACCGCATGCCCGATCCTTGCCTGGGGCGGCGGCGACTGGAAGAAGCTCTGGGAGCGCGGCAAGATGCCGGTCATCATCGGCACGGTGCTCGCCGCGGCCTTCGTCGGCCTCTACTTCACGGTGATGCTGCCGTTCTTCACCCCCGACGGCAGTACGCCCGACTGGTGGCACCACTTCCTCGCCATCGCCGGTGCGGTGACCGCGGGCTATGCGATCGGGCTGCCGGTCTGGCTGTTCATCGATGGCTCTCGCAAGCGCGCTGCAGCCGCGGGGACGTCGATCGGCGCCGCGTTCGGCTGGCTGCTCACCAAGGCGCGTACGCAGTCCGGCGGCTACCTGACCCACCTCGGCATGGGCATCATCCTCATCGGCCTTGTCGGCTCGACGATGTTCGTGCGCACGCACCAGGCGGTGTTCCCGCAGGAGCCGGGTGCCACGTACGAGGCCGAGGGTTACACGCTGACGTTCGTCTCGGTCGAGGAGACCCGGGAGAACGTGCGCGGGAGCGGTCAGGGCGACACCGTCTACACGCTGGTGACCGACGTGACCAAGGACGGGCGCGCGGTGGCGACAGCGCGTCCGCAGATCCGCTTCCCTCAGCAGCTGGCCGATCGCAACCAGTCCACGCAGCACGTGGCGCTGATCAACGAGCCGTTCAAGGACGTGTTCATGTCCTTCTCGGGCCTCGACCAGGCGAATAACGCCAACCTCACCATCAAGTTCTTTCCGCTCCAGAGCTGGGTGTGGGTCGGCTTCGTCATCACCATCCTGGGCAGTGGTCTTGCCGCCTGGCCGAAGAAGCAGCGGGCGGCGTAGGCGGGCGTATGGGGGACGAGCAGCGCTCAGTGAACGCGCTCGAGGTCCGGGAACTGACCCGGGCCTTTGGCGTACGCAAAGCGCTCGATGCTGTGAGCTTCGACCTGCCGCCGCGCGCGTTCCTGTCGATCTTCGGACCCAACGGCGCGGGCAAGACGACGCTCGTCAAGGTGCTCACGACGCTGCTCAACCCCACGAGCGGTTCGGCGAAGGTCCTCGGGCTCGACGTCGTGTCCGATGCGGTGGAGATGCGCAAGCGCATCGGCTTGATCAGCCACAATCCGCTGCTCTACCCCGATCTCACTGCCGAGGAGAACCTGCTGTTCTTCTCGGAGATGTACGGCATCGAGGATCCGCAGGGTCGCGTGGCCGAGCTGCTCGAGGCTGTCGAGCTCGACCACCGCAAGCTCGACCTCACGCGTACGTTCTCGCGTGGCATGTTGCAGCGGCTCTCGATCGCGCGCGCGCTCCTGCACCGTCCTGAGGTGCTCTTCCTCGACGAGCCGTACTCCGGCCTGGATCCGCATGCGATGGACATACTGGACGGTCTCATCGCGCAGATCCGCGACGAGCACACCTTCGTCATGATCAGCCATGACCTCGACAAGGGCCTTGAGCTGTGTAGCCACGCGCTCATCCTCGCGCGTGGGAAGATCGTCATGTTCGAGCCGCGCGAGGCGATCGACGAGCCCGTCTTCCGCGAGACGTACCGCTCGACGGTCGGCATGGGGGTGGCCTGAGATGGCGAGCTCCTCGATGCGCCAGTTCCGGGCGATGCTCCGCAAGGACATCGTCATGGAGCTGCGGACCAAAGAGATGCTTATGTCGATGGGCCTCTACTCGCTGCTCACGATGGTCGTCTACTTCGTGGCGCTCTCGCAGGCCGGCGCGGGATTCGATCCGCGCGACATCGCCGCGGGCCTGTTGTGGCTCGCCTTCATCTTCACCTCCATGCTGGGGCTGAACCGCTCGCTCGTGCACGAGAAGGATCAGGGCTGCCTCGAGGCGCTCCTACTCTCGCCGGTGGACCGTCCGGTCATCTTCTTCGCAAAGGCCATCGGCAACCTCATCTTCCTGCTCGTCGTCGAGGCCCTCACCATCCCGGTCTTCGCCTTCCTGTTCTTGCAGGGGCAGTCGGTGGATGTGAGCACGGTCGCGCTCATCCCGCTCGTGCTCGTGGCCGGTTCGGTGGGTATCGCCGGTGTCGGCACGCTTCTGGCTACGATGTCGGTCAACACGACGGGCAAGGACTTCGTGCTCGCGATGCTCTTCATCCCGCTCATGTATCCGCTGCTGCTCGGGGCGGTCACCGCCACGGCCGCGGCGATCATCGGCGGACCCGAGGGCATGAGCCTGTTCTGGACCGGTATGGCGTGGGTTGTCGGCTACGACGTCATCATGCTCCTTGCGTCGTACGGCCTGTACGAGTTCATCGTCGGAGCGTGATCGACCCGGCATCGGGTGCCTAAGGAGGCTGAGACACGCGTGAAGTCGCATACGACCAGAGCATTCATCGCGCTCGCCATCGGTGGTGTGCTTACCCTGGCCGCCTTCCTCGGCGCGTTCTTCTGGGCGGGTGTGCCCGACTTCGGGTTCGTCCGCACAGCCGAGCGCACCGATTCGGTCCGCTATCAGGGGCCGTTTGACCAGGAGATCGACGAGGCGCGCTACCTGGCGAACTTCGCAGGTTACGACGTCGAGGTCGTCGCCGGCGGCGAGACGGTGCGGGGCGATCTCGTCGAGGCCGATGAGACGCACGTGACCATCGAGACCGCCGATGGTGAGGTGACCGTTTCGGCCGCCGAGTTCGAGACCGGCCGGGTGCGCGGCTCGTCGTACGGGCGTCCCGACTGGGGCCAGAAGATCTTCTACTTCCACGTCCCGGTGGCCGAGATATCCTTCATCGTCTTCGGCTTCGCGGCGTTTTACAGCATCCGCTTCATCATGACGCGGCGCCGCGAGTACGACATCAAGGCGCGTGTCTCTATGGAAGTGACGCTCATGTTCGTCACGCTCACCATGGCGACCGGCATCCTGTGGACCAAGGCCGCCTGGGGCGTGTGGTGGGACTGGGAGCCGAGGTTGACGACGTACTTCATCATGACGCTCCTCGTCGTCGCCTACTTCGTGCTGCGCAACTCCGTCGAAGACGAAGAGCGCAGAGCGATGTATGCGGCGGTCTTCAGCATCCTCGGCTTCATCGACGCGCCGATATCGTTCTTCATCACGCGTCTCATCCCCTCGAACCACCCCGTCATCGAGCGGGGCGGTCTCGAGCCGCCTATGCTCGTGAGCTTCATCGTCGCCCAGATCGGCATGATCGCCCTCGGCTATGCGATCTATCAGTTGCGCATGGGCGAGATGCTGCTCCAGGACCGTATCGAATCCGCCAAGACCCAGTTGGAGAGGTGAGTGTCGCCATGGTCACGGATCCCACACTCAAAGAGGTCTACTCGCTCGTGCTCACGCAGTGGCCGCTCGTGGCTGGAGCCTATGCGCTCCTGTGGACGGGCCTGGTGGTGTACGTCGGGTTCGCACTCAAGCGCCTGAACGGGCTCGGCAAGCAAGTCGAGGTGCTCGAAGCCGCGCTCGCGCGCCGCTCCGGCGACGCCGGGTAGCACCCGCGCTTGTCGGCACCTGAGAGGAGGGGACCGTGCTCGAAGTAGCGTTCGTGGCGTTCTGGATGGCCATGGCCTTGTACGCGGCAGCCACCGTGCTGTACGTGTACCACGTCGTGACCAAGCGCGTCGCGCTGTCGTGGTATGCGACGTTTGCCACCGGTGCGGGATTCCTGCTCCACACGGCGTCTATCGGACTGCGATCCTCGGCCACAGACGGAACCGAACTCTCCGGCTCCAACGTCCTTGTGCTCATGGCGTGGGCGCTCGTGCTCGTGTACTTCGTGCTTGAGCATCTCGTCAAACGCAAGGTCTACGGCGCACTGCTCGTGCCGATCGCGCTCCTGGCCATGCTCGTGGCGCAGATCGGAGGGCTGAGCTCGACGGTACTGGCCGAGTTGAGGCCCGAGCAAGCGGCGCTGCTCGACAACTGGCGGGTGGGCATCCATGTCGCGGTGATCGCCTTCGCCAACGCGGGCTTCCTCGTCAGCGCCGCCGCCTCGCTCATGTACCTCGTGCTCGAGCGGCAGCTGAAGAACCGCCGGTCCTCGAAGTTCATGAGCCGCCTGCCCTCACTCACGCAAACCGACACGATCGCGCGCCGCGCCGTGCTCTGGGCGTTCCCGGGGTACACGGCGGGCATGATGCTCGGCGCACTGCGAGCGATCGAGACCGACGTCGCGCTGTGGTGGGCCGACCCGCGTGTGGTCCTCTCCGGACTCGTGTGGCTCGTGTTCGCTACGTACCAGTTCCTGCGCTGGCGGCGCGGGTGGGGCGGCCGTCAGGGCGCGTACCTCTCGCTCGCCGGCTTCGTGCTCGTCGTGATCCTTGCGGTCGTCGCGCGGACCGTTCCGTCAGGCTTCCACATCTTCGGACTGTAGGAGGGCTCGCTCGTCGTGACCGGATGGCGTGACATGCACGTACTCGTGACCGGCGGTTCGAGCGGCATCGGCCTGGCCGTTGCCGAGCGCGCCGCACGCCGGGGCGCCCATGTCACCCTCGTCGCGCGCGACACGGTCCGTCTCGAGGCCGCGCGCGAGAGCGTCATGGCCGCCCGGGCTTCCGATGCCCAGCGCGTGGCCGCGCACTCGGCCGACGTGGCGTCGTGGAGCGCGATGAGCGATACCGTGCGCGAGGCCGAGGTGGCCCTCGGTCCGGTGGACATACTCGTCACGAGCGCGGGGTACTGCTACCCGGCGCGCTTCGTCGACATGTCCGCCGCCGAGATCGAGGATCAGATCGGCGTGAACCTCCTCGGCACCGTCTACGCCGCGCGAGCGGTCGCGCCGTCGATGATCGAGCGCGGCCGTGGCCACATCGCGATGATCTCTTCGATGGGCGGGCTCATCGGCGTGTACGGCTACGGGGGCTACAGCCCCGCCAAGTTCGGCGTCATCGGGCTGGCCGAGGTGCTCCGCTGCGAGCTCAAGCCGCACGGCATCGGGGTGAGCGTCGTCTGCCCGCCCAACGTGAACACGCCCGGGTATGCGCGAGAGGTGGCCATCGAGCCGCCCGAGACGGCGCGCATCAACGGTAACGCCAAAGCTATGCATCCTGATGTGGCCGCCCGTCACGTCATCGCCGCGATCGACCGTCGGCGGTTCATGGTGCTGCCGGGCGCAGGCTACGGGCTGCTCGCCCGGCTCAAAGGGCTCGTGCCCGAGGTGTTCTTCGCCATGTTCGACCGGGACGTGGCCGCGGCACGCAAGGCGGTGGAAGCCGATGCGGTGTAGTCGTATGGGCGTGCCGTCGCGTTGCCCGGTCTTACGTCACGGTGATAGGATATTCATGTTCAGGCGCATTCAGGAGGAGCATCTCACCTCCTGCCACACCGCCCCCGCCGGGCCTGCTTGCCTGAACAACAATGCGCCGCACCGGCGGGGGCGACCCAACCCTCATCCGTCCGATTCCCGGGCGGTTCTCTCGGCAACTCCCCAAGCTATGGAAGCGAGCCGATACTGATGCATTTCGTCCTGGTCGGGCTCAGCCACAAGACAGCGCCGGTGGCCATTCGTGAGAAGCTGACGTTCCCCGCGGCTGTGCAGGAGGACGCCCTCGGGCGCCTCACGCGGCTCGAGCAGGTGAACGAGGCAGTCATCGTTTCGACGTGCAACCGCACGGAGGTCTATGCGGTGGCCTCGAGCGACGACGGCGGGGTGGACGCGGTGATCGGCTTCCTCGCCGAGTACCACGACCTCGACCGTCACGAGTTGACCCGCTACCTCTACATCATCACCGGTGAGGCCGTGGTCCGGCATCTGTTCCGGGTGGTCGCCTCCCTGGACTCGATGGTGGTGGGCGAGGCGCAGATCCTCGGCCAGGTGAAAGAGGCCTACGGGCACGCTCAGAACACCGGCACGACCGGCAAGGCGTACAACAAGCTGTTCCGGCAGAGCTTCGAGGTGGGCAAGCGCGTGCGCACGGAGACCGCCATCGGCGAGTCGGCGGTGTCGATCAGCTACGCGGCCGTCGAGCTGGCCAAGAAGGTCTTCGACGCGCTCGACGGGCGCACGATCATGATCCTCGGCGCCGGCAAGATGAGCGAACTCACCGCCAAGCACCTCGTGTCCAATGGCGTCACCCGCGTCCTCGTGGTCAACCGCACGTTCGAGCGCGCCGAGGAGATGGCCGCTCGCTTCAACGGCGACGCGTTGCCGTACGAGCGTCTCTACGAGGCGCTCGGCCAGGCCGATATCGTGATCTCGTCCACGGCAGCCACCGAGTACGTGATCACCAAGGCGGACCTCGCGCCGGTGTCGCGCCATCGCTCGGCGCCGTTGTTCCTGATCGATATCGCCGTGCCGCGCGACATCGACCCGGCCGTGAACGATCTCTCGGGCGTCTTCCTCTACGACATCGATGATCTTTCCGGCGTGGTCGAGTCGAACCTCGAGGAGCGCATGGTCGAGGCGCGCCGCGCCGAGGCGATCATCGACGAGGAGATCGGCGTGTTCTTCTCGTGGGCCGAGTCCATGGAGGTCGTGCCCACGGTGGCCGCGATCAGGGCCAAGGCCGAGGTCATCCGCCAGATGGAACTCGAGAAGGCACTCAGGCGTCTGGACCTGAGCGATCGCGACCGCAAGACGGTAGAGGCACTCACCTGCGCGATCGTGAACAAGATGCTCCACGGGCCGACCGCCCGGCTCAAGAAGGCCGCAACGGGTAAGGACGGGTATGTCTACATGGACGTCGCCCGCGCACTCTACGGCCTTGAAGACACCGAAGACCGCCACGGCCCCGGGGCGTTCCGCAACCTGCTCAACATGCGGGCCCGGGAGATCGTGGAGAAGCAGAAGGAGACAGGGGAAGGCATTGGCGACTGTGGAGCGTAAGGAACTGGTCATCGGCACCCGCGGGTCGAAGCTCGCGCTGTGGCAGTCCGAGTACATCAAGGCGCGCCTCGAGGAGATCACCGGCCTCCCCGTGACCCTCAGAATCATCAAGACCACCGGCGACAAGATCTTAGACGTGCCGCTGGCCAAGGTGGGCGGCAAGGGCCTGTTCACCAAAGAACTCGAAGTCGAGCTGCTCGCCGGGACCGTGGATCTGTGCGTCCACTCCATGAAAGACGTGCCGACCGAGCTCCCGGACGGATGCATCATCGCTGCCATGCCCGAGCGTGTGGACCCGCGTGACGTGCTCGTCTCGGGCGCGGGCTACGATCTGACGACACTGCCCGAGGGCGCGAAGCTCGGCACGTCGAGTCTCCGTCGTCGATCGCAGGCCGTGCACGTGCGTCCCGACCTCGAGATCGTGGATGTGCGCGGCAACCTCGACACGCGCATGCGTAAGGCCGAGAACGGCGAGGTTGACGCGGTCGTGCTCGCCTCGGCAGGCATCACGCGCATGGGCTGGGCCGATCGCATCACGAGCTACGTGCCCGTGACGCAGATGGTCCCGGCCGTGGGTCAGGGCGCCATCGGCGTCGAGATCCGCGAGGACGACGAGTTCATGCTGCACGTCATGGAGCAGATCGGCCATCCCGAGACGATGGAGTGCGTGACCGCCGAGCGTGTCGTCATGAGCTCGCTTGAAGGCGGTTGTCAGGTTCCCATCGGCGCGTACGCGCGCTACGAGGACGGCACGCTCACGATGGACGCGATGGTGGGTTCCGTGGATGGCGCCCGCATCATCCGCGAGCAGCTGTGCGGGGACGCCGGCGAGCCCGAGGCGCTTGGCGTGGCGATGGTCGTCCGCCTGCGCGCGCTCGGCGCCGATGCGATCCTCGCCGAGATCCGGGAAGCGTCGCCGGACGGAGACGTCGACACGCTGCTCGGCACGTGATCGGAGGCATGCCGATGGCAGGACCGCTGGCAGGAAAGCGTGTGGTGGTGACGCGGGCGCTTCCGCAGGTAGCCGCGCTCGTGCGCCTGCTCGAGGACGCCGGCGCCGAGGTACTCGTCTTCCCGACGATCGAGGTCGTGGACCCGCCTGACTTCGGGCCGGTCGACGACGCGATTCATAGCCTGGACCTGTACTCCTGGGTCGTCTTCACCTCCGTCAACGCGGTGGAGCGCTTCTTCGGGCGCATGGCCGAGGCCGACGTCGATGCGCGCCACATGCACGGACTTCGCGTGGCCTCGGTGGGACCGGCCACAGCCGAGGCGCTCGAGCGCAACGGCATCCGCGCCGACTTCGTGCCCGACGACCATGTGGGCGAGGGTGTCCTCGAGGGGTTGTGCGCGCGCGGCGTGAGTGAGGACACCCGCATCCTGCTCCCGCGCGCGCTCGAGGCGCGCGATGTGTTGCCCGAGGGGCTCCGGGCGCGCGGTGCACGCGTCGACGTGGTTCCCGTGTACCGCACGGTGCCGGGTGCCGGCGACGCAGCTACGCTCGCTCGCATGCGCGCGGGCGAGGCCGACGCGGTCGTCTTCACGTCGTCGTCGACGGTGCGTCATTTCGCCGCCCTGGCCGGGGGAGTCGCCCTCTCCGGCGTGGCGATCGCATGCATCGGACCGATCACCGCGGCGACCGCGCGCGAACTCGGCATGGACGTTGCGGTGGAGCCCGCCGAGTACACCATTCCGGCGCTCGTCGAGGCGCTCGGGGCGTACTTCGGCTGATTGACAAAGCGAGCATCGCTCGGCATTGTATACATCTGCATTCGGACCCTCATCGGTCGTGTGCGCAGATGGGGATGTAGCTCAGCTGGGAGAGCGCTGCGTTCGCAACGCAGAGGTCGGCGGTTCGAGCCCGCTCATCTCCACCATCGGATGTGATGTCGAGGCGGCCTGCCGTGTGCGGGGCGCCTCGACTGTTTGGCAGGAATGTGTCGCCCACGAGGGAAGGAACCGCCATGGAGTTCCCCGCCTACCGGCCCCGCCGCCTGCGCCGCACCTCGGCGCTGCGCGCGATGGTGCGCGAGACCACGCTTGACGCTGCGGACCTCATCTACCCGCTGTTCGTCGTCTTCGGGAAGAACGTGCGCCGCGAGGTCTCGTCGATGCCCGGCGTGTTCAACCTCTCGCTCGACCAGCTTCCCGCCGAGATCGACGAGCTCAAGAGCCTCGGCATCCCCGCGGTCATCTTGTTCGGCATCCCCGATACCAAGGACGAGGCGGGCAGCGGTGCGTTTGCCGAAGACGGGATCGTGCAGCAGGCGATTCGCGTCATCAAGGAGCACGACCCGGACTTCACGGTGGTGACCGACGTCTGCATGTGCGAGTACACCTCGCACGGGCACTGCGGCGCGCTCGATGAGCACGGGTGCGTCATGAACGACGTGACGCTCGAGATGCTCGCCTCCACGGCCGTGAGCCACGCCGAGGCCGGCGCCGACATGGTGGCGCCCTCGGACATGATGGACGGCCGCGTGGCCGCCATACGCGCGGCGCTCGATGCCGAGGGCTACGGCGACATCCCGATCATGGCGTACTCGGCCAAGTACGCGAGCGCCTACTACGGTCCGTTCCGCGACGCCGCCGACAGCGCCCCGGCCTTTGGCGACCGCCGCGCCTACCAGATGGATGCGGCCAACACCGAGGAAGCGCTTCGGGAGACCGCGCTCGACATCGCCGAGGGCGCCGACATCGTGATGGTCAAGCCGGCGCTGGCGTACATGGATATCATCCGCCGCGTGAAAGACGAGTTCGGGTACCCGACCGCCGCCTACAACGTGAGTGGCGAGTACGCGATGGTGAAGGCCGCCGCCGCCAACGGCTGGATCGACGAGCGCCGCGTGGTGCTCGAGACGCTCACCGGCTTCAAGCGTGCCGGCGCCGACCTCATCCTCACGTACCACGCCAAGGACGCGGCGAAGTGGCTCGAGGAGGGCTAGGCGGATGTGCGCATTCTACGGCGAGAAGAAACCCGAGCCCATCGCTGCGCCCGGGGCTGAGCACGGAGACGCGCCCCGCCGCATCCCCGTGTACACGACCATGGACGCTCCGGCGGGGTACCGCATCGAGCGCACGATAGGGCTCTGCTGGGGTGTCGCCGTCCGCAGCAAGGACGTCGTCAACCAGGCCGTAGCCGGCCTGCGTACGATCGTCGGCGGTGAGATCACCGAGTTCGTGCATCTTGCCGAGGCCACACGCTCGGAGGCGCTGGAGCGTCTGCAGGCGAGCGCCGTGAGCCTCGGCGCGAACGCGGTGGTCGGTGCGCGCTTCGACTCCACCTCCATCCAACCGGCGAACGAGATCTTCGCCTACGGCACGGCGGTCGTCGTCGTGCCCATCTCCGAATGACCTGATGCCCGAGAAGGACAGGACACATGGCTGACAACGTAGGGAACTCAGACGCCCGACCCGACCTGGAACTCGAAGAGGAGTTCGGAGACGACCGGCCGACGATCGACGAGCAGGAGATGGCCGACGCCCTGGCCGGTTGCGGGCAGACCGCCATCGGAATGCCGCTCGCGGGGCCCGGCGCGCCGGTAGCCTCTTCCTCGCTGTCCTCGGGCACAACCCGCCCTGCGGAGGCTTCGTCAGAGGCTCCGGCGCCGCCGGGCCACCCCGGCGGCCACCCTGGAGGCCCGGGCGACCGTCAGCGCCACGGCGGTGCGCGCTCCGTGGGCTTCCGTCCGGGCGGCGGGCCTGAGGCGCTCGCGTATGAGGCGCGCACCGGCATCAAGGCACCGCGCATCATCGCGTGGGAGATCACGCGCTCCTGCAACCTCTCGTGCGCGCACTGTCGCGCGGCGGCCGAGTTCGGCCACTACGACGGCGAGTTGTCGCTCGACAAGATCAAAGAGGTCATCGACGACATCGTCACGATCTCCAACCCGATCATTATCTTGACCGGCGGCGAGCCGCTCATGCGGCCCGATATCTGGGAGATCGTGGACTACGCCCACGAGAAGGGCGCCATGCCGGTCATCGGCACCAACGCCACCCTCATCACCGAGGACATCGCAGCCAAGATGGCCGAGCACAGGATCCCGCGCATCTCGGTCTCGATCGACTTCCCCACAGCCGATGAGCACGACGCGTTCCGGGGCCAAGTGGGCTGTTTCGATGCCTCGATCGAAGGCATCAAGATCGCCAAGCGTCACGGCATCGGCGTGCAGATCAACATGACGGTCACCACGCTCAACCACACCAAGGTCGAGGCCGTGCACGATCTGGCCGAGTCCCTCGGCATCGATGCGTTCCACATCTTCATGCTCGTGCCGACGGGCCGGGGGAGCGACCTGCTCGACAAGGAACTGCCGCCCGAGGAGTACGAGAAGGTGCTGACCTGGGCGTACCACCGGCAGAAGACGAGCCCGCTGCACTTCAAGCCGACCGACTCGCCGCACTACTACCGGATCATCCGGCAGCTCGCCAAGGCCGAGGGCAAGAAGGTCACACGCGAGGAGTACGGTCTGGACGCGATGACGCGCGGGTGCCTCGGCGGCATCACGTTCTGCTTCATCAGCCACACCGGCGACCTGCAGCCATGCGGGTACTTCGATATGCAACTCGGCAACGTCAAGGACCGGCCGTTCTCGCAGATCTGGACCGACTCGCAGGTCTTCAACGACCTGCGCGACTACTCGCTGCTCAAGGGCAAGTGCGGCGCGTGCGAGTACAAGGCCGTCTGCGGCGGGTGCCGTGCGCGTGCGCTCGAGATCACCGGCGACTACCTCGAGGCCGAGCCGTACTGCATCTACGAGCCGCCCGGCTGGACCGGCGCGTGCGACGAGACCGACGCCTGACCGACACCAAAGGGCCGCTCCCGGCCCCGGAGGACACGATGCGCCACCAGCTCGACGAGACCGTCTCTCGGCTTGTCACCGCGCTCGCCGAGGGACTACCGCTTTCGCTGCGCCCGTACGCCGATCTCGGCGCGCGGGTGGGCATGTCCGAGGACGACGTCATCTCGGCGCTCCGCGACCTCCGCGCCGAGCGCGTGATCGTGCGCATCGGCGC
Source organism: Coriobacteriia bacterium (assembly GCA_030651765.1). GTDB lineage: Bacteria > Actinomycetota > Coriobacteriia > Anaerosomatales > Anaerosomataceae > UBA2272. Next base: position 432,947 of record JAUSBY010000012.1, on the reverse strand, counting down.
GGTCTTCGCACCCGGCGCGTTCGGCTATGAGGCGGCGCTCGGCGCCGTCGCGGTTCCCGAGGATCGGATCGAGGCGGCTGCGGCGCATCTCGGCACGCTGCCGGGCGTGACGCACGCCTTCGAGATGGAGGACCGCTACCCGCTGTGGTACGCGATCCTCGCGCCGTCACGTGTGCGCCTCGAGGTCGCCGAGGCTGAGATCGCCGGCCGGGTGTCGGCGGCCGACCGCTACCGCGTGCTGCCGGACGAGGCGTTCAAGGTGACGGGGGCGTTTGATGCCGAGGGCGCGCCCGAGCTGCCCGGACCCGCATCCGCAGGGCAGGACGTAGCGCTCTCCCGAGACGAGAAGGCACTCGTGCGGTTGCTCCAGGGCGAGTTCCCGCTCGTGCAGCGTCCGTTCTCGGACCTGGCTATCACGCTGGGCGAGTGCGGGTACGACATCGACGAGCGCGGTGCGCTCGGCCAGGTGCAGTCGCTGGTCTCCGCCGGCGATATGCGGGGCATCGAGGCCACGCTCCGCACGCGCGAGGATCCCCTGCGGCTGGCGCTCACCGTGTGGCTGTGTCCGGACGAGCACGCGTCGCACGGGGAGGTCATCGGTTCGTTCTCCGAGGTGCTGCACTGCTTCACGCGCCGCGTGCCCGGTGCGGGAACCGCGGTTCTCGCACTCGTCGAGGTGGCCGATCGGGCCGCGCTCGACCGGACGGTGGACCGCATCCGGGTGGCGAGCGACCTCGAGCCGCCGCGCGTGCTCTACCCGGTGCAGGAGTTCAAGCGCGCGCCCATGCGGTACTTCGCGGATGGCGAGTAGTCGGCCAAGGCGGGCTGATATACTCTGCTTTCGGCCGTTCCCGACTCCCTAGGGGGTTTTCCGGACATGCAGCACGCACACTCCTCGGACCTGTTCGCCCGCGCGCAGCGCGTGATCCCCGGTGGCGTGAACTCGCCGGTCCGGGCGTTCCGAAGCGTGGGCACCGATCCGATCTTCTACGAGCGCGCCAAGGGCTCCCGCGTCTGGGACGCCGACGGTAACGAGTACATCGACTTCGTGGCCTCCTGGGGACCGATGATCCTCGGCCACGCGCCCGACGTGGTGCTCGACGCCGTGCGCGAGCAGTTGGACCGGGGCACGAGCTACGGCGCTCCCACCGAGATCGAGGTGCGCGCTGCCGAGGCGGTCATCGCGGCGGTGCCGTCCATCGAGATGGTGCGCATGGTCTCGAGCGGCACAGAGGCCACCATGAGCGCCATCCGTCTGGCCCGCGGCTACACCGGCCGGGACAAGTTCATCAAGTTCGACGGCAACTACCACGGTCACTCGGACGCGCTGCTCGTGGCCGCCGGCAGCGGCTTGCTGACACTCGGCATCCCCGGGACGCCCGGTGTCACGGCCGGCGCCACCGCCGACACGATCGTGCTGCCGTACAACGACCTCGAGGCGGTCCGTGAGGCGCTCGCGGCTTATCCGGAGCAGGTGGCGGCCATCATCGTGGAGCCGGTCGCCGGCAACATGGGCGTCGTGCCGCCTGCCGAGGGCTACCTCGAGGGTCTGCGCGCGCTGTGCGACGCGCACGGCACCGTGCTCATCTTCGATGAGGTCATCACCGGATTTCGCGTGGCGCTCGGTGGCGCACAGGAGCGCTACGGCGTCATGCCCGACCTCACCACACTCGGCAAGATCATCGGCGGCGGCTTCCCGGTCGGCGCCTTTGGCGGCAAGCGCGAGATCATGGAGCACCTCGCGCCGATCGGCCCTGTCTACCAGGCGGGCACGCTCTCGGGCAACCCGATCGCGATGGTGGCCGGTCTCGCGCTCATCGCCGAGCTCTCCCGGCCCGGCGTCTACGCCGAGCTCGAGCGCAAGGGCGCGCGCCTCGAGGCGGGGCTGCGCACCGCCCTCGTCGCGTCGGGCGTGGAGGCGTGTCTCACCCGCGTCGGGGCGATGGCGTGCATGTTCTTCACATCGGCCGAGGTCGTCGACTGGCCCACCGCATCCACGAGCGACACCGAGCGCTTTGGCGCGTACTTCCGCGGAATGCTCGACCGGGGCTTCGTACTCGCGCCGAGTCAGTTCGAGGCGACGTTCGTCGGTATGGCTCACTCGGATGCCGACATCGACGCGATGACCACCGCCGCTGCCGAGGTGCTCAGTGGGCTCTCGTAGCGTCGCCGGCGTCAACGTCGTGAGGGTCGTACTCGCATCCCTCGCGGGTATCGTGACGTTCGTGCTGCTGTTCGCGTACTGGGCGATCGCGCCGATCATCATGGTGCCGGTGATCGCCGGTGCGATCGTCTGGCTGATCGCGCGCGACGATACGACCGGACTCATCGCCGGAGTCGCTGCGGGATTCCTCGGCTCGGCGGCGGCAAGCGTGGTGTTCTCGGTGCGGTCGCTCACGAGCGCGCTGCAGGCGATGCCGCCGTACGCCAACGTGGATGTCACGGGCAGTCTCTATACCGCCACGATCATTCCGATGCTCCAGGCGAACCCGGTCGTGTCGGGGGGCAGCACCGGCTGGGTGCTCGTGGTGCTTGCCGGCACGCTCGTGACGCCGCTCGTGGTCCTCGGCCTGAATCGGTTGCCGCACATCGTGCCCACGGGTCGGGACGTGCGCCGCTTGGTGGGATGGGCGACGATCGGCGTTGTGGCACTCGGATTCGTCGCCACGGCGTGGCCGGCCACGGAGCCGTTGCGCGACCTGGTCAGAACCGAGCCGGCCGACGGCGAGTACGCGATCGACTACATGATCAACGTGCGGACGGTCCACCGAATGGCCGACGGAGATCCGTACTACGACGCGTACTTCTATTCGGCGAGCCACGATGTGCGGCTCATCAATGAAGACGCCTTCGATGAGACCGGATTCACGACGAACTGGGGCAGTCCGTTCCTCATCCGACAGCCGTGGATGTTCTGGATCTGGCGGGTGACGGCCCTTTTCGGCGGCGTGGGGTCTGTCGTGACGTTTTCGATGATGGCTGCCGCGTCGGTCCTGGTCCTCGCATACTGGGCGTTTCGTGACCACGTGGGTGAAGGCGCGGTCTTCCTGGGGGTGGTGCTGTACCCCGTCATGCTGCTCTCCACCGTGTGGCTGAACGTGTTCCAGCATGACTGGTGGACGGCGCTTGCGGTGTTGGCGAGCGTGTTCGCTCTGTCTCGGAAACAACTCGTCGTGGCTATGTGCTTCGCGCTCCTTGCCACACTCATGCGCGAGGTGATGGTGGTCTGGCTCGTCATCCTCACGGTGGGCGCTTTCATGGCCGCCCGGAAGGACGCGTCCGCACGGAAGGCCGTCGTGGCGGGCGCGATCTTGCTCGCCATCTTCGGCGTTGCCCTTTTCGTGCATTACGGTGCGGCGCAGAGCATCATCTCGGATGCGGCCACCGGTACGGACGGGGGAGCGTTCCTCGTGAAGAACATGGGCCGCCCACTTGAGGTGAAGGTGCTGCCCGCCACGAGCTACATGATGTTCCCGTATGGCATGTTCTCGTTCCCGGCGGCGGTCTTCCTGCCGCTTGGCATCGTCGGCCTCTGGTACGCGCTGCGACGGGACAGGTGGCTGGCGTGGTTGGCGGCCTCGCTGCCGGCGTTCTGGCTTGTCTTCTACCTCGTGGTGGGGCCGAGCAGCAGTTACTGGGGTCAGCACGTGATGCCGCTGGCGCTCATCGGCACTGCTCTGCTTCTTGTGTCACCTGCTCACGATTGACGTTCCGTGACCGTGGTGTAGGGTGGTGGGGTGGCGCGGGTGATCCCGCGCCCCGAATTCGTTATCGGGGGCGTGTGCCCGGAGCGCGGGACACGTCCATGTCGATTCTTTTGGAAGAAGGCGAGTCATGAAGGCGATCATCCCGGCGGCTGGGCTTGGGACGCGGTTCCTGCCGGCTACCAAGGAGCAGCCGAAGGAGATGCTGCCGGTCGTGAGTAAGCCGGTCATCCAGTACGTCGTGGAAGAGGCGGTCGCGGCCGGCGTCGACGACATCCTCATGATCACGGGTCGCGGCAAGCGCGCCATCGAGGACCACTTCGACCGCTCGGTGGAGCTCGAGGACCTGCTCGAGCGCTCGGGCAGCACCGACAAGCTGCGCCAGATCCGCAACATCCCCGAGCTCGCCAACGTCTTCTACGTGCGCCAGGGTCGCCCGCGCGGTCTCGGCCACGCCGTGTTGTGTGGCGCCCCGCACACGCTCGACGAGCCGTTCTTCGTGCTCCTCGGCGATGTCATCGTGCCCGGGCATGGCTGTCTGTCGCGCCTCAAGGAGGTCTACGACAAGTACGGCGCCTCCGTCATCGCGGTCGAGCCGGTGGAGCAGCAGTACGTGAGCCGCTACGGTGTCATCGCCGGCCACGAGGTGGAGCCCGGCGTGTGGAAGCTCACCGATCTCGTCGAGAAGCCGCCTGTCAACGAGGCGCCGAGCAACATGGCGATCTTCGGCCGGTACCTGCTCACACCCAAGGTCATGGAGATCCTCCCGCACATCGAAGCGGGGCGAGGCGGCGAGATCCAGCTGACCGACGCGCTGCGTGAGCTCCTCAAGAGCGAGGACGTCTTCGCGGTCACCATGAACTGCCAGGGCTACGACACCGGCAACATCCTGTCGTGGATCGAGACCAATGTCGCGCTCGCGCTCGAGACGGAGGAGTTCGGGGCGCAACTACGGGAAAACCTCGAGCGCCTACTCGGCTAGTCTCGGCAGGTACGCGCGGGTCTCGTAGGCGGGGTCGCTCGCCTGCAGGACCGTGGCCACGTGCAGGATCGTCTCGATGTCGTGGACCGGCGCGTGGACCACGCGCACCTCGGGCACGGCGAATCCCCGCCCGAGCTTCGAGACCCGATCGCGCGTGTGCGGCGTCAGGCGCAGGTACGCGTCCTGGATCGCGGCGAGGCGGACATCCCGGGGGAGCCATCCGGTCGCATCGCCCACGCGCGCCCCGCGCCGTATCGCGCGGCGTCTCGCGCGCCGGTAGCGCTCCGCGAGCAGGAGATTCACCCTCGCGGGCGCCCGGGGAACGACGCCGTCTGATGCCGGTAGGAAGCCTGAGCGGCCGAGCGCGGGGCCGAACGCGAGTGCGAACAGGCGCCGGTTGAGCTTGTCGGCCTCCGCGATGTGCGCGATCGCGTCCACGAGGTTGCCAAACAGGTACGGCGATGCGTTCGGCACGAGGCGTCGCGTGCAGGCGGGATGCGCGCTGCTCGCGCTCCCCGCGATCGGCCACAGGCGCGCCCACGTCGGCACTGACTGCTCCGGGCGGAACTCGCTCACGCGGCGCTCGTGCGCGCGAACCCGTTCGGCGATGCCCGCTTCGATCTCGGCCGAGTAGGGGATGAACGGTAGCTGCGTCGCGACGTCGGGGCCGCCGGGGTGCCGTTCCAGCCGCAGGTCGCGCCAGCGCGTCGGCTTCGGCGCACGTGGCGCGTACCAGGCCTTGAACAGCGCATCCGAGCCCCAGCCGTCGATGAACAGGTCGGCCTCGGCTGAGTCGACCAGGCCGCGCGCGTGCGCGTGCCCGGTGTGGATGTCGGCGCCGAGGAGCTCCATCAGCGCCTCCAGGTCCCGCGTGTAGTGGTCCGGCTCGCGCCGCCGCATCTCCAGCGGGATGCCGAGCGCGCGTGCCGCCGCCGAGGCGACCTTCCACTCGCGGTTCTCGCCATCGAGGAAGATGACCGCACGTACCGGGCGCTTGGACGCGCGAGCCGCCAGCGCGGCGAGGACCCGCGAGTCCTCTCCGGCGCTCATCTGCACGACCACGCGCTCGCGCGTCCGAACGAGCGCGGCGATGTTGTCCGTCATGATCTCGCGGGCGCGCACGGCGGTCTCGCGGGGCGTTAGTCCTGATGCGGCGCCGTCGGCACGGGGGAGCCAGTAGTGGCCGGATGCCGGCGTCGTCGCCGGGCTCACACGCGTCACGCTTCCGGCGGGCAGGCGCGCCACTCCCTCGAACATCGTGAACGGGTCGGTGATGCGCCCGGCGCTCATGAACTGGCACGCCGAGAGGACGTCGAGCGTCCGGAGCCCGCAGGTCTCGGCCACGTGGTGTAGATGCGTGCCCAAAACGAGCGAGCCGTCGGCGGCGATCGCGCGGTAGACGGGTACGACGCCGAGGTGATCGGTGATCGCGTACGCCCCGTGGGGCGTGACGAGCGCACATGCGAAGTTGCCGACGAGCAGCTCGGCCCCCAGTAGCCGCCCGGGTTCGTGCGGCGCACTCCGCCCGGCGACGTGTTCGGCGAGTACACGGGCCGGCTCGGCCGATGTGGTCTCACCGATCACGATGGCGAGGACGCCAGCAGCCGGGTCGGGAGCGCGGGCGATCGAGAGGCTGTGCCCGTCGGCGATATGGAGCGCGATGTCGGGTGCGCCGGTGGCCACGGAGCGATATCCGCGCTCAGAGAACGGGGCCGGTCCGGCAGCCTGCGCGGGAGCGACGAGCATGAAGTCGGCAAGCGGCACGGCTGCTCCCGGACGCGAGGCGGGACGTGGGCGGTCACGTTGAGAACACGTTGTACTCTAGCGCACACCCTACCGCTTGGCAGACTACGTGCCCCTGCGGTCAAGAGCGGACGGCGGAGTGCCGAAGTACATGGGGAGTCGTCCATTCGTCCTTGAAGCCGGCAAGAAGGGTTCTCGTGATACATCCGACAGGGTCAGTCTTCGCCCTCCGTTCTTATCGCACTGTCGTGCGGGTCGCGCTCGTGGCGCTGCTCGCGCTCACGCTCCTGCCCGTCCTCCCCGCGCCCGCAGCGGCCGACACCGTCACGCTCGATACGGTCCACCGTGCCGAGGGTGATATCCGCTGGGTCTGGGAGCAGATGAAGCCGTCCTACGACGGGTCCGCGTACACCGCCTCGCCGAGCGTGACCGCGCCGTACGCCACCGGCACGCTGGCACCGGCGTTCATCGATGACGGGCTCAAGATCATCAACTTCGCCCGCTATCTCGCTGGGCTACCCTCCGACGTGGTGACCACGCCCACGCTCAACAGCAACGCGCAGTACGGTGCGGTGCTGCTCGCCGCGAGCGAGTTCTCGCACACACCGCCCAAGCCCGCCGACATGAGTCAGGCGTTCTACGACATCGGGTACGCGTCGACGAGCAGCAGCAACATCGGCTGGGGCTATAGCGATGTCGAGGGCTTCCAGAAGGGCTGTCTGGCCGATAGCGGCGCTTCCAACATCGCCCGCGTCGGTCATCGCCGGTGGCTGCTCAACCCGCCACTGAAGCAGACCGGCATCGGGTACGCGTCGACGCGGCTCACGACCTACGTGTTCGATTCGTCGCGCACCGAGACGGTAGGCTACGACACCATCGCCTGGCCGGCCGCCGGTCTGTTCCCGGTGGAGTTCTTTGTCTCCAACACCCCGTGGTCCATCACGCTCAACCCCGCCCTGTACACGTGGGACCCCACCGGTCACCGCGTGACGCTCAAGCGCCTCGCCGACGGGAAGACCTGGACGTTCGACGCGAGCGACACCAACACCGCAGGCGAGTACTTCAACGCCGACTTCAGCTACATCGGCGTGCGCAACGCGTTCGTCTTCAGGCCCGACCCGGCAACCATCTCCTACAGCCCCGGTGACGAGTTTGAGGTCACGCTCTCCGGCGGCGTCTACACGAAGAGCACGGGAGCGCCGGCCACCGTGAAGTACACGACCCGGTTCATGACGCTCGACGGGCCGATCGATTGGCCCGACGGCGTGACCGTGACCGAGATCGCGGGAGCCAACCGCATCGAGACCGCCATCAAGGTCTCGCAAGAGGCGTTCGCCGACGGTGAGGCGTCGACCGTGATCATCGCGACCGCCTACAACTGGCCGGACGCGCTCGGCGGCGCGGCGCTTGCCGGTGCGCTCGACGCACCGATCCTGCTCACTGACCCCAAGATACTTCCCGGAGCCCTCACCGGTGAGATCGCCCGGCTCGGCGCGACGAAGGCGATCGTGCTGGGCGGCACGGGGGCGGTCTCCGCGGCCGTGGAGACGACGCTCAAGAGCATCCTCGGCACGAGCAATGTCGACCGCGTATCGGGTGCCGACAGGTACGAGACGTCGCGCAAGACCGCCGCAGCGGCCGTGGCCGCGCTCAAGGCCGACCCTGGTGGCTACGACGGCACGGCGTTCCTGGCGACCGGCATGACGTTCCCCGATGCGCTCGGCGCCTCGCCGCTGGCGGCGGCGAAGGGCTGGCCGATCTACCTCGTTGACCCGCGGGGCGTCGATGCCGCCACCGCATCGGCGATGAAGGCGGCCGGCGTCACACACTCCGTCGTGCTCGGCGGCCTCGGTGCGGTGCCGGCAGCGATCCAAGGCGCGGTAGCCTCGGCCGTCAGCTGCTCGACGGAGCGCATCGACGGCAAGGACCGCTACGAGACCGCGGCCAAGGTCGCGTCGTACGGCGTGAACGAGTGCGGGCTCGGCTGGTCGCGCGTGGCGATCGCCACCGGTGCCGACTTCCCGGACGCGCTTGCGGGCGGCGTGCTGCAGGGACGCTGCGGCTCGGTCATGCTGCTCACGCCCGGCACGGGGCTCGACGCCTCGGCGCGAAACGCGCTGACCGCCAACAAAGTCACGATCTCCGAGGTGCGCTTCCTCGGCGGGACGGGCGCCGTCTCTACGAGCGTGCGCTACGCTGTGGCCGCTGCGCTCGAGTAGCGGCCGACGCGCCCGGGCTCACTCCGGCTTCCGCGCTACGGCGAGAAGTGACATGCCGAGTGGCAGATCCATGCGGCGGAGTAGCGGCACCTCGAGTGAGAAGACCCGGGTGAGAAGGGCGTTCAGCCAGCGGGCAGGCATCTCCACACCGGTCAACGCGCGGGTGCGGGTGAGCCGCTCGATCAGGCGCGTGGCATAGCCCACCGGCAGAAGCAGCAGGTTGAAGTAGGTCACCCGGGAGATCTGGAACCCCGCCGATTCGAGCACCTCGGTCAGTTGCCGTGCGGTGTAGCGGCGATAGTGATGGTTCGCCTCGTCGTGCGTACTCCACAGCGAGGGGAGCGCCGGGACGGTCATCACGAGACGTGCGCCCGGAGCCATTGCAGCCGCGGCACCCCGCAGGGCGGCGCCATCGTCCTCGCAGTGCTCGAGGACGTCGAGAGCCACCAGCAGATCCGCGGGAGCGTCCATTTCGGACGGGATGGCTTCGAGCGTGCCGCACGACACGGAACAGCCCCGCTCGCGCGCCACGGCCGCCGCTGCTTCACTCGGCTCGACGCCGGTGACCGTGGCGTGCGGGAAGCGCTCAATGAGGCGCTTCAGGAAATACCCCGTGCCGCAGCCGACCTCAAGGACACGGGTGGTCTCCGGGATGTCGGACGGTATGGCCTGCTCGACGATCCTCCTGCGCACCGCGAACCACCAGTGCGCGTTTTCGATCTCCGAGAAGCTGAGAAGGAGTGTTTGATCCACACCGAGCATTGTAGAGCATCGTTGTCAGGGGAGGGGCAGGCGAGGTGCGTGAGGGTTCGGTGCCGTACTGCGCAAGGAGAGGGTAGGGCGCCACCGCCCCCGCCCCTGCGGTACGATGTGGGTCACCATCGCAGAGAGGGAATCCACCATGCTCAACGACGCGTCGATCCTCATCACGGGCGGCACCGGCTCGTTCGGGAAGGCGTTCGTGCGCTCCGTGCTCGACCACTATCCCGACGTCCGTCGGCTGGTCATCTACTCGCGCGACGAGCTCAAGCAGTACGAGATGGCGCAGTTGTATCCCAAGGACCGCTATCCGCAGGTCCGCTTCTTCATCGGCGACGTGCGCGACGAGAAGCGGCTCTGGCGCGCGATGGAAGGCATCGACGTGGTGGTGCATGCCGCCGCGCTCAAGCATGTGCCCGTGTGCGAGTACAACCCCTTCGAGGCGGTCAAGACCAACGTCCTGGGCGCCCAGAACGTCATCGAGGCGTGCATGGACCGGGGCGTCAAGCGCGTGGTGGCGCTGTCCACCGACAAGGCCGCGGCTCCCATCAACCTCTACGGAGCCACCAAGCTCGCCAGCGACAAGATGTTCACTGCCGCAAACAACTACCGCGGCTTCCATGACATCCGCTTCTCGGTGGTGCGCTACGGCAACGTCATGGGCAGCAGGGGCAGCGTGATCCCGTTCTTCCTGGAGCGCCGCACCTCGGGCGTTCTGCCCATCACCGACGAGCGCATGACGCGATTCAACATCACGCTCACCGAGGGTGTCGATCTCGTACTTCACGCGCTCGAGCACATGTGGGGCGGTGAGCTGTACGTCCCCAAGATCCCCTCGTACCGCATCACGGACGTGGCCGAGGCGGTCTGTCCGGGTTGCCAGCTTGAGATCGTCGGCATACGTCCGGGCGAGAAGCTGCATGAGGAGATGATCACCGAGACGGACTCGCTCTCCACCGTTGAGCTAGCCGACAAGTACGTGATCCTCCCGGCGGCGCCCACGTGGGAGGTGGCCGACTTCCTTGGCGAGTTTGGCGGAGCGATGTGCGATCCGGGATTCCGCTACTCGAGCGGTGAGAACTCCGAGTGGCTCTCGGTCGAGCAGCTGCGCGCTCTCATCAAAGAGCACGTGGACCCGGTCTTCACGGTCTAGGGAATCTGTCCTTGTAAAACGGACAGAATGCGCCTATCCTGTCCCTATCATAAGGACAGGGAAGGGGAGCTGCAGGCGCTCATGCCAGATCTGGACTTCGTCATTGCCGAGTTCCAGGACTCGGAACTACCAAGGCTGACTCCGCGTGATGTGGTGCTGCCCGAGGTGCCGCGCAAACCGAATGTCGTGATCGGCATGCGACGCACCGGCAAGACGTACGTCCTGTACCAGGAGATGCATCGGCTGCTCGCCGCTGGCGTGGACAAGCGCGACATCCTGTACGTGAACTTCGAGGACGACCGTCTGTATCCGCTGCAGGAGGCCGTGCTCGATAACGTGCTCGAGGCGTTCTTCCGGCGCAACCCCGAGGCCCGCGAGCGGGGTTGTCATGTGTTCCTTGACGAGGTTCAGACCGTTCCGGGCTTCGCGCGGTTCGCACGCAGGGTCGTCGACACCTTGCCGGCGCGCCTGTACCTCACTGGCTCGTCGGCGAGCCTGTTGCATACTGACGTGGCCACCGAGTTCCGAGGGCGTGGTCTGGCCGTAGAGGTGTTTCCGATGAGCTTCGCCGAGACCGCACGTCATCGCGGACTCGACGTGTTCGCCGGGGGCGCTCCGAGTCCCCGGGTCAGATCGCTGCTGCTGGAGCACCTGGACTGGTACCTGGAGGTAGGCGGCTTCCCCGAGGTGCTGGACCTGCCCCGGGCGCTGCGGATCCAGACGCTCCAGGACTACGTGGAGCTCGTGCTCCTGCGCGATGTCATCGAGCGGCACCGCGTCGAAAACGCCGTGGCCACGCGGGCGTTCTCCCGGCTGCTCCTGCAGTCATCCGGCCAGCGCTTCTCGGTGAACAAGGCTCACAAGGACCTGAAATCGCGTGGCTTCCAGGTTTCCAAGGACACGATGCACTCTTTGCTCGCTTACTTCGAGGATGCGTATCTGGTCTACACCGTCCCGATATTCAGTCAGTCCGAGCGGGTGATTGCGAGCAATCCGCGCAAGACGTATGCGGTCGATCCGGGGCTCGCCTCGGCGTTGTCGCACGTCACGGCCACCAATCTGGGTGCGCGACTGGAGACAGCGGTCTTCCTCGAGCTTCGTCGTCGCGCCGGCCGTATGCTCAGCGGCGAGATCTCGTTTTACGTGACCGCGCAAGGTCACGAGATCGATTTTGTCGTGGGCGATCCGTTCACGCGTCATGCATCGGGCTTGATCCAGGTGAGCGCATCTGTGGCCGATCCGTCCACGCGCGAGCGCGAGGTGCGTGCCCTGACCGCCGGGATGCAGGAGTTGGGTATTCGGAAGTCGACGGTCATCACCATGAGTGAGGCCGACATCGTTGAGGTGGAGTCGGGCACCATCGCCTTCGTGCCGGCATGGCAGTGGTTCTCCCGCCAGCCGGATGAGCCAGCGGAGGTCGGGACCGACGCGACAAGGAGAGGCGAGGGCACATGATCCCGTACGGACACCAGTGGATATCCGAGGAAGACATCGCCGCGGTAGAAGCGGTGCTGCGGTCGGACTTCCTCACCCAGGGCCCGGCCATCGAGCGGTTCGAAGCCGCGGTGGCCGAGTACTGCGGCGCGGCGCACGCGGTTGCGGTGAGCAGCGGTACGGCCGCGCTGCACCTTGCGGGTCTCGCACTCGGGCTGGAATCGGGCCGGCTCCATTGGACGGTACCGAACACGTTCGTGGCATCGGCCAACTGTGGCAGGTACGCGGGCGCCGATGTGAACTTCGTGGACATCGACCCGAACACCTACAACATGAGCGTCGAGGCGCTTGCCGAGAAGCTGGAGCGTGCCGAGCGGGCCGGTCGGCTGCCGACGGTTGTGGTGCCCGTGCACTTCGGCGGTGTGTCGTGCGACATGGCGGCCATCGGCGAGCTCTCCCGGCGATACCGCTTCCGGGTGATCGAGGATGCCTCGCACGCGATCGGCGGCCGGTACGAAGGCGCGCCAATCGGCTCGTGCGCGCACTCGGACGTGGCCGTGTTCAGCTTCCACCCGGTGAAGGTCGTGACCACCGGTGAGGGCGGGGTGTTGGTGACCAACAGCGCGGAGATCGCCGAGTACGTGCGTGCGCTCCGGACGCACGGCATCACCCGCGATCTGGCACGGATGCGCGGTGTTCGCACGGGCGGCTGGTACTACGAGCAGCTCTACCTCGGCTACAACTACCGCATGACCGATATCCAGGCAGCCCTCGGCGCGAGTCAGATGACGCGCATCGACGAGTTCGTGGAGCGGCGCAACGAGATTGCGGCGCGATACATCGCGGCGCTCGACGGCATGCCCGTGCGCTGGCAGCAGGTTCCCGAGGGCGTGGACTCGGCGTATCACCTGTTCGTCATCGAGCTCGAGCAGCACCGGCGCGCGACCGTGTACAACGCGATGCGCGAGGCCGGCATCGGCGTGAACGTGCACTACATCCCGGTGCACCTGCAGCCCTACTACATCGACTTCGGCTTTGCCATGGGCATGTTTCCCAATGCCGAGGCGTACTACGAACGGGCGCTCACGCTGCCGCTATACCCGGCGATGACCGACGCGGATGTGGACACGGTCGTGGCCGCGCTCGCAGGAGAGGTAGGTGTGATGTGACCGAACAGAGCGATTGGTGGGGTTCGGAGTTCGGGAGCGAGTACATGCTACGGAATCCCCGCCATCCCGATGAAATGCAGGCTCTCTACCTAAGGCGTTTCGGCATGGACCGGACGACGATGAATGAGGAGTTCCTTCATGCGGTCCCGAGGGACGCCCGGATCCTTGAGGTGGGCTGCAACGTGGGGGTGCAGTTGAACCTGCTCGCCCGGATGGGCTTCACCGATCTGCACGGCGTTGAGATCAATCCAGTCGCTGTAGAGCATGCCGAGGTGTTGAACACAGACCTTCCGATCGTCGTCGAAGAAGGCACCGCGCTCGACCTGCCTTTCGCCGACGCCTCATTCGATCTTGTCTACACCTCGGGAGTGCTGATCCACATCCATCCCGACGATCTCGCGCGTGTTCAACGCGAGATGGTGCGGTGCGCTAGCCGCTGGATCTGGGGACTTGAGTACTACGCCGACAACGGACATTTGGAGATCCCGTATAGAGGGCAGCAAGGCTTGCTGTGGAAAACGGACTTCGCGAAGGCATTTCTTGCCAATGCGCCCGGACTCAGACTGGCAATGCAGCGGCTCTACACCTATCTGGATGAGCCGGGTGGGGTGCAGGACCAGATGTACTTGCTGGAGAGGCAGTCGTAAGGAAATGGCCGTCTCAGAAGCCGAATCCCAGGAACAGCAATGCCTGCCGACCTGACCGCGCGCATCCTCACCGAAGCGGGCCTGGAGATCGGGCTCGGGCACCTCGCTCGGTGCGTGGCGCTCTACGACGCGCTCGAGGCGCTCGGATGCGCGTGCGCGATCGTGGTGGCGGGTGACGCGCCCGCACACATCGTGGGCGCTCGCCGCGTGCGTGTGGCCGACTGGCGTTCACCTGCGACGGCGGCCGAGGCGCTCGCCGGCGCCGACATCGCGGTGGTGGACTCGTACCTGGCTTCTGGAGAGGTCTACGCCGTGGTGGCCGAGGTGGTCGCGTCAGCGGCCTACATCGATGACACGGCACGCCTGGCATACCCGCGCGGCTTCGTCGTGAACGGCAACCCGGATGCGGCGACGCTGCCGTGGCGGGCCGAATCCGCCGCGACGCGCTTGCTCGGCGTGAAGTACCAGCTGTTGCGTGCCGAGTTTGCGCACTCCCCCGAGCGACAGGTGCGCGAACGAGTGCAGCGCGTGCTCGTCGTGTCAGGAGGTACTGACGCCGCCGATTCGCTGCAGGCGCTCGCCGCCGCGGCGCGCGCGGCGATGCGTGATGCCGAGATCGACGTTGTTGACGCGCCGCGACCGGCAGCCGCGATGCGCGATGCGATGCTCGCCGCCGACGTGGCCGTCTCCGCGGCGGGGCAGACGCTCTACGAGCTCGCAGCGGTCGGCACGCCGACGGTCGCGGTCACGGTGGCCGAGAACCAGCGTGCGCAGGCGTTCGCGCTGCACCGGGCCGGGGCGGTGATGCTCGCGGGTGAGTGGGGCGAGACCGGCACGCTTGAGGCGATCGTCCGGTCGCTGGTTAGGCTTGAGGATCCGGAGATGCGGGCGGTGTACTCCGCGGCGGCCCGGGCCCTCGTGGACGGAAGGGGCGCCGAGCGGGTGGCGAAGCGGCTGGTGGGGGAGGTCGTGGGGTCGGGCGTCGAACTGCGGCGTGCGACTCTAGATGACGAGGCGGTGCTGCTCGAACTGGCAAATGACCCGGACGTTCGTGCCACCGCGTTCTCGCAGGGTGTGATCAGCGCCGACGAGCACCGGGCTTGGTTTCGAGCACGGCTGGATGACCCGGATGCTCTGATACTGCTGGCGTGGGACGGGGCGAATCTCGCAGCGTACTATCGTTTCGAGGTGAGCGGCGCTTCGGCAGAGGTGAGCCTCGGCCTCGCTCCCAGGTACCGCAGCCTTGGTCTCGGAGGTCGCTGGCTAGCGGAATCCGTGGAGATCCTGAAGCGTGAGGTTCCGGCCGTGCACGAGTTGAGTGCTCGGGTGCTCGCAAGCAATGAGCGATCGTATGGGATGTTCGAGCGTAGCGGTTTCGTTGAGCGGAGTCCCCAGCAGGGCTCCCATCGTGTGCTCCTCCGCTCGCTGTGAGAGGGTATCGGCAAGCAGGTGTTCCGGGTCTTGTGTGCGAGAATCAGCGACATGGACGAGGCTGTGCACTCAAGACGGCGAGGCTGGTGACTTGATGCGGTATGTGATCGGAGTTGGGAAGGCGTGGTGCGAGGACCTGCCGTCCAGACTCGAGGCCCGCACCGGCGACACGTTTCATGTCGTGCGTCAGCCGAATGAGCTGTCGCTGGCCGCAGTCGCGGAGGTGGAGCCCAGGTACGTCTTCTTTCCTCATTGGTCTTGGAAGATTCCGGCGGAGATCTACGAGGAACATGAGTGTGTGATCTTCCACATGACCGATGTTCCGTTCGGACGAGGGGGGAGTCCTCTTCAGAATCTTATCTTGCGAGGACACACAACGTCGAAGGTGAGTGCGCTTCGGTGCGTTGAGGAGATGGACGCAGGACCGGTGTACTTGAAACGCGACTTCTCACTTGAGGGCTCTGCTCGTGAGATCTTCGCACGGCTCGAAGGCATCATCGAGGGGATGATTGTCGAGTTGATTCAGAACCAGCCGACGCCGGTGCCGCAAGCGGGGGAGCCCGTGTACTTTGCGCGGAGGACGCCCGAGCAAAGTGACATCGCTGAGCTCGGCAGTGCCCGTGAGATCTACGACCATATCCGGATGCTGGATGCGGAGGGATATCCGCACGCCTTCATCGAGACTCCGGCGATGCACCTCGAATTCACCGACGCTCAACTTGAGGGCGGGGGCGTAACCGCCAGAGCCACGATACGAGAGAGGTCCAGCAGTGAGTCCTGAACGCGTTCTCGTTGTCGCCGCGCATCCTGACGATGAAGTGCTCGGGTGCGGCGGTACCATCGCGCGTCATGCGAGGGACGGCGACGACGTTCACATCGTCATAGTCGCTGAAGGCGCCACAAGCAGGGAGGGTCACGCACATGACGCGACCACCGCGCTGAGGGCAGCCGCAAACCAAGCCGCCAGGCTCCTGGGCGCGTCGGCGGTGCACCTGCTCGGCATGCCAGACAACCGGCTGGACTCGGTTCCGCTTCTCGACATCATCAAGCTGATCGAGCCGATATTCGTGAATCTGCAGCCGAGGGTCGTCTACACGCACCACCCGGCCGACTTGAATGTCGACCACACTGTGGTTCACCGGGCGACAGCGACGCTGGCTCGGCCGCTCCCGGGCAGCTCGGTCGAGTGTCTTCTTCAGTTTGAAGTCGCCTCTAGCACGGGGTGGGCATCACCGTCAGCGGGTCTTTTCGTCCCGAACTGGTTCGTCGACATCGAGCAGTTCGTGGACATCAAGCGTCAGGCTCTCGAGGTGTACGCCGATGAGATGCGGGCGTATCCGCATGCGCGATCAGCAGCGGCACTCGATGCGCTGGGTCACTGGCGTGGCGCGTCAGTCGGCCTACCTGCAGCTGAAGCGTTCGAGCTGCAGCGTCGCGTGCGCTGACACCCCCGTCGCATCCCTCGTCGGCCGCGCTCTCTGAGCCCTACCCGGTCAGCGCTCGCATCCGGCACGCCCCTGAGCGCAGAATCGCCTTATCGTCGGTGATGAGCTCGGCGTCGAGCATGAGCGCCGTGGCGACGAACGTCGCGTCGTAGACGGTGAGCCCGTGCTTCCGAGCCACCCGTGCAGCGTTGGAGGCAAGGCCGGTGGTGATATCCACCCAGGCTATGGCGAATCTCTCGAGCTCCAAGGCGACCTGCGCCAACTCGTCCGCCGAGATGGGGGACAGCCGGAGCGCGTTCAGCACCTCAAGAATCAGATGCGTCGGCGCAGCAAGCAACACGTCTCCATCGCGATGGGCATCGAGCAGCGAGAACGCCTCGGCCGCTCCGGATTCCGTCGGCTCTTCGAACCACTTCACTGCGACCGATGAATCGATCACGATCGGCCGACTCATCGAGGGTCCTCGGACTTCCAGTCCCGATCGCGATCCGCACGGATAGCGGCCGTGGAGTCGAAGGAGCCGACCTTGCGTCCGATGGCCCGTGCCTCGGCCATCGCCTCGTCAATGCGCGTTCGGCGCTCGGCCTCGGCGCGCTCGTCTTTGACCGATGCCACGTAGCGGGCGGTGGCCTCGGCTACCAGTCCGCTACGCGAGCGCTCGAGCTCGGAAGCAAGCGCGTCCACGTCGGCGAGCAGCTCATCGGGGATGCTGATGTTGATCTTCGCCATGGTGGTGCCTCCGGGTGGTGCCGAGTGGTAGTGCTACACCGGAGTCTACCACGCGGATCAGGCTGCCTCCAGATATCTGAGCAGCTCGGCAACCCGATCCAGTGAGATCTTCGTCGGGTTGCCCTGGGCGAGGAACGCGTGCAGGTTTCCCGGGTTCAGGCCGAGATCCTTCGCCATCCGGTAGCGGGTCACGCTCTTTTCCTGCTCGAGGATGAGCAGTCGCTGTCGCACCTCAAGGCGGATGTCGGCATCTCGCTGCACCGCATCCCTGCGCGCGACGTAGCTCCGCCAGACCTTCGCGTACTCGGGACGCAGATGGCCGTCGTCTGCAGACAGCACTGTCTCAAGCGCCCCGCTCTCGTGCAGGGTCGTCAGCGTTGCGAGCTCGTTGAGAAGCGCGGGTCGGCTGTCGAGCAGGCGCGCGAGCCGCCGCGCGCTGCCTGTGGTCGCCGAGAGGAGTAGCAATGGCTCGATCAGCCGAGGCTCCGAGTCGATGTGTGCGACTAGACGCGAGAGAGCGAGCGTATCCTCGCCCGCGAGTTCCCGAGCGTACGACTTCAGAAAACCGGTGAGTGTTAGGCGCCTCATGGTCGATACTCCTCTGTGAAGCGACGCAGGTTGTACAGGAACTGGCTGCGGCGTTGCTCGCTCATCAGGCTTCCCTCGACTTCCGTGGCCACCACGTCCAATCGCGCCCAGTCAAGCTGCGCCAGCACCTCGGGCCTGCGCACGTCGGCTTCGTCCGTGTCTCTACCGGAGCACAACTTCGCTGCTACCACATCCTCGAGCGAAGCCGCATAGCAGATCACCGCAGTTGTGCCGATGCCCAGCTGCACCAACCTGTCCTCCAAGTTGAGGGCGAAATGGTCGAGATACGCGGCTACCCGATGGCTGATGTCATACCTGGCAGCAAGGTCGATGAGTGTTGCCGGAACCTCGAGGGCGTCGAGGTCGGCAGTCGCGCGGGTGAGACACCCCAGAAGGACTAGCGCGCCACCACCCACCACGATCAGCCGGAACGACCGACCCGGGTACAGCAGAACCACCGCCCTATCAAACTCGCGCAGACGGGATTCCAATGCACCGCAATTGAGACCATCGCCTCCCGACACTGCTGTCATCCCGCTCTCTAGTTAAAGAATAGTATTCCGCAAAGTACGTAATGGCAAGAGCCCCGGACATTTGGAGCGCCGGGCTCCCGGGAGCATCCTCCCGCACGTGCCTTAACTGGATCCGCGGCATTCCCAAACCGCTCGCCTCCCAACCAACGCGCTATGATTGCCGCATGATTCGCGACTTCCAGATAGAGAGCCGCACCGTCGGCGCCAGCGCACCACCGCTGGTGATCGCCGAGATGAGCGGCAACCACAACCACTCGCTCGAGCGTGCGCTCGAGATCGTGGACGCGGCCGCACGCGCAGGCGCTCACGCGCTCAAACTCCAGACCTATACCGCCGACACGCTCACGCTCGACGTGGCCGACGGTGATTTCCGCATCACAGAACCCGCGTCGCTCTGGGCCGGCCGCTCGCTTCACGAGCTCTACCGGGAGGCGTATACGCCCTGGGAGTGGCACGAGGCGATCTTCGCCCGCGCCCGCGAGGTCGGCATGATCCCGTTCTCAACGCCGTTCGACGACACCGCCGTCGACTTCCTGGAGGACCTGGGCGCGCCGTGCCACAAGATCGCGTCGTTCGAGAACACGCACATCCCGCTCATCCGGAAGGTGGCATCCACCGGCAAGCCGATCATCATGTCCACCGGCATGGCCACCGAAGACGAACTGGCTGAGTCGGTTGCGGCCGCCCGCGAGGCGGGCTGCGAGCACCTCGTGCTGCTCAAGTGCACCAGCACGTATCCGGCCACGCCCGAGAACACCAACCTCGCCACGATCCCGGACATGCGCGAGCGCTTCGGCTGCCACGTGGGACTCTCGGACCACACGTTGGGCATCGGCGCGGCCGTGGCGGCAGCGGCCTTTGGCGCGGTGGCCGTCGAGAAGCACTTCACGCTGCGTCGTGCCGACGGTGGTGTGGATTCGGCGTTCTCGATGGAGCCTGAAGAGATGGCCGCGCTTGTGACCGAGACCGAGCGCGCGTGGCAGGCTATCGGGCACGTGTCGTACGGACCCACCGAGGCCGAGAAGAAGTCCCTGCAGTTCCGGCGTTCGCTGTACGTGGCCGAGGACATGCGTGCGGGCGATGTCTTCACGGCGGTGAACCTGCGGGTGGTGCGACCCGGCTTCGGCCTGGCACCCAAGCACTACGACGAGGTGCTCGGTCGGCGCATTGCGCGGGACGCGGCCAAGGGCACCGCGGTCGGCTGGGATCTGGTGGAGTAGGGAGCAAAGCATAACGCTTGACGTGTAACGCGTCGCGTTATACTCTCATCCCATGATCAAGTCCTTCGCGGATACCGAGACAGAGAAGGTGTTTCATCGGCAGTTTTCCCGGAAGCTGCCCGAAGACATCCAGTCGGTCGCCTTGCGCAAGCTGCGCATGCTTGCCAACGCCCACTCGATCAACGACCTGCGAAGCCCGCCAGCCAACAGGCTCGAGAAGCTGAGTGCGGATCGTGCGGGTCAGCACAGCATCCGCATCAACGACACGTGGCGGGTGTGTTTCGCCTGGCAAGACGGCGATGCGTACGACGTAGAGATTGTCGACTACCACTGAGAGGAGGCCGACCATGACAAAGCGCAAGCTCGCTCCCGTGCACCCCGGCGAAGTGCTCCTCGAGGAGTTCCTGAAGCCACTCGACTTGAGCCAGAACCGGTTGGCGCTCAGCATCGGCGTGCCCCCGCGCCGCATCAACGAGATCGTCTTGGGCAAGCGTCGCGTAAGCGCCGAGACAGCGCTTCGGCTCGCTCGATACTTCGACACGACGCCCCAGTTCTGGCTGGGGCTCCAGGCCGACTTTGATCTGGATATCGCATCCGACGAGCTCGGCGAGCGTCTTGACCGTGAGGTCCGAACCCACACCGGGGTGGCGTAGCTTGACTATGAGTGATCGCGAGAAATGAACGTGCCTCGCACCGTCATCATCGCGCAGGCGCGCATGTCATCCACGCGGCTGCCCGGCAAGACGCTGATGGACCTTGGTGGCGCGCCGGTTCTCGACCGCGTGGTCGCGCGTGCGCGCCGCGCCAGGCTGGCCGACGACGTCTGGCTGGCGATCACCACGGACCCGAGCGACGACGTGCTCGAGGAGCACGCGCGGTCACTCGGCGTGCCGTACGTTCGCGGCAGCCTGGAGGACGTGCTCGCGCGCTATGCGCAGGCAGCCGAGGCGTCGGCAGCGGACGTGGTCGTCCGCATCACGTGCGACTGCCCGCTCATCGACCCCGAGGTGATCGACACTGTGATCCGGGAGTTCGACGACACGCCGGGCATCGACTACTGCTCCAATACGCTCGTGCGTACCTACCCGATCGGCATGGACACCGAGGTGTTCTCGCGAGCGGTGCTCGAGAAGTCGCACGGGCGGGCCACGCAGCCGCACGAGCGCGAGCACGTGACACCGTACCTGTATCAGCACCCCGAGCGATTCCGCCTCGAGAACGTGACGGCGCCGGAGTGGGCGCGCTGGCCGGAGCTGAGGCTCACGCTCGATGAGGCGGCCGATCTCGAGTTGCTGCAGGCAGTGGTGGGCCGGGTGGGACCGGATGCGGGTCTACGCCAGGTGCTCGACGCGCTCCGGGCAGATCCCGCGCTCGCGCAGGTCAATGCCGAGGTTGAGCATCGGCACGTGGAGAAGCCGGTGGAGTGGTGACGTTATCGCCTCTCGGCGCACTCGTGTACGCTAGTCGGGACACCAAGCACGTGTATCCGGTCAGGTGAGGACAGTCATGCAGCTTCGCGGCAAGAGAGTCGTGGTCACGGGGGCCGACGGGTTCATCGGCAGCCACCTCACAGAAACGCTCGTTGCGCACGGCGCACGGGTCACGGCGTTCTGCTACTACAACTCCTTCAACTCGCGAGGCTGGCTGGACACCGTCTCCGAGGACACCATGCGCGACGTCGAGGTGTTCATGGGCGACATCCGTGATCCCAACGGCGTCCGCACGGCGCTCAAGGATGCCGATGCGGTGATGCATCTCGCCGCGCTCATCGGCATCCCGTTCTCGTATCACTCGCCGGATAGCTATGTGGAAACCAACGTGCGAGGCACGCTGAACGTGCTTCAGGCCGCGCGGGATCTGGAGCTCGAGCGCGTTATCGTCACAAGCACGAGCGAGGTCTACGGGACCGCGCAGTACGTACCGATCGATGAGAAGCATCCCCGCCAGGGGCAGTCGCCGTACTCGGCCTCCAAGATCGGCGCCGACGCCATGGCCGAGTCGTTCTACCGCAGCTTCGATCTGCCGGTGACGACCGTGCGTCCATTCAACACGTACGGTCCCCGTCAGTCTGCCCGGGCAGTGATTCCTACGATCATCACGCAGCTGCTGTCCGGCGCCGAGGAGATCCACCTCGGCTCGCTGCATCCTACGCGCGATCTCACGTACGTGACCGATTCGGCAGCTGGGTTCATCGCGCTGGCCGAGTGTGATGAGGCCGTTGGCCGCGACGTCAATCTCGGCGTGGGTGAGGAGATCTCGGTCGGCGACCTGGCCGAGCTGATCATGGACGTCGCGGGTCGCCGGGCGCGCATCGTCACGGCAGACGAGCGTCTCCGGCCGGAGAAGAGCGAGGTTGAGCGCCTGCTCTCCGACAACTCGCTGGCCCGCACGCTGAGCGGGTGGGCGCCAGCCCAATCCCTGCGCAGCGGGCTCGAGCAAACGATCGCATGGTTCTCGAACCCGGCCAACCGAGCCGGGTACCGTCTTGACTACACCGTCTAGGGGGCCATCGTGAAGCGAGCAGTCATCCTGGCGGGCGGCAAAGGCACGCGCCTGGCGCCGTACACGACCGTCTTCCCCAAGCCGCTCATGCCGCTCGGCGATACACCGATCCTCGAGATCGTGCTGAGGCAGCTTGCAACTCGCGGGTTCGAACGCGCAACGCTTGCTGTAGGGCACCTCGCCGAGCTCATGGAGGCGTTCTTCGGGGATGGGTCCAAGTTTGGCATCGCGGTGGACTACTCGCGCGAGGAGCAGCCGCTTGGCACCGCAGGTCCTCTTTCGCTCATCAGCGGTCTCAGCGAGCCGTTCCTCGTGATGAACGGCGACGTGCTCACTACACTCGATTACGGGGCGTTTCTCGCCGAGCACGCGGCGTCGGGCGCAGCAGCCTCGGTGGCTACCAAGAAGCGCTCGACGCGCATCGACTTCGGCATCGTGGAGACCGACACGGCGGGCGACATCACCGGATACATCGAGAAGCCTGAGCACGAGTACCGCGTGAGTATGGGTGTCTACGCGTTCTCGCCCGAAGCCCTGTCGCATATCGAGCACGGCGAGCGGCTGGACTTCCCCGATCTCATCCTCCGTCTGCTGGCGGCAGGCAAGCGCGTGCGATCGGTCGCGTTCGAGGGCTACTGGCTCGATATCGGTCGCCATGACGACTTCGCGCGAGCGCAAGAGGAGTTCGCGGCCAAGCGCGACGAGTTCCTGCCGCAGGGAGGCTAGCGTGACCGGCGTGCTTGTCACCGGAGCCGCAGGCTTCCTCGGGAGCGCTGTGTGCCGCGCGGGGTTGGCCGAGGGCGCGTCCGTACTCGGGCTGGTGCGCACGGGCGAGCTCGCGCAGCCGATCGAGGGCGTCACGTACCGGGAGATCGACTGGGCCGATGACGCAGCGGTGGCTACTGTGCTCTCCGAGGCCGCTCCCGAGCGGATCGTTCACTGCGCCGGGGCCACGCCTCGGGCAGAGATGTCCGTGGCCGCACTCTACGACGCGAACGTGGGTCTCGTGTGGCGGCTGCTCGACATCGTCAGGGCGGTTGTACCCGGCACGGGCGTGGTGATCGTCAGTTCCGCGGCGGTCTATGGCCCGAGCCCGACCGTCCCGACCGCAGAGGACGAGCCGCTCAACCCGGTGACGCACTACGCGTGGAGCAAGGTGCTCGCCGAGCAGACGGCGCGTGCGTTTGCGGGCACGGATGGCTTGCGCGTGTGTATCGCCCGACCCTTCAACCTCATCGGTGCGGGGGAGCCGAAGGGCTCGGTGGTGAGCGACATCATCGAGCAGATCGAGGCAGGCGCCGAGGTGATCCGGGTGCGGGAGACCGTCTCGGTACGCGACTTCGTCGACGTGGACGACGCTGCCCGCGCGCTGCTGCTGCTCGCCGGGCGCGGCGAACCCGGTGAGGCGTACAACGTGTGCAGCGGGGTGGGGACGAGCGTGGGGGAGCTCGTAGAGATAGCCGTCGACGTCGCGGCCTCTGGAGCCGTCGTTGAGGCAACGGATCCCACTGTTGCCGGCACGACCTCTACAGGGGTGTGCCGGCGGCTCCGCCGGCTGGGATGGGAACCCCGAGCAGCACTTCGGGCATCGCTCGCGCGGACGAGCGGACGCGCCTGAAGGTTCCTATCACACTGCGGTACGATATGCGCGTCAGTTCGTTAGGTGACAACGTCGCCGCGCCGAACGTCGCGCCTCGAGTCGAGATGAGTGATCGTGCCCAGCCGGGTGTCCGAATTCCTGAGCGAATACCTTCGCATCAACGCCATACGGCGGATGCTTACGGTCGTCGACGTCCGCCCGTCCGAGATTGCCGGGTTGGTCTCCCTTGCGGTCGCGTTCGCATTCTTTGAGGGCGTTGGGCTCTCCCTGCTGTTGCCGATCCTTCAGTACGCCGAGGGCGGTCAGACAGCCATCATCGAGAGTTCTGGCGGCATCTGGACCGCGCTGAGCCGGGCGATGCAGGTCTTCAATCTGCCGGTGACGTTACCGGTGTTGCTCGCGATGGCATTCGTTCCGATCCTGATGCGCCAGGTGGTCTTCTACTTCAACGCCTGGTACTCGGCGGTTGTTGCGGGTCGTATCGCCCTGCGGATGCGCATGCAGACGCTGGATGCGATTCTCAACGCGGACCCGGAGTTCTTCACGAGGCACGCGCTCGGCAAGATCGTCGGGGTCGTGCTAGCGCAGGCTAACGCCGCTGGTCAAGCTGTCCTGCTCGTCATCAAGCAGTTGTCGGTAGCGCTTCTGATGGCCCTGTACATCGCGATTCTGCTCGTGATCTCGGTGCCGCTCACGGCCATCACGGCCGCCTTCGCCGTGCTCGTGTCCATCGTTGTGCGCTCCAACATCCTGCGCATGCGGGACCACGCCATGGCGGCGGCGCGCGTGAGCCAGGAGCTGTCGAGTAAGATCGTCGAACGTTTCGCGATGATTCGTCTGATCAAACTGCGTGACCAGAAGACGCACGAGTCCGATCGAATTGCCGACTACTCCGAGACGATGCGGGACATAGGTGTCAAGCAGGCGCGGCTCGCGGCTAACACCGAGGTCACTGCCGATCCGCTGCTGATGCTCTCGGCGTTTGCGACGCTGTACGTGGGCATCGAGGTCCTCGGTATGACGCTCGCGCAACTCGGTCTCGTGCTGTTCGTACTGAGCCGCCTCAATGCCAAGGTCAAGGAGTTCAATGCAGGGCGTCAGGCGATCTCCCAGAACATCGCCGGTCTCCAGCTCGTGAACGAGATGACCGACGATGCTCATGCCTCCAACACTATCGAGCGCGGAACGGTGGTCTTCAAAGGACTCAAGCGCGAGATCGTTCTCGAGGACGTCTCGTTCGACTATCCCGACGCGCACGAGTTGGACGGCACTGTGATCAGCGCGGGGAAGTCGGTTCTCCAAGGAGTATCCCTCACGATTCCGGCTGGTTCGTTCACGGCGCTCGTTGGTCGATCTGGCGGCGGCAAGTCGACTCTAGTGGAACTGCTTCCGCGCCTGCGCGATGTCACCACGGGTCGCATCCTGTTCGACGGTGTCGACATCAAGGCGTTCGATGTGGGCACGCTGCGCAAAGGGATCGGGTATCTCACGCAGAGTGCCATGCTCTTCAACGATTCGATTCGCGAGAACCTCGTTTACGGTTTGGACTTTGAACCGAGTGAGGAGCAGTTGTGGGCGGCGCTCGAGGGCGCGTACGCAGCGTTTGTCTACGATCTGCCGCAAGGGCTTGAGACCAGGATTGGTGACCGGGGCGTGCGCTTCTCAGGCGGGGAGCGCCAGCGGATCGGGCTGGCCCGCGTTCTACTGGAGGACGCGTCGATTCTCATTCTCGACGAACCGACGAGCGCGCTTGATTCGGAATCCGAGGAGTACATCCAGAAAGCGCTTGCGGACCTGCACGGCAGGAAGACGATCATCGTGATCGCCCATCGGCTCGCCACTGTCAGGCAGGCCGACCAGTTGGTTGTGATCGACGAGGGCCGCGTCGTTGAGCGCGGGACGCATGCGGAGCTGGTGGAGAAGGGCGAGTTGTATCGGAAGCTGTTCGAGAGTCAGTTGATGTGACGAACCGGGAGCCTAGCTTCAGCATGCTCGATCTTGCCCAGCGATTCGAGGCGGAGCAGGAGGACCTCGATGCCCTGTGCGCGGAACGTGACTGGTCGAGGACGGAGCTCTTCCTGCCAAATGAGTACTACGGAATCGCGTCGATCCTGAAGCGCTACGCAGGCTACCCACAGCAGCGTCCCGTGAAGGCGGTTGTCCCGCACGGCATCTATCAGAATGATCACGAGCTCGCAGATTTTGAGCGCAAGGCGGGTCTTGCGGCCGCGCTCGTCTACCCACAGTACCGACTCGGGCTATACCGGGACCGCGGTCGGATGCTGGAGGTCCCCTCGGCAGCGCCATTTGTGTATGCGGAGAGGCTCATGAGTGCGCATCCGCCGCGCAGTGGCGCCCTCTTCTTTCCTGCGCATTCGTTGCCGGGACTCACTGTCGAGATGGACCTAGAGGCGGCCGCGGATGCTCTTGATGCTCTGCCAGAGGCCATGAAGCCCTTGACGGTCATCGTCTACTGGCATGACTACCTGCTGGGCAGGCATCGCCCCTTTGCAGACAGGGGATACCGGATTGTCTCGGCCGGCCACATATACGATTCTGAGTTCCTGCCCAGGCTGTGCTATCTGCTCAAGAGTCATGTCTACGTGATCAGCAACGCGGTCGGTTCGCACGTCTTCTACGCGCTGCAGGCAGGATGCACAGTCCGCCTGGTAGAGATGCCATATCGGCGCTCGGGCTCTGAAGCGGACCTCCGCCTTAAGGCGCCGACCCTCACAGATGCGCGCAGAGCGGCGGTAGATGAGATCGCGGCACTATTCTCGCAGCAGGTGGCTACGCCCACGCAGGCGCAGCGGCGGGCTGCTGACTTCTATCTCGGCATCGAGCACGCCCTCGCACCGAGCGAGATGAAGGACCTGCTGCAATGGCTGGATCGCCTCGACCGCTTTGGCCGCGCCTTATACTGGCGCGACAGCGGTGAGCGTTTTGACGCCAGGCCAGCTACTCCTGGTCTGGTTCCCGCAGGCGTCAGGAGGGTGCTGGTGCGCACACTGCCATCGCTGGCAGAACGCGCGACGCGTCGCGTTGTCTCCGGTACGATAGCGCTGCTCAGGAGGCTCATGCCTTTCCTGCGGAACGTGCGGCTGAGGGGGCGGTCCGGCTGAACGCGGGCCGAGGCGCAAGACCGCAGAGCGGAGCGGGATCACCATGACAGCCTCCCGAGGCACACTGATGATAGTCACGGAGAACCACGCCTGGGGCGGGGCAGGCGCGTATCTGCGGGAGGTGATCGTGGCCGTGCGCCCTCTCTATGAACGAGTGGTCGTTGCGGCAAATCGGGGAGGGCTGGACTTCGGCGGTCTACCGGAGGTTATTGCGGAGGTTGGCGCGGAACACGCAGACCTCAGTTACTTGACTGAGACAGGCGTCTGGAACTCAGTCTGTCGGGTCTCGTGGAAGCTGACTCAAGCTGCCCTGTGGTTGCTGCGTCGAATGGACTTGGTGACGCTGCCATTGGTCTGCAGCCGCGCCGTTCGGAAGCATCGACCCGACGCGGTGTTCTGCGCGAATCACGGTCACCAGAGGATTCACTGGGCGATGATCGGGGTGTGCGGCAGGAGGCAGATTCCTGTGGCAACCTACATGCTCGGCATGCCTGACGCGTTCGACAGTATGAAGCTGCGGGCGAGGCCGGAGCTTGATCATCGTATGTGGAAGGTCGCGAGCTTCGTGATGGTCAACGCGCGCGCGGTCGGTGAGGCGCACGGGCGGGAGCGGGGGCTGCCTTCAGGGAAGGTAGTCGTGGTGCCCAACGGTATCAGTGACCTGCCAGTGCTTGATCGGCCAGACCGTACCCGCGACCGGTTCCGCGTGGGCACGCTCGGGCGCCTGGCGCTGAAGAAGGGCGTCCACCACTTGGTTGCCGCAGTGGCGCAGGCGCGTGAAAAGGCCGACGACATTTCGCTCGTGATTGCGGGCGAGGGGACAGAGCTCGGGCGGCTGACTCAGCAGGCGTCTCAAGTCGGTCTGGACGGGGCCGTGGAGTTTTGCGGGTTCGTTCCTGATGAGGATGCGCCCCGGTTCCTTGCGTCCCTTGACGCGTTCGTCTTGCCGTCGCTCAGCGAGGGTCTTCCATTCACTGTGATGGAGGCGATGAGGGCTGGATTGCCGATCGTAGCGAGCAGGGTCGGTGGCGTGCCGGAGATGATCGAGGACGGGGTTACCGGCCTACTTGTCGAATGTGGCGATGAGGCCCGTCTGGCAGAAGCGATTGTGAGGTTGCGCGACGATCGGGCGCTTGCAGAGCGTTTGGGACGCGGAGCGCGGGCGAGATTCGAAGAGAGGTACACGCTCGAGGTCATGCACGACGGGATTCGAGATGCCTTCGTTCGTGGTGGACTGGTGCCCGGACCGGAGGATTCATGAGCGCAGCACGAGCTTCCGGGCTTGAGTGCATCGAGGCTCGGCCAAGCTTGCAGGGCCGCCGTCTTACCGTTGCCCTCCTCACCTTCTCTGATTACCCATGGCGCTCGGGTGGTGTGAACCAGCTCATCCACTCAATCGCGCAGGCGCTCGTGGCTCGCGGGCATCACGTGACCGTGTACGCCCTGCCCAACATCCATCGACGTCCGGTACCGCTGCTCGACGCGTCGGGTTCCGGAATCGGGGTCATCCCCGTACCCGCACCACTGCTCGTCATCTCGCGAATACCAGTGCTCGGTCCGCTGGCGCTGTTTTGGACGCTGCGACGATGGCCCCACGCAGCCATGCGCAGAGTGCGGCGTGGCGCGGATGACCATGGGCGGCCTGGCGTCGTGATTGCGGACTTCACCAGCGCCGACGCCGCGATGGAGTCTGACGCGGCCGGCGGACCGCCTGCGGTTGTGCTGCGGTGGGCGAACTGGGCGGCCGAGCTGGCGAGTTCTGGGCGTGTCTTTGGCCTTCTCGGCCGCACGCTCAGGCGTATCGAGGATCGGGTATTGGCCAACGCCCGCTGTATCGTCGTCAATGGCCGGGACATCGAGATGGACCTCGCCGCTCGTGGTGCGGTCCCGCCCCGCGTGGTCTACATACCGAGTGCGATCGACACGGGGCGCTTCTCGGCAGGCTACGACGTCGCCGACCTTCGAGAGGCACACGCGCTTCGGGAGTATGTGGTGTTGTTCCCGTCGATGCTGCGCGACATCAAGGGGTTCGACCACTTGCTGCGAGCGTTCGCGCTGTTGCCTGAGAGCCTGCGATCCGCCACGACCGTCGTTGCGACCGGCCGGGGAGACGTTGAGGTGTACCGCACACTCGCAGATGAGCTCGGCATCGGCAGCGCCGTCGTCTTCCTCGGCGAGGCGCCCGCAGAGGACATCCCGCGGTGGTTCCACCTCGCCGACGTCGCGGTGTTCCCGTACCTGTTCGGCGCCGGAACCTCCGTTGCGAGCGTTGAGGCGCTTGCTGCGGGCCTACCGCTTGTGGCCTACCGGGTCCAGGCTTTCGAGCACATTGTCGATGACGGCTCCACCGGCTATCTCGTTGAGGTGGGCGACATCGAGGGCCTCTCGCGGGCGATCGGGAGCCTGCTCGCGGACCCGGCGCTGAGGGAGCGGATGTCGAGCGCCGCATCAGCCGCATCCGCGCAGTACGATATCGAGCGGATAACCGACAGCTACGAGCAGCTGCTTCGCTCGCTTGCCGGAGGAGATCGCTGATGCGCATCGCCCTTGTCTGCCCGGGTGACAGCAGTCATACCCTGCCGTGGGTGGAGGAGCTCGCCCTTCGCGGACACGACGTGTTCGTCTACGCGTACCCGCCAGTCACGGTCGACTTCTCGCCTGCGCATGTCTCGACCGTCGAGGGCAGCGGGCCGATCGGCCGCGCGCGATGGCTGCGGCGCCAGGTGCGTGCCGATGCGCCGGACGTGGTGAGCCAGCACTACGTCGCCACCGATGCATGGGCACTCTCCCGTATGGACAAGCCGCTCGTCCTGAGCGTGTGGGGCTCCGATGTGCTGAGGGATCTCACTCGGCCACTCAAGCGCGCTGTGGTTGCGTGGGCGCTTCGCTCGGCGACGCTCGTGGTCTCTCCGGCGCGGCACATGACCGAGGTCCTCGGCGGGCTCGGAGTGCGGCCCGAGCGGGTGGTGACGCTCCAGTACGGAGTGGACACCAACGAGTTCTCGCCAGCCAGCGCACCGGCAAGCGATGCTCCGGTGCGGGTGATCTGCACCCGGTCACTCAAGCCGGTCTACGGTCACGAGGACATCCTGCGTGCGCTCCCTCTGGTGAGCGAGGACTTGGTGAGCCGGGTTGTGTTCACGGGCCGGGGCTCGCAGGCCATGGAACTCAAGGAGCTCGCAGAGGGGCTCGCTCTTGGTGCACGTGTGTCGTTCATGGGTGGCGTAGACAGCATGCCGGACGCCCTGCGCTCGGCGGCTGTGTACTGCTCGATGTCGCGCTCGGATGGGGCGTCACTATCGTTGCTTGAGGCGATGAGCTGCGGACTCCCGGTGGTGGTGAGCGACATCCCTGCCAATCGTGAGTGGATCGACGAGGGTCGCACCGGGGTGCTGGTTCCGTGTGGCGCCCCTGACGTTCTCGCCGCTCGGCTGAGTGAGGTGGCCGGCGACCAGGCACTGCGTGCGCGCCTCGGTGACGCCGCGCGCGAGACCGTTCTTGAGCGCGGAGATCGCGCAAAGAACGTGCCCGCGATCATCGACGCCGTGGAGCAGGTGGCAGTGGATGCCTAGCCTCCTCCTCGTCACCTACGAGTTTCCGCCCAAGGGCGGTGTCGGCGTGCAGCGTCCACTGAACATGGCGCGCTATCTTGCGGAGGCCGGCTGGCATGTGACCGTGCTCACGGTCGCTGACCCGCCCGCTTCGGTCCGTGACGAGACCCCCTTGGCGAATCTGCCCGCTTCCGTGCGTGTCGAGCGGGCATGGTCCCTCGAGCCGACCCGTCTGATGCAAGCGCTGCGTCGTGCGCGGGCGCGTTCGGATAGGAGCACACGGAGCGAAACCAGCGGCGCGCGCGGCTACTCGGGCATGCCTGGTGGCTTCATCCGATTCGTCCAGGGATTCTTCATCCCCGACGAGAAACTCGGCTGGACACCGTGGGCGGTCAGTCACGGCAAGAAGCTGCATCGGGAGGCACCGTTCGATGTGATTCTCGCGTCGGGACCGCCGTTCACCGCGCTCGGCATCGGTCGTCGGCTGTCTCGTGCGCTGCGAATCCCGTGGGTCGCCGACCTACGCGACCCGATCGTGGGCGGCTACTTCTTCCGTCCGCACACGCCACTGCATGCGTGGCTCATGCGCGCGTACGAGCGACGGGTCGTGGCACATGCATCTCGCGTGATCACGGCCACCGAAGGCATGCGCAACGCGCTGGCCGTGCGCTGCCCGGATGCCGCCGAGCGTCTGCACGCGGTCACGAACGGCTTCGATCCGGTCGACTTTGCCGGCCCCTCGCCCGATCCTGCGGCCGGCTTCACCGTCGCGTACGTCGGCACCTTCCAGGGCAGCATCACCGCAGACACGCTCCTGGCAGCCGTCGTGCGGGCTCGCGAGGCCGACTCGGATTTCGCGCGTGATGTTCGCGTGCGACTCGTCGGTCCGCTTGACCCCGGGACCGGTGCGGCGATCGAGCGACACGACCTGGCGAGCGTGGTCGACCGGACCGGGTTTGTCCCGCACCATGAGGCCATTGCCGAGATGCGTGTGGCCACGCTGCTCGTGGTGATCCTTGGCCCCGAACCGGAGAGCGCCGACATTCTCACCGGCAAGCTGCCCGAGTACCTTGCGGCCGGGCGACCGGTGCTCGCGCTGGTTCCTGACGGCGAGGCCGCCTCGCTCGTGCGACGCGCGGGAGCCGGGTGGATCGTGCCGCCGCACGACGTGGACGCCGCCGCACGTGCGCTTCGCGACGCCCACGCTGCATGGCGCGCCGACGCCTTGCCGGCGCCGGACCCCGAGGTGGTTGCGGAGTACGATCGGCGTGCGCTTGTGGGGCATGTCTCCTCCGTCCTCGAGCAGGTGATCGCTGATGCCCGCTGACCGCGAGCTTCGCGTCCTGCTGGTCGCTGCCGCCACATCCACCACCGGCGGCGGGGAGCGGCACGTGGCGGACCTGCTGCGACTGTTGCCCGCCCGCGGCATCGAGGTCGGGCTGGTCACTCCGCCGGGCGGCGATCTTGCGCTCCTCGCCGCGCACGTGGGCATCCCGTTCCATCACGCCGACATCGCGGGCGGTCTGTCGATGGCCGGCCGATCCCAAATCGGCACCGCGATCCACACGTTCGAGCCCGATATCGTCCACGCGCACGGGTCGCGCGCCGCGTTCTATGCACGGCTCGCCGACCCGAAGGCGGCGCGTCGCGTGGTCTACACGCTGCACGGCATCCACGTGGACAAGGCGGGATCGGCGCTTCGGCAATCGGCCTTTGTCTCCGCCGAACGCGTACTGAAACCCCGCACCGCGCGTTTCGTGACCGTTTGCGACTCCGATAGGCGCAAGGGCGCGCGCCTCGGCATACTCGAGTCGCGGCGGTCGACCACCGTGTACAACGGTATCGAGGTGCCCTCAACAGGGTCGGCAAGCGGGACGTTCCGTGCCGAACTTGGCGTGTCCGAGGGCGTGCCGCTTGCCCTTTCGATAGGCCGCTTCCACGAGCAGAAGGACCAGCCCACCCTCCTGCGCGCCTGGTCGCTCGTGCGCGAGCGCGTGCCCGCTGCGGTCCTCGCTCTCGTGGGGGCCGGTGAGCTCGACGCCGAGCTGCGCGCGCTGGCCGAGGAGCTCGGCCTCGGCGACGCGGTACGTTTCGTCGCGCCGCGCCCCGATCTGGCGCCTGCCTACGCGGATGCGGACATCTTCGCGCTCTCCTCGCTGTGGGAGGGGCTGCCGTACGTCGTCCTCGAGGCGATGTCGTTCGGAGTACCGGTGGTGAGCACGGGTGTGGACGGCATCCCGGAGGCGGTGGCCGACGGCGAAAGCGGCCTGCTCGTCCCACCGGGCGATTCGAACGCGCTCGCCGGCGCGATCGTGCGCCTCCTCGGCGACCCCGATGCCCGCGCGCGCATGGGCGAGGCCGGCGCAGCGATCGTGCGCGAACGCTTCGGCCTCGAGCGCATGGCCGACGAGCTGGTTGCGGTCTACCGCAGCGTTGCCGCGGCGTCGGCAGCTTCGTCGTAGTCCTGGGACGTTGCCCCAAATAGCGCATGATGCTATATTTGGACTGCGAGCCCCTCTCGCGCTGACGCAGTGCGAGAAGGGGCCCTCATGTGTGCAGAACCGCTATCGCGCGAGCGGGATACGCCCGAGTACGATCTCGGCGAGGTGAGGCGCGCAGTGGCAGAAGGCCGTTATGAGGTCACGGCTCGAGTGCGTCGGCACATGCGGCGCAAGGGCTGGACTCGTGAGGATCTTGTCGGGTGCGCCTGCGCGCTGACGTCTGCGGATTTCCACAAGTCGCAGCAGCATCTGTCCAGAGAGCGAGTCTGGCTGGATGTCTACCGTCCGTGGGTGGGCAACGAACGTCGCTATCTCAAGTTCATTTCGGATGACGAGGCATCCCGATTCGTGGTCCTGTCGTCTTGCGCCGATGGCGAAGCCCACTAAGGGGTGGTGGCGATGGCGGAAGTAGGAAGAACCTGCCCGGTGTGCGGCGCCGGAGGCGCGTTGCACTGGAGTGACGAGCCGCTCCACGAGGAGTTCGACGACGGTGACGTCGCGGTCGTCGAGGGTTTCCGCTACGAGAGGTGTGATGCGTGCGGCGAGACCCTGGTCCGAGGCGCGGATCTCGACGAGCTTCAACGTCGAACGGTTGTAGCGGCCCGCACCGACCTCGAGCGCCTCTCCTCGGAGGAGATTCGCGAGGCTCGCTTCACCCTCGGCCTGACCCAGTCCGAGCTCGAGTCGCAGCTTGGTGTGAGTGCCGGCACTGTGGGCCGGTGGGAGCGGGGGGAAGTGCTACAGGGTGCCACGGCGGACCGATTGATGCGCCTGATCCGTCATCATCCTGAACTGCTACCCGAACTCGGCTTCGTCGCACGCGAGCGTAGGGGGCCGTACCGCACGCGCCCCTCGGAGTAGGGCGCCCCCCTCGAAGTGACGTGTCGACACCACGGGCGTACACTGGCGCCGCACCCTCGGGTGTGTCACGATTCGGCACTGCACGCGCATCTCTGGAAGGCAGCCCGGCAGCCGATGAGTCCCTTGCGCACCGCCACCGTGCTCTTCGTCACCGGGCGCGTCGGCCCGTCGCTCTCGCGCGTTGAGCGCTCGTGGCTCCCGCTCATGGCCGCTCTCGTTGCCGAGCGGGCGAACGTGCTCGTGGTGGGGGCGCCGCGCGGACCGATCGTCGCGCCTGCCCGCGCGCTCGGTGCCACGATCGCGCCGTATCACGTGGACCGGTTCAACATCTGGATCACGCGCAACCGGCTGCGCGCGTACATGAAGCGGCACGAGCCGACCGTGGCGTTTGGCGCGGGCTACCGGGCCGACGCTCCGCTGCGTTTGGCGGCGCGCGGCCTGCCGGTCAAGGTGGTGAGTTCCGCGCACTGCGGCGGCTGGCCGCCGCACGGTATGGGGCCGCTGAGCACGTGGGGCCGACGCTGGATGGAGCGGCGAACGCGCGGCCGGGTGGATGCGTTCGCCGTGGACTGTCGCGGCCTGGCCGACATGCTCGAAGCCGATGGTATCCCGGCGGGCGCGATCCATGTGATCCCACCGGGCATCGACATCGGCACCGTCATACGCGATGCGGCGATCGCTTTCGAGATGCCGGAAGGGCATCCTCGCGTGGGCTACGCGGGCGCACTCGAGCGCAGTCGCGGCCTCGGTACCCTGGCCACTGCGGCGCCCGCGATCCGGGAGCGCCACCCCGAGGCTCGTGTGCTCGTGGCGGGCGAGGGGCCGGCGCGCCTCGGTCTGCTGCCCGCGAGCCTCGACGGCCGCATCGAGCTGGTCGGGCGCCCCGCGAGCGTGCCGGCGTTCCTCTCCACGCTCGACGTGTGCGTCTTCCCGTCGAGCGCCCCCGGGATACCTACCTCGCTGCTCGAGGCCGCCGCGCTTGGGCGTCCCATCGTCGCGTGCGATGTGGACGGGATACGTGAGATGTTCGCCGACGGCGTCGAGATCGCGCTGGTGCCGCAGGGCAACGCCCCGGCGCTGGCCGAGGCGGTGAGTGCGCTACTGGACGATCCCGAGCACGCGAGGACTCTTGGCAAGGCGGCCCGGCTGCGTGCGATCGACGACTATTCAGCGGCCGCCGCTACCAGGCGCGGCATGGATTTCATCCGCACGCTCTCGGCGTAGCGGACTCGCTCCCGCGTCAATCACCGCCGCTCGTCGGCTCACCGGGCCGCTCATCGAGCGGGAGTCGGTCCGGCCTTGTCGGCTCGTCTACGTTTTCGTAGAGTTTTCTACGGAGGTGACTTCATGGCCGACTACGTTCAGATCTCAGCCCAGATCAGTGAGGCTACTCGCTCGCGGCTCGACCAGTACGCCCGGGAGACGGGACTCAAGAAGGGCCGCATCATCGAGGACGCGATCGAGGCACGGCTCGACGCACTCGATGAACTTCCTGCGGAGTACATCGTTCCCACGCGGTTCGTGCTCGATGAAGAGAGTTGGGAGTGGCTCGCTCGGGAGACTGAGAACCCGACGCCGCCCACGCCAGCGCTCGTTGAGTTGCTGCGTCCGTATCGGAAGGAGTTGAAGGAGCTCTTTGGAAGTGACGATTAAGCCGCTCGAGCGTTCCGACGTGCGCACGGCGTTCGAGTCGGGCTCGGCGCTGCACGACCGCTACCTCGTGGATTTCGCGTGGCAGAACCAGCATCGGCATCACCTGGCGGTGACGTATGTGGCAACCGATGAGCTGACCCGCAGCGTACTCGCATACGTCACAGTGTCCGCTTCGGAGGCCAGGTCGGATGTTCGGACTCGCATTGCCCCGAGATCGTTCGGTGGTAGCGTGCCTGCGCTGCGCATCGGCTGCCTGGCGGTGGACCGCCGCTTCCAGCGCCGGGGTCTTGGGACCTCACTCCTTGCCCACGCACTCAAGGTCGCGCTGGTGCAGGCTGCAACCAGCGGCTGCGCGGCGGTTCTCGTTGAGGCGATTCCGGATGCGGTGAGCTACTACGAGCGGTTCGGATTCCGGACGGTCGACGTCATCGAGGGCGCTTCTGCGGTGCGTCCGCGGCTGATTCCCATGGTTCTGCCGTTCGGCAGGATCGCGGGCACGCTGTCCGCCTGACCGCGCCCAGCGCTACTGCGCCGCACGACGCACGCTCGCTCTACCGCTGCCAGTCGTCCTCGAAGCGCCTGATGTCGTCCTCGCCGAGGTAGTCGCCAACGGCGATCTCGACGATGCGGAGCACGCTGGTGCCGGGGTTCTCGAGCCGGTGCGTGAAGCCGCGCGGGATGTAGGCGCTCTCGTTGGGCCCGATGTCGAAGACTTCCGAGCCGCGTGTGATGCGGCCCCGGCCTTCAACGACCACCCAGTGCTCGGATCGGTGCTCGTGACTCTGGAGCGAGAGGCGCTGTCCGGGGGAGACCTCGATCGTCTTGACCTGGAAGCCCGGACCCTTGGTGAGCAGCGT
Organism: Coriobacteriia bacterium; assembly: GCA_030651765.1. GTDB lineage: Bacteria > Actinomycetota > Coriobacteriia > Anaerosomatales > Anaerosomataceae > UBA2272. The sequence goes on along the minus strand of JAUSBY010000012.1, from coordinate 396,544 downwards.
CCACGAGCCCCACGGCCGAAGCGACGAGCGCGACTCGACGATCTCGCGCGCGCCGGTGGCCTTGAGCGCGTCCACGATGAGACGCACGTCCTGCGCGCGGTCCTTTGGCGCCACAAGCGTGGCATCCGTCGTGTCCACCACCATCAGGTCCGCCAGACCGATCGTCGCCACCAGCCGGTCAGCCGAGTAGACGATCGTGTCGTGCGAGTCGATGTCCACCACGTTTCCCGAGAGCACGTTGCCGCGCTCGTCGGGCTGCGCGACCTGCTCGAGCGCGGCGAGCGAGCCCACATCGGACCAGTCCATGTCCGCGGGCACCACAGCCACGGCCTCCGAGACCTCGAGCACGGCCTTGTCGAACGGCACGGCGGGTAGGGCGCCAAAGCGTTCGCGCGCTGCGTCTTGCGTCCACGTCTTCGGGCCGAGTGCCGCCACCTCCCGGGCCACCGACGCCATCTCGGCCGCCTGCGCGCTGTCGGGCGTCGTCGCCCGCGTTCCGGCGGCTTCGAGTTCGGCGAGCACGACCGCGGCGCGCGCCACGAGCATGCCCGAGTTCCACAGGTAACCGCCCTCGGCCAGGTAGCCCTCGGCCGTCTCGCGGTCGGGCTTCTCCACGAAGGCGGCCACGTCGTGACCGACCGTGTCGCCCTCGGCGGCATCTGCGATCGGCGCTCCCATGTGGATGTAGCCGTAGCCGGTCTCGGGGTACGTCGGCGTGAGCCCGAGCGTCACGAGGCGTCCGCGCTCGGCCAGGCCCACGGCCACGCGCAGCGTGCGCTCCCATCGTTCGCCGTCCTCGAGCAGGTGGTCCGACGGCAGCACGACCATGATCGCCTCGGGGTCGAGTCTCTCGAGATAGGCAGCGGCCAGCGCGATGGCCGGCGCCGTGTTGCGTGGCGTCGGCTCGGCGAGGTAGTCGATGGTGCAGCCGACGAGCGCAGCCTGCGACTTCAGATGGTTCTGCAACTCGTCGCGCAGCCGCTCGTTGGTGAGCACGTGGACGCCGTCGGCCTCCGCCAGCTCGCTCACGCGGCGGACCGCCTGCGTGATGAGGCTCACGCCGCCGAAGATGCTAATGAACTGTTTGGGCGAGAGTTCGCGCGACAGCGGCCAGAACCGCGTGCCGCTTCCGCCGGCAAGGATCACGGCGTGCAGGTGGGGGATGCGAGCTTGTGTGGTCATCGTCTGCTTTCGTTTAGCGGGACCCTCAGATGGTACCCGAAGCGCGCCCGATGCGGCAGAATGGGGGGCCAGTGTTCGGCACGATGTAAGCGACACCCGAGGGAGGGGCCATGTCCACACCGATCACCTTCGGCACAGACGGTTGGCGTGCCGTGATAGGCGCCGACTTCACGTACGACAACCTGCGTCGCGTGACCGACGCCACCGGTCGCGTCTTTGCCGCTGAGAGTCCCGGCGGCCTCGTCATCGTCGGCTACGACACGCGCTTCGAGGCGGGCAGTTTCGCGCTCGCCGCCGCCGAGGTGCTCGCCGCCCACGGGTTGCGCGTGAAGCTCTCGGACCGCTACCTCCCCACGCCGGCGCTGTGCTGGGCGGTCGCACACGATCCCGAGGCGATCGGCGGCGTGATGCTCACCGCCAGCCACAATCCCGCGTCGTATCTCGGCTTCAAGATCCGTATGGCCGATGGCGGTGCGAGCCCCGTCTCGTTCACCGACCAGGTTGAGGCCGAGCTGCGCGCCGAGCCGCCCGCGCCCGATGCCGCTGCGGCCGGGCGCGTCGAGACGGTCGACCTCGTCGGCCCGTACCTCGAAGCGCTCCGGGCGTTCGTGGATCCGGAGCTCATCGCCAAGGCACGCCTGCGCGTGGTCGTCGATCCGCTCTATGGTGCCGGTCAGACGTACCTGGCCGAGACGCTCCGGTCCTTCGGCATCGAGGTCACCGAGCTCCATGCCGAGGCGAACCCCGGCTTCGGCGGGCTGCACCCCGAGCCGATCCCTCCGCACATCGCCGAGGCGCAGGAGTACGTGCGCGCCCACGAGCTCGACGCTGCGTTCATCACCGACGGCGACGCCGACCGCATCGGCGCGGCCGACCGCCTCGGCACGTTCGTCAACCCGCACCGCATCATCGCGCTCGTCGCGCGTCACCTCGTCGAGGACCGCGGCATGAGCGGGCGCATCGTCAAGACGCTTTCCACGAGCGTGCTCGTCGATCGCCTTGGCGCGCATCTCGGAGCCGAGGTCACCACCACGCCGGTCGGCTTCAAGTGGATCTACGAGGAGATGGTCAAGGGCGACGTGCTCATCGGCGGCGAAGAGAGCGGCGGCATCGGCATTCCCGAGCACGTGCGCGAGCGCGACGGCCTGCTGATGGCGCTCCTGCTCGCCGAGATGATGGGCCAGCGCGGCATGGGGCTCGGCGAACTCGTGGACGATCTCATCGCCGTGACCGGACCTATGGAGTACGGCCGCGTGGACATGCGCCTGGAGCCGGCGGTCAAGGACGCGTTCGTGGCCGCCATGCCCGAGATGTCGCCGTCGCTCGTCGCCGGGCTCGAGGTTCGCGAGATCGTGCGTGCCGATGGTATCAAGTTCCTGCTTCCCGACGACGCATGGCTGCTGCTGCGTACCTCGGGCACCGAGCCGCTCGTACGCGTGTACGCCGAGGCGCCCAACTTCGGCGTGGTCGACGACTTGCTCGCGGCCGGCCGCACGCTGGTGCAGGGCGCGTGAGGCTGTGGCGTCACCGATGACCGAGGAGCGCTTCTGACGATGCGTGTGACGATGCTCAACAAGTACTACCCGCCGCATCTCGGAGGCATCGAGTACCACATGCGCGACCTCGCCGCCGAGCTGGTCGCCTCGGGCCACGAGGTACGTGCGATCGTCGCCAACGAAGGCCCCGGGAGTCTCACCGAGACGATCGACGGCGTGGCCGTCACTCGCCTGCCCCGTGCGTTCGCCTACGCTTCCACGCCGGTCGCGGGTCGGATGCGTGCCGAGATCGCCGCGGCCGCCGCTGCCACCGACGTCTTCCACCTGCACTTCCCGTACCCGTGGGGCGAGTTCGCCTGGCTCTCCGCAGGCGTCGGCGGACGCGGCGCGGGCGGAGTCCCCACCGTGCTCACGTACCACAGCGACATCGTCCGGCAGAAGGTGCTCGGCGCGCTGTACGAGCCGGTCCTCCGCCGCCTGCTCGACCGCGTGGACCTCGTGATCGCATCCTCACCCAACATGGTCGAGCACTCGCCCGAGCTCTCGCGGATCGCCGAGAAGTGCCGCGTGGTGCCCTTCGGCATACACGTCGAGCGCTTCGAGGCCACGCCGGAGCGCCTCGCGCGTGCCGCCGAGCTCAAGGCGCCGTACACGCGGCCGGTCGTGCTCTTCGTCGGCCGGCTCATCTACTACAAGGGCGCCGATGTGCTCGTGCGCGCGATGGCCGATGTGGACGCCGATCTCGTGATGATCGGCCGCGGGCCGCTGCGCGAGGAGCTCGAGCGGCTCGCGACCTCGGCCGGCATCTCCGGGCGCGTGCACTTCGTCGAGCCGGTGGACGACGACGACCTCGCCGCCTGGTACCACGCGGCCGACGTCTTCTGCCTGCCGAGTGTCGCGCGCTCCGAGGCGTTCGGGCTCGTGCAGCTCGAAGCGCATGCGGCCGGGACCCCGGTGGTGTCGACGACACTCACCACCGGCGTGCCGTTCGTCAACGAGCACGGCGTCACCGGACTCACGGTGCCTCCGGGCGACGTCGCCGCCCTCGCGGGGGCGCTGCGCGAACTGGTGACCGACGACGCGCTGCGCCGCCGGCTCGGCACGCAGGCAGCGAGTCGCGCCCACGCCGACTTCACCATCGCGCGCATGGTCGAACGCACGCTCAGGGTCTACGATGAGGCCCGAGGAGTCGCCTAGATGTCGCGAAGCAGGTTCATAGCCCTCTCGATCGTCCTCGACGCGCTGGTCATCAACGCGAGCATCGTCGGGGCGTTCTACCTGCGTTTCGGCGGCGAGCTACCCGTGTTCAACTTCGCGGCGTATGCGGGCCTCTGGCCGCTGATCACCGCGGTCTACCTTGGCGCCGCTCACGTCTACGGTCTGTACGAGCCGGAGCGGGTCGAGAGTGCCTGGGCGGTCGCGCGCGCGGCGATCCAGGCGGTCACGCTCGGCGCAATCCTGACGGCGGCGATCGCGTTCTTCGCCGGGCCGCGGTTCTTCTCGTTCTCGCGTCTTGCGATCGTCATGGCGTGGGCGGCGCAGTTCCTGCTGCTCGTCGGCTGGCGCATCACGCTGATGCGCATCGCGCCCATCAGCTGGCCCGAGCAGCGGATACTCATCGTGGGGACCACCGAGGTCGGGTGCGAACTGGCGGCCGAGTTCGAACGGCGGACGGCCTGGGGCTATCGCGTCGTCGGCTTCGTCCGCCGTGACGAGACCGAGAGCGCTGCGGGATGCCGTTCGCCGGTACTCGGCGACGTGGGGGACGTGGCGTCGATCGTGGCTACCGAGCGTATCGACCGGGTCATCGTGGCAAGCCCCGTGGCTATCCGTGAGCTCATCGAGGAGATGGCGATCGGCAACGAGTCCGACGTGCGGGTCGAGGTCATCCCCGAGCTGTACGAGATCTTCATCGGTACGGTAGACTCGACGGTGAGCGATATCCCGCTCATGGAGCTGACCCGCCCTGCCACGCGAGGGTGGTTCGTCGGCGTCAAGCGCGTGATCGACGTGGGGTTCTCGGCGCTGCTGCTCGCGGCGCTCTCTCCGCTGCTGCTCGTCGCGGCACTCGCCATCCTGGTGACGATGGGGTGGCCGGTCATCTTCACGCAGGAGCGCTCGGGACGTGATCTCAAGACCTTCCGCGTCATGAAGTTCCGCACGATGGTGCGTGACGCCGAGGCGCACTCGGGCCCGGTGCTCGCGGGCGAGGACGACACCCGGATCACCGCCGTCGGGCGCGTGCTCAGGCGGTATCGGATCGACGAGCTGCCGCAGCTCGTCAACATCATGCTCGGTCACATGAGCTTCGTCGGTCCGCGTCCGGAGCGGCCGTTTTTCGTGGAGCGGTACGTCGAGGCGATTCCGGGCTACCGGGAGCGGTTCAGGGTCAAGCCGGGGGCGACGGGGCTTGCGCAGGTGAGCGGTCACTACGCCACGACGCCGGAACGCAAGCTGAAGTTCGACCTCATCTACATGTATCATCAGACGTTGCTCATGGACCTGCAGATCCTCGCGGAGACGGTGCGGGTCGTTCTCACCGGACGCGGGGCCCGTTAGGAGCGTGCGCGTGGCCAACAAGAAGAAAGGCGCTGCTTTCAAGTCGGCCCATGGGTCGACAGCGAAGTACGCCGACAAACAAGCGCCGGGCGCCTCCGCTTCCGCGGGGCCGCCGATGGATGTCTGGGACCGCATCGCGTGGACGTGTCTGCACATCCTCGTGATCCTCGTCCCGATCGCGATGTCCAACTTCGGGCCGCTTAGCCCGGGCGGGATCCCGCTCACGTTCGATCAGTTCGACATCGCCAAGGTGTTCGTCCAGCGCGGGCTCATGCTCATCGCGCTCAGCTCCTGGGCGATCGGCATGTTCGTGCGGGGCGGCAAGATCCGTTTCACCCGCGTCGAATGGGTCGTCCTCGCGGTCCTCGCGTGGCTGGTGCTCACCTCGGTGCTCTCCGTGCATCCGCCCACTGCCATCTTCGGCAAGTACCGGCGCTTCGAGGGACTCATCTCCTTCATCACCTACGCCGTGACGTTCTTCGTGGCGCTCCAGTACGCCGACAAGCCGTCGCGCATCCGCTCGCTCGCGCGTTCGCTCGCCATCGGCGGGTTCCTCGTGGCTGCCTACGGCGCCATCCAGGTGATCGGCACCGTGAGTCTCGGCGCCGCGCGCGTGCTCCTGCCGCTCTCCCTGGTCGGCGCCCTCGGTGTGGCGGGCGGTCTGCTCGCGCTCGCCTTCACGCGTGCCGGGGGAGACCCCGAGACACGTCGTGCGCTGTTCATCGGCGCCGCGATCGCGTTTCTCGGCGGACTGGTGTTCTACCTCGGCCTCGACGGCAACATCGACATCGCGGTGCAGCGCGGCCTGGCCGCCGTCTCGATCGATCCCGTGCAGTGGGGCAATCTGCCGTTCGAGACGAACCGGGCGTTCGCCACGTTCGGCAATCCCGACCTGCTCGGCGGCTACCTCATCTTCCCGTGGGCGATAGCGATCGCCCTCGCATTCACGGAAAACCACAAGCTCTGGCGCGGTATCTACTGGGTGTTCACGGTGTTCAACGTGTTCGTGGGCATCACGTCGTACGTGCGTGGCGCCTGGATCGGCGCGACCGTCTCGCTTGTGCTGCTCGTCGTCGCGTACCTGCGTGCTCGTTCGGGCACCGGGATGCGGCTCACCGTCATCGACAAGGCGTTCATGGGCGCGGCGGGCGCGGTCGGAGCGGTCGCGGTCATCGCGAGCTCACTTCAGCCCGATGCCGTCCGCAACGTCGTGACGCGCGTGGTCTCGATCTTCCAGTTCGATCAGGGCAGTGCGCTCACCCGTTTCCAGATCTGGGAGGCCGCCCGTGCGGCGATCGCCGAGCGCCCGATCTTCGGCTGGGGCGCGGATACCTTCCGGCTGCTCTTCCCGATGTTCAAGCCCGCCGAGTACGTCGAGACGGCCGGGTATCTGTCGGTGGCCGACAACGTGCACAACTACCCGCTCCAGCTCGCGAGTGGGATCGGCATTCCCGGGCTGTTGCTCGTCTACGGCCTGATCGCATACGCGCTGGCCTCGTCGGCGCGCGACGTGTTCGCACGGGGTAAGGGCACCGAACGGCTGTTGCTCGCCGGCTTCTGGGCCGCCGTCGCCGGCTACGTCGTGCATCTGTTCTTCGGGCTTTCGGTCACCGGCTCCACGGTGATCATGTGGCTGGCCATGGGTGTCCTGCTCAGCCCCGGGGCGCATTCCCGGCAGTTTGCTGCACCATCGTGGAAGGCGATAGCGATACCGGTGGTCGGCGTCCTGCTCGTCGTCGGCGTCGTGCTCAACGTCCGGTACGTCATCGCCGATCACCACTACCTTTCCGGTCGCGTACTCACAAGCGGCGCCGCGTCGGTCGCCGAGATCGAGCGGGCCATCGAGCTCAACCCGTACAACGAGATGTATCGTCTCGAGCGTGGCGCGGCTTGGCAGAAGATGTTCGAGGCAGCGGCCTCTCAGTACGCGTCTACCGGCGACGAGGCGATGCGCGGTACCGCCGAGGCCTACCTGGCAAACGCGGAGGCCGCATTCCGCGACACGATCGTCTACGTGCCGAACGAGTACGACACCTACGTCTTCTTCTCGAACCTCTACAACCAGGCGGGCACGTACATCGACCCCGCGTACTACGAGCGGGCGATCGAGGTGGCACGTCTCGGCGTGCTCGTCGAAGAGTACGGTCCCGCCGTCCGGGTCCAGCTTGCCATCGCGTTGATGAACACCGGCAGCATCGAGGAGGCCGTCACCGAGCTCGAGTTCGCCACGGGCCTCGACAGCCGCTACACGGGTGCATGGCTCATGCTCGGCGAGACCTATCGCAGAGTCGGCCGGCCCGATGATGCACGCGCCGCATTCGAACACGTACTCAGGCGTTCGCCGGACAACGCCGACGCCTTCGCCAGCCTGGCAGAGATGGATGCCGAGGAGACCTCGGCGGCCACATCCGCCCCGTAATCGATCGGGAGGTTCGATGGAACGCGCGATCGTACCCCAGACCACGATCCAGCGTCTGCCGCTGTACCTGCGGTGTCTGCTTGAGGCGCAGGCCCAGCGGATGCCGCTGGTCAACTCGGTCGAGATGGCCGAGATGTGCGGCACCAACGCCGCGCAGGTGCGCAAGGATCTGTCCTACCTCGGAGAGCTGGGCACGCGAGGCATCGGCTACGACGTCGAGAGCCTCATCACCCACATATCCGGCGTGCTCGGCATCGCCGAGCGGCGGCGTGCCGCGATCATCGGCTTCGGCCGGTTCGGCGGTGCTTTGCTCGGCTACAGCGGGTTTGCCGAGCGCGGCTTCGAGATCGTCGCGGTCATCGATAGCGACCCGGCCAAGATCGGCACCGAAGTCCAGTCACTTTCGGGCCCGATCGTGGTGAGTTCGGTCGACGACCTCGAGGACGTGCTTGTCGAGTCACACGCGGAGGTCGTCATCATGGCGACGCCGGCGCCGGTCACCCAGGCGCTTGCCGATCGCGTGGTGAAGGCCGGGGTCAGGGCCATCCTCAACCTCGCTCCCGTGCGTCTGTCCGTCCCCGAACAGGTGGCAGTGCGGCAGACATGCCTGTCTACAGAGCTGCAGATCCTCTCGTTCTACCTGGCACAGAAGCCGCTGTAGAGACCGTCACATCGCACATGAGGAAACGGAGTGTCGTGCAGCACACCAACGACATCGCCCCCGACCCCGATGAGGTCGAGTCCGCCGACCGCGGCGGCGCTTCGCAGCCCACACCCTCGCAGGCGGAGCAGATCACGCAGGACCTCATCCCTGGCTGGCTCGCGCTGACGGTCCTGCTTCTGCTACTCGTCGTGGCCGTGCTTGGCGGCTACGTGATCCGCGGCGTGATCGTGGGCTCGGATGCCGTCGTGTCGCCAACCGACGTGGCTGTCGCCGAGTGGCAGCGAACTCTGGACTCCGATCCGAACGATCCCGAGAGCATGCTCGGTCTTGGTTACGCCTACCAGCAGCGCGGTGACTACGAGGACGCCCTCAAGGCCTACGAGGCGGTGCTGGCGGCCGATCAGGGCAATACCGGTGCGCTGTACAACACCGGCGTCGTGTTGGGCGAACTCGGACGCACCAAAGATGCCGAGGTCGCCTTCTGGGACGTACTCGAGGTCGCGCCGGATCATGCGCTTGCCGCCAAGGCGCTCGGCGAGTACTACGTCGGAAAGCAGCAGTTCAAGTCCGCGCTCACAGCACTCGAGCCGGTCATCGAAGCCCGGCCGCACTTCGCCGACCTGCAGTACCTGGCGGGCTACTCGTGCGAGCAGCTTGGACTCGTGTCGCAGGCCATCGAGTACTATCGCGGGGCGCTCGTCTACGCACCAGACTACGCCGAGGCCCAGGAAGGCCTCCGCCGACTCGGCCAGGAAGGGTAGGAGCGTGTCCGACAACCATGCACCGGAGGCTTTCGAGCCGACTCCCGAGTCAGACGTGCTGCCGCCCCGCCGCGGCTTCAACCTCACGCCGCGGCGCGCGTTCATGCTGCTTGCGATCGCGCTGACGCTGATCCTCATCGGGCTCGTCGTGTACCTGCTGTGGTTCCTCGGCAGGCCGGAGGTTCTGACCGACGTACCCGCGAAGCAGGGAATCCAGCCCGTCTGGCAGGTCCATGGCCCCGCCGAAGGTGAACGGCCGCTGTTCGATCGGCCGATGGGCGTTGCCGTTGGCGAGGGCAACCGGATCTACGTGACCGACGCGGGCAACAGCCGCGTGTGCGTCTTCGACTCCCAGGGGCGTTTCCAGTTCGAGTTCGGTTCGTTCGGGGTGGCCAAGCCCGCTGCCGGAGCGGTCTCGACCTACGCGCCGGGATCGCTCAACTATCCCGTCGGCATCGACACCGACGAGGACGGTAACGTCTACGTGGCGAGCCTCTACAACGATTCGGTCGAGGTGTTCGATCCCGACGGCGCGCCGCTTCTGCGCTTTCCGGACCCGCTTGCGGTGACAGGCCGAGGTGGCTCCGGAGCCGGCGGGCTCGGGATCGCCGCCACCGATGTCGCGGTGAGCGGAGAACGGGTCTACGTGACCGACTCGTATCAGATCATCGTCTTCGATCGCCAGGGCGAGTTCGTCGCTCAGTGGGGCAAACCCGGCACCGGTGCCGGTGATCTGGACCGGCCCAACGGCATCGCGGTGAGCGATGACGGTGCGACGGTCTATGTCTCGGACTCCAACCACAATCGCGTCACGGCCTTCACGTCGGAAGGCGAGGTGCTCTGGCAGGTCGGAACCATCTCGGGTGGCGTGACCGACAAGGAGGAGCGTGAGATCGAACTCCCGCGCGGACTCACGGTCATGCCGGACGGCTCGATCCTCGTGGCCGACGCGTTCGGGTTCGACCTGGTCAGGCTATCCGCCGAGGGCGAGATCATCTCCCGGTACGGCGAGCGGGGGGTGCAGCCCGGGCAGCTCAACTTCGCGAATGACGTGGAGGTGCTCAGGGGCTTCGTCGTGATCGCCGATAAGGGCGCCGGTAGGGTGCAGTTCGTGCGTCTTGTGAACTGATCATGGCGGTGCCGGTCACGCCGGAGTTTTGTTATGATGAATGAACCTGGAGCGCACACGCAGTGCGGCGAAGACACTCGAGCACGGTGACCGAGGGACATCGCAAATGCTGTCCGCAGAAGTGCACCGACGTGATTGTGAATCGCGGAACTCGGACACGGGCTTGCGTGGTAGACTGTCGGCAGAGGGGGCGCCTGCCGCGTTCGAGCGTGCGGGTACCCCGTTTGCGTGTGTTGGGGAGAACCGTTGAGCGAACCGGACGTTTCGGCCATAGACGCCGGGCCCGATGGCGGCGAAGAGACCGGGACCACGAACCGTCGTGGCCGTGGGGTCTTTGCGGCCGTGCTGGTTCTCCTGCTGCTCCTGTGCGCGATCACGACCATCACCCAGACGTATCTGAGCCGCGGTGACGATGAGGTCGTGCGCGGTGTGCTGCGTAACCTCGAGTGCCTTCAGTGCCACACGGAGCTCATCCCGGACTTCTCCAGAACCGCAGTCCACCAGCCGTTCATGCTCGAACGGTGCACGACGTGTCACACACCTCACGGCGAGATCCGCACCGAGACCGTACTCGAGGGCCTTCAGATGGCCTGGAACCGTGTGCGCACGCTCGTGGAGTGGCTGCCGCTGAAGCTCGTGCTCGACGTGTTCGACACGCCGGACGGGCGGGCACCTGGCGAGGTCGACCCCGACCGCGTCGTCCGCGAGACGACGACCGAGATCAAGGATGCCGAGTCGGAACTCGTGATGCCCGCCAACGAACTGTGCTGGATGTGCCACGGGAACATGGGGCCGCTACGTGCCGAGCCGTACACGCACGCACCGTTCATGAACGGCTACTGCGTCGACTGTCATAATCCGCACGCGTCGGACTTCGCGGGGATGCTCACGCAAGACGTGCGGGACTTGTGCGTCACGTGCCACAAGGTCGGGCCGGAGATGGAGCGCGACCAGGTCCATCCGTCCTTCGCTGCCCGGGTCTGCCTCGACTGCCATAACCCGCACGCGTCGAGCTACCGGGGGATCCTCGTCGACTCGCAGCGCAGCCTGTGCTTCACGTGCCATCCATCGGTGGCGCGCCTGTCGCGCATGGGCGTGCAGCACCAGCCGTTCCTCTACGACAACTGCACCGGTTGCCACGAGCCGCACGGTTCCAACTACTTGCCGCTGCTCATCAAGAACCAGCCGGCGCTGTGCTACGACTGTCATGGGGAGATCAAGAACGACTTCCTCAAGGTGAGCCACCACCCCGTCGGTACGATCTCGCTCAACTGCAGCAGCTGCCACGACCCGCACGCGACCAACTACGTGGGGTTGCTGTACAGCGAGGGCAACGACATCTGCTACGACTGTCACTCGGTGCCGATACAGGCCAGCTACGACCTGTCGGCGCACCGGTCGACACCGTGCTGGCGCTGCCATACCCCGCACGGATCCGACTGGGGCCCGCTGCTCAAGGGGCCGCAGCCCGAGGTGTGCTTCCCCTGTCACGCCAAGGTGGACTTCGATGACATCACCGGTGGCAACGACCGTAACAAGCATCCGGTGAGACCGGTGTTCTACGACGTCAACGCCAAGAGTGCGCTGTCGTGCACGTCCTCATGTCACAACCCGCACGGCAGCCAGTTCTACTTCATGCTGCGGCACTACCAGTTCCCGTTCGACGGCAACTGCCTGATCTGCCACGGCGTTGTTCCCGGCGAGATCGTCGGTGTAGATTTCTGATCCTCGACCCGCTAGGAGCCGCTTCATGTCGCTGAACCCCCTTGCCGGATTCAAAGACCCGGTGCGTCGGCCGCGGTATCTCATCTGGTCGGCCGTCGGCATCGTCAGCGTGCTGCTGGTGATGATGGTCGCGCTCGGCGCCACGTCGAGCTACTGGTTCTGCGGCGGCTTCTGCCACTCGGTCCAGCTCGATCCGGTGGTCGCCTACGACGGTTCGTCGCACAACATGGTCGCGTGCATCTCGTGTCACCTCCCGGCTAACGCCGACCCGGTCACGTTCCTCTATCACAAAGCCCACGCCGGCATCGTGGGAGCGTACGAACTCGCGACAAAGACCTATCACGTGCCGCTCAACCCCGTGAGCCACCTGGCGCTCGACGGCGCACACATGGGCTCCGGGCAGTGCACGCAGTGCCACTCGGAGAACCGTCTGATCACGCCGAGCACAGGCATCCTCATCGACCACGAGGTCCACGAGGAGAAGCACGTCCACTGCACGGCATGTCACAACCGGGTCGCCCATCCGGAGGCCGGGCTCGAGATCACGATGGTCGACCCGGAGACCGGCGAGCCTGCCGCCCTGCATGCCGACTTCATGACGATGACCGCGTGCTTCCGCTGCCACACGCTCACGGCCGAGTCACCGTCCGGCGACGAGTACAAGGCCCCCGGCGAGTGTGCCGTGTGCCACAGCGCCTCGTTCGATCTCAAGCCCGCCAACCACAAGGAGGAGGGCTTCTACCCCAAGGGCCACGCGCAGCTGGCGAACATGGAGGTCGACCATGCCACGGGCCGTCCGGCCGAGTCGGTGCGCAAGCCGGTCGTCCACGGGGCGAGTGAGGAAGCGACTGCCGAGGCCGGCGGGTCCTACGCTCCCTCCTCCGGCGACGACCACGTGCTGCATCTGGCCGACGTCTCGTCCATCGACTACTGCAGCACGTGCCACATCGTGGACACGTTCTGCGTCGACTGTCACGGCGTTGAGATGCCGCACCCCGAGGGCTTCCTCACCGGTCACGGCGAGGCGGGCAAGCAGCAAGCCGACTCGTGTGCGATGTGCCATGCCGGCGAGGGCCGCCCGGTCGAGGCTGCCGGCACCGAGTTCTGCAACGGCTGCCACCACAAGACCGCCGACCCGGCGCAACTGTGGATCCCGCAGCATATGGGCGCGGTGCGTGACGGCGGCGCCCAGGCGTGCTTCGAGTGCCATAACCCGACGTACTGCGCCGCCTGCCACGTTCGGAGCGGCCAGTGAGTGACGAGGTACCCGAGGGCCCGATTCCCGCACAACGGCGGTTGATCGCGCGCCTTAAGTACGTCGAGCCGAGCCATCTCGTCGCCGCGATCGTCATCGTGCTGATCGTGGCCGCGGCCATCGTGGCGGTGAGTATCATCGGCTGGCCGTTCGGCACCGATCCGTTCGCCGATCTTCCAGACGATCCTTCGATCGGGGTGGGGCTGGTCGGCTACTTCCCCGCAGAGGGCGAGGAGCCCCTTGCCGAGCCCTCGGGCATCGCCATCGACGGCTCGCGCGTCTACATCGCCGAGGCCGGTGCGGGCAGGGTGGCTATCTTCAACGAGAAGGGCGAGCGGACCGGCGAGGTCGTGCTCGACGTCGCGGACGGGCAGGCGAAGGCCGTGCCCACGTCAGTCGCCGCCGCCGGATCGGAGCGCTTTGCGGTGATCGACGCCCGGGGCGGGCGCGTGCTGGTCTTCCAGACCGCCGCAGACTCTGCGGACCTGCTCTTCCGAGTGGGCGCTCAGGATGACGACACCGCGCCGGAGCGACCGACGGCCGTCGCGTACCATGACGGTGAGATCTACGTTGCCGATGCCGCTGTCGGAGCGATCCACGTCTACGACGGCGAGGGCGCATTCGTCCGCTCGCTCGGCGCGGCCGCGGAGCCTCCGCTCGGACACGTCGGCGGTATCGCGGTGAGCGACGAGCGGATCGTGGTGGCCGAGTCCGATCGGAACCAGGTCCGCATGCTCGATCCGATGTCCGGAGTCGAGATCGGCGTGTTCGCCGATGCGTACTCCCTGCCGCGCGGCGTCGTGGCGGTGCGCGACGGGGTTGCGGTCGCAGAGGTGTTGGGCGCCGCCGTTCGAGTGTGCGACGCCGAGGGCGTGCGGACGCACTCGATCGCTGCCGAGACAGTCTCTACAGACGCACCGCTTGCCCCGGAAGGGGTGGCGTGGCACGAGCGCTCCAGGCGGCTTTACGTCACCGACCCGGACGTGGGCCGCGTGAAGGTGTACGGAGTGCGGTTGTAGCAGCTACAGGCTATACTGAGAGTTGCGACGATCGTCTCGCCGTTACCCGCGAGCGGGTACGCGGGTAGATGCTCAGTAGGCATGACGGACCGGCCCTCGGGCGCTTGTGCACCGTGGCACGAGTCGTGCTGCTGAATACGTGACATACATCGAGGGGCTGGCTGCGAAGGGACCGGTGAGCGTGCGGCTCGCGCGGAGTGCATGGTGCCCTGGGGCAGCAACCGGAGCACGCGGTAGGGCGCGCGGCTTCACACGCGCTCTGTTCGTGGCGACCTCCAGCGCGATCATCGTCGTTTCTCTGGTTTCCGTTGCCGCTGCTGCCGAAAGCCCGCACGGTGACTACAGCTCCGATCCCGACCTCAGCAGGTGTGGTACATGCCATGTGCCACACCAGGCATCCGTATCCCGAGGGCTGCTATCCGTCGACTCCACCTCCACGGTCGTTACGCAGACGCTGTTCTGCTTCAAGTGTCACGCCGACGCCGGGCCGGCCGAGAGTAACGCGGCAGCGACCTTCGAGAGCGGATTCCTGAGCGGTCACGCGGTCGAGGATGTGGCCGAAGATGAGGGCCCGGATCTCACCAACACCTGCTCCGGCTGTCACGATGCGCACTCGTCGGCGCCCGGGCTTCCGAGATCCGAGATCAACGGCCAGGAGGTCAGTCGCACCGCCGAGCCGAACTCCTGGTGCCTCGCGTGCCACACGCCCGAACTCGCCACCAACTGGTCGGGCTTGGTCGGCGATGGCTACTACGACCTGCTCTACGAGTCGTCGAGCCGCGACGCGAGAGGCTACCCGATGACCGGCACGTTCCGCGGCGCGGCGGCGTATGCCGCCAGTGCGCACGCGTCGATCCCTGCATCGGACAGTGTCGTGATACAGGCGGCTCCCGAGCGGACGGCTGCGCGCGTCGTGGGCGACTGCCTCTGGTGCCACGCGAGTCACAGGGGCGTGAGCGAGTACGACAATCTGCTCGACACGTTCGGGCCGAGTGCCCCAGGCGATCCGGGCGCTGACGCGTGCTTTGGATGCCACGAAGCCGGGGAAGGCTACGGTACCGGTCACTTCATCAGCTCGGCCGACTCGGTCCTTCAGGCCGGCTCACCGTTGCCGTGTTACGAGTGCCACAATGCGCACGGCTCGAAGAACGGCAATGCGCTGCTCATCCAGGACTCGCTCGGGTCGAACCTCGATCCCGGCACGCCTGCCGGGCAGTCGGCTTTCTGCTACTCGTGTCATCTGAGTTCGGACGGGTTCTGGTGGGACAGTGCGAGCGGGACGATGCGGCCGGCCTCCGAGCTGGCCTCGGCCGGGGCGAGCGTCACGAAGGTGATCACGGGCATAGCGCGGGCCGATATGGTGCAGTTGCCACCGACGGTTCCCCAGCATGAAAGCGACACGCTCGAGGGTTGCAGCTGCCATGGATCGCCGCATTCGCCTAACCCCGCCGGCGTCTCCGCTGGCGGGCAGCGCTGCTACGACTGCCACGGCGGATATCGCGATGCTATGGAGTCCGACGGAGATCAGCGGCAGGACTCGTATCACCATGTGCTTGGTGGAGCGTATCGGGGGGATCACGCGTTCGATAGTGAGCCCTATCCGGGTGCAGGCACCACGCCGCTCGCCGACACTGAGGTCTACTGCCTGAGTTGCCACGTGGACCATGATCAGTTCTACGACGGCAAGGATGGCGGTCCGACCTCCAAGGGCGCCAACCTGCGCCAGTCGATCGATGACGCTGTGCCCGCCGATACCGACTACGTCGCGTCGACCGGTGGCATCTGCCTCGGCTGCCATGACGTGGTCCGCGCGAAGGACACGGACAACCGCGCGTCGGCAGACGGAACGGAGTTCACCCCGGCGATCGATCCGGACACCTACGGCGGTTCGGCGCACGGGGTCAAGACGGATGGGACGACGCTCTACACGGTCGAGTCGGCACCGTTCAGCGACGGCAGCTCGACCTTCCAGGCCAACTGCGCGAAGTGTCACAATGACAACAGGGCCCGTGACTACTACGACTCGGCATCTTCGGCGCCCACGTTTGGACTCCACTGGAACAGCTCACGCCGGATCCTCGCCGCGCTTGGGCGTGGGGATGCGGCCAGCGACCCGTATACGGAGGAACGCTTCTGCTACAGCTGTCATTCACCGTCGGCTGCGGGGTTCAAGGCTGCGGCTGACAGGGACTGGTATCAGACCCCGGGCGTGACGATGAGCGCGGCCTCGCAGGGCGTGTACACCCAGTTCGCCAACAACAACGCGGCGCGGCGCAGTCACCGCGTCTCGCGATCGTGGGCCGGCCTCCACGCTCCCTCGGTGCTTGATGAGACCGGAGCTGTAGGCGGTGTGACGCGGTTCACCGCTGGGGAGCATGTGGAGTGCACGGACTGCCACAGCCCGCATGCCGCAGGTGCGGCGGCGGTTTCCGGAACCAAGCGCTCGAGCACGGTGGCGCCAAGCAACTCGATCGCGGACGTCTCGCCGTTAGCCGGGGTCTGGGGCGTCAGCATAGTCCCGACCGCAGAATGGACGGAGCCGACCTACGCTGTCGTCGACGGCGCCCAGGCCGAGTATCAGATCTGCCTGAAGTGCCACACTGGTTTCAACTCGAGCTACACACCGGATGGGGCTGCCAACAGGTCGTCGGGCACCTTCAGCTGGTCGACAGCGGCTGCGTGGACCAATGTCGCACTCGAGTTCAACCCCGCGAACGACTCGTATCACCCGGTGTTCGCTAAGGCCAGGCGCCCGTTGCGGACCGCGCAGACGATGACCGGGCCGTGGAACAGCTACAAGGGCAATCAGACGATGTACTGCTCTGACTGTCACATGGACAGCGCGGTGACGCCGGTCGCGATGGGCCCGCACGGATCGGCGACGACGCGCATCCTTCGAGGCAACTGGAATCCCACGAGTAATGCCGCTGGGTACACGTTGAACTCGACCGCAGGCCTGCTGTGTGCCAAGTGCCACACGAACCTGGCGACATCAAACATCGCTCATTCGAACCACGCCAACAGGGGTTACTCGTGCGGCAAGTGCCACATCGCCATCCCGCACGGCGGGGCGGCACCACGGCTACTTGCGACCACCGGCACCACTGGAGGGCGTCCGACGCCCGCTCCGTACAACGCAGGCACGCAACTGGTCAATTTCTACCTCAGCCCGACCACGGGTATCGGTGGGTCCGGTCGGACCAACGCCACCTGCCAGGTGACCTCATCGCCAATCAACTGCGGTGCTCACAACGGCACGGCACAGACCATGTACTGGGATTGGTAGTCGGTGTCGGAGCGTGCGCACTCCATCTAGGTTGCTGACCTCGCGGCTGCTCGCACTGGCCCTCATGATCCTGCTCGTCACGGTTCTCGCAATCGTCTCTCTCTTGCCCCAGGGCTCTCTCCTGCTGACAGAAGGCGCTGAAGCGGGGCGCCCGTTCAGGACGATCGTGGCAGTTCTCCTTGCGGCCGGTGCCGTGGCGATCTGCGCCGCGCTTGTCGTGCAAGTGCGATCACTGATGCGCCAGACCCGCAGGGTCGTGGCCCCCCGTCTGTCCGGTCGAGAGCCCCTTGTTCGTACCGAGTGTGTCGAGGCTGCTCTTACGGCACGTGGGTGGAGGTCACAGCAGCTGCCCGATGTCGATGCCGTGGCCTTCCACAGGCATCCGTGGTCTCGATGGGCCGGTGTCGCGCTTCACCTTGGTTTGCTGCTGGTGATGCTTGGGATGAGCTCGGTCCTGCTCACCGAGTCGCGATCTGAGTACACCTTGCGTGAGGGTGACGTGCTGGATGCCTCGGCGCAGCCCACTATGCGGTTCCAAGCACAACTCGCTCCAGGTATCGCGCTCGACGACGCTCTCGTACTGAACCGCGTGGATCCCGTCTACTGGTCAACGGGAGAACTGCGCTCTCTGGACAGCGAGTTCCGAGACACCGAGTCGGGTCAGATCCTCCGCGTCTCGGTCAACTCGGTCACCAGGTGGTCTGGCGCACGCCTGTTCCAGAGTCGCGTCTACGGCCGCGTGCTCGACGTGCGCATCGCAAGCCCCGAACTCGCCGAGACCGTGTACCGGATCGAGATCGAGAGCGTCCCCATCCTTGGCATGCCCGCGTATCGTGACCTCGAGATACCGGGAATCCCAGGCGAGGTTCGGATTCGCAGTATCGAGACGGAGACGTCGACAGGAATCGTGCCCGAGGTGACCGTGCGTGTCGAGGAGGATGGCATCGCCAAAGGGCAGGGTACGCTCCCGCCTGCTGGCATGGTGACGGTGGCCGGCTACGACATGACCCTCGAGGGGTATGGCTACTGGCAGACCATAGTCCTGGTTCGTCAGCACGGAGCTGAGGCGCTGATAGCAGGGACGTTCATCATCATGATCAGCTCGCTCGCACTGTACTTCCTGCCGTCAGCAACGGTCTATGTGGTGGCCGACGCCGACGGTCACCGGCTCATCTTGGCTGGTAGCCGTCTTGCCAGGGCGGCGTTCAAGCCAGATGTTGAGGCCCTTCTGAAGGAGTGTGGCTGATGCAGGAGACGTTGCTGGCTCTCGATCCGCGTTTGCATGTCGTCGCACTGGTCGGCTACGCGTTGGCCGCTGGAGTGGGCATCGTGACGGTTGTGACACGAAGAGAGAGCTGGAGGTGGACGCTCGCGATGTCAGGATTCGCGCTTGCCGTCCACAGCGCGGGCCTGCTGACTCGCTGGATCGGCTCCGGCCACGGTCCGTATCTGACCCGCTACGAGCTCCTGTCGGCGTATGCGTGGGCCTCGGTGGTCACCTGGCTGATCTGGTCGTGGCGGGATGGAAGGCTGAGGCCGCTTGGAGCGGTCGTCATGCCGGTGGTCATGCTGCTTATCGGACTTGGCCTCTACACGGGTCCGGAAGTGCGCATGCTGCCGCCGACATTTACCGGCATCTGGCTGACGCTGCACGTCTCCTTCTACTTCGTTGCGTTCGCGACCGGTTTGGTGTCGTTCGGTGCCTCGGCTCTGATCATCGCCCGGAGCCTGGGCACGTCGCTCGCCTGGGCACCGCCGGCTGATGATCTCGATGGGCTGGCGTATCGTTCGGCGGGGCTGGCCTTCTCATTTTGGGGTGTCGGTCTCCTGACGGGATCTATCTGGGCCTACTATTCGTGGGGCCGGTTCTGGGGTTGGGATCCGGTCGAGACATGGTCGTTGATAACGTGGTTGGTGTTCGGGGTGTATCTGCACCTCCGGCGTTTCTACGCTTGGCGCGGGGCCAGGGCGGCGGTTCTCATGGTGGCCTGCTTCTCCTTGGCATTGCTGTCGCTTTTCGGAACATCGCTGTTCACTTCGACCGTCCACTCGGAGTACTTCTCATGAGGCTGGTCTCAACACTGATTGCGGTGGCGCTGCTGCTCGGCGGACTAGCGGGTTGCGGATCAGGGGGCGCCGCGCCCGAGGTCTCCGCGGTGCAGTCCACCGTCGGCGCTTACAACGAAGCACTCATCCGCGCGTTCGAGACCATGGACATGAACGAGCTCAACGCTACCGCCACGGAGGACCAGGCGCTTGCCGAGTACTACCTCATGGCCGCGCTCGGTGAGGGCCGCGTGCGTATGCTCGCAACCCTCGTGTCCATCGAGTTCGGTGACGTGGTGTTCCCCGCCGAGGAGCAGGCGAGCGTCACGACCACGGAAGTGTGGGACTACGCGCACGAGAGTCTTGATACGAGCGAGACGGTTCGTGCCGAGCAGGGAGTGGTGTACCATCTGCGCTACGATCTCGTCCTCCAGGACGGTCGCTGGCTCGTTGACCGCGTGACGTCGCTCGATGGGGAGCCTGCCGTCGGGGATCCTGCGCCATAGTGCGGACGTGCGTTGGAGGCGCGGCGATCCACCCGACACGGACCCGCCGAGGTAACGGGAGGCAGCATGCACCGGAGTCCGATGATGCGCACCGCCGTGGGAATCCTGCTCGCCTGCGCGCTGCTATCGACTGCGGCCTGCTCGTCGCCGGCCGCCGATGACCATCCTGCCGTCACCGTGGTGCAAGCGCTTCTCGAGTTGCGCCGCGCCGACGTGCGCGATCCGGCCGCGTACGCCCCGCACCTGCTCGAGTCGAGTGTTGCCACGGCGCTCGCGGAAGGCTCATCCGACCCGACCGGGACGCCGCGTGTTCCGGAGTGGGAGCCGCCGTACGTGAGTGCCGAGACGAGCACCACCGCCGATGTGGTCGTCGTCTGGAGGCCGGGCGTGGACTTCCCGGGCTGGAGCCCCGTAACCCTCTTCTTCGTGGTGCTCGACGAGGGCCGTTGGGCGGTCGCCGACGCGTTGGAGACCACGACCGCCCCTGCGCCGCTCGGTGACGTTTCAGCCGGACAACCCGCTCAGGAATAACGGCTTCCGCTCAATCAAGCGAGGGTTTGCGCAGGAAGAACACCCGATTCGTTAGACATCTCCCAAAGATGCGCTACCATTGTCTCCATCGGCAGCACACCCGAGGAGGCCCTGCAGCGATGCCTGACGGACGGAACGCGCCAGACGCCACGCTCTACCGGCTCTCGCTTTACCACTGCTATCTCGGAGAGCTGATCCGTGTCGGTGCTCCGGCCCGGATCACCTCGCGGCACCTCGCCGCCGAGCTCGGCATCAAGGAGGAGACGGTCCGTCGCGACATATCCTTCGTCGGCGACATCGGCCGGCCGGGCGCCGGGTATGAGCCCGTGGTGCTCTTCACCGAGTTCACGAAGTATCTGGGGCTCTCCGAGGAGTATCCCATCGTCAAGATCGGGACCGCCAAGATGATCGAGGCGCTCCAGGTCGTCTTCCCGGCCGACCGCTATGGCGTGAAGCCGGTGGCCTACTACTCGGAACTGCCCGAGGATTCCGGCGTGATGGTCGGACAGATCGAGGTCAAGCACCTTACGGAGATCCCGCAGATCGATCCGGCCCTCGGTGTGAGCGTGGCGCTCGTCGCCTGCTCGCCGGGCTGGGTGCAGATAGCGCTCGACCTGCTCGCCAGCGGTGGCGTCTCTGGCGCGCTGCTGCTGACCCCGGTCATCCGCATCCGCCGTCCCGAGGGGATGAACGTGACGCAGCTGCGCATGCCGTGCGACCTGAAGTCCCTCGCGTGCCGGTGCCAGGTGCCGGTCGGCACCGTCGGGACGATGTGACCGCACGGGCCGCCGTCGGCCGCGGTGTCGGCGGGTCAGGGTGTAGCTGTCGTGTCCGCCGAGGTGCCTTCGGCGCGATGCCAGTACCACTCGTCGAGTAGCGTGTCGAGGTCGTCCGAGTACTCGCCCCATGCGCCAGGGGGCGCGATCGCGGTGACGAGCACCTCGCGGCTGTTCGTCCGGACCCAGACGTAGCGCGCGCGGAACGCGCGGCCGTTGCCGTCCGCACCCGCGATGTCGATCGCCGATGCCGTCCGTCCGCCTACGAGTACGTCGGCGGGTTCACCGATCTCGACGTCTGTCCAGCCGCGCGTCTGGCTCAGGTAGCCGGCGTAGGCGACCAGCGCCTCGGCCACGGGTGTGTCGGTGGTCGCGCTGCTCACGTGAGTGACGATCGCGAGCGCCTCCGCGGGCTGTCCGGTCTCGGGAAGCGTATCGGCGGCGTAGACGGAGACCACGCTCGGCTCGATCATGTACTGCCAGGTCGCGGGGATCTTGAAGTGGAACAGGCTGCTCGAGTCGGTCACGTCCCGCTTGTCGGCGGCCGCGCCGTTGCACGCCGGGAGTGCGGCCAAGGCGACGATCAGCGCCGCGGCTAGAGCCATGCGCGGAAGCAGCGAGGGGAGTCCAGGACGGGGGCGCATCGGCGCTCCTTTCTCGGATCGTAGCGCACCGGTTGCGCGTGAGACCCGTGGGCAGGCTGGGATCGTTCGTTCAGACTTACTCGTTGACGCGACTGCCGCTGCTCAATAGTCTGAGTCCGTTATGCGGATATCAATCTTAAGCGACCGGGCGTCGCGCGTCATCCATGGTGTCGCACTCGGTGCAGTCGTAGCGGCGCCGCTGGTGCTCGTGCCTCTGGTCGCCGACCCCTACCAGCCCGGGCGTGCACTGGTGATCGCGCTGGCCGGGCTGGCGGTGGCGACCGCAGGGGCGGCGGGCGTGTCCCGTACCGCGACATCCAGGATCGCGCTTGCGGCACTGGCGACGTCCGCGCTCCTCGTCGTTGCGTCCGC
This sequence comes from Coriobacteriia bacterium, assembly GCA_030651765.1. GTDB lineage: Bacteria > Actinomycetota > Coriobacteriia > Anaerosomatales > Anaerosomataceae > UBA2272. The sequence continues at coordinate 374,174 of JAUSBY010000012.1, read as the reverse complement.
CGTGCTGTCTCATCCGGCGTCGGCTGTATTCGGTGTGCATGGGCGCTTCCAGGGCCTTGCCGCCGGTGCCGCTGCGCTTGTGAGCTTCTCGATCGGCGTGGCCGCGGCACGCCGTGCCCGGATGGTCCCCCGCATTGCGGCAGCGGTGCTCATGGTGGAGTCGGCCGTGGTGGCGTGGCAGCTGGTGACCGGCAGTCCGCCGACCGGGACCATGGGCAACCAGGTGCTTGCCGGCGGGTGGATGGCGATTGCGGTCGCGCTCGTTGCGGCGGGTGCTCGTGCAGAGCGTGGCCGAGTGGCCGTGATCTTGTGGAGCGCGGCCGCCATCGGCGTACTTGCGCTTGGCGTTATCGGATCGCGCGGCGCATGGGTTGGCCTGCTTGCCGCAGGCATCGTTCTGGGCATCAGCGCGCGACCCCGGGTGCGTCGCTACCTGCTTGCAGGGATGCTTGGAATCGTGGTGGCCGGTGCGGTGCTCGGTGGCGGCGGGTCGCTCGGCAAGCTCAACCCCGCCGCCCTGTCGACAGGATCAGCCGCGGCGCGCGCGGCGATATGGACGGGCACCGCCGGGCTCATCGCCGATCGCCCGCTGACGGGAGTGGGCCCCGGCCGGTTTCTGTTCGAGTTCCCGCAGTATCAGCCTGCCGAGTACGCGCGAATCGAACTCGGCGTGCGTCCGGATCAGGCGCATAGCCTGGTACTTCAGACTGCCGCCGAGTCCGGTATCCCCGCCGCACTCGCAGCGCTCGTCTTTGCCGGCGCGGTGTTCGTTGCTGTCGCCAGACGTCTGAGAACCGCCGACGGGATCGCGCTGGTAGCGTGCGCCGGGTTGGCAGCGTGGGGCGGGCAGGCGCTCTTCGGCATTTCGACGGTCGAGTCCGATGGCCTGGCGTTCATGCTTGCGGGCATCGCGCTCGCGCGCACTGACGCACCTGTGGTCCACGCGGGCGCGGGCGTCAGCCGGGGCGTGTCTGCCCGGGTACTCACGGCAGCACTCGCACTCACGCTCGCTCTCTCGTGCGCGTGGTACCTGTGGGCGGACGTTGCGTACGAGCGTGGTGTCCGGGCGTTCTTCGACGGTGAGATGGCCCGCGCCTGGAAGCTCGAGACGACGGCCATCGCGCTCAATCCGCTCGTCGACACGTATCGTGTTGCTGCATCGGATGCGGCACTGTACAACGGCGGGCCGCGATCGACGGCGCTGGCACTCGTGGATCGCGGCCTCATCCTGGAACCCGCAAGCTACGACCTCGCGCTGGCGAGGGCACGCCTGCTCGGAAGCGCAGGCGGGGAGCCCGATGTCGTGATCGGTGCCTACCTGTCGGCGATCGAGCGATATCCCCTCGGCATCGAGGTCAACTACGAGGCCATGGACGTCGCTGTGCGCTACGGGCGTGGGGATGTCGCTCGCGGCCTGGCGATCGCGATGCTGCGGGCCTATCCTGACGACCCGGTGGCACGCGCGGTGGCGGAGGAGGCGGGCGATGGCTACTAGAGCTCATCGGCGCACCTCACGGATCTCGCCCACCGCCCGTCGGCGGTTCTCGTTCGCCCTGCCGATCGTCCTGGTCGGGGTCCTTGCGGCCCTGGTCGGGAGCGGTATGGCCGTTCAGGCGAGTCTCGGCTGCACGTCCTGTCACGTGATGCGCCCGTTCGTGACTGCGCACGCATCCGCCGTACACGCCGCCGTGCCGTGCGGCACGTGTCACGCACCGGGAGGTCTCGGCACCGCGCTTGCCGAGGGCGTTCGCGTCGCGGGCTGGGGGCTTGCGGCGCTCGGCGGGGCGTCGCCCGGTATCACGACGGTGTCCGACGGGCCGTGCCGCGACTGTCACGATGCGTCCATCGCGGTGACCATCGAGGCACGCGGTATCGCCGTGCGCCACGCCGACTTCATCGAGCAGCCCTGTGCCGAGTGCCATGGGGGTAGCGCTCATCGCGTTGAGGGACGCTTCTACCGCGTGCTCGAGATGGACGATTGCATGGGTTGCCACAAGAGCGCCGCAGACGACCCGGGCAGCTGTGAACTGTGCCACGTCGGCGGCGGCGAGAGGCGACAGGGGGCGACATCCTGGCGGTCGACGCACGGCGCGGAGTGGGAGTCCACGCACGGGATGGGTGAGGTCCGTACGTGCAGCGCGTGCCATGCGACCCGTTTCTGCATCGACTGTCACGGGGTGCGCATCCCGCACGCTGCCGACTGGATCGTCACGCACGGCCAGAGCGCGCTCGGCGAGCCCGGCTCCAGGTGCGTCACGTGTCACGAGCCGACGCTCTGCTCGGACTGCCACGGGATGGAGATGCCGCACCCGGAGAGCTTCCTGCCCGCACATGGACCCATCACCCTCGACCTGGGGCAGGACGCGTGCGTGACGTGCCACGAGTCTGTGAGCTGCGACGTGTGCCACCTTGCGTCGAGCCATCCGAACGTCCCCGGCGTCGGCATGGGCCACGGGTGGTGACGGCATGAACGCACAGCAGATGGGTGACCTCCTCGACCGCGTAGGTCACGGCGCGTCCCGGATCCTCGAGAGGATTCCGCGCGTGCTGGACAACCCACTCGGCTACACCCAGGAGGCGTTCGTGCTCGCGGCGCTGGCTGCGGTCATCGCCATCCTCGTACTGCTCTTCGCTCTCCTCGCGATCGAGAACCGGCCCGTTCGTGTCGCCCAACGCTCGCTTGTATACCGCCGGCGCCCGGATCGGACGGCCCTGCGCGCCGGTATCGTGCTCGCCTCGATCCTCGGCGTGTCGGCCGTCCTGGCCATGGCGCCGCTCCTCCCGGCGGTCGGGAGCGCATGCGCTGCGTGTCACACCCTCGCACCGGCAGTCGAGTCGTGGGAGGCCGACCCGCACCGTTCGGTCTCGTGCTACGGGTGTCACGCGCGCCGCGGGATCGTCGGGGTACTCCAGGCCGGCGCCGAGGGTACCGCGCGACTCCTGGGCGGCCGGGATTCCGCCGGAGCCCGGGCACCCGTGTTCCAGGACCGGTGCCTCCGATGTCACGGCGACATCGGCTCCGGGTTGACCGGCGGCGCGGTGCGCATGCGGCACTCGGACGTGATAGCCGCCGGCTACCCGTGCCTCGGCTGCCATCCGACGGTGGGGCATGCGGCACTCGAGCGCGAGCCGCTGCCGGTCACGCGCTCCCGCATGAGTACCTGTCTGGTGTGTCACGACGGGGTCGGCGCGCCGTCGGAGTGCACCGCGTGTCACGACAGTCGGCCGTCGGACACGATCGGTACGACCTCGCCCGGCACCACGCGGGCTCCGGTCACGTGTGAGGGCTGTCATGCCGAGGAGACCGATCGCGCGTGTGTCGAGTGTCACGGCCTCGTCCTGCCGCATCCGGAGGAGTTCCGGGGCGAGCATGCGCGCCTTTCGTGGCGCGACCCGGGCCTGTGCGCGGACTGCCACGAGGCCGCTGCCCCGCGCAACGGCTGTGACTGTCACGGGGACGTCAACGTGCACGGCTCGTACAACGAGTGGTTCCCGCGGCATGGTCCGGCGGCACGGGCCGCGTGGCCGGGAGGGTGCCGGTGCCACAGGGATTCGTTCTGTCTCGTCTGCCATGCGAGCGTGCCGTGATGCGAGAACGAGACGCGCGGTTGAGGTGTGGCCGCTGCGTTGCTAGGATACGGTGTCATTCAGGTTTCGTTAGCGAGCGGACGAACTTTCACGTCCGCGTCAGTGTGCCGAAGGAGTTGACCTGCCGGTGTCAGAGAGACTGAAGGCTCGTCGCGTGGGCGGTGGCCCTTCGCCGATGGTCGTCATCCTGCTTGCGGTGATCGTGGGCCTCCTCGCGCTCATCGTCGTCTTCCTTGCTAACAGCCCGCTGTTCGACGAGCCGACTGCGCTCGACCTGTCCCGGCAAGAACTCATCACCGCCCTAGACGCCTCGCCGGGCGACCCCGACCTGCTCATGAGCCTGGCCGAGGTCGAGTACGAGCTGGCTCGCGAGCGGGAGGCCTTCGAGCATGCCGAGCAGGCGGTCGCTAACGCAGGCGGGACGCCGCTCATCAACATGCGCCACGCGATGCTTCTGATGCGTGAGGGCCGCGTGGCCGAGGCCAGGTCCGCCCTCGAGGCTGAGATCGCGCTCGACGACTCGCAGGCCGAGGCGCACTTCCTGCTCGGCCAGGTCCTGCGCGAAGAGGGTGATCTCGAGGGCGCCATCGCGTCGTTCGAGCGCGCGCTCGGCGTGAACCCGACCAACGGTGACTATCGGCTGCTGTACGCCGACGCACTGGCACTTGCGGGCCGGGACATGGAGGCGACAGCCGCGTACGAGAGCGCGCTGGCGGTCCTTCCCGGAGACGAGCGAGCCATCCAGGGGCTTGCGCGGCTCGGCGTCACCTATGTCGAGCCGACAGGCACGGTCAACCCACACGATTCAGGTGAGTAAGGACTATCTGCGACTAGGAGTCGGATAAGATGCCCTCGAAACGGCCGCTGGTCTTCGTCATCGTTCTCGCACTGATCGTGCTCTTCGCGCTCGGCGGCTTCGCCCTGTGGCTGTTCGGCCGCCCCGGGCCCGATGCGGAGAGCGACGGACGGGGCGCCGCTGAGTCGGGCATCGTGTCCGTTCGCGTGATCGACGCGTACGACGGTGCCCGCGTGCTGACCCCGGTGGGTATCGGCTCCGGCAGCAACGGCGGCTTCTTCGTGACACTGCGTGACGTCGCCCGCGTCGTCGAGTTCGACCGCGAGGGCGACTTCGTCCGCGCCTGGGGGGAGCGCGGCCTGGGAGCCGGGCAGATGATGGTGCCGCTGGGTGTCGCGGTCGACAGGGCGGGGGGGCGCGTGTACGTGACCGACCGCTCGAGACTCAGGCTCATCTGCTACGACCTCGAAGGCACGCTCCGCTGGGAGGTGCCTGTGCTCAATCCGCTCACGCCCGCCGTGACGCCCGACGGCGTCGCGGTGACGACCTTCGGACCGATCGCGCTGCTCGATGCCGAGGGCGTCGTGCAGGGTGAGTTCGGCTCCCGGGGGGAGCTGCCAGGGCAGTTCGACTATCCCCGTGGCATCGCGATCTCTGACGACGGCGCTGCCGCCTTCATCGCCGATTCGAACAACGCGCGTGTCCAGCGGATCCGCTTCTCCGGTGAGGCGACCGCGACGGTCGACTGGGTACTGGGACGGCCACCACTGAACCAGGACGACGCGTCGACGATCTTCGGCGTACCTGCGAGCGTGACCACCGACGATGAGGGCCACGTGTACGTGCTGGACGGTTTTCGTGCCGAGGTGACCGTGCTCGATCCTCTCTCTGGCGAGGAGCTGCACAGGTTCGAGTTCCCGATCGGGACCACCGCAGGCCAGGTCTACATGCCGAGTGGCATCGCATTCCTGAGTGGTGACACGTTCGCCATCACGGATACGGCGAACGATCGCATCCAGATATTCCGTCTGCTGCTGCCGGAGCGCAATACGGTCATCGCGCGTTCACCGTGGCTCATCTATCTTCTGCCGCTGCTGCTTCTGCCCGCGCTGCTGTGGTTCGGCCGGAAGCGCTGGTTCGTCACCGCGGAGACACTCGAGCGAGCTGCCGGTGAGGGGCGCCTCCGGCTACTGGCCGCGGTGCTGAAGCGCATGTACGTGCTGCCCGAGGTCTACGAGACGTATCGCGACGTGCAGGAGGACGGTGTCGCAATAGACGGGTACCTGCAGCCCTTGGACCGTCCGTCGGACCCTACGGGCACCGCCGCGGAGACGCTCGCGCACCTGGCCGAGCGCACGACGCTGCAGAAGCTCCTGCTCGCGCGGCACAAGATCGTGTGCGCGGATCCTGCCCAGTGCGAGCGCCTTGCCGAGCGGGGGAGTCGCGTCCGTGGTTACGACGAGCTTGTGAGCGAGTACGTCCTGGAGGGCGAGGAGAGCGGCGGGTGATTCGCCGCCAACCCGATAAATCGTGACTCCGTGAACGAATAGCGAGCGCCCGATTTTGGTCGGGCGCTCGCTATTCGCTGTCTACCAGCATCGATACGCGCGGCGTAAAGTAGCTATTCGGAAATCTGATGGGCAAACGGCTTGCAGTCATGTTCGTTCATTCACTAACATAGTCACAGAGCATCGTTGCCGCACGGGGTTGTGCGCTACGGCGACGGGCGCTCTCCGTCTTCGAGAGGGGGTGAATCTGTAATGACGGGACTTACTCATACACCGCAAAGGGAGGTAAGGGTGTCTAAGAGGATCGCGCTACTGGCGCTCGCCGCCGTCGCGATCGTTGTCCTGGCGACGGCTCCGGCCTTCGCCGGGGGGTACAACGATCCGACGGAGTACACGCGCGCCAACGGGTACTTCTCGGGTCCGCATGGCGGTTACACCACGACTACCAACAAGTGTGCCGACTGCCATTCGACCCACTACGCGGCCGGCAGCTTCATGCTGCTGCGCGCCAATTCACGTGAGGCCGCCTGCGACTACTGTCACGGCGGCGGCGGCGGTTCGACCATCAACATCATGATGGACAACGAGTACAAGACGATGACCGCCGACTTCGACTACGCCGACGGTGTGGCCGTTGTCGATGGTAGCTCGGGCGCTGGCACGGGCCACACGCTGGGATACACGGGTAATGCTCCGACCGACATCAAACCTGCGTATTCGCAGCCGAAGGGCCTCGCCTGCTTCGACTGTCACAGCCCGCACGGCAACTCGGCACGTATCCTGACCACGTTCTCGAACCCGGGACGTGCGATGGGTACGAACAGCACCGTGCTGAAGGTCGGCGACGCCGGCTACATCGGCAACTCGATCGACGGCGTGCTCGACGGTCTCAACCGCGAGGACACGACCGTGGCCGAGTGGGGCATCGACCCGGTGCATGGCAACTTCAAGTGGTGGAACGGCACGCTCGTGGTCTACCGGCCGATCTGGCCGAACGGCCGTTTCCTGCTGCTGAAGAACCCGCACAGTGACGTCACGGAGCTTGAGGCCGACACAGTCGTGACGTCTGCGGCCAACGAGACGGCCACCAACGGTGTCAACAAGTACAAGATCGACTGGGAGGAGCCGCTCGGTCCTGCCGACGGCACCTACGGCGGCTACCAGGACAACGACAGCGACAAGGACTCCGCGAGCGGATTCCCCTTCATCTACAACGATGGGGATCCCACGACCGGCGGCTTCCTGTCCATGTCCGAGTTCTGCGTGGACTGCCACGACGGTACGGCCGGTGCATCCACGCAGCCTGCCGAGGTCTGGACCCCCGCGGGCACGAGCGGATCGTCGGAGGGTACCTACACGGTGTCCTATTCTCACGACACGCAGCCGCGCCATTGAGCACGCCAGATGCCCATCGGGACCGATGGGGACGGGCGTGACGACAACGAGGGACCGCACTGCCGCAACTGCCACGTCGGCGCGAACAACTGCTACGTGTGCCACAGCGACGCGACCACACCTGGTCCGTCCGCGGCCTACACGGCGGTCACCAATGCGCCGGTGAGCAACAAGTCCAACTTCGCGGCGCAGACGTTCATTCGTCAGAGCGCTGTGGTCGGCGCGGTCGGCGAGGCCTGCCTCGACGGCGGCTTCAGCTTCCCGCACCGTACGCTTGGTAAGGACATGCTGAAAGACGAGCTGTTCGGTATCGACTTCGACGGCACCGTGATCGCCGCCGGCGTGGTCCGTACCGCGAACACCGGCGCGCTCACGGCCGGTGACGTCTCGGCCGACCAGCAGTTCGAGTACTGGGTCGCCGAGGACCGGAACAGCACGTCGATCATCGCTGCGGTTCGCAGCGACTCGGGCACGCTGGAAGGTGTGGCGACCGAGAATCTTGACTCCGTGTGCATCGACTGTCACGGAGACGGCACCTACTGGCAGGGTGACAACCCGGCCCTCATGAAGACCACGACCACGTCACCGCTGCCTCTGGGCACGTACGGGTCGGGCACGGTCATGGGCTGGGAACTCCTGCTCAAGGGTCTGCCGTAAGGCGTTCGAACGGATTGACTGCGATCGTGTGACGGTCGCTGCGGAGGGCCCGTACCCACAGGGGTGCGGGCCCTTCCATATCGTGTCGCGCAGGCAGGGCTGACGGCCCCGGCGGCGAATCTCCACCTCAGGCCCTGTGCTATACTGCGCCGTCGTTCTGTCATGACTTCCCGCGGGAATCCGCGGTGTGAGAGGACCACCTTCTGATGCCCAAAGCGGACCTCGTCCTGCTGCATGCGCCAAGCGTTTACGACTTTCGCGAAACCTCCATCATGTACGGCCCCGTCTCGGACCTCGTGCCGTCGAGTCCGATCTTCGAGATGTATCCGCTCGGCTTCACCACCATCGCCGAGTATATGGAGCGGCACGGGTTGATGGTCCGTCTGGTCAACCTCGCGGTGCTCATGCTTCACAAGCCGAAGTTCGATGTGGAGAAGGCGATCCGCGAGATGGACCCGATCGCCTTCGGCATCGACCTGCACTGGGCGCCGCATGCGCACGGCTCGATCGAGGTCGCGCGGCTGTGCAAGAAGTATCATCCGGACACACCGGTGGTCTTCGGCGGGTTCACGGCCTCGTACTATCACGAGGAGCTCATCGGGTACGACTGCGTGGACTACGTCGTGCGTGGCGACTCCACGGAGGAGCCGTTCACGCGCCTGATGTTCGCGCTCAAGCGCGGCGGTCGTGTCGCCGACATCCCCAACCTCACGTACAAGGACGCGTCGGGCGCCGCTGTGGTCAACCCGCTCTCGCACGTGCCGGCGACGTTCGATCACGTGAACCTCGACTACCGTTTCTCGATGCGCTCGGTCATCCGCGACCGCGACATGGTCTCCGCGCTGCCGTTCAAAGGCTGGCTGTCGTATCCCGTCTCCGCTTCGCTCACGTGCCGTGGCTGCACGCGCAACTGCGTGACCTGCGGCGGCTCGGCTACGGCGTTCCGCGAGCACTTCGGCCGCGATCGTGTCGCGTTTCGTGATCCCGAGCTGCTCGTCCGCGACATCGCGCACATCGCCCGCCACATCCCCGGCCCGGTCTTCGTGCTCAATGACTTCCGGCAGGCCGGCGACGACTACGTGGACGCGTTCATCACGGGACTCAGGCGCATCGACTTCAAGAACCCGATCGGCTTCGAGTTCTTCACGCCGCCGACGGAGGACTTCTACGCGCTGCTCGACGAGAATCTCAACGACTACTCGGTGGAGGTCTCTGCCGAGAGTCACGACGACGCCGTTCGTACGGCGTTCGGCAAACCGTACACGTGGGAAGACCTCGGCGCGTCTGTTGAGGCGGCGTTCCGTCACGGCTGCCAGCGGTTCGATCTGTACTTCATGACCGGTATCCCCACGCAGACGGCGGACTCGGTGCTCGGCACCGTCGAGGCGGTGGAGCAGCTGTACGAGCGCACGGGCAACGACCCCCGGCTGCTTCCCTTCATCGGACCGATGGCGCCCTTCCTCGATCCGGGTTCCATGGTGTTCGAGGATCCGGAGCGGTACGGGTATACGCTGCGGGCACACACACTCGAGGAGCACCGGCAGCGGCTCCTCCAGCCGTCATGGAAGTACATCCTGAACTACGTGCCCGACGCGATGACCTTAGACGAGATGGTCGACTCCACGTACGAGGCGGCTCTCGGACTCAACCGCGTCAAGGCGAAGGTGGGGGCGGTCGACGAGAAGACCGCGAACGCCACCGAGCGGCGCGTACTCGAGGCGCAGATAGCGATGGCGCGGATAGACCACATCATGACCCACGAGGAGCCGCAGCGCGGAACCCTGCTCACGGCGTTCAAGCGCGAGATCGACGTGCTCAACGAGAACACCGTGTGCGAGAAGTCCGAGCTCAACTGGCCTGCACGCCTCGATTCGGGGCACTTCTTCAACAACGCCCGACTCTGGTTCCGCGTGAACATCGAGACGCTGTTCCCTCGGCTACGGCCGGTGGACAAGCGCTTCATGGACGGGGAGTGACGATGATCAGGCGTGCCGACGAAGACGCCGCGGGTCGCCCGACGACCGATCGGGTCAAGCAGATCTTCAGCACCATCGCCCCCGAGTACGATCGGTTCAACGCGCTGTCCAGTCTCGGCATCGATCGTCACTGGCGGGCGAAGACCGTGAAGCTTGCGCGGCTCAAGCGCAACTCGGAAGTGCTCGACCTCGCCGCCGGAACCGGCGATCTGACGCTGGCGCTTGCGAGGCTCGGCGCGCCGGCGCGCGTGCTATCCACCGACTTCGTGCCCGAGATGCTCGATGTCGGGCGCGCGAAAGCCGCCGAGTACGAAGGCGACACCGTCATCGAGTTCGCCGTGGTCGACGCCCAGGACCTGCCGTTCCCCGACGAGAGCTTCGACGTGGTGACCGTAGCCTTCGGCGTCCGCAACCTTCCGGACCGCGCGGCCAACTTCCGGGAGGTCTACCGCGTGCTGCGTCCCGGGGGGCGCTACGTGGTGCTCGAGTTCAGCCGCCCGCCCTTTCCGCCGTTCCGCGCGTTCTACCACTTCTACCTGCGCACGGTGATCCCGTTCCTGGGCGGCCGGCTCACGGGGGACCGGGAGTCGTTCCAGTATCTCAACGACTCGATCCTCCGGTTTCCCGGGCAGGTGGCGCTCGCCGGTGAGCTGCACCGCGTCGGTTTCAAGGAAGTCATGTGGCACAACCTCACGTTTGGCATCGTCGCGGTACACGTCGCGGTGAAGTAAGCCTGGTGGAGCGGCTGGCCCCGAGCGTGTAGGATTAGGGCCCGACACGTCCCACCGCGGAGGTCCTCCAGATGCTGCTTCTCGCACGCTACGTGCTTCCCGTGAGCGGTCCCCACATCGATGACGGTGCGGTGCTCGTGCGCGGTACCGACATCGTCGCGGTCGGCGCTCGCAGCGATCTGCTGGTGGCGTATCCCGACGAAGAAGTCCTCGACTACGGCCTCGCTGCGCTCATGCCGGGCTTCATCGACCTGCACACGCACCTCGAGTACTCGGTGTTCCGCGGCGTGGTCGACGACCTCCCGTACTCGCGGTGGAAGATGGAGGTCCAGCGGCGCGAAGCGTTCCTCTCCGAGCAGGACTGGGCCGACTCGGCGATACTCGGCGCGGTCGAGGCGATCCGCTCGGGCATCACGACGATCGCCGATGTGAGCGACTCCGGCGCGGCTGTGGCGGCCGCCAGCGACTCGGGGCTACGCGGCGTCTTGTACCGCGAGATCTCGACCATGGACACTGCCGCGATCGACAGCGAGCTATCGCGCGCGTTCGCCGACATGGCCGAGTGGGCGACGCGGACCGACCCGGACCGCTTGTCCATCGGCATCGCGCCGCACTCCCCGTACACCTGTCATCCGCGGCTCTTCCAGTCGATCGCCGAGGCGGTCGGCGGCGCCGACACGCATGTGGCGATGCATCTTGCCGGCTCCAAGGACGAGTACGACTTCGTGAAGTACGGTTCGTCGCCCCTCGGACAGGACTTCCGGACGCAGTCCGGCTGGGCCGACCAGCCGTGGATGCCCACGGGCGTGAGTCCTGTGCGCTACATCTATCAGTGGGGACTGCTCGACCTGGCCAACGTGATGGCAGTCCACTGCGTGCATGTGGACGACGACGACATCGCCATTCTCGAGCGGGCCGACGTTGCCATCGCGTACTGCGCCCGGTGCAATGCGAAGCTTGGCATGGGCACGGCCCCGCTTCGCAAGTTCTCGATCCGCGAGTTGCGCGTCGGGCTCGGTACCGATTCGCCGGCATCCAACAGCACGATGGACTTCTTCGATGAGATGCGGGTCGGGCTGTTGATCCAGCGTGGTATGCACGGTGAAGACGGCTTCTTCAGTTCGAAGACCTTCATCACGATGGCCACGCTCGATGGCGCCCGGGCGCTCAAGCTCGACCACCTGATCGGAACGCTCGAGCCCGGTAAGCGCGCGGACATCATAGCCGTCGATCTGTCGCAGAGCTACCAGGTGCCCACCCAGAACCCCTACAGCGCGCTCGTGCACACCTCGAATCAGGAGGATGTGCTGATGACGATGGTCAACGGGTCCATCCTGTACGACCGCGGCCGCTTCCTGACCCTCGATCCGGAGGTCATGCGGGACCGGCTCGAGGAGATGCGGCTGAAGGTGCGGGACTGATGTCGCGTGCATGAGCAGGGAATGGTGATCACCGTCCGCGACGGTACCGTCGACGTCCGAATGCAGGTCACGGCGGCCTGCGGCGGCTGCAGTGTGTGCTCGCAGGGGTCCGGCGGCGAGACCGTGATGCATGGCGTGCGAGACGAGCTCGGCGCGACCGTCGGTGACGAGGTGAAGGTCGTCATCCCGGACACGATCCGTTCCCGGGCGGCCATCGCCGTCTTCGTGGTCCCCGTGCTCGCTTTGTTGCTCGGATACTTGGCCGGCTTCTTGCTTGGCGAGGGCCTGGGACTGAACCCGGAGATCACGGGCCTGATAGGTGGTCTGGCCTCGGCGAATATCGCCGTGCTGGGTATCCGGGCGGCCGAGCGTCGGCTTCAGCGCAACGCCCGCTTTTCCCCGAGGGTCAGTGCTATAATCTCGCGAGGTCGCGAGCGCCCATGAGGCGCCTGTGGCCAGAATGACCGATGACCGAGGAGGTATTCGTACGTGAGCGATCAGGACTTCTTCTTCGACGAAGACGAGGCTCCGGCCCCGTCGGCCAAGGACGCATCCAAGTCCGGCGCCAAGAGCACACCCGCGAACGCGCCGAGGAGTGCCGCTCCGTCTGCGAGCGCCACATCGCCCGCGTTCTTCGAGCAGAACGTCAGCATGATGGTTGCTGCGCTGATGACGGTCGTCGGTCTCCTTGTCGGCGTGATCATCGGTTTCGTAGTGGCTCCCGGAGGGACCGCCGTCAGTGGGACGACCACGACGACCGGCACGGGTGTACCCGCGCCGCAGCTCTCGCCGGATCAGCTGGAATCGGGACAGCTGCCCGAGGGTCATCCACCCGTCGAGGGCGCTGGTGAGACGACCCCGACCGCCCCGGCCGAGGGTGCCGAGGGCGAGTAGAACCGAACCCGCGAGGCCCGGCCGCGTGAGTCGGTCGGGCCTCCTGTGTGTCTGGAGGACAGAATGGCATCGAAGTCGCCAATGGCGGTCAACAAATCACAGACGCCCATGTGGATGCGCGTGGTGATCATCCTCGTCGTCGCTTCGTTCGGCGTGGGTGGCATCGCGGTCATCATCGCGAGCCTGAGTGGCGCGGGTGGCGGTACGACCACGTCCGACGGTGCCGCGGGCACGAGCGGGATCTTCTCGGAGACCTACCAACCGCGCGTCGACGCGGCGCTCGTTGCAGCACAGTCGAACCCCACCAACCCTGACATCGTCATCCAGGTAGCCCACGCCTACTACGAGTGGGCTGTCGAGATCTATCAGAGCGGCCAGGCAGCGGCCTCCATACCGTTCTGGCTCAGCGCGGTCACGTACTACGACCAGGTGCTTGCACTCAGGCCTGACGATGAGGTCGCACTCGGCAACAAAGCGTTCGCCCTGTACTACGGCCAGAGTGCCGACGCTCCGGCCGCGCTCCAGGCTTTCATCGATCAGGCGGCCGACAGCACCGTACTCGCGGCCCAGGTTGAGAATGCACGCGGCATGTTGGCCGAACTCGGTGGCGCACCCGCGCCTTCGGGAGAGGCGACCACCGCCCCTTAAATGCGTGCGCTCACGCCATGCGACGGTCGGCCTCTAGGGGGCCGGCCGTCTTCGTTCTCGTCGGGTTCTCGCCTCAGTTGCGGGCGTCGCCGAGAAGGGCGCGTGCCTCGTCTGCCGATCTCGCACACGAGAAGATGGTCGACAGGCGCGTGAGGTCCAGAATGCTGTCGACGGACTCGTTGGTCACGAGTATGAGCCGACCTCCGTTGGCGCCGTACTCCTTCGATAACGACAGCAGCAACCCCAGTCCCGAGCTGTCGAGGTGATCGACTGCGGACAGGTCGATCACCGTCGCCGGCGGTCCGTGCTTGAGAATGCGATCGATGGTCATCCTGAACGAGGCGCATTCGCTGTAGTCCAGGTCCCCGCTCATCACGAGCGTCCAGCGATCCAGCTCTTCCTCGAGTCTCATAGACAGTGCCATAGGTCCCCCCGAAGATGCGGTCGTCCGTTCTCCGTACGTACCCGCCGCGTTTGGGCTTCTCACGACCGCTCGTCGCGCGTGGCACCGGCATCGGTCGTGCGCCGCTGGCACCCGCATGGCCTTGCGGGTACAATCGGGAACGCTAGGAGTCCCCGGCCGAAAGTGGTGCCCTCAAGATGGAACTCGACGTCAAGACCGAGCAGTCGGGTGCGACATGCATGATCTCGCTGACCGGTGAGGTCGACGTCTACACGTCGCCCCGCTTGAAGAAGGAACTGCTCGACCGGATCGATGCGGGATGTCTCGACATCGTCGTCGAGCTCGATGCACTTGGCTTCATAGACAGCTCCGGCCTGGGCGTGCTCGTGAGCGGGCTCAGGCACGCCAAGGAGCACGGCGGGACACTCCGGCTCGTGTGTACGAACGAGGCCATCCTCAAGATCTTCCGCATCACCGGGCTGGACAAGGTGTTCCCGCTCTTCTCGACTGTCGAGGAGGCGCGGGGCTTCTAAGCACCTCTGGCGGGCGCGCATGCGTCGCCCGGGATCGCCCGGTCTGTTCACCACTACCAAGGAGTTGGCCCTTGTTCGGCATCGGCAGCTGGGAGTTCCTTCTCATCGCGGTTCTCGCGCTGCTGCTGTTCGGGCCCGACAAGCTTCCTGAGTTCGCGCGTACGATCGGGCGCCTGATCCGCGATTTCAAGCGGTACCAGGACCTGATGGAGTCCACGATCCGTGCCGAGATCTACTCGACCGAATCGGCGGACAAGCCCGATCCCTTCAAGAAGGGCAAGGAGTTCCGCAAGCGGGTCGAGTCCGGGGAGTTCGAAGGTGAGGACGGGCAGCCTGCTGACGAGGCCGAGGCGGATGACGGGGAACCGGAGTCGGGCGAGGACATTCCTGCAGGTGACGCCGAAACCGATGAGGTCCCGGCTTCTGCCGACGCCGAGGACGCCGCGGACGCCGAGCCCAGGCCGACCGGACTGCCGGACGATCATCCGCTGCACGACGCTCTGGTGGCCGGCGAGGACATCGGCATCGATGACGATGTGGACCTCGACGCCATCGACCAGGCCGATCTCGGCTGGGTGCCCGGACACGACTCGAGCGGAGAGGGGGGAGACGGGGACAAGGCCTAAGGGCCGCCCCGCAGTGACATGCCCATAACCCCCAAGCGCATGCCGTTCATGGGTCACCTGAACGAGCTCCGCAAGCGACTCACCGTTGTCGCGATCGTCCTGTCGGTACTCACGCTCGTTGGGTACCTGTTCTCTGATCAGATCTTCATGATTCTCATCGGCCCGATGCAGCCGGTCATCGGCGACCAGAGCTCGTACGTGTTCGACATCCTCGAGGCGATGTCTAACCGCTTCCGCCTCGGCCTGTTCGGCGCGTTCGTGGTAGGCAGCCCGATCATCATCTACGAGACCCTCGCGTTCTTCCTGCCGGCGCTCCGCCCGAAGGAGCGCCGCTGGTTCGTCTGGACGTTCATCGCCGCAGTGGTGCTCTTCCTGGCGGGCGTGGCGTTCTGCTACTTCTTCATCCTCGAGCCGAGCACCGAGTGGCTCGTTCAGCAAAGTGGCGAGACCTTCGAGCTGCTGCTGCGGGCGCAGAGTGCGATGACGTTCGCCATGTGGTTCCTCGCAGGCTTCGGTCTGGCATTCGAGGTCCCCGTGGTCGTCTTCTACCTCGTCTACTTCGGTGTCGTGCCCTACGACAAGCTCCGCAAGAACTGGCGGGTCGTGTGGGTCGTCATCGTGATCGTGGCATCGATGATCACGCCGGACTGGAACCCGTGGAGCATGCTGGCACTGTCCGGCGCCATGATCGCGCTGTTCGAGGCGAGTATGTTCACCGTCCGCATCGTGCTTGCGCGCAAGATCAAGGCGCAGAAGCTCGCGGGCGTCGAGTAGGGGCGGACATGCACGAAGCGGGTATCGCCGCAGGGATCCTGACCTCGGCCATCGATGCCGCCGGGAAGGCGGGCGGCAGTCGGATCACCACGGTGGACGTGACCATCGGCGTGCTGACCGAGGTCCTTGAAGACGCGCTGCAGTTCGCCTGGGACGCCGCGATCGTAGACACCATCGCCGAGGGCTCGACGCTTGCCGTGACGATGATCCCCGCCCGCTCCCGCTGCCTGGACTGCGGGCACGAGTTCGGCCACGGGCGCTACGATGGCACTCGGTGCCCGTCGTGCGAGGGGTACGTCGTGGAGCTCCTGACCGGACGTGAGCTCGTCATCGACGGTATAGACATAGACTGAAGGAGGGCGACGCGTGCGGGTCGACATCGAACAGAAGATTCTGGCCGCCAACGACGAGCTCGCGCAGGCCAACCGGGCGCGGTTCGCCGAGGCGGGTGTGTTCGTCGTCGACCTCATGGCCTCGCCCGGCGCGGGAAAGACCTCCACGATCCTCGCGACCATCGAAGCGCTCCGCGACCGCTACGCCATCGCCGTCATCGAAGGTGACATCGCGAGCAAGGTCGACGCCGAGAAGGTTCGCGCGCACGGGATCCCGGCCGTTCAGATCAACACCGGCGGCGCGTGCCACCTCGAGTCGGCGATGGTCGCTCGCGCGGTGGACACCCTCGAGCTCGAGACGCTCGACCTCATCATCATCGAGAACGTCGGCAATCTGGTCTGCCCGACCGACTTCGACCTCGGCGAGCACGCGAAGGTGATGATCCTCTCGGTGCCCGAGGGCCACGACAAGCCGTACAAGTACCCGAACATCTTCCAGGTCTCCGAGGCCGTCATCCTGAACAAGTACGACACACTCGCGGTGTTCGACTTCGACGAGGCCGAGTTCCGCTCGGTGGTGAACGACCTGAATCCCCACGCCCCGATCTTCCCGATGTCGGCGACCACGGGCGACGGTGTGGAGGCGTGGGCCGAGTGGCTTGCAGCGCGCATCGAGGGCGCGAGGAGGACCTCATCATGATGGACCGTGCCGAGGCGTTCGAGCTTGCCTGCGCGAGCATCCCGAACAAGAACCTCGTGAACCACTGCGTGGCGACCGAGGTGATCATGGAGGCGCTCGCGCGCCACTTCGATCTGCCCGAGGTTGACGTCGAGCGCTGGGCGCTCGCGGGGCTGCTCCACGACCTCGACTACGCCGAGACCGCCGAGGACTTCGAGCGCCACGGCGTGGTGACGGCAGAGCTGCTGGATGGCCGCATCGACGACGAGATGCTGCACGCGATCCTCGCGCATGCTGGCAAGGCGCCGCGCGAGAGCCTGATGGACAAGGCGCTGTACGCCGCCGACCCTACGACCGGCTTCATCGTCGCCGCCGCGCTCGTGCGCCCGGACAAGGCACTCGCCAACGTCGAGGTGCGCTCGCTGCTCAAGCGGTGGAAGGAGAAGGCGTTCGCCCGGGGCGCCAGCCGCGAGCAGATGGCGACATGCGAGGAGCTGGGAATGACGCGCGAGGAGTTCCTGGGACTCGCGCTTGCCGCCATGCAGGCACGCGCCACCGAGATCGGCCTCTGAGGGACTCCGCCCGACGCGCTCGGGGCCACATCCTGTGAAGCGCGCGTTATGCTCCCGGCTTGACGCGCCATATATACTCGGCAGGAATCGCCCCCGCACCGGTCGGAGACCGCCTTCATGCGCCTCATCATCTCGGAAAAGAACATCGCCGCCCGCCGCATCGCTGAGATCATGGCGGTCGGCAAGCCGACGGCTGAGAAGGTCTACACGACGCCTGTCTACACGTTCCGTCGGGACGGTGAGGACTGGGTCTCCATCGGCCTCAAGGGTCACATCATGGAGGTCGACTTCGCGCCGGTGCTCGCTGCCGCCGACGTTCGTGCGCTCGCCGAGGCCGATCCGCGCGTGCTCACCGGTGGCGCCGGTGACCTCCTCACGGACGAGGAAGGACTCGACCTCAAGCGCTGGCGTCTCGAGACGTTGCCGGTGCTGGCCCGGGTCCACGTGGAGAAGGTGCCGAAGGAGAAGGGCATCATCCAGTCGATCAAGAGCCTCGCCAAGAAGGCGGACAAGGTCATCATCGCCACCGACTTCGACCGCGAGGGTGAGCTCATCGGCGCTGACGCACGAGACGTGGTGCGCTCGGCCAACAAGACCGTGCCCGTCACCCGCGTCCGGTTCTCGGCCATAACCAAAGACGAGATCGAGCGAGCATTCGCCGAGGAGGACACGCTCTCCGAGGAACTCGCGCAGGCGGGGGAGACCCGGCAGGAGATCGACCTCATCTGGGGCGCCGTCCTGACGCGCTACCTCACGCTCACGCTGCAGAAGGTCACGAAGAAGCCGTTCGGCGATGTACTGTCGTCGGGCCGCGTGCAGACGCCGACGCTGAAGCTCATCGTCGACCGCGAGAAGGAGCGGGAGGCTTTCGTTCCGGAGGACTACTGGACGGTACGCGCCGGGTTTGCCGCCGATGCCGAAGAGTTCGGCGCATCGCATTCCACCGAGCGCTTCGGGACCGAGGCCGCGGCGCGCGCGGTCCTCGAGGCAGTGGCGGGAACGACCGAAGGCGTCGTCTCGGCGGCCAAGCGCACGACGCGCAAAGTCGCCCCCCCGGCGCCCTTCAACACCACCGCGCTCATGGCCGCGGCTGCCTCCGAGGGTCTCTCGCCCGCGCAGACGATGCGCGTGGCCGAGTCGTTGTACATGAGCGGTTACATCTCGTACCCGCGCGTGGACAACACCGTCTACCCGCCGAGTCTGGACCTGAAGGCGATCCTGCGGGCTCTCTCGGACGTCCCGTTCTACCGCGAGCATGCCAACAAGCTGCTCTCGGCGCCGCTGCATCCCACGCGCGGCAACAAGGAAGCGACCGACCACCCGCCGATCCACCCCACCGGCGCGGCGGACCCGGACAAGCTCGATCCCCAGGCGTGGAGACTCTACAATCTCGTCGCCCGCCGGTTCATGGCTACGCTCTCGGACGCCGCGGTGATCGAAGGCACGCGGGTGGATATCGATGTCGCGGGCGAGCGTTTCGTGGCCAAGGGCGACGTCGTCAAGGTGCCCGGCTTCCGTGCCATCTACCCGTACGGCCTGCGCAAGGACGAGCATCTGCCCGCACTGGCAGAAGGCGATTCGGTCGCCTTCCTCGGCGCCGAGATGGAGGCCAAGCAGACGCAGCCGTCGGCCCGGTTCTCGCAGGGGAAGCTCATCCAGGAGATGGAGAAGCTCGGCCTCGGCACCAAGGCCACGCGTCATGACATCATCCAGACCCTCTACGATCGCAAGTACGTCACGAACGACCCGGTGGAACCCACGCACAAGGGCCGGAGCGTCATCGACGCGCTGTCTCTGTACGCGAGCGAGATCACGACGCCCGAGATGACCGTGACCCTCGATCGCAAGATGGACGACATCGCCAACGGCCGGGCGACGCTTCCGGAGGTCGTAGCGCTGTCTCAAGACGATCTCGCCCGGGTGCTCGAGGAGCTCCTGCCACGTTCGGAGGAGGTGGCCGAGCGGCTGAAAGACGCGATCGACGAGGACGCCAAAGTCGGGAAGTGCCCCGAGTCGGGGCACGACCTGCTGATCAAGTTCTCGCCGCGCAACCGCAGCTACTTCGTCGGCTGCACCGGCTATCCGGAGTGCTCGGTCACCTACCCGCTGCCCAAGAACGCCAAGTACCAGGCGGTCGATGAGCTGTGCGAGGTGTGCGGCACGCCCCAGGTGCGCATCATCCAGTTCAAGAAGCGCCCGCGCGTGATGTGTCTGAGCGCGGACTGTCCCACCAAGAAGGGCCCCGAGATCGTGATCGCGCGGGGCGCGTGTCCCACCGGCGACGGCGGCGATCTCGTCGTGCAGTACTCGGGCGTCGGCAGTCGCTACGTGCGGTGCACCAACTACGAGAACTGCAAGACGTCGTACCCGCTGCCGCAGCAGGGCGACCTCGAGCCTACGGACGAACGGTGCGAGTGCGGTACGCCGAAGGTGATCGTCCACACCAAGAAGGGTCCGTGGAAGATCTGCATAGACCCCGAGTGTCCGCTCAAGCCGGAGCGATCGAAGGCGAGCGGGCGTCGTGCTCCCGCCAAGAAGGGCGCGGCGAAGTCGGGCACGAAAAAGGCCGGCGGCACCAAGGGCGCGTCGGCCGCGAAGAAGAGCGCGGGGGGTAAGAAGAAGCCCACATCGTGAGCGTTCCGCCCCTCGCGGGCATCTACTCTCCGTATCTACCGGCAGCGAGGAGTACACGATGAGGATCGCGGTCGTCCAGCACTCGCTCAGGCCCGCACCCGCGCAGGACCTCGAGGCGCTCGTGCTCGCCGCCTCCTCGGCCGCCGCCTCCGGCGCGATGGCAGTCGTTCTTCCCGAGGCGCCCGCGCTCATCGACGGGCCGCTGGTCGACGAGCTGTGGCGCAGGCTCGACGACGCCGTGCCCGGCGTCACCGTGCTCGTCTCGCGCCCCGAGTCGGCCGGACCCCACACCGCCGCGGTCACCGAGATCGGTCTGCTCGGTCGGGTCGCGCTCCTCTCTGGCGACGCGTGTCTCGACCCCGAGGCCCTCGCTGATGTCATGCGAGCCGTGCCCGACATCGCTGTCCTGGCGCCCCGATCCGAGTCCGAGCTTCAGGCACAGGCCGTCCTCGAGTTCGCGATCGGGCTCAGTACCTCGCTCGTTTCGCTCGTTATCATCGCGGAGCCGGACGGTGCTGAGATCGGGGAACCCGGGCACGGGGGTTCGGCGGTCGTGCACATGGGCCAGGTCATCGCCGAGGCGATGACGGGATCGGACATCCTCCTGTTCGACATCGAACTCCCGGCCGGGCCTCCGGAGCCGAGAAGTGCGCTGCCCGTCTTGCCGCGTCTCCTGGAGCAACGGCTCGCTACGCATCAGGGCCGTAGGCTCCCGGTCGATTACCCCGCCGACGTGTGAGCGGGCTGCCCGGGCGGGCGTGCATGGTAGAATCCGGGCCATGATGCATGCTGTTCCCCGCGTCGCCGGGCAAGGCGGCGCTCTTCGTGTGAGAGGGGTCGTTTCCGCATGTCACTGCCAAGAGTCACGGTCGTCGGCGCCGGTCAGGTAGGCGCCACGGCTGCCTTCGTCATGGCGCTCAAGAGCACCGCCGATGTCGTGCTCGTCGATGTCGCCGAGGGGATCCCTCAGGGTAAAGCGCTCGACATGATGCACGCGCGTTCGATCGAGTATTTCGCGTCCTCGGTCACCGGCACCAATGAGTACGCGGCCACCGCAGGATCCGACGTCGTCGTGATCACGGCCGGTCTGCCACGCAAGCCGGGCATGACGCGTGAGGACCTCCTGGCCGCCAACGGCGCGATCGTGCGCTCGGTGATCGCCGAGGTGAGGGCGACGTCTCCCGGTGCGGTCGTCCTGTGCGTCACCAACCCGCTCGACGTCATGACGCACCTTGCCTGGCGCGTGTCGGGCTTCCCGTCCGGGCGCGTGCTCGGAATGGGCGGCGTACTGGACTCGGCACGCTTCGCCTACTTCATCGCGCAGGCCACCGGCGCTCCTGTCGCCGAGATCGAGGCCGTGGTCATCGGCGCGCACGGAGACACCATGGTCCCGCTGCCGCGCTTCTCCACCGTGCGTGGTGTGCCGCTTCCCGAGGTACTGCCGGCCGATGAGGTCGCCGAGGTCGTTCGGCGCACGGTCTTCGGCGGTGCCGAGGTCGTGTCGCTCCTCAAGACCGGCAGCGCCTTCTACGCGCCCGGCGCGTCGGTCGCCGCGATGGTCGCGGCGATCCTCGGCGATACCGGCACGGTCATGCCGTCGTGCGTGCTGCTCGAGGGACAGTACGGCCTGAGTGGTCTGCACCTGAACGTGCCGGCCGTCCTCGGCCGCGAAGGCGTGCGTTCGGTTCCCGAGTGGGACCTCGATGCCACAGAGCTCGCAGCGCTGCGCGGTTCGGCAGCCGGTGTGGCCGAGACGCTCGCGGCGATCGACCTCGGAGCCTGAGTGGTCCGGTCAGCCGACATCGCCAGGTCCGTGTACGCGGCGATCGCCGAGGCCGCGACGACGCTTCGGCCCGACGTGCGCGCAGCACTCGAGCGTGCACAGGCGATAGAATCCTCGCCGCGCGGCCGCGAGGTGCTCGGGCAGCTGGTCGAGAATGCGACGATCGCGTGCCGTGACGGCGTCCCGCTGTGTCAGGACACCGGCACCGTGTGGGTCTGGATCGAACTCGGCGCTGACGAGTGCCCCGGAGGCGATCTGCAGGCGGCCGTGGACGATGCCGTTCGCTCGTCGTACCGCGACCACGCGCTCCGGATGAGTGTCGCTGCCGACGCGCTCGGCGACCGCACGAACACCGGCGACAACACGCCGGCCTTTGTGGACGTGACGCTGCGCCCCGAATCGGGGGCGACCGTCCACGTCATGCTCAAAGGAGGCGGCTCCGACAACGCGAGCGCGCTGGCGATGCTCGACCCCTCGGCCGGTGTCGACGGGGTGCGGCGCTTCGTGCTCGAGACCGTGTCGGCCAAGGCGACCGGCGCATGTCCGCCGCTCGTAGTGGGCGTGGGCGTGGGCGGGACATTCGACACGGTGGGCAAGCTCGCCAAGAAGGCGCTCTTGCGCCCGGTGGGCCGGCCTGCCGGCTCGCCTGTTACCGCCGCGCTCGAGGAGCGTCTGCTGGCCGAGATCAACGCGCTCGGTATCGGCCCGGCGGGACTCGGCGGGACGGCTACCGCGCTCGCCGTAGCCGTGACGACCGCGCCGTGTCACATCGCGGCGATGCCGGTTGCCGTCAACCTCGGCTGCTCGGCGATGCGCAGTGTCACCGTGGAGGTGGCCTAGCATGGCCCCCGACAGTGCGATCGAGGTAGTCGCACGCAAGAGCCGGTACGCGGGTGTTCTGCGGAATCGGCGTTTCAGGGCCCTGTGGCTGTCTCAGTTCGTCAGCGGAGTGGGCGACTGGCTCGTCGTCGGTCTGCTGATCCCGCTCGTCACCACGCTCTCCGGAGGGTCTGCGTTCGCGGTCGCCGGTATCATGATCGCCAAGATCATCCCGTCGCTGCTGTTCTCATCCTTCATCGGCGTGTTCGTCGACCGGTTCGACCGCAGACGGCTCATGATCGCCTGCGACCTCGCGCGCGCGGCGCTCACGCTCTTCCTGCTGTTCACCAACAGCCTCGCGCTCATCTACCTCGTCGTGCTGCTCATGGAGATCGCGTCGTTGTTCTTCTCCCCGGCGCGCAACGCGCTCATCCCACGTCTGGTCTCCGAGGACGAACTCACGGTGGCCAACGGCCTTGCGTACACCACGCAGCAAGGGAGCATGCTCATCGGTCTCACGATGTCGGGCGCGATTCTCGCGGGTTTCGAAGCCATCGTACGGTGGCTTCTCGCGATCGACTTCCCGCTCGTCGACGTGTTCGTAGGTCCGCTCGCGCCCGCCTTGCTCGGTCCACGCGCGGGCGTCGTGCTGAACTGCCTTACGTTCCTGCTCTCCGCGACACTCCTGTGGACGATTCGCATGGGGGTCAGGCCTGACCGCGAGAAGTCCCGCTTCGACCTCTCGCTCATCGGCCGTGATGCACTCGATGCGTTCCGCTTTCTCCGCGAGCACAAGGAACTGCAGGGGCTGCTGATCACCGTGGGCCTGGCGCTCATGGGCGGCGGCTCGGTCATCACCGTCGGACTCGTCTACGTGCAGGAGAACCTCTCGGGTGGCCTGCCGATACTCGACCAGTTCGAGGCGGTGAGGAGTCTCATAGCGGCGCCACAGACCTTCGTGCTCGTGTTACTCGCACTCGGGATGGTCACCGGAGCGATTCTCGTTCCGAAACTGGCCGACCGCGTACCGCTGCAGGCGCTCTTCCTCGGAGCGGTGACCACGTTCGGTGTGTCGATGCTTCTGTTCGCGAGCACGAGCAGCTACTGGATGACTGCCATATTCGGCGTCACCGCGGGCTTCTGCATCGCGTGTTTGACCGTCGCCGGCAACACGTATGTCGTCAGGACCGTCGCAGACGAGATTCGCGGCCGTGTGTTCACGGCCATGGAGTCGGTCATCCGCGTCTCGCTGCTCGTGTCGATGGTGGTCGTCGCCCCCCTCGGCGACCTGCTTGCCTCGCTCGTCCGCCGTCTCACGGGCGAGGTGGCCGATGCCACGTGGTTCACGGGTCCGCGGCTGACGCTGCTGCTCGCCTCGTTCATCGTGCTCGGTGCGGCATTCTACGCGTATCGGACGCTCGACTGGCGCGTGGCCGAGAAGGAGGCGACGGATGTCTGATCCGATATGCGTCACGCTTCCGGACGACGCCGCCTCTCTGCGCCTGCTCGAGGTCGGCACCGAAGTGCTGCTGAGCGGTCGCGTCTTCACCGCCCGGGACGCCACGCACCTCCGCCTCGTGGCCGAGCTCGCCGAGACCGGCGTGCTGCCGTATGACCTCGCCAGGGAGACGCTCTTCTACGCGGGACCCACGCCTCCCGCAGCGGGCCGGCCCGTCGGTGCGATCGGGCCGACGACCGCCAGGCGAATGGACGCGTGGACGCCGCAGCTGCTTGCGGCCGGTATCGTCGCGACCATCGGCAAGGGTGCGCGAGACGACTCGGTGCGCAGGGCGTGCGTGGCGCACGGTGCCGTGTATTTGGCCGCGGTCGGCGGGGCGGCGGCGCTTCTCGGCACGCATGTCGTAGCGGCCGAGACGGTCGCGTACCCCGAGCTCGGTACCGAGGCGCTCGTTCGTCTCGAGCTCGACCGTCTTCCCGTCTGGGTGGCCATCGACGTCCGCGGACATGAGCTCTATGCACTCGCGCGCCGGTCTTCCGCGGGGGAGGCGCGTCCGTGAGCGGGCTGTTCATCACCTTCGAGGGGGGCGACGGGTCCGGGAAGTCGACGCAGATCGCGATCCTTGCCGACCGCCTGCGCGGGCTCGGCCACGATGTCCGCACGTTTCGGGAGCCGGGCGGTGTGGCGCCGGGCGACGCGGGCGAGCGCATCCGGGACATCCTTCTCGACCCCGTGCACGCGGAGCTCGATGTCCGGGCCGAGCTGCTCCTCTACGAGGCGAGTCGCGCCCAGCTCGTCGCGGCGCACTATCAGCCCGCACTCGAGGACGGGGCTGTCGTGCTCTGCGACCGGTACGCGGACTCGAGCGTGGCCTACCAGGGGTACGGCCGGGATGTGCTGCCGGTCGAAGAGGTCCGCGAACTCAACCGGATCGCCACCGGCGGTCTGAGCCCCGATCTCACGATTCTGCTGGACGTCGATCCCGAGGCGGGCCTCGTACAGGCCACTGCCGCCGGCGCCGACCGCCTCGAGGGAGCCGGTCTGGCGTTCCACGAGCGGGTGCGTGCCGGTTACCTCGCGCTTGCCGCCGAGGAGCCGGACCGGATCAGGCTCGTGAGGCGAGGACCTGCCGAGGAGGTCGCCATCGAGGTATGGCGCCACGTCGAGCCGCTCCTGGCGGGGATCGGGTCATGACGCACTGTGTGTGGGACGACCTCGTCGGCCAGCGACGGGCCATCGGCCACCTGCGCCGCGCTGTCGAGACCGGCACCGTCAGTCATGCGTACCTCTTCGTCGGGCCCACCGGCTCGGGCAAGAAGAGCGCTGCCCGCGCGCTGGCGTGTGCGCTGTTCTGCGCCGACGACGGCTGCGGGTCATGCCCCGCGTGCCGTCGCGCTCGTGCGAGCACCCATCCCGATCTGCACATGGTCGGCCCCGAGGGGGTAGCCGAGTACCTCATCGCCCAGGTGCGCGAGATCATCCACGACGTTCATCTCAAGCCGATCGAGGCGCCGTACAAGGTCTACGTCTTCGACGATGTGGGACGTCTCAAGAGCGAGGCGGCGAACGCGTTCCTGAAGACCCTTGAGGAGCCTCCTGCCGACGTGGTGGTCGTGCTCATCGCCGACGACTACGACGACGTGCTCCCCACGATCGCGTCCCGGTGCCAGGTCGTCCGCTTCGCCCCGGTCGCCACGGGCACCGCCCGGGCCCTCGTCACGGAGAGGACCGGAGCGAGCGAGGACGAGGCGCGCGCCGCGCTTGCCGCTACCGACGGCGTGATCCCGCGCGCGATCGACTTGTTGCGTTCACCGGGCAGGCGCAACGCGCGCGCCGCGATCCTCGGCGTGCTCAAACGGTTGGTGGTCATGGACGGTCACGACGTCCTCCTCGCCGCGCGTGCGCTGCTGGCCGAGGTCCGGGCCCCGGTCGAGGAGGTCAAGTCGGCACAGGCCGACGAGCTCGACGAGGCTCGCGAGTTCCTCACGCGCGGGGCCGCCTCGGATATCGAGAAGCGGCACAAGCGGGAACTGACCGCGCGCGAGCGTGAAGGCGTCACGGAACTGATGAGCGTGACCGAGAGCTGGCTTCGCGATTGCTTGGTGATGGCACGCGGAGCGGCCGAGTTGGTCGACAACGCGGATGCCGCCGACGCCACCGCGGAGATCGCGGCTGTCCTGAGCGTGCCGGCGGCGATCAAGGCGCTCGATGCCGTGCGTACCGCACGCGGCCGCATAGCCTATAATGTGAGCCCCCAGCTGGCCGTCGAGGCCATGCTGTTCGACATACAGGAGGTACTACGATGCCCACGGTAGTGGGAGTGAAGCTCAGATTCGCCAGCAAGGTCTTGTGGTTCGACCCGGCTGGCGCAACGCCCGAAGAGGGCGATTCCGTGATCGTCTCGACAGAGCGAGGCCAGGAGTTCGGCGAGGTCGCCGCCGCGCCGCACGAGGTTGAGTCCGAGGCGCTCCACGCGCCGCTCAAGCCGGTCGTGCGCGTCGCGACCGACTCGGATCGCCAGCGTGCCGAGATGCTTCGCGGGCGCGAGCGCGAGGAGTTCACCTCGTTTAGGCGTCTTGTGGCCAAGCACGGACTCGACATGAAGCCGATCGGCGTCGAGCACCTCTTCGACGATTCGAAGGTGGTGTTCTACTTCGCCGCTGAAGAGCGTGTCGACTTCCGCGATCTGGTGCGGGATCTCGCAGCGGAGTTCCACAACCGCATCGACATGCGGCAGGTGGGCGTGCGTGACGAGGCGCGGATGGTGGGCGGGCTCGGCCACTGCGGGCAGCAGTTGTGCTGCTCCCGGTTCGCCGGCGATTTCCAGCCGGTGTCGATCCGCATGGCAAAGGAGCAGGACCTGCCGCTCAACCCGTTGAAAATCAGCGGGCTGTGTGGCAGACTCATGTGCTGTTTGCGGTATGAGTACGATGCGTACAAGGACTTCAAGCAGCGTGCTCCCAAGTGTGGTACGCCGGTCGAGACCCCGACGGGCAATGCCAAGGTCGTTGCGCTGAACTGCCCGAGAGAGACCGTCACCATCCGGCCGCTCGACGGCGGGCAGCAGATGACCGTGCCGCTCGAGTCGCTCGATTGCAGTGCCGGACGAGGTTGTCCGTGTGTGCTCAAGGCCGATGCCGTTCCTGCGCTTGCGGCAACAGGTGTCGCGCACGGGACCACGCCGACACTGAGAGAGGCCGATCGGCTTCCCGAGTCGAACGGCGAGTCGCGTCCGCCCAGGTCGCGTCGCAAGAAGTCCGGCCCCAAGCCGGAAGGGCAGGAGCCCAAGGCACAGGAGCCGAAGCGACAGGGTCAGTCGCAGAAGCAGCAGCAGCCGCGGCAGCGCCCGGCTAAGGAGCGGCCGGCGGAGGGGCAGCAGGCCTCCGGTAGCAGCGAGAGCGGGAGTACGGGAGAGACGAGGCGCCGCCGCAGGAGACGGCCCCGTCAAGGTGGGGACACGCCTCCGGCGTGACAGATAGGCCGACGTAGCTCAGCTGGTAGAGCAGCGCACTCGTAATGCGCAGGTCAGCGGTTCGAATCCGCTCGTCGGCTCCAGAAGATCACACGGCCCCCGGTGCTCCCGGGGGCCGTCGCATTCCCCCGGGGGCACCGATTTCGGGTCGGGATGGGTAGAGTAGCAACGGAAGGTGGTGGCCTCAGGTGGAGGAACTCGACCAGACGCACGCAGCTCCGGCCGTCGCCCCGCGTACGTCGGGGTGCGGTCCGTTCGTGCTTGTCGTCGCAGGCGCGCTTATCGGCGGAGCCATCGCGGCGGCGCTCATGGGCGGCGCCTTCCTCCTTCTGTTCGGCGTGCCGGTATCGACCGACGCGGAGCCGTCCGTCGAGCCGACCGCCACCCCGGAGCCGGCCAGCATCGACGTGGACTTCGGGGATGCGGCCTTCGCCGAGGCGGTCGCACTCAAGGTGACACCATCGGTCGTGAGCATCGCCGTCGAACAGACGGCGTTCGACCCGTTCACAGGGCGCACCCTCACCGGCCAGGTGGCGAGCGGCAGTGGCGTCATCATTCGCGCCGACGGTCACATTCTCACCAACGATCACGTGATTGCCGGCGCCGACCGTCTCGTGGTCACGATAGGTGTCGAGGATCTGGTCGGCACTGTCGTGGGGCGCGACCCGTCGAGCGATCTCGCCGTGATCTCGGTCGAGCGCTCCGGGTTGCCCGCGGCCGAACTCGGTTCGTCTGCCGATCTTCGCGTGGGGCAACCCGTCGTGGCGATCGGCAGCCCGTTCGGACTCGACAAGACGGTCACGACCGGCATCGTGTCCGCTCTCGGCAGGACGAGCTATGTCGAGGGCGCCGAGGCGCAGCTGACGGCATACACCTCGCTCATCCAGACTGACGCCGCGATCAACCCGGGCAACTCCGGCGGGGCGCTGTGCGACGCTGCAGGTCGTGTGGTGGGCATCAATACGCTCATCCAGTCACCGTCGGGCTCGGTCGGCGCACCGCAGTCGGCGGGCATCGGCTTCGCCATTCCCATCGACTACGCGCGGACCATCGCCGATGAACTCATCCTGACCGGACGGGCCACGCATCCCTATATGGGCGTGTCGACGGTGACGATCACCCGCTCGATCGCCGCGCAGTACGGTCTTCCCGTCGACGCGGGGGCGTTCGTCCAGCTCGTGCAGCCGGGTTCGCCGGCCGAGACGGCGGGCATCGAGCGTGGCGACATCATCGTCACAATCGCCGGGACGGATATCCGCAGCACGGAGGATGTGTTCACGTCGGTTCGCGGTTCGCAGGTGGGAGACAGTGTCGAGGTGGTCGTCTACCGGGGCGAGAGTACCGAGACGTTCCCCGTGACGCTCGGCTCGGACGCCGATCGCCGATGAGGATCGGACTCGTGTGCGTCGGCAGGCTCAAGGAGCGCCACTGGCGCGAGGCTGCCGACGAGTACCTCAAGCGCCTTGCGCCGTACGCACGCTTAGAAGTTACCGAGGTTGCCGACCGTGACGTGACTGCCGACGAGCCCCGCGCGCTTGCCGCCGAGGCCGCCGACGTGCTCCGCGCGCTGCCGGCAGGGGCGACCGTCGTCGCTCTCGAGATCGGCGGCCGGTCGCGCTCGTCGGAGGAGTTCGCCGCGTGGCTCGAGGACCTCGGCGTGCGGGGGCGCAGCCACGTCGTCTTCGTCGTGGGCGGTGCGGCCGGGCTGGGCGCCGACGTGCTGGCCCGCGCCGACGAGCGCATGTCTCTCGGCCCGATGACACTTCCGCACCAGCTTGCGCGTGTGGTGCTCCTCGAGCAGGTCTACCGCGCCTTCCGCATCGTGCGCGGCGAGCCGTACCACCGCTGACGCCGATGGGCCCCGACGTCCACTTCAGGTGCACGTACGACTGGGCTCTCGATGAGGGGTTCGGGCGGGAGGACGCCGAGCTGCTCGCGAAGGCCGATGTCGGCTACGACGAGCTGTTCCCGGCGCGGCGGTCGGTGTCCGATGTCACGCGCCACTTCGCGCCGAGCGCGTGGCTCTGGTCGGGTCACTACCTGAGGCGTGCGATGCGCGCCGGAGACCTCGTGTTACTCGGCTGGGCGCTCCACTGTGCGCAGGACGCGGTGGCTCACGGGCGTCTCGGGCAGAACCACATCCTGCGGAGCCTGGGGCTGCGCCGGGACCCGGATCTGTGGGACCTCGCACCGCCGGGCGTGAGGCTGCGGATCGAGTCGGCGACGCGCGAGCGGCTTCGGCGCTACCTCGCGGCGACGGGCGGGTCGTGACGTCAGACGACGTGCGTGACGACGGCGTCGACGCCCCAGTCGGCGGCGAGCTTGCGGCCGAGTTCGTCGGCACTCCCGAAGTCGGTGAACATGCCGGCGGGTTTGGTCGACTCGTCCTCGAACGCCAGGGCGACCCACCACAGTTCCTTGCCGCCTGCGTTGCCTATCCGGTCCACGCGCACACGCGTGACCGTGCGTCCTTCAACCGGGATATCGGGAGTATCGAGGATGCCCATGGGCGGTCCCTTCGCGGTTCGTGCACGTGTGTGGGCTCTACATGCGTATATCGGCTCGGGCTCGGCGACCTTGAGCGACGGAGCGCCGGATGTGGCGTTGCCGCCTCACAGTCCCGGGGGTATCGTAGAGTGCCCGTTTCCGCCTGATCGAGGAGTCGCCGCGTGCGTGAGACCCTGAACGCTCGGATCGCCGAAGCCCTCGCCGTCGTTATCGCCGACGGGCGTCTGCCGCTGGCCGAGGCCCCGGCAGTCTCGGTGGAGCGTCCGCGTGACCCGTCCCACGGCGACTGGGCGACCAACGTCGCGCTCGTCTCGGCGAAGGCCGCGGGAATGGCGCCACGAGCTGTCGCGGAGATCGTGGCCGAGGAGATTCGCACACGTCTCGGCGATACCGCCGAGGCTGTCGAGATAGCGGGTCCGGGGTTCATCAACATCCGTCTGGCCCGCAGTGTTCTTGCCGACGCGGTCACCCGCGTGCGGGAGCAGGCCGACGCGTTTGGAGCGGGTGAGCGGACCGGCAGCCGCGTGCAGATCGAGTTCGTCTCGGCAAACCCGGTCGGTCCGATGCACGTCGGGCACGGTCGCTGGGCGGCCCTGGGCGACAGTATCGCGCGCATCCTCGAGCATGCCGGGGATGACGTCCAGCGCGAGTTCTACATCAATGACGCCGGCGTGCAGATGGACATCTTCGCCGCGAGCGTGTCGGCACGGTATCTCGAGCTGTGCGGTGTCGAGGTCGCGTTTCCGGAAGACGGCTATCGGGGCGCATACATCACCGAGATCGCCCGGGAGATCTTCGGGGAGGAAGGCACCTGCTGGCTGGACGCTACGCCGGCCAGTCGCGAGGCGCACTTCAAGGAGAAGGCGTATGCGGCCGTGCTCGCCCACCTCAAGCACGTCCTGCACGGCATGGGCGTGGACTTCGATGTGTGGTTCTCGGAGCGTTCGCTGCACGAAGCCGACGCCATAGCGGGCGGGATCGAGCGCCTGCGGGACGCGGGCTACGTCTTCGAGCACGAGGGAGCCGTCTGGTTCCGCTCCACCGACTTCGGCGACGACAAGGACCGCGTGCTCAAGAAGGCCGACGGCTCCTACACGTACTTCGCCGCCGACGTTGCGTACCACGCCGACAAGTACGATCGCGGCTTCGACCTCGTGATCGATATCTGGGGCGCCGACCATCACGGCTATGTGAAACGCATGGAGTCCGCTGTGGCCGCGCTCGGCCACCCCGGCAAGCTCGAGGTGATCATCGGCCAGCTCGTGAACCTCTTCCGCAACGGCGAGGTCGTGCGCATGAGCAAGCGCACCGGCGAGATGGTGACCTTCGAGGACCTGCTCGAGGAGGTGGGGGCGGACGCGGCGCGCTACTTCTTCCTGCGCCGTTCCACCGACCAGCCGCTCGACTTCGACATCGGTCTTGCCAAGCAGCGTTCGAGCGACAATCCCGTCTACTACGTGCAGTACGCGCATGCACGTATCTGTTCGATCCTGCGCCGGGCATCGGGCGCGGACACCGCCGATGAGAGCGTGGACATCGCCGCGGTGGCGGCGGGCATCGAGGCCGATGCCGATGCGCTCGCGCTTCTCGGGGCCGAGCCGGGTACGCTTGCTGGCGAGGCCGAACTCACGCTGCTGCGCAAGCTTGCCGAGTTCCCCGAGGTCGTGGCGCTTGCCGCCCGCCAGCGCGCGCCGCACAAGCTCACGACATACGCCGAGGATCTCGCAGCGGCCTTCCACGGCTTCTACACGCACTGCCAGGTGGTCGTGGACGATTCGCAGCTGCGCTCCGCGCGCCTCGCGCTCGCCGACGCATCGCGGATCGTGCTCGCCCGCTCGCTCGGCCTGCTCGGCGTGAGCGCTCCCGAGCGGATGTAGGGCGCGCGGTTCGCGCCCGCACCCACGGGTCACGTCCTTGCCCCCCCTCAGAAGCGGAGTAGGGTAGTCCTCGCCCAGCCATCCACCACCCGCACGCATCCGCAGTCTATGGAAGGGGTGACCGTGAGGCGACGCTGGATCATTGCAGCCGTTTCCGTTCTCTTCGTAGCGCTCGGCGCCACGGGCGTTGCAGTTGCCGATCGCGTCAAGGACCCCGCTGAGGCGGGAACCCCGTACCTACCCGCTCCGGCTCAGAGCGCGGAGTCTGGTACACCAAACGCCAGGTACATGGGGATGGCGGGTGTGATCGATGAGATGACCTCGCGGGCCAGCTCGGTTCTCGACGATCCTCTCTTTGCGGACAAGGGCATCGGGATGGAGCGGAATCCCGAGGTCGGCGACCGGTACGACATCGACGTCATCACCGAGGCTGACGAGACGCCTATTCGCGTGACCCCGGAAGCGCAACTGGCCCTGACAGACCCCGCCTACGCCGACATGTCGATCCGCATGACCAGGAACGCTGCGGGGGAGTACGACATCGCCTCGATGACTGATTGGTCCTGGCGGCGTCCACCAGCTTCGCCCTAGCGCCTGCACTCGTGTATCCTCTCCCGTACCTGATGACGTCCCGGGGAGGATGTACGCGCCATGGCAAAGCCACAGAGCCCGCGCCCGCTGGCGACGCCGGACCAGCTGACCGCGACCGATCTCCTGCCCGTCTTGCCGATGACCGCCGAGGTCAAGGACGGTCACCTGTGGATCGGTGGCGTCGATACGGTCGCGCTCGCCCGCGAGGCGGGGACCGCGCTCTACGTCATGGACGAGGACACCATCCGCCATCAGCTCTCGGAGTACGTGACGTGGACGCGCTACCACTGGCCTGATGTCGACGTCGTCTACGCCGGCAAGGCGTTCCTCTCCCTCGCGATGGTCAGGATCGTCCAGGAAGAGGACTGCTGCCTGCTGTGCGCTTCCGGCGGCGAGCTCGCCTACGCGGTGCGCGCCGGCTTCCCGATGGAGCGCGTGCAGATGCACGGCAACAACAAGACGCCCGCCGAGCTTGCCGAGTGCCTGGATGCCGGCATCGGGCGCGTGGTCGTCGACAACTTCGAGGAGATGGAGCGCCTTTCCGCGCTCGCTGCCGGCCGCGGGGTCACGCAGAAGGTGCTCGTGCGCGTCACGCCGGGTGTGGAGGCCGACACGCATGACTTCATCATGACCGGCGCCGAGGACTCCAAGTTCGGCTTCGGGCTCAACCAGGGTCTTGCGATGGAGGCCGTCAAGCGCGCGGTGGCACTCCCGGGCCTCGAGTTCGACGGGCTGCACATGCACATCGGGAGCCAGATCTTCGCGCTGCACAGCTACGCGAAGGCCATCGAAGTGATGGTGACGTTCATGCGCGACATCGAGGCCGAGACCGGACATGCTGTCCGCATGCTCGATGTCGGCGGCGGCCTCGGCGTGGCCTATGGAGCGCCGGATGAGCCGTCTACGGTGAAGGACTTCGGCAAGGTCGTGGTGGATGGTATCAAGGAGGAGTGCGAACGGTTCGGCGTGGCGGTACCGCGCATGGCGGTCGAGCCGGGACGCTCGATCGTGGCGCGAGCCGGAGTGACCCTGTATACGGTCGGCTCGGTGAAGGAGATT
This sequence comes from Coriobacteriia bacterium, assembly GCA_030651765.1. Lineage (GTDB taxonomy): Bacteria > Actinomycetota > Coriobacteriia > Anaerosomatales > Anaerosomataceae > UBA2272. The sequence continues at coordinate 340,439 of JAUSBY010000012.1, read as the reverse complement.
CCGGGCATCCGCACGTACGTGGCCGTGGATGGCGGCATGTCCGACAACATCCGCACGTCGCTTTATGACGCGCACTACGAGGCGGTCATCACCAACAAGGCCGACCAGCCCCGGGAGATGGTGGGCACGATCGCGGGTAAGCACTGCGAGAGCGGCGATATCGTCGTGCGCGACGCGCCGCTGCAGTGCCCCGAACCCGGTGATGTCATCTGCGTGGCCGCCACAGGCGGATACTGCCAGTCGATGAGCAGCAACTACAACAAGCAGGTGCGTCCCGGCGTGGTATTCGTGCGCGACGGTCAGTGGCGCTGGGTGGTCCGCCGCGAGACGTACGACGACCTGATGCGGGCCGACCTCGGGTAGCCGGAACGTTCGTCCGGCACACGGCTCGCTGGAACGAGGCCGATGAAGCACGCGCTGAGGTACATCTATCTCGCGATCGGCCTGATCGCGCTCGCTCTCGGCATCATCGGCATCTTCCTGCCGATGTGGCCGACGACGCCGTTCCTCCTGCTCGCCGCGGCGTGCTTCGTACGCAGTTCCGAGCGCCTGTACACGTGGCTCATCGAGCACCGGCACCTCGGCTGCTACGTGCGCGACTACATGTCGGGCAAAGGCATCCCGCTGCGCGCGAAGTGGATCTCCCTCGGCCTCATGTGGGTCACCTCCCAGGCCTCGTGGATGATCGTGATGGCACACCGCGGCGTCCAGCCGTGGACGATCGGGTACGCCGTCCTGCTCGTGGTCGTGGCGATCGGCGTGCACTATCACATCGGCTTCCGGATCCCCACGCGCAGGCCAGGGTGCGAGGAGACGGAGTCTTAAGCGTGCGGGCGTCACGCTCGGCCCCTGCGCTATACTCTCCCCACGCGGGCCGCGCTCGCGCCTCCGCACCCTATCCGCTCGAAAGGCGCTGCTCATGAGGACCATCAACGTCGGCCTGGTCGGCCTCGGCACCGTCGGGAGCGGCGTCGTCGACATCATCGGGCGTCACCGGCAGCACTTCCTCACGCGCGCAGGCGTGGACATCGCGCTCGTGAAGTGTGCCGACCGCGATCCGGCGCGCGCCGCGGCGCTCGGTATCGAGCCGGAGCGGTTCACGACCGATGCCGCCGACATCATCGGCGATCCGTCGATCGACGTCGTGATCGAACTCATCGGCGGCACGGGTGTCGCGCGCGACATCGTGCTCGACGCACTCGCCGCCGGCAAGACGGTGGTGACCGCCAACAAGGCGCTTATGGCGACCCACGGCCAGGAGGTCATGGACGCTGCCGCGGCCAACGGCGTGGACATCTGGTTCGAGGCCGCCGTCGGCGGCGGCATCCCGATCATCGGCCCGCTCAAGCGCAGCCTCGCGAGCAACGAGATCCAGGCGGTCTACGGCATCGTCAACGGCACGACCAACTACATGCTCACCCGCATGGCCGCCGACGGTCTCGACTACGCAACGGCACTGGCCGAGGCGCAGGAACGTGGCTTCGCCGAGGCCGATCCCACCGCCGATGTCGACGGGCTCGACGCGGCGGCCAAGATCGCGATCCTGGCATCGATCGCGTTCAACTCGCGGGTCGTCTTCGCCGACGTGCCCGCCGAGGGCATCCGCTCGATCACGCCGGACGACATCGCGTACGCGCGGGAGACCGGCTACGAGATCAAGCTCGTCGCGATCGGGAAGCGGACCGGGTCGGGGCTCGACCTCCGCGTGCATCCGACGATGATTCGCGCCGACCACCCGCTTGCAAAGGTGAGCGGCGTCTACAACGCCATCTACGTGATCGGCGACTCCGTCGGCGAGACGATGTTCTTTGGCGAGGGAGCCGGTTCGCTGCCGGCCGCGTCGGCTGTCGTCGGCGATCTGATCGAGGCGGCGCGTCACATCCAGCGCGGATGCGCCGGACTCGTCGGCTGCACCTGCGCCGAGAGCCTGCCCGTGCGTGACATCGCGGACCTCGAGACGTCCTACTACGTTCGGCTGCACGTGCGCGACGAGCCGGGCGTGCTGGCCGCGATCGCCGGGATCTTCGGAGACGCCGGAGTCTCGGTCGCCTCGGTCATCCAGAAGCGCGCCGACGAGGGTGGCGGCGCTGAGATCGTGTGGATCACCCACCGGGCCGCGGAGCGCGACGTGCGCTCGGCGCTCAATCTGATCGAGGCGCTCGAGGTGGTCGTCGCGATCGGCTCGGTCCTGCGCGTGGAGGAGTTGTAGACGGTGCGTGTCCGTGTACCGGCCTCTTCGGCCAACCTCGGCCCCGGTTACGACTCGTTCGGTCTCGCGCTCGCGCTGCATAACGAGTTCGAGGCCGAACTCGCCGAGTCATGGGCGGTAGAGGTCGGCGGCGAGGGCGCGGGGCGACTCGAGGCCGGCGCCGGCAACCAGGTCGCGCGCGCGATGGCGCGTGTGTTCGCCGAGATCGGGCGGCGCGAGTTGGCTGCGGATATCACCTGTCACAACGGCATCCCCGTCGGGCGCGGCCTCGGCTCGTCGTCAGCCGCCATCGTCGGGGGGCTCGTGCTGGGTGACGCCATGACCGGCGCGCACCTCGGTGAGGAACGGATGCTCGAGATCGCAGCCGAGATCGAGGGTCACGCCGACAACGTGGCGGCTGCGCTCTACGGCGGCTTCACGGTCACCCTGGGCGGATCGGTCGCGCCGCAGTGCGCGCGGATAGACCCCGCGGGAGGGGTGGCGGCCGTGCTCGTCCTGGGCGAGGACGAGTTGCCCACCTCCGAGTCACGAGACGCGCTTCCGGCGGCGGTCCCGCACAGCGACGCTTCGGCCAATGCGGGTCGTGCGGCGCTCGTCGCGCTCGGCCTTGCGCTTGGAGAGCCGAATCTCACGCAGGCGGGACTCCGCGACGCGATCCACGAGCGGTATCGCAGCCGGCTCGTCCCGGACCTCGATGCCGTTCGGTCGCTGTTCGCGGCTGCGGGCATCGGACCCGCGGTCCTGTCCGGGGCTGGCCCGACGATCGTGGCGCTCGTTCAGGCGGACGACGACGCGCGGGCCCTCGAGCGCGCGAGAGAGTACTCGGACGACCTTCGCCCCATGCTGGCCGGTATCGGTCGCACCCGGGTCATCGCGCTTTCGATCGACCGCGGGGGAGCGGTCCTGCTGTGAGCGAGGTCGCGCCGAGTGATGCCGGAGCGGCCGCGTCGGGACGTCGCGCGCTCGTGTTCGCCGGTGCGGCACTTGTCGTGGCGCTCGTGCCGCTCGGCGGCGTGTGGGAGTGGCCCCGCTTCGTCGTGGCCTCGGCGCTCGTTGCTGCCGCCGTGCTCGTGCACCGCGACGGCTTCGCGGCTGCGGCCGCGGCGCTGTTCGTGACCATCGCCGTCAAGGACGGCGTGCTCGTGGTGCCGGGTACATACGTCGGCCTCTTTCACGTCGTGCTCGCCGGGGCGATCGGAGCTGCGGCGATGAGAGCCGTTCGCACGCGCGCGCTCCCCAAGGTGCGGCTCACCGGTGCCGAGTGGGCGCTCGGGCTGCTGCCGCTGGCCGGGTTGTGGTCGCTTCCCACTTCGCTGGACGCCGGGCAGACCGCGCTGGCAACGGCGAGGCTCGTGATGCTGTGGGCGGCCGCGCTGGTGGTCTCCCGCGCACTTTCCGACCGCCGGTCGTTGCGCGTGGCAGTCGTCGCGTTCGTGCTGGCGGCGCTGCCGCTCGCGATCGTCGCACTTGCTCAGTGGGCGTTTCCCGAACTCGGCATCGGTTCGATCCATCGTCCGGTCCCCGACGGCCAGGTTCGCCCGGCCGGCTTCTACATGGACCCCAACTTCCTCGGCGCACATCTGGTGCTGGCAGCGCTCGCCGCGCTTGCGCTTTCGGGAAGCGAGCGCCGCTGGCCGTTGTGGACCGCTGCTGCAGCCGGGATGCTCGGCATCGTGGCGCTCACGTACTCGCGCTCCGCATGGCTTGCGGCCGCAGTGGGACTCGTGGCGCTGCTCGTCATCGGCACCCGTCGCGTAAGAACGGCCACGCTCGGCGTGGCGATCGCGGCCGTGCTGGCGGGCATGGTGCTTCTCGGTCCGTCGCTCGTGACCGGGCGCGCGCTCTCGATCTTCGAGACCGAGGCCGGGTCGTCCAACGCCACCCGCATCCTCATGGTCCGCTCCACGCTCACGATGATCGCCGAGCGCCCTGTCTTCGGGACGGGGCTCAAGGCGTTCGAGGTCGCATACCCGGACTACATGCTGCCGGGTGCCGAACCTGAGATCGCCCATCCGCACCAGGTCGCACTCGCGCTCGTTGCCGAGACCGGCATCGCCGGCGTGGTCGCACTCGTGGCGCTTGCGATCGCCGGTGCGCGCGCGATGGTTCGGGCGCGCGTGGGCGGATCGGCCGCCGGCGTAGCGGCGACGGTGGGCGTTCTCGTACTCGTCGTCGGTTCGTTCTTCCAGTACTTCCTGTACTTCGAGCTCGCGTGGCTGCTTGCCGGACTGCTTGCGGCGTCTGTCCGTTGTGCCGCCGACGGCGCTCCGTCGGCACCTGTGGCGACGAGGTCTTGACGACCGTTCCCAATCTGGGGAAAGAATAGGACATCCCCTCACGCTTTCCGGCGCGATGCGCCTGAGGCGTTCGACGATGGAGCCATCATGAGCGACGACCGACCGGTCATCATCGCGCAGATATCGGACCTGCACTGTGGTTCGCAGTACCACATCCCAAGTCTGGCCACGCGCGTGATCGACGAGATCAACGAACTCGGCCCCGATGGGCTGATCGTCACGGGCGATCTTACCGACATGGGATTCAGGCAGGAGTTCAAGGTCGCACAGCGCCTCATCTCTCGCATGCAGGTGGAGCAGGTGATGGTGCTACCCGGCAATCATGACGCGCGCAACGTCGGGGACCTGCACTTCGAGGAGCTGTTCGGCTCCCGGTCAACCGAGCTGATCTTCAATGGCGTCCGGGTCCTCGGATTGGACTCGTCAGAGCCCGATCTGGATAACGGTCGCATCGGCCGCCAGCGGTATCGCTGGGTCGAGGAGCGCTTCTCGGATCCCGACGAGTTCAAGGTGGTGGCACTCCACCACCACCTGTTGCCGGTTCCCGGAACCGGGCGCGAACGCAACATCGTCTTCGATGCCGGTGACCTTCTGCGGGTGCTCAACAGCAGCGGCTGCAATCTGGTGCTCTGCGGCCACAAGCACGTGCCGCACGTCTGGCGTCTCGAGGAGATGGTCATCGTCAACGCGGGCACCGCATGCACCCATCGCCTACGGGGCATGACGCGACCGAGCTACAACATCATCGAGCTTCATCACGACCGCATCCGCGTGATCCTCAAGCATCCGTTCGACGAGCCCGAGGTCGTGGCCGACTTCGAGCGTGAGCTGCGGCGCGAGTGTGTGTGGAAGCCGCATCCCGGGCAGACGCCGTCCTCGGTCAGAGCCTGATGCGCGCGATAGCGCTCATAGACGGCGAACACTATCCGCCGGTCGTACGCTTCGCGCTCGATGCGCTCGCCGCCGAGTTCGACGTCGTCGCCGCGGTGTTCATCGGCGGGACGGAGAAGGTGGATGCGCAGGCGAGCCCGGCGGTCTACGGCGTCCCGGTCGTGACCGGTGCGGACCGCATCGCTGCCGTGCGTGACGCGATCGCACGGTTCGGCCCCGAGATCGCCATCGACCTTTCGGACGAGCCCGTCGTGACCCCGGCCGACCGATTCGCGCTTGCCAGCGTCGTTCTCGGACTCGGCGTCATGTACCGTGGAGCGGACTTCGCGTTCACCCCGCCCGCTGCGCTCGAGACCACGCGTACGCCCACGCTTGCGATCATCGGGACTGGCAAGCGGGTGGGCAAGACCGGCATCTCCGCGCATGTCGCGCGCTATCTCAAGGAGTCGGGCCGGGACATCGTGGTGCTCGCTATGGGTAGGGGCGGTCCGGCCGAGCCGGAGCTCATCCGTGGCGACGAGGTCGCGCTTACCACCGAGGACCTCCTCGCGCTTGCCCGCACGGGTGTGCACGCGGCGTCCGACAACTATGAGGACGCGGTGATGAGCCGTGTCACCACGGTCGGCTGCCGCCGGTGCGGCGGCGGCCTGGCCGGCGAGACGTACTTCTCGAACGTGCCGGCGGGGGCGCGTCTGGCTGACTCGCTCGGCAAGGAGCTCCTCGTGCTTGAAGGTTCCGGCGCCGCGATCCCGCCGGTCACTGCCGATGCGACGGTGCTCATCATCGGTGCGGGGCAGGGCGTGCCGTATGTGCGCGACTACTTCGGTCCGTACCGAATGGCGCTGGCCGACGCCGTGATCGTGGCCGGGGCCGAGGAGCCCACGGCGAGCGCCGGTGAACTCGCGGACCTCGTCTCGGCGATCCGTGAGCTGCGCGAGGACGTGCCGATCGTGCTCACGACCTTCCGCCCGCGCCCGATCGGGGACGTGGCCGGCAGGCGAGTCTTCTTCGCCACCACGGCGCCGGCCGCCGTGCTACCCATGCTCACCGCGCATCTCGAGCGGGAGTACGGGTGCGAGGTCGTCGGTGCGAGTCCTCACCTCTCGGACCGAACGCTGCTGCGGGCCGACATGCGTGCCCACGCGGGCGACTACGACGTGTTGCTGACCGAGCTCAAGGCAGCCGCCGTCGATGTCGTGGCGGCGGCGGGCGAGGAGGCCGGTGTGCCGACGGTGCTGTGTGATAACGAGCCGATCGTCACCGATGAAGGGGATCTCGCCGGTCTCATCGATCACGTGGTAGCCCGCGCGTTCGAGCGTCACGAATCGAGGAGCGCCTGATGCCCACCAATCCGCCGATCGTCATCAAGGATCAGAAGCACGGTCTACCGTTGAGCAAAGGCCTCCTTGCACAGTCGTTCATGGCCACGGGATTGAGCCCCGCCGGGGCCTACACGGCCGCCCAGCGTGTCCAGGACGAGTTGCGCGCCGCAGGCACCTACGAGGTCACGCTCTCGGAGTTGCAGGACAAGGCAGCCAGCGTGCTCGCCGAGACCGCCGGACCCGGCATCGCCGCGCGCTACGTGCGGTTGAACGAGATCTCGAAGCTCGACCGGCCGCTCATCGTGCTGATCGGTGGCACGACCGGCGTGGGCAAGTCGACGATCGCCACGGAGGTCGCTCACCGGCTCGGCATCACCCGGATCGTGTCGACGGATAGCATTCGGCAGGTCATGCGTGGTATCTTTTCACGTGACCTCATGCCCGCGATCTACGAGAGTTCCTTCAACGCGTGGCGCGGCCTGAGGGTCCCCGTTCCCCATGGCGCGAGTCCTGTCATCGTCGGATTCCGCGAGCAGGCAGCCGCTGTGGCCACCGGTATGAAGGCGCTCATCGATCGTGCGGTGGTCGAAGGCGTCAGCATGGTGCTCGAGGGCGTGCATGTGGCCCCCGGATACATCGAGCCTTCCCAGTTCAAGAACGCGTCGGTCGTGCAGTTACTCATCGGAGTCGATGACGAAGAGGCGCACCGCAGCCACTTCTACATCCGTGAGGTGCAGACCGAGGGAACGCGGCCGTTCGAGCGTTACCGGGCGAACTTCACGAACATCCGGTTGCTCGGGCGCTATATCGAGGACCTTGCCAGCGAGCATGGCATTCCCATCGTGCACAGCCACCAGCTCGACCAGACGGTGGCCGAAGTACTGGAACTGATCGTCGAGACGGTGATCCGTCAGGACGAAGAATCGGCGCGGGTATCGCACCCGCCCGGCGAGCGAGAGGACACTGAGTGAGATGAAGTTCTTCCTGGACACCGCAAACCTGCGTGAGATCGAAGAGGCCGCGTCGTGGGGCCTGCTCGCGGGGGTGACCACCAACCCCTCGCTCTACGCGCGTGAAGGTGGCAGTCTCGCCGACTTCCACGCTCATATCCAGCGGATCTGTGAGATCTGCGACGGCCCCGTCTCCGCCGAGACCGTGAGTCTCAAGCGCGACGACATCGTGGCGGAGGGCGTCGAGCTCGCCGCGCTCGCTCCCAACGTCGTCGTCAAGGTGCCGGTCATGCCCGAGGGTCTCGCCGCCACCAAGTCGCTCGCCGAGCAGGGCATCGACGTGAACATGACCCTGTGCTTCACGGTCCCCCAGGCGCTCATGGCCGCTCGCGCCGGCGCCCGGTACGTGAGTCCCTTCGTCGGCCGGTTCGACGACATCTCTGAAGACGGTCTCGAGCACCTCGGCAACCTGATCGTCGCCATGAACAACTACGACTTCGGCCACCCGGTCGAGGTGATCGCTGCATCGGTGCGGCACAACCAGCACGTCGTGGCCGCTGCGCTCATGGGCGCCGACATCGCCACCGTGCCGTTCGGCGTCTTAGAGAAGCTCGTGAAGCATCCGCTGACCGATCGCGGCCTCGAGGCGTTCCTTGCAGACTGGGAGAAGGTGAAGAACGCGTGAGTGCCCGTCCCCGCAAGCGCGGACGCCGCGGAGGCGGCGGTCAGCAGCTAGAAGTCGTCCAGCCGTCTGTGACCCGCGAGGATCTCGCCGCCAAGACGGTAGCCGAGTTGCGCGCCCTGGCTACCGAGAGCGGCCTGGACGTCAAGGCGCTCAAGAAGAAGGACGAGATCGTCGCGGCTGTCTATGAGGCGAAGGTCAAAGCCGAGGGTTTTGTCGAGATCGTGGGAATCCTCGACGTGCTGCCGGAAGGCTACGGTTTCATCCGTACGGGCGGCTACCTCCCCGGGGACAACGACGTCTACTGCTCGATGTCGCAGATCCGCCGGGCCGAACTGCGCCGCGGCGACATGGTCAAAGGTCAGATCCGCCCGCCCAAGGAATCGGAGAAGTACCCCGCGCTCACGCGGGTGCTGTCGGTCAACGGGCAGGATCCTGATTCAGCCCGTCGCCGCCAGGTGTTCCGCGATCTCGTGCCGGTCTACCCGGATGAGCGGCTGCGGCTCGAGCACGACCCCGCCGAGATCACCGCGCGCGTCATCGATCTCGTCGCGCCTATCGGTAAGGGCCAGCGTGGCCTGATCGTCTCGCCGCCGAAGGCCGGAAAGACCACCGTCCTCAAAGACATCGCCGCCTCGGTCACCGCAAACAACCCCGAGGTCTACCTCATGTGCCTGCTCGTCGACGAGCGGCCTGAAGAAGTGACCGACATGGAGCGGTCGATCCACGGCGAGGTCGTCTCCTCGACGTTCGACATGCCGGCCGACAACCACATCGCCGTGGCCGAGCTCGTCATGGAGCGCGCCAAGCGGCTCGTGGAAAGCGGCTTCGACGTGATGATCCTTCTCGACTCGATCACGCGTCTGGCTCGCGCCTACAACCTGGCCACTCCCGCCTCCGGACGCATCCTGTCGGGCGGTGTCGACTCGACCGCGCTCTATCCGCCGAAGAAGTTCTTCGGCGCGGCTCGCAACATCGAGCACGGCGGCAGCCTCACCATTCTGGCGACCGCGCTCGTCGACACCGGCTCGAAGATGGACGAGGTCATCTTCGAGGAGTTCAAGGGCACCGGAAACATGGAGCTCAGGCTCGATCGCAGGCTCGCCGATCGCCGGATCTTCCCGGCCATCGACGTCATCACCTCGGGCACGCGCAAGGAGGAGCTCATCCTCGATCCGATGGAGGCACCGTTCGTGTGGGGCCTTCGCCGCATCCTGCACGGTGTGGACTCCACCGAGCGTGCGATGGACATGCTCATCAAGGGTCTCAAGCAGACCGCGTCCAACCGCGAGTTCCTCACCAAGATGGCCAAGCGCGCCGAGGACAAGCGCGTCACCAACGGGGTGGAACTGTAGCCCGGTTCCCGATTGCCGCACGGCTCGGCACCGTGCTATGATTCCACGGCTGTCCTCACGCCTGGTCGGAAACCAGGCACATTCGCGGAGGTGCTAGAAGTGCGTACCGGAATCCACCCCGACTACGTCGAGGCCAAGGTCACCTGCTCGTGCGGCGAGACCTTCACGACGCGGTCCACGAAAGCAGAACTGCGCGTCGAGCTCTGCTCGAAGTGTCACCCGTTCTACACCGGCACCCAGAAGCTCGTCGACTCGGGCGGTCGCGTGCAGCGTTTCGCCGACAAGTTCGGCAACGCCGCAGCGGTGGTAGCCGAGAAGGAAGCCGCCGAGCGCGAGGCGCGCCGTAAGGTCGCCGAAGAAGCCGCGGTCACCGCCCGCGAGGCGAAGGCGGTCAAGGACTCCACCAGGGCCGAGCGTGCCGCCAAGGTCGAGGTAGCCGAGGCCGTCGAGAGCGGCGAGGCCGCCGCCGACGTGGTCGAGGACGTCCCCGCCGAGGAGCCCGCTGCCGAATAGGGAAGCTGCCGCTTCCGCTGGTATCATCCGAGAAGGCGGGCGCCGTCCCGCCTTCTCGCGTTATGGAGGCCCCGCCGTGGACGTCACGCTGCTCTTCCACACACCCGAGCCCGAGCGTTCTATCGCCGCGGCTGCGCGGCTGTGTTACGCGCCGGTCGGCGCAGCCGAGCTGCTCGACGAGATGTCGGGAGATGCCGTCCGCCGCGTGCTCAGGACCATCATCACGTCGGGTCACACGTCGGCGCTCGAGCACGCGGTCTACAGCTTCGCGGTCGATGGTGTCAGCCGCGCGATGACCCACCAGCTGGTTCGTCACCGATTGGCGAGCTACAACCAGCAGTCGCAGCGCTACGTCACCTACGCCGAGGAGCCGTGCTTCATCACGCCTCCGTCGGTGGCGGCCCACCCTGACGCGGCAGCGGTATTCGCCGAGGCCACGAAGGCGGCCTTCGCGTCGTACCGTGCGCTCGTCGACGCCGGCGTGCCTGCCGAGGACGCGCGCTACCTGCTCCCGAACGCCATGGAGACCAAGATCGTCATTACCATGAACGTTCGGGAACTCCTGCACTTCTTCGAGCTCCGCTGCTGCAAGCGCGCGCAGTGGGAGATCCGTGAGCTCGCGCTCGCGATGCTCGATCTCGCCGAGCCTACCGCGCCCTACATCTTCGCCGACGCGGGCGCGTCGTGCCGACGCGGACCGTGCCGCGAGGGGAAGATGACGTGCGGCGATCCGTACCCCAGAGCCCCGAAACGGGAGTGAGCATGTCAGAGGACCACACGAACGAGGGATGCACCGTGCGCCCGACGCACATCGGCGGCCAGGCGCTGCTCGAGGGCATCATGATGCGCGGCAAGTACAACTGGGCCGTGGCCGTGCGCGAGCCGTCCGGTGAGATCTACACCGAGGAGCACGACCTCGTCTCGGCCAGAGACAGGCACGCGTGGCTCAAGTGGCCGATCATCCGCGGGATGTGGGGCTTCTACGAGACGATGGTGCTCGCCGTGAAGGCGTTCGGCATCTCGGCCGAACACGCGGGTGAGACCGAGGAGGAGAAGCTCTCCTCCAAGGAGATCGGCTTCACGATGATCCTCGGCATCGGTCTCGCGGTCGGGTTGTTCATCGTGCTGCCGGCCATCGTGACCAACCTGCTCGTCGGTAGTTCGGTCGACCGTCCGTTTACCTGGAACGTCGTCGACGGCGTTCTGAGACTCGTCGCGTTCTTCGCCTATATCGTGGCGGTCAGCCGCCTGAAGGAGATCAAGCGCGTCTTTGCGTACCACGGCGCCGAGCACAAGACCATTCACGCCTACGAGCGTGGTCTGCCGCTCGAGTCCGACATCATCCAGCGGTACACGACGCTCCATGTCAGGTGCGGCACCTCGTTCCTGCTGATGGTGATGGTCGTGGCGATCGCCGTCTTCTCGCTCGTCCCGGGCAAGGCGATCCTCGCGGCGTGGGGCGTCGACGGACGGATGTGGGTGCTCGCGTTCAATATCGGCATCCGAATCGTCTTACTCCCGCTCATCGCGGGCATCGCCTACGAGATCACGGTCAAGTGGGCGGGCACGCGGCCGGAGAACCCGCTCGTGAAGGTCTTGCTCTGGCCGGGACTGCAGATGCAGCGTCTGACCACCGCCGAGCCCGACGAGTTGATGATCGAGATCGCGGTGGCCGCCATGAACATGGTCGTCGCACGCGAGCAGGCCGAGGCCGAGGCGCGCGGTGGGGCGCCTGCCTGCGAGCCCGAACCGCTTCCGGCGCTGGACTGAGCGACACTCTCCGGGACATCTGCGCGGCCCGCATCGCGTGCTACGCTATCACCGTCCACGCGTAAGGATCAGATCATGCGCAGCAGACTCGAATCCATACTCTCGTCGTACGACGAGATAACGTCGAAGCTCTCGGACCCGTCGGTTCTTGCCGACCAGAAGGAGTACACGCGGCTGGCCAAGGAGCACGCCGCCATGACGCCGCTGGCGAGCAAGGTCCGCGAGTACATCGAAGTGCTCGACGGCATCGCCAGCGCGCGTGACATGCTGCGTACTGAGACCGATCCCGAGATGAAGGAGCTCGCCAAAGACGAGCTCGACGAACTCGAGGCGCGCGTGGAGCCGCTCGAGGAGGAGCTCAAGGTCATGATGCTCCCGGCGGACCCCAACGACGCGAAGAACGTCATCGTCGAGATCCGCTCTGGTGCCGGCGGCGACGAGGCCGGGCTGTTCGCCGGCGACCTCTACCGCATGTACGTCCGGTACGCCGAGCGGCAGAAGTGGAAGGTCGAGGAGATCGACGTAGCCGAAAACGAGGTCGGCGGCTACAGGGACGTCTCGTTCATGATCAAGGGCAAGGGCGTCTACTCGAAGATGAAGTTCGAAAGCGGCGTGCACCGCGTGCAGCGTGTGCCCGCCACGGAGAGCCAGGGTCGCATCCACACCTCGACGGCGACCGTCGCGGTACTTCCCGAGGCCGAGGACGTCGAGATCGATATCGACATGAACGACCTGCGCATCGACGTCTACCGCTCGAGCGGGCCCGGAGGCCAGAGCGTCAACACCACCGACTCGGCGGTTCGTATCACGCATGTGCCGACGGGTGTCGTGGTCCAGTCCCAGAACCAGAAGTCGCAGCTTCAGAACCGGGAGGCGGCGATGCGCGTGTTACGCGCGCGCCTGTACGAGGCCGAGCTCGAGCGTCGCCACGCGGAGCTCGGCGCCGCGCGCAAGAGCCAGATCGGCTCGGGCGACCGCTCGGAGAAGATCCGCACGTACAACTTCCCGCAAGACCGGGTGACCGATCACCGAATCGGGCTCACGATCCACAACATCCCGGCCATCCTGCAGGGGGAGATCGACGACCTCATCGAGGGCTTGGCGGCCGCCGACCGGGCGGAGCGACTGGCGGCGGTGGTCTAGGTGGCCGGGCGCGTCTGGACCGTGAAAGACGCGCTCGAGTGGACCGCCGAGTTCCTGGGACGCAAGGACGATGCGCACCCCCGCCGCTCGGCAGAGTGGCTGCTCTCGGCCGCGACCGGGCTCTCACGCGTCGAGCTGTATACCCACCACGATCGTCCGCTCACGGCCGACGAGCGCGAACGGTACCGCACGCTCGTGACCAAGCGCGCCGAGGGGATGCCGCTTCAGTACGTGACGGGCGAGATGCCGTTCAGGCATCTCGTGGTGCACGTCACACCCGGCGTGTTCATTCCACGCCCCGAGACCGAGGTGCTCGTCGACGTCGTGCTCGAGACCATCACTGGTATCCCTGAGCCCATCGTGGTCGATCTGTGCACCGGTTCGGGCTGCGTCGCGGTGTCGCTGGCAAGCGAGCATCCGGGTGTTCGGGTATGGGCCTCCGACACCAACGGCCGAGCGGTTGAGGCCGCTCGTCGGAACGCACTTCACGCGGGGGTCGACAACAGGGTACAAGTAGTCCATGGAGACCTTTTCGATCCGCTGCCTGCCAAGCTCGCCGGAACCGTCGGCTTCATCGTGTCGAACCCCCCGTACGTCCCGAGCGCGGATCTCCCCGATCTTCCCGCCGAGGTACTCGGCTTCGAGCCCCGTGAGGCGCTCGACGGCGGCCCGGACGGGCTTGACGTCTTCCGCAGGATCGTCGGCCAGGCTCACGCGTGGCTGGCCCCTGGGGGCTCTCTGGCGGTCGAACTGGACACGGGGCGCGTGGCAGATGCCGCAGCGCTGCTCGAGGAGTCGTATGAGTGTGTAGTGGTCCGCAAGGACCTGACCGGCAGGGACCGGATCGTCTACGGACGGAAAGGCAGGGCGATGAAGCCATGAGTAAGGTGATTCACATCGACCCCGAAAACCCCTCGGCGGAAGTGGTCAATCTCGCCGCCACGGTACTCAGGGACGGGGGCATCATCGTATTCCCGACCGAGACCGTCTACGGGATAGGCGCTTCCGCTACTTCGTGTTTCGGACCGCAGGAGATCATCGATATCAAGATGCGGCCCAAGAACAAGCCACTGCCGTGGCTCGTTGAGGATGACGCGGCGCTCGACATCTACGGGGTGGAGGTGCCCGAGTACGCGCACCGCATCGCGCGGGCGTTCTGGCCCGGTGCCCTGACGATCGTGGTCAAGGCGCACGACTCGGTCGCCCCCGAGTTCCGTGACGACCGTGGCACGGTCGCGCTGCGCTCGCCGGCTCACGATCTCGTTCAGGACCTCATCCGCGCTTCCGGCGCGGCGATCATCACGACCTCGGCCAACACGTCGGGACTGCCGCCGGCCGGCACGTTCGACGAGCTCGAGGAGCGCATCATCGCGGCTGCCGATCTCACGCTCGATGGCGGCGAGACACCGCACCGCATGGCGTCGACCGTGGTCGACTGCACCGGCCCGGAGCCGGTAGTCACCCGGGTCGGACCGGTTTCGGAAGCCGACGTCATGGCGGCCGCCACGGGCTTGCCGGCGTAGCGTCCGGCGCGCTCACGATACGGTACAATCTGCGGGAGGCGGCCAGTCCGGTCGCCTCCCGCACACGCGAAGGGGACCCGATGCGCATCCACATCGGCGCGGATCACGCCGGTTTCGAACTCAAGGAGCATGTCAGGCAGACTCTCGACGACCTCGGGCACGAGGTCGTCGACGTCGGTACCCACGGCGAAGAGTCGGTGGACTATCCGGACTACGCCGCCGCCGTGGCTCATGCCGTCGCCGATGGCGAGGCCGACTTCGGCGTGCTCGTCTGCGGCACCGGACTCGGCATGGCGATCGCGGCCAACAAGGTGCCGGGGGTGCGTGCCGTCCAGATCTCAGACCCCGGGATGGCCCGCATGGCACGGCTTCACAACGATGCCAACGTCGTCACGCTTCCCGGGCAACACATCGGGCCGGAGGTTGCCGCCGAGATCGTGGGCGCATTCATCGGCACCGCCTTCGAAGGCGGGCGGCACCAGCGGCGCGTCGACAAGATCGGCGCCCTTGAAGACAGCGCACGGTAGGAGAGGGGAACTCGATGGCACTGCGGTACCTGCCCGCGACCGATCCCGAGCTCGCGGCGGCGCTCGACGCCGAGCTGGCGCGCCAGCGTGGCACGATCGAGCTCATCGCCAGTGAGAACTTCGTGTCGATGGCGGTCCTTGAAGCCGCCGGCACGGTGCTCACCAACAAGTACGCCGAGGGCCTGCCGGGCAAGCGCTACTACGGCGGGTGTGAGGAGGTCGACGTCGTCGAGGACCTGGCTCGCGAGCGCGCCAAGACGCTCTTCGGCGCCGAGCATGCCAACGTGCAGCCGCATGCAGGCGCGCCGGCGAACCTCGCCGCCTACTACGCGTTCATGCAGCCCGGCGACACCTACCTCGGCATGAACCTCGCCATGGGCGGGCATCTCACCCACGGTTCGCCGGTCAACTTCTCCGGCAAGTGGTTCAACGTGGTGCCGTACGGCCTCGATGCCGAGGAGCGCATCGATTACGAGGAGGTCGCCCGACTCGCGCGGGAGCACCGGCCCAAGATGATCATCGCCGGCGCCTCGGCCTACCCGCGCGTGATCGACTTCCCGCGCTTCCGGGAGATCGCCGATGAGGTCGGCGCGATCCTCATGGTGGACATGGCGCACATCGCCGGACTCGTGGCCACCGGCGCCCACCCGTCGCCGGTTCCGTATGCGGATGTGGTGACCTCCACCTCGCACAAGACGCTGCGCGGACCGCGCTCCGGTTTCATCCTGTGCAAAGAGGAGCACGCGGTCGCGATCGACAAGGCGGTCTTCCCGGGTCTCCAGGGCGGTCCGCTCGAGCACATCATCGCCGCGAAGGCCGTGGCGTTCCACGAGGCGATGCAGCCCGAGTTCGCCACCTATATCGACAACGTCGTCACCAACGCGCGCGCCATGGGCGAGGCGATGGTCGAGGCGGGGCTGCGCCTCGTCTCGGGCGGTACCGACAACCACCTCCTCCTCGTGGACCTACGTCCCGCGGGCGTCACCGGCAAGGAGGCGCAGGCGCTGGTTGAAGAGGTGGGGATCACCGTCAACAAGAACGCCATCCCCAACGATCCGGAGAGTCCGTTCGTCTCGAGCGGCATCCGGGTCGGCTCGGCGGCTATGACTACGCGCGGCTTCGACGAGTCCGAGGCGCATACGGTCGGGCGCCTGCTTGCCGAGGTCATCTTCAAGCGGCGGGAGCCGGCGACCCTCGAGCGTATCCGCGCCGAGGTCAGCGCGATGCTTGCGGCACACCCGCTCTATCCTGAGCTGTAAGAGACGAGGAGGACCGGTATGGCGAAAGATGCGCGCTGGGACAACGTGGTGGTCATCGATCATCCCCTCGTGCAGCACAAGCTGTCGATCCTTCGCGACATCGGCACCGGGGCCAAGGAGTTCCGCGAGCTCGTCAAGGAGCTTGCGATGCTCATGGCGTACGAGGCGACACGCGGCTTCCAGCTTGCCGAGACCGTCGTCACGACGCCGATCACGCAGACGACGACGCACGTGCTCGCCGGCAAGAAGGTCGCGGTGATCCCGATCCTCCGTGCAGGTCTTGGGATGGTCGAGGGCATCCTCGAGCTCATTCCCGCGGCCAAGGTCGGTCACGTGGGTCTGTACCGCGACCCAGAGACGTTGCAGCCGGTCGAGTACTACTGCAAGCTGCCCGAGGACATCGGCGAGCGCGACGTGCTTATCGTCGATCCGATGCTCGCCACCGGCGGCTCGGCTGCGGCTGCGGTCCATTTTCTGCGCGACCGCGGCGCCCGTGAGATTGACCTGCTCGTCTTGCTCGCGGCGCCCGAGGGCATCGATGAGATCAACCGGACGTGCAAGGGCGTGCGGATCTACACGTGCGCGATCGACAGCCATCTCAACGATCACGGCTATATCGTGCCCGGTCTCGGCGACGCCGGTGACCGCCTGTTCGGCACCAGGTAAGAACGGAGCGGCGCACACCATGCCACGACCCTCCTGGGACGAGTACTTCATGGCCATCGCCGAGCACGTGGCCGATCGTGCGACGTGCATGCGCCGGAGCATCGGCGCGGTCCTCGTCAAGGACAAGCGTATCCTCGCCACCGGCTACAACGGCGTTCCGGCGGGGCTCGCGCACTGCGACGAGGCCGGGTGCATCCGCGAGCAGCGCAACATCCCCTCGGGCACGCAGCACGAGCTGTGTCGTGGCATCCACGCCGAGCAGAACGCGGTGATCCAGGCCGCGCGCCACGGCATCCCGATCGACGGAGCCACCGCCTACTGCACGCACCAACCGTGCGTGCTGTGCGCGAAGATCCTCATCAACGCGGGTGTCGTCGAGATCGTCTTCCGGGAGGCGTACCCTGACGCGCTTGCCGAGGAGATGATCGCCGAGGCGGGGATCATCTGTACGCGCTTCACGAGCGGTGAGCCTGCGTGACTCTCGTCGAGCACCTGGCCGTCCTTGTGACGGCTCTCGTCGTCACCTGGGCTGCGACCCCGCTCGTACGTCTCGTCGGACTCCGGTGGGGCATCGTCTCACACCCCGGCGGCCGTCACGTCCACCAGGGGGCCATCCCGCGGATCGGCGGCGTGGCGATGTTCGCCGGCTTTGCGGCCGCAGTGCTCGTCCGGCTGGCCGGAGAGCGCTTCTGGGGGTGGCAGGCCGCCCTCACCGAGCCGGGTGCTCCGGTGCTCGGGGTGCTCGGAGCCCTCGTGATCATGTTCGGCGTCGGTCTGGCCGACGACGTGTTCGACTTGCGGCCGCGCACCAAGTTCCTTGGCCAGATCGCCGCCTCGGTCGTGGCATACGTGGCAGGCGCGAGCGTCGACTTCATCGGCGATCCGCTCGGCGGCGGGCTCGTGATGCTCGGACTCCTCTCGATTCCGGTCACGCTGCTGTGGATGACCGGATTCGCCAACGTCATCAACCTGATCGACGGGCTCGATGGTCTCGCGGCCGGGGTCACCGCGATCGCGGGAGTGAGCCTTCTCGTGTTGGCCGTGCAGTCGAACCAGCCGCTCGCGGCCGTGCTTGCCGCCGCGATCGTGGGCGCATGTCTCGGCTTCCTCAGGTTCAACTTCAACCCGGCGTCGATCTTCATGGGGGACTCCGGGGCGCTCTTCCTGGGCTTCGCGCTCGCGTGCATATCGCTCCTCGGCGTCATGAAGTCCGTAGCTGCCATCACGCTCGTGGTGCCACTGCTCATCATCGGCGTGCCGGTCTTCGACACGTTCTCGGCCATAGTCAGACGGCGTAGGCATGGACGGCCCATCCAGGAGGCCGATAAGGGCCACATCCACCATCGGCTGCTCGGCCGGGGTTTCAACCAGAAGCAGACGGTTCTCATCATCTACGTGTGGTCGATAGCGCTCGCCTTCGGCGGCTACGCGATGCGCTGGGCGCCGACGGTGTACAAGGCCGCGACATTCGTGGTCCTTGCCGGTCTTTCCGGCCTCATGGCGTACTGGCTCGGCCTGTTCGAGGCGGCGCACCACGAGGACGAATAGTCGCGCTGCAACCATTCCGAAACCTGGTTGTTGCCTGTTGGTTGTTGTTGTATAGTGAGCACGCTTTCCGAGGCCACCCCCGGGGCCCGGAGTCCGATGCCGATGCACCGTGCGGCGCTGCCGCATACACCTCGAGCGTCCCTCCCCCTGGTTACGTGACCTCTCGACGCGTCAGGGACTCGTGCGAAGGGACCGCAAGATTTCGGCTGCAACCTCCCTGCTCGGCCACCCGCTGGTCGCCGCAACGCTCGGCTTAATGCTGGGCGTCTTCCTGACGTTCGTCAGCCATCGCGCCGTCTCGTTCGTCACCCCTGAGGATCCGATGCGCGGCCTTGCCGTCGTGGCAGGTGCGATGGGCGCCCGCTTCCTCATCGCGCTCACGGCACTCGGCGCCTACTTCCTCTTCGCCAGGACAGGTCTGGTGTCCTTCGGGCTCGCGCTCGCCTTCTCGTTCGTTGCCGGCCTCATGTTCGAGGCTGTGAGAGTGTCCAGATCACACGCACCCCACATGTCCGCCTAGGAGGGAGACCGCAACTGTGTCTGCGCCTGTTGTCACCGCGGCCGGTGCCGCAGCAGAGGTGAGTCCGATGACCGAGAAGATCGGTCACCTTCTGCATGAGCTGTCGGTGCTGCCGCTATCGGATGGCGCCTTCAGCCTGACGAACTACACCTTCTGGCTGCTCATCGGCGTCGCGGCGATACTCGTGTACTTCATCGTCGCCTCGCGCAAGGTGAGCCTGGTACCGAGCGGCATCGGGAACCTCACGGAGGCCCTCGTCGAGTTCGTCCGCAACGGCATCGTCGTGGACGTCATGGGTCCCGAGGGCAAGAAGTACTTCCCGTTCATCGGGACGGTCTTCTTCTTCGTGCTCTTCAACAACTTGCTCGGCAACATCCCGCCGGCTCTGCCGGGCACCGGCACGGTGGGCACCACGTTCACGTGGGCGATCATCGTGTTCATCGTGTACAACGGGATCGGCATCAAGAAGTACGGCTTCTTCGGTTACATCAAGAGCCTGGTCCCGTCCGGGACGCCGTGGTGGCTTTCCTGGCTCATCTTCCTGATCGAGCTCATCTCGCACCTGCTGCGGCCGTTCACGTTGGGCATCCGCCTTTTCGCCAACATGTATGCCGGCCACATCATGCTCGGCGTGTTCACCATCTTCGCCGCCCTCGCGATCGAGCACTTCACCCCGATGGGTGCGATCGTACTCCCGCTGTCGTTCTTCATGCAGGTGCTGCTGCGGGCGTTCGAGCTTGCGGTCGCCGTGCTGCAGGCGTACATCTTCACCATCCTGACGGCGGTCTACATCAATGGCGCGCTCCACGCGGGCGAGCACTAGGGTTCGGTCGCCGCTCGCACGCGGCGTGAAGGATAAACGGCTGAGTCACCTGCGGGACAGCCCGGCAGGTGAGAACCAAGAGGAGGAAGCAATGGAGAACCTGGGTAACGCGCTGGCGTTCGGTCTCGGAGGCATCGGCGCTGCCATCGGTCTGGCCCTTGTGGGCTCCAAGACCATCGAGTCGATGGCCCGCCAGCCTGAGATGGCCGGCCGTCTGCAGACCACGATGTTCATCGCACTCGGCATGATCGAGGCTATCGCACTGCTGGGCTTCGTTCTCGCCTTCGTCCTTTAGGGACCCCTGACGAGCGGGAGGAGCGGACAGCGTGGAGCTCATCATTCCGAACACCACAGAGATGTGGATTAACGTCGCATCGTTCACCGTCCTCTTCTTCGTGCTGGCGAAGTTCGCGTTCCCGCCGATCACGAAGATGCTGGACGAGCGTGCCAACAAGATTCGCGAGTCGCTCGAGAGGGCCGAAGACACCCGTGTCGAGGCCGAGCGGCTGCTGGAGGAGTACAAGGTACAGATGGCCGAGGCGCGTGCCGAGGCTACGCAGGTCATCGAGCAGGGCCGCAAGGTGGCCGAGTCGATGAAGGTCGAGATACTCGCCAAGGCCAGGGAAGAGGCCGAGGCCGAGAAGACCAAGGCGATTGAAGCCATCAAGGCCGAGAAGTCGGCGGCCGTCGGCGAGATTCAGAAGCAGGTCGCGGACCTGTCCGTGGCCGTCGCCGGCAAGATCATCGGCTCGAGCCTCTCACGCACCGATCACGAGGCGCTCATCGACAAGTACCTCACGGAAGTGGGGAGCTTGCATGAGAACTAGCGAGACGATCGAGACCCTCGCCCGGGTCCTCTTCGAGCTCGCCACCTTGAGCGACGCCGTCGATGCCGTGGACGCCGACCTCGCGTCGGTCGCGAGCGCGGTGCGCGGTCACGTCGACTTGCACCAGGCCCTCACGGACACGAGCCTGCCCGCCGAGAAGAAGCGCGACATCCTGCGCGACATCTTCGGCGAGTCCGTGGCGCCGGAGACGCTTGCGATCGTGACGCTCATGGTGGAGCGCGGCCAGA
The DNA here is from genome assembly GCA_030651765.1 of Coriobacteriia bacterium. GTDB lineage: Bacteria > Actinomycetota > Coriobacteriia > Anaerosomatales > Anaerosomataceae > UBA2272. The sequence goes on along the minus strand of JAUSBY010000012.1, from coordinate 319,366 downwards.
CCGGGTCGCTGGGCGATCTCGCCCGCGTCTTCGGTGAGACCGCCGAGTCCGAGCGTGGCATCGTGGTCGCCGAGGTCACGACGGCCATCGAACTCGACGACGCCCTCCGGGCGAAGCTCGTCAAGCAGATCTCCGATGCCATCGAGCGCCCCGTCACCCTGCGCGAGCGGGTCGACGAGTCGGTCCTCGGCGGAATCCGCATCAATGTCGCCGGTCGCGTGCTCGACGGGACGGTCACGTCCCAGCTCGAGGACGTGCGCCAGGCTCTCACGAACGCACGTCAGGGAGGTGAGGCGTAAGTGGCCCAGATCACCGCAAGTGCTATCGGCGATGTGCTGCGAGCGCAGCTCGAGTCGTACCAGGCCTCCGTTGGCGTCCGGGAGGTCGGCACCGTCATCCAGCTCGGTGACGGCATCGCCCGCGTCGAGGGCCTGAAGGGCGCCATGGCAGGCGAGCTCCTCGAGTTCGTCGGCGGTGGCGACGAGATCGTCTACGGTCTGGCCCTGAACCTCGATGAGAACGAGGTCGGCGCCGTGCTTCTGGGCGAGACCTCGCTTATCAAGGAGAACGACCAGGTCCGCACGACCGGCCGCATCGTCGAGGTGCCCTCGGGCCCCGCGATGCTCGGTCGTATCGTCAACCCGCTGGGTCAGCCGATCGACGGCAAGGGCGCGATCGTGGCCGAGGGTATCCGCCCGGTCGAGTTCCGCGCGCCCGGCGTCATCGAGCGCCAGCCGGTGCACGAGCCGGTGCAGACCGGCATCATGGCCATCGACGCGATGATCCCCGTCGGCCGTGGCCAGCGCGAACTGATCATCGGCGACCGTCAGACCGGTAAGACGGCTGTGGCCATCGACGCGATCATCAACCAGAAGGGCAAGGACGTCATCTGCGTGTACGTCGCCATCGGCCAGAAGGCCTCGACGGTGGCAGGCGTTGTGGAGACGCTCGAGTCCTACGGCGCGATGGAGTACACCATCGTGGTTGCGGCAAACGCCTCGGACCCGGCTCCGCTCCAGTACCTCGCCCCCATGGGCGGCTGCGCGATGGGCGAGTACTTCATGTACAACGGCGCCGACGGCAAGCCGGCATCGGCCGAGAATCCCGGCCGCCACGTGCTGTGCATCTACGACGACCTCTCCAAGCAGGCCGTCGCGTATCGCCAGATGTCCCTCACGCTCCGCCGCCCGCCGGGTCGCGAGGCGTACCCGGGTGACGTCTTCTACCTGCACAGCCGTCTGCTGGAGCGCGCGGTCAAGCTCTCGGACGCCAACGGCGCGGGGTCGCTCACGGCGCTCCCGATCATCGAGACCCAGGCCGGCGACGTCTCGGCCTACATCCCGACGAACGTCATCTCCATCACCGACGGCCAGATATTCCTGCAAAGCGACCTGTTCTTCCAGGGCGTGCGCCCCGCCATCAACGTCGGCATCTCGGTCTCGCGCGTGGGTGGTAACGCGCAGATCAAGGCGATGAAGCAGGTCGCCGGCTCTCTGCGTCTGGATCTTGCCCGCTACCGCGAGCTTGCCGCGTTCGCGCAGTTCGGCTCCGACCTGGACAAGGCCACCCAGCAGACGCTCAGCCGCGGCGCGCGCCTCGTCGAGCTGCTCAAGCAGGGCCAGTACGTACCGTACTCGGTGGAGCAGCAGGTCATGGCGATCTTCGCCGGCACCAAGGGCTACATCGACGATCTGCCCGTCGAGGACGTACTCCGCTTCCGCAACGGCCTGCTCGAGTTCCTGGAAAACGCGCACCCGGAGATCGGGCGGACGATCCTCGCCGAGCAGAAGCTCTCCGACGAGACGACCGAGGCGCTTGCCTCGGCCATCGTCGAGTTCAAGGCCGGCTTCAGGACCGAGGGCTAGGACAGATATGCCGAACCTTCGCGACATCAAACAGCGGATCGTGAGCGTGCAGAGCACGTCGCAGATCACGCGCACCATGGAGATGGTCGCGACCGCGAAGATCAAGAAGGCGCAGGAGCGCATCGAGTCCGCGCGTCCCTACGCATTCGCGATGATGGAAGTGCTCCAGAACGTTGCTCGCTACGTGCAGGGCGCGTCGCACCCGCTGCTCGAGGAGCATCCCGAGCGCCAGCGGATCGTCGTGGTCACCATCACGAGCGACCGCGGCCTGTGCGGCGCGTTCAACAGCAACATCCTGCGTATCACGGAGGAACTGGTGCGCGACGAAGCCGCCGAGGGTGTGTCCGCCGACATCATCGCGGTCGGCAAGAAGGCGATCGGCTACCTGCGGTACCGGGGCATCGAGCCGGTGGCAGCGTACCGGGACATCTCGGACAAGCCGACGTTCGCCGACGCGCGGTCCATCGCGGCCAGCATCATCGGGCGCTACGGGGCCGGCGAGATCGACGCCGCCTACATCGTGTTCAACCGCTTCAAGAACGTGGCCGAGCAGAAGGCCGAGACCTACCAGCTCCTGCCCGTAGAACGCCGGGTCATGGAGTCGGACGGGGACGAGAACAGCCTTCGAGCCGAGTACCTCTTCGAGCCCACGGCTGCCGAGGTCCTCGAGCACCTGCTCCCCACCTACGTCGAGACGCTCGTGTACCGCGCGCTCATGGAGTCGGCCGCATCCGAGCACGGAGCGCGCCGCACCGCCATGAAGTCCGCATCGGACAACGCGAGCGAGATGATCACCACCCTGACACGCAGCTACAACCGCGCCCGGCAGGCAGCCATCACCACCGAGATCGCCGAGATCGTCGGTGGCGCCGCAGCGCTAGAGGAGGCGTAGTCCCGTGGCAGAGACCAAGGAGAAGTCGCCCATGAATGTCGGACGCATCGTTCGCGTCGTCGGCCCGGTCATCGACGTGGAGTTCGCGCCCGACGCGATCCCGGCGATCCACACCGCGCTCACCGTCGACGGCGAGACCCCGATCGGCACGGTCCATCTCGTAGCGGAGATCCAGCAGCACCTCCCCGGCAACCTCGTGCGCGCCGTCGCCATGTCCTCCACCGACGGCATCACCCGCGGTATGGACGCGGTCGACACCGGCGCCCCGATCCAGATGCCCGTGGGTCCGTCGACCCTCGGCCGCATCTGGAACGTGATGGGGGAGCCTGTCGACGGCAAGCCCATGCCGGAGGTCGAGGCGTACTACCCGATCCACCGCGAGGCCCCGGCGTATAAGGACCTCGAGCCCAAGACCGAGATCTTCGAGACGGGCATCAAAGTCGTCGACCTGCTCGAGCCGTACATCCGCGGCGGCAAGACCGGACTGTTCGGTGGCGCCGGCGTCGGCAAGACGGTCATCATCATGGAGCTCATCAACAACCTCGCCATGCAGCACGGTGGCACCTCGGTGTTCACCGGCGTCGGCGAGCGGACCCGTGAGGGCACCGACCTGTACCTCGAGATGTCCGAATCCGGCGTCATCGAGAAGACGGTGCTCGTGTACGGCCAGATGAACGAGCCTCCCGGAGCGCGCCTCCGCGTGGGCCTTGCCGGCCTGACCGCCGCCGAGTACTTCCGCGACCAGGGCCAGGACGTGCTCTTGTTCATCGACAACATCTTCCGCTTCACGCAGGCGGGCTCCGAGGTATCGGCGCTTCTCGGCCGTATGCCGTCGGCTGTCGGTTACCAGCCCACGCTGGCCACCGAGATGGGCGAGCTCCAGGAGCGCATCACGTCCACCAAGACCGGCTCGATCACGTCGGTCCAGGCCATCTACGTCCCCGCCGACGACCTCACCGACCCGGCGCCGGCCACCGCCTTCACGCACCTCGATGCCACCACCGTTCTGTCGCGTGGCATCGCGGAGCTCGGCATCTATCCGGCGGTCGACCCGCTCGCGAGTACCTCGCGCGCGCTGTCGCCCGATGTCGTCGGCGAGGAGCACTACCGCGTGGCGCGCGCCGTCCAGCAGGTCCTCCAGCGCTACAAGGACCTTCAGGACATCATCGCCATCCTCGGCATGGACGAGCTGTCCGAGGAGGACAAGCTCGCCGTGGCGCGTGCCCGCAAGATCCAGCAGTTCCTCTCCCAGCCGTTCTTCGTTGCCGAGCAGTTCACGGGTATGGCGGGCAAGTACGTCAGGCTCGAGGACACGATCCGCGGCTTTGCCGAGATCGTCGAAGGCAAGCACGATGACGTCCCCGAGGGCGCCTTCCGCTACGTCGGCGGCATCGAAGAGGTGCTTGAGGCTGCCGAGAAGATGAAGGCGACGGCATAACCATGGCCCGTACCCTCCTGTGCGAGATCGTCACGCCGGAGCGCATCGTCTACACCAACGAGGTGGAGATGGTGATCGCCCCGACGCTCGACGGCGAGATCGGCATCCTGCCGCTCCACGCTCCGCTGGTCACCGTGCTTCGGGCGGGGGAGCTTCGCGTGCGCTACAACGACAACAAGGACGTGGAGTGGTTCGCGATCTCGGGCGGCTACCTGCAGGTCCATGAGGACAAGGTGATCGTGCTTGCCGATGCGGCCGAGCACTCCTCACGCGTCGACGTGGAGCGCGCGCGCACAGCCAAGGAGTTCGCCGAGCAGCGCATGGCCGAGATGAAGGACAAGCCGCTCGCGGAGCGCGAGGGGATCGACGAGTGCGAGGCCGACCTCAAGTGGTGCGAGATCCAGCTTCAGGTCGCCGAGCGTCGCTCGTAGCAGTTCATCCGACCGTTTCAGACCACCGGGCGGCTGGCCGACAAGGCCGGTCGCCCGGCGTCGCTCCCGCGGCGTGCGGTCGGCACCGCGGCCCGGTGACGGTTCGGTCACGGCTCGCGGTTTCGTTGCTCTCGTGACGGCGCCTCGGCTACCCTTGTCGGGTCCGGTCTGCGAAGGGAACTATCTCCGCATGTCCTCCATCCTCGTCACAGGTGGCCGCCCACTCGGCGGCACGGTCCGCGCGAGCGGCGCCAAGAACTCGGCGCTCAAGCTCATGGCGGCCGCGTTGCTCGCGCCCGGGCGAAGCGTGCTGCACAACGTGCCCGACATCAGCGACGTCTCGGTCATGGCCGCGGTGCTGCGCCATCTCGGCGTTGACGTCAAGCGCGCCGGGAGCTCCCTGACGATCGATGCATCCGAGGTCACCTCGCTCGAGGCGCCGTATGAGCTCGTTGCGCAGATGCGCGCGTCGATCATCGTCCTCGGTCCGCTCATCGCCCGCTTCGGCCGTGCGCGCGTCGCGCTGCCCGGCGGCTGCAATATCGGTTCGCGCAAGATCGACATGCACGTCCGCGGGCTCGAGCGCCTCGGCGTCGAGGTGGTCTTCGAGCACGGCTTCATCGAGGCCAGCGCGCCGGACGGCCTCACGGGCGCCGATGTGATCCTCGACTTCCCGAGTGTCGGTGCGACGGAGAACCTGCTCATGGCTGCCGTGCTCGCCGACGGTGTCACCACAGTGGAGAACGCGGCGCGCGAGCCGGAGATCGGCGACCTCGTGGACATGCTCGCTGCGATGGGTGCCCGGATCGAGGGACGCGGCTCGTCGACCCTCGAGATCACCGGCGTCGGCGCGCTTGCTCCCGCGGAGCACACGACGGTCGGCGACCGCATCGAGGCAGGGACGTTCCTCGTCGCCGGGGCGATCACGGGCGGCGACGTCACCGTCACCGGCTTCGATCCGGCGCACCTCGAGATGGTGCTCACCAAGATGAGGCTCGCCGGGTGCGAGTTCGACCTGTATCCGGATGGCGCGACGGTGCGCCGCCGGGGTCCGCTTGCCGCCATCGACGTCGCAACCCTGCCATTCCCCGGTTTCCCCACCGACATGCAAGCACAGTTCATGGCGATGATGGCCATTGCCGAGGGCAGTTGCGTGATCACCGAGAACGTCTTCGAGAACCGCTTCATGTTCGCCGACGAGCTCAAGCGCATGGGCGCGGACATCGACATCGAGGGTCATCGCGCCCTCGTGCGCGGCGTGCCGAGGCTTGAAGGCGCGCCGGTACGTTCGCCGGATCTTCGGGGCGGGGCCGCGCTCGTGCTCGCGGGTCTCGCGGCCGACGGCGAGACGCGCGTCGGCGACGTCGAGCACATCATGCGAGGCTACGAGGGCTTCACGGACAAACTCCGTTCTCTCGGCGCCGATGTCCAAACCGTCGAGGAGAAGGGGTGAGCGGCATGCTCGACCGCGAAGCGATCATGGGCGTGATACCGCATCGGGATCCGTTCTTGCTCGTCGACCGCGTGAGTGAGCTCGAGCCCGGTGTGCGCGCGACCGGCGAACTCGACGTCCGGCCGGACGCGTTCTGGGTCCCCGGTCACTTCCCCGCACACCCGGTGATGCCCGGGGTGCTCATCGTCGAGGCCATGGCGCAGCTCGGGGCGGTCGCCTTGCTCTCGCTGCCCGAGAACCAGGGCAAGCTCGCGCTGTTCGCGGGCATCGACAAGGTGCGCTTCAAGCGCCAGGTCGTCCCCGGCGACACGCTGATGATGGAGATCACCATCACCAAGGCCCGGGCTTCGATCGGCTTCGGCGAGGCCAGGGCGTTCGTAGACGGTGCGCTGGCGTGCTCCGGCACGCTGATGTTCGCCATCGGGTAGGCCCGGGTCGGCAGCGTCACTCCGGCGGTGTCGCGGGTTGTTCTGTAGACTATACGGGTCACTGTCGTGGGGCGTGCCGGCTGGCGCTGCCCGAGAGAGAGAAGCGAGATGGGACTGAGAGAGCGTATCGAGAGCGGGGAAGCGGTCCTGGCCGTCGTCGGCCTGGGCTACGTGGGCCTGCCCCTTGCTGTCGAGATGGCCAAGGCCGGGCACCGGGTCGTTGGCATCGATGTGTTGGCCGAGAAGGTCGAGCTGCTCAACAGCGGCACGAGCTACATCCCCGACGTACCGACCGACGAGCTGGCGCCGCTGGTGGAGCGCGGCCTCATCGAGGCGACCACTGACTTCTCCCGCGTGGCCGAGGCGGACGCTGTCGCGATCTGCGTGCCCACGCCGCTCAACGAGACCAAGGAGCCGGACACCTCCTACATGGAGGACGCCACGCGCGCGATCGCGCCGCACCTGCACCCGGAGATGCTGATCACGCTCGAGTCGACGACGTATCCCGGCACGACCGAAGAGATCATCCAGCCGATCCTGGAGTCCGGTGGTCTCAAGGTCGGGACCGACCTCTTCCTCGCGTTCTCGCCCGAGCGCGTGGATCCCGGCAACCCCGTCTACCAGACGCGCAACACTCCCAAGGTCGTCGGCGGTGTGACGCAGCAGTGCACTGAGCACGCCGTCGCCCTCTACGGTCGCTACATCGACACCATCGTGCCGGTCTCCTCCACGCGTGTGGCCGAGATGAGCAAGCTGCTCGAGAACACCTTCCGCGGCGTCAACATCGCGCTCATGAACGAGCTGTTGATGCTGTGCGAGCGCATGGATATCAACCTGTGGGAGGTCATCGAAGCCGCCAAGACCAAGCCGTTCGGCTTCATGCCGTTCTACCCCGGACCGGGTCTCGGCGGGCACTGCATCCCGATCGACCCGTTCTACCTCTCGTGGAAGGCCCGCGAGTTCGATTTCCGTACCGAGTTCATCGACCTTTCTGGTCGCATCAACGAGAACATGCCCTACTACGTGATCACGCGGCTCATGGACGCCATGAACGGGCAGCGCAAGCCGCTCGCCGGGTCTCGGGTGCTCATGCTCGGCGTAGCGTACAAGGCCGACATCGACGACATGCGCGAGTCGCCCGCCATCAAGATCGCCGAGCTGCTTCTCGACAAGGATGCGGACCTCGTCTACCACGATCCGTACGTCGACCGGTTCGTCGTGAGTGGTGCTGAGGTCGGCAGGGTCGAACTGACCGCCGAGACGATCGCCGCCGCCGACGTCGTGCTGATCGTGACCGCGCATACGTCGGTGGATTACGACCTCATCGTCAACAATGCGAACCTCGTGTTCGATACACGCAACGCGCTTGCGGCGTACGAGAGCGGATCGGTCGTGCGACTCTAGCGCCGTGCTCGCTGCAACCGACCCGGCGCGGTCCTTGCAGTCACTTCGAGGCGGCGCAGGCGCCGCATGCCGATTCGGGTGTGGTGTGAACCCGCCCGTTGACGGCTGACAGAAAGGGACTTCGTGGCACGTTCTACAAGAGGTAGCCGACGCAGGGCCGCCCTCAGGCGACTCGATCCGCCCGCGCAAGGCGCGCGACGGCCGACCGGTGTCGTTGAGAGTTCGCCTCGGATGCGCGTGCATCACGAGCGGCGTCGGCGCATGATCAAACGCATCACGATCGGCGTCGCGCTCGTACTGGTCGCCGCGGTCACGGCCGTGGGAGTCTGGGCGTACTCCATGCTCAACTCGGCAGGCAGGACGATGAACCAGCAGCCCGGTATCGACGACAGCCTCACCGAGGCGCTCGACGAGCGGGTCAAGCACGAGCCCTTCAACGTGCTGTTGCTCGGGAGTGACGCACGTCCGAGCGATGACGATGCGCGGGCCGATACGATCATCGTGGCGCGGGTCGATGTCGCGTCGGGCAAGGTCTGGCTCGTCTCGATCCCGCGCGACACGCGCGCCGAGATCCGAGGCCACGGCACGGGCAAGATCAACGGTGCCCTGTTCTATGGCGGACCGTCGCTGATGGTCGATACCGTGAGCGACCTGCTCGACATCCCGATCCACCACTACATGGCCGTGGACTGGATCGGATTCCAGAACGTGGTCGACGCCATGGGTGGCGTATGGATCGATGTCGACGTCAAGATCGACGACCCCAAGGCGGCGAGCCACAGCCCCGGCCTTCGCGCAAAGCGCATCGACCCCGGCTACCAGTTGCTCGACGGCGAGCATGCGCTCACCTATGTCAGGAGCCGGGACTTCCCCGACGCCGACTTCACGCGCATGAAGCACCAGCAGACGTTCTTCAAGGCGCTCGCCGACCAGGCCACCAAGGCGGGCAACGTGCTCAAGATCCCGTCGATGGTGCGAGAACTCGCCCAGTACACCTCGACCGACATGCGCGTCGGCGACCTGATCGATCTCGGCAACGCGCTGCGCGGCGTGGGTAGCGACAGAATGGAGACGGCGACGCTCCTCGGCGAGTGGCGTTCCCCGTACGTGTGGACCGATGAGGAGAACAAGGCGTTCCTGATCGACGCGATGATGAACGGCCGTTCGTTCGAGGACACCGCGACGCCGGGCGGCGGGGCCGTCAGTCCGGGATCGGTGTCGCTCTCGGTCCGCAACGGCGCCGGCATCGACGGGTGTGCCACCGAGACGGCCGACATACTGGAAGCCGCGGGCTACACGGTGACCGAGGTGGGTAACGCCAACCAGTTCGTCTACGACGAGACACTCGTCGTCTACAAGATGGGGCATGCGGCTGCCGTACAGGTCGCGGAGGCGCTCCCCAAGGCGCGCGTTGTCGAGAGCCGCGGTATGTATGCTTTCAGCACCGACATCCTCGTGGTCGTCGGCAAGGACTACGCAACCTGGGACACGTCCGGCGGCACGCGGTGAGTGCTGGAGGACACGATCTTCCCCGGCTGCTCCTCATCTCCAACATGTGGCCGACTGAGGCCAACCCCGTCTACGGGGGGTTCGTCGCCCGCCACGCGGCGGCCCTGACCGCTCTCGGCGTCCCGGTGACCGTCGTCGCCAACACCGACCCGCGGACCGGCGTGGTGCGCAGCCTCGCCAAGTACCGGCGCCTCGCGCGTCGCTCGCGCGCTGCGGGTCGCTCCGGCGCCTTCGATGCCGTCGTGGGGCACTACCTATATCCGACCGCCGGAATGGCGCATCAGGCGGCCCGACTCTCCGGTGCCGCGCTCGTGCTCGTCGTGCACGGGACGGACGCTCGCTCGGTCATGCGACGCGATCCTTTCGCCGCGGCGGCGAGGCGTGCGCTTGCCGAGGCGGACCTGGTCGTCGCCGTGTCGGCCGCTCTCGCGGACTCGCTGCGCGCCGACGTCGGCGTTCCCGAAAGCGTCCCGATCGCCACGGTCCACATGGGTATCGACGAAGCGGTGTTCGTGCCCGATCCCGACGCGCGCGCAGCGCTGGGAATCCCGGAGCAGGAGCGCACGGTCCTGTTCGTCGGCAACCTGGTCGCGGTCAAGGGTCTCGAGACGCTGCGCGCGGCGTTCGAGATGCTCCTCGAGCGGAAGGCAGCCGATCGCCTCGTGATCGTCGGGGATGGTCCGCTTCGGCAGGAGTTGACCGAGTGGTCATCGGCGCTGGAGCTCAAAGACCACGTCACGGTCACCGGCCGGCTCGCCCAATGCGATGTAGCGCGGTGGATGGCCGCCGCCGACGTGTTCGTGCTGCCGAGCCACAACGAGGGTCTCGGTCTCGTCTTGCTCGAGGCGATGGCATGCGGTACGCCGTGCGTGGCCAGCGCCGTGGGCGGGGTACCGGAGATCCTCGACGAGCGGACGGGCGCTCTCGTGCCACCCGGTGATGGCCGGGCACTTGCTGACGCCATCGACGGTGTGCTCGCGGCTGGCCGGGGCGCATACCGCGAGGCCTGCCTGGCCGCAGCACGTGGACACGGGGCGACGGCGCAGGCCGAAGCCTTCCTCGGTGCGGTCCGCAGGGTTGTGCGCGCGCCCTGAGGCGGCGGGCGAACGGGCGCGTCAGCCTGGTATAATTGCGCGGCGATCGGCCCGTCGGGCTGGTCGCGTCAGACAGCCGTGGTTTGCGAGAGGCGGACGGATACCCGGTGCGCATCTGGATCGATATCACCAACTCGCCGCACGTGCTGTTCTTCGAGCCCATCATCGACGATCTCACGCGGGCGGGACACGAGGTCGAGGTCACGGCGCGTGACTTCGCTCAGACCCTCGGCCTGCTCGAGAGCAAGGGCATCGAGCACCATCTCATCGGCAGGCACCGCGGGAGAAGCCGCCTCAAGAAGGCATGGGGCCTCGTGAGCCGTTCGTTCGCGCTTGTCGCGTTCGGGGCACGCAGGCGTTTCGACGTGGCGTTCAGTCACAACTCGAACGATCTTGCCGTGGCCGCATGGCTGCTGCGGGTGCCGCACCTGATCGTGCACGACTACGAGCACGCGGACCTGTCCTATGCGGTCAATGCCCGCCTCGCGTCGCGGATCCTCGTCCCCGAATCGATACCGCTCTCCGCGATCACCGCGCACGGCGCCCGCGCCGAGCGCGTCGGCCACTTCGCCGGACTCAAGGAGCACGTGTACCTGTCGCCGGACATGCCGCTGGCCGAGGACAGCAGGGCGCTTCTCGGCATACCCGCCGATGCCGTGCTCGCCGTGGTCCGTCCTCCGGCGACGATGTCCGCATACCACCTGTTCGGGAACCGGCTCTTCACCGATGTCGTCACGCGTCTGGGCGCCGATCAGCGCGTGCGGATCGTCGTGCTGCCGAGGACGCCTTCGCAGCGGGCCGAGCTTGAAGGCTCGCTCCCGGCCAACGCACAGATCCCGGAGGGCGTCGTCGACGGTCCGTCCCTCATCCGTGCCGCCGACCTTGTGGTCTCGGCCGGGGGGACCATGAACCGTGAGGCGGCGGCTCTCGGCACGCCCGCCTACACCGTCTTCGCCGGCGAGATGGGGGCCGTCGACGAGGATCTCATCGCGCGCGGACACCTCATCCGGGTCGAGAAGCCGGACGACATCGAGATCCGTGCCAAGCAGCCCAGTGCGGGCTACTGGACCGAGAACCGCGCATCCGTTATCAACGAGCTGCTCCGTCTCGGACAGCGATAGCCCGGAGGTCGTTTGTGAGTCGATTCCGCACGCTGATCGCATACGTCGTCGTGTTCGTCCTCGGCTCGGCGCCGGGCGCGTTCGCCTGGAACGCCGACTTCTTCGAGAAGGACGCTTCGGGTGCCGCGACCTACGAGGAGATGGCTATCGCGCCGCAGGCGGTCTACGACGACGCCTCCGAGCGCACGTTCATCGCGTATCAGGGGTACCTGATGGATCCCTACGTCATGGCGTACGACCACAAGACCGCCAGGTGGATCGGGCCACAACGTGTGGGCGGGAACACGCTCGGCCAGAATACGCACGGCGCTCCGTCACTCGTGATCGACGCCGCGGGACATCTCGTGGTGTTCTACGGCGGCCACCTCGGTGCGCTCAGCCACGCCCGAAGCAAGCGGCCCGGCGACATCGGGACGTGGGTCGACCTCGGCCCCGTGCGTGTAGGCTCCGAGGAGACGACCATCAGTGCGACGTATCCGCAAGCGGGCCTCGACGCGAAGGGCGCGATCCGTCTGTCCTACCGGCGCGATGGTGCTGTGCCCAGTAGGGGGGACTGGGAGTCGGTCGTCTCGACGCCGGCGGCCGGGGCGGTCTTTGGTTGGACCGAGCCGGAGATCCTGATCGACGGGTCCGTCTACAACTCGGCCGAGCCGACCACGACCGGCAGCTACTGGTACGCGAACGTCGACCATGACGCATCGGGTGGGACCGCGTTTGCCGCCGTGCGCCGGGACCTCGTGGCCAGCGAGACCGACTTCCGGGTACGCAAGGGTGTCTACTATCTCGAGCGCTCGGCCGAGGAGACGTGGACGAGCGCGGCGGGCGTGCCCGTCATGTGGCCCCGGGGGTTTGCCTCACTCGAGGTCACGGCTGCCGTTCGTGCCGAGGAGGAGACCGTCTTCACCAACCAGGTGGTCCTTCGTCGCGATCAAGATGGCGTGCCGGGTGTGCTCTACCTCGCCGGGAACCACGACACCGCCAAGTACGAATGGTGCTTTGCCCGCTGGGACGGCTCAGAGTGGGTCGACCGTGCGATCACCACCACAGACAACTTCTTCGACGCGGGCACGTTCGAGTTCATGCCCGACGGTACGATCGAGGCGTTCCTGACCACGGGCGGCGTTCCCGATGACCAGTGGCTCGACGATCCGGCGACGGCGTTCGACGAGTCGACCTCGGCCAGGCGTGGCGGGGACATCTCGTGGTGGCGTTCGGAAGACGGCGTCTCGTGGACGAAGGTCCGGGACATCATCAAGTCGCCGGGCGCGCACGCTCGCTACAACAACCCGCAGATCGTGCGGAACCACGCCGATGGTGCGCGGATCGTGTTCAGTGAGTGGAACAACGACGCCGCGAACTTCATCCACAAGGTCTACCTGTGGGGCGAGGAGGGCTTCAAGCAGCAGACCTTCACGCCCAAGGTCCACAGACTCGCCGGCGATGACCGCATCGCGACGGCAGTCGAGATATCCGCTCAGGGTTTCCCGTTCGGTGCGACCACTGCCGTCGTAGCCGCGTCGCATGACTTCCCCGATGTGCTGTGTGGTGTCCCGCTCGCCCAGGCGCTTCGGGCGCCCGTGCTGCTCTCCCGTGCCGGTTCGCTGGACTCGGCCCTTGCCAACGAGCTGCGTCGTCTGGGTGTCACCAACGTGGTCATCCTCGGCGGGGAGAACGCGGTCTCGGCCGATGTCGAGCGCAGCATCAGGGCCCTTCGCGCCCCGAGTGGCGCCTACGTACGGACCTCGAGGATCGCGGGCGAGAACCGTTACGATACGTCGGCAAGGATCGCCAGACGTGTCGTCGAACTCCGCGGCACCCCGAAGCGCGTCATCCTGGCGTCGGGCGAGACCTTCGCCGACGCGCTTGCGGTCTCGCCGTACGCCGCGCGGCGCGGCTACCCGGTGCTCCTTACTCCGGCCTCGAGGGTCAGCACCTGGACTGCCGAGGTCATCGGCGAGATCTCGAGCGTGCAGCCTCTCGGCGGGATCATCGTTGTCGGCGGCGAGGCTGCCGTCACACCCGACGTCGTCCTGTCGTATCGGACGTTCGGCAGGGTGAGTTCGAGCGACCGGTGGGGCGGAGCGGACCGGTACGAGACGGCGGCCATCATCGCCGGTAAGGCGCTCGATAGCGGTCACTCCCTCCAGCGGTTCGCGTTGGCGACGGGGGAGAACTTCGCCGATGCGGTCGGCGGCGGGCTGCTCATGGCGCGCTACAACGGGGTGGTGCTCACCACGCCGTCGAACCGGCTTCATCCCGCTGCGGCCACGGTACTGGACACCCGCGCGTTCGCGACGGGCACGGGGGTGCTCGACGTCTACGTACTCGGCGGTCCTGTCGCGGTCGGCTCCGAGGTCGTCGACTCACTCGCAGCCAGGCTCAGCTACCTCGATCAGGCGTCGTCGCAGTAGGAGACCGCACGTCGGAAGGCCGGGGCCGCGCACGCGGCGTGGTACAATCCGTGCTTGGATGGTTGCATCTGAAGCCTCAGACGGAGGTCCGTCGCGTGAGTCGTAGCCCGCACATCCGCGTAGCCGCCGCATGTCTTGTGGCGCTCCTCGTCGCATCCTTCACGCCGCTGCCGGCTGTCGCCGAGGTCGGCATCCAGGCGATTCCCTCGTTCACCATCACCGGCACGGGCTGGGGTCACGGCATCGGCTTGAGCCAGTGGGGCGCCCGGGGCTCCGCGCTCGCCGGCAAGGACTACCGCTGGATCCTCGCGCACTACTACTCGGGCACCACGATCGGCGGCACCATCTCGACGCTCGAGCCGAAGGTGAACATCGACAGCGCGTACCGCGACTCGTCGTATGCCGGACGTCCGTACTGGACGGTCAAGTCCGTGGGCTCGACGCTCAAAGTGTGGCGCACGACGAGCGGCACGCCGTCGGCGGAGCTGCCCAAGGACACGTGGTACCGGTTCAGGAACGACGGGACGAACGTCATCGTCACTACCGAGGCCGGCCAGGAGGTCGCCCGGTTCGACTGGGACGTGTGGGTCATGCCGGGCGGCGCGTCGGGTGTGACGCCGCTGCTCGAGTTCAAAGAGAAGACGACATCCACCGATGGCTCGTACTGGCCGGCCGACGCCAGTGGCTGGCCCACCAACGGCTATACGAACGTGCGCTACCGGGGGAAGATCTGGCTCAACCGTAAGGCGGGCCAGCGCCTGGCGGCGATCAACCAGCTGCCGATGGACCAGTATCTCTTCGGCGTCGTGCCGCGCGAGATGCCGGCGAGCTGGGGAGACGCCACCCCCGAGGCGCTCAAAGCGCAGGCCGTCGCTGCGCGCTCGTACGCGCACGAGGGTGTCTCGAGCGGCTCGATCCTCAAGTGCACCACCTACAGCCAGGTCTACAAGGGGCATTCCTACGTCAGCGTCGGCGTGGTCGTCCCGCTCGAGGACTCGCGCAGCAACAGCGCCGTGAGCGCCACCTCGGGCCAGTACATCCTCACCGGCTCGGCGGTGGCCACCGGCTACTTCTTCTCGCAGTCGGGCGGACACACCGCCAACAACGAGGACGTCTGGGTCACGGGGTCGCCGCTCCCGTACCTGCGTGGCGTGTCTGACCCCTACGAGCACCTCGCCTCGCCGCCGTACTCGCCGTGGCCGTCGTCGCGCGTGAAGACGCTGTCGGGACTCGAGATCGCCGAGAAGCTTCGCGGGCTCAGCGGCGTGCCGGCGAGTCCCACGCACGTCACCGGCATGGTCATGGACCGCGCGGCTAGCGGCCACGTCCGCTACGTCACCTTCCGCTTCTCCAACGGCGCCACGGCCAGGATCTCGGGTGACAGCGTGCGCTCCCGGCTCGGCCTGATGTCTACCAACTTCACCGTGTCCGGCTTCCCCATCGAGCGCATCGAGGGGCCCGACCGGTACGCCACCGCAGTCGCTACCGCGAACCGGGCGTTCCCGGACACCGCACCGGCGGTCGTCCTCGCGTCTGGCGAGGCGTTCGCCGATGCGCTCACCGGCACCGCGCTCGCGGGCGCGTCCGGCGGCGCGCTTCTGCTCACCCATCAGTCGAGCCTGACGCCCGTCACCGCCGGGGCGCTTTCGCGACTGGCGCCATCAACCGTGTACGTGATGGGCGGCTCCGCGGCGGTATCCACACCCACGGTAGACGCGGTCCGCGCGCTGCTGCCGTCGGCCGAGGTTGTCCGCGTCGCAGGCGCCACGCGCTACGACACCGCTGCCGCGGCTGCCGAGCGCGTGCAGGCTCTGTCGGGAAGCACCTCGGCGATCATCGTCAACGGCGAGACCTGGCCGGACGCCGCATCGGCATCCGCGCTTGCCTACGGCCGGAAGATACCGATCCTCCTCGCGCTGCCGGGCGCGCTCGGTGAGCCTGCCGAGACGTATCTGTCCACGTACACGCCTGCGACCACACTGATCGTCGGCGGGACCATCGTCGTGCCCGCGAACGTCGCGACGGCCGTGGGCACCGCCGCCGGCAGCGTCTCCGAGCGACTCGGCGGCGCCAACCGCTACGAGACGTCGGCGGCTGTCGCGCGCTACACCATCGGGCCCACGATCGGGTTCACCGCGCGCTCGGTCTACATGGCCACGGGCGAGGCGTATGCGGATGCTCTCACCGGCGGCTCGCTCGCAGGTCGGATGCTCAAGCCGCTGCTCCTGACCCACACGAACGTGTGTCCCGCGGGCACCGCGGCCTTCCTCACCGAGCAGAAGACGACGATTGAGGGCATCTACCTTATCGGCGGCAAGGCCGCCATCTCGGAAGCCGGGGCCAAGGCCATCGATGACGTCATGATGCGGTAGGCTTCCGGATACGGCACGCGTTCGCGCACCGTACGAAGGAGGTCCGTCATGACCGCACGTACACTTGACGTTCCCCGAGCCGACGTCGACCGCGTACTGGCGGCCGGGTCCGCGCCCCGGGTGGCGATCGTTCTCGGCTCGGGACTGGCGGGACTCGCCGATGCGGTGAGCGACCCGTCGACCGTGAACTACGCGGATCTCGAGGGGGCTCCGCGAGCCGGTCACGTCGCCGGCCATTCGGGAGCCCTCGTGCTCGGGGAACTCGCCGGCGTCCCGTCCGTACTCTTCAAGGGCCGCGTGCACCAGTATCAGGGCGTGAGTGCGTACGATGCGGCGTGGCCGGCGCGCATGGCCGCGGCGCTCGGCTGCGAGGTCCTCATCGTCACCAACGCCGCGGGCGGCCTGGTCGACCGGCTGCGCGTCGGCGACATCGTGCTGATAGCCGATCACATGAACCTGATGGGCACCAACCCACTCATCGGCTGGCCGGGCCCTGAAGGCGGCACCCCGTTCGTGCCGATGCGCGACGCGTACGATCCCGGCTTGCGGGCGAGCGCGCTCTCCTCGGCGGCCGAGGAGGGGATCGACCTCCACGACGGCGTGTATGCGGGGCTGCTCGGCCCGAGTTATGAGACGCCTGCCGAGGTGGCGTACCTGCGCGGCGCGGGAGCCGACGTCGTCGGCATGTCCACCGTGCCCGAGGTCATCGCCGCCCGCGCGCTCGGCCTGCGCGTGCTCGGCTTCTCGCTCGTCACCAACGTGGCGGCGGGGGAGAACCTGAGTCACGCAGAGGTACTCGAGGCGGGTCGTGTCGCCGCCGCCGACCTCACGCGGCTCATGCTTGCTATACTACGTGGGCTGTAGTCACCCCCGCCGGTCGGATCCGGCGTGTCGTCACACGAAGGGATATCCTCATGGATCACCACGTCAAGGACCTTGCTCTGGCCGATTCCGGGCGCGCGCGCATCGAGTGGGCGGACGCCGACATGCCGGTGCTCGCGAGCATCCGGGAGCGCTTTGAGGCCGAGAAGCCACTTGCCGGCGTGCGCATCAGCGCGTGCCTGCACGTCACCACCGAGACCGCCAATCTCATGCGGACGCTTGCGGCCGGCGGCGCCGACTGCGTACTGTGCGCCTCCAATCCGCTCTCCACGCAAGACGACGTGGCCGCCGCACTGGTGCAGCACTACGGGATCCGCACGTATGCCATCAAGGGTGAGGACACCGAGAGCTACTATGCGCACATCGACGCCGCGATCGCGCATAAGCCGCAGATCACGATGGACGACGGCGCCGACGTGGTCGGCCGCATCCACGCCGAGTTCCCCGAGGCGCTCGAGGGCATACTGGGCGGCACCGAGGAGACGACGACCGGCGTCATCCGCCTGGCGGCCATGGCCGACGACGAGGCGCTCAAGTACCCGATCATCGCCGTGAACGAGGCCAACACCAAGCACCTGTTCGACAACCGCTACGGCACCGGCCAGTCCACGATCGACGGCATCATCCGCGCCACCAATCGCCTGATCGCCGGGCGCACCGTGGTCGTCTCCGGCTACGGCTGGTGCGGTCGCGGCATCGCGAGCCGTGCCGAAGGCCTGGGCGGCAACGTGATCGTGTGTGAGGTCGACCCGCTCAAGGCACTCGAGGCCGTCATGGACGGCTACCGTGTCATGCCGGCTGTCGAGGCCGCCGCGCATGCCGATATCTGGGTCACGGTCACCGGCGACATCAGCGTCATCGACTCGCCTGCCTTCGACGCGATGAAAGACGGCGCGATCATCGCCAACTCGGGCCACTTCAACGTGGAGATCAACATCCCGCACCTGCGCGAGGTCGCCGTCTCCACTCGCGAGGTGCGCCCGCTCGTGGAGGAGTTCGTACTCTCCGACGGCCGCAAGATCTTCCTGCTCGCCGATGGCCGCCTGGTGAACCTCTCGTGCGCCGAGGGCCACCCGGCCTCGGTCATGGACATGAGCTTCGCCAACCAGGCCCTGTGTGCCGAGTTCATGGTGGAGAACGCCGCCGACATGGAGGCGGGCGTCTACGAGGTGCCGACCGAGATCGACGAGGAGATCGCCGCGCTCAAGCTCGCGAGCATGGGCATCGAGATCGACGTGCTGACCGAGGAGCAGGAGCGGTACCTGAGCTCCTGGCAGGAGGGCACCGTCTAGTATGGCCGACCTCGGCAACATCCCGCCCACCATCTGGTGGGAAGACGGCACCGTCCGCATGATCGACCAGAGCAGGTTGCCGCTTGTCGGCGACCTGCTCGTCTGCAACACCTATGAGGGCGTCTGCCAGGCAATCTCGGGCATGGCCGTCCGGGGTGCGCCGGCGCTCGGCGTGGCCGCCGCCCTCGGCGTGGCGCTGTGGTCGGAGACGGCAGGCGCCGAGATCGACGACATACGCTACTACCTCGACGAACTCGACCGCGTGGCCGACGAGATCGCCGCAACACGTCCCACCGCCGTCAACCTCATGTGGGGCGCCGAGCGCATGAAGCGCTTCGCGCGCGAGAACGCCGATGTGGGCCTCGACGCGCTCCGGCCGCTCGTGCTCGCCGAAGCCGCCAGCATCCGCGCCGAGGACGAGGCGCGCAACCGGGCGATCGGCGCGCACGGGGCGAAGCTGATCGAGCCCGACTCGCGCATCCTCACGCACTGCAATGCCGGATCGCTCGCGACCGCGTATTTCGGCACCGCGCTCGGCGTGATCTTCACCGCGCACGAGCAGGGCAAGATCGCCCAGGTGTGGGTGGATGAGACGCGCCCGGTGCTGCAGGGTGCGCGCCTGACCGCGTGGGAGCTCCGCATGGCGGGCGTGCCGTTCAAGCTCATCTGCGACAACATGGCGGCGAGCGTCATGCGCCAGGGCCTCGTGGACGCGGTGATCGTCGGCGCCGACCGCATCGCCGCGAACGGCGACGTCGCCAACAAGATCGGCACGTACGGGCTGGCCGTCTTGTGCAAGGAACACGGCATCCCGCTGTATGTGGCGGCACCGTCCTCCACGGTGGATCTCACCCTGGCCTCCGGCGACGAGATCGTCATCGAGGAGCGTGACGAGCGCGAGGTCACCGGCGTGACGGTCTCCGGCGTCATCGAGGCCCGTACGTCCATCGAGACCAAGGCGCTCGACATGATGACCGAGGCGGGTCCGTACGCACTCGGCATGACCAAGGGCCACCAGATGCAGCTTACGCGCAAGGGCGGGGCGTACCAGTTCGACGCATGGGTACGGATCGCGCCGCCGTCGGTCGAGGTGTACAACCCGGCCTTCGACGTCACGCCTGCCGGGTACGTCACCGCGATCATCACCGAGCGCGGCGTGTCGCGCCCCGACTTTGCGGTCTCGCTCGCCGAGGCGTGCTGCGGCACGGGCGCGCTGCACGAGCTCGGGTAGGGCCGGCACGCTGTGGACGTGGGGAGCCTCCTCGGCGTGATCGGGGCCGTGATGGGCTACATCGCGCTCGGCGTGGTGCTGCGTATGAGCGGAGTGCTGTCGGCCGAGGACGCCCGGCCGCTCAACACGCTGCTCATCTGGGTGGCGATGCCGGCACTGATCTTCACGACCGTGCGCCGCGAGGCGTTCGACCCTGCGTTTGCCATGCTGCCGCTCATCGGCTGGGCGGTCGCACTCGTCGGGCTTGCGCTCGCCTGGGGGCTCACGCGGCTGCTCAAGCTTGAAGGACCGACGGCCGGCGCGTTCATGCTCGCCGCGGTCTTCGGCAACACCGCCTACATCGGCTACCCGGTGGCCTCGGCGCTGCTCGGCGATGCCGGACTCGTGCGCGCGATCTTCTCGGACATCTTCGGCAACACGCTGGCGGTCATCACCGTGGGGACCATCGTGGCGAGTCGGTATGGCGCGGGCGAGGTGCGGACGAACGCGCTCAAGGAGCTCGTCACGTTCCCGCCGTTCATCGCGCTCGCCGCGGCGATGCTCCTGCGTTCGGCTCCGGTTCCGATCCAGGTCACATCCTGGTTGGATGCGCTCGGTAAGCTCGTCGTGCCGGTGGTGATGATCTCGGTCGGGCTCACGCTCAAGCCGCGCGCTCTCAGGGGGCATCTGGGGCACGCGTCGGTGCTCGGCGCGCTCAAGCTGATCGTGTTGCCGCTGATGGCACTTGGCCTGGGCATGCTCGTGCTCACCGACGAGGCGTCGCTGCGTATCGCGGTGCTCGAGGCGGGTGTGCCGTCCATGCTGTTAACGATGATCATGGGACTGCGCTTCAAGCTCGACATCGACTTCATCGCCTCGGCGATCCTGCTGACGATGGTGGGGGCTGTCATCACGATCCCGCTTTTCCAGCTGCTCATCGGCTGAGGCGCCCCCGGGACGGGGGTGACCGGTGCGCGCGCTTCTCGATCTGGTGTTCCCGCCGAGGTGCGCCGGATGCGACCTCCCCGGCACGCTTCTGTGCGATAGCTGCCAGGCGGCGGTGCCGCGCATCGACCCCGCTTCGGCGTGCACACGCTGTGGAGCGCCGATCGCCGGTCTCTTATGCGCTGAGTGCGCGGGGCGCACGTTTGCGTTTCGTGCTGCACGATCGGCGGCGCTTCTGGAGCCGCCGGTCTCGCGGGCGATCGTCGTGCTCAAAGACGGCGGTGAGCGCCGCTACGCGGTCGTGCTCGCGTCGCTGCTGGCCGAGGCGGCCGACGGCTGGCTCGTTCCGGACGATGTGCTCGTGCCCGTGCCGGCGTCGCCCGCTGCGCGCAGGAGGCGCGGCTTCGACCACGCCGTAGACGTCACCCGCGCGCTCGGTACGCTCACGGGCCTGCCGGTGGCCGAGGTGCTCCGCTCGAGGGTGACCGCCGATCAGCGCGCTCTGGGCCGGGAGCAGCGTGCGGCCAACCGTGCCGGGTCCTTCGACGTGACCGGAGAGGTCGCGGGCGGCAGGGTCGTCCTCGTCGATGACGTGTTCACCACCGGCGCAACGCTGGATGCCGCGGCGCGGGCGCTCATCTGCGTCGGCTCGCCCACGATCCGGGCGCTTTCGGTGGCGCGAGCGTGCTCGCGGGTGACACCTGCGGAGGTGCGCGCGTGATACGCGCCCCGGCACCTGCTACACTTCCATATGCTTTCACCCGGGTCTGTGGTTGCGGGCGCGCAAGCGCCTTAGTCCATGGTAGACGCGGCCGAAAGGACCCACGTAAGCCGGCGGGCAACCGTCGCGCGAGCATGGCGCGTCTTAGGGGTAAGTCGTACCGTCCGGTCCAGCCATCCCGGCTGGCGGGCGAGAGGGCCGGTAGTGAGATAGCATCAAGCGGAAGCCCCCGTACGCGAGTGTGGGGCCAAAGACCAGGTCAGCCGGGTGAAAGCACTTTGGGTCACATCAGGAGGGAGTCACATGCACCTCGAGCGACGACTGATCGCCCTGTCTCTCGCACTCGCACTCGTACTCGTCGGCGCGGTGACCGGGTGCTCGAAGGAGCCTGAGGCTCCGGTGCTCGACCCCACGGTCGCGCCGCCTGTGATCGGCACCGCAGGCGTGCTGCGCGTCGGTGTCGACCTGGAGTATCCGCCCTTCGGCGGCAACGACCAGGGCGTGGACGCGGGCATCGACGTCGATGTCGCCGCGGCGATCGCCGAGCGGCTCGGTCTCAAGCTCGAACTCGTCCCTGTCGGGGCCGGGCAGGTCGCGTCGGCGGTGAATGACGGCAGGGTGGACATCGCGCTCGGCGCGACGCCGATCACCGAGGCGATCCTTGCCGATATCTCCACGGCCGGTTCGTACCTGATCGACGGTCCGGCGCTCTTCTCGATCGTCGAGAGCGGCACGCCGGCGCCGACGCACGCGCTCGACACACTCGGCGGGCTGCGCGTGGCCGCGCAGAAGGAGAGCGCCGCGTTCTGGGCGATCGAGGCGGACTACGGTGAGGGTTACGTCACCGGCTTCGACACCCTGCGGGCGGCGTTCGACGCGCTTGTCGCCGGCGAGGTCGACGTGGTGGCGGGAGATGCGGCGGTGGGCGCGTACATCGCCCGCGACTTCGACGACATCCGCATCGTCGGGCAGGTCGGCTCCGCCACGCCGCTCGGCGTCGTCGTCAAGAAGGACGCGACAGAGCTCGAGGCCGAGGTGCGCAGCGTACTCGACACGCTCTCTGCCGAGGGCGTTCTCGGCACCATCACGCGCAAGTGGCTCGGCGAGTTTCCCACACTCGAGGTAGCCGCCGAGTAGCCGCACGCGCTCCCGTCCGGCTCGCGCCGCAGTGAACGCGCCGTTACACGATGGCGGTTTGCATGCGGTATAGTGCTTCGGGAGGCACGTTAGGATCGGCACCCCTGGTGCCGCCGACGAAATGATGGAGGGACGCACATGAGTAAGTCCAGCAAGTGGCTCGCACTCATGGTCGTCTTCGCACTCTCGCTGAGCGCTCTCGCGCTCGTGGGCTGCGGAGAGACCGAAGAGCCGGCCGAGGAGCCGACCGAGGAGCCGGCCGAGGAGCCTGCGGCCGCGGATTGGAAGCTCGTGACCCCCGGCACGCTTACCGCCGGTGGCGAGGCCACGTATCCGCCGTTCGAGCTCATCAACGACGCTGGTGAGTCCGAGGGCTTCGACGTCGATCTCGGTAAGGAGATCGCGATGGAACTCGGCCTTGAGTACGAGTTCAAGCACTACAACTTCGACGCGCTGATCGTCGGTCTGCAGACCGGTGCCGAGTTCGACATGATCACCTCGGCGATGACGATCAAGCCCGAGCGCGCACTTGAGATCGACTTCTCCGACCCGTACTTCGATGCCGGTCAGATCCTGGCCGTGCGCATGAGCGACGCCTACGTGACCCTCGACGACCTCGCGGGCAAGAAGATCGGCGTCCAGTCCGGTACGACCGGCGAGGCCTACACGCGCGAGAACGCGCCGGCCGATGTCACGGTCGTCCCGTTCGAGAACATCCTGCAGGCCTTCCAGGCCCTCCAGAACGGTGATGTCGACGGCGTGGTCAACGACCTGCCGATCTCCGAGGCGATCGCGGCCGATCCGGCTCGCGAGGTCAAGGTCGTCGGTGACGTCATGAGCTCCGAGCAGTACGGCATCGGCGTCAACAAGGAGAACGCGGCACTCCGCGACGCCATCAACGATGCACTTGCCAAGATCAAGGACGACGGCCGCTACGATGCGATGATCGAGAAGTGGTTTGCGGCCGAGTAGGTGATACTGCACTTCGGTGAAGTGAATCACCGTATGCTTTGGTAAACTGAGACCCCACGGCACCGCAACACGCCGTGGGGTCTCGTCCATTCCGGCGGATTGTGGGTGGATGCGTGGAAGGTATCATCGAGTACCTGGAAAGCATCAAGTTCGTTCACCTCTTCATGTCGCCGACAATCATCTGGCAGTCCCTGCCGCTGCTGTGGAAGGGCTTCCAGGCCGCCGCCGCGCTGTTGATCGTCGGCTACCTGCTCTCACTGCCCGCCGGACTCACGGCAGCCTTCATGAAGATGTCGAAGAACCCGATCGTCCGGATCCCCGCCACGTTCTACATCGACTTCATCCGCGGCACGCCGCTGCTCGTCCAGATCCTGGTCATCTACTTCGGCTTCCCGCTCCTGATGCCCGGATGGCGTGAGTTCGCTACCGGACCGATCGGCCAGATCTCCGTCGCCGGAATCGACATGAGCCAGTTCGTGAGAGCGATCGCCGCGCTCGTGATAAACTCCGGCGCATACCTGGCCGAGATCTTCCGCGCGGGCATCCAGTCCATCAGCAAGGGGCAACTCGAGGCGGCCCGCTCGCTCGGCATGACGACGATGCAGGCCATGGCGTACGTCATCATCCCGCAGACCGTCCGCCGGATCCTGCCGACGATGATGAGCGAGTTCATCTTGCTGTTCAAAGACACCGCGCTGTTCTTCGCAGTCGGCATCTTCGAGCTCACGCTGCAGGCGCGCACCATCCAGGCCCGCACGTTCAACATGTCCCCGTACATCGGTGCCGCAGGCTTCTACCTGATGCTCACGTTGCCGTTGGGCCGGCTCGTGGCCTATCTGGAGGCCAAGCTCGCGGTCTCCGAGACGGGTCGTGAGCCCGAGAACCGCCAGGAGCGCAAGCGACGCAAAGCCGCCCGCGCAAAGGAGGCCAGCGCATGACCGAGCAGGCGATGGTTCGCATCGAGGACCTCCACAAGAGCTTCGGCGCCCTCGAGGTGCTCAAGGGCGTGGATCTCGAGGTCGCCCGCGGCGAGGTGGTCGTGATCCTGGGCCCGTCCGGCTCCGGCAAGTCGACTATGCTCCGCTGTGTGAACCGCCTCGAGGAACCCACGAGCGGTCGCATCTTCATCGAGAACGATGAGGTCACCGACCACAAGACCAACATCAACGAGATCCGTGCACGGGTGGGCATGGTGTTTCAGAGCTTCAACCTCTTCCCGCACCTGACCGCCAAGTCCAACGTCATGCTGGCGTTGCGCAAGGTCAAGAAGATATCGAAGGAAGAGGCCGAGCAGATCGCGCTCGAGGGCCTGGCCCGTGTAGGCCTGGACGACAAGGCCGACGTGTACCCGATCATGCTCTCGGGCGGTCAGCAGCAGCGTGTGGCCATCGCGCGCGCGCTTGCGATGGACCCGCACGTCATGCTCTTCGACGAGGTCACCTCGGCGCTCGACCCCGAACTCGTGCGCGAGGTGCTCGACGTAATGAAGGGTCTCGCAAAAGGGGGGATGACGATGCTCGTCGTCACCCACGAGATGGGCTTCGCGCGCGACGTGGCGAGCCGCGCGGTGTTCATGGATGAGGGCGTCATCCAGGAGCAGGGCACGCCGGAGGAAGTCTTCGATAACCCGCAAAACGAGCGGACCAAGGACTTCCTCGGTCACATCAGGTAATCAGACAGCCTAAGATGCCCGCCCGGGCGCATGGTCACGGCTTGGGCGGGTATCTTCTTTGTGTCCGGCCCCGACAAAGGAGGATGCGCTATGCAGATGATCGTCAAAGGTCGTCGCATGGAAGTCACCCCAGCAATCCGCGACTACGCCGAGGAGAAGGTCGGCCGCGTTGCCAAGATCTTGGATCACATGCTCATGAGCGCCGAGGTGGAGCTCTACACAGAGCGCAACCGCTCGATAGAGAAAGGCCAGGTAGCCGAGGTCACCGTCTACACCAAGGGTCCCGTCATCCGGGCCAAGGAGGCCGCGAGCGACATGTACGCGGCCATCGACCTGGTGAGCGAGAAACTCGAGAGCCAGGTGCGTAAGTACAAGACGAAGATGGTCGACCGCCACAGAGGCGCGCAGGCGCCCATGCCGGCGCCGCCGCTTGTCGAGGAGATCGAAGAGCCTGCGATCGTCAAGACCAAGACGCTCGAGTCCAAGCCGATGAGTACGGACGAGGCGATCTTGCAGATGGAGCTCCTCGGGCACGACTTCTTCGTGTTCCGCTCCGAGGATGCCGAGGGAACCAACGTGCTCTACCGCCGTCACGACGGCGACTATGGGCTGATCACGTCGGTCTAGACCCGCGTGCGTAGTGCAGCCCCCGCTCGAAGGGCGCGGCCACCGGCCGCGCTCTTCTGCTGTGTCGCGGAGCGCGCTGTGGGGTAGGGTACTCATGAAGCGCAACTGGCTCCGGGGGGAGATCATCATGCGCATCTGCGGACTCCACGCACGGACGATCCTGTCGTCACTCGTCGCGCTCAGCCTACTTGCGGTGCTGGTCCCCGTGCCCGCGCTCGGCGCGGTGCCGGATGTTCCGGGGCTCGCGTCGTCGACGCATCCGAACCCGGATGCCTGGTATGCCGATGACGCCCCCGCTTTCGAGTGGGAGGCCGCCAGCGACCTGCCGCTGCTCCTCGGCACCTACGACACCTTGGGCTACGCCTATGGCGTCGCGGTCTCGGGCACCACGGCCTACGTCGCCGACGGCAGCTACGGGCTGCGGATCATCGACGTGAGCGATCCGGCCGCACCCGCCATCCTCGGCACCTACGACACCCCCGCATGGGCCTATGACGTCGCCGTCTCGGGCACCACGGCCTATGTCGCCGACCACGAATCCGGCCTGCAGGTGATCGACGTGAGCGACCCGGCAGCGCCAGAGCTCGTCGGCACCTACGATACCCCCAACATCGCCCGTGCCGTCGCGGTCTCGGGCACCACGGCCTATGTCGCTGACACCGACTCCGGCCTGCAGATCATCGACGTGAGCGATTCGACGTCGCCTGCGTTCCTCGGCACCTACGACACCGACAGCTATGCTCGCGGCGTCGCGGTCTCGGGCACCATGGCCTACGTCGCTGACGGCATCTACGGCCTGCAGGTCATCGACGTGAGCGACCCGGCCGCACCGGCGCTCCTCGGTGCGTGCGACACTCCCGACTGGGCATGGAGCGTCGCGGTCTCGGGCACCACGGCCTATGTCGCGGACGACAACTCCGGTCTGCAGGTGATCGACGTGAGCGACCCGGCCGCACCGGCGCTCGTCGGCACCTTCGATACCCCGGGCGAGGCCCGCAGCGTCGCGGTCTCGGGCACCACGGCGTATGTCGCGGACTACGACTCCGGGCTGCAGGTCATCGACGTGAGCGACCCGGCCGCGCCGACGCTCCTCGGCACCTGCGACACCCCCGGCGGCGCTCTGAGCGTCGCGGTCTCGGGCACCACGGCCTATGTCGCGGACTACGCCTCCGGCCTGCAGGTGATCCAGGGCGCGGAGTTCGACCCGCCGGCGCTCCTCAGCACGTACGACACCCCCGGCGTCGCTCTTGGCGTCGCGGTCTCGGGCACCACGGCCTATGTCGCGGACTACGCCTCCGGCCTACAGGTGATCGACGTGAGCGACCCTGCCGCACCGGCGCTCCTCGGCACCTACGACACCCCCGAGAGGGCCTTGGGCGTCGCGGTCTCGGGCACCACTGCCTATGTCGCGGACCGTGGGTCTGGGCTGCAGGTCATCGACGTGAGCGACCCGGCCGCACCGGCGCTCCTCGGCACCTACGACACCCCTGATGATGCCTGGGGCGTCGCGGTCTCGGGCACCACTGCCTATGTCGCGGACTACCGCTCCGGCCTACAGGTGATCGACGTGAGCGACCCTGCCGCACCGGCGCTCCTCGGCACCTACGACACCCCCGGTTCGGCCTATGGCATCGCGGTCTCGGGCACCACTGCCTATATCGCGGACGAGACCTCCGGCCTCCAGGTCATCGACGTGAGCGACCCGGCCGCGCCGGTGCTCCTCGGCACCTACGACACCCCCGGCCTGACCATAGGCATCGCGGTCTCGGGCACCACGGCCTATGTCGCGGATTACACCTCCGGCCTACAGGTGATCGACGTGAGCGACCCGGCCGCACCGGCGCTCCTCGGCACCTGCGACACCCCCGGCTTGGCCTGGGGCGTCGCGGTCTCGGGCACCACTGCCTATATCGCGGACGCCTCCGGCCTGCAGGTCATCGATGTGAGCGATCCGGCCGCACCGGCGCTCCTCGGCACCTACGACACCCCCGATGAGGCCTGGGGCGTCGCGGTCTCGGGAACCACGGCCTACGTCGCGGACTACGCCTCCGGGCTGCAGGTCATCGACGTGGGTCACGGGCCGGTTGGCTACTCGTACACGCTCGATCAGGCCGCAGACACGGTGCCCGACGCGGAGATCGACACACTCGGGCTGACGACGACCCTCGAAGACGTGGCGGACGGCGAGTGGTACTTCCACGTGCGCGCGGTGGGTGAGGGACGACGTGGCGGCGCAACAGAGCACCTGCGTGTTCGGATCGATACGGCTCCGCCGGTGACCACGTCAGACGCGGCTCCCTCGTACAACGACATCGCGCTCATCACGCTCGGCGCGACCGACGCCGGCTCAGGCGTAGCGTCCACCCTGTACCGGCTGGACGGCGGGTCGCAGCAGACCTACACCGTGCCGATCGAGGTGACCGCGCCCGGTGTGCACACGCTCGAGTACTGGTCGGTCGATGTGGCGGGCCACGCCGAGGAGCACCACGCCGTGGGCTTCGAGGTCGTCCGTACCGGGCCGATCACGGTCGTGCCTGTGCAGGGCGCCGACCGCTTCGCAACCGCAGTTGAGGTCGCGCAAGCCTCGTTCCCGAGCGGTGCCGAGACCGTCATCATCGCCACCGGTCGCAACTGGCCCGACGCGCTTGGGGGCGCCGCGCTCGCGGGCGCCCATGACGCGCCGATACTCCTCACCGAGCCCGGCTCGCTTCCCGCAGTCACCGCAGCCGAGATCGGCCGGCTCGAGGCGACCAAGGCCATCATCTTAGGTGGCGAGACTGCCGTGGGTCCGGCGGTCGTGACCGGTCTCGTCGCCGCAGGCATCCCGTCAGGCAACATCACCCGGATCGGCGGAGCCACTCGCTACGAGACGGCGCGGAAGGTCGCGCAGGCCACAATCGCCAAACTCGGCGCCACTTTCGACGGCACCGCGTTCGTGGCCACCGGCCGCAACTACCCCGACGCGCTTGCCGGCTCGCCGCTTGCCGCGGCCAACGGCTGGCCCATCTACCTCGTCGACCCGTCCGCCGCACCGGCCACCCTTGCCGGAGCGATGTCCGCCGATGGCGCCACCGACGCGCTCATCCTCGGCGGTGAACTCGTCGTCTCGCCCGCGTATGCAAGCGCACTCGACGCGGCCTTGGGTGACGTCGAGCGCCTGGCAGGGGATGACCGCTACGCGACCGGCGTGGCCGTGGCCACCCACGGTGTCACCGACGGCGGGCTTATCTGGGACGGCCTGGCGATCGCCACGGGCGAGAACTTCCCCGACGCGCTTTCAGGCGGCGTGCTCTGTGCCAAGCGAGGCACGGTCATGCTCCTCACGCGGACCGCGAGCCTGCCGGCCGCAGTTGAGGCGTGTCTTGCCGCCAACCGCGGGGCCATCGGCACCGTCCACATCCTCGGCGGGACCGGTGCGGTGAGCCCGGCGGTGCGTACCGCGGTGCGGCAGGTGCTCGAGCAGTAGGCGGGAGCGCTGGCAACGCACGCACCGCTGCATGAAGTGCGACCACACGGGCCCCGGAGTGCATGTCCGGGGTCTTGTGCATGCGGTAGCGAGATTGTTGAGCTGGCGTTGCTTACCGTTCATCTGTTGACAGCGCGCGCTCGTCGCGGATAGTGTGACCAAAGGACAACCGAGGCGTTCTTTCGTTGCAGCACCTGCCGTAGCACACGTCGAAGCAAGGAGCCCCGGATGGAGCCCGTGGTATCTCCTGCGATAGTCAACGAGATCGAAGAGGCGCTTTCTCAGGTCTCCGAGATTCGCGCCGCCCGCGTGGTGACCTCCCCCGGCGGGACCATCGAAGAGATCCATGTCCTCGCGCTGCCCTCCAAGGCGCCAAAGCAGCTCGTGCGCGACATCGAGTCCACACTCATGGCAGCCTTTGGCATCGCCGTGGACCACAAGAAGATCTCCATCGCCCAGCTGGGGCAGGAAAGCGTGCCCCACGTTGAGGCGGTCAAGCCCTATGCGCGCGCCCAGATCAAGAGCATCAACGCCGAGGTGGTGGGCGTCTACGTCAACCTGTCGGTCTCGCTTGAGCTCGAGGGTGAGCTGTTTGTGGGCAAGGCCACCGGTCCGGGCAGCCGCACCGGCCGCGAGCGGTTGGTGGCCGAGGCCACACTCGACGCCATCGCGCAGTACCTCCAGGGCGCGTTCACGTTCGCCCTTGAAGACGTTGAGATCATCCGATTGGGGAGGGAGAGTGTCGCGGTCTCCTGCGTGGTCCTTGTGACCTCGCTCGGCGAGCAGGCTTTCGCCGGTTCTGCGCTCGTACGGCAGAACGACAAAGACTCCATCGTCCGGGCCACGCTTGATGCGATCAACAGGCGGCTCGGTTTCTTGACAACCTCATAGATCCCAAGTTTGGGCCAACGCCGTGAGCATCGGTTTGAACACTGTCAGCACACGAATGAGCGGAGCGGACAGGGTTCTTCCATCACTAGCGGGGTGGGAGAAGACACCATCTAGACAGGGGGTCTTCTCACATGAAGCGTATCGCTGTTCTGCTCGCATCGCTCGCCGCTCTCGTTATCGGGGGCGGAGCCGTCTGGAAGTACTAGTTGCCGCTTCAACGGCGTTGGCCCAAGTACTGCCCGGGGCTGATGGCAAGTGAGGGCCTTGCGGCGAGACTGGGTCTATGTGCTGATTCTTGCTGCTGCCTCTGTGGCGCTAGGGATTGTGACCTTTCCCCGATATCCCGTGAGCAGCTTCTGGCCGTTGGCGGTTCTTTTCGGCCTGACGGTGATTTTGGCCCACGGATCGCTAGAGTTGCCGTTCGCCGCATCCCTGTCATTCACATTCGCGCCAATCTTCGCAGGTGTTCTCTTTGC
Organism: Coriobacteriia bacterium; assembly: GCA_030651765.1. GTDB lineage: Bacteria > Actinomycetota > Coriobacteriia > Anaerosomatales > Anaerosomataceae > UBA2272. The sequence goes on along the minus strand of JAUSBY010000012.1, from coordinate 288,657 downwards.
CGGCCCGGTGGGCGGAGCGGTGCTGGGGCTTGCTGGTGCCGTGACATTGCAGGAAGTGCGGGAACGCAAGCCAGCATGGCGAATTCTTTTCAACGTGTGTCAGTTGTTCCTAGCGGGTCTTGTCGCTGGTCTTGCGTATGCCGCTTCGGGCGGACAGCAGATACCGGTTGACCAGCTGCACTCAGTGACGCTCATTGGCGCGCTCATCGCGCCAGCCATTGCCGTCGCGGTCTTCTTCTCGCTGAATCTGCTGCTGGTCGGAATCGCTGTCTCGCTTGACACGGGCATGGGCTGGAAAGAGACGCTTAATGCGCTCGGTCCCGGTTCCTATTGGGTCAGCCTCCTCGTCCTCGCTCTTCTCGGTTACGTTATGGCCCATCTCATCGGCATCTCCTCCTGGTTCGGCCTGCTGCTCCTGGTCCTGCCGTTTGCTATGGCCCGTCAGACCTTCCGCGTGTACGTGGAGTTGACCGAGGCCTACACCGAGACGGTCCGCTCCCTTGTGGCCGCGATCGAGGCGAAGGACCGGTACACGCGAGGTCACTCGGAGCGAGTGGCCATCCATGCGCGGCAACTTGCGGCGTCACTCGGTTTCTCGTCCGCCGATGTGGGCCTCGCCGAGCGCGCTGCCCTTCTTCATGACGTGGGCAAGATCGGCATCAGTCAGACGACACTCACCTCCCCGGTGCAGCTGACGCCCGCCGAGGTTCGGCAGATCCGCCGGCATCCTGTCATAGGCGCGGATCTCACCCAGGACGTTGCGTTCCTTTCCGATGTCGTGCCAATCGTGCGGCATCATCACGAGCGCGTGGACGGCGCCGGCTATCCGGACGGCCTTGTCGGCCCCGAGATCCCGATGCTTGCCCGGGTGCTCGCCGTGGTGGACTCGTACGATGCGATGACGTCGGACCGCGCCTACCGGCCCGGAATGTCCGATGATGACGCTCGTGTAGAGCTCAAGCGCGTCGCGGGAAGCCAACTGGACACCCGCGTGGTAACGGCCTTCACGGCGCTGCTCGACGAGCCGTCGGCGGAGGTGGATGATCAGTGACCGCAGCTCGCGTCCCCCGTCATAGCGAGCGAGGAGTCCTGGCGCAAAGTGTCTTCGTGTTCGTACTGGCCGTCATCGGCGGCGGGGTCGCGCTGGGGTTTGGGGGAGGCCTCGGTCAGCTGCGCTCGTTCGACTACCTGAGCGCTGGCGCGTTTGCCGCCGCTTTCTTCGTGCTTCGGCTGCTCGCGCTCAAGCTCCCGCAAGGCGATGAGGTACCGATCAGCGTGATGGCCGGGCTCTGCGCACTGGGCGTCCTCAACGTCACCGAGGCCCTCGGTGCGGCTGCTGTCGTCGGTTTGCTGGACTCGGCGGTGCGCTTTGCGCAGGCACCGGGTGGGCGTGCCGTTCGCCGGGCGCTCGACACGGTGCGCGGCGTGGCGGTCTTGGGTGTGGTGTCCGCGTTCCAGCCCCTCTTGCAGCTCGCTCTGACGCTCGATCAGCCCGGAGATGAGGTGCTCATACCCATCGTGCTCGTGGGCCTCGGATACGCACTCCTCGACGTGGTGACGGTGGCGATCCAGGAGTGGCTGGCAGGTGGGGCGAACGTCATGCAGGGCGTACAGCTCCTGGTTCGTCCGCTCGGGTCGGTCTATCTTGTCCACATAGCGATGGCGGCCGTGGTGCTTCGGGTGTACCCAACCCTGGGCCTGTGGGCCTTTGGCATCGCGGTACTCATGACACTTATTCTGCAGAACAGCTTCAATCTCTACCTGCGGATCCGCCGCGCGTACGGTGACACCATCGAGGCGCTTGCCCATGCCGCGGAACTCGATCGACCGCAGGATGCCGGACACGCACAGCGCGTCGCGGACCTGGCGATAGCCGTCGGTCGCCGGATGGCGCTCACGAGCCACGAACTCGAGCATGTGCGCTACGCTGCGCTGCTGCACGACCTTGGGCGCATCGGGCATGCCGATGATGAGGACGAGGCAGCGCATGCTGCCCGTGGCGCCGAGATAGTCGAGGGGATTCCGTTCCTCGAGCCGATCTCACCGCTGGTCGCGCATCACCACAGCCTTGATGCGCCGGGGACACCGGTGGGTGCAGCTATTGTGGGCGTCTGCTCGCGCTACGATCGTTTACGCATGCAGCACGGAGTAGCCGCCGCTCTGGCTGCGCTTAGGGCGGGCGAGGCTGGACGCCGTGCAGGCGTCGTGCGCGAGCTCGAGCGCATCGTCACTGCGGGGGTCGGCGCGGACGGGATCACCCGGTGATCCTCTTCGAAGCGATCCTCGTCGCGCTCGTGGCCTCGCTTTTCACGGGCGGCTCGCTCAAGAGGCTCGAGGCAGAGCATCTCACCGGTGAGTGGGTGCTCCTGGTGCTGTTGCCGCTGCAACTGGCGTGGCCTGCAATCGCGCGCCGGATCGGTCTGCCGTGTGGGCTCAGCATCATCATCTGGTTGTTGATGATGGCGGCGCTCGCCGTAGTGCTCTTTCTCAACGCGCCGAGGCGATGGATGCTGGCGTTTGCCGGACTCGGCATCGCGCTCAACGTTCTCGTGATCGGCTTCAACGGCGCAATGCCGGTGAGCCTCAAGGCCACCTCGGAGATAGGAGCGACGAGGAGTGATGCCGGGGCCGCCCTCGAGAGCGAGTGCCTGCACGAGGCGATCGACGAGGACACGTGGCTGGTCATGCTGGCAGACGTTATCGCGGTACCCGGACCTGCGTGGCAGCGCGGTGTCGTGAGTGTGGGGGACTTGCTGCTTTCGTTCGGGCTTGCTGCGTGGGTGTGGGCGGGGAGCAGGGGGGTGCGGTGTTGATCCGCGAGCGTTAGCGGCGTTGTTGCATGCCGTAACTGATGTCTTGCGCTTCTTGTTCGGATGAGATGCAATATATGCATCCTCATGAGGTCTCCATCGCTGAGTCGGGGGGCTTGCGGCCATGGAGAGAGTTGAGTGTTCTGTTCCGGACTTCGGTTCTGTCATTCGGCGGGAGCGGCTCGTGGCCCTCTTTCGGGCCCATGCACCCCTGCTCACGATCGCGTGTGCGCCGTCTGGTTATGGGAAGAGCGTGCTGGCGGCGCAGTTCGCCCTCTGTGGAACGTTCGACGACATCGTCTGGATAGACCTTCACGAGCATGACGTCAGTGAGGACTCGGCGATCTGTGCACTCGGAGCGGCTCTTCTTCGCAAAGGGACAGGAGCACTCGCAGGTGACGCAGCGCTGTCGGAGCTCGGAGTGATCAGCGCGGAGGCCCGGCTCGCCCTCGATCAAGAGATGACTCGTCTGCATGATCTGCAGCTGTGCGTCGTGCTTGACAACGGTGGGACTGCTGTCGACCTTCCGGGCCTCGTGCGCCTTGCGGAGTACATCGTGAGACGCACAGCGGCCGGTAGCCGACTGCTCATCACATGCCGGTGCATAGTTGTCGAGGGACTCGACTGTTCTCGGCTGTGGACAATCGATCATGCTGATCTGCGCTTCCGGCAGCACGAAGTGGAGGCCCTTCTCGAGGTGTGTGGGGAGGACGCCAGCCCCTGTGCTGACCTGATTCTGGCCCGATCCGGCGGTCAGGCTGCGCTGGTCTCGCTGATGATCCGTCACCCAGCGGCCGCGGTCGAGTGTGCGGAGGCTCAGGACTTGCTCTGGTACACCGACCACCTCCTGTGGCAGATGCCGGACTGGATGTTCGAGTTCATGTACTGCGCTGCGCTTCTCGGCGATGGCGCGATCGATGACCTCGCCGAGAGCGTGGGGCTTCCGGTCGGCGCCCTCGACTGGCCCTCTCTCTGCAGCGCGATGCCGCTATTCAGCGCATCTTCCGGTTCGACTTGGTCACCGGCGCGATTCCAGGTGCACGCGGCGCTCGCTCGCGCCGCGTGCACACAATCCTCGAGTCGGTTGAGCCCAGATCGAAAGGCGACGCTCCGGGGACGCATGCTCGGCGCCTTGGATTCGCGGGGAGCGTACGAGCGCATGGCGCGCGTGCTGATGACGGACGGCGACGCCCAGGAGGCTCTCGAGTGGTGTGAGGCGGCCGGTGAGGGGATGCTCAGAGCGGTCGGCCCCGCTGTCATGCAGCGCTGCCTGTGCCAGGTCCCGCTGAGAGTGCTGGCGGGCCGTCCCCGCGCACTTCTTCTGAACGCGGCGATTCTTCGACAGCTTGAGCGGACTGATGAGGCGCTGCGGAGTGCCGTGGCAGCCCAGGCTCTCGCTTCTCACGCTGGAGACAGTGCTACTGCTGTGGCGGCGTCGCTCTTGACAGCCAGGTTAACGATTGATGCGGGTGAGCTCGCGGGTGCCCGTGACATCCTGCATCATCTGGACTCTGGTGCACCCGGCGCTCTCGCCCCCTCGCAGGAGTCACTCGTTCAGGCGTACTTGGCTGTCGCCGACGCAGTCAAGGGCGACATTGAAGTCGCCCGTGCTCGCACTGCCCGGGTCCGCGCCCTTCTCCACGGATTAGACATCGGATCCGATGAGGCTGTTAATGCGGTGAACAGCGTGGGCTGCATCGATGGCCTGTGTTGCGGTGACTGGGTGGCTGCAGCTCGCGCCATCGGTGCTGTCGCCGCCAGGGGCGATCTCTCGCCTGTACAGCGGCTACTTGTTCGGGCGAATCACGCGGCGGCGGTTCTCGAGATGGGGAGCATGGAGGACGCCTGGGCGCTGGCGAGCGACGTGGGTCGCGAGGCTGAGCGCGCCGGGTTGAGGCAGCTCCACGCGTATGCGCTGAGCACACAATTCGGTGTTGAGTACGCACGCGATAGTACAGAGGCGGGGGCGGTGCTATTCGGTCGGGCAGCCGAGGTTCTCGCCACCTTCGCGGACACGATGGGACTATCGCTGGTGTGCGCGCACGCTGCGGCAGGTGAGCGTGCGGTCGGCAGGACGTCTCGCTCCCTCGCGCTTGGTGAGCGTTCGTTGTCAGCCCTGGGTTCCCGCGGTGATGCTGTTTCGCTGCTGGCTGCTTCGGCACGTATCGAGATTGCGGCCTCACTTCTTGCATTGGGAGATGTGCGTGGCTCGTGGGCACTCATTGAGGAGGTTCTGGGCGACGGACTGAGCGTTCATGCGCTCGCGCATCACCTCCGCATCGACCTTCTTCGGGCCGAGATCGACTTGCGCAGTGAGCGCGATGCTCAGGCGATCGAGCGGCTGGCACCCCACGCGGGTTACATCCGGACCGGTTCTCTGAACTATCAAGTAGCGATGCATCTTCGTGCGTTCCCGGCTACCCTCGGCGCACTGGCCGCGGCGGTGGGAGTCGACATGCTACCAGCGCGACTTCTCGGCCTGGTCCCAGATGAGACGTGTCAGAGCGCCCTGTCCTTCGCATCCTCGTGGCTGCCCGCAGAGGTGTCGGTGGGTCTTCTGGAGCGCCATTCTGGACTCTTGCCGATGCGCGCGGTGCCCGACCAGCCCACCTTGACTATGCATGCCTCCATGGCTGTCGAGCCGCTGTGCTACGTGCGCCTTTTCGGCGGCCTCGAGGTGTCGAGTGTACTCGGTAGGATCGATGAGACGGCTTGGCGGAAGCGCAAGTCCCGGGCCATTCTGGTGATGCTCGTGCTTGAGCGGGGTCGTGACGTCCCACGCGATCTCATTCTCGAGCGACTGTGGCCCGATATGGACGACGCGCACGCGCGGAACAACTTCTATGTCATGTGGAGCACGCTGAGGCGGATGCTGTCCTTCGATGGGCCGTCCCACCTAGCTGGCCGCTGCATTCAGCACGTTGGTGGACTGTGCAGAGTGACCAATCTCGTGCGGAGTGACCTTGATGAGTTTTACAAACGACTCGAGTCGCTCCGACTGGCCGCTGCGTCGGGCGATTGTGGTCGGACTGCGTTCGCGGCGCGGGAGCTGATGGACCTGTATCGTGGCGATCTCCTGCCCGGCGATGTCTACGATGACTGGGTCAGCGAAGTCAGGGATCACGTGAAGCATGGTTTCTGTGACGGCCTGCTTGCCGCTGCGCGCGTCGCCGAGGCGGCGGGCGAGCACTCGCTAGCGGTAGATTTCGCGTGCAGAGCATCGGGCATCGATCCGTGGCGTGAGGACGTGTATCAGGTCATGATGCGCTGTCAGATGAATGCGGGGCAGAGGAGCCGGGCGATTGAGGCCTACCTAGCCTGCCGGACGCGCTTGGTCGACGATCTTGGAATCGATCCGTCTGCAGAGACCACGATGATCTACCAGGCCGTCCTCGCGATGGAGGATGCTGAACCTGAGTACCGCCGATCTTCCACACGTGGTTAAGCGACCAACCATACCCAGTTAAGGAGCGCGAGGTACGGTGCCTTCGCGGCGAGTTCGGGAGGCCTGCCATACGGCGCGCACAGCTCGTAGGCGGAGCGGTGAGGAGACGGGAGACCTCCTGAGGGGCACCGGCTCTGCTAGCGGGCTGGCGCAGGCCTCCGGGGCTACGCTGCAGGGGCCGGGGGTTGAATGACCCTCGGCCCTCACATTCACCCCCACCCTCCCCACGCCCCCTGTCCACCAGCCCCTCCCCGCCCCACCCTGCGTGCTACAATCTCTTGGCTCTTTCCACGTTCGCTACACTCCCAGAGGAGCGCCTCTTTCATGGCTAACCTGTTCACCAAGATTCTCACGATGGGCGAGGGCAAGCAGTTCCGCGAGTACGACGCCATCGTCCAGCAGATCAACGCCTTCGAGCCCGCCATCGAGCCGCTCTCTGACGCCGAGCTCCGCGGCAAGACGGCCGAGTTCCGCTCTCGGCTTGAGGCGGGGGAGGCCGTAGACGATCTGCTCCCCGAGGCCTTCGCCGTGGTCCGCGAGGCTGCCAAGCGCACCCTCGGCATGCGTCACTTCGACGTGCAGATGATCGGCGGTGTCGTGTTGCACCGCGGCACCATCGCTGAGATGAAGACCGGCGAGGGAAAGACGCTCGTGGCAACGCTTCCGGTGTACTTGAACGCGCTGCCGGGTACCGGCGTGCACGTGGTCACCGTCAACGACTACCTCGCTCGGCGCGATAGCGAGTGGATGGGCCAGGTCTACCGCTTCCTCGGCCTCGAGGTTGGCCTCGTGCAGTCGGGCATGGATCCGGCCTCGCGCCAGCCCGCCTACGCTGCGGACGTCACGTACGGCACCAACGCTGAGTTCGGTTTTGACTACCTGCGCGACAACATGGTCAACATCCCCGGGCGCAGGGTGCAGCGCGGCCACCACTACGCGATCGTGGACGAGGTCGACTCGATCCTGATCGACGAGGCGCGCACCCCGCTCATCATCTCGGGCGCCGGTACGCGCTCGGCAGACACCTACAAGTCGTTTGCCAAGATCGTCCCGCGCCTGAAGCCCGAAGAAGACTTCGAGCTCGACGAGGCCAAGCGCACCGTGGCCCCCACAGAAGAGGGTATCCGCCGCGTCGAGCAGATGCTCGGCATCGACGACCTCTACGCGGACCCGTCCGGCCAGATGGTCAACCACCTCCAGCAGGCCCTGAAGGCGCAGTTCCTCTTCCACCGCGACGTGGAGTACGTGGTCAAAGACGGCGAGGTGCTCATCGTCGACGAGTTCACCGGCCGCCTCATGGTGGGCCGGCGCTACTCGGAGGGGCTGCACCAGGCCATCGAGGCCAAGGAGCGCGTGCACGTACGCGAGGAGAACCAGACGCTTGCCACCATCACGCTGCAGAACTTCTTCCGCCTCTACACCAAGCTCGCCGGCATGACCGGTACGGCCGTGACAGAAGACGCCGAGTTCCGTGAGATCTACAAGCTCCCCGTTGTGGTCATCCCGCCCAACCGCCCGATGGTCCGCGACGACCGCAACGATCTGATCTACCGCACCATCGACGCCAAGTTCGGGGCGGTGGCCGAAGAGATCGCCGGCCGCCACGAGGCGGGCCAGCCGTGCCTGGTGGGCACCATCTCCATCGAGAACTCAGAGCGGCTCTCGGCCGCGCTCAAGCGTCGCGGCATCCCGCACGCGGTTCTGAACGCCAAGTTCCACGAGATGGAAGCGCACATCATCGCGCAGGCGGGCCGCAAGGGCGCCGTCACCATCGCCACCAACATGGCCGGCCGCGGCACCGACATCATCTTGGGCGGCAACCCCGACGCGCTTGCCGACGAGCTGCTGCGCGAGCGTGGTATCGCCCCTGACGAGGCCACCGACGAGCAGCGCGAGTCCGCGGCCGCCGACGCCAAGCGCATCTGCGCCGCCGAGCACATCGAGGTCGTGGATGCGGGCGGTCTGGCCGTCATCGGCACCGAGCGCCATGACTCGAGGCGCATCGACAACCAGCTCCGCGGCCGCTCGGGCCGACAGGGCGACCCCGGTCTCTCGCAGTTCTACCTGTCGCTCGAAGACGACCTCATGCGTCTGTTTGGCGGCGGACGCATGGACCGCATCAGCGGCTTCATGGCCAAGACCGAGATCCCGGAAGACATGCCGATCCAGGCGGGCATGGTCTCCAAGGCCATCGAGAGCGCGCAGCGGCAGGTTGAGGCGCAGAACTTCGCCTCGCGCAAGTACGTGCTCGAGTACGACGACGTCATGAACAAGCAGCGCCAGGTGATCTACGGCGAGCGAAACGACATCCTGGACGGCAAGGACATCCGCAATCGCGTGGAGCAGATGATCACCGCACTCGTCACGGGACTTACCACCGAGTTCTGCCCCGAGAAGTCGTACGCCGAAGAGTGGGACTGGGACGCGCTTGCCGAGCAGCTGACCGAGGTGACCGGCCTGGAGCTGATCGACGCGGACGCGCGTGCGGTGGAGAACCCGTACGAGCTTGCCGACCTGCTCTCGGAACGGATCCTCGCGGCCTACGAGGCCAAGGAGACCGCCGTCGGCGGCGAGCAGCTGCGTGCGCTCGAGCGCTACGTCATGCTCCGGGTCATCGACGCGCGGTGGATGAACCACCTCCTCGAGATGGACTATCTGCGCGAGGGCATCGGCCTGCGCGCCATCGGCCAGCGCGACCCGCTCGTGGAGTACAAGGGCGAGGCCTACGAGATGTTCAAGTTCCTCGTCGCCGAGATAGACCGCGACTTCCTGCGCACGATCATGCATATGCAGGTGACCGCCGCGCCCACGCCCGAACCGGCCGCACTCGACGTGAGCAACGTCACCTACACGGCGCCTTCAGAGTCCACCATCTTTGGCGGCGCGCGCGAGCAGGCGGCGTCTGCCGAGGCGTCCATGGCGCAGGTGGGTGGCGCGAGCGATGCGATGGCCAAGGCCGCCGCCGCAGGCGCCGCGCGGTCCGCCACGCCCGGTGGCGCCACGGTGGTCAAGGACAAGAGCGATCCGTACGCCAACGTCGGTCGCAACGAGCCCTGCCCGTGCGGCAGCGGCAAGAAGTACAAGCACTGCCACGGGGCCAACGCATGACCCGGGCGGCCTGAAGCGCCGCAGTAAGGGTCCCTGTCCGTTGGCACGTGAGGTAGTGTGAGATCCATGATCGAAGACCGCACAGCAGACATCCAGGTGCTTCGCGAGCGCGTGGCGCGCATCGCCGAGTACCTGCATCTCGAAGAGAAGCGCGCCGATCTTGCCGCGCTCGAGGAGCGCACCACGGCGCCCGACTTCTGGAACGACCAGAACCAGGCACAACAGGTGATGGCGCAGGCTTCCGGCCTGCGCGACGAGATCGAATCCTACGAGTCGATGGTGGCCGACCTCGACGAACTCGAGGTGGCAAACGAACTCGCGCTCGCCGAGGCCGACGAGGGTATGGCCGCCGAGGCCACCGTCGCGCTCAAGGATATCGCGCGACGCGCCAACGATCTCGAGCTCGCATCCTGGTTCACCGGCGAGTTCGACGCGGGCGACGCGCTCGTCACCATCCTGCCGGGCCAGGGTGGCCTCGAGGCGCAGGACTGGGCAGAGATGCTCTTGAAGATGCTCTCCAAATACGCGGCGAGCCGGAAGTGGAAGGTCGACCTCCACGACGCGCCGGACGGCGTCGAACTCGGCATCGACCGCGCCGTGTTCACCGTGCACGGCCGCAACGCGTACGGCATGCTCACTTCGGAAAACGGCGTGCACCGTCTCGTGCGGATCAGTCCCACCGACGAGAAGAAGCGCCGTCAGACCACGTTCGCGCGCGTCGAGGTCCTTCCGGTCCTCCCCGACGACGTCGAGGTGGAGATTCGGGACGAGGACCTGCGCATCGACGTCTACCGCTCCAGCGGTCCGGGCGGCCAGAGCGTGAACACCACCGACTCGGCGGTGCGCATCACGCACATCCCGAGCGGGCTGGTGGTCACCTGCCAGAACGAGAAGAGCCAGCTCAAGAACAAGGCGACGGCGATGACGATCCTCCGCTCGCGCCTGTACGAGCTTCAGCAGGAGAAGCGCCGCGCCGAGCTCGACGCGCTCAAGGGCGAGCGCCAGGAGATCTCATTCGGCAGCCAGATTCGCAACTACGTGCTGTACCCCTACCAGATGGTTAAGGACGTTCGCACCGGCGTTGAGACCGGCGACGTGAACGGCGTGCTCGACGGGGACCTCGATGAGTTCGTGGTGGGCTATCATCGGTGGCGAGTGTCGGGCGAGCAGGCCGTGGCGGTCGGCGGGGGAGAAGAGTAGTTGATGAAGCGGGTGCTGTCTCGCGCGAATCCGTCGACCGTGCTCAAGAGCCGGCGCGTGCGCGACTACGCGCTCATGACCTTCGGCATCCTCGTCACGGCGTGGGGTCTGAACGCGTTCCTCATCCCCAACAAGCTTGCGGCGGGCGGCGTCTCGGGCCTTGCCACCGTCTTCTACTACCTCTTCCAGGACAAGTTCGGCGTGAACGTGCCGATCGGCATGCAGATGCTCGCGATGAACAGCATCCTGCTCATCATCGGTGTACGGATGAAGGGGTGGCGCTACGGCGCCAAGACCGTCTACGGCATGGTGGCCATGTCGCTTGCCGTCGACCTGCTCGCGCCCTTTACGCCGCACCTGGCCTCGGGCGATCGTCTGCTCGCGGTCCTCTACGGCGGCGCAGTCACCGGCATCGGCATGGGCCTCGTGTTCAAAGCACGTGGCAACACAGGCGGCACCGACATCATCGCGCAGCTGCTGGTGGACAAGGTCAATCTCGGCATCGGCCAGCTGATGCTCGCCGCCGATGCGGTCGTCACCGTGGCCGCCGCCATCGTGCTCGGTCCCGATCTGGCGCTCTACGGCGCGGTGGCCGTCTTCGTCATGGGCACCGTCATCGATGTGGTCCAGGAGGGCCTCTCGGTGGAGAAGGCTGCCTTCATCATCTGCGATGAGCCGGGGCGTGTGGCCGATGCCGTCCTGCACCAGCTCGGACGCGGCGCCACCGGACTCGTGGCACGCGGCCTGTACTCGGCAGAGCCGAGGGAGATGGTGTTCACGGTCGTCTCTCGCAGGGAGATCGATGCGCTCAAGGCACTCGTGCTCGCGGTGGACCCCGATGCGTTCCTCATCATCGCGGACGTCCGCGAAGTACTTGGTGAAGGCTTCAAGGAGAACGGGGACCAGTCATGACTGATGCGGCACTGGTAGCGGAGATCGATCTGCGCGCCGCGCGGATGCGTCACAGTATCGTCGAGATGATCGCCGAGGCCGGCAGCGGGCACCCCGGCGGGTCGCTTTCCGCGGCAGACATAGTCGCGACGCTCTACTTCGGCATCATGCAGTACGACCCCAGATGGCCCGTGTGGCCAGGTCGCGACCGGTTCGTGCTCTCCAAAGGCCACGCGGCCCCCGTGCTCTACGCCGCGCTCGCCGACGCGGGCTACTTCGGCCGCGATCACCTGAAGACGCTCCGCAAGCTCGGCAGCATCCTGCAGGGGCATCCCGACTGCCTGAAGTGCCCCGGCGTAGAGGTCTCCACCGGCTCACTCGGGCAGGGGCTGGCGATCGCAAACGGCATCGCGCTCGGCCTGCGCATGGACGGCTTTCCGGCGCACGTCTACTGCCTGCTCGGCGACGGCGAGCTGCAGGAAGGCGAGGTCTGGGAGGCCGCGATGTTCGCGCCGCACCACGGCCTCGACAACGTGGTAGCCATCATCGACCACAACGGGCTGCAGATCGACGGCGCGTGTTCCGAGGTGATGTGCCTCGGTGGCGTGGCCGAGAAGTTCGACGCGTTCGGCTGGGAGGTCCGCGAGACCGGCGGGCACGACGTGGCCGAGCTGATCGAGGCCATCTCGGCGCCGCCGGCGACTCCGGGCGTGCCCGTGGCCGTCGTGGCCTACACCGTGAAGGGCAAGGGCGTCTCGTTCATGGAAGGCGACGCCGGCTGGCACGGCAAGGCCCCCAATGCCGAGCAGACCGCAACGGCGCTTGCCGAACTGAGCGAGGCAGTCGATCGAGCCGTCGAGGCGGCCAAAGGAGGTGCCCGATGAGCACGAAGCGCGCAACGCGTGAGGCGCTCGGCGAGACGCTCATCGAGCTCGCCGGAGAGGGTCTCGACGTCGTGGCGGTGGATGCCGACCTGTCCGGCTCGACCACGACAGCCAAGTTCGCCGCCGCCTATCCCGGGCGATTCTTCAACGTCGGCATCGCCGAGCAGAACATGATCGGCACCGCGGCGGGCCTCGCCGTGGCCGGTAAGATCGCGTTCACCGGCAGCTTTGCCGTGTTCGCCACCGGACGCGCGTACGACCAGGTCCGCAACACGGTCTGCTACTCGGCCCTGGATGTGAAGCTCGCGCCCACGCACTCGGGCATAACCGTCGGCCCCGACGGCGGCAGCCACCAGATGCTCGAAGACATCGCGCTCATGCGCGTGCTCCCCGGCATGCGCGTGCTCGTGCCGGCCGACTACGTGGCAGCCAAGGCCGCACTTCGCGTGGCGGCGACCACACCGGGGCCGTCTTACGTGCGTCTCGGTCGCGTCGCCGCGCCGGCCATCTACGGTGACGACTACCGCTTCGAGCTCGGCGAGGCGCGCGTGGTGCGCGAGGGTGCGCACGTCACGCTCGCTGCGTGCGGCGTCATGGTCGAGCAGGCGCTCGCTGCCGCTGACGCGCTTGCGGCCGACGGCATCGATGCCGAGGTGCTCGACGTCTCCACGATCAAGCCGTTCCCGGCCGAAGCGGTGGCCGCCTCGGCACGCAAGACCGGGGCCGTGGTCACCTGCGAGGAGCATTCGATCATCGGCGGACTCGGCTCTGCGGTGGCTGAGGCGCTCGGCGAACTCGCGCCCGTGCCGCTCGCGCGCGTGGGCGTTCGCGACGTCTTCGGCACGTCAGGAGAGCCTGCCGAGCTCATGGAGCACTTCGGCCTGAGCGCGCCGCACATCGCCGAGGCGGCACGGGGCGTGCTTAAGAAGCGCCCGTGACATGCGTGTGGAGAACTCGTGGAGAAGGTGACGGGGCGGTGTCGCCGGGGTGTCCCGGGCATCGATTCTGCTAGACTAACGCGGGAATTGCCGCCGAGATATGGAGCACCCTATGATCTCAATGCGGAACGTCAGTAAGATCTACGTTCCGAACAAACCGCCTGCTCTCGATGATTGCACGGTCGAGATCGCGCAGGGGGAGTTCGTGTTCCTCGTGGGCCACTCAGGGTCGGGCAAGTCGACCTTCATCCGGCTGTTGCTGCGCGAGCTGCTCCCCACCCGGGGACAGATCGTCGTCGCGGGCCAGGACCTCACCAAGATGAAGGCCTGGAAGGTGCCGTACCTGCGCCGCAACATCGGCTGCGTCTTCCAGGACTTCAAGCTGCTACCCAACAAGACCACGTACGAGAACGTGGCGTTCACGCTCGAGGTCATCGGCCGGTCCAAGCACGTCGTGCGCACTCAGGTGCCCGAGGTGCTGCGCCTGGTGGGCCTCGAGGAGAAGATGGCAAGCTACCCCGACGAGCTTTCCGGCGGGGAGCAGCAGCGCGTTTCGATCGCGCGTGCCTTCGTCAACCGCCCGCCGCTCCTGCTGGCCGACGAGCCGACCGGTAACCTCGATCCGGCGACGTCGCTCGGCATCATGAGCCTCCTGAATCGCATCAACAAGACCGGCACGACGGTGCTGGTGGCCACGCATGACCGGGAGATGGTCGACTCCATGCGAAAGCGCGTCATCGCGCTTGAGGGTGGCAAGGTCATCCGTGACCAGGACCGAGGTGTCTACGGCTATGGCGATTAACGTCGGATACTTCGTCAAGGAATCGTTCGTCAGCTTCAAGCGCAACTGGGTGATGAGCCTGGGTGCGATCATCACCATCTACCTGTCGCTCCTGCTCGTGGGCGTCTCGGTGGGCTCGGGCATGCTTCTCGGCCAGGTCGTGCAGTCCGTTGAAGAGAAGGTCTCGATCCGGGTGTACCTCAAAGACGGCGCCGCGCCCGAAGACGTCGATGCGCTGCAGCAGGTCCTCGTGTCCAATCCCGAGGTGTCCAACGTGACGTACACGTCCAAGGAGCAGGCGCTCGAGGACTTCAAGACCACGATGGTTCAGGACAGCCCGGAGATCGTCGACCAGCTCGAGGGCAACCCGCTTCCGGCTTCGCTCGACGTAGACCTCGTGGACCCGCGCAACGTAATGACCGTCGTGAACGCCATCAAGGCCGACCCGACGTTTCCCAAGGTCGCCGACCGTCCGGACGACCCCGATCGCTCGCTCAAGTACGGCCAGCAGATCGTCAACCAGCTGTTCGCGGCCACGCGCATCATGCGCATCGTGAGCGGGGCGTTCATCGCCATGCTTGGCGTCATCAGTCTCATCTTCATCAACAACGCCATCCGCCTGGCGATCTACGCTCGGCGCAAAGAGATCGGGATCATGCGTCTCGTGGGGGCCTCCAACTGGTTCATCCGGACGCCGTTTCTGATGGAGGGCGTCATCCAGAGTCTCATCGGAGCGTTCCTTGCCATCGGCACCCTGGCACTCGTGTGGTTCTACGCGATCCCGGCCGCCGTGGAGATCCTGCCGTTCCTGCCCCTCGGGCTTGAGGGCGGGGAGGCCATGCAGGTCTCGCTGATACTCATCTTCGGCGGCATCATCATCGGACTCATCGGCGCCGGTCTCGCACTCAGACGCTACCTCAAGGTCTAGCCGTATGAACTCCTTCATGAAGTTCATCGCCGGCCTCACCGCCGCGCTTGTCATCGCCGTCGGCGCCTTCGCAGGCGGGATGTTCTTCGATCGCGTCTCGCGCGACGGACTGCCCACCCCGGTCGTGGGGTCGGCATCGCTCAAGGGCGCCGTCTCGGAAGTGGCCGACATCATCGGCGAAGAGGCGCTCGAGCCGGCGAGTGAGACATCCATCACGGCCGGTGCTATCCGCGGCATGCTCGAGTCGCTCGACGACCCGTACGCAAACTACTTCGACGACAAGCACTACCAGTACTTCAGCGAGCAGAACTCGGGCGTCTTCTACGGGATCGGCATCACGATCTCCAACCGGGAGAACGACCTCGCGGTGGTCACGGTCATCGCGGACACGCCCGCCGAGCGCTCCGGTCTCAAGGCCGACGACGTCATCGTCTCCATCGACGGTGAGACACGTCCCAAGTGGGACGTGGACGAGGCCGTGCTCCGCATCCGGGGAGAGGAAGGCACCGACGTCGTCTTGGGGATCCTCCGCGGCGAGGAGACCGAGCTGCGCGAGTTCACCATCACCCGCGCCAGGATCGACGTGCCCAATACCGATGCCGAGATGCTCGAGGGCTCCATCGGCTACATCCGCCTCTACAGCTTCAACCAGATCGCCGCATCAGAGTTGGCCGAGGAGATCGAGACACTCGCCAAGGACGGCGCACGCGGCTTCATCCTCGATCTGCGCGACAACCCGGGCGGACTGCTGTCCTCATCGGTGGATGTGAGCTCGCTCTTCGTCTCCGATGGGGTCATCGTGCGTGTCGAGGACCGCACCGGCACGATTGAGGAACACCGCGCCTCTGGCAAGACCGTCACCGACGCCCCGATCGTGGTGCTCATCAACGGCAACTCGGCGTCGGCGAGCGAGATCGTCGGCGGGGCGCTGCAAGACTACGCGCGCGCGAAGCTCGTCGGCGAGCAGAGTTTCGGCAAAGGGAGCGTCCAGCAGATCGAGGAACTCTCCTTCGGCGGTGCGATCAAACTCACCATCGCGCACTACCTCACGCCTAAGGGCCAGGTCATCGACAAGATCGGCCTCACGCCTGACGTGGTCGTGGAGATGGAGCCCGAGCTGCAGATGGACAAGGACACCGATACGCAGCTCCAGCGCGCGATCGAGGTGCTCAAGGGCGAGATGTAGGGGGAAACGCCCGCCTCGGCTGCTATCATCGTAGATGCGGCCTCCCGTCTTCGCCCTGCGGCCGTTCCGCACGAAGTGAACGTCCGAGAAGCTAGCCCGAAAGGTCCACCCGGACCGTCCGGTGCAGTCGGGGCTGTCAGGGCTGCCAGGGCGTCACCCCCTTCCTCACGGCAGCGGCGCTGACGTGCGTCCCGCTCGCGTGGCCGAACATCCCTCCGGGTGAGGTGCCCGTGGGGAAACGATGCCGCCGACGAACGGCGTCTCGATTTCGGCTCAGGTGTCTCCGCATGCTATCGTTTGCGCAAGGGGTCCACACGTTTTGGGGAGGTGTTCCATGAGCGTGCCGCTGTCGGCTGGTGCATGGGGAGCGACGCCGCGGACGAAGGGGAGAGGCACCACCACTCGCGCCGTGCTGTGCCTGCTGGTGGCGGTTGCTTTGGCGGTGCCGCTTTCCGTGCCGACGACTGGCTTCGCTACGCCTGCGCCGGGCACTCTCGAGCGCGTCAATCTCGCCTTCGATGGCGAGCAGGCGGACGGCTACTCGTCTTCACCGTCGATCTCAGGTGACGGCAGGTACGTCGCCTTTGATTCGGACGCGTCGAACCTGGTTGCCGGCGACACGAACGGTGTCCGAGACGTGTTCGTTCGTGACCGCGTGGCGGGCACCATCACGCGCGTCAGCGTGCGCTCCGATGGTACCGAGAGCAATGCATTCAGCCAGGGGGCGATGATCTCAGGCAACGGTCGCTACGTAACGTTCTGGTCCGAGGCGACGAACCTGGTCGCCGGAGACACGAACGGCGCGCGCGACGTCTTCGTCCACGATCTCCAGACGGGCACGACCGAGCGCGTGAGCAGGCGCTCAGACTCTGACGAAGCGGATGACGATAGTACGATGCCGTCGATCTCGGCTGATGGCCGATACGTCGTCTTCGTGTCGGATGCCACCAACATGGAGGATGACGACGAGAATGGCGTGCGTGACGTGTTCCTGCACGATCGCAACGAGGACTCGACGACCCGCGTCAGCTTCGGCATCGGTGGGAGCGACATCACCCAGGACTGTTACTGGCCGCGCATCTCCGGTGACGGCAGCACGATCGTCTTCTCCTCGGCGGCGCCAGAGCTGGTGAGTGGCGATCTGAACGGCAGGTCCGATGTGTTCGCGTACACGATCTCCAGCGGCGCCCGCGAGATCATCAGCAGCGGGCTCAGTGGCGCCATGGCTAACGGCGGAAGCACCATCGCGGACGTATCGTCTACCGGGCGTTACGTGGTCTTCGCGTCATGGGCATCCAATCTCGTCGAGGGCGATGTGGCCGACACGGGCGACTACTTCGTGCGCGATCGAGTCGCCGGCACGACCGAACGCATCACCGTCACCCCGACGGGGGGAGCGCCGAGCGTCCAGGCGGAGGAGTGGCCGCTCTCGATCTCAGCTGACGGGCGATTCGTCGTGTTCAGCACTCAGGCTTTCGACCTGATCGCGGGTGACACGAACAACGAGCGGGACATCTTCCTGCGCGACCGCACCCTCGGCCAGACGACGCGCGTGAGCGTGAGCTCCAAGGGCATCGAGACGCTGCAGGCGAGCTTCCATTCGGCGATCAGCGCCAACGGCCGCTACGTCGCCTTCGATTCGCAGGGTGCGAATCTCGTTCTCGGCGATACGAACGGCGAGATGGACGTGTACGTGCGCGACCTGCAGGGTGTGTTTGTGCCCAATACGACCGTGGTAGCGGGTGCTGACCGCTTCAAGACCGCGGTCGAGGTCTCCAGGGCCGCCTATCCCGACGGTCTTGACCCGGCAGGGGCCAAGACCATCGTGATCGCGACCGGTCGCAACTGGCCTGACGCGCTCGGCGGCGTAGGACTTGCGGGCGTGCTCGACGGTCCGGTACTCCTCGTGGATACGAACAGCGTCCCCGATGCGGTCCAAGCGGAGATAGGCAGGCTCAAGGCCGCCAAGGCGATCATCCTCGGTGGCACGGGCGCTGTGGGTCCCGCCGTTGCGACCTGGCTCGCCACTGAACTCGGCGGACCGGCAAACGTGGACCGCATCGCGGGCGGGAACCGCTACGAGACCGCAGACAAGATCGCCCGGCGGGTCGTCGACCTGCAGGGCAGCTCCTTCGACGAGGTCGCCTTCATCGCCACGGGCGGCAACTTCCCCGACGCGCTTGCGGCGGCGCCGGTCGCGTTCGCGCGCAAGTGGCCCATCGTTCTATCCAATCCGGTGACCGGACTGTCCGATGGTGCCAAGGCGGTTCTGGACGACGTCACGTACGCAGTGATCCTCGGTGGTCCGGCGGCGGTGCCGGTATCCGTCGAGCAGTACCTGACCGACACGCTTGGCGACGAGAGCAGCGGCTGGGACCGGATCCAGGGCGCCAACCGGTATGCGACTGCAGTCGCGGTGGCCGAGGGGGGCAAGAGCTGGGGCACGCTTGAATGGGACGGCGTGGGTATCACGACCGGCGAGACCTTCCCGGACGCACTGTCGGGGGGTGTTCTCCAGGGCAAGCGACGCGCTCCGATGCTGCTCACGAGCCCCACGGTGCTCAGTGCCGAGACGGCGGCGGCTCTCGTGCTCTACCGCGGAGAAATCGACAACGTGACGTTCTTCGGCGGGGACAGCGCGGTGATTCCCGCCGTGCGTACCGCTGCAACCAACGCGCTGAAGTAAGGCACGCGCCCTAGTCCTCGTCGTCCTCGTCGTCGAGCGAGACGATGGAGCTTGCGTCAAAGACGCTCTCCTCCATCAGGCGGATGACCTGACGCTGGTTGCCACGGATCTCGGGTTCGTCGAGCGGCGTGACCTCGAGCGCCGCGCCTTCGACGAACAGCTCGATACGCGACTGCCCCTCGGCATCCGTGTGGAAGTTCAGGTACTGGAAACTCGCGACGTTCAGGAACATGCAGCCGTTCACGAGCACGCTGGCCGACTCGTCGTCGGCCATGATGCGCACGAGGGTGGCTTTGCCCTCGGCTATGAGTTCGCCGTCCACGCGGTAGGCGTACGCGAACGTCTCTACGGTCTCGAGCGCGCGCACCATGTCGCGCGGGTTGGTGAGGGTGCCGTCACCGACGAGCAGCGGGGGGAGTGACCGGCTCACGTGCATCACGCTCCTGCCTTGTGGGCGTTGCGGTGTAAGGTTGCACCATACGTGGATTCTACCCCAGACGCAACGCGGCACTGGACCCACCTGCCGAGCGGTCGAGCGGCCTTGAGGAACGGAGCGATATGCGACCCGAGAAGCTCGTGATGAAGACGCTTCGCAACGCGCATGCACCGCTCAGCGCCGAGGACGTGGCGGGCCGCATCGAGGCCGAGGGAGGACCGGGGCTCGACGTCGGCCGCATCACCACCGTGCTCGGTCAGCTCGAGCGCTCGGGCGCCGTCGCGGCGCTCGGCGGCGGGAAGTACCTCGCGCTGCGCGAGCGGAACCTCGTTGTGGGGCGTCTGTCGATGAACCGCCGCGGGTTCGGGTTCGTGTCCTCGCCGCTCGGCGACATCTACGTCGGTAAGCGCGATACCGGCGGCGCCATGCACGGCGACACGGTCGCGGTGCGCGTGGAGCCGCGCAAGACG
This sequence comes from Coriobacteriia bacterium, assembly GCA_030651765.1. Taxonomy (GTDB): domain Bacteria; phylum Actinomycetota; class Coriobacteriia; order Anaerosomatales; family Anaerosomataceae; genus UBA2272. The sequence continues at coordinate 268,894 of JAUSBY010000012.1, read as the reverse complement.
CACCTCGGCCGTGCCGGAGAGGTCGTGCAGGTCATCGAGCGCGCGCTCACCGAGGTGGTGGGACGCTTCGAGCGTCACGGCAAGCTCGGCATCGTCGTGCCCACCGACGCGCGCATCAAAGGCGACCTGTTCGTCGATCTCGCCAAGATGAAGGCCGACGCGAACCCGGGCGACATCGTGGTCGCGCGCATCACGCGCTACGCCGATCGCCGCGACGCGATGCAGGGTGTCATCACCGAGGTGCTCGGCCCCGCAGACGCGCCGGGCGTGGACGTTGAGATCGTCATTCGCGAGCACGGGCTGGCAACCGAGTTCCCGCCCGAGGTGACCGAGGCCGCCGAGGCGCTCGGCCAGGATATCGAAGGCGAGCTCGGGCGCGGTAGACGCGACGTTCGCGACCTGTTCACCTTCACGATCGACCCCGCCGACGCGCGCGACTTCGACGACGCGATCTCGATCGTGCGCGAGGGCAAGGGCTTCCGCGTGTGGGTGCACATCGCGGACGTGAGCCACTATGTGCCGTGGGACTCGGTCATCGATGTCGAGGCGCGCCATCGTGCCACGAGCGTCTACCTTGTCGACCGCGTTCTGCCGATGCTCCCCGAGCACCTGAGCAACGTCATCTGCTCGCTCAACCCGGGCGAGGAACGCCTCACGTTCACCGTGGAGATGCTGCTCGACAAGACCGGGCTCGTGGAGCGCTACGAGTGCTACCCGTCGGTGATCGTCAGTGATCGACGCTGCACCTACGACGAGGTGCAGGGCTGGCTCGACGGCGGCGGCTTCCCCGATGAGACGATGGAGCGAGCCGTGCTCGACTTCCGCACGATAGCCGACGTCGTCCACGCGCGGCGCGTCGCGCGTGGCGGGCTCGACTTCGAGACGGTGGAGGCGCGCGTCACGCTCGACGAGCGCGGCGAGCCGACCGGCGTCGTACTGCGCTCACGCACCGAGGCCACCAACATGATCGAGGAGGCGATGATCCTCGCCAACGAGGTCGTGGCCCGGCACATGACCTCGGCCAAGGCGCCGATGGTCTACCGCATCCACGAGGATCCGGACGCCGACGCCCTCGCGCAGGTCGCCGTGGTGCTCAAGGAGTTCGGCTACCCGATGAGCGACGTGCACGGCGCCAGCCCGCGCACGTTCCAGAAGATCGTGGCCTTCGCGCACGGTCGTCCCGAAGAGCGGCTCATCAACTCGCTGCTGCTGCGCGCACTCGAGCGCGCACGGTACGTGCACTACCTCGGCCCGCACTTCGGCCTTGCGAGCGAGGCGTACACGCACTTCACGAGCCCTATCCGCCGCTACCCGGATCTCATCGTGCACCGGCTGCTCAAGGCGCAACTCGTGCGCGCTCTGGACAAGCCGCCCGCCGCGCACATGGTGCCCGAGCTCGAGTGGCTCACCGAACACGCCTCGGCGATGGAGCGCGAAGCCGAGTCCGCCGAGAACGAGTCGCAGAAGGTCAAGCTCGTGGCGCTCATGGCCAACCACATCGGCGAGGTCTTCGACGGCATCGTCACCGGCGTCATGGGCTTCGGGCTGTTCGTGCAGCTCGACAACACCGCCGACGGACTCGTGCACGTCGATACCATGGCCGACGACTACTATCGTCTCGACGCCGAGCGCTTCATGCTCTGGGGCGAGAACAAGGGCGTCACCTACCGCCTTGGCCAGCAGGTGCGCGTGCGCATCCTCGACGCGAACGTGGCCGAGCGGCGGCTGGACTTCGAGCTCGTGTAGCCCGGGCCGCCGCCTCATCTGGCGCCTGAGTCTGCCCGGCGCTACACTGTCTCACTACGTCCGCTACTTGCCCGAGGAGGCCGTTTCATGCGCCCCGAGTCGTTCGACTTCTTCAAGACCCTCGTGGAGGCCCCGTCGCCGTCCGGTTACGAGCAGCCCGCGGCGAAGGTCTATCGCGAGTACGTCACGCCGATCGCCGATGAGGTGACAACCGACGTCATGGGCTCGGTCCACGCGCTGCTCAAAGGCACTGCCGACGGTCCGAGCGTCATGCTTGCCGGTCACATCGACGAGATCGGCTTCATGGTCACCTACATCACCGACGACGGGTACTGCGCGTTTGCGCCCATCGGCGGTCACGACCCGCAGATCCTGCCCGGCATGCGCGTCGATGTCCACACCAAAGACGGCGTGTTCCGCGGCGTGCTCGGCCGTCTGCCGATCCACCTGCTCGAGGACGAGGATCGCAAGAAGGTCGTGAAGATCGACCGGATGTTCGTCGATCTCGGGATGAGCGGCGAGGAAGTCAAGAAGCGCGTGCGCGTCGGCGACCCGGTGACCTACGGCGTCGGCTTCGAGACCTTTGGCGACGGCATGGCCGTATCGCGCGCGTTCGACGACAAGATGGGCGCGTGGATCTGTGCCGAGGCGCTGCGTCTCGTGAGTGAGGCTGGCGGTGCTGCGGGTGATCTGGTGGCTGTCGGCACCGTGCAGGAGGAGATCGGTATGCGCGGCGGCGTCACCTCGGCCTACAGCCAGGACCCGGCCGTGGGTATCGCGGTCGAGGTCACGCACGCCACCGACTACCTCGACGTGGACAAGCGCAAGTTCGGCGAGGTCTGCTGCGGCAAGGGCCCCGTGCTCTCCCGCGGCGCCAACATCAACCCGAAGGTGCTCGAGCTTCTGATCGAGGCAGCCGAGGCCGAGAAGATTCCGTACCAGATCGAAGGCGCACCCCGCGGCACCGGCACCGACGCTAACGCCATCCAGCTCTCCCGTGGCGGCAAGGCGGCCGCGCTCGTGAGCGTGGCGCTTCGCTACATGCACACACCCACCGAGGTGCTCGCGCTCGAAGATGTGGAGAACACGGCCAAGCTGCTCGCGGCGTTCGTGCGCCGACTCGAGCCGGGTACTGACTTCACGCCGTAGAGCCGCAAAGCACGCATGCTAGAATGCTCGGGCGTCCCGCACGGGGCGCCCGAGGTGCATTCTCGAGGAGAGACCGTGGCGCGCGAGGTCAAGACCATAGCCACCAACAAGAAGGCGTTCCACGACTACTTCGTGGATGAGACCTTCGAGGCGGGCATCGTGCTCACGGGCACCGAGGTCAAGTCGCTGCGCGAGAACAAGACGAACCTGCGCGACACGTTCGCCACGATCCGCAAGGGCGAGGTCTGGCTCCACGGCGTGCACATCGCACCGTACAGCCACGGCAACCGCAGCAACGTGCGCGCGGACCGCGAGCGGAAGCTGCTTCTGCGCAAGGCTGAGATCCGCTATCTCATCGGCAAGACCAAGGAGCGCGGGTACACGCTCGTGCCACTCAAGATCTACCTGTCTGCGAGCAATCTGGTGAAAGTCGAGATCGGCCTGGCCCGCGGCAAGAAGAACTACGACAAGCGCGATGCGATCGCCGAGCGCGACCAGAAGCGCGATGTCGAGAGGGCGCTTCGGGAGCGGACGAAGGGCGAGTAGAGGCCGGGAGCCGGCCTACGGCGCCTTGAACTCGCCCTTGAGAACCGTCGCGATCGGTACGCCGTCGATGGCGTCGACGACCCACCGCTCACCCTCGAGTGTCACACTGACGTTCCCCTCGTACGCGGCACCTGCGTCGTTGCTGTTCTCGAAGCGGATGGTGCGGGCGGTCGAGGAGTCGGGCAGTATCAGGCGCGAGTACGCCTTGATCCCGGACGGGTAGTCGATCGTGAAGGTCACTGTCGACTCGTCCCAGACCTCGTCGATGATCTGGCCCGCGGCGCTTGTGGAGACGCGTTCGAGGCCAGGTGTCTCAAGGTACTCACGGGCGTCGGCGACGACGGTATCGGCAAGCGCGCGGGTATCGGCAGCCAGGTGGGCGCGGAAGTAGTCGGCGACCACGGCGATCCGGTCGTCGTCCTCGGCGGTAGCAGCGGGGCCGGGCAGCACGTCGGTCACCGCTTCGGGCAGCGAGTCGCAGGCGGCAAGCGCAAGCAGCGCGGCGACCGCGAGGGCGATCGTGAGCGCGCGGATGTGCGCGCGGGCGGGTCGTAGCGTCATGGGCCTCGCTCCTTCGGCACTCGGTTCCTTCTCTTCTTCCGCCCACGATACCCGATGTCCTGCTCGTAGGGTGGCACGACGCGCGCTATACTGTGCTCCCGGGCGCTGGGTCCGGACGCACCTTCACATACCTCACCTGCCGGGGGCGACTGGTTTCGACACGGTAGTTCTGAGGGGAGAAGCAGGCCGAGGTCGCCTTACCTCGCTAAACAGGGGCAAACGACGCTCAAACGTCGACAATGACTACGCTCTCGCTGCCTAAATAGTGCAGCGACGTCTCCCGGTGCGCGTCCCCGTCACCGGATCTGACGTCACTTAAGGGGACTGCCGCGTAAGACGTAGCCGGTATGCTCACGCGAAAGACCGAACCAGCTAGGAACGGGCACGCTCGTCACACCGTGTCGCCCCGACCGAATGCCAAGATGTGACTGAGCCTGGAGATGCTCCCCAGGGGGCTGTCGTGGACCGGAGTTCGATTCTCCGCGCCTCCACCACACGCAACCACGCGCTCGTCCGCATACCCGCGGGCGGGCGCGTTGTCGTGCGCGGGGTCCTTATCGTCGCCAGGGCTCGCGCCGCACGTGACCTGGGTGAGTAGGGGTCATACCGCCCAGCCGCATCTCACCGAACTGCCTGCGGCTGAGAAGAGGTTGCGCTGTATTGACGAAGCTTAGGCGATGACCATAGTATTCGTAGCGGCATACGAAGCGCTCGGCGAAGCGAGGGGCATATGGGGCGGAATCTGTCTTGGCTCCGGGGGGTTGTGGCGACGATCGCGCTCGCGCTGTTGCTCAGCGGCGCGAGCGTCGCGTTCGCCTATGACGAGGTCAATGGTTCGTTCGTCATGTGGCCGATGGAGGAGCTTCCCGTCCGCACGACCTGCTGGTCGTGCCACGGTCCCGAGTATGGCGGTGGCGTCCCGGGTCCGTCCGGTGTGCACGCGGGCTACCTGACGACGACCGCGAAGTGCGCGCAGTGTCACATGGCGCACGACGCCGAGCACCCGATGCTGCTTCCCGGCCCCACCATCACCGCTTCGTGCGGGTTCTGCCACGATGGCACCGGCGGCAAGGGCGTGTACGGGACGGTCTATGCACGCACCGAGACCGAGCCGGCGGCCATCCACCGTACAGAGACGACCGCGGCGATACCCGGGGGAGACGCCGGCACGGGCGGGAGCAGCATGGGCGCTGCTTTCGGAGGCGTCGGCGGGACGTTGACGTGTACCGACTGCCACTCGCCGCACGGTCAGAGCACGGTCGCGGCTTTCAAGGGTGACCGGAGGCGTGGGGGCAGTGGTCAGAACCCCACGAGCTCGAAGCTGCTCCGGCGCACGCCCGGTGACGCGTCGATCGCGGTCGGGGAGTACGGCTCCGACTGGTGCCTCGCATGTCACGCGGGCCGCGCGGGCGACCTGTCCGAGACACACAACCATCCCGTCGAGTCGAGTTCGACAGCCGCACCCGCCGCGCCGTTCGTCTACCGGAGTCTGCCGATCCTGACAGGCGCCATGCCGACCACAGCCACCGCACTCGGCGCGCTCGGGGGCAGCAACCGCGGCTACCTCATGCCGGATCCGCGCTCGCAGGGGGCGACCGGCCAGGAGGGACGTGGCCCCATCTGTCAGCAGTGTCACGAGGATGCGCGAAACGTCGGCACACTCCAGACGTCGGGCTCGGCCGAGGCCGCCCCGTTCTCGATCCTACAGCTCGACGGGTTGAGCGAGGCCGACAATCCGAGGTTCCAGACGTTCCCCCACGAAGGAACGAATCCCCGCTTCGTCGTGGAGAAGGACGACAACCTCTGTCTGAACTGCCACTCGCAGGGCCAGCTGCCCTAAGACGAGCGCCTTACTCCTCGCCGGCGTCCACCCGTCCACGGGTGCGCTTCACGCGCGCGTGGTGACGCTTGGTCTCAACCTGACGCGCCTTGACCGAGCGACTCTTGCGCGTGGGTATGCGCTTGGGCGCATCGAGCGCCGCGTTGTGCGCCTCGAGGCGCTGTCGCAGCCGCTCCAGGCACACCCGCTTGTTCTGCAGCTGGCTGCGCTCGCGTCGGCACACGACCGTGATCGTGCTTGGCAGATGTCGCATGCGCACGGCGCTGTCGGTGGTGTTGACGCCCTGACCGCCCGGTCCGGTGGCGCGAAAGGTCTGCACCTCGCACTCGGCGAGGAGGTCGGTGTCGTCAGCGGGGATGTGGTAACGAGTGTCCATCGGCTGAGGTCATTCTACCGCGGGGCTGTGGCATACTCTCTCCCATGTCCGAGAACACACGATACGGTTTCCCCGCCGAGGCCTGGGAGGCCGCCAAGGCCCAGGCCAACGCGCTGCTCGAGGAGCGAGCGCGGGAGCGTGGCACGATCACGTACGCCGAGATCTGCCGGGCCGTGAGCGCGGTCGATCTCAAGCCCCGCTCATGGGCGATCATGGGTTTCCTGAACGAGATCTGTACCGAGGCCGACGCCGCGCACGGCATCATGCTCGCTTCGCTCGTGGTCCGCGCCGACACCGGCATGCCCGGTGACGGCTACTTCCGCAACGCTGCCCGCCTCGGCCGCGACGTGTCCGACCCAGAAGCGTACTGGCGCTCGGAAGTGGAGCGCATCTACGACGTCTTCGCCCCCGAAAGGTAAGCGATGCCCGAGTTCCTGGCCGGTTTGCCCGCATGGCTCAAGTACGTGTTCGTGTCCTGGATACCCACGATCGAGTTGCGTGCAGCCATCCCGTGGGCGGTTGCCGCCGGCGAGCAGATCTACCTGCCGATCATCTACCTGGCGAGCCTCGCCATCTTCTGGCCGGGCTACTACTTCCTCGAGTTCGTCTACAAGCGCTTCCCCGAGGGCGGCTGGCTGCACCGCAGGTTCGAGAAGATCCGGGCCAAGGCCCACCCGCTCGTGGAGAAGTACGGCTTCATCGGACTCGCGGTCTTCGTTGCGGTTCCGCTTCCCGGCACCGGCGCCTACGCGGGCACGGCCGCGGCGTGGCTGCTCGACATGGAACCCAAGCGCGCCTTCCTCGCGGTCTCGCTCGGCGTGACGAGCGCGTTTCTCATCGTGTGGGGCCTCTCGGAGCTTGTGGGCTTCGGGGTGCGCAGCATCTAGCCATGGACCGACTCTCACTCAATGGCGCCCCCTTCCCGTTCGGTCTGACGTTCGTGCCCGCCGAGGCTCTCGGCCCGGTCATCGGCGCCTCGCACGGGCCGGTGCCCGACCTCGTCGAGGCGTGCGACGTGCTCCGTGCCTCCTTCGCGTTCGTGCCCGCGGGTGAGCTGTGGGCCGAGACGGCAGCTGCCGGACTCGCGGACGCCGCTGTCGCGCCGATGTGGACGCTGTCCGGGCCGCTATGGCCGGTCATCGAGGCGCGCGGTCCGCTCGAAGGACTTCGGGAGACGCTCACCCGGCCCGAGCAGATTGGCTCCGAACTCGATCCGCGACTCGACACGCTTGTGGCCGAGGTCGCGCGCGGTGCCGAGGCGGGCGCCCGTGCGATCGTGCTGGCCGAGGACCTCGCCGGTACCGACGGACCGCTCGTGGCGCCCGACTTCGCCATCGCCGAGCTGCTGCCGCGCTACGCCCGCATCGTGGACACGGCGCGCGCACTCGGCCTGCCCGCCATCTTTCACTCGGACGGTGATATCCGCCCGCTGCTGCCTGCGATCGCACGGGCCGGCTTCGTCGCGGTGCATGCCGGTGGCGGGCTCGGCGTCCCTGCGTTCGACCGTCTGTTCTGGGCGGCGCGTGAGGCGGGTCTCGCGGTCATCGGCGGCCTGCTCACCGGCGAGCTCGGCAATCCGGCGCGTGCCGAGGCGCTCGGCAGCATGATCGGCGTGCTCGCGCGGGCAGGCGGCCTGTTCGTCGCCGACGACGGCGGCATGACCAGCGAGCGCGAAGTCGCCGGGCTGGTGACCGCCCTGGCGGCGGCTCGGGACGTCTAGGCCCGATCACTGTCCGAGGCAGTAGAGGTAGCCGTCGCGGCATCCGATGTAGACGCGGCCGTCCCACACGAGCGGTGTGGACTCGAACGGTCCGTCGGCGGTGAAGCGGGCGCGTTCCGCGATCGAGACCCCGTCGGCCGTCGGCGCGATGTCGTACAGTCGCACCGTGTTGTCGAGTCCCGCCACCACCATTGAATCGTCCACGATCACGGGTGTCGATATACTTCCGCCGATGGAGTCGTGGAAGAGCAGCTTCGGGCGCGGGTAACGCGTGACGCCGTCGGGACCGGGGCCGTCGCCATCGGTCGTGTCCCGGTTGACGACGTACACGTTGCCGTCCACGCTGCAAAACGCCGCAAGCGGGGTACCCGAGTCCTCGGCGCTGATGGCAACCGAGCCGATGACACCGCCGGCCCACTCGGCGATGCCACGGTCCTCGGTGCGGAAGAACCACACCACCGCCTCCCCGGGCGGCTTGCGCGGGTCGAGCTTGAACACGCCGCCGTGCGCGACGTACTGGCGCTCCATGCCCACCAGCAGGTACCCGTCCGGTGTCACGACCACCGTGCTGTCGAAGTCACCGCCGGGCGCGAAGGCCCACTCGATCGCGAGTGTCTCGCGGTTCAGGCCGTACACGTGTCCGGAACTCGACGCGATGTAGATGCGGTCGCCGAGTACGGCCGGCGAGCCTTCGAGCGCGAGGTTGCTGCCGCCGTTCTCGGCGTGCGCGGTCACGTCATCGGCTGTGTAGAGAAGCGGGGAGCTCGCCACGACACTCGGCATGGGGTGCCCGCCGGGACCGGGTGAGAGTGATGCTGCGTCGAGCGCGAGGACGTAGCCGGGTTCGAGCGCCACGACGAGTCGCCCATCCACGCGCAGCGGGCTCGCGTCCACGTCCTGACTGTAGTTCTCGGTGCGGGCCACCGGCAGTCGCCAGAGCTCCTCCCCGGTGGAAAACGAGAACGCCCGCAGGGGGGCGATCCCGGGATCGCCGACGGCGAGGCCGTTGCCGCGGCGCGAGCCGGTCACGACGACGAGCCGGTCGTCTGCCGGGCGCGTCGGCTCGTAGTAGACGGTGTTCGTCCCCTTGATGACATCGTCGAGCTCGGCTCGCCACACAGCCGTGCCGGTCGATGCGTCGATGCGTCTCAGTCCATGGTCGTAGCCGCCGATGAGAAGCCAGGGCCGCCCGCTCTCGTAGACGAGGGTGGGCTGACCCGTCCACCCGGTCCCCGACCAGTTCACGAGCTTGTCGTCGCTCTTGCGAGCCGTGAGTCCGGTGCCGATCTGCAGTTTCCAGATCACATCGAGACGCTCCGGCGCAGGCCCCATACCGCCTGAGTCGCGCATCGATCCGCCGAGGTAGGTGGGATAGGCGAGCCAGACGTCCTCGGCGATCGTGACCGCCGGAGCCTCCGCGTCGGTCCCGGGTTGCGGCGCCGGCTCGGCGCGCCCGCGAACGAACGCCTGGTAGAACGCCAGGCCGAGGAGCAGCGCGAAAACGAGGCCGATGACGCCGAGGATGAGTGGGCCGTGAGAGCGCCGTCGGCGCGAGCCGGGGACGCTCAGAGCGCCTCTCGGCACGCGGGTGGACGTGCGGGGCCGGGGTTTCGAGCGCTTTCGGCGTGTACCCATGGTGCCATGGTAGCCGTTGGCGACCTGCATACGAAAGGCGCCGGTCGCCCGGCGCCTTTCGGTCGCGTCAGCGTGTGTTCGTCACGCGCCTTCGGCAGCCTGCTTTCGGCCGGGCAGGTCCATGCACTCCATGACGAGGTCCATGATGGCGGCGATGCGTACGCCGAGGTCCTCGGTCTCGTTCAGACCTTCCATCTGAAGGCGGCAGTTCTCGCACGGGCTCGCGACGATCTTGGCGCCGGTCGCCTTGATCTGCTCGACCTTCTTCTTGCCGCTCTTGAGCCTGAATGCGTCCATCTCCGAGATGGCCACGATCCCGCCGCCGCCGCCGCAGCACCACTGCTGCTCGCGGTTGGGCGTCATGTCGCGGAAGTCGGTGGCAAGCGCGCGCACGATGTCGCGCGGCTGCTCGAAGATGCCGCCGTTGCGGCCCACCTGGCAAGGGTCGTGGTAGCTCACGGGCACGTCGATACAGCGGCTGACCTTCAGACGGCCGTCTTTGATGTACTCATCGATGACCTCGAGGATGTGGCGGACCTTGAAGGGATGCTTCGTGCCGCTCCATGCCTCATGGAAGATGTTCGCCACGCGGTAGGCGTGGCCACACTCGGTGATCACGACCTCTTTCACGCCGAGACGCACCGCCTCGTCCATGAACCGGTCGGCGATCTTGCGTGCCTTCTCCACATCGCCGAGGAAGAAGCCGTAGTTGGCCGACTCGAACATCGAGAGCGTCCAGCTGGCGCCGGCCTCGTGGAAGATGGCTGCGGCGGGCAGGATGCTGTGCGCGCCGGCGAGCGCCACGTACAGGATGTCGGCGCCTTGCTTGTCCACCGGGATCTCAGCCGATGGATCGCCGGTGAGCTCTTTGAGTTCGGCCTCGATGTCCTTGAAGCCGCTCACGATCACGTCGCGGAACATCTCGAAGTTGTCGGACTTGAACAGGGACGCGTCGGCAAGCTGGCCAAGCATCTCGTTGCCGCGGCCTGCGGCGATCAGGATGGCCTTGGCCACCGAGAGGATCCACGCGGTGTCGATGGAGAACGGGCAGTAGTACATGCAGCGGCGACAGCCGGTGCATGCGTACGTGGACTCGTACAACTCGTCGAGCAGGTTCTCGTCCGGGTCCCGTGCCTCGTAGAGCGCCGGCACGAACTCACCGGCCTTGGTGAAGTACTTCTTGTAGATCTGCCGGATGAGCTCGGCGCGCCGAGCCGGCAGGTACGTGAAGTCGCCTGTGGCTACGTACTGGTGGCACGCATCCTTGCAGATCGCGCAGCGTGCGCAGATGTCGAGGTACTGCTTGAGCTGCCGGTTCATCTTCTTGTCGAGAACGCCCGTGAGTGTGGTGATCTGCTGCGAATCCATGGCTACTCACTCCTCACGAGGTTGGCGGAGAAGGAGCCGATGGTGTGCACGAGCTTGCTGAACGGGAAGTAGATCAGCAGCGCGTTCACGAACAGCATGTGCGTGCCGAGCGACCATCCCACATTGCTGAAGCGGATCGAGTCGGGGATCACCGGCTTGAACGCGAGCAGGCTCTGGAACCACTCGCGGTAGTCGGTGGCGTGCACGTGGCCGATGAACCGCATGTGGTTGCCCATGATGATCACGCCGAGCAACAGCACGAGCAGCAGGTAGTCTTCAGGTACCGAGAGCTGTTTGAAGGGGCCGAACGTGCGGCGCGCTATCCAGTACAGCACCGCGACCATCATGAGCGTCCCGGCGATGCCGCCCGCCCAGCCCGCGAAGGCGTTCATGCCTTCGGCGCCGAGGAGCGAGGGCAGCACCGGGTACTCCTGTATCAGCCGCAGATGCCCGACGAAGGCGGCGAGCGCGGCTACGTGGAACATCATGGCGAACAGCCACATCCGCGGCTCGATGCGTGCCGAGTGCGGAGCGATCAGGGTGTCTTTGAGCATCTTCATGATGCGGCCGCCGCGGGTCTTCGGCTTGGGGAACATGCCGAGCCGCACCGGGGACTTCGGGGTGGTTGCCCACTGGTAGATGCGCCACCCCATCCCCGCCACGAAGACCACGCCCGCCACGTAGACGCCCACGACCGTGGTGATCTGGAGGTAGGTATCCATAAAGGGGTGTGTCCTCCCGCTACTTGATGCGCTTGACGAGGAAGACGAACTCGCTGCCTTCCTTGCCTGCGGACAGGACCTCGTTGCCGGTGGACTGGGCCCACGCGGGGATGTCAGCCATAGCGCCCGGGTCCGTGGCAACGGCGCGGATGACGCCGCCGACGGGGACGTTCGTGATGTTCTGACTCACCCTGACCATCGGGAGCGGGCAGAGCAGGCCCTTGAGATCGAGTTCGAGGTCGACCTTGATGTCGTCTGACATGGCGGTGCCTTCCTTTCGTCTGGCCGCACACCCGGCAGTGGCGGTCCGTGATGACCGTGCGCCATCGTGACGCCCGGCAGGTTCCAGGTTTCCGTTGCTAGATGAACAGCTGGATCTCGGCGTCTTGTGCCTTGAGAAGGAAGAACCCCACGCCCACCGGCTCCTTGACCCCGTCGATGAACGCTTCCTGCGGAATCTCCATGACGTCCATGGACATCTGGCATCCGTACATGTTCACGCCGAGTTCGACGGCCAGATCGCGCATCTCGCTGAGCTTCTGGACGTTGTGCCCGCCCATCATCTTGCCGAACATCCACCGGCCCATCCCACCAAAGCTGAACTTACTCGGGTTGGCCTTCATGATGTCTCCGCCGTACATAGCGCCGAGCATTCGGCCAAAGAACGTCTTTCCTGTGCTCACGTTCTTCTTGATGGCGCGCAGGCCCCAGAACGTGAAGAACATCGTAACGTCCATACCCATCGCGGCCGCTCCGTTCGCGATGATGAAGGCGCCGAACAGTTTGTCCATGTCGCCGCTCATCACCACCATCGCGAGGCTCTTCTTACCGCTCTCATCCATCGCTCTCCTCCTAGCATCGTCGGTACCGGTACCGTCCTCGCGGCCTCACGTGCTCCGCATCTGACCTAGCCGACCCCGTCGACGGTGCCCTTTCGTGCGTCGACGGTTTCCCGCATGACCTCGGTTATCAGGTCGAACGCCTGGATGATCTTGGGGTTGGCGATCGCGTAGTACACGTGATTACCCGAACGCCGCGAATTCACAACTCCCCGGGAGCGGAGGATGGCGAGATGCTGGGAGAGGGTGGCCTGCGGGATGCCCGTGCGCTTCTGAAGCTCCCCGACCGAGAGTTCCTCGCTTCGAAGTGAGCCGAGGATCATCTGTCGCTTTGCGTTTGCAAGGGTCTTGCACAGATCCGAATGGAGGCAGTAGAACTCCGCGTCGTCCATCTCTGGTCCCCCGTACCCCGTACATACGAATATGCGAATGTTCTTGTGGCCAGCATAAGAGACATTAAGGACTTGTGCAAGTCCTTTCACAAGCGCAGGTGCGTCAATCGCCGAACGGCGTCCGCGGTGGTTGTTCAAGCACCCCCTCTGGCGTGCTACGATTGGCGCGCTACTGCTTCGGCCGGGCCGTTTCCGTGCGCCCGACACGACCACCACGACCACAGGGAGTGCCGCACGTGGCTCTCGAGGGCAACCTGAAGGACTTCTCGCTCGAGGATATGTTCCGCCTGCTTGCATCGGGGCGGAAGACCGGCACGCTCTACCTCGAACGGCCCGACGCCCAGGGCAAGGTCTGCTTCAAGAAGGGCCGCGTCTTCTTCGCGAGTTCCAACTGGCACCGCGAGTCGCTCGGCAGACGCATAGTCAAGGCGGGCGTCATCTCGGAAAAGCAGCTGAGGCAGGCGCTGGGTCTCCAGAAGATCCAGAAGAAGGAGAAGGCCGGCCGACGGCTCGGGCAGATCCTCGTCGACGAGGGGTATCTCGATGGCCGCGTGCTCGAGGCGTTCATCCAGGAGCAGATCAACGACACGCTCTTCGACCTCTTCCGGTGGGAGGAGGGCGAGCTTCGGTTCGAGCCCGACGAGACATGCGACGACGAGGATATCGGCATCGCGGTCTCGGTCGAGAACATCATCATGGAGGCGTCGCGCCGTCTCGAACTGTGGGGGCGTATCCGTCAGAAGATCCCGTCGATGGACACCGAGTTCGTCATGGCCGGTGCGCCCGGCGACAAGTCCATGGAGATACATCTCAAGCCGCGCGAATGGATGCTCCTGTGCTACCTGCACGGCGGACGTTCGGTTCGCGACCTGGTGGATCTCACGGGCTACAACGACTTCGAGACCGCCAAGATCCTGTACGGGATGTACGCTGCGGGACTCATCGAGCGACTTGGCGACGAGGTCGGCGCGTGACCGGCGGGAGGCACGAATAGCCGTGCTGAACGAGAGTCTTGCAAAGGATCTGACCCTCGAGGAGTTTCGTCGCTTCCGCGACCTGCTCCACCATCAGTCCGGCATCTACCTCGAGGAGTCAAAGCTCGACTCCCTCAGGATCTCGCTTGTCACGCGTGCCACCCGGCTTGGTTACACGACGCTTGCCGACTACTACTCGGCGCTCGAACGCGATGAGCACGAGTTCAATGAGCTGCTGAACCTCGTGACGATCAACGAGACGAGCTTCTTCCGGTTCCCCCAGCAGTTCGATGCGCTGCGGGACCGGGTCGTGCCCGAGATCATGGCATCCAAGCCCTCCAACAATCGCAACCTGCGGATCTGGTCCGCCGGATGTTCGACGGGCGAGGAGCCGTACTCGATCTCGATGACGCTGCTCGACATGTCGCTCGACGGGCTCGGCTGGAAGCCGCAGGTCCTCGGCACCGACGTCTCCACCAAGGCGCTCGCGCACGCGAAGGCTGCCGTGTACGGCAAGCGGTCCATGATGAACGTGCCCCCGGACGTCGTGGCCCGTCACTACACGTCGGTACCGGTCGGCGGGTACCGGGTCGCTGATCGCGTCCGGTCGTTCGTCGAGTTCGGCTACCACAACCTCATCAGGGAGCCGTACCCGCTGTCGCTCATGGGCAACTGGGACGTCATCTTCTGCCGCAATGTCACCATCTACTTCCGCCTCGAGTCGACGAGGCGCGTGGTGTCCAACTTCTTCGAGAGCCTGAACCCGGGCGGGTACCTGTTCATCGGGCACTCTGAGACCCTGACATCGATCAGCGACGACTACGAGGCACTCGAGATCGGTGGGGTGTTCCTCTACCGCAAGCCAGCGGCTCGTCGGCTGTTCACGTTCGGCAAGCAGGCGCCCGGAGCGCGTCCGGCTGCCCCGCAGCCTGCGCGGACGCCACGACGAAGCCGTATCGTAGAGCCGGCGTCCGAGCGTCCGGCACCCCCGGACCCTGCCCCCGCCGACCTGGCGAGTCCGGCCGAGCTGATCGCCCAGGCCCGGGCACGGATGCAGGAGCGTCGGCCGGCCGAGGTCCTCGATCTCGTCGTGCGGGTGCTTGCCGCGGATCCGAACAACGCCGAGGCGCACCTGCTTTCGGCATACGTTCACGCCGACTCGGGCGCCTACGAAGAGGCGCTGGCCGCGTGCCACCGTGCGCTGGCCATAAACCCGCTGCTCCCCGTCGCACGATACATCCTCGGCATCATCTACCAGCGGCAAGGGGATACCGTTCGGGCGATCAGCGAACTCAAGAAGACGATCTACATCGATGCTGACTTCGCGCTGGCGCACTTGAACCTTGCCAACGTCTACAAGTCGCAGCGCAAGTGGCAGGCGGCCGCCCGGGAGTACGAGAACGCGCTCAAGGCGCTTCGCAAGTCTCCGGAAGGCGACTGGACGGAGTTCTCAGGCGGGTTCCAGGCGGATCTGCTGGTCAAGACGTGCGAGCGCAGTCTGATAGAGTGTCGGAAAGCCACGGATTCGACGTAAAGGCGCAGATGGGACAGCTGCTCAGCCCACGGCGCCGTGACGGTTGCCGGGGGTCGGAGCGGGAGGGAGACTGAGGGTATGGCAGGCGCGCGGATACTGGCAGTGGACGACAGTCCCACCATCCTGGAGATGATCAAAGCCATCCTCGAGGCCGGCGGTTACGAGGTCATCACAGCGGTGGACGGGGCCGAGGCTCTCGAGACCGCGCGTGGGGAGAAGCCGGACCTCATCCTGCTCGATGTGATGCTTCCCAAGCTCGACGGCTACAGGGTGTGCCGTCTGCTCAAGTTCGATCAGAACTACAAGGCCATTCCGATCATCATGCTCACCGCCAAGACCGAGGAACAGGCGATGGCCACAGGCATCCGTACCGGCGCCAACCAGTACCTGACCAAGCCGGTCGACCCCGACGTGTTGCTCGCTGCCGTGGCCGAAGAGCTCTCGAAGGCCCAGGGGTAGGGCCGCTGATGACAGCCGGCAACAGCATCTCTGCACGGGTGCTTGATAGTCTCGTGGCAGCGGGGCTGGTAACGGCCGAGCAGGTGGGTAACGCCCAGGAGGCTGCATCCGCGCGCGACGTGTCCGTGGGCATCGTCATCGCCGAACGCGATCTCGTCGGCGCGTCTGATGTCGTCGCCGTGCTCGAGCATGAGATGGGCGTGCCCCAGGTCGATCTTTCGAGTTACGCGCCGGAAGACGATGCGCTCGCTCTCGTGCCGGTGGCGATCGCGCGCTCCCGGCGAGTCCTGCCTCTATTCGAGATCGAGGGAATGCTCACCGTCGCCATAGGCGATCCGATGGACGTGTTCGTCCTCGACGGCGTTGCTGCCGAGCTGGGTCTGGAAGTCGAGCCGGTCCTCGCCGACGTTGCGTCAGTGGCCGGCGCGCTCGATCAGTACTACGGTGCTGCGACAGCAACCGCACCCGCTGTCGCGCCGGACATCGTCGCGCCGGCGGTTGCGGCCTCGGACTTCTTCGAGGAGACCGCCGAGGAGACGCCGTCTGTGCCCGTGGCGCCGGTCCTGGAGGACGTTCCTGCGGCGCCGTCGGCCCCCGCAGCCATAGCCATCGAGCAGATGGCGGCTGCGGCGCCTGCCGGGTCCGGTCGCTCGGCGATCGACCTGGACGTGCTCGCGGTGGCCGACGCCCGTAAGGTGGCGTTGCTCGTCGCCGACATCCTGGAGCATGCCGTCGCACGCGGCGCGAGCCGTATCCATCTGCTGCCCTACAAGGAGGATTTCTTCCTCGTCTATCGCGTGCAGGGCGGGCTGGAGAAGGTGGCGAGCGCTCCGGTCTCGCTCCAGGCGTCGCTGATCGAGGGTTTCAAGCTCTACGCGAAGCTCTCGAGCGTGCCCGCCTCACGTCCGGCGCTCGGCCGGCTTCGTACACATCTCGCCGATCGCGATCTCGTGCTCACGACGTCGGTTGTACCGACCATCGCGGGTCAGCGGCTCGTGATCTCGCTCGCCGCGTTCCGCCCTCAGCCCCGGGGGCTTGAGGAACTCGGGGTCTCCGAGGCGGAGTCTCGCGCCCTCCGGGCGATGGTGGAGCGTGGACGGGGCATCCTGCTCGTGTGTGCGCCGGTTGCGGGCGGGTCGAGCACGACGTACTACGCGTTGCTTGCGCATGCCGCTTCGGCCGGGAAGACCGTCTACTCGGTGGAGCAGTCCATCGAGCACGAGATTCCTGCAGTCGCGCAGGTCATGATCGAGCCGGGCGGTCCGTCGCCGGCAGCCTACATCGCGGCTGGCATGCGACAGGACACGGACGTCATCGCGATCGACGGCCTTCGCACGGTCGAGGACGTGCATCTCGCGGTGGAGGCTGCCGGCTACGGCAAGCTCGTGGTCGCGACGTTCCCCGCGGCGGACATCGCCGCCGGCGTGCGGCGCATGCTCGACCTCGGTGCCGAGCCGCACAGCCTGGCCGCGGCCCTTACGCTTGCGGTCGGGCAGCGTCTCGTCCGGCTGAACTGCCCCAACTGCTCGATGGAGACCGACGGTCGTCTCGCTGTCCGGATCCCGGGCGCCCCCGGAGACATCGCAGACAAGGCCGGGACCGGTTGTCCCAACTGCGGTAAGAGCGGCTTCCGCGGTGCCACCGCGCTGCATGAGGTGCTGCCGTTCACTGAGCCGGTGCGCTCGGTGGTCGGCAGAGGGGGGTCGACCGAAGACATCGCCAAGGCGGCGATGGCAGCGGGCATGAGGCCGCTCGTGGTCTCCGGCCTGGCGAGAGTCAAGTCCGGCGAGGTCAGTGCCGAGGAACTCAACAGGGTGTTGAGATACGCAGACTGAACGGAGTAGTCGGTGCCACGCAAGAAGAAAGACAGCGAGACGCCCGCAGCTCCGGTAGCGGATCCTCAGGCAGCTGCCCCCGCGTCCGACGACGTCACGGAGGATGTGACCGCGCCGTTTGAAGTGCCCGACGAGGCCGACGTGAAGCCAGGCGCCGACGATGTGCCACGGGCTCTCACATTCCGCCTTGGCGAGCAGCTCTACGGACTTCCGATCGAGTCGGTCCAGGAGATACAGCAGATCGTCGAACTCATGCCGATGCCGGATGCATCGCCGGCCCTCGTCGGTCTGCTCGATGTGCGCGGACTGGTCGTTCCCGCCGTCGATCTTCGGGTACTCGTCGGAATGGAGCGACGGGAGTATACCCTCGAGACACCGATGGTCTTCTGCCTCGTGCACGGACAGGTCGTGTGCCTGATCGTGGACTCGGTTGAGGACGTGGTCGAGGTGCCGGAGGGCTGTATGCAGCCCCCCACGAGTCTCTATGCGCTCGCCGACCGGATGCTTGGCGTGTGCAGGCTCGCACAGGGTCTTGTGATGATGTTCGATCTCGAGCGGCTGGTGCCAGACGAGGCGCTGAGCGTTGCCGCAGCGGCGGGTGGGGAGTGACTATGACCGAGGCAGGCCCGACCCACCGGTTCCATGCGGATGAGGATCGAGCGATACTTCGTCGCCGGGCCGAGTCCCTTGCGCAGGCGGGCGAAGAAGCGATCGCGATCGAGACGGTCGGGCTGCTCCTCTTCCGGCTTGGAGAGGAGTGGTACGCGGTGCCCATCGAGCGGGTCCGCGAGATCTACAACGAGTACGCTGTGACCCGGGTCCCGCGCGTTCCGGATTTCGTACTTGGCGTGGTCAACGTTCGTGGCGAGATCGTCTCGGTCACCGACATCGCGACACTGATGCGGGTCCCCAGCCGGACCGAGATCGATCTGAGTGACGAGAAACCGCCGGCGATCATCGTCGCGAACGACACGTGCTCGAGCGCGATCGTGGTCGACGAGATCGGCGACATCGTGGATGTGCCGAAAGGCTCGGTCGAGCCGCCCCTGTCGACGCTCGACAAGTCGCAGATCGAGTACATAGCCGGTTCCGTCTTCATCGAGGGCCGGCTGATCGGTATCGTCAATCTGGAGAAGGCCCTCGAGCCCGTCGGCGAGAACACCTAGGAGAGACGCACATGTTCAAGAGACTCATCGACACGATCCAGAGCAGTTTCCTTCTCAAGTACTCGCTCGTGATCCTCGCGCTGGTCACGGCGGTCAACACGATCCAGCTCACCGTGGCGTGGCTCGTCTTCGGCGGGTACCTCGAAGGAGAGCCGAACCTGCTGACGGATGCGGCCATCGTGGTCGGGACGTTCATGATCCTGCTCGCGGTCTTCCTCTACCTGTTCGGCGTGATCGGCCGGAAGATGATCGCGCCACTCAGTCTCGTGGTGCAGAGCGTGCGTTCTGCGTGCGACGGGGAGATCGGCCACAAGGTCAACCTCAGCAGCAAGGACGAGTTCGGCGTGCTCGCGCGCTCCTACAACCAGATGCTCGACCTCATCGTGTACCTGATCACCCAGACGCAGGAGTCGTCCAATCGCCTCTCCGGCGCCTCGTCGGAGATTCTCTCGGCCACCGAGCAGCAGGCATCCGGCGCAGCCGAGCAGGCGGCATCGATCAGCCAGACGACGGCCACCATGGAGGAACTCGCAGCGACCTACCGCCAGATCGCCGACAACGCGAACCAGGTGGTCAAGATGGCGGAGACCTCACTTGGTAGCGCCGAGTCGGGGCAGCAGGCGGTCATGAACACGCTCGAGTCCATGGAGCAGATCCGCGCGCGTACGCAAGCCTCGGCAAACAAGATCCTCCAGCTGGGCGAACGCAGTCAGCAGATCGGCCAGGTGCTGACCATCATCAACAGCATCGCCGACCAGACGAAGATCCTCGCGCTCAACGCCGCCATCGAGGCCGCACGAGCGGGTGAGGCGGGCAAGGGCTTCTCGGTGGTCGCGATCGAGATCCGCAAGCTCGCCGAGTCGGTCGTGGACTCCACCGGCGAGATCGAGTCGATCATGACCGAGATACAGAGCGCCGCCAACGACCTCGTACTCTCGACCGAGCAGGAGCTCAAGCAGGTCCAGAGTGGCGTCGAGTTGGCGAACGTCACGGGCGACAGCCTCGAGCAGATCCTCGAGACGATCGAGCAGACCACCGTCTCGGCCAAAGAGATCTCGGCCGCGACACAGCAGCAGAAGAGCGCGACCGACCAGGTCGTCAAGGCGATGCGTGAGGTCGCGTCGGTCGCGCAACAGACCGCCGCCGGTAGCCGGCAGGTCGCCGGCGCGGCGGAGCAGCTCGCCAACATCGCGCGGGAATCGAGCCAGGTCGGCTCTGCGTTCAGAATAGTCAGCTAGCGCCCTGTGTCGCGGGCCTGAAGGAGTAACGGCATGGTCGAGTTCGACCGCTCGGCGTTCATCTCGAAGTTCCAGGAGGAGGCAACCGATCTCCTCCAGCGGCTGAACGAGGGCATCATCAACCTGGAGGCCGATCCGGTCAATCGGCCGATCATCGATCAGTGGCTGCGTGACGCCCACACACTCAAGGGCTCCTCGCGTATGGTCGGGCTGATGGAGATCTCCGATATCGCGCACCGCATGGAAGACATCATGGTCAAGGTGCGCGAGGGCATGATCCCGTACACCGCGGACATGAGCGATACGTTCTTCGAGGCGCTCGATACGGTCGTGTTCCTCACCGAGAACGCCGGCAAGGACGCGGCGTCCGAGGCCGATCTCGAGGGCGTGACCGGGCGACTGGTCGCTATGGCCAACAGCGACGTCCTCGCGCCGGAGCCGGGAGCGGCTCTGGAGGCGGAGGTCGCCGCCGCGGAGGCTGCAGCCGAGGCAGCGGCGCTCGAGGAGGAAGCCGAGGACGCCGAGGGCGACGAACACGACGATGAGGGCCAGGACGGAGCTGCGAGCGGGCCGAAGCGCGCCCAGCGCGAGGAGACGCTGAAGTCCAAGACCCAGGCGACCGTGCGCATCCGCACGAGTCAGGTGGACCGGCTACTCAACCTCGTGAGCGAGGTCGTCATCTCGCAGATCAAGGCCGAGCAGCGGGCTCGTGACCTGCGCTCTGTATCCGGCATGGGCGCCGACGTCCACAACCTGTGGGGTCGCATCAAGACGATGCTCGGCATGCTGCCCGCCGACGAGCAGGGCGCGTTCCTTGACGACATCCGGCTGCTCGACGATCTGTTCGGCGACCAGCGGCGTGCGCTCGTTGCGCTCGCCAAGGAGTACGCCGACGACATGTCGCGTACCTCCACCGTGGTAGCGGACCTGCAGGAGCACGCGATGGAGTTGCGTATGCTCCCGGTCAGCACGGTGTTCACGACCTTTCCCCGGGCCATGCGGGACCTTGCCAAGCAGTACAAGAAGGACGTCGAGCTCATCATCGAAGGCGGAGATACGGAGCTCGACAAGAAGGTCCTCGAGGAGATCAACGATCCCCTCATCCACATCATGCGCAACGCGGTGGACCACGGCATCGAGCCGGAGGCCGATCGGGTCGCCGCGGGCAAACCCGCCAAGGGGACGATCAAGCTCGTCGCGCGCCAGGAGGGCGACCGCATCGTCATCGAGATCAGCGATGACGGCGCGGGCATCGATCCCGACAGGGTGCGCTCCGCCGCCGTGCGCAAGGGCTACATCACCGAGTCCGAGGCCAAGTCACTGTCGGATCGCGAGGCGAGCTACCTCATCTTCGAGAAGGGCTTCTCGACTGCGGCCATCATCACCGAGCTGTCGGGTCGCGGTGTGGGGATGGACGTGGTGCGCGAGTTCGTGGTCGAGCGGCTCAAGGGCTCGCTCGACGTCGACTCGGTGCTCGGGCAGGGCAGTACCTTCAGACTCACCATCCCGCTCACGCTTGCGATCATCCGCGCGTTGCTCCTGCGCGTCAGCGGGCAGACCTTCGCACTTCCCACCTCGTCGATCGAAGAGACGCTGCGCGTCGAGCCGTCCGAAGTGATCAAAGTCGAGGGACGCGAGGTCATCAGGCGTCAGATGCGGACGATTCCCCTCGTGCACCTGCGCGACATCCTCGGGCTCGATTCGGTGTCCGCGCCGGAGAACAAGATCCCGATCGCCACACTCGGCTTCTCGGGTCATCGGCTCGGCCTGATCGTCGACGAGTTCGTCGGCGAGCAGCAGATCGTCATCAAGACGCTCGGCTCGCACCTCAAGCGCGTCGACAACGTCGCCGGCGTCACGATCCTCGGCGCGGGGGAAGTCGTGCCGATCCTGAACGTGCCCGACCTGATGGCCAACGGCCGTCAGATGACCGGCATGCGCTCGCGCCGCGCGGGCAGCACGGTCAAGGAGCAGGAAGGCGGCCCGCGCCGCGTGCTCATCTGCGAGGACTCCTTCACGACGCGGGAGCTCGAGCGTTCGATCTTCGAGGCTGCCGGCTACATCGTGGAGACGGCGACCGATGGCGCACAGGGGCTCGCCAAGCTCCGCGAGGGCCTGAGCCCGGACGCGGTCGTCACGGACGTGCAGATGCCCAACATGACCGGCTTCGAGCTGACCAGGGCCATCAAGGCCGATGACATGCTGTCATCGATCCCGGTCATCATCGTCACCTCGCTTGAGCGTGACGAGGAGAAGGCAGAGGGCATCAACGCGGGTGCGGATGCCTACATCACCAAGTCGGTGTTCAACCAGGACACGCTCCTGGACACGGTCGAGCGGCTCATCAGCTGACGCAGATCACAAAGGGGGGCGTGTGACAGGCGGAGACACGATCCGCGTCTTGATCGCGGACGATTCACTCGTGGCCCGGGAGATGCTCTCCCAGATACTCGCGAGTGATCCGGCGATCGAAGTGGTCGGCATCGCACGCAACGGCCAGGAAGCGGTTGATGCGGTCGCGCGACTCAAGCCCGATCTGGTCACGATGGACATCCACATGCCGGTCATGGACGGGCTCGAGGCCACCGAGAAGATCATGGCCTTCACGCCTACGCCCATACTCGTCGTCTCGTCATCGGTCTACGGCGAAGGCATGGGCCGCGCGTTCGACGCACTCGCCATCGGCGCGCTCGAGGTCATCAAGAAGCCCGAGCCGAAGGACTGGGCGGCGCTCGATGCCATCGGCCGGGACGTCATTCGTCGCGTGAAGATCCTCTCGCGGGTGAAGGTCATCACCCACATACGGGGGAGGCGGAGTCCGGCGTACGGACAGCAGCCGGGCACCGAGCGCGACGCAGACCGCTCGGCCGGCGCCGTGTCGCTCGTGGCGATCGGCTCGTCGACGGGAGGCCCCTCGGCGCTGCTCAACGTGCTCGGGCGGCTTCCCGCGGACCTGACGGTGCCCGTCGTCATCGCCCAGCACATCGCCGACGGTTTCGTACCGGGGCTTGCCACCTGGCTCGACGCGGGCTGCAAGATCAAGGTCGCAGCCGCCACCGACGCGGGGGTGCTCGAGCCGGGAACGGCGTATCTCGCCGCGACGGGCTCGAACATGGAGGTCGACGGCAGAACCCTGCGCTTCACGGTACCAGAGCCGGGACAGTTGTACATCCCGTCGGCGGACACGCTGTTCGAGTCGGTGGCGCTGAGCTACTCGCGGCGGGCAGTCGGCGTGCTGCTCACTGGTATGGGGGCCGATGGTGCGCGAGGTCTGCTCTCCATGCACCATAAGGGCGCGACGACGATCGCCCAGGACGAGGCGACGTCGACCGTCTGGGGTATGCCGAAGGCGGCCATCGACGCGGGCGCGGCCGACAAGGTGCTTCCCGTGCACGAGATCGCCGAGGAGATCGAGCGCCTCGTCAGCGCCGGTTAGCTAACGTCCCGAGGGGCTATACTCACTCGCATGCACACGCTCCCTATCGGCATCTTCGACTCCGGACTTGGCGGCCTCACGGTCGCCAGCGAGATCATGCGCGCGCTGCCCGATGAGGGCATCGTGTATCTCGGCGATACCGCGAGATGTCCGTACGGGCCGCGCACTCCCGAAGAAGTGCGGACGTTCGTCCTCGAGATCGGCGCGTGGCTCACGCAGCAGCGCGTCAAGATGATCGTCATCGCATGTAACACGGCTAGCGCTGCCGGACTCGCTTTGGCGCAGCGCGCCTTCGACGTGCCGGTCATCGGTGTCGTGGAGCCGGGTGCGCGCGCGGCGGTCAAGGCGACGGTCAATCGGCGCGTGGGTGTCATCGGCACCGACGGTACCATCCGGTCGGGCGCGTACAGCAACGCTGTACGCGCGCTCGACGCGGGCGTCACGGTCTACTCGGCCGCTGCGCCGCGCTTCGTGGATCTCGTCGAGCAGGGTCTGCGCATGGGGGGCGGCACCCTGGAGGATTGGCTTGCGAGCATGACCGGCGTGTTCATCCGCCCTTCGTTCTACGAGATGGCGCGTGACTATCTCGACCCGCTCAAGCGCAATGGCATCGACACGCTCGTCCTCGGCTGCACCCACTTCCCTCTGCTCGCGCCCGCGATCCAGCAGGTGATCGGCCCGCGGGTGCGGCTCATCTCGTCGGCCGAGGAGACCGCCCGTGAAGTGGCCGAGACGCTTGCCGCGCGCGGTCAGCTGGCGGGCGACGGTGCGGCGCGCAGCGAGCTCTTCGCGACTACCGGCGATGCCGTGGAGTTCCGCTCGCTCGGCGCGCGCGTCTTGCAGCGTCCGATCGCCCGGGCCGAGCACGTGTCGCTCGGCGATCTCGAAGCGTTGCTCGACGATCGTCTGCAGGCGGTTCTCGCGGAACACGAGGCGGAGGGGGCGCAGTGCGGCTGACGGTCCTGGGATCGGGCGCCTCGTATCCCGGAGCCGGGCATGCCTGCGCGGGTCACGTCGTAGAGCACGATGGCGCCGCGATCCTGCTCGACTGCGGCAACGGTGTGCTCGCCAATCTGGGGAAGCTCATGGACCCCACGCGACTCGCCGCACTGTTCGTGAGCCACGCCCACATCGACCACTTCGCCGACGTCTATGCGCTCCAGGCAGCGCTGCGCTGGGCGCCCGAGGGACCGTGTCCGCCGCTGGACTTACATCTTCCCCCGGGGCTGTTCGAGCGTCTCGGCGCGATGCTCACGGCGCGTGGCACGATCGAGCTCGCCGAGGCGTTCCGGCCACACGACATCGTCGCCGGACGGCCGGTGTCGGTCGGCCCGTTCACGATCGAGGCGGCCGAGGTCGACCATCTCCCCCCGACGTTCGCACTGCGTGTGTCGGTCGGCCGGAGCGTGCTCGTCTACACCTCGGACACGGCGCCCGGGCCGGCTGTCACCGCGGCGGTCCGCGGAGCCGATGTCATCATCGCCGACGCGACGCTTCCGCCCGGGTACGAGGGTCGGGTCCCCCATCTGTCGCCTGCGCTCTCGGCCGCACTCGCCGAGGAGGCGGGCGCCCACACTCTCGTGCTGTCACACCTGTGGCCGACGGTCGACCGCGAGGCGGCCGCATGCGAGGCGGGCGAGCGCTTCGGCGGGCGTGTTATCGTGGCCGATGAGCTCGACACCATCGACATCGACAGCTGAGGAGGCTGCTTGTGGAACGGACGGCAGGCCGAGGGGTTCGCGAGATGCGGCCCGTCACCATCACGCGGCGCTATCTCAAGCACGCGCACGGCTCGTGCTTGTTCGAACTCGGCGACACGAAGGTGCTGTGTGCGGCCACCATCGCCGACACGGTGGCCGGGTGGCGCCGGGGAAGCGGTCTTGGCTGGGTCACGGCCGAGTACTCGCTCCTGCCGGCGTCCACGCACACGCGCTCGAGGCGTGAGGTGAGTCTCGGTGCGCCGAGCGGGCGCACGCACGAGATCCAGCGGCTCATCGGACGGTCGCTGCGCACCGCGGTGGACACGGGCGGCATGGGCGGGGAGTGCACGCTCACCGTCGACTGCGACGTCATCCAGGCCGACGGCGGCACGCGCACCGCGGCGATCACCGGCGCGTTCATCGCTATGAGCGACGCGTTCGAGACGTGGCGCATCGCAGGACGCATCGCCGAGAGCCCGGTCATCGACAACATCGCGGCCACCTCGGTGGGCGTAGTGGATGGCGTCATGTGCCTCGATCTCGAGTACCGCGAGGACTCGAACGCCGAGGTGGACATGAACGTCGTCTGCGACGGACGCGGACGCTTCATCGAGGTGCAGGGCACCGGGGAGCGCACGCCGTTCGACCGGACGCGTCTCGACGAGCTGCTCGACCTTGCCGCCGAGGGAACGGCCCATCTCGTGACCATCCAGCGTCGGGTGCTCGCCGAGGACATCGAGGCCTTCAGTGAGCGGGGCTAGCGTACGCCGCGTCGTCGTGGCCACGGCCAACCGCGGCAAGCTGGCCGAGATCCGCTCGGCGCTCGACTTCGCGGGTTGGGAGTTCGTGACCGTGGCCGACCTGGGACGCGAGCCGCTCGATGTCGAGGAGACCGGCGATACCTTCGAGGCCAACGCCCGGCTCAAGGCGCAGGCGTATCGTGAGGCCTTCGGCATGGCCGCGCTCGCCGACGACAGCGGTCTGCAGGTCGACGCGCTCGGCGGAGAGCCGGGCGTGTACTCGTCGCGGTACGCGGGTGCCGATGCCACCGACGCGGATAACAACGCGAAGCTCCTAGGCGCGCTTGCCGAGGTCCCCGCCGAGATGCGGACCGCGCGGTTCCGGAGCGTGATCGTGCTCATCGACGAGGACGGGTCGGAGACGGTCGCGGTCGGTGCGTGCGAGGGGTCTATCGGCTACGAGGCGCGCGGTGAGGGAGGTTTCGGCTACGACCCGCTGTTCTCGCCGAATGCGGTGCCGGGTCGCACGATGGCCGAACTCGATCTGGCCGAGAAGAATGCGATCAGCCACCGGGGGGCGGCCCTCCGGGCGCTCAAGGCTGCGCTCGACGCGTAGAGGCGCGCTCGGCCGGATGTCCAGCTCACCGGGGCGTGATCGAGGTGGCATTTGCCCGCGCCACGTGCCGCCCCTATACTGGTCGATGCTCTCGAGCATAGGGTCCGCGAGGGCCTCGCTCGGGTTCGAGGTCGGGCCGTAGCGCAGCTTGGTAGCGCATCTGCTTTGGGAGCAGAGGGTCGCAGGTTCGAATCCTGTCGGCCCGACCAGTACGCGGCGGTAGTTCAATTGGTAGAGCATCAGCCTTCCAAGCTGATTGTTGCGGGTTCGAGTCCCGTCCGCCGCTCCATGATCGACACCCGGACCCCGGTGGGGGCCGATTGACAAGGTAGGGCGTCCGCGGGTACCGTTCTCACTCGGCACTCCGGCAGGCGCTCGGACATGCGCCCGTAGCTCAGCTGGATAGAGCGGGAGACTTCTAATCTCTAGGTCGGGGGTTCGAATCCCTCCGGGCGTGCCAGCACCTCACATGGTGGGTGTAGCTCAGTTGGTTAGAGCGCCGGACTGTGGCTCCGGAGGCCGCGGGTTCAAGTCCCGTTACCCACCCCATTCAACTTCATGCGACGGCCCGCCGGGTGCGGGTCGTCGTCGTGCGTCCGGTGGATTTCACGTCCGTCCGGGGCATGAACATACGGGCCGCGTACGGTGCGTACCACCACGGTCGTGAAGAAGGAGTCGCCATGTTCTCCGACATCGACATCGCCCATGAGGCCCGGCTGCGGCCCGCCCGTGAGATCGCCGAGGAGATCGGCATCGAGCCCGACGAGGTCGAGCCGAACGGCAGGTACAAGGCCAAGGTCTCCTTGCGCGTGCTCGAGCGGATGAGAGATCGTCCGAACGGCCGCTACGTGCTCGTCACGGCTATCACGCCAACGCCGCTCGGCGAGGGCAAGACGCTCACCACCGTCGGTCTGGGGCAGGCGTTGCGCGCCGCCGGTCACTCGGCGTTCTCCTGCATCCGGCAGCCGTCGCTCGGCCCGGTGTTTGGTATCAAGGGCGGCGCGGCAGGCGGCGGGTACTCGCAGGTGGTGCCGATGGAGGACATCAACCTGCACCTCACCGGCGACGTGCACGCGATCACCGCGGCGCACAACCTCGGCTCGGCGTTCATCGACAACAGCATCTACCACAGCAACCCGCTCGACATCGACCCGTACGCGGTCAGCTGGCCACGCGTGCTCGACATCTCCGACCGCGCGCTGCGCAACGTCGTCGTCGGCCTCGGCGGCCGCATGCACGGGGTTCCGCGTGAAGGCCACTTCGCGATCACCGTGGCAAGCGAGCTCATGGCGATCCTCGCCCTTGCCGAGGACATCGGCGACCTCCGCGCCCGCATCGGGCGGATCATCATGGCGCGCACGCGCGCAGGCGACCCCGTGACCGCCGAGGACCTCAAGGTCGCCGGCGCCATGACCGTGCTCATGCGTGAGACCATCAAGCCGAACCTGATGCAGGACCTCGAGGGCGGCCCGGTGTTCGTGCACGCGGGCCCGTTCGCCAACATCGCGCAGGGCAACAGCTCGATCGTCGCGGACCGCATCGCGCTGAAACTCGCCGACTACGTGGTGACCGAGGCCGGTTTCGGGGCCGACATGGGGGCCGAGAAGTTCGTCAACATGAAGTGCCGCGCTTCCGGACTCGCCCCCGATGCCGCCGTGCTTGTAGCCACGGTGCGCGCACTGAAGGCACACTCCGGCCGCTTCGAAGTCCGTGCCGGCGGGTCGCTCGACCCGGCCATGCTCGCCGAGGATCTCGACGCGCTGGCCGCCGGGATGCCCAACCTCATCAAGCAGATCGGCAACGTGCGGTCCTTCGGCATCCCCGTGGTCGTCGCCATCAACACCTTCCCGACGGACACGCCCGCCGAACACGCGCTCATCGCCGATGCCGCGCGCGAGGCCGGGGCGTTCGATGTCGTGGCCCATCGCATGCATGCCGAGGGCGGCCAGGGGGGCCTCGAGCTTGCGGCAGCGGTCGTTCAGGCGTGCGAGCAGCCGTCGTCGCTCGCGTTCACGTACCCGAGCGATGCACCGATCCGGGAGAAGATCGCGACCATCGCGACACAGGTATACGGCGCCTCCGGCGTTGACTTCTCGTTCGGTGCATCGCGTGCGATCCAGGCGATCAGCGAGTCGGGTCTGTGCGAGTTGCCGGTGTGCATGGCCAAGACCCACCTGTCGCTCTCTCACGATCCGACGCTCAAAGGGGCGCCCACGGGGTGGCGGCTGCCGGTTCGCGAAGTGCACGTCTCGGCCGGTGCGGGGTTCGTCTATGCGCTGTGCGGCGACATCACCACGATGCCGGGTCTTCCGGCATCTCCGGCCGGCGAGCACATCGATATCGACGCCGACGGGAACGTGGTCGGGCTGTCCTGAGTGCAGGTCCTCAGGCGGCCCCTTCGACGCGATTTGCAATCCCGGGCGCAGCGGTTACAATATCCGAGCGTTCGGGCCGTTAGCTCAGCTGGTAGAGCAGGGGACTCTTAATCCCAAGGTCATAGGTTCGATCCCTATACGGCCCACCATCGCGAACCTCGAAAGCCGGCCTCACTGCGGGTCGGCTTTTGTGCGCCTGACAGTGATCTCGTCGTGTCGTGTTTGCCACGACTCCGTCCTCACCTTAGAGTGGGTTCGATCCTGTCCCGGCGCCTCGATGCCGTACCGTCCGCGGCGCGCCATCGGGAGAGGTGCCGCGCGCTGACGAAGCAGAGAGGCCCACCATGTGTGACCACTTCACCCGGTCTGTGTTCGATGTCGGCTAGTCCGTCCGCACTCAGAGAGGCCGCGCGTCGCAGGACGTTCGCGGTCATCAGCCACCCGGACGCCGGCAAGTCGACGCTTACGGAGGCGCTCGCCCTTCACGCGCACGTGATAGGGGAGGCCGGCGCCGTGCACGGCAAAGCCGGGCGTCAGGGGGTCACGAGCGACTGGATGGCCATGGAGCGTCAGCGAGGCATCTCGGTCACCTCGGCGGCGCTTCAGTTCGAGTACCGCGACGTCGTGCTCAACCTGCTCGACACCCCCGGGCATGCCGACTTCTCCGAGGACACCTACCGGGTCCTGTCCGCCGTTGACTGCGCCATCATGCTGCTCGATGCCGCCAAGGGTCTGGAGCCGCAGACGCTGAAGCTCTACGACGTGTGTCGTCACCGCGGTCTGCCCGTCATCACGTTCATCAACAAATGGGATCGGCCCGGCCGTGAGGCGCTCGATCTGCTCGACGAGATCCAGCACAGGCTCGGCATCACGCCCACGCCCGTGACCTGGCCGGTCGGCATCGCTGGTCATTTCGAGGGATTGATCGACCGACGCGATGCGGGCCGGGTGATCCGCTTCTCACGCACTGCGGGAGGAGCGACCGCGGCCGGTGAGCAGCACATTCCGATCACCGGATCACTCGAGTCGGAAATGCCCGGACTCGCGCACGCGATCGAGGAGGTCGAGCTGCTCGGCCATATCGGGAGCGATCACGACGAGGCGAGCTTCCTCGCCGGTATCTCGACGCCCGTCTTCTTTGGCGCGGCGGTCTCCAACATCGGGGTTCGCCTACTGCTCGATGCGGTGGTCGACCTCGCGCCCCCTGCCACGGGGAGGTCGACGAGAGATGGGGAAGCGGTTCCTCTGGACGGGGCATTCTCCGGGCTCGTGTTCAAGATCCAGGCGAACATGGACCCCGCCCATCGTGACCGGATCGCATTCGTCCGCGTCTGCTCGGGAGTGTTCGAGCGCGGCATGATGCTGACGCACGTCACCACCGGGCGGCCGTTCGCCACGAAGTACGCCCACTCCATGTTCGGTCGTGAGCGCACGTCGGTAGAGGTGGCGAATCCGGGTGACGTCGTCGGTCTTGTCAACGCGGGGGCGCTTCACCCGGGAGACACGCTCACCGAGGGCCTGCGATTCCACTTCCCGCCGATGCCGGTCTTCGCGCCGGAGTACTTCGCCACCGTGCGGACGACCGATCCGAGCCGGTCGAAGCAGTTCCGGCGAGGGATCGAACAGCTGGAGGCCGAGGGTGTCGTGCAGGTGCTTGTGTCGGACCGCCGGGGAGGTCAGGCGCCGGTTCTTGGAGCGGTCGGCCCGATGCAGTTCGAGGTGGCGCTTCATCGGTTGCAGTACGAGTTCACTGCGCCGGGGGTGCTCGAGATGCTGCCGTACACGATCGCGCGTCTCACCGACCGTGAGGGTGAGCAGGTGCTCGGCCAGATGCGTGGCGTCGAGGTGCTGACCCGTGTGCGCGACGGCGAGTTGCTCGCGCTGTTCGTGAACGACCACCGCCTGAGCTGGGTGAGCGGCGAGCGGCCTGAAGTGAAACTGGACTCACTGGTCGCACAGGCGTCGTGACGAACGACCTCCGGCAATCCTAGCGCACCATCGGATGCCGCGGGCGTGCGCGCCCTACAACGAAGGCCCGCCTCCGCAGGGGAGACGGGCCTTTGAGAACCGGTTGACTGGGGGTCTACCCCTCGAGCGTGCTCCTGGCGGCGAACGCGAAGGCCAGCTGCGGGCTGAGCGCCGTTGCGCGTTCGTAGGCCTCCTGCTCGCGGCGTGCGAGCCAGAACAGGACCGAGGCGGTGATCATCGGACCGATGAGCATGGCCGTGAGGATGATCCAGGTCTGTCCGCCGAAGCCGTAGACGACGCCGTAGGCAACCACGCCGATCGCGCCGAGCATGAGCACAGCTGCGGTCAGACGCTCCCAGTACCAGCCGACGACGAGGGTCACGAGTGATGCGCCGAGTGGGATCAGGGCGGTAAGCGCGGCCTCGCCGGCGCCCGACGTCCCGGCGGAGTACGCCTCGACGAAGGTCGCGACGGACCAGAACGCCGCACCGAGGATCACGAACGCACGTGCCACGCCACGTTCGATGGCGATGTGCGCGGGCGCCGACTCGACCTCGAACACGCGGGCCTTGCGCGACTGGACGATGTCGTAGGCCATCAGGCCGAAAGCGAGCGGTACGCCGATGACCAGCGCGGCGGCACTGACCGCCGTAACGATCGTGAGGAAAGCTGCAAACGCGAGTTCCATGATCTTCTACCTCCCGGTAGCCGAGCGGGGGTCGTGGCCTCCGCATCTCCTACAGGGATTGTGGCCCCGATCCGAGCGCAGCAGGTTCGGAGGCGGTGTTGGCCTTGTTAGGGTCTTGTTAGGCTCACCGAAGGGGTATCCGGCCCAACTGTTCAGGCTACCGGCAGGCTGAAGCTGAAGGTCGTTCCGGACCGCGGCCCGGTTTCGACCTCGATGGTCGCGCCGTGGGCCTCGACGATCTCCCTCGCGATGGCGAGGCCGAGGCCGGTGCCGGTTCCTCCACGCGCCGAATCCGCACGGTAGAAGCGCTCGAAGACGCGCTCGACCTGGTCGGGCTCGATCCCCAGCCCCTCGTCGGTGACGCTGAGCCGCACGCGATCCTGAGCCGCGTGCGCGACGAGATTCACCGTCGTGCCTTCGGCCGAGTGCTTGAGCGCGTTGTCGGTGAAGCTCAGGAGCACCTGCACGATCCTGTCGCGGTCGGCGAGCACCGTCACGTCGTCATCGGGCGCGTCCACTGCGATCTCGACGCCTGCCTGCTCGGCGAGCGTTCGCATCACGCCAGCAACGTCGCCGAGAAGATCGGTCACGTAGACAGGCGCGCGCGTGAGTTCGAGACTTCCCGCATCGAGGCGCGCGAGCGTCAGGAGATCGGCGACGAGGCGTCCGAGACGGTCGGCCTCGAGCTGCATGGTGTGGATGAAGTCGTCGCATACGTCAGGCACGTCCTTGGCGCCGTCGTCGAGCAGCTCGAGCATGCCCTTGATTGCGGCGATCGGCGTCCGCATCTCGTGGCTCGCGTCGGCGACGAACCGCGCCTGCGCCTCCTCCATCCGGTGCTGATCGGTCACATCGGCAAGCAGCAGCACGGCCCCTTCAACATCGTCGTCGGTGTCGAGCAGCGGCGTGCAGTGAAGGCGGACCATCCGGTCGCCGAGCGAGACGGTCTCGACGGTGCTCTGCCCCTGAAGCGCGCTCCGTACCGCACCGGTCACGCCGCCGTCCGCCGTGATCTCCTCGATCGGCATCCCGCGTGCCTCGTCCGCGCTGACATGCAGAAGACGCACGGCCTCGGGATTGATCACCCGGACGGCGCCTGTCACGTCGAGGGCGAGCACGCCCTCGGCCATGGACTCGACCACTGCGGCGATCTGCTGGCGGCTCTCCTGGATCGCGCTGAAGGCGGCACCGAGGTTGTACGCCATCTGGTTGTACGACTCGGCGAGGTCCTGGATCTCGTCGGGCACGAATCCGGTCTTGAGGCGCTGCTCGAAGTCGCCCGCCGCCATCGCTGCGGCAGCTTCCGACATCGCGCGGATGCGCCTGCTCATGATCTCCGAGAACGTGAAGCCGAGCAGGCCGGCAATGGCGAGCGAGACCCAGAAGGTCACCCACAGCCGGTCGCGCACCGAGCGCAGGATCGCGGCGGGCTGGTCCGCGCTGCTTGCCGTGACGACGACGCCGGCAGGTCCGTCGCTGGTTCCCGCGATAGGATGAGACGCGACGATCCATCCGTTGGTGCGCAGGTCGCTCGTCACGTGGGGCGTGTCTTGATCGAGCCCCCACAGCAGCGCGGACTCCAGGACCGCGGCGGTCGGCGCGGTGTCGTAGGCCGATGCCACCAGTTCGCCCTCGGCGTTGTGCACCCAGATGCCGCCACCGTAGATGTCGCGGTACTCGCCGAGCACGGTCCGCACCTCAGCGGCGCCACCAACGCCGAGGGGGAGGCTCGCTTCGAGACGTTGCGCGAGTGCCGAGGCGTTGCGCAGCTCGCTCGACTCCGCCATGCGCGTCAGTGTGGCCTTCAGCCCGGCCGAAAGTGACCCCGACAGGATCAGGATCGCGACCACGATGACGACGATGAACAGCTCGGTCTGCCACAGGCGGATCGAGCCTCGGCGGCGGCCAGCCACGGCCTACGGCTCCCTCAGCCGGTAGCCGAACCCACGAACGGTCAGCAAGTACGTGGGATTCTTGTGGTCGGCCTCGATCTTCTCGCGGATGTTGTGGACGTGGACGTCCACAGCACGCTCGTCGCCGACGGGGTTCTCGTCCCACAGCGCCGAGAGGATCGCCGGCCGGGAGAACGCCTTGCCCGGGTGCCTCGCGAGGTGCAGCAGGATCCCGTACTCCGAGGTGGTGAGGTGCACCGGCTCGCCGCCGATCTTCACCTGGCGTGACTGCGTGTCGATCTCAAGGTCGCCGACCGCGATCCGCTCGGCTGGTGCGCCTTCCACTCGGCGCAGTATCGCCTTGACGCGGCTGACGAGTTCGCGGGGCGAGAACGGCTTGGTGACGTAGTCGTCGGCACCGAACTCGAGTCCGAGGATGCGGTCAACCTCATCGCCGCGGGCTGAGAGCATGACGATGGGGACGCCCGAGGTCGCGCGCAGATCCCTGGCGATATCGAGTCCTGACTTGCCCGGCAGCATGACATCGAGGATGACGAGATCCGGCTGGACCTGCTCGAAGATGAACTCGGCGCCACTGCCGTCGCGGGCGACGTGGACCTCGTAGCCCGCCTCGGACAGTGCATACTCCACGATCTTGAGGATGGACTCCTCGTCGTCGACCACCAGGATCTTCTTCACGGGCGCGTACTCCTCGCAGGCGCGACACGGTCTCGTCAAGCATAGAATACCGTGCCCGAAAGGCCGCAAACATAACCCTAACAAGACGCCAACGCTGCGTGAATCGTCAGTTTCCGGGGTACTGCTAGTGTCAGTGCCACTGTAGCGTCCACGGCGACGAGGGTGGTGTGAGCACCATAGAAGCGACGCTCGAGCACGGACCGTCCCACTCCCGAAAGTCGGCGTGTCGCACGGTACGTGCGAGGGCCGCGGTGCTCGTGCTCACCGCGATCGCGCTGACTGCGCTCATCATCCCCCGCGCGCTGGCGGGACAGTCGGCCACCGGGGAGCTTGCCTTCCACCCCTGCACCCAATGCCATCCGGTCACGCTCGGCGCAGACGGTCAGCCGTCGCGCGCCCTACCGATCGGCATGACGCAGCACGTCGTTGAACTCGAGGTACACGACATCTTAGGCGAGGGCGACACCGCGTGCCTCGCGTGTCACGACGATCCCTCGGAAAACCCCGGCATGCTGCTCCTCGCCGACGGCACGTTCGTTGACGTCACCGGTGACGTGTCACGCGTCTGCCAGCGGTGCCATTTCGAGAAGTACCGCGAGTGGCAGGTGGGAGTCCACGGCAAGAACGAGCCGAAGTGTTCCGCCGCCGGCTGTCACGACCCGCACACGCCGTCGTGGATCTACGTCGGCGCCCTGCCTCCGTTCCAGGGGACGGGGATGGAGGTTCGCGCGGTCGGGGAGTGGCTGCCGTTCAAGCCGCTGGCCGGACCGCCGACGCCGCCGGCCGTTCTCACCCCGGCGTGGCTCGCGATACTCACGGCGCTCGGCGCGGTCGTATCCGCCGGTATGCTCGGCTACCTGATCCTGGGAAGGTTCAAGCGATGAGCGAAGACAGCACGCGATCCGCGGGACAGCCGCGTCGGGACCTGCCCGAGGGGTGCACCCTGTCCCGGAGGACCTTCCTCGGCGGCGTTGGCGCCACCGCCGGACTCGTTCTCGCCGGTGCGGTACCCGCGCTCGTGTCCTCGGCACAGGCCACCGAAGGCGGTGTTCCCGGAAACGAGTCACTGTCCGGTGTCATCGAAGAGGACGGGGCGGTCAACTACCCCGGCAAGACAGTCCACTACGCCGAGCCACCGGGCGACGAGAAGTGGGCGATGGTCATCGACGTCAAAGCGTGTATCGGCTGTCGCCGCTGCGTCTATGCATGTGTGAAGGAGAACAACATCGGCCGCAACTCGGGCTTCACCTACATCCAGGTGCTCGAGATGGACAAAGGCAAGGTCGACGTCGAGCACGCGAGCCTCGCTTACGACCACGGCGGCGATCCGGACAAGTGGTACATGCCGGTCCAGTGCATGCAGTGTGCGAAGCCCCCGTGCGTGTACGGCTGTCCGGTGACGGCGACGTGGCGCGATCCTGACGGAATCGTCGTCATCGACTACGAGAAGTGCATCGCGTGTCGCAACTGCATCGTCACGTGTCCGTACGGCGCCCGGCACTTCAACTGGGTGGAGCCGGAGATCGCCGAGGCCGAGATCAACCCCGACGTGCCGCTGCACGAGAAGGAGGGCGTGATCGAGAAGTGCACGTTCTGCATCCACAGGACGCGTGAGGGCGGAACGACCGCGTGCACCGAGGCGTGTCCGGTGGGCGCGAGGAAGTTCGGCGATCTCAACGACCCGGACAGCGAGGTCTCGATCCTGCTCAAGACGCGCCGTGTCTGGCGCCTCAAGGAAGAGTATGGGACCGAACCGATGATCTGGTACGTGGGGTGATGCGACATGGCTGAGAAGGCGATATCGCGTCCCGGCGTGAAGCGGCTCATCGGCGTCGACCTCGACTTCGGTGCGCTCAGGACCGCCGGCCCGCGCTACTGGGCGTTCGTCTCGCTGCTCGTGACCGTCATCGGGCTCGGCGTCATAGCGTGGGCCACCCTGCTCACCCACGGCGGCTCGGTCATGGCGATGCGCGACAGCTACCCGTGGGGCCTGTGGTTCACCAACTACATGTACTACGTCGGCCTCTCGGCGGGTGGTCTTGTCGTCTACGCGAGCGTCCACCTGTTCAACGCCAAGCAGTTCGCGCCCTTGTCGCGGCTTGCGGTACTACAGGCCGGCGTGCTCGTCATGATGGCGCTGCTCGGCATCATCACGGACATGGAGCGTCCGTGGCGTGCGGTGTGGATGCTGCTCACGCCCAACTTCAACTCCCCGTTCATCTACACCGGTAGCGCGGCCAACATCTACATGATCATCTGCTTCGTCGACCTGTGGATCCTCATCACCGGCAAAGGCGGACACAAGCTCGCGCATCGGATGACGCTCATCGCGCTGCCGTTCGCCGTCTACCTGCACACCACGACGGCGTTCGTGCTATCGCTCAACAAGTCGCGCGAGCTGTGGAACTCCGCAGTTATGGTGCCGATCTTCCTGACCTCGGCCACTGCCTCGGGCGTTGCGCTTCTGCTCATATGCGCATACATCATGCAGCGCATCGGTGCGATGAAGTTCAAGCCGAGCATGTTCCGCAGCCTGTCGACGCTGCTCGCCACCGTGATCATCATCGACCTGTTCTTGCTCGCGGTGGAGATCCTGACCGTGTTCTGGCCGACGTCGGCCAAGCCGGGACACGCGCTGCGCCTGGCCGAGTTCTTCACCGGGGAGTATGCGATCGCGTTCCTCCCCGTCCTCGTTCTCGGCCTCGGCGCCTTCGCGCTGCTTGCGGGACGATCGACGCGACACCTGCCCGCGGTCCAGATCACCGCATCGGTGATGTACGTCGTCGCGATCTTCCTCAAGCGCTACTCGCTCATGGCCATGGGTTTCGCGGTCGATCCGCTCGGCCAGTACAGTGCGCCGTACCTGCCGAGCCT
Source organism: Coriobacteriia bacterium (assembly GCA_030651765.1). Lineage (GTDB taxonomy): Bacteria > Actinomycetota > Coriobacteriia > Anaerosomatales > Anaerosomataceae > UBA2272. Next base: position 231,806 of record JAUSBY010000012.1, on the reverse strand, counting down.
GGTGGAGGTCCTCATCGCCCTCGGCCTGCTTGCGGTCGGCCTGCTCATCATGACGCTCTCGGCCAAGGTCCTGCCGCTCAGGGTGCCCGAGGAGGACAGCGCCGAGCCCGACCAGGTCGTGCTCGCGAGCCACGCGCCCGAGCAGGCGCTTGAGGTCGGGTGAGCCTTCGGTGAAGGCCCCCGGCACACGCCCAGACTCAGTGACGCGCATGTACCGCTACGTGGGCGTAGCGGTCGCGGTTGTCATCGCGGCGGCCATCGTCGGTGTGGCGGTGCCGCTGGTGGCGACGTCCACGCCGGAGTTCTTCTCGCGCTACCACTTGCTCGAGCGGCGCTACGTCAATCTCGAGGACTCGGCGCACGAGGGCATCGGATGCCGGACGTGCCACGAGACGCAGGTGCTCGTCAACGGCCTCGAGCTGGTGGCCGACTTCTACACGGGTCTGATCGAGACGACCGCGACTCCGCAGTACTTCACGTTCGATGCGCCAACCAACGACGCGTGCCTGTCCTGTCACGTGAACGACTGGAGCATCGACGCGAGCCGCAACGCGCGGATTCCGCACCCCGCGCACGCGCGGGTTGCGAGTGAGACGCGGCCATGCACCGGCTGCCACAAGTGGACGGCGCACTTCGAGACGTACCTGGACAAGCACAAGGAGATGCCGTTTTCCGGTGTCTGCGTGGCGTACGGCTGCCATGTGGGCACGAAGGCTGCCGAGCAGTGCTACGACTGCCATCACGTGCTCCATGAGTCCAACGAGCAGTGGCGCACCGAGCACCCGGCCGTGATCAGGGCCACGGGCCAGAACGCCTGCCTCGAGGGGTGTCACACGGTGGCCGAGTGTCAGCAGTGCCACACGACCGGTGAGCGACCGGTCTTCGACGGGCTGCCCATCGAGGTGAGCATGAAGTCGATCGAGGTCCTGCACGTGAGAGACGATTGGACCGAGGACTTCCACGGCACCGAGGCACTCAGGGGCCGCGACCGGTGTCTGCTCTGCCACCAGGACGAGGGTGAGTGCGGCGAGTGTCACCGCGAGCGTCCTGCGTTCCACGGACCGGTGACGGCGTGGATCGGCCGTCACAAGAACCACACCTCGGAACTGGACGATCCGCGCTGCATCGAGTGTCACGAGCAGGCGTACTGCGACGACTGTCACCGACAGTTCAAGGAGATGGAGTAGAGGTGAGCCGCCGTCTGCTCATCGGGGGAGTGGCGGCAGTCGTGATCCTCGTGGTGCTCGCCATCCTCGTCCCCGTGATCTCAACGCTGCAGCCCGACTACTACCGGCGCTACCAGGCGCTCGGCCTGCGGATGGACCACTGGGAGACGTCCACACACTCGCGCATCTCGTGCGCCGGGTGCCATATCGAGCCCGGCGTGAGCGGTGTCGTGTCGTTCACGTCCGCGTCTGTCCCCGCGTTCTACTCACAACTCATCAGCGGTCCGGACGACACGAACCTGCTCAAGGCCCCGCGTCGGGTCGCGTGCCAGAAGTGCCATACGAGCTATCGGAGCGTTGCGCCGAGCGGTGACCTGCTCATCCCGCATCGCGCACACGTCGAGGTCCTCGGCATGGAGTGTGTCACCTGCCACGAAGACCTCGTGCACTCGTTCAACCGGCGCGGGTTCAACCGCCCGGAGATGGAGACGTGTCTGGCGCTCTGCCACGACGGCGACTCGGCCACCGACGAGTGCATCAAGTGCCACACGCGCAAGGATGCTCCCGATACGCACATGGCCGAGGACTGGCTTGTGCTCCACGGGCAGATGGCCGAGTCCGAGGACTGTGGCGCCTGCCATGACTGGACGCCCGGCTACTGCGCCGAGTGTCACGAGAAGCGCCCCGCGTCGCACGTCGGCAACTGGAAGACGGGCCACGCGGTCAGTGCGCGCATCCGCGGTGACGGTTGCACCGTGTGCCACGGTGGCGAGGAGTTCTGCAACCAATGCCACTGATGAAGAAACACACGTCCGCTGCGCTGACGCGCGGTCGGCTCGCTCGAGCCGGTCTCGTCATGTTGGCCGTGTTCGTCCTCATCATCCTCCCGGGTGTCCTGGCGTCGCGGCCGGGCTTCTTCAGCCGCTATCCTGCCCTCGGCGAGCAGTACGTCCCGTGGTCGTCGTCGACGCACCTGGAGGCCGGATGCGAAGGGTGTCATGTCCCTCCCGGGCCGATCCCCCGGGCGCTTTACCGCGCGCGGTTGGTGGGGGAGTTCTACCAGTCGGTGGTGGCAGGGTCTCGCGAACCGGGTTACTTCGCGATGCCTACCAACGACGCGTGCCTCGAGTGTCACAGCGACCTGCGCACGATCTCTCCCAAAGGCGACTTGCAGATCCCGCACCGCGCACACATCACGATCCTCAAGATGGACTGCGTCGAGTGCCACAACTACCTCGTGCATGAGCTCAGTCCCGAGGGCAAGCACACCCCGCCGATGATCGAGTGCCTCCGCTGCCACGACGGGGACGTCGCAAAGGACGCGTGCACGGCGTGTCACACGCAAAAGGCGGCGCCCGACAGCCACAGCACGGTCGACTGGCTCGTCACGCACGCTGCCGAAGCGGGCGACCCCGAGTGCGTCACCTGCCACAAGTGGAAAGAGGACTGGTGCGCCGACTGCCACAGGGACGTCCCCCGCTCGCACACGAGCGACTGGCGCGCGGTCCACGGTGACCGGGTTGCCGAACACCGCAACTGCGAGGCCTGCCACGAGAGCGACTTCTGCATCCGGTGTCACGGCGTCGTACCGCCACTGAACCTCGACCCGACCCTCGAACTCGTCGAGTAGGAGAGCCGCCGTGGAGCACGACACACCGGTCACCACAGACGAGTCGACAGCCGCGATGCCGCCTGGTGGTCGCGCGCGCTCCGTCCTTCGCTCCGTTCCCGCGACGGTTCGCATCGCGGTATCCGTCGTCGTCGGCATCCTTGTGCTCGCTATCGCCTTCGACCTTGGAACGTCCTCGCCTGGAGTCTGTTTCGCGTGCCACGAGATGGAGCTGCGGGCGGCAAGCTGGGCCGAGTCCGCGCACACCGTCGTGACGTGCGTGAAATGCCACCAGGCTCCCACCGAGTGGTACGAGTTGCCGACGAGGGTGGCGGGACGCGCCGCGTTGCTCGCGCGTGACGTGGCGGCGCACGTCTCGGGTGACTTCGCTGATCCGGTCGACGCTCCCGCAGCAGACGCGGAGCCGGTGTCTGATGACGTGTGTCTGCAGTGTCACGACCCCAACCGCACGGCTACCTCGGGATACCGCATCCTGATCGACCACGTTGAGCACGCTAAGAGAAACGGCTCGTGCGTGTCGTGCCACGTGCGCACCGCGCATCCGTCGCCGACGCGCGGTGGCCCCCTGTCGCTCATGGGGCAGTGCTACACGTGTCACGGGACGCCGGAGTATCCCGACGCCGACACCGGGTGCGCCACGTGCCATCCCGCCGACTACGAGCCACTGCCGCAGACGCACATGGCGTCGGCGTGGGCGCGCGGCCACGGGGATGTCTCCGAGGATGACGCAGCGCTGTGCACGATGTGTCACGAGCAAAGCTACTGTGACGGCTGCCACGGACTTGCCATGCCACATCCCGAGAGGTGGTCTGCCGGAGCCGAGGGCCATGCGGTGGTGGCGGAGCGCGACCCCGCAGTGTGTACCTCGTGCCATAGCGGAGGACCGGATCTGTGCACGATGTGCCACCACACGTCGTATGAGCCTCTGACAGGCGCGTGGATCGAGCAGCACAGCGTCGAGGTCATCGACGAGGGTGCCGATTACTGTCTGACATGCCATTCAGCTCCGTACTGCAGCTTCTGCCATACACGCCTCGTCGAGAGCGACTGACCGGAGTAGCGCTCGTCAGCCGATTAACAGGGCGCAGCGTCGGTCACCCTGCCTCTGGTATAGTTGTCCGGCGATTCTCACATGCGGGCGTGGCGGAACTGGCAGACGCGCCGGGTTTAGGTCCCGGTGGGGCAACTCGTGGAGGTTCGAGTCCTCTCGCCCGCACCACGCAAAGGCCCGCGGCCGCCGCTATGCCGCTCATATGACGCTTGGAACCACCGACAGGAGGACCGTTGCAGAGCTCCATCGAACACATCGACGAAGGTCAGATTCGCATCACCGTGACCGTTCCGGCGGCCGATGTCGATCGCGAGATCGACGCCGCCTACAGCCGGATCGGCTCGAAGCTGCGGATTCCCGGGTTCCGTCCCGGTAAGGCCCCGCGCCCGGTGATCGACACGCACGTGGGTCGGGATGCCGTACTCGCCGAGGCCCAGGAGGACATCGTCTCCACGTCGTACGGTGCGGCGATCTCCGAGCAGGGCGTAAGGACGTATGGCCAGCCGGATGTCGGTGAACTCGACATGGTCGAGCCCGGCGCCGACTTCACGTACACGGCCGAGGTGCATCTGCGGCCCGAGCTCCCGCTCACCGACTCCGAGGATTTTGCGGTGACCGTCCCGGCACGCTCCGCGTCGGACCGCGAGGTGGACGCCCAGATCGAGCGCGCGCGCGAGCGCTTCGCGACCCTCGAGGTCGTCGAACGTCCGATCGAGACGAATGACTTCGCGCTCATCTCCTTCGTCGGCACGGTCGACGGTGAGGAGTACGAGGGCAACAAGGTTGACAAGTACCTCTACGAGCTCGGCAGGGGCATGATGCCGCCCGAGTTCGATGAGGCGCTCCTCGGCGTGGCACCCGGCGGCAGTGCGGTCGCCGAGTTCGTCATCCCCGACACGTCCTCGAACGAGGAGTTCGTAGGCAAGACAGCGCACTTCGATATCGAGGTCCACGAGGTCAAGGCCAAGATCCTGCCGGCACTCGACGACGAGTTCGCAGCGAGCGTGGGCGGCTTCGACTCGTTCGAGGAGTACCGCACCGACGTCCGCGAGAAGCTCGACTCGGCCAAAGCCACCGGCTTCGACCACAAGGTCGAGGTCGAGTCGCTCCGCACGCTCGTCGAGCGGCTCGACGGTGAGGTGCCCGACGAGATGGTGCTGAGCCGCGCCGCCTCGATGACGCGCGAGTTCTTCGAGAGCCTGGAGGATCGCGGCATCAGCCTGCAGCAGTACGTCGAGGCCACCGGGGCGGAGCCGACGCAGATCCAGGCCGACCTCAAGGTCCAGGCCGCCGTGCGCGTGGCCGAGGAACTCGCCCTCGAGTCGCTGTTCCGGGCCCGCGGCTTCGAGGTCGCCGATACGGACCTGGACGAAGCGATCCTCGAACTCGTCAATGGTGATGAGATCGAGGCGCGGCAGATGCGTGAGAGTCTGGCGGCAAACGGCGCGCTGCCGATCCTGCGCGAGCAGATCATGCACCGCAGGGCGCTCGCCTGGCTGATGGAGAACACCGTCGTCACAGAAGAGGAGCCGTCATGAGTCACCAGGCCAAAGGGCTCATCATCCCGAGCGTCATCGAGCAGACGTCCCGGGGGGAGCGCTTCTACGACATCTACTCGCGTCTGCTCTCCGAGCGTGTGGTCTTCATCGGCCAGGAGATCGAGGACGTGAGCGCCAACATCGTCATCGCCCAGCTTCTGCACCTCGAGGCCGAGGATCCCGAGAAGGACATCCAGCTCTACATCAACTCACCCGGTGGCTCGGTCACGGCCGGACTCGCCATCTACGACACGATGCAGTACATCCGCTGCGACGTGGCCACGATCTGCATCGGCCAGTGTGCGTCGATGGCGGCGGTCCTGCTCGCCTCCGGCGCGGCTGGCAAGCGTGCGGCGCTCTCCAACGGCCGCATTCTGATCCACCAACCGTGGGGCGGTACGCAAGGCCAGGTCACCGACATCGAGATCCAGGCCAAGGAGATGCTGCGTCTGCGAGCGACCCTCGATGACATCCTCGCGCACCACACCGGGCAGGACGCGGCCAAGATCCACGTAGACACCGAGCGCGACAACATCATGACCGCCGGGGAGGCCAAGGCCTACGGGCTGGTCGACGAGGTGTTCACGACGCGCACAATGAAGGAGAGCTAGGCGTGCCGACCGATCGTACCGATGGGAGCGACAGGCTCCTGTGCTCGTTTTGCAGCAAGCCGCAGCATCAGGTCCGCAAGTTGATCGCCGGACCGGGTGTCTACATCTGCGACGAGTGTGTCGAGCTGTGCAACGACATCGTCGATGAGGCCCCGGAGGAGACAGCGGCGGAGCTCATCGACGCCGAGGACCTGCCCACACCACGGGAGATCCTCGCGAGCCTGGATGCGTACGTCGTGGGCCAGGATCAGGCGAAGAAGTCGCTTGCGGTCGCGGTCTACAACCACTACAAGCGGATGCGGTGTCAGGCGGACACCGGCGACGAGGTCGAGATATCCAAGAGCAACATCCTGCTGCTCGGCCCCACGGGCTGCGGCAAGACGCTGCTTGCGCAGACGCTCGCCCGCATCCTGAAGGTGCCGTTCGCCATCGCAGACGCCACCACGCTCACCGAGGCGGGATACGTCGGCGAGGATGTCGAGAACATCTTGCTCAAGCTCATCACGGCTGCCGACTTCGATGTCGAGCGTGCTCAGGTGGGCATCGTCTACATCGACGAGATCGATAAGATCGCGCGCAAGGCGGAGAACCTCTCCATCACGCGCGACGTGTCGGGCGAGGGCGTCCAGCAGGCGCTGCTCAAGATCATCGAGGGCACCGAGGCCGCGGTCCCGCCGCAGGGCGGGCGCAAGCATCCGCAGCAGGAGCTCATCCGCATCGACACCACCAACGTGCTCTTCATCCTCGGCGGCGCCTTCGTGGGCCTCGAGAAGATCATCGGCGATCGCGTCGGCAAGAAGGGTGTCGGCTTCGGCGCCGAGCTGGCCGACTCCACCAAGCACGATACGGGTACGATGCTCCCGCAGGTCCTGCCCGAGGATCTCCACCGGTTCGGTCTCATACCCGAGTTCGTCGGTCGCATCCCCGTGGTCGCCCACGTCGAGGAACTCACCGAGGCCGAGCTCGTGCGTATCCTGACCGAGCCCAAGAACGCGCTTGTGCGTCAGTACGAGCGGCTCTTCTCCATGGAGGGCGTCGACCTTGTGTTCACGCCCGAAGCGCTCCACGAGATCGCCACTCAGGCCATCGCCCGCCAGACGGGTGCGCGCGGGTTGCGTTCGATCATGGAGTCTTTGCTGCTTGACTCGATGTACGAGTTGCCGAGTCGCACCGACGTCGACCGGGTGACGATCACCGAGGACGTCGTGCACGGGCGAGCCGAGCCGGTCCTCACGCTGCGCGGGGCGAAGGACGCCACCGCCTGAAGCAGCGCCGTGCTACCGGTGGCCGAGGACCTCGTCGGCCCGTTCGACCTGGCTCGGGTAGAGGTCCTTCGGGATCGCGTCCCGGCCGAGGACCCGGAAGACCATGTGCCGGGCGCAGTGGACGTTGCTGCCCATGCAGTACCGCTGCTTGATGATGCTCGACATCGAGGGCATCTCGGCCATCTGGTCGTTGAAGAAGGGGCAGGTCTTCAGGCACTCGCATTCGGCCATGGCTCTCTCACGCTCCTTGTCGGTCATCATCGCGTGTTCACAATGAGAGTATCGGCATTCGTGCGCAACTTCTCACGTCCTTCTCTTCAGTGGATCCGCGTCGCCAGGCTCCGATGAGCGGGCTTTCGCGTGAGTGGGCCGGCCGTTTGTCGTAGAATCCTCGCATCGCCAATCGGAAGGACGTCACCCGCTCATGAGCCAGTTGCCGCCGGCATACGACCCCGATGCGGTCGAAGGCCCCGTCTCCGCCAGCTGGGCCGAGGGCCGCTACTTCGAGCAGCCTGTCGGGGGTGAGGCGCCGTTCACGGTGGTCATCCCGCCGCCGAACGTGACGGGCTCGCTGCACATGGGCCACGCACTCAACAACACCATCCAGGATGTCGTCATCAGGCGCTCGCGCATGACCGGCCGGCCCACCCGCTGGGTGGTCGGCACCGACCATGCCGGCATCGCGACCCAGAACAAGGTCGAGCAGAAGCTTGCGGCGGCCGGCAAGTCGCGTCACGACGTCGGGCGCGAGGCGTTCATCGAGATGTGCTGGGAGTGGCGACGCGAGCACGGCAGCATCATCATCGAGCAACTCAGGCGTATGGGATGCAGCTGCGACTACGCCGACGAGCACTTCACGATGGATCCGGGCTATCGCCGGGCGGTCCGCAGGGTCTTTGTAGAGTGGTTCGAGCGCGGCCTTATCTACCGTGGCAAGCGCATCATCAACTGGTGCCCGCGCTGTTCTACCGCGCTCTCCGACATCGAGGTCGACCACGAGGAGCTCGATGGCCACCTCTGGCACATCCGCTACCCTCTGTCCGCTCCCGTCGGCGGCCGTGACTACGTCGTCGTTGCCACGACCCGGCCCGAGACCATGCTCGGCGACACGTGCGTTGCCGTGCACCCGGACGACGAACGCTACGCCGCGCTGGTGGGTGCGAACGTGGTGCTGCCGCTCATGGACCGCGAGATCCCGATCGTGGCCGACGCCTTCGTCGACCCGGCATTCGGCACGGGCGCGGTCAAGGTGACACCCGCGCACGACCCGAACGACTTCGAGATCGGCGAGCGCCACGACTGCGCGAAGGTGAACATCCTCAACGCGGACGCCACCATAAGCGGTGAGGGCGGCCCATACGCCGGACTCGATCGCTACGAGGCGCGCACGCGGATCGTGGCTGATCTCGATGCGGCCGGGCTGCTCGTGGGCACCGATGACCACGTGCATGCGGTCGGCCACTGCTACCGCTGCCACACGGTCGTCGAGCCATGGCTCTCGGACCAGTGGTTCGTGGATATGAAGCCGCTTGCGGCGCCTGCCATCGAGGCGGTCCGCGACGGGCGCGTGGTGTTCCACCCGCGCCGGTGGGAGAACGTGTACTTCCACTGGATGGAGAACATCCGCGACTGGTGCGTCTCGCGGCAGCTGTGGTGGGGCCACCAGATCCCGGTCTTTTACTGCGACACGTGCGGCATCACCAAGGCGAGCATGGATGACCTCGAGGTGTGTCCCGAGTGCGCGGGCCCGATGCGTCAGGATCCCGACGTACTCGATACCTGGTTCTCGTCGCAACTCTGGCCGTTTGCCACGCTCGGCTGGCCGGACGACACGCCCGAACTCGGCTTCTTCTACCCGACCACGGTGCTGTCAACCGCACGTGACATCCTGTTCCTCTGGGTCGCGCGCATGATCATGAGCGGCCTGGACTTCGTAGGCGACGTTCCGTATCGCGACGTCATCATCCATCCCACGGTCTTCAACGCCGAGGGAAGACGCATGAGCAAGTCGCTCGGTACCGGTATCGACCCGCTCGATCTCATGGCCCACTACGGTGCCGACGGCATGCGGTTCGGCCTGATGCTGCAGGTCACGGGCAGTCAGGACATCAAGTTCGCCGAGGAGAAGCTCGCGTCGAGCCGCAACTTCGCCAACAAGATCTGGAACGCGAGCCGTTTCGTGCTCATGAACCTCGGCGACGACTTCACGCCTGCCGAGCCGGGAGTCGTGACTGTCGCCGACGCGTGGATCCTGTCGCGGCTGGCCGACCTTGCGGCTCGCGTGGATGAGGGGCTCGTCGGCTATGAGTTCGGCGAGACCGCCCGGGCGCTCTACGACTTCTTCTGGAACGAGTTCTGCGACTGGTACATCGAGCTTGCCAAGCCGAGGCTGGCCGCCGGCGGCGCGGTGCGCGAGGGCGTGCTTGCGAACCTCGTCTTCGTGCTGGACACCGCGCTCCGGCTGCTCCACCCGATGATGCCGTTCGTGACCGAGGAGATCTGGGGTCGCCTGCCGCTGGCAGGACCGGATCGGGCCCCCGCGCTCATGGTCGCCGCATGGCCCGACGCCGCCGCGCTCGCGCGCTTCCACGACGAGGATGCCGAGCGGTCGATCGGGCTGCTGCGCGAACTCGTGACCGCCGTGCGCGCGGTGCGCGCCCGCTACTCTGTCTCGCCGAAGGTACGGCTCGAGGTGACGGTCAAGGCGCCAGGTGCCGAGGGGATGGTGCTGGCATCGATGGCTGACGACATCCGCTCGCTCGCCGGCATCGGCGAGCTCACGATCGAGGCCGACGCGGTGAAGCCTCCGCACGCGGCTGTGGCGGTGGCAGCCGGAAGCGAGGTGTACATCTCGCTCGAGGGGCTCGTTGACTTCGCCGCCGAGCGGGAACGGGTCTCCGCCGAGCTCGGGCGCGCCGAAGACGAGCTCGCGCGCGTGAGTAAGAAGCTCTCCAACGAAGGGTTCCTGGCGAAGGCCGCGCCGGAGATCATCGAGAAGGATCGCGCGAAGGCGGCCGACCTCTCGGCCACCGTCGCCACGCTGTCCGCGCAACTCGGCGAACTCGCGGACTGAACGCGCATGTCCCGCGAGCCGATGAGCGAGGCCGAGGCGACAGCGGTCCTCGCCGCCGCCGCGCGTTTCGGCATCAATCCCTCGCTTCATGCGATCACGCGGCTGTGCGAGGCGCTCGGCGAGCCACAGCGGGCGTATCGGGTCGTGCAGGTTGGCGGCACGAACGGCAAAGGCTCCACGGTCCGGATGACGGACGCGCTGCTGCGCGCTCACGGGCAGCGCTCGGGAGCCTTCGTCAGCCCGCAGATGCACTCGATGACCGAGCATGTGATCATCGACGGCGCGCCCGTACCCGGCGACCTGTTCGCCGCAGGGGTGTCGGCGGCGGTTTCGGTGGCCGGCGCGCTCGGCGACAGTCTGCCGGAGCCGCCGACGCAGTTCGAGCTCCTGACCGCCGCCGCGCTGTGGATCCTGCGAGAGGCGGGCGTCGGCTGGGGCGTGCTCGAGGTGGGTATGGGCGGACGGTGGGACTCGACGAGCATCTCGATACCCGAGGTCTCGGTCCTGACTTCGGTAGGACTCGACCACGTCGACTACCTCGGCCCCACACTCGAGCGGATCGCGTGGGACAAGGCGCACATCATCCGGCATGGCGCCCTGGCGGTGCTCGGCCCCGGGACCGAGGAGACCGATGAGGTCTTTGCCGAGCGTGCCCGGCATGTCGGCGCGCGGCTGGTGCGCGTGCGCGAAGACACCACTGAAGCCGATGTGAGCTTCACGGTGGTGCGACACATGCAGACACCCGATGGCGTCACCGAGATCGAGACGTCCGTCCTCGGCGAGACGTACGGTCCGCTGTCGGTCAACGGTCCGGCGTATCAGGCCGCAAACGCCGCGTGCGCGCTTTCCGCGGTCCGGCTCGCCCTGGGCGGCCCGCTCGACGTGCACGCCACTCGTTCAGCACTCGGCGGACTGCGTATCGCCGGCCGGTTCGAGGTGCTCGCGCGCGAGCCGTGGGTGATCGCCGATGTCGCTCATAACGCAGGCGGTGCGCGGGTGCTCGCCGAGGCGGTGGCTCGTGCGTTCGGTCGAAGGCCGGTCACCGTCGTGATCGGCATGCTCACCGACAAGGACGCCGCCGCGGTGGTCTCCGCTCTCGCGCCGGTGGCCGCGCGCTTCGTCGTGACCGCTCCCGACTCACCACGCGCGCTCGACGCGCGTGTACTCGCCGAGGTAGTCGAAGGAGTCACGGGGACCGGACCGGCGGTGTGTCTCGACGTAGCCGGGGCGGTCGCCGCGGCGCGCGAGTCGGGCTCGCCTGTCCTTGTGACCGGCAGCGTGGTGACCGTCGCTGAGGCCCGCGTCGCGTGCGGGGTGTACCCGGGCTAGGGAACCGAAGGGCAGGAGCAGCATGCCGGACGTCTACGCCGTAGTGCAGTGTCGCAACCGGGGGGCCGTACCTGCGGTCGGGCACGAGCCGATCGATGTCGCAGCTCGCCTCCATGTGATGACCAACGGCTTCCGGACCGTCTTTGGGCGCGTCTTCGAAGCGGTGTGGGAACTCCGCGACTGTCCGGTCACGCTGCGCTGGCTCGATGAGGATGTTCGGATCGGCGAGGCGTACCTCGCGCATAGCGATGCGAGCAGGCTCGAGGGTCTCGAGGGAGACAACTGGCTGCTCGTGCTCCGCCTCGAGGTCGACGAGGACGCGCAGGCCGTCCGGGACCGCATGAACGATGTCCGGGCGACCCGGGGTGCCGGAGCCGATCGCGCGATCTTCCGGGAGCTTGCCGACGCGCTCGGAGAGTGCGAGGCCACGCGGCTGTTCGGGCAGCTCACCTTCGAGGTGCCCGATACCAAGCTGAGCGCGCTCCAGCCGTCTGACGAGGCGCGCGCTGCCATGCCGCTTCTTGTGGCCTTCTACTACCTCGGACTGATGATCGTCCACCGGATCGACCGCGATCAGGTTCGCGCCGAGATGCCGATCGAGCCGGGCTATGTGGACGAGGCGAGTGTCGATGCGATCGCCAAGACGCGGGTCAGGCTCGCCAACGTGAACCGTTTCTTCCTGACCACGAACCGGTCGCAGCTTCCCGAGGTCAGGGACGTGTGCCTTGCGATCGCCGAGAGGATGAACCTCGCCGGACGGTACGAGCGGCAGGTCACGATACACCACGACATGGAGCGTCACCTCGACAATATCGCCCAGATCGCGCAGGTACGGAGTTCGCGGGAAACGCAGGCGGCGAGCGAACGCACCAACAGCGTGCTGTTCTACCTCACCATCATCGGTTTGCCGCTCGCGGTGTTCAGCGCCGTGATGACCTTCAGTCTCGATGCGCCGCTCGTGCGCGACGCCGACCGGTGGCCGACGTGGGCGACCTTCCTCGTGGCGCTCGGGGCGAGCGCGAGTGTCTCGCTCATACTGCTCGGGGTGATGGTCTTCATCGCCAACGGACGTCGTCGCGCGTACGACGTGCCGGGCGACTCAGCGAGAGACGGCCGGGGCAGCGCACGGAAGCGGGGCGCCCGGTCTAGCCGATCCGCCGGTTGGCGCCGTCGACCTTGACGACGAGGGGCTCCCAGGCGCGTGCTGTCTCGTCGGCCATGTCGGCGAAGGTCGCAACGATGACGAGGTCACCGATGCTCACGAGGTGAGCTGCCGCCCCGTTGACGCACATCACGCCGGAGCCGGGCTCGCCGGTGATCGCGTACGTCTCGAACCGGCTGCCGTTGGTCACATCCCAGACCCAGACCGCCTCGTGCTCGAGGATGTCGGCCGCCTCCATGAGGTCGGCGTCGACCGTGATGCTGCCCTCGTAGTCGACGTTGGCGTCGGTCAGCGTGGCGCGGTGTATCTTGCTCTTGAGCATGCGGCGGATCATCTTCTGGCATCCATCCTCGATCGTGTGGTTCGCCCGCACATGATACACGCCTCGCGCGTTCACGTCAGTCGAACCGGACAGATGCCGCATGACGCCCATCTGATAGAATCCCCGTAGTCTTGTGTGCGGCGGTGGCCGAGGGGGTCGACATGCCGCTCGAATCCCGGAAGGGGACGGAATGGACGGACTGTTCGGCGAGATACTCGGCCCGATACTGAGCAACCCGCTCGTGTCTCTGTTCAAGAACCTCTGCACGCTGTTCCTGATCGTCTTCTGGGCGGCGCTCGTCTTCTGGACGTGGCGCGATGCCGAACGCCGGGGCGCCATGCCGTGGTTCTGGGCGCTCGTCGTCGTGCTGTTCAACGTCTTCGGCTGGGCGATCTACCTGGTGGTCCGCCCTCCGGAGCTCGCTGAAGACGCCCACGAGCGTGACCTCGAGATACGCGCACGGGAGGTCGAGTTGCTCAAGGGCGGTGCGACGTGCCCGTCGTGCGTGAAGCCCATCGAGTCCGACTACCTGATCTGCCCGACGTGCATGAAAAAGCTGCGCAAGGAGTGCGTGAACTGCGAGCGCCCCTTGAAGCTCGAGTGGACGGTCTGTCCGTACTGCAAGACGAAACAGTGACCGTCGGCCCGCCACGAGCGGGCGCAGCCGGTCCCTGAAAGGAAAGCGCATGCCCGAGATCTCGGTCACGCTGCCCGACGGCAGCGTCAAGAGTGTCGCCGAGGGCGCCACCGTCCACGATGTCGCCGCGGCTATCGGCCCGCGGCTTGCGGCAGCCGCCGTCGCGGGACGGGTCGACGGTCGCCTCGTGGACACGTGGACCGTCGTCTCAGACGCAGCCGCAGTCGAGATCGTGACCGACCGTGATCCCGTCGCGCTCGAGGTACTCCGCCACTCGGCAGCGCACGTGATGGCCGAGGCGGTCAAGCAGCTGTTCCCGTTGGCGAAGTTCGGCATCGGACCGTCGATCGAGGACGGGTTCTACTACGATATCGAGATCGATCGGACGTTCACGCCCGACGATCTTGCCGCCATCGACGAGCGCATGCGGGCGATCGTCGCCGAGGAACAGCCGTTCCGTCGTGTGGAGCTCGATCGACTCTCGGCTCACGATGCGTTCGAGGGGCAGCCGTACAAGCGCGAGCTCATCGCCGGGCTGCCGGACGACGAGATCATCTCCACCTACACGCAGGGCATCTTCACCGACCTGTGTCGTGGTCCGCATGTGCCGCACACCGGATGGATCAAGGCGTTCAAGCTCATGAAGATCGCCGGCGCCTACTGGCGCGGCGATTCGTCGCGCCCGATGCTGCAGCGCATCTACGGCACCGCGTGGTTCTCGGACAAGGACCTCGAGGCGTATCTGACCCGCCTGGAGGAGGCCGAGAAGCGCGATCACCGCAAGTTGGGTCGCGAGCTCGACCTGTTCCACTTCGACGAACTCGCCGGCAGCGGGCTGGTCTTCTACCACCCGAAGGGTGCTCGTGTGCTGCACGAACTCATCGAGTGGCTCTCCGCCGACCTGTACGCCCGCGGTTACGAGGAGATCCGGACGCCGCATATCTACAAGGCCGATGTGTGGCGCACCAGCGGGCACTGGGACTTCTACCAGGAGAACATGTATCCCTTCCAGATCGATGAAGGGGAGGGCAAGGAGCCCACGGACTACGCCGTCAAGCCGATGAACTGCCCCGGCGCACTCCTCGTTTACCGCGCGGACCTTCGTTCGTACCGCGACCTGCCCATGCGCCTGTTCGAGTTCGGCACCGTCTACCGTCACGAGAAGAGTGGCGTGGTTCACGGACTGATGCGCGCGCGGGGCTTCACGCAAGATGACGCGCATATCTTCTGCACGGGCGAGCAGATCGTGCCGGAGGTCAAGGCGATGCTCGACATCGTCAAGTTCATCATGGATACCTTCGGCTTCGAGTACACCGCGGAGGTCTCGACCAAGCCCGAGAAGTCGGTGGGCAGCGATGCCGATTGGGATGTGGCCACCAAAGCGCTCATGACCGCGCTCGACGAGTGGGGCCTGGCCTATCAGATCAACGAGGGCGACGGCGCCTTCTACGGGCCGAAGATCGATATCAAGGTCAAGGACGCCATCGGCCGTATCTGGCAGCTCTCCACCATCCAGGTGGACTTCAACAATCCCGAGCGTTTCGGCATCACGTACCGCACGCCCGAGAACACCGAGGAGCAGCCGTTCATGCTGCATCGTGCCATCTTCGGCTCGATGGAGCGTTTCTTTGGCATCCTGATCGAGCACACTGCCGGTGCGTTTCCCACGTGGCTCGCGCCGATCCAGGCTGTCATCATCCCGATCGCCGACCGGCATCTCGGGCACTGTGAAGCCGTACGGACGCGGCTCCGGAAGGCGGGCGTGCGCGCAGAGGTCTACGCCGAGAGCGAGCCGATGCGCGTCAAGATCGCCAAGGCACAGCAGCAGAAGGTGCCGTACATGCTCGTGGTGGGGGACAAGGAGATCGAGGCCGACACCGTGGGTGTGCGAGAGCGCATCGAAGGTGACATCGGCGCGATGGGCGTCGAGGAGTTCGCCGCGCGTGTATGCGCGGAGCGCCCGTAGCGCGACGCACGTCAGTATCGGGGGAATGCGTGGACTGGCTCGTTCCGTCCATCGTGGCGTCACTGGCCGGGGGTGTCATCCTCGCGTCGGTGTTCACCTACCTGGCGGTCACCGGTCGCGAGAGGTTCATGCGTGATTGGGCGCTGGCGTGGGTGCTGTTCGTCGTCCGGCTGTCGTTCGATCTTGTGGATGTGTTGGTGCCGGGCGGGTCACGCCTTGTCGTGCTGCTCTCGCACGCGGCAGGCATCGCGTACGGCCTGCTCCTGCTTGCCGGCACGATCCTCTTTCTCGGCCAACGCCTACCGCGTGTAGCACTCGTGGCTGTGGGTGCGTCGGGATTCGTGCTGACCGCCGTCGCATCGTGGCTCGGGGCACCGGCTTCGCTGGCGTCGGTTCCCGCATACGCGATCCAGGGCGTCGCGCACATCGTCACCGGTGTGGCGTGGTGGCGATCCCGGCCGGCGATCGGACCATGGCCGCGCGTCACGGCGGTCGTTTTCCTGGCAGGGGGTCTCCACAAGCTCGACTACCCGCTGTTGAGATTCCTCCCCGCGGCCGCCCCCGGCGGATTCATGCTGAGTGCCGTGCTGTCGCTCACGATCGCGGTGGCGGTCCTCGTCAGCTACTTCGAGAGTACGCGTCAGAGACTCGAGAGCAGCGAGGCCCGGTACCGCGCGCTGTTCGAGGACAGCGCGTCGGTCATGCTCGTGATCGATCCTACGGGCGGGCGTATCGTGGATGCCAATCTAAGTGCGGAACGCTACTACGGATGGAGTCGCGAGGAACTCCGTTCGATGAGGGTGAGCGACATCAACACGCTCGCGCCGGATGAGATCGCCGCGGAGTTGGCTGCGGCACGAGAGTCCCGCAGGACGTTCTTCCAGTTCCGCCACCGTCTTGCCTCGGGCGACGTCCGCGACGTGGAGGTGTTCTCCGGGCCGGTCATCGGCGAGGCGGGGGAGCTCCTCTATTCGATCGTCCACGATGTCACGATGCGCGTGGAGGCCGAGCAGGCTCTCTCGGTGTACCAGCACGAGCTCGAGGATCAGGTGGAGGCGCGGACCACTGAGCTTCGGACGCTCAACCGGGAACTGGAGGCGGCAAACCGGGCTAAGGACGACTTCCTCACCTTGATGAGCCACGAGCTCCGCACGCCGCTCAACTCGGTCATCGGGTTCGCGCACATCCTCGGGCAGGAGATGCCGGGGCCGCTCAACGCCGAGCAGGCACGTCAGGTGGCCATGATCGAGCGCGCCGGGCAGCACCTGCTCGCCCTCGTCAACGATATCCTGGACCTCTCGCGCATCGAGAGCGGCACGATTGACGTGCATCTCGCGCCGCTCGACATCGCTGCACTGGCGGCCGAGGTCGCCGCAGCGGTCACCCCGATGGCCGAAGAGCGGGGTCTGTCGGTCCTGTTCGAGGCGAAGAGCGTGCCGATCGTGACGACCGATGCGCACCTCGTGGAGCAGATCCTGTGGAACCTCATCGGTAACGCCGTCAAGTTCACCGATGGTGGGCAGGTCGCCGTGAAGGTGAGTTCGCCGGACGGTCACGTGACTGTTTCGGTGACCGATACCGGGCCGGGCATGACGGCCGCCGAACTCGAGCGCGCCTTCGAGCGGTTCACGCGACTGCGCGGACCCGGCGGGGCAGGAGGCACCGGGCTGGGCCTGTCGATCGCTCGCGGCCTTGCAGAGCACCTGGGTGGTGAGATCGCGGTTTCGAGCACGCCCGGCATAGGATCGACCTTCGCGTTCCGGCTGCCGCTCGAGCCGCCTGCATCGTCCAGTGCGTGAACCGCTGCTGGACACCCCGGTCGGCGCTCGCTATAATCGCGGAGCTTACAACCGCATATGCATGAAGCGGGACCCCTTCCCGGTGGACGGGTCGAGATTGGTCCCCACCTGTCGGCGCACGAACGTGCAGCTGTCTGGTCTGAAGAGCGAGCGGGCGTGCGAGTACGCCCGGTTCGTACTTGGACGTCCCGACGGCAGCGCCGCGGGGCGTTTTTCGATTACGGGGCGGTGGGCGCCCCCATCTCACGGAGGTGAAGCGTATCAGCACGACAGAGCCGAGGCTCAACGATCGGATCAGGGCCCAGCGCTGCAGGCTCATCGCTGAGGACGGCGAGCAACTCGGCATCTTCATGATGTCCGATGCTCTCAGGATGGCCGATGACCAGGTGCTCGACCTGGTGGAGATCGCACCGAACGCCGACCCTCCGGTCTGCAAGATCATGGACTACGGCAAGTACCGGTACGAGCAGGAGCAGAAGGCCAAGCAGGCCCGGAAGCACCAGACGCGGGTCGAGATCAAAGAGATCAAGTTCCGTCCCAAGATCGACAAGCACGACTACGAGACCAAGAAGAAGCACGTCGTGCGCTTCCTGGAGGCCGGAGCCAAGGTCAAGGTCACGATCATGTTCCGGGGCCGCGAGATGGTCCATGCCGAGCGCGGGCTGGCCATCCTCGAGCGACTGGAGGCCGACATCGTCGATCTCGGCTTTGTCGAGTCCAAGCCCAAGCTCGAGGGCCGCAACATGTTCATGTTGGTCGCGCCGCACAAGAAGGAGCCGGTGAAGGCCAAGCCGGCCAAGGACGAGAACGCGGACGAGGCGCCTGAGGCGGCGCCGGCCGCGGACGAATAGGAGATGACGCGATGCCGAAGATGAAGACACACAAAGGTACGGCGAAGCGGTTCAAGCTCACCGGCACCGGTAAGATCAAGCGTGCGAAGGCCTTTAAGAGCCACATCCTCGAGAAGAAGAGCCCCAAGCGCAAGCGCGGATTCCGCCAGGACGGGCTCGTCCACGAGTCCGATGTGAAGGTCATAAAGAAGCAGCTGGGCATCGGCTAGACCGAAGCTCGCCCGTTCTCCAAGGAGTGATCGAAGATGCCCAGGGTGAAGCGTGCAGTCACCGCCAAGAAGAAGCGCCGTACCGTTCTCGCGCAGGCGAAGGGGTACTATGGCGACCGTAGCCGTCGCTACAAGAGTGCCAAGGAGCAGGTGCAGCACTCGCTGCAGTACGCGTACCGCGATCGCCGCAACAAGAAGCGCGAGATCCGCCGCCTGTGGATCACCCGCATAAACGCCGCGGCGCGCCTCCATGGTCTGTCGTACTCGGTGTTCATGAACGGCCTCAAGAAGGCCGGTGTCGTGGTCGACCGCAAGATCCTTGCGGACATGGCAGTCAACGACCCCGCGGCGTTCGCGAAGCTGGCCGAGGTCGCCAAGCAGGCCCAGGCCGCTTAAGGTTCCCGAATCCGGTCGATAGCGAGCGCCCGGCGCTCACACACGTATCCGCGAAGACCCCGCCACGTGCGGGGTCTTCGCGCGTCCGGGCGCCGTCGGTGTGATTAGGCCCCGGCCCACAACCCATTTCGGTGCCGGTAAGCCGTACCCGTCATGATGTCCGTCGCGGGGGCCCGCGGTATCGATCGGAAACGCCGTCTCCCCTCGGCGGCACACGATGTGAGGAGGAGACATGAAGCGACTGCTTGTTGCGATGGCGCTCGTGGCCACGGTCCTGTCGGCGGGAGGCGCACGCGCGTACTTCACTGCTCAGACAGAGATCAAGGACAACGTGATCACCGCAGGGACGGTAGCGCTCACCGTTGAGCCTGCCGAGGCAGCGCTGACCGTGGGGCCCGTTGCGCCCGGTGAGACCATCACGCGGACCGTTGACGTGAAGAACACCGGCGTTCTCGGGTTCGACGCGGTCACGACCGTCGCCAAGAAGGCCGGGTATACGGACCTTTGGAACGCCCTTGCCTGTCGTGTCACGTGCGACGGCACACAGGTGTACGACGGACCGCTGGCGACCATGCGGACGCTGCCTATCCGGGTGGCGCCGGGCCAGACGGTGCGGGTCACCTACGCGATCGGGTTGCCAGCCGAGGCAGGCAACGACCTCCAGGGCGACTACGTCCGCGCGTCCCTGTACGTCGATGTCGAGCAAGCCCACTGACGCGCCGTACGCGCGGCTGCGTCGCACGCTCGGGCTCACGCTCGGGCTGGTGATGCTGGCATGCGCGTGGTGTCACGGCGTGCTGTATGTGGAGGGCGGGTCCATGATGCCGTCGCTCCATCCGGGTGACGTGATCGTCTACCGTAGGTACGGTGCGATGCCGCGTGTGAGTGAGCTTGCCGTCTTCGAGCACAAGGGCAGCGTGGTGGTCCACCGCGTGGCGGCGCTCTTACGTGACGGCAGGATCCGAACACGGGGAGACGCCAACGAATCGGTCGACTGCGAGCCGGTCGATCCGGAAGCCGTGGTCGGCACCGTGGTGCTGGTCGTACCCACCGGGCGGCTTGCGGGTCGTCTGGTCGCCTTGGCACCATGATGCTAGACTGTCGTCTCAATCGCAGACGAGGCGATGACGGAGAGACGTGGCGCATGAAGCGTCCGCTCGCCAGGGAGGGGTCACCAGACTGAGATGACCCCGGGCGGTGGCGTCACGGTTCACTCCATCAGCCGCGACCTGAACCGGCCGATACGGCCACAGTAGGGAAGCCGGAGCCCCCGTTACCGGGCAGCCGGATCGATGATCCGGTCCGCGGCCGTGTCGCATGGCCTGCGGAGTGAGAGGGCCGGAGGTTCGGCCAAACAAGGTGGTACCGCGGGAGCCGTTCCCGTCCTTGTGATATGCAAGGATGGAGCGGCTCCCTTTCTCATGTGAGGACAGGAAGTGAGGCGGCATGACGATCATCGATGACCTGCGCGCCCTCGAGACCGAGGCACTGGCGGCCGTGGAGTCCGCAGCCACGTCAGAAGCGCTCGAGACCACTCGTGTCGGATATCTCGGAAAGAAGGGTTCGCTCACCGCGATCCTGCGGGGGCTCGGCGCGCTGTCGCGCGAGGAGCGCCCGGAGGTCGGGCGGGTCTCCAACGAGGTGCGGACGGCACTCGAGTCCGCGCTCGAGGCCAAGAGGGCGGCGCTTCACGGAGCCGCCCGCGAGAGCAGGATCGCAGCCGAGGCGGTGGACGTGACGCTTCCCGGTCGCCGTTGGCCGGTCGGCAAGCAACACGTGCTCCACGAGATCGTCGACGAGATCGTGGAGATCTTTGCCGGACTCGGCTATCAGATCGCCGAGGGCCCGGAGGTCGAACTCGACTACTACAACTTCACCGCGCTCAACCATCCGCCCGATCACCCCGCGCGCGCGCTGCAAGACACGTTCTACGTCCGCGACCTTTCGGGCGATCGTGCCGTGGTGGAGGGCGAGAGCGACGTGCTGTTGCGTACGCACACGAGTCCCGTGCAGGTGCACGTGATGGAGTCGCAGAAGCCGCCCATCTACGTGCTCGCGCCGGGCAAGGTCTATCGCCGCGATGTGGCCGACCCCAGCCACCTGCCGCAGTTCACGCAGATCGAGGGGCTCGTGGTCGACGAGGGCATCACGTTCGGCGACCTCAAGGGGACGCTCGAGCACTTCGTCCACCAGATGTTCGGTCCAAAGCGGCGCGTGCGGCTGCGGCCGCACTTCTTCCCGTTCACGGAGCCCTCGGCCGAGGTGGACGTATCGTGCGCCATCTGCGGCGGCGAAGGGTGTCGTTCGTGCGGTGGAGAGGGATGGCTCGAGATCCTCGGCTGCGGGATGGTCGATCCCAACGTCTTCGGCCATGTCGGTATCGACCCGGAGCGCTACACCGGGTTCGCCTTCGGGATGGGCGCGGAGCGGATCGCCGGCCTCAAGTACGGGGTGCCGGATCTGCGCTTGTTCGTCGAGGGAGACACCCGGTTCATGCACCAGTTCTAGACGCCGTCAGACCAGGAAGGACTCGCGATGCGTGTATCGCTCAAGTGGTTGAAGGATCTCGTTGACGTCGCGCTGCCGGTCGAGGACCTGTGCGACCGTCTCGACATGACCGGCACGAAGGTCGAGGCGGTCCACTCGCTTGGCGCCACACTCGAGGGCGTCGTGATCGGTCGCGTGCTCACCAAAGAACAACACCCGGACGCCGACAAGCTCTCGTACTGCTCGGTCGACATCGGGGCGGTCGAGCCGCTCAAGATCGTCTGCGGTGCCACCAACTTCGAGGCAGGCGACCGCGTGCCGGTTGCATGCGTGGGGGCGACGCTCCCCAACGGTCTCACCATCAAGCGCGCCAAGCTCCGCGGCCTCGAGTCGCAGGGCATGATGTGTTCACCGACCGAGCTCGGCGTGGGTGGCGACGCCAGCGGTCTGCTCATTTTGCCGTCCACCGCGCCTGTGGGCACTCCGTACGCCGAGTACGCCGGTCTGGCCGATTCCGTTCTCGAGCTCGAGGTCACGCCCAACCGGCCCGACTGTCTCTCGATGCTCGGTGTGGCTCGTGAGGTCGCGGCGGTCATCGGCACGGACTTTGAGACGCCCTCCGGCACACCGTCCGAGTCAGGCGAGCCGGCATCCGACGCGGTCCGGGTCTCGATCGCGGAGTCCGAACTGTGCCCCCGCTACACAGCGCGCGTGATTCGCGGCGTGAAGATCGGCCCGTCGCCCGACTGGCTCGTCGAGCGCATCACCGCGGCCGGTACGCGCCCGGTCAACAACGTCGTAGACGTCACCAACTACGTGATGTACGAACTCGGTCAGCCGTTGCACGCGTTCGACCTCGGCAAGCTCGGCTCGGCAGACGGTGTGGCAACGATCACGGTCCGTCCCGCCGCTCCCGGCGAGACGATCCGCACGCTCGACGGGCAGGATCGCGGTCTTGCCGGCGACACGCTGCTCATCTGTGACAGCTCGGGTCCCGTGGCGCTCGCCGGCGTCATGGGCGGCGAGTCTACCGAGGTCTCGGAGGGCACCACCGACATCCTGCTCGAGGCCGCGTGCTTCGACCCGCGCTCGATCAGCCGTACGAGTCGGCGGCTCGGCCTTATCTCCGAGTCGTCCCTGCGCTTCGAGCGGGGAGTGGACCCCGATCTGGCAGCCCGCGCCTCCGACCGCGCAGCCGCGCTCATCGCCGAGGTGGCGGGCGGTGTGGTGGCACCCGGTATCGTGGACGCCTATCCCGGCGAGAAGCCGCTGCCGGAACTGACACTGCGCGCAGACCGCGTCAACGCCATACTCGGCACCGCGCTTGCGTCGGCCGATGTCGTGGCGCTGCTCGAACCGCTCGGCCTGGGAGTGGTCGCGGCCGACGATGCCCTCCGTGTGACGGTCCCGAGCTTCCGGCCGGACCTCGAGCGCGAGATCGACCTCGTCGAGGAGGTCGCGCGTCTCCACGGCCTGGAGAACATCACGTCCACTCGCCCCGGCGGGCGCGAGCGCATCGGCGGGCGCACGAGCGCACAGCGCACGCGGGCGCGCATCGCCGCGACACTTCGCTCGGCCGGTCTCGACGAACACATCGGCTACTCTTTCGGCGACCCTGCGGACCTCGCGCGCCTGTCGTGGGATCTGGCTTCCGATGAGACGCTCGTCGAGCTCATCAACCCCATGTCCGAGGAGCAGGCGGTCATGCGGTGGACGCTCGTGCCGAGCCTGCTGCGGGCGGTCTCGTACAACCAGCGTCGTGGTGTTCCCGACGTCCACCTCTACGAGATGGGGACCGCATTCCTCACAGCCCAGGGTCGCAAGCAGCCCAAGGAGCGGCTCATGCTGGCCGGTGCGCTCACCGGATCGTGGTCACGTCCGGGATGGAACAGCCCGGGCGGCACGCTCGATTTCTTCGATGGCAAGGGCGTGCTCGAAACGGTGATGGAGTCCCTGCACGCCGACCGCTGGCAGGTTCGCGAGTCGGCGCGGGCGTGGCTCCAGCCCGGCCGGAGCGCCGATGTGATCGTCGCGGGTGATGTCGTCGGGTGGCTCGGCGAAGCGGCCCCGGACGTGCTCGACGCGTTTGAGGTCACGGGACCGGTCGTGCTGTT
The DNA here is from genome assembly GCA_030651765.1 of Coriobacteriia bacterium. Classification (GTDB taxonomy): domain Bacteria; phylum Actinomycetota; class Coriobacteriia; order Anaerosomatales; family Anaerosomataceae; genus UBA2272. Next base: position 208,200 of record JAUSBY010000012.1, on the reverse strand, counting down.
CGAGATCTCGGTCGCGGCGCTGCTCAAGGCTGCCGCCCGCGCATCGATCCTCTACCGCGACGTCCCACGGTTCCCGGCGGTCACCCTCGACATCGCTCTCGTGGTCGATGAGGCGGTCACCGCCGAGCGCGTCACGTCGGCGCTCAGAAGCGCGGGAGGCAGCCTCCTGGAGTCGGTGCGCCTGTTCGACGTGTACCGCGATGTGCCGGGCGCGCCGGACGACGCGCGCCGCCTGCCGGTGGGCAAGAAGAGCCTGGCGTTCTCGCTCGTGTACCGGGCGCCCGATCGCACGCTCGCCGATGAGGATGTTCGGCCTGCCTACGAGAAGCTCGTCCGCAAGGTATGCGGCGCAGTGAACGGGGAGGTGCGCTCGTAGGGCAGCGGGACGTGCACTACGTATCATGCGTGGTCGCTGAAATGTTGCAGCGGCTATATGGTCTGTTCTATATTGCAATATTGAATACTTAGTTGACGCTGATACGGTCACGGTGTATAGTCGCGTCTCCAATCGACATCGGGAGGGCATCACTATGACACGGGCCGCCGTCGTCGGCGCAGCGGGCTATGCGGGAGCCGAGCTTACGCGGCTGTTGCTTGGCCACCCGTCCTTCGAGCTCGTGTGTGTGACGTCGGGCCAGGATGAGGGTCGTCCGGTGCGCGAGCTCTACCCGGCGCTCGCGATGTGCGACCTTGTCTACTCGCCGCACGACATTGGCGTGGTCATGGCCTCGGGGACCGAGGTCGCGTTCCTCGCCGTGCCCCATACGGCCGCGATGGCTCTGGCACCCGCGCTGCTCGACGCTGGGCTCACGGTGATCGACGCCTCCGCGGACTTCCGGCTGCGCGACCCTGAGTTGTTCGCGGCATGGTACGCCACGCCGCATACAGCCCCCGGGCTCATCGATGAGGCCGTCTACGGTCTGCCGGAGTTGTGGCGTGACGCCCTGCCGGGCACCCGGCTCGTCGCATGCCCCGGCTGCTATCCGACCGCCACGCTGCTCGCTGCGGCGCCCGCGGTTCGGGCGGACTTCGTCATCTCGGGCCGCGTCATCGTCGACGCGATCTCCGGTGTCTCGGGTGCGGGCCGCACGCCGGGACCCGTCACCCACTTCGTGAACGCTACCGAGTCGGTTGCGGCTTACAAGGTCGGCTCGCACCGGCACACTCCCGAGATCGCGCAGGGCCTCGCGGACCTCGGCCTGCAGGCGCCATCGGTCGTGTTCACGCCGCACCTCGCGCCGCTGGACCGCGGCCTGCTGTCCACCGTGTATCTCGAGGTGGAGCCCGGACTCCTGCCCGAGGAGGCGTACGCCGCGTACACCGAAGCGTACGCATCCGAGCCGTTCGTGACGGTCTGCGAGCCGGGTATCCAGCCGGCCACCGCGCATGTGCGCGGCTCGAACCGGGCACACATCGGCGTGGCGCTCGATCAGCCGTCAGGCACGCTCGTCGTCACCTGTGCCATTGACAACCTGGTCAAGGGCACGGCCGGTCAGGCCGTCCAGTGCGCCAACATCGTGCTCGGCTACGACGAGACCGCCGGGCTCGACATGCCCGTCCCGGTCGTGTGAGAGGGATCCGATGAACAACGGTCAGTTCGCGTTCTCCCATGCCGAGGGTGGCGTCGTGGCCCCGACAGGGTTCCTTGTCGGCGGCGTGAGCGCGGGTATCAAGAAGTCCGGTAAGCGCGACGTCTGCGTACTTGCCTCCGAGAGGCCGTGCCCCGCTGCCGGTGTCTTCACCACGAGCGCAACCGCAGCGCCGCCGGTGCTCGTCTCGCGCGAGCACCTGGCCGACGGGATGCTGCGCGCCGTCGTCGTCAACGCGGGCAATGCCAACGCGTGTACCGGCGAGCCGGGTCTCTCAGACGCGCGAGAGATGGCCGCCGCAACCGCTCGTGAGCTTGCCTGCGCGCCCGGCGAGGTCGCCGTCTGCTCGACCGGCGTCATCGGCGTGCCGCTCCCGGTCCATCGTGTGATCGCCGGCATCGCCGAGGCGGTCGCCGGGCTCGATCGCGCCACCGCAGACGGGGCAGCCGAGGCGATCATGACGACCGACACGTTCCCGAAGCAGCTCGCCATCGCCGTCGAGGTCGCGGGGCGCACGTTCAAGGTCGGCGGGATGGCCAAGGGTAGCGGCATGATCCAGCCGGACATGGCCACCATGCTCGCGTTCATCACGACCGACGCACCACTCGATCCCGCGGCGTGCGACGCGCTCCTGCGCGCGGCGGTGGCGCGATCGTTCAACCGCATCACCGTAGACTCGGACACGTCCACCAACGACACATGCATCCTCATGGCGAGCGGTGCCGAGGGCGGCGGGCCCCTCGCGACGGGAACGGACGCGTACGATGCGGTGGCGGCGGCTATCCTCGAGGTTGCGACCGCGCTTGCGCAGATGGTCGTCCGCGATGGCGAGGGCGCCACCAAGTTCGTGGCGATCACGGTACGGGGCGCGGCCACCGAGGCCGACGCCGAGCGCGCCGCCCGCTCCATCGCCAACTCGCCGCTGTTCAAGACTGCGCTTTTTGGCGAGGACGCCAACTGGGGCCGGGTCGCCATGGCGCTCGGCAAGTCGGGGGCCGAGGTGGACGCCGCGCGTTTCGACATCGCGTTGGCGGGCATCCTCACCTGTGCCGCCGGCACCGCGGTGGCATTCGACGAAGCCGAAGCCGCCCGCGCGTTGGCGGAGCCCGAGATCGACGTGCTCGTCGACTTGCACCTCGGCGATGGAGTGGCCACCGTGTGGACGTGCGACTTCAGTTACGACTACGTGCGGATCAACGGGGACTACCGATCATGAGCGCAGCGGAGATCGCGAGCGGGGGTCATCACGTGGAGGAGATGCTCGGGAAGGCCGCCATCCTCATGGAGTCGCTGCCATGGATCAAGCGTGCCTGGGGCCGGACGGTCGTCATCAAGTACGGCGGCGCAGCGATGACCGATGAGGGGCTCAGGCACAGCGTCGCGGCCGACATCGTGCTCATGAAGCTTGTCGGCATCAACCCGGTCATCGTGCACGGTGGCGGTCCTGAGATCACGGCGTACATGGACCGTCTCGGCATGCCCGTCGAGTTCGTGGACGGCCTCCGGGTCACCTCGACAGAGGCGATGGAGATCGTCCGCATGGTGCTCGTCGGCAAGGTGAACGGTGATCTCGTCTCGGCGATCAACGCCCACGGGCGCCTCGCGGTGGGCATCGCGGGCGATGACGGCAACCTCATCCGGGCGACCGTCAAAGACGAGCGGCTCGGGCGCGTGGGCGAGATCACGCACATCGATACGACGGTCGTCACCAACCTCATCGAGGACGGGTTCATCCCCGTCATCGCGTCGGTCGGCAGCGGAGACGATGGCGGCAGCTTCAACATCAACGCCGACCTGGTGGCTGGCGAGATCGCCTCGGCGCTCGGCGCGGAGAAGGTCATCTTCCTCACCGACGTGGACGGTCTGTACGCGGACTTCTCCGACAAGGAGTCGCTCATCAGCGCGCTTTCGCTCGAGGAGGCCGAGTCGGTACTCGCCAGCGGTGAGCTGGCCTCGGGCATGATACCCAAAGTGGGCGCGTGTGTTCAGGCGCTCAGGCGGGGCGTCGAGCGGGCGCATATCCTCAACGGGACGATCCCGCACGCGCTGCTGCTCGAGGTCTACACCGATGAGGGCATCGGCACGATGATCACCGGTGAGTCGGTGAGCCTCGGTCTGGCCGACGACGCGACCTACATCGGCTACGAAGGAGAGGTGACCCTCTGACATGGGCACGCGCTACGATGAGATCGCCGCGCTCGACGAGGCGTACCATCTGCCCACCTACGCCCGCAAGCCGGTGCTGTTCGTGCGTGGCGACGGGATGCGTCTCGTCGACGATGAGGGGCGCCCGTACCTCGATTTCGTCTCCGGCATCGGCGCGGTGAACCTCGGTCACGCGAACCCCTCCGTGGCCGCGGCGGTCGCGCGGCAGATGAACACGCTCGTGCACGTCTCGAACCTCTACCACGTCGAACACCGCGCGGTGCTGGCCGAGCGGCTCTCGTCGCTTGCCGGAGGCGGGTGGAAGACGTTTCTCTGCAACTCGGGCACTGAGGCCATCGAGGGCGCCATCAAGCTCGCGCGCCGGTGGGGCAAGGCGCGGCGCGGCGAGTCGTGCTTCCACATCGTCGCGGCCGAGCGGAGCTTCCACGGCCGCACGTTCGCGGCGCTCTCGGCCACCGGGCAGGCGTCCAAGCAAGAGGCCTTTGCGCCCCTGCTGCCCGGCTTCAGCCATGTGCCGCTCAACGACATCGCGGCGCTCGAGGTCGCCGTCACGGCCGACACGTGTGCGGTGCTCCTCGAGCCGGTCCAGGGCGAAGGCGGGGTCTATCCATGCACGGAGGCGTACCTTGCCGCCGCGCGGCGCATCTGCGACGAGCGCGAGGTGCTGCTCATCTTCGACGAGGTCCAGACCGGCTTCTTCCGAACGGGCTCGCCGTTCGCGTGGCAGGGCTACGGCGTACGCCCCGACGTGATGACGCTCGCCAAGGGGCTCGCCAACGGTCTGCCGGCCGGAGCGGTCCTGGCCGGCGGAAGCGCGGCCGAGGCGTTCGCACCGGGCGACCACGGTTCGACCTTCGGCGGCGGCCCCGTGATCGCCGCGGCTGCGCTCGCCACGATCAAGGCCCTCGAGATCGGGCGCCTCGGCGAGAACGCCGCGGCAACCGGCGAGGCGCTCATGACCGCCCTCGGCGAGCTTGCCGTGCGCACGGGCGCCATCGCCGAGGTGCGAGGGCGCGGCCTCATGGTCGCGATCGAGCTTGTGGAGCCCCGCGCGCAGGAGGTTGCGATGGCGTGCCTCGAGCAGGGCGTGGTCATCAACGCCATCGGCGACAGGATCCTGCGCTTTTTGCCTCCGCTTGTATGCACAACGGATGAAACGGCTATACTTCTGGATACATTGGAAGCCGTTCTGGGAGCCGCCTGATGCATACCTTCAAGGGCCGGGATCTGGTCACCCTCGCCGAGTTGACGCCTGAGGAGCTTACACACGTCCTCGATGTCGCCGAGATGCCCGCGGCCGAGTGGCCGCGCTTCGACGGGGCGAGCGCAGGCCTCATCTTCATGAAGCCGTCCCTGCGCACGCGCGTGAGCTTCGAGGTCGGTTGCACGCAACTCGGCGTGCACCCGGTCGTGATGGGCCCGTACGATGCGTTCTCGCGACACGAGACCGTCCACGACACGATCAAGGTCCTCGAGCGCTACGTTGAGTTGATCGTGCTGCGGACCTTCGCGCACAGCCATATCGAGGAAGTGGCCGAGTACGCCTCGGTCCCGGTCATCAACGCGCTCACCGACGACTTCCACCCGTGCCAGGGGCTTGCCGATCTGCTCACGATCCGCCAGCACAAAGGCGCGCTGCAGGGTATCAAGCTCGCCTACGTCGGCGACGGCAACAACATGGCCCACACGTACCTACTGTCAGGCGCGCTCGCCGGCCTCGACGTGTCGATCGCGTCGCCCGAAGGGTACGAGCCTCACGCCCATGCGCTGGTGCAGGCCAAAGAGCTCGCGGATCGCTACGGGACCGGATCGGTGTTCGAGGTCCTGCGCGACCCGGTCGCGGCGGTCACTGGCGCCGACGTGGTGGTAACCGACACCTGGGCATCCATGGGCCAGGAGGAGGAGCACGCGAGTCGGCTCTACGACTTCGCGGCCTACACCGTGGACGAAGCGCTCATGGCGCACGCCGACGGCGCCGCGATCTTCATGCACTGTCTTCCGGCGCACCGTGGCGAGGAAGTGGCCGATGAGGTCATCGACTCGGCTCGCTCGGTCGTCTTCGATGAGGCGGAGAACCGCCTGCACGTGCAGCGTGCGTGGATGTCACTCGTGCTCTAACCGGCAGTCAGGGGGATCGTGATGCGGAAACGAACGTTGCGTCAGGAGGCCATCCGCACGATCGTGCGGCGGGAGCGCGTGCGCACTCAGCGTGATCTGGTGGATCACCTCAAGGCCGAGGGCTTCACATGTACCCAGGCGACCGTCTCGCGCGATATCGCCGACATGGGGCTCAGGAAGCTGCCCGAGGGCGTGTACGTGCTTGCCGAGGACATCCACCTGCAGCGCATGATCTCCGAGCTCGTCGTGAGCGTCGCGCGCTCTCAGCAACTCGTCGTGGTCAAGACGAGCGCGGGCGGCGGTCAGGGGGTCGCGGCCGCGCTCGATGCCGCTGCGCTCGACCAGGTCGTCGGCAGCATAGCCGGGGACGACACGATCCTCATCATCGCAGCCGATGAGAACACCGCCGAGGCGGTCCTATCGGGAATCGAGAAGTTTCGGAGCCGCCGGTAGAGGCCGCGCCGGTCACCCTAAGGAAGGACGAACGTGGCAAGAGAGAAGTGCGTACTGGCGTACTCGGGTGGCCTGGATACCTCCGTGGCCATCCGTTGGATCATGGAGAACCACGACATGGACGTCATCGCGCTTGCGATCGACGTCGGTCAGGAGCGCCAGGACCTCGAGTTCGTGCGCACCAAGGCGCTCAGCATCGGCGCGGTCGAGTCCATCGTGAAAGACGTCCGCGAGGAGTACGTTGAGGAGTTCCTCTCCAAGGCGCTCAAGGCCAACGCGCTCTACGAGAACAAGTATCCGCTGCTCTCGGCCATGAGCCGGCCGATCATCGTCAAGCACCTCGTGGAGGAGGCCCACCGCCACGGTGCGCGTTACATCGGCCATGGGTGCACGGGCAAGGGCAACGACCAGGTCCGCTTCGAGGTGGGAATCGCGGCGCTCGATCCCGATCTCGAGATCGTCGCGCCGGTGCGCGAGTGGGATCTCAAGACGCGCGAACAGGAGATGGACTGGGCCGCCGAGCGCGGCATTCCGGTGCCCACCACCAAGGACAATCCATACTCTATCGACGACAACCTGTGGGGCCGCGCTATCGAGTGCGGCGTGCTCGAGGACCCGTGGGTGGAGCCGCCAGCCGACATCTACACGCTCACCGCCGACTCCCGCGGCACCGCGTGCGAAGAGCCCGAGTACGCCGAGATCAGCTTCGACCAGGGCGTGCCGGTGGCGCTCGATGGGGAGCTCATGAGCTTCCACGAGATCATCAACCGCATGAATGAGCTGGCGGGCAAACACGGCTTCGGCCGCATCGACATGATCGAGAACCGGCTCATCGGCGTGAAGAGCCGCGAGATCTACGAGGTGCCGGGGGCGCTCACGCTGATCACGGCGCACAAGGCGCTCGAGGACTTGTGCCTGGAGCGCGAGGTGCTCCACTTCAAGCTCGGCGTGGAGCAGAAGTGGGCCGAGCTCGTCTACAACGGCATGTGGTTCTCCCCGCTCAAAGAGGCGCTCGATGGCTTCATCGAGACCACCCAGCAGCTCGTGACGGGTGACGTGCGCCTGCGCTTCTTCAAGGGCAGTTGCGTCCCGGTAGGCCGACGCTCCCCGTACTCGCTCTACGACTACGGTTTGGCCACCTACGATGAGGCGGATACCTTCGACCACAAGGCCGCCAAGGGCTTCATCGATCTTCACGGCCTACCGGTGAAGGTCTGGGCACGGCAGCGCCGCAAGGTCGGCAAGGAAGGCGAGGTCTAACACCCATGTCCGATACGCCGAAGACTCCCTGGAGCGGGCGGTTCGAGCACACGCCCGGCGCCTTCCAGCAGCGCTTCGGCGCGTCGCTTGCCGTGGACAGACGCCTGTACGCCGAGGACATCGCGGGCTCGGTCGCGCACGCACGCATGCTCGCGAAGCAGGGGATCATCACGTCCGGCGACGCCGAGGCGATCGAAGAGGGCCTCCTCGGCATCCTCAAGAACATCGAGGGCGGAGCGTTCGTCTTTGACGAGTCCGACGAGGACGTCCACATGGCTATCGAGGCGGAGCTCACGCGGCGCATCGGCGACGCGGGTAAGCGGCTCCACACTGCGCGTTCGCGCAACGATCAGGTTGCGACGGATACACGGCTCCATGCGAAGCGCGAGGCCCTGAGACTGCACGGCGCGATCGGCGAACTCCGGCGCGCACTGCTCGATCGTGCCGCCGCGCATGCGGACGTGGTGATGCCCGGCTACACGCACCTCCAGAAGGCGCAGCCGGTGCTCTTCGCGCACCACATGCTTGCCTACTCGTGGATGCTCACCCGCGACGCGAAACGAGTGAAGCGCGCGTGGAAGGCTGCCGACGTGCTGCCGCTGGGCAGTGCGGCGCTTGCGGGCACGACCTTCCCGATCGACCGGGACGCCGTGGCGCAGGAGCTCGGCTTCTCACATGTCTCGCCCAACTCGCTTGATGCCGTCTCCGATCGGGACTTCCTCGTCGACCTCACGTATGCGTGCACGCTTGGTATGGTGCATCTGTCGCGACTGGCCGAGGAGCTCATCCTGTGGTCGAGCGACGAGTTCGGCTTCGTGACCCTCGACGATGCGTGGTCCACCGGCTCGAGCATCATGCCGCAGAAGAAGAACCCCGACTTCGCCGAGTTGGTTCGCGGCAAGACCGGTCGCGCCGTGGGCGACCTCACCTCGCTTCTCGTGACGCTCAAGGGCATTCCGCTCGCCTACAACAAGGACATGCAGGAGGACAAGGAGCCCGCGTTCGACGCGATCGACACGTACGCGGACTCGCTCGAGGCGATGGCGGGCATGCTGTCCACGATGCGCGTGAACACCGTGCGCATGCGCGACGGCGCCCTCGGCGGGTTCATGGCGGCGACGGATCTGGCGGACCACCTGGCAGCGCGAGGCGTGCCCTTCCGCGAGGCGCACGAGATCGTCGGCAAGCTCGTGCTGGCCTGCGAGCGTGACGGTCGTACGCTGCAGGAGCTCTCGCTCGCCGAGCTGCAGGCGGCCTCACCCGCATTCGAGGACGACGCACTCGGCGCGGTGGATATCGACGCCGTCGTCGCGCGGCGGGACACGGCGGGAGGAACGGCGCCGGGCCGGGTCGCCGAGCAGCTGGCGGCCGCGCATGCCGCGCTCGACGCGGATGCGGCCTGGCTCGCATCCCACGGCCTCGCCGACGACTGAGCGCGATGCCGCACTGGCTGATCACCACCGTGGAGCGGAGCGACCCGGCCGCCGTGCGTGACGTGCGTGCCCTGCTCGAGGACTACCATGACCAGTTGCTGACCGAGGTGACCGCCACCAGCCTGACTGCCGAGTTGAGCACACTTCCGGCGCCGTACGCACCGCCGGGCGGCGTGCTGTTGCTCGCCCGCGATGAGGCGGGCCGGGCGGCCGGGTGCGTGGGCGTGCGGCAGCACTCGGAGGAGGCCTGCGAGATCAAGCGGCTGTACGTCACGCCGGACGCGCGGGGTGAGGGATTGGGCCGGGCGTTGGTGCGCGCGGCGATGGACCACGCACGCGCGATGGGATACGCGGAGATGCTGCTCGTGGCGATTCTGGGATCGGCGGACGTTGCGCGCGGCATCTACCGGGGTCTCGGTTTCCAGGATGCCGAGCCGTTCAGGAGCGTCACCGGCGACTGTCAGGGTGCCCGCGTCGCGTTCATGCGGCGTGGGTTGTAGGGCGGCGAACGCGAGCATGCGCCCCGCCTGAACCGCTAGCCGGTCCCCGCGTCCTCGGGTACGCTGGAATCCGACTCCGGGGAGCCGCCAATGCCCGCGTACGACAACGCCGCCATCGCAACGGTCCTCGATGACTTCGGCGATCTGCTCGAGATCGCCGGCGCGGACCGGTATCGTTTCCTCTCGTATCACAAGGCGGCGCACGCCGTCCGCGCGTGGGACGAGGACATCACCACGACCGCGCTCGGCGGACGGCTGACCGAGGTCCCCGGCATCGGCCCCAAGATCGCAACCGTCATCTCCTCGGTGATGAAGACCGGCACGTTTCCCGAGTTCGAAACGGTCGCCGAGAACGTGCCCGCCTCGGTGATCGAGCTCATCCGCGTGCCGGGTCTTGGTCCGAAGAAGGCCAAGGCGCTCTACGACGAACTCGCCATCGCGTCGATCGACGACCTCGAAGGGGCGATCGCCGAGGGACGGCTGGCCGGCATGGCAGGGTTTGGTCCCAAGACCGTGGAGAACCTCGCCGAGGGCATCGCTCGCTATCGCACCCTCGCTTCACGCATTCTGCTCGCCGATGCGCTACCACTTGCGGAGAGGCTGGCCGACGACCTGCGCGCCCTACCCGGCGTCATCGAGGCTGCCTTCGCGGGCAGCATCCGCCGGATGAAGGAGACGGTTGGCGACATCGATGTGCTTGTGGCGGCCGACGACGGACCTGCGGTCATGGCCGCAGTGCGCGATCTGCCGATCGTGACCGATGTCATCGCAAGCGGCGAGACCAAGACGAGCGTCATGACCACGTCGGGACGTCAGGCCGACATCCGGGTGGTTGCGCCCGAGGCCTGGGGTGCCGCGTTCCAGTACTTCACCGGCTCGGCCGAGCACAACGTACGCGTGCGCGAGATCGCCAAGGCTCGCGGCCTGAAGGTGAGCGAGTATGGCGTGTTCCGTGCCGCCGACGGTGAGCGGCTCGCAAGCGCCACGGAAGCCGACGTCTACGCCGCGCTCGGCATGGTCGTGATGCCGCCCGAGATCCGCGAGAACACGGGCGAGGTGGAGCTCGCGCTTGAGGGCCGGGTGCCCGACCTTGTCACGGTCGAAGACATCCTCGGCGATCTGCACTCGCACACGGTGGCCACCGATGGCCGCTCCACCCTGGAGCAGAACCGCGCGCGCGCTGCTGAGCTCGGCTACGAGTACCTCGGGGTGAGCGACCACGCGTACGAACTGCGCATGGTGGGCGGCCTCGATCTCTCCGAGCTCGAGGAGCAGTGGACGCGCGTCGACGAACTCAACGCGTCGGGCGACGACGGCCCGGTGCTTCTCAAGGCCATCGAGCTCAACATCGACGACGAGGGGGGTGTGGACTACCCGGAGGAGATCCTCGCGCGCTTCGATTACTGCATCGCATCGCTCCACCACGGATTCAACCAGTCGCGCGAGCAGGCAACGCGCCGCCTCCTCGTGGCGATGGAGAACCCCTACGTGGACATCATCGGGCACCCCACGGGTCGGCTGCTCGGCCGCAGGGATCCGTTCGCGCTCGACATGGAGGCTGTCATCGCCAAGGCCGCCGAGACCGGCACGATCCTCGAGTTGAACGCTCACCCCGAACGGCTCGACCTGAACGATATGCACCTTCGGCTGGCACGCAAGGCGGGCGTGCGCATCGCGATCAACACCGATGCGCACGAAGCCGGTCAGTTCGGCCAGATTCGATGGGGCGTGGCGACCGCGCGACGTGGCTGGATCCGTGCCGGCGAGGTGCTGAACGCCCAGCCGCTCGAGGTGATGCGATCCTGGCTCAAGCGGGGCAGGGCGTGACCGGCAGCTTCGAGCCCGACCCGGCGCGCATCCTGTCGGCGGCATTCTTCGCCCGGCCCACCGCCACCGTTGCGCGGGAACTCCTCGGGAAGGTGCTCGCGAGCCGTGCGGGCGGCGTGTTCACGGCCGGAGTCATCGTGGAGACCGAGGCGTACCTCGGCTCGGACGACCCCGGGTCACATGCGGCCACCAGGGGCGTGACCGCGCGCAACCGCGTCATGTACGGCCCGCCCGGGTGCGCATACGTGTACCTCACCTACGGCAACCATCACATGCTCAACCTGGTGACGGAGGGTCAGGGCGTCGCGGGCGCGGTCCTCGTCCGGGCGATCGAGCCGGTCTCGGGCCTTGAGGTGATGGAGGCACGCCGTGCTGGCCGAGCGGACTCCGAACTCACGAACGGACCCGGCAAGCTCGCGAGCGCGCTCGGGATAGACCTGGGTCACACCGGGGTCACACTCGGCGGTGAGATCGCGGTGTACGATGCAGCCGGGGTGGACGATGACCGCGTGGGCGCCAGCGGGCGGATCGGGTTGAGCGCCGGTCACGACCTTCCGTTACGCTTCTACCTGACAGATAACCGATACGTGTCGCGTGGGCGTACCGGACCGAGGTCGCCCGGGCGTGCGGTCGGCGGACAGATGAGGGGGACGGCATGAAGCTGCAGGACATCTACACGACGGCCATCGAGGCGGGAATCGAAGCCGACGCGCGCTCGCGCGAGGAGATCGGCCACGTGCTCGCGGCGGCGAAGAGGGAGTTCGAGAAGCTGTCGGAGGACGAGAAGGTCTTCTTCGACACCGAGCGGCTCACCAACCCGTACGACGATACGCGCATCGCCGAGGGCGGTCCCGACCTCGAGGTGCGCGGGCTCATCACGGGCATCGACATGGAGGTGGGCGAGGTGCTCCTCGCCGATCGCCTGCGCGAGCGCGGCGCGGCCATCGACCTCGTGTTCGCCCACCACCCCGAGGGCCCCGGCTTCGCCAACCTGCACCGCGTGATGTACATGCAGGCCGACCTCTGGGCCGCGCGCGGCGTGGGCATCGGCGTCGCCGATGCGCTCATCGCTCCGCGAGCCGAGGAGATCATGCGCAAGCTCATGCCGTACAACCACTACCGGGCCATCGACGCCGCGCGCCTCCTCGGCCTGGCCTCGATGTCGTGCCATACCCCGGCCGACAACAGCGTCAACCGGTTCGTCCAACAGCTTATCGACGGCGAGGCGCCGCGCACGCTCGACGACCTCGTGAAGCTCCTGCACTCGGTGCCCGAGTATGCCGATGCAGCCAAGAAGGGGTACGGGCCTGTCCTCATCCAGGGCAACGGCTCCGGGCGCTGCGGCACGTGTCACGTGGACATGACCGGCGGCACCGAGGGCCCCAAGGAGGCGCTGGACAGGCTGGTGGCCGCTGGTGTGGACACCCTCGTCGGCATGCACTACTCCGAGGAGCACAAGAAGCACGCCGAGAAGCTCAAACTGAACCTCGTGATCGCCGGCCATGTGAGCTCCGATGCGCTCGGCATGAACCTCGTTCTCGACCGCATCGAGAGCCAGGGCGTCGAGGTGTTCTGTACGTCGGGGATGGTGCGCATCTCCCGCGCGTGATTCAACGAGGGAGCGACACGACGAAGTCCCCGGTCGCGTGCGCTCGGGGACTTCGTGGGTCTCGGCTTACGGAGTGGGCGTGGATGTAGGCTCAGGCTCCGGGTCGGGCTTGGGTTCGGGTTCAGGCTTCGGCTCGGGCGGCGGCGCAGGCGGTGGCGGCTTCGGCTTGTTGGGGTCCGGGCCCTTTGATATCGCGATCTGTACGACCGTCTTGTTAGGGTCGACCTTGCTTCCGGCTGCGGGCGATTGAGAGGCCACCAGGCCGCTCTTGATGGTGTCGTGGTACATGGACGTGATCTCGTAGTCCTCGAAGCCCGCGCTCTTGAGCGCCTCGATCGCGCCGGCCTGTGTCAGGCCGGCAAGGTTCGGGACGGACTTGCTTGGGATATCCCACTCGTCCTTCCAGGTGTACTTCGGAGCGGGGGCGGGGTTGAAGTCGTTCTTCGGCGTGTTCGCGAGCGCCTGGCTCATGAACTTCTGCCATATCTCGGCGGGGAAGGTGCCGCCGAAGACCCGCCGTCCGTGGACGCTGCGCATCGGCCGCTCGGGCGTGTATCCCATCCACACCGAGCAGGCCAGGTCCGGCGTATAGCCGACGAACCATGCGTCGCGGTAGTCCTGCGTGGTGCCGGTCTTGCCTGCCGCCGGACGCCCGATAGCGGCGCGACGAGCGGTGCCGCCGGAGATGACGCCCTTGAGTATCTGCGTCGCCGCGTACGCGATACTGTGCTCGATGACCTGGTCGCCCTCGGGCACATGCTCGAAGACGATCTCGCCCTGCGCGTCGACGATCTTCGTGATCGCGGTGTGCGGGAAGTGCCTGCCGTCGGCGGCGAGCGTGCCGAACGCCGAAGCCATCTCGAGCGGGGTTACCTCCTGGCTGCCGAGGGTGATCGACAGGAACGGCTGGATGTCGCTCTCGATGCCCATCCGGCGCGCCGTGAGAACGACCTTCTCGGCGCCGATCTCGGCGATCAGACGCGCGAAGGCGGTGTTCACCGATCCGACCGTAGCGGACTGCAGGGTGATGTACCCTCGCCCGCCGCCGCCCTCGGCGTTACCGACTTTCCATGGCCGGCCGCCGGTGGGGATGATCGCGGGGGAGGCCGAGTTCAGCATGCGCCTCGGCGGCATGCCCTCCTCGAGCGCCGTCACGAGGGTGAAGACCTTGAACGACGATCCGGGTTGCCGACGTGCCTGGGTTGCGAAGTTGAACTTGTTCGTGTTCCAGTCGCGTCCGCCGACGAGCGCCTTGATGTAGCCGGTTGAGGGTTCGATCGCCACGAGCGCGTTGTCGGGGTCGTCAGCGCGGTCGAGCACGCTGCGCGACGCCTCCTCGGCGTAGGTCTGCATCGTGGTGTCGAGCGTCGTGTGGACCGTCAGGCCGCCTTTGAACACGAGCGATGTGCCGTACTCGTCTTGTAGGAGCTTCTTGACATGCGCCACGAAGTACGGCGCCTTGTACACGCCCTGCTCATCGAGCTCGGTCGAGCGTGCGAGTCGCAGGTCCTCGACCTTGGCGGCTTCGTATTCGTCGCTCGAGACGTAGCCTTGCTCGAACAGCTTGGAGAGCACCCACTGCCGGCGCGAGACGGCGCCGTCGGGGTTGTCGTAGGGTGTGAGTCGGCTCGGTGCCTGCGGAAGGCCCGCGAGCAGCGCCGCTTCGGCCACCGTCAACTCGCTCGCGTGTTTGTTGAAGTACGTGAGCGATGCGGCCTCGGCGCCGTATGCGCCCTCACCGTAGTAGACGGTGTTGAGGTACATCGCGAGGATCTCGTCCTTCGAGTGCGTCTTCTCCAGCTCAAGCGCGAGCCACGCTTCGCGCACCTTGCGCTTGACCGAGATATCGAACCGTTCGTCGGCGAGGACCGTGTTGCGGATGAACTGCTGGGTGAGCGTCGACGCGCCTTCGCGACGGCCGGTGGTCACGTTGGTGACGACCGCGCGCGAGAGGCCGATGAAGTCCACTCCGTTGTGCTGGTAGAAGCGCTCGTCCTCAACCGCGACGACGGCGTGGAGCAGGTGCGGCGATATGTCTTCCAGTGGCACTACCTGGCGGTTCTCCAGGTACAGGTTGGCGAGCAGTACGCCGTCCGCCGAGTAGATCTTGGTCGTCTGCGCCACGTTGAAGGCATTGGGGTCGTTGATATCCGGGAGGCCTTCGAGCCACGAGGACGCGATGCCGACGGCCACGGCGACGCCTGTGCCGGAGGCGAGCAGGCTCATGACGACCGTCAGCGCGAGTGCGCCGATGATCACCCGGGGTGCCGACGAACGCGTGTGTCGGCGGAGTCTGCTGCGTCTGGACAAACGGACCCCTCTCGGTTCAACGGTCTATTATGGCCTGGTATATGCCTGCCGTGCCAGGTTCGGCACGGTCAGCCTCATAGTATAGCGTCCGACGTGCCACATGCCCTGCGGGTTCCTCCCCGAAAGGTAACCGTTGAATATCTCCGGTTCTTCCATCGTCGAGTTGCTCGCGCCCGCGGGCGGCCCCGAGGCGCTCGTCGCAGCTGTCAACAACGGCGCCGACGCGGTCTACCTCGGCCTGGGTGAGCTGAACGCGCGTCGCGGCGCCGCCAACTTCGATCTCGCGTCGCTGGCCGAGGGCACGCGCTTCGCGCACCTGCGCGGCGCGCGCGTGTACCTCACCGCCAACGTCGTCGTGCTCCCGCGGGAGATGGCCTCGGCACTCACCATGATCGACCAGGCGTGGGCCACGGGTGTCGATGCGGTCATCGTGCAGGACCTCGGGCTACTCCGGCTCGTGGCACGCGAGCTTCCCGACGTGCGCATTCACGCCTCCACACAGATCGACGCGATGAACGCCGAGAGTGTGCGTGCTCTCGCGGGGCTCGGCGCGACTCGCGTGACCCTGGCGCGGGAACTCCCTGCCGATGCGGTGCGGGCGTGCGCCGAGACCGGCGTAGAAGTCGAGACGTTCGTGCATGGCGCGATCTGCTACTCGTACTCCGGCCAGTGCCTCATCTCGTCGATGATCGGCAGGCGCTCGGCCAACCGGGGCATGTGCGCACAGCCCTGTCGGCTGCCGTACGAACTGCTCGATCAGACGGGTACTCCGGTCGGCGTGCCCGGGCGCTACCTTCTCTCACCGAAGGACATGGCGGGCATCGCCCACCTGCCGTCGCTCATCGGCGCCGGCGTGCGTGCGCTCAAGATCGAGGGCCGCATGAAGTCTCCCGAGTATGTCGCGATCGTGACCGGCGTCTACCGCGCCGCGCTCGACCGCGCGCTTGCCGATCCGGGCGGCTACAGCGTGAGTCCTGCCGAGTGGGAGCTGCTTGAAGAGGCGTTCAGCCGCGGCTTCACGGACGCGTATCTCACCCGGGAGCGCGGCGAGGCCCTCATGAGCTACTCGCGGCCCAACAATCGCGGCGTGCTGCTTGGACGTGTCACGTCGGTGGCCGAAGGCAGAGCGACGATCGCACTGGAGCGAGCCCTCGGCCCGCGCGACACGCTCGAGATGTGGACGCGGGCAGGACGCTTCGCGCAGCGGGCGGGAGAGATAGAGGTCGACGGCCAGCGGGTCCAGACGGCCGCGGCCGGACAGTCCGTGCGCATCGTCGTCGAAGGGCAGGCGAGCACGGGGGACCGCGTGTTCCGTGTCGCGGATGCTGCGCTTGCCGCAGCAGCACGCAGGACGTTTGCGGGAACCGCGGCGACCGACCACCGCGCGGTGCAGGTGAGCTTCTCGGTGACCCTGCATGCGGGGGAGCCGCTGGCCATGACCGCGTCGGCCGCAGGAGTGTCGGCCACAGTCGAGGGGCCCGAAATCGAGCCCGCGCGCACCAAGGCGATCACGGCCGAGGAGGTCATGGAGCACGTCGGACGCCTCGGAGGCTCGGGATTCCGTGCGGCCGGATGGGACATCGCGCTCGATGCCGACGCCGGCGTGGGGTATTCGGCGCTGCACGCGGTCCGGCGTGAGGCGCTCGCGCGTCTTGGGGAGCGCCTGCTCGAGCCGTGGGCCGACCGGCGCAAGCAGGCGCCGCGCGTGCCCGACCCCCGGTCACGACGTCGGCGCGCAGGGACGCCCCTGGTGGTCGCAACAGCGTGGGATGTTCCCACCGCCGAGGCGTGTCTTGCGGCGGGTGCTGACGAGGCGTACGTGCGTGTCTTCGGACTGCCGGGTGCGCCGTTGCCGGCGGGCGTCCGCCCGCTGTTGCCGAGGATCGCGTGGCCGAACGAGGTCGCCGGGCTGGCGGAGCACCTGGATGGGGAGCAGGTCACGGTCGGCAACCTCGGTCTGCTCGCCGGGGCCGCCGGTCGCGGCCCGGTCTCGGCGGACTGGCCGCTCAACGTCCTGAACATCCACAGTGCGACCGCGATAGCCGGTCTGGGCGCCGGGCACGTCTGGGCATCGCCCGAGCTCTCGGGCCGGCAGCTGGCGGACCTGGCGGGCGGCTCACCGGTCCCGGTCGGATGCATCGCGTGGGGCCGGCTCGAGCTCATGGTCGCCGAGCAGTGCGTGCTTCAGGCGTCCGGACCGTGTAGCCGCCAGTGTGCCACCTGCGCGCGCCGCGATCGCTGGTGGCGCCTGCGCGACCAGAAGGGCTACGAGTTTCCCGTCACCACAGACCCGTCGGGGCGCTCGCACATCATGAACGCCGTGACGCTCGATCTGTCCAGGGCGCTCGACGAGATCGTCGCGGCCGGCGTTGCGTCCATCCGGCTGGACTTCTGCGATGAGGGGCCGACGCGCGCCGCTGACGTGACCCGCGCGTTCGGCGCAGCGCTCAGGAACGTGGCCGAGGGTGGTCCGCCCCCGGGCTCACCGCTCGTCGAGCCTTCCACGAGCGGCCACTTCTTCCGCGGGGTGGTCTAGCCTTAACCGGCTACTGCACCTCGATCTGCAACGGCAGACTCGATACGAGCCCCGAGTCATCGGTCACCCACAGCGTGACGGTGTACGTGCCCGGGGCGGTGAAGGTGTGCGTGGCGGTGACGCCGGATGCGAGCGGGGTGCCGTCGCCGAACTCCCACGAGTACTTCGCGATGGTGCCGTCCTCGTCGGTCGAGTCCGTTGCGTCGAAGGTGACCTCTTCATCGGCGATCGGCTCGGCCGGCGCGTAGGTGAATGCCGCGATCGGCGCTTCGGTCTTGGGCGAGCCGGTCGACACGATCACTGCCACCACCGTGTCGGTGGCCGCCTGACTTCCGAAGCGGGGGCTCTGATCGCTCACCATGCCGGCAGGAACGCCCGCTACCGCCTTCTCCTCGATCGTGAAGGCGAGCGACAGGCGATTGAGCAGCGCGATCGCCTCATCCTTCATCATGCCGATCAGGTTGGGGATGTCCACGAGAGTCGGTCCGGTGTGCAGCTCGCACGGCGAGGGCACGTGAGCCGATAAGAACAGCGCGCTCGCCTTCGAGGTGCAGAACTCACCGGCCTTCTGGCCCGATTCGAGGCACATGGACTCGGTCGTGAGTCCTGGCGGTCTGTTGAACTCGGCGGCTTTCACGTCCTTGAGCGCCGCTTTCATGAAGGCTGCCCAGATCTGCGCGGGGAACGATCCGCCTGTCACCTTCTTGCCGTGGACGTTAGCCATCTCGGTCTGCGCCTCGGGGTCGCCCATCCAAACCGCCGCCACGAGGTCGGGTGTGTAACCGACGAACCATGCGTCGCGATACGCCTGGGTGGTCCCGGTCTTGCCGGCCGCCGGTCGGCCGATCTTCGCCGCAGTGCCCGTACCCTTCGAGATGACGCCCCTGAGTATGTCGGTCACGAGATACGCTACCGCGGGGGTGATGGCCTCGGTCCCCTGGACGTCGGCTGCGAACAGCACCTCTCCGGTCACATCCGCCACCTCGACGATGCCGTGTGGCGGTACGTGTACGCCGCCGTTGGCGAACGTTCCGTACGCCGAGGCCATCTCGAGCGGGGTGACTTCCTGACTGCCGAGTGCGATGGCGGGCACCGCGTTGATCGGGGTGGTGATGCCCATCCGTGTCGCCGTGTCGGCGACCTTGTCGGCGCCGATCTCGAGGATCACCTGGGCGAACACCGCGTTGATGGACTTCTCGGTGGCGACTCGCAGGCGCATAGGACCGCCGGCCGACGCCCCCGTCACCTTCCAGGTCTGGCCTCCGGGAATCGTGAACTGCGCCGCGCGGCTCTCGTATGCCTTCTCGGGCGAGACGCCCTGCTCGAGCGCGCTGGCGAGCACGAACGCCTTGAACGACGACCCGGGCTGACGCAGGCCCTGGACGGCGACGTTGAACTGCTGAGTGTTGAAGTCCTTGCCGCCGACCATGGCCAGGACCTCGCCGGTGGCCGGATCGATCGCGACGATGGCAGCCGAGGGATCATCCTCGCGGTCGAGGATCGACGTGATGGCGGTCTCCGCTGCTGTCTGCGTGGCGGGATCGACCGTGGTCTTCACTCGGAGTCCGCCCTTGAACACCGCATCCGGCCCGTACTGGTCGATGAGATTCTGCTTCACCCACTCGACGAAGTACGGCGCAGCGGAGTCGGCCGGCTCGGGCGCGGCAAGCGTGAACGCCTCGGCTGCCGCGACGTCGTGGGTCTGCTGGTCGATGAAGCCGAGCTCGAGCATCTGGCCGAGAACGATGGCGCGCCGCTCCCTGGCGGCTACCTCGTCGTTTCGGGGAGAGAACGATCCCGGCGACCTGATGAGACCCGCGATCATGGCGCTCTCGGCTGTGGTGAGCTCGCTCACGTCCTTGCCGAAGTACGTCTCCGCGGCTGCCTGTACACCGTACGCGCCATGGCCGAAGTAGATGGCGTTCAGGTACTTCTCCAAGATCTCGTCTTTGGAGAAGCTCGTCTCGAGCTTGTAGGCGAGCATCGCCTCCTTCACCTTGCGCGTCAGGGTGTCCTCACGCTCGATGAAGGTGTTCACGACGTACTGCTGTGTGATCGTCGATCCGCCGTGCCGCTTACCCTGGGTCACGTTCACCCACAGGGCGCGTGCGATACCGAGCGGGTCCACGCCTTCGTGCTCGTAGTAGCGTTGGTCCTCGGTGGCGATGACGCCTTGGCGGAGATGCACCGGCATGTTGGCGAGCGGCACGTACGTACGGTTCTGCTCGGCGTGGAGCTCCACGAGGATGGCGCCGTGCCGGTCGTAGATGATGCTCGTCTCCGCGAGGGGCTCCGCACCCTGGGAGAGGTCCGGGAGGCCGGCCTCGAGCCGCTTGTACGCCACGCATCCGGCAATGCCGCCGAGGGCGATCAGCAGCGCAAGGACGATGAGCGCGACTCGAACGATCCGGCGCAGGCGTGTCGTCTTCTTGGGGCCGCCCTTCCGGACCGGCGTGCGTGCGCCGCCGGCGGATCGAGGGCGGGTCGAGGCAGCGCCGCTTCGGGCCGAACCGGCACGTGTGAAGCCCCGGGCGGCAGAGGCGCTCCGGCCCGCTGTCGAGCGGGACCTGGCGGTAGGCCCGGGCTCGCCTGGCTGACGCGATCGGGGAGCGCTCGATGACGCAGCCCCACCCGAGGCGCCCGCGCTCTTCTGGCGGGAACTCGACGTGCGCTTCCGGGGACGCGGGCGTCCTCGATCATCTCTGTTGTCGCGGGCGGGTCGATCCATGCGAGTACGCGGTCCTTCCGGGGGTGGCATTACGGGGTACGGCACGGCTCCGGCGTCCCCGGACACTGTACCTCACGGGCGGGGGTGGCCGCCGTTCATCGTGCTAGTATGACCTGCAAACGACAGGCCATACAACCTTCCGCGGCCTCGCGTGGATCCGGGGGAGGGAAG
>JAUSBY010000012.1:0-182500 GCA_030651765.1 Coriobacteriia bacterium | reverse complement strand
CGCGAGGCGTAGTCGATGCACAACAGGTAGATATTCCTGTACCACTGGCAGTGCGTTAACACCGATGGGGTGACGGAGAAGGGTAGCTGAGCGCGGTTCTGGACGTCCGCGTGAAAGGCTGTAGGGCGTGAGATAGGCAAATCCGTCTCACATATGCCTGAGAGCTGATGACGAAGCGATTGAGTGAAGTCAGTGATCCCATGCTTTCAAGAAAAACCTCTAGGGAGTGCTGTCGGTGCCCGTACCCCAAACCGACACAGGTAGGCAGGTAGAGAATACCAAGGCGATCGAGAGAACTACGGTTAAGGAACTCGGCATAATGGATCCGTAACTTCGGGAGAAGGATCACCCTGGCCCGTGAGTATCTTCGCGGTACGAGCGGACTGGGGTCGCAGTGAAACGGCCCAAGCGACTGTTTACTAAAAACACAGGACTCTGCTAAGTCGTAAGACGACGTATAGGGTCTGACGCCTGCCCGGTGCTGGAAGGTTACGGGGAGCGGTTAGCCTTCGGGCGAAGCTGTGAACCTAAGCCCCAGTAAACGGCGGCCGTAACTATAACGGTCCTAAGGTAGCGAAATTCCTTGTCGGGTAAGTTCCGACCTGCACGAATGGCGTAACGACTTGGGCGCTGTCTCAACCGTAGACTCGGCGAAATTGCATTATTCGTGAAGATGCGAATTACCCGCGGAAGGACGGAAAGACCCCGTGAACCTTTACTACAGCTTGACATTGATCTTTGGTTTGTCGTGTAGAGGATAGGTGGGAGGCTGTGAAGCTGGGGCGCCAGCCCTGGTGGAGTCGACCTTGGAATACCACCCTCGACAGGCTGGAGGTCTAACCCCACACCGTTATCCGGGTGGGGGACCGTGTCAGGTGGGTAGTTTGACTGGGGCGGTCGCCTCCTAAAATGTAACGGAGGCGCGCGTAAGGTTCCCTCAGATCGGTTGGCAATCGATCGTAGAGTGCAAGCGCACAAGGGAGCTTGACTGCGAGACCTACAAGTCGAGCAGAGACGAAAGTCGGCGCTAGTGATCCGGCGGCTCAGAGTGGAATGGCCGTCGCTCAACGGATAAAAGGTACTCCGGGGATAACAGGCTGATCCTGCCCAAGAGTCCACATCGACGGCAGGGTTTGGCACCTCGATGTCGGCTCATCGCATCCTGGGGCTGTAGCAGGTCCCAAGGGTTTGGCTGTTCGCCAATTAAAGCGGTACGCGAGCTGGGTTTAGAACGTCGTGAGACAGTTCGGTCCCTATCCTCCGCGGGCGTAGGAGACTTGAGAGAGGCTGTCCCTAGTACGAGAGGACCGGGATGGACGAACCTCTGGTGTACCAGTTGTCGACCAACGGCACCGCTGGTTAGCTACGTTCGGTCGGGATAACCGCTGAAAGCATCTAAGCGGGAAGCCCTTCTCAAGATGAGGTCTCCCACTGGGTTAACCAGGTAAGGCCCCTCGTAGACTACGAGGTTGATAGGCCGCAGGTGTAAGCGCAGCAATGCGTTCAGCCGAGCGGTACTAATAGGCCGAGGTCTTGATCTTCTATTCAAGATTTTCCGACTCGCTATACAGCTCTCAGGGTGCGGAACGCACCGATGAGGCCGTATTTTGACAGCAGAAGAGTGCGTGCACTCGACGGCTAAGCCGTCGGATGTGTTCAGTGGCTATTGCGGAGGGGGTACACCCGATCCCATTCCGAACTCGGCAGTTAAGCCCTCCAGCGCCGATGGTACTGCGGTGTAGTCCGTGGGAGAGTAGGACGTCGCTGAACACATCCGACGGCTTTGTTGTTTCTCGAGACGCATGTCCGTACGCCTGTCGCAAGATGACGGCACGGCTTCTGCTAGAATCGCCCGAGTGGATCAGAGGACGCGAGTGAGGCGTCCCGATCGACCCGGTAAACGAGCGGCCCCGTGTGGCCGGCGTGGAAGGAGCACCACATGAAGGAGCGCGTTCAGGAGGCACTCGACAAGATCCGGCCGGCTCTGCAGGCCGACGGCGGCGATGTCGAACTCGTTGAGATCGAAGGCGGCGTCGTCAGAGTGAAGCTCGTCGGGGCGTGCAAGGGCTGCCCGATGTCGCAGCTGACGCTCACCAACGGTGTTGAGCGAGTGCTCAAGCAGGAGATTCCCGAGGTGGAGCGCGTCGAGGCGGTGTAACCTCGGCCCCTCCCATCGTGCGTGACCGAACGCCGCCCATCAGGGCGGCGTTCGTCGTTGTCGGGCAGCCGGTCCGGTGCCTTCGCCTGCCGTATACCGGCCATGTTCGACCGTTCGTCAGGCGACCGTTGCACCCCATATGTAGCGGGTCTAGACTGGGTAATCGCAACATCTTGTGTCACCGGGGGCCTGAGGGGCGCGGTGGCATGTCGAGTGATCCACCGCCGCGAGAAGGAGCCGAGATGTCGGAGCAGGAGACCGCAACATACCCCCGGACCATCGACGAGACCCTGTCTCCCAACAGTCTGAAGGTGCTTCAGAGGCGTTACCTCAAGAAGGACGACGACGGCAACCCCGTTGAGATGCCGTCGGACATGTTCATCCGTGTGGCCGAGAACATCGCCTCGGCCGAAGCCCGTTTCGGTGGCACGCCGGAGGAGGTCGCGGAGGTCGCACACGACTTCTACGACCTGATGACATCGCTCGAGTTCCTCCCCAACTCGCCGACGCTCATGAACGCGGGACGCGACCTGCAGCAGCTCTCGGCGTGCTTCGTGCTCCCTGTCGGCGACTCGATGGAGTCGATCTTCGACGCGGTGCGCGATACGGCGCTGATCCACAAGTCGGGCGGCGGCACCGGCTTCTCGTTCTCGCGCCTGCGCCCGTCCGGCGACCAGGTCCGGTCCACGCAGGGAGTGAGCAGCGGCCCCATCTCGTTCATGCGCGTCTTCAACCAGGCGACCGAAGCCGTGAAGCAGGGTGGAACCCGGCGCGGGGCCAATATGGGCGTGCTGCGCATCGACCATCCGGACATCCTGCACTTCATCAAGTGCAAGCTCGACGGCGACTTCGCCAACTTCAACATCTCGGTTGCGCTCACCGAGGCGTTCATGGACGCGGTTGCTGCTGGTGAGGCCTACGAACTCCGCAATCCCCGCAGCGGGGATCCGGCTGGCGAGTTCGATGCGCGCGAGGTCTACGACCTTATCGTCGAGATGGCGTGGGCGACGGGTGACCCGGGCATCATCTTCATCGACCGGATGAACCGCGAGAACCCCACACCGTTGCTCGGCGAGATCGAGTCGACCAATCCGTGCGGCGAGCAGCCGCTGCTTCCGTACGAGGCATGCAACCTCGGCTCGGTCAACCTGTCCCGGTTCGTCCGCTACACCGGGACGGGTCCCGATCTTGACTGGGACCGCCTGGCCGACGTGGTGCATCGTGGCGTGCGCTTCCTCGATGATGTGATCGAGGTCAACGAGTACCCGCTCGAGAAGATCGGCGAGCTCGCGCGCGGCAACCGCAAGATCGGTCTGGGCGTGATGGGCTGGGCGGACATGCTCATCATGATGGGTGTGGCCTACGACTCGGACGAGGCCATCGCACTTGGCGAGAAGGTCATGGGCTTCATCCAGGCCGAGGCCCGGCAGGCTTCCATGAAGCTTGCCGAGCAGCGAGGTGTGTTCCCGAACTTCGAGGGTTCGGTCTACGACTCACCGGATGGCATGCGGCTTCGCAACGCAACCGTCACCACGATCGCCCCCACCGGCACACTCTCGATCATCGCCAACTGCTCTTCGGGCATCGAGCCGCTTTTCGCGGTCTCCTACGTCCGGACAGTCATGGACAACGACCGGCTCATCGAGGTCAATCCGCTGTTTGAGGACCTTGCAGTCAAGCAGGGCTTCTATAGCCGTGAGCTCATGGCGCTCATCGCCGAGCACGGTTCGGTCGCTGGCATCGACGCGGTGCCCGAGGACGTCCAGCGTGCGTTCGTGACGGCGCACGAGGTCTCGCCGGAGTGGCACGTGCGGATGCAAGCGGCGTTCCAGCGGTCGACCGACAATGCGGTCTCCAAGACGGTCAACTTCGGTAACGAGGCCACGGTCGACGACGTGCGCCACGTCTACGACCTTGCGCAGGAGCTGGGTGTCAAGGGCGTCACGATCTATCGTGACGGCAGCAAGGAGAACCAGGTGCTGTCGACGGGCAAGACGGGCCGGGCCGGCGCCGAGGAGCACGCGCGGCACGGTGAGATCGAGCCGCGTCCGCGTCCCTCGGTCACTATCGGCCGGACGGAAAAGGTCGTGACCGGTTGCGGCAACCTGTACGTCACCATCAACTCGGACGAAGAGGGCCTGTGCGAGGTCTTCACCCAGATGGGCAAGTCGGGCGGGTGCGCGGCGAGCCAGTCCGAGGCGCTGTCGCGCATGATCTCCGTGTCGCTGCGTGCGGGCGTGGATCCGCAGGCGATCCTGAAGCACCTGCGTGGCATCCGGTGCCCGAGCCCGGCATGGGCCGAGGGCGGCAAGGTGCTCTCGTGCGCGGATGCGGTCGGCATCGCCATGGAGCACTACCTGGAGTGGATCGAGACAGGCACGGCGTCCACGGCGGTCTCAAAGAACAGCGACGGCCTCGTGAATCTTGCTGGCGCATGCCCCGAGTGCGGTAGCTCGCTCGAGCACGAGAGCGGCTGCGCCGTCTGTCGGGCATGTGGCTACAGCAAGTGCGCGTAGGGTAGCGCCATGGTTCTGTCGGATCATTCCATAAAGGAGCAGATGGCGGCGGGGCGTATCGTGGTCGATCCGGTCGACCCTGCCGACATCCAGCCATCCAGCATCGACTTGCACCTGGCATCCAGCTTCCAGGTCTTCCGCAACTCGCGCTACCCGTACATCGACCCGGCGATGGAACAGCTCGGTCTCATGGACATGGTAGAGGCGAGTGTGGGCGAGCCGTTCGTACTGCACCCCGGCGAGTTCGTCCTCGGCGCCACCGTCGAGCGTGTCGTGCTACCGGTGGACATCGTGGCGCGCCTCGAGGGCAAGTCTTCACTCGGCAGGCTCGGGCTGCTCATCCACTCGACCGCCGGGTACGTCGATCCGGGCTGGAACGGAACGCTCACGCTCGAGCTCTCCAACGTGGCGAATCTGCCGATCGTGCTCACGCCCGGGATGGCCATCGGTCAGATCTCGTTCATGCGGATGACGACGCCGGTGGACCGGCCGTACGGGTCGCCCGGTCTCGGCAGCAAGTACCAGGGTCAGGTCGAGCCGACGCCGAGCAGGGCGCACCGCGCGAGGTAGGCGGAGGGCTCAGCGGCGGGGGTCGAAGGAGCCGCACGCTTTGTCGGCGGCCGAGCGCTTCTTGTCCTTACGGGTGCAGCGTCCAGCCTTGAAGTTCTTGCAGTTCCCGCAGACCGGCTCGGTCTTGGCGTGCTTCTTCTTGCCCACGGGCTGTCCGTTCGTGAGGTCGTGCGTGTAGCCTGCTTACAGGCCCATCGTGACGCGGCTGACGATCGGTGTCGGTACGAAGCCGGCGAGGTACTTGCCTGCGCGAGACTCCATGAGCGGGAGCCACCGGAACCGGCGTCGGATGTCCGAGACCACCGGCGCGGTCAACTCGGTATAGCGTGCGAGCGCTGTGGCGGGACTGCCCGCTGCGGCCAGACCCGCGTCGCGGCCGGTGCGAAGCGCGTAGCTGATGCCCTCGCCCGATGTGGGGGACATGAAGCCTCCGGCCTCGCCGGCCAGCAGCACGCGCCCGGAGCCGTGCAGGATGTCTTTCGGCGAGCGCAAGTAGAGCGCCGCGGCGGACTCTCGCTCGCGGGACGGGCCGAGCTGCGGAATCCGCTCGCGCAGCAGCTCGATGACGCGATCCTGCTTCTCCCATGGGCGCTTGGTCCGCGGGTAGAAGACCGACCCGACGATCGCGACATCGCCCTTGGGTACGACGTACGCGTAGCCGAACTCGTCACCGATATCGCGCATATAGATGCAGTCGAAGACCGGCTCGATGTCACCGTCGAGCTCGACGAAGTCCTGGAGTGTGACGTAGCTTGCCGAGTCGCGGATGCCGAGTGTCCGCCTGACCTGGGAGCGCGCGCCGTCGGCCCCGATGAGCAGGTCGGCGGTGACGGTCCTGACGCCCTCGGGTGTGCGGAGCTCGACTGTCACGTCGGCATCGTCTTGCGTGAAGCCGGTCAGTGCGGCGCGTTCGGCGATCTCCACCGTGTCCGGCAGCAGGCCGATAAGCCAGTCGTCGAAGCCCGAGCGGCTCACGTTCAGGAACGCAAGATCCGTGGTGCGCTCGATGCGCCTATCCCAGTCGTTGTACCGGAAGTGCACCGTGCGTGGGGTGCTCACGATGCTCTCGGGGATCGCGCCGTAGGGTCGGAGTGTCTCGAGGGACAGCTCGTGCAGCATGCCGCCGCAGCTCTTCGATCGGGGCAGCGAGCTTGAGTCCGCGAGAAGAACGGGCCCGCGGTCGGAGGCGTGCATCGCTGCGAGCACGCCAGCGGGGCCTGCGCCCACAACGATGGTCGCGTATCGGTGGTCGGCAGGATTGGTCATTCGCTCGCCTTCGTATCGGCCGGTGTCTGACACACAGTTCTCGCTCGGCAGGCTCGACTCCTGCGAGCCGACCGGCTTGAGCGAGTCAGCCGCTGTGCCGGGGCGGTCGTCCGGCTACAATAGCAGTCCGTGTCGGTGAAGGCGACAGGAAGGACTGCTCCGATGGCATGCTGGTCGGACAGGGGATGCGACGAGGACATGCGTGCGGGGTGCCCCCACGCGATCGACCCGACCGAGCAGTGCCCCGCGGGCTGCTTCTTTGCCAAGTGCGCGCGGCCGACCCATCGCAGCACGTCCGACCCGGCGCTGTTCTTTGACGCCACCGTAGACCGCAGCGCGGCCGCGAAGGAGATATGCACGCGCTGCGAGTTCTTCCTCACCCACGGGCCCCGGATCCTGTGAGCGGCGTCGGCGCGGCGCTCCTGACGTACGGGGAGCAGCTGGCTGCCGCCGGCGCGGCGCAGGCCGGGGGTTCCTTCACCGATCTGGCTCCCGCCGACGAACTCGTCAAGCGCTCCCCCGAGGCGTTCCTGCTCGGCGTGCTGTTCACACAGGGGGTTCCCGCCGAGCGCGCATGGGCCGGTCCCTATCTTCTCGGCCAGCGTCTCGGCACACTGGACCTCGCGTACATCGCGTCGTCGCCCGACGCGGTGGCTGCAGCGGTCGCGACTCCGCCCGCGCTCCACCGTTTCGTCCATACACTGCCACGCTGGATCGTCGCTGCCGCCGGGCGTCTGCTGTCCGAGTACGGCGGATCCGCATCGGCTGTGTGGCCGGACGGCGCACACGTGCTGGAGGTGACCCGCCGCCTGCGGGCCTTCGACGGCATCGGCGAGAAGAAGGCCGTCATGGCGACTGAGATCCTCATGCGGCACTTTGGCGCCGCACTCACGGGCGCGGAGTGTGGGTCGGTCGCCTACGACGTGCAGGTCCGCCGGGTGTTCTTACGCTCGGGGCTCATCTCGGAGGACACGCCGCGCGCCGTCCGGGAGGCCGCGTGCAGGATCGCGCCGGACGCGCCAGGCACGCTCGATCTCGCCGCGTGGCTCATCGGCAGAGAGTCATGCCGTCCGCGGGCGCCGCGCTGCGATGGGTGTCGGCTCGGAGCCGTGTGCCCCCGGCTGATCGGGCGCGATGCCGATGGCGTAGGCCACCGGCGTGCTCAGTCGAGCGCGCGGAAGAAGAGTCCCGAGAGCAGTTTGGGATAGAAGTACGTCGACTTCTGGGGCATCGTCTCGCCTGCGGTCGCGACGGCACGCATCTGCTCCACCCGTGTGGGCGCGAGCACGAAGGCGGCGTCGGCATCGTGGTGGCCGAGTGCCTGACGGGCGTCCTTCACGAACGAAAGGCGCTCGAGACTCGCCGGTTCCTCCTGAGAGATCCCGAACAGCGGCTTCAGGATGAGTTCCTGCAGGATGGCGACGTCGAGGTTCTTCCACTGCGGCGAGTGGTCCCCCCCGATGACCTCGGTGGGGTCTACGTCGGCCCTGAGGGTCGCCAGACGCGTGGCGCCGCCAGCGTTGACGAAGAAGCCGGGGCGCTCGAGTTCGCCGAGGAACGATTCGCTGTACGTGGCGTCATCCGTGATGTCGAAGTGGCGCGAGAGTGCGATCCAGAAGGCGTCCGCGTCGAAGGTGCCGGCGGCCCGCGCGAGGCGGTGGGTTGGCCAGACGAGCAGGTCGGGGCCGTCCATGTTCACGAGCGCCATCATGACCGAGTCATACGCCGGATCTTCCGGTGAGCGGTCCGTCGTCTGATCGATGGCGCGCCGCTCATCGCGGTAGGCGAGCGCGGTGGTGTACCGGTGATGGCCGTCGGCGATGAAGATGGGGCCGTTGCCGACGGTCGTGACCACTGCCGCGATGCTTTTCGCGTCCCGGATCGCCCACGCCTTGCTCAAGACGCCCTCGGCATCCGTGGCCCAGAACATGGGTGGTGTGGCCATCGCGGTCTCAAAGATGTCGTCGGTCTCGCCCGCCGGGTCGGAGAACAGGCCGAAGACCTGGCTCAGGTTCGCCTTGGTGGCGCGGAGCAGATGAAAGCGGTCCGAGAGCGCCTTCGGAAGCGTGCGCTCGTGCGGCAGGACCACGCCGTCGGAGAACGGATGGAGCTCGACGGCTGCGACGAGCGCACGGCGGCGGACGTGTCGGCCCTCATGCTCCCACGACTGTTCGAGGACGTAGATCGCCGGCGTGTCGTCCTCGACGACCACCCGGGACTCACGCCAGGTCTCCCACGTGCTGCTGCCGTTCTCGTAGCGGTTCCCGGGGACCTCGGGGTCGTGGGGACCGTCGGGGAGTTCGAGAGCGACCACGTTGTGCGGGCTGTTCTGCAGGAGCGCCTCGCGCCCGGCGGGGGAGATGACATCGTATGGCGGCGCCGTGACGGCACTGAGATCCTGACCGGGCTCGTGGCGGTACATGAAGGCGCGGAAAGGGCGAACGAGTGACATTGGTCCTCCCGTGAGCGGTGGTGTGCCCCGCGAGTCTAGCCCACCGCCGCGCGGAGCGCCACAAAGAGCAGCACGCCGGCGATGGTCGCACCGACGAAGCTTCGAGATCGCCAGTAGATGACTCCGGTGGCGAGTGAGGCGAGCAGGTACGGGTTGTGTGCCGGGGGGAGCCACACGCCGTCCGGTCGCGCGACCGCGCCGATCACGAGCGTCGCCATGACCGAGACCGGGATGAACGACAGCCACCGTCGAAGCCAGTCGGGCAACGCCACCCGGGAGAGTACGGCGATCGGCGGAAAGCGGATGGCGAAGTTCGCGACGGCCATCCCTATGACGACGGTCCAGATGTAGGTCGCGCTCACCGGTAGACCACCGCCGCGAGCGTGGCGGCGATCACTGGCGTGGCGAGTACGTACCAGTCGGCGGGTAGCGTGAGCATCAGCAGGATCGCGAGGGCAGCTGCCACGGCTCCGATCACGACGTGCCGGCGGTCTTCGGCCTGTGCCACCAGCAGCGCCGAGAACATCGCGGGCATCGCGAACTGCACGCCCCAGGCGCTCGGGTCGCCGATCAGCCCGGCCGTCAGCGCGCCGAGTGCGGTGCCGGAGACCCAGCCGACCCAGGCGACGGCGCCCACGCCGGCCATCGAGAATGCGTCGGCGCTACCGCGGCGGTTGTCGTCGATGTTCACCGCGAACGTCTCGTCCGTGAGTGTGAAGGCCAGGATCGCCTGGCCCCCGAGCGGCACGCGCGACACCTGAGGCGACATGGCGGCGCCGAACAGCACGTACCGGAGGTTCACCACACTGGTCGCCGCCAGGACGGTGAGCGCGGTAGCGCCGGACTTCATGAGGGCCAGGCCGATGAACTGACCGGCGCCGGCAAGCGCAGTAGCCGAGCACGTCACCGCCTGCAGGGGAGTGAAGCCCAGGTCCCGTGCGACTATCCCGAATGCTGCACCGACAGGCATGTAACCGAGGAGGATCGGGAGCCCCAACTTGAGGCCCCGCGCAAAGCGTGCCCGACGAGGCGGGCACGGCGCTTGCTTACTTTCGGTCGTCGGCATGCGGCGATACTAGCACAGCCGACGTGACGATCCGGGGTACAATAGCACCAGGTGTCGAGGAGGCGAGAGACGTGGAGTTCACGCTCCTATGTCCGAACGATGGGCGTATCGACCTCGGGCTCGAGGACATCTCGGCGGTGGTGTTCCGGGGTCCCGAGTCGGTCGAGGTCGTCTTCGAGTGCCCTCACTGCGGCTCGACACTGAGGGCCGCGCTCCACGTGCCGAACCTCATGCTTGCCGCGATGGAACTCGCCCGTCATGCCGAGGAACTCGGGGGCGATGGACGTGACGCCGTTGCCTCCGTCGAGAGTCATGGTGTCGACGGCCGCTCGGTAGTGGATCGCGAGACCGAGGCGAGCGAGGCGAACCAACGCATGTTGCGTGAGCGTGCGGGCGAGCCCTACTGCGAGTATTTCCGTCGGCAGCTTGCCGGGATCGAGTCTGTGGAGGACCTGCTCGCCGAGATCGAGAAACCGGGTCCCTAGCGGCGGATCCTTCGACGCCGGCCCGCTATCGCCACGGGTGCCGTGAGAGCGAGTCCGGCCACGAATCCGCCGATGTGCGCAAACCACGCGACGCCCCCGGCCTCTGCCGTCGTTGTGCCGAGCGAGGCCAGGCCGCTACCCAGCTGGAGGATGAACCAGAATCCGATGACCAGGAACGCCGGTATGCGCGCAACCTCGATGAAGATGAAGATCGGGATGACCGTGATCACGGTGGCGCCGGGGTAGAGCAACAGATAGGCACCGAGCACACCGGCCACCGCGCCGCTCGCGCCGAGCATCGGCAGGGCCGATTCGGGTGAGGCTAGGGTCTGTGCGGCGGTGGCGGCCAGCCCGCACACCAGGTAAA
The DNA here is from genome assembly GCA_030651765.1 of Coriobacteriia bacterium. Taxonomy (GTDB): domain Bacteria; phylum Actinomycetota; class Coriobacteriia; order Anaerosomatales; family Anaerosomataceae; genus UBA2272. Next base: position 171,620 of record JAUSBY010000012.1, on the reverse strand, counting down.
ACATGCCAAAGCCGAGCGGTCCGAACCGGTCCTCGATGTTGTTGCCGAAGATCCACAGGTAGAGCATGTTGCCGATGACGTGGACCCATCCGGCGTGCATGAACATGGCAGTGACCGGGGTGATCATCTCGGCAGGCGAGAACGGATCGGCCAGGAGGCGCGTGGGAACGACCGACCAGCGCATCCAGAACTCCTGGAGCGCGACAGGTCCCAGACTCAGTTCGTACGCGAAGACCGCTCCGTTGACGACGATGAACAGCATCGTCAGCCATGGGAAGCGCCGGGTCGGGTTCTCGTCTCGGATGGGGATCATGCGCACCTTCGGCGGTCGACATCAAACGGAGCTGGCGCACGCAGTCCGAACGAGTGTAGCGCACGGGCGCAGGCAACTCGCGCGTTGGGGTATCTTGGGTAGGAGCACACGTCGGCATACGCCGACGGCACACGAAGGAGGAACTCGATGGGCTGGATCCTTCCCTGCATAGGGGCGGTCGGGTTGCTGGTAGTGGTGATAGCCGCCGCCGTCATCGGCATCTACAACCGCCTGGTCACGCTCCGCAACCGCGTCGACAACGCATGGTCGCAGATCGACGTGCAACTCCGTCGCCGCTACGACCTCATCCCCAACCTCGTAGAGACCGTCAAGGCGTACGCCGCTCACGAGCGCGAGGCGTTTGAGGCCGTCACCGCCGCGCGCACCGCGGCGATGGGCGCCGAGACCGTGGCCGAGCACAGCGAGGCCGAGAATATGCTCAGTTCGACGCTGAAGAGTCTGTTCGCGGTCGCCGAGGCATACCCGGATCTCAAGGCGAACCAGAACTTCATGATGCTCCAGGAGGAGCTCTCGGGTACGGAATCGAAGATCGCCTACGCGCGGCAGTTCTACAACGACTCGGTCATGAGCTACAACACGGCGACCCAGACGTTCCCGTCGAACATCCTCGCGGGGATGTTCGGATTCACGCAGCGAGACTACTTCGAGATCGAAGAGGCTGCCGCCGAGCCGGTCAAGGTCCAGTTCTGACGCCGTGTACGATCAGATAACCGCCAACAAGCTGAGGAGCACGGCACTCATCGTGGTGTTCGTGCTCCTCGTCGCGCTCATCGGCTACGTGTTCGGCCAGGCTACCGAATGGGGCTACCTCGGTCTGGTCGCCGCGCTCGCTGTGGCGTTCGTGATGGCCTGGGGCTCGTACTGGTATTCGGACAAGATCGTACTCTCGATCAGCCGGGCGCGTCCGGTCGACCGGGACATCGAGCCATACCTTGTCAACACGATCGAGGGGCTGGCGATCGCTGCCGGTCTACCGGTGCCCAAGGCGTACGTCATCGACGACCCCGCGCCCAACGCGTTCGCCACAGGGCGCAACCCCGAGCATGGTGCGGTGGCGGTCACCACCGGTCTCGTCCAGATGATGAGTCGGCAAGAGCTCGAGGGCGTGATCGCGCACGAGCTCTCGCATATCAAGAACTACGACACGCTCGTGCAGACGCTCGCTGCCGTGCTGGCTGGTTCGGTCACGCTTGTCTCCGAGTGGATGCTGCGCAGCTTCTGGTGGGGCGGCGGCAGGCGGCGTAGCAGCGAGAATGGCCAGTTCGGCGCGATCATGATGGTGGTGGCGATCGTACTTGCTCTGCTCGCGCCAGTGGTCGCGGTGCTCATCCAGATGGCCATCTCGCGCAGGCGCGAGTTCCTCGCCGATGCGAGCGCCGCACTCCTGACGCGCTACCCGCCGGGTCTTGCGGGCGCGTTGCGAAAGATCTCCGCCGATCCACACGAGTTGCGAAGTGCGAACAAGGCCACCGAGTCGCTGTACATCGCCAACCCGCTGAAGCATCGGCGCAGCGGCATGAACGCGCTGTTCAACACGCATCCGCCCATCGAGGAGCGCGTCGCCCTGCTCGAGGCCATGTGATGGCTGCGCTGGCGTTTCCGGCCATCGACCCTGTGGCCTTCGCGCTCGGACCGTTCGAGGTCCGGTGGTACGGCCTGGCCTACGTCGCGGGCTTCGTCGTCGCCGCGCTCGTGTTCCGCTCCCTGAACAGGCGATGGGACGTCGGGCTGACCGACGACGACCTGCTGGACACCGTCCTGGCGGGCGTGATCGGACTCGTGGTTGGCGCGCGTCTCGGCTACGTTCTCTTCTACGGCGTCGGAGGCTACTGGCGCGACCCCGCCTCGGTCTTCGCGTTCTGGGACGGCGGCATGTCGTTTCACGGCGGGCTGGTGGGCATCATGCTGGCCGGAGTCTTCATCGCGCGCCGCAAGGGCATCGCGCTTCTACGCCTCTATGACCTCGGCTCGGTCGGCGCGCCCGCAGGGCTCTTCTTCGGCCGCGTCGCCAACTTCATCAACGGCGAGTTGTGGGGACGGGTGACCGATGCGCCGTGGGGCGTTGTCTTCCCGTCGGCTCCGGGGGGCGCGCCCAGGCACCCCTCACAGCTGTACGAGGCGGGACTCGAGGGGCTGGTGCTGTTCGCCGTGCTCTTCGTGCTCTCGCGCAAGAAGCGCGGTGACGGCTTCATGATCGGGACGCTGCTCGCGCTTTACGGCGTGTTCCGCATCGTCGCCGAGTTGTTCCGCGAGCCCGACGTGCAGTTGGGCTTCGTCGCCGGCTCGTTCACCATGGGCCAGCTGCTGAGTGTGCCGATGGTCGTGCTCGGCGGATGGCTCGTGTGGCGCGCGACGCGGGCGGGGGCCGAGGGTCGGCCCGAGGATGCAGACGCCTGATCGGGCGGTCTCACGCCCGATCGGCGCAGATCCGGTCGGCTGGCATCCAACACGGCTCGTTGCGCGTGAGGCACTTCATCGCCTCTCCGGGCCGCAACCGCTTGATCGGGTTGCAGTAGGCGCAGAAGAACTGCGGCATCGCTCCGACGACATCCTTCACATCAGGGTCGTCGTACGGTCGCTGGTCCTGCGTCTCTACCACATGTAGGAGCGTGCACGTCACGCGGGCCTCCGTATCGGTCCGCCCCTATTGTAGCCGCTGTTTGGACGTTCCTGTCGGCTTGTCGACGGTCCACGCCCACGCATTGACCCCCCTGGCGTCCGTCCCTATCCTTGTCGGGGACCGAAGGAGGACACACCAATGACCCACGTCCGCACCGCTATCGCCGCCATCGCCATGCTCCTTGTAGGAGTCGTGGTGGGCTGCTCCACCACCGCCGAGGTCGTACCCGGCTGGCCCTCAGCCGAGGCCGAGCGGACCGTGCCGAAGCCGGCGGAACCGCTGCGCTGGCCACTCACGGGCCTGGATGCACCGTCAGGGGAGGCGATCGCTCGGCGCGTGGTCTCCGTCAAGATAGAGAACTCACCCGCCGCGCGTCCGCAGTCGGGCCTGCAGCAGGCCGACGTGGTGTACGAGACGATCGCCGAGGGCGGCATCTCCCGCTTCAACGCGATGTTCCACTCTCAGAGTCCCGATCCCATCGGTCCGGTGCGCAGCGCGCGACTGTCCGATATCACGATCGTGCCCCAGTACGGCGCCCTGTTCGTCTTCTCGGGAGGCAGCGACTCGGTGGACTCCGCGGTCGCCCGGGCCAAGCTCGAGAACCTCAGCCAGGACGCCGGCGTGAGCAAGCCCTACTACCGTTCCCGTGAGCGGTCCGCCCCGCACAACCTCTACCTGCACCTGGAGGAGGCGCGAGCCGAGGCAGGCCGCCGCAACATGTCGCTGACCGCCGACCCCAAGCCGCTGGCGTTCGACCGCTCCCTCCCTGCTGTGACCGAGGGGCAGCAGGTGACCGAGATAGACATCCCGTTCTCAACGGCGAACCGGGTGACGTGGCGCTTTGACGAGGCTTCAGGTGCATACCTGCGCTGGAACAACGGGAACGTTCACAACGACGCACTGGCGGGAAAGCAGCTCTCGGCGCGCAACGTCGTGGTCATCTGGGCCCGCTACATCCCCCAGAGCCGTGACAAGGTGGGATCGGCCACCTACGATATCGAGCTTGCCGGTTCGGGCAGGATGTCGCTGTTCAGGGACGGACAGCGCTTCGATGGTACGTGGGAGGCCACGAAAGACGCTCCCCCGGTGTTCAAAGCTGCCGACGGCACGCAGGTCAAGCTGGGCCCGGGCAACACCTGGTACCAGGTCGTTGCCACCGACGTCAACATCACCATGCAGTAGACACGCCCGTGCCGGTTGTCCGTACCCGCGGGCGCGGGTAGAATCTCTAGGTCACTGGTTCGGCGGACGAATGGCTCCGCCGTCCCCGCTATCCCGAGGAGCGATCGGATCCCATGAGCGATAACGCCACCACCGGCACCCTGCGTGTGAAGACCGGGCTTGCCGAGATGCTGAAAGGCGGCGTCATCATGGACGTCGTCACCGCCGAGCAGGCGAGGATCGCCGAGGACGCGGGTGCTGTTGCCGTCATGTCTCTCGAGCGCGTCCCCGCTGACATCCGGGCCGCCGGCGGAGTCGCGCGGATGGCAGACCCTACCATCGTCGACCAGATCGTCGGTGCGGTGTCCATTCCCGTGATGGCGAAGTGCCGCATCGGCCACTTCGTCGAGGCGCAGATCCTTCAGTCCCTCGGCGTGGACTACATCGACGAGTCCGAGGTTCTCACCCCGGCCGATGAAGAGCATCACGTGAACAAGTGGAACTTCACCGTGCCGTTCGTCTGTGGTGCGCGCAACCTTGGCGAGGCGCTGCGCCGCATCGGCGAAGGCGCCGCGATGATCCGCACGAAGGGCGAGCCCGGCACGGGCAATGTCGTCGAGGCAGTCCGTCACATGCGTACGATGCTCGAGGAGATCGCGTGGGTCGCTGGCGTTCGCGAGGAGCAGCTGTTCACGGTCGCCAAGGATCTTCAGGCGCCGTACGACCTCGTGAAGTGGGTTCACGACAGCGGGACACTGCCGGTCGTGAACTTCTCGGCGGGTGGCATCGCGACGCCGGCCGACGCCGCGCTCATGATGCAGCTCGGCTGCGATGGCGTGTTCGTCGGCAGCGGCATATTCAAGAGCGGCGATCCGATCAAGCGGGCTAAGGCTATCGTGGAGGCGACCACGCACTTCGAGGATGCCGACATCATCGCGCGGGTGTCGCGCGACCTCGGTGAGGCCATGGTCGGCATCAACATCTCGGACATCCCCGACGCCGAGCGCATGCAGGAGCGGGGCTGGTAGACGTGCGCGTCGGCGTCCTCGCGCTGCAGGGCGCGTTTCGCGAGCACATCCTCGCCTTCGAAGCGCTCGGCGCCTCGGTTCGGGCCGTGCGGCTACCCGCTCAGCTCGACGATGTGGACGGCCTGGTGATCCCGGGCGGCGAGTCCACTGCGATCGCCAAACTCATGCGCACCTACGGCTTCTACGAGGCTGTCCGTGCCCGTCACACCGACGGGATGGCCGTCTGGGGCACGTGTGCGGGCGCGATACTCATCGCGAGCGATATCGTGGATGCGAGCAGCGATCAGGAGCCGCTCGGCCTCATGCACAGCGTCGTTCGCCGAAACGCGTACGGCCGGCAGGTGGACTCGTTCGAGGCCGACCTCGATGTCGCTCACCTGGGCGAGCCGTTTCGTGGCGTTTTCATCCGGGCGCCGCTCATCGAATCCGTGAGTGAGGATGCCGAGGTGCTGGCGCGTCATGGCGGCCTTATCGTGGCGGCGCGCGAGGGCGATCTTCTGGCCACCACCTTCCACCCCGAGCTGACCGGTGACCCGCGTGTGCACCGGTACTTCCTCGACCGCGTCGTCGGCGCACGTTAGAAGGGAACCGCGACATGTCCGGACACTCTAAGTGGGCGACCACGAAGCATCGCAAAGCGGCGGTCGACGCCAAGCGCGGCGCGCTGTTCTCGAAACTGACGCGCATCATCACCGTGGCGGCCAAGTCGGGTGGCGACCCCAACCCGGAGAATAACGCCTCGCTCGCGGCGGCGATCGCCAAGGCGAAGTCGTACTCTCTGCCGAAGGACAAGATCGACGTCGCGATCAAGAAGGCGTTCGGCGCCGGCGCGGATGAGGCGGCATACGAGGAGATCGTCTACGAGGGGTACGGACCGGCAGGCGTCGCGCTCTATCTCGAGGCGCTCACGGACAACCGTAATCGCACTGCTGCCGACGTGAGGGTGGCATTCACCCGGGCGGGCGGCAACCTCGGCGCGACAGGGTCCGTGGCCTTCCAGTTCGAGCGCAAGGGTGAGATCGCGATCGACGGTGCGGGTGCGCCCGACGAGGACGAAATCATGCTGCTCGTCGCTGATGCAGGCGGGGAGGACATGGAGACCCTGGACGAGGGATTCGTGGTCTACACCGCGCCGTCCGACATGATGGCGGTGAAGGCGGCGCTCGAGGAGGCGGGTCTCCCCGTCAAGGGCGCTGAACTGGTGATGGAGCCGGTGAACGCCACGACCGTGTCGGTCGAGGACGCCAAGAAGGTGCTTCGCCTGGTCGACAGGCTCGAGGAGCTCGACGACATCCAGACCGTGTACCACACCATGGAGCTGACCGACGAGATCGCAGCGGCGCTCGACGAGTAGCGCGGGCGGTGACGAACCGCACACGGGCCCCGCGTGGCGCTTTACGCGTGCGGGGCCTCGCGCTATCCTGAACATACGTTCGATTGTCGGCGGTTGGAGCCTGCGTGATCGTTCTCGGCATCGACCCGGGTCTGAAGAACACGGGGTGGGGCGTGATCGAGCAGCAGGGTAGCCGGATGCGGTGCCTCGCATACGGGTGCATCGCCACCGGCGCCGATATTCCGACCGCTGAGCGTCTTTCGAGCATCCACAGCGGCATCACCGCGGTCATCGAGCGCTACCGGCCGTCCGAGGCGGCCGTGGAGAACGTCTACTTCTCGAACAACGCCAAGACCGCGTTTGCGACCGGGCAGGCCCGGGGCGTCGCGCTGCTGGCCGCGGCTGCGCTCACAGTGGGCGAGTACGGCCCCGGAGAGATCAAGCTCGCGGTCGTTGGCACCGGCGGCGCCGAGAAGCGTCAGGTCCAGTACATGGTGAAGGCGATTCTCGGCCTGGCTGCCGAGCCACATCCCGATCACGCCGCTGATGCCTTGGCGGCAGCGATCTGTCACGTCAACATGCGCACTTCCCCGGCGGTTGGCGGTGGTCGTCGATGATCGCTCACGTGACCGGCCGGGTGGTTGCGAGGACGGCAGGTTCCTGCGTCATCGAAGTCGGCGGCATCGGTCTGAGACTGTTCATGTCGACGAGTTCGCTCGCGCATCTCCCCGCTACGGGAGATGAAGTGACCGTCTTCACCTACCTGCACGTGCGTGAAGACGAACTCACGCTGTTCGGATTCGAGAGCACCGAGGAGCAGGACCTGTTCGAGAAGCTCATCACGGTCTCCGGCGTGGGACCCAAAGTGGCTCTGTCGGCGCTCTCGGCGCTGGCGCCCGCGGCGCTCGTGGAGGCGATCGCCCGCGAGGACGACACACTCATCGCCACGGTGCCGGGAATCGGGAAGAAGACCGCGCAGCGGCTCATCATCGAACTCAAGGACAAGGTCGGGGCGCCGGGGCTCGGTCCGCGGATCGCTGCATCGGGAAGTGCAGGAGCCGAGGCGTCCGACGCACTCGCTTCGATGGGATTCAGCGCCGCCGAGGTGGCCGTTGCGCTCAAGGGCTATGACGGCCCGGACGAGGCCCAGGCGCTCCTGAAACACGCGCTCAGGCGGCTCGGAGGTGGCGCGTGAGCACCACCTGGGAACACGACCCGCATGCGGCCGACGACAGCGAGCGGCTGGTCTCGGCCGAGTTTACCGAAGACGATCTTGAGATAGATCGCAGCCTGCGTCCGCGCAAGCTCGACGAGTATCTCGGTCAGACGCGCGTCAAGGATAATCTCGGCGTACTCATCGATGCCGCACGGGCTCGCGACGAGGCACTCGACCACCTGCTGCTATCGGGCCCGCCCGGGCTCGGAAAGACGACGCTCGCCGGCGTGGTGGCCGCCGAGCTCGGCGTTCAGATGCGTCAGACGAGCGGGCCGGCGATCGAGCGGGCAGGCGACCTTGCGGCGATACTCACGAACCTCGAACCGAGGGACGTGCTCTTCATCGACGAGATCCACCGGCTGGCCCGGGTGGTTGAAGAGGTCCTGTACCCGGCGATGGAGGACTACTCGATCGACATCGTCATCGGGAAGGGGCCGGCCGCACGCAGCTTGCGGCTCGATCTGCCGCCGTTCACGCTCGTCGGCGCCACCACGCGCACCGGGCTGCTCACCGGACCATTGCGCGACCGTTTCGGCATGGCGTTCCGGCTGGAGTACTACACGGTCGAGGAGCTCTCGGCGATCGTGCGACGCTCGGCGGGCATCCTCGGCGTGGCTATAGACGACGAAGGCGCCGAGGAGATCGCGCGGCGCGGGCGCGGTACGCCACGCCTGGCGAACCGGCTGCTCAAGCGGGTCCGCGACTATGCGCAGGTGCGTCATGACGGTCGCATCACCGAGAACATCGCCGCCGAGGCGCTCGCGTTCTTCCAGGTGGACCATGTGGGCCTCGATCGGATGGACCTTGCGATACTGGAAACCCTGGCGCGCACGTTCAGCGGTCGTCCGGTCGGGCTGAACACGCTCGCGGCCGCCGTGGGTGAAGAGCCGGACACGCTCGAGGACGTCTACGAGCCGTTCCTGCTCCAGCTCGGCTTCCTTGCACGCACGCCAAAGGGCCGGCAGGCCACGCCGCGTGCGTACGAACACCTCGGCATGGAGGTCCCGAGCGAGTCCGCGCGGCAGGACGGGCTGTTCTGATGCGATGGCAGGCGATGTGACCGCGCGCGGCGGCTAGAGGAGGGCCTGTGTTCAGCGACCCGCAGACCGTGATCGGCATGCTGATCGGACTCGTGGTGATTGCCGGTGGGACGTTCATCGGGGTGAGCGCCCACCGCCGGCGTGAGCGCGAGGAAGCCGGCCGGTAGCGGCCGGAGGCTGGAGAAGACAGGACCCGCCATGCGGCGGGCCCTGCTGTCTCGGCGGAGCGAATCGGGCGTGCTCAGGCGGTGATCTCGGCAGCCCACAGTCCGTGCAGGTTGCAGTGCTCCACGGCGCGCAGGACGGTCCCGGGATCGACGTTGACCACGACCGAGATGACTGGCGTCGTGGCGATCGGCGAGAGGTCGAAGCGCGCTATCGCAGCGTCGCCTGCGAGGAGTTCGATCCACGTGATGTAGTGGTCCGGCTGGTTGGGGTGCGGCACATCCCAGCCCACGGTGACGGTGACGAGCAGCCCGCCGTCTACCTCATCGATGTCGATGTGGGGAGTGTGCTTCTTCTCGAAATCGCCCGCGGCGTCCAGGTCGGTGACGTGGTTCACGGGGCCGAGTATCGGAGCGTCGGACATCGGGTCCTCCTTGGTCGGTTCGGTGGTGCGTCCACCTGAACATACCCCATGCGGCAGCGGCCAGTGCGGGTAGAATGGCAGTATCCGACGTGTCGAAGGGAGCGGATGTGATGTCGTCATCGGGCATAGTCTCGCGTGAAAGCGCCGTTCTCGTCCTGGTCGACATGCAAGACCGACTCGCCGACGTGATGGACAGGCGCGACGCGGTGGTCGGCGCATCGGCGCTGCTGGCGCGGGTCGCCGGCGCGCTCCGCATGCCGGTCATCGTCACGCGGCAGTACCCGCGCGGGCTCGGTGACACCGTGCCCGAACTCGCCGACGCGGTCGGGTCCCACTCGCCGGTGGACAAGATGACGTTCGACTGCCTGCGCGAGCCGGCGTTCGCCGAGCAGCTCCGTGCGACCGGTCGACGTCAGGTCGTGCTCACAGGCATGGAGGCGCACATCTGCATCACGCAGACGGCGCTCGCGCTCCTCTCGGCAGGCTACGACGTCCACGTGGTCGCCGATGCGGTGTGCTCGCGCTGCGATGTGGACCGCGACGTCACGCTCGAGCGCCTGCGAGTCGCCGGTGCGACCGTGACGGTGGCCGAGTCGGTCATCTACGAGGCCCTCGGCGAGGCGGGCACGCCCGAGTTTCGCGCGGTCCTCGAACTCGTGAAGGCGCGTCCGCTCGGGTGAAGTGACCGGGCGACCGCCCTTTCGGTACACTGTCACCGCGTCGCCCGTCGGTGGCGCGGTGAAGCATCCGGGACAGTGGGAGCTGGAGAGCGCATGGCAACGATCATCGATGGCGTGAAGGTGGCGGCGGCGGTTCGCGCGCGCGCAGCCGAGCGGGTGCGTGAGCTTCAGTCGGCGGGCGTGACGCCGTGTCTCGCGGTCGTTCTCGTGGGCGATGATCCCGCCTCGGCGAGCTACGTGCGCATGAAGGAGCGGGACTGCGAGGAGGTCGGCATCCGCAGTCTCGATCATCGTCTGCCGGCATCCACCACGCAACCCGAGATCGACGCGCTCATCGACACCCTGAACGCCGATCCGGCGGTGCACGGGATCCTCGTCCAGATGCCGCTGCCGGACCACCTCGATGCCGAGTCGGTCATCGAAAGGATCTCGCCTCACAAGGACGTCGACGGGTTTCACCCCGAGAGCCTCGGGATGCTCGTGCGCGGGCTTCCCGGGTTCCGTGCGTGCACGCCTGCCGGTGTGATGGAGATGCTCCGCGCCTACGACATCGATCCTACGGGCATGCGCGCAGTCGTGGTCGGGCGCTCCACGATCGTGGGCAAGCCGATGGCGCTCCTGTTGCTCGAGGCGAACGCCACGGTGACGGTGTGCCACTCCCGGACAGCCGACCTGCCCGCAGTATGCCGGGAGGCCGACCTGCTCGTCGCGGCCATCGGTAGGGCGAAGATGATCGATGCCTCGTACGTGAAGCCCGGCGCCGTGGTCATCGACGTTGGCATCAACCGCACGGACGAGGGCATGGTAGGCGACGTCGACTTCGAGACGGTGGAGCGGATCGCTTCGGCCATCACGCCTGTGCCCGGCGGCGTCGGCCCGATGACGCGGGCGATGCTCATGGAGAACACTGTGTCCGCTGCTCAGGCCGCGTCGGTTTGAAGCCGTGCCGCGTCCGGCAGGTCCGGTGCGAGCACACATGCGCTAGAATGCTGCCTCAAGCACGCAACCTCGGAGGTCCGCCCATGACTCGCACCGCGCGCCTGGTTCTACTCGCACTCAGCCTGGCCATCCTACTGCCGGGAGCCGCACACGCCGCGGCGGTGCGGGAGTACCAGATCCAGTACGCTCCCGCCGGTGATGTCTCGCAGTCGCTGCTCATCGTCACCGCGATACTCGACCCCGCCGAGTCGCTCCCCGCATCGGTGACCGTCCCGGTCCCTACGGGCGCGACGCTGCTCTGGTCGGGTGAGCTGCTCGGCGGCAGTCCTGATGCGGACCCGTTCCGTCAGACCACCAAGACGACCGTCGGCACGATGGATCTGTACACGTTCACGATCGAGGAGTCGGGCCTCGGCCAGGTCGAGGTGTCGCTCGGGGCGCCGACGATCTCGGGCAACCGCGTCTCCGGTGAGATGACGTGGACGAACCCGGGCGATGAGGTGCTCGTCAGCGCCTCGCTCGTGGCCGAGGCGGGCGCCGCCGACGTGAAGACGACGCCCGCTGTCGCTGGCGCGGTCCAGCAGAACTCCGTCGGTGAGACGCTCCACCCGCTCGGTAGCGTGCGCCTCACGCAGAACGGCGCGTACGTGATCGAGGCCTCATGGCGTCGTGGCGGCGGCTCGGCGTCCGACTCGCCGCTGCTGCCGATCCTCCTTGGCGCGCTTGCCGTCGCGCTCCTTGCGCTCGTGGTCGTGATCGCGCGCGAGCGAACCCGTGCGCGCCGGACGCCCTCGTCCGGGGACGCCTAGCTCACACGTCGCGACACGTGGAAGGTGGCCGGTGCTCTCTGCGGCGCTGATAGCGTTCGTGCTCGTCGCGCTGGCCGAGCTGGGAGACAAGAGCCAGCTGCTGCTCGTGGGCTTCGCCGCGCGCTATCGGCCTGTCAAGGTCCTCGCCGGAGCCGCGATCGCGGTATTCGCCCTGCAGCTGGTGGCCGTGGCCTTCGGTCGCGCCGTGGGCGCGCTCGTGCCTGTGCGGTTCGTCGCGGTGGCCGCCGGACTCCTGTTCATCGGCTTCGGAGTCATGACCTGGCGCGGGTCGGGCGATGGTTCCGTGGACGAGGAGGCGCGGCCCGTAGCGCGATTGGGTCCCGTGCTCACGGTGGCAGCAGCGTTCTTCCTCGCCGAGTTCGGCGACAAGACGCAGCTCGTGACCGTCTCGATTGCTGCGGATCCCGCCGCGGCGTTGCGGGCGCTCGGTTCGCTCGCCCCTGGAGTGGTGCCGCCAGACGCCGGGGCCGTCACCACAGCGGTCGGGGTGTGGCTCGGCTCCGCGCTCGGCATGCTCGCGGCAGATGCCGCGGCCATCGTCGTGGGCGCCATGATCGGCACCCGGCTCCCGGCGCATCTCATCGGCCGCTTCTCGGCGGTCGTGTTCGTGCTGTTCGGGCTCGTGACCTTCGCATCGGCGTTCGTCGGCGGGTGACGCGCGCGGCGTTCCGGCGCGTTAGACTGTCGTCGGAGGTATGACATGCGGATCCTGCTTCACGCGTGCTGCGGGCCGTGCCTACTCGAGCCGTACGATGCGCTGGCCGAGGGTGCCGAGGTCGCGGTGTGCTACGCGAATCCCAACATCGCGCCTGCGGAGGAGTACGTGCGCCGACGGGACACCCTGCGCGCTTACGCCGCGCAGGAGGGTATCGCCGTCACCGAGCTGCCGTACGAGCCTCAGCGCTGGGCCGAGGCCGTCGCGGGCGCGGGTGACGATCGCGCCGCGCGTTGTCGGGCATGCTACGAGCTGCGCATCGGCATGGTCGCCGTGGAGGCTGCGCGTTGCGGCTACGATGCCGTCGCCACCACGCTCACCGTGAGCCCGTATCAGGATCCCGTCGCGATCCGCGAGGCGGGGGAGGCGGCGTGCGCCCGGGCCGGCATCCGCTTTCTTCCCACGGACTTCCGCGAGCGATATCCCGAGGCAACGCGGCGTTCCCGCGCACTCGGCATGTACCGCCAGAACTACTGCGGATGCGCTCCTTCGGCTGTCGAGGCGGATCGTGACCGAGCTGAACGAAGAACCGCGCGCTCCTCCGCGCGTGCGTCACAGCGACGCGATACACTGCCCCAAGACGCCGACCCCGGGAGGCACCAGCGGTGAGGACCGATGACTTCGACTACGAGCTGCCGAGCGGGCTCATCGCCCAGCACCCGGCCGAGCCGCGTGATGCGTGTCGTCTCATGGTCGTGGACCGCGCGAGCGGCCAACTCGATCACCGCGTGTTCCGTGATGTGCTCGAGTATCTGCACCCCGGCGACGTCCTGGTGGTCAACCAGACGCGCGTTCTACCCGCCCGTCTCCACGGCGCCAAGGACGAGACAGGCGGGGCGGTGGAGGTCCTGCTGCTCAGACGCGCGTACGAGGACGCCTGGGAGTGTCTCGTCAAGCCGGGCCGTCGTCTCAAGCCGGGAGCCCGGGTCGTCTTCGGCGATGGTGAGCTCACCGGGTTGGTCGTGGACGTTCTCGAGGACTCGGGCGCGCGTCTCATCCAGTTCCACACCCGATCGGGGAGCTTCCTCGATGCTGTCCACCGGTTAGGCGAGCTGCCTTTGCCGCCGTACATCACCGAGCCGCTCCGCGATCCGTCCGCGTATCAGACCGTCTACGCCACCGATGAGCACAGCGTTGCGGCACCCACCGCCGGGCTGCACTTCACGTCTGAGTTGCTCGAAGAGGTCCAGCACGCCGGGATGCATCTGGCAACGGTCGAACTCGATGTGGGACTCGACACCTTCCGGCCCGTGTCGGCCGAGGACCCGCACGATCACCACATCCATACGGAACACTTCCGCGTCCCCGCGCATGCCGCCGAGGCCGTCAACGACGCCCGGGCCCGCGGCAGTCGTGTCATCGCGGTCGGCACGACCACCGTCCGTGCTCTCGAGAGCGCGTTTAACGAGGAGACCGGACTCGTGGAGGCTGCCGAGGGTCTTACCGACCTGTTCATCCTGCCGGGTTTCAGCTTCGGGGTCGTCGACGCTCTCGTGACCAACTACCACATGCCGCGCTCGACGCTGCTGATGATGGTGAGCGCGTTCGCCGGCCGGGAGCTCATCATGCACGCGTACGACGCGGCGCGCGTGGAGAAGTACCGCTTCCTGAGTTTCGGCGACGCGATGCTGATCCTGTAGGCAAGCGCTACCGGAGCGGCTCCCACCAGGTCCAGTTCGGGTTGCCTGCCGCCGGGTCGTTGGCCGGGGTTCCCGGCGCGATCGCGAAACCATCGGTCGGAAGTCCGGACACAGGGACGTACACGCTGCGACCGAGGTCATCGAACCCGTAGTACGCAAACGTCGGCGAACCGTCGTCGGATGCGGGTGGCTGGAAGCGTGCCGGCAGCCCCGGCCATACGCCGAAGCGCACCAGCGGCGTGTCGCTGGTGAGAACGTACGGACTCAGGCCGAGGGTGCGGGTCACGCGGGAGAACTGGAGGTACGAACCGTCGTCGCCTTCGATCCACAGCGTGGCGCCGTCGCTCGAAACGAACGCGGTGTGTGACTTCGTAGCGGCGGTGTCGGCCGCGGAGAGACTGCTTGCGACGACGCCTGCGGTCGTGACCGCCGACGGGGCGGCCATCGCGGTGCCGTCAAGGTGCCATATCACCGAGTCGAGCGCGACGTAGGGCGGCGCCACCTGCCCCGCCGCGGCGCGGTCGGCTTCGGCGGAAGGGGAGGACAGCGCGGCCGAGTCGTCCGCGGTTCCATCGGTGGCGGGCGCTTCGACCGTTTCGAATACGACCAGGTCGTCGCCTGTTCGCTGCGAACCGAGTGTCCCGATGAGTCCGGCGGCGCCCACGCCGAGCGCGACGACCATGACGACGGCAGCCGCCGCGAACGCGGTGAACCTGGGCGCCCACCACTCGGGCAGGAGACGGGCGCGTCGCGCCCCCGCCTCGTCGGACGGTGTGGTCAGGGCGATGCCACTGTCGGCGAGTACACGTTCGGCAAGCGCAGACTCGCGGATGTCGGCAGCGGCCTGCGCGCTCAGTACCACGAGCCGCTCAACGAGTTCGTCAGGCGCGGCGGGTGCGGGAACGGCGTCGAGGCGCACAAGGGTGGCCTCCAGCGCGAGGCACTCGGCGCACACCGCGCAGTGCTCGTGCGCCTCCGCAAGCTCCGCAGCGTCCATGCGCTCACCGTCGTGCGCCGCCGAGAGGATCTCAGCTGCTCGCAGGCAGTCCATTTCCCACACCTCCTTCGGCATCCTGGAGTACGGCCGTCAGCAGGCGTCGTGCCCGGAACACCCGCGACTTCACGGTCCCGACCGGGATCCCGAGCGTCTCGGCCGCCTCGGCGTACGACAGGCCGAACAGCGTGACTGCGCCAAGCGCGTCCCGGTCCTCCGGCGCGAGCGCCCTCATCGCACGCTCGATCGCTTCGGCGAGCACGACATCGTCAGCGAAGTCGGCCGTTGAGAGCGGCTCCAGGCTCACCGGATCCACCGGCTGCGGGACGCGCTTTCCGGCGCGGGCCATATCGAGGCACACGTTGCGCGTCACGCGGTAGAGCCACGTGCTGAACTTGGCCCTTCCGTCGAATGTCGTGATGGTGCGGAACACCTTGACGAACACCTCCTGCGTCGCGTCTTCTGCGGTCTGTCGGTCGCCGAAGAAGCGGAACGCGTGGCCATACACGGCGTCTGAGTGTAGGCGGACGAGCGAGGCGAATGCCTGCTCGTCGCCCGTGGCGACCGCCGCCACAAGCCCCGGGTCGCTCATCGCGCGAGTGACCATCCTTCACTCCTCTTCAGACGCACGCCACGCGGGTACGGTTCGTCTGTGAAAGCATACCCTCTCGGCCTGGTAGAATCCTCCTATGTCCCACTTCGACTTCACGGTGAGCGCGACTGACGCCACGACCGCCGCCCGCGCCGCCACCTTCGACACGCCACACGGCGCCATCAGGACACCGATGTTCATGCCGGTGGGTACCCGCGCGACCGTCAAGGGCGTGACCCCCGATCAGCTTCGCCAGATCGGGTGTGAGGTGCTGCTCGCCAACACGTACCATCTTTTCTTGCGGCCGGGCTCCGACCTCATCGCCGAGGCTGGCGGACTCCATCGCTTCATGGGCTGGGACCGGCCGATACTGACCGATTCGGGCGGTTTCCAGGTATTCAGTCTCGCCGATACGCTCAAGCTCACCGATGAGGGCGTGGAGTTCCGCTCGATCGTCGACGGCGCGAAGCACTTCTGGACGCCAGAGGACAACATGCGCGTACAGGAGCAGCTCGGCGCCGATATCATCATGCAGCTCGACCAGTGCCCGCCGTATCCCGCGGAGAAGGAGTTCGTTGCCACCGCGGTCAGGCGTTCTGCCGAGTGGGCCGCGCGCTGCAAGGCGGCGCACACGCGTGCCGACCAGGCGCTCTTCGGCATCGTGCAGGGCGGCGTCTTCGAGGATCTGCGTGCCGAGAGCGTGGTGCGTCTGGCCGAGATCGACTTCCCGGGCTACGGCATCGGCGGCTACTCGGTCGGAGAGCCTCACCACCTCATGCTCGCGAGCCTCGCTCCCGTCACGGAGCTACTGCCAGCCGACCGCCCGCGGTACCTCATGGGGGTCGGCAACCCGACCACGATGCTTGAGGCCATCGCCCTTGGCGTGGACCTGTTCGACTGCGTCTTGCCCACGCGAACCGCGCGCACCGGGACCGCATTCTCCTCGGAAGGGCGCATGAACCTCAAGAACGCGAAGTACGCGCGGGACTTCGGGCCGCTGGATCCGGCGTGTTCGTGCCTCGTATGCACCACGTATACGCGTGCCTACCTGCGTCATCTCGTCACCGTCAAGGAGATGCTCGGCGCGACGTTGCTCTCGGTCCACAATCTGCATGTGCTGATCGACCTCGCGCGCCGCGCGCGGGCCGCGATCGAGGCCGGCCGTTACGGTGCGTTCCTCGCCGAATGGCGCGACGGTCCGGGTGCGGACGACTACTGAAGTCGTGCGGCGGTGGCACCAGCCCGGTGATGGTATGATTCGTTGATGCGCGCGGCGCCTCTGCGCGCAGTTCGCGTGCTCGAAGACCCGGAGGTCGAATCCATGGATCAGTTGAATCAGTTGCTGCCCCTCGTGGTGCTTGCAGCCGCGTTCTATCTGCTCATCATCCGTCCCCAGCAGAAGCGCACGAAAGACCATCGGTCGCTGATGGAGTCGTTGGCGCAAGGCGATCGGGTCGTCACGATCGGCGGGCTGTACGGCTCCGTGCGCAGCCTCGACGACGATCGCGTCGGACTCGAGATCTCGGACGGTATCGTGATCGAGGTCGCTCGCTCGGCCATCGCACGGAAGCTCGAGGACTAGCAGCATGCCCGGACCGCAGGGCCTCGTCACGCTGGCGGACGTCCAAAGCCACCAGGCGGTACTCGCGTACCTGGAGATGGGCGACGAGTACCTCGGCGCGCTCGGCTATACGGAACACGGCCTGCGCCATGCCAACCTGACGGCGCACATCGCCGGGAACCTCATGCACCGGCTCGGCTACCCCGAGCGGGATGCCGAGCTCGCGTCGATCGCCGGGTTCATGCACGACATCGGCAACTGCATCTCGCGCGAGTTCCATGGCGTCTCGGCGGCGTTGCTCGCCAAGGACCCCCTTGTGGAACTCGGGATCGAACCGCGCGAGTTGGCCGTGGTGATGAACGCCCTCGGCAATCACGAGGAGGAGATCGGCACGCCGGCCACGCCCGTCGGGGCGGCGGCGATCATGGCGGACAAGGCCGACGTCCACCACACACGCGTGCGATGCCTCGACCCCGCGCAGTTCGACATCCACGACCGGGTGAACTACGCTGCCAAGCGGTCGTTTCTGCGTGTGGACTCGGCTACGCGTGTCGTGACGCTGGAGCTCGACATCGACACTGCGGTGAGCCAGGTGATGGAGTACTTTGAGATCTTCCTTTCGCGGATGCAGATCTGCCGCAAGGCTGCCGAGGTGCTCGATGCGTCGTTCAGTCTCGTGATCAACGAGACGCGGCTGCTGTAGGGCGTGCCGGCGAACCGGCCGGTCCGGATACACGTGAGCAACCGCCCTGATGTCACGGGGCGCAAGGACAAGGAGAGAGCCGAGGACATGGACCCGAAGACACGCAACGTACTCGCCTTGGTGGTGATCGCGGTCCTGGTGGCGCTGTCTTTGTGGCAAGCGCTCCCGCTCGACCAGAAGATCACCCAGGGACTGGACATCAAAGGTGGACTGTCGGTCATCCTGACCGCCGAGCCGCTCGGCACCGCGCCACTGAGCGAGGAAGCCATCGGCCGCGTCGAGACCATCTTGGTCGAGCGCGTGAACGGCTTCGGTGTGAGTGAGGCTACGGTGCAGCGCCAGGGAGCGAACGCGTTCCTCGTGCAGCTGCCCGGCGTGCGCGACGCCAAGCAGGCGCTCGCCATCCTCGGCGAGCCCGGCAAGCTCGAGTTCGTGGACCTTGGGAGTATCACCGACACGGCCACGATCGCTCTCGTGTCCCGGCATCTCGAGGTGGACACATCTGCCGAGACGACCGATCTGCCCAGGCTCGACGAGAACGCCTACGAGCCGTTCATGACCGGCGAGGTCATCACGGCGGCGCAGGTCACGACCGACCAGTACAACAACGCCGCAGTGAGCATCACGATGAACTCAACCGGCTCCGATATCTGGGGCGAGGTCACGACGCGTCTGGCGCCGACCCGGGGTCAGGTGCTCATCGTGCTTGACGGTATCGCGAAGTCGGCCCCGGCGGTTCAGGAGCCGATCCTCACCGGCGACACGCAGATCACCGGCACCTTCACGTTTGACGAGGCCAAGCGCCTTGCCGCGGTGCTGCAGTCGGGTGCGCTGCCGGTCGAGATCCGCATCGACGAGTCGCGGGAAGTGGGCGCAACGCTCGGCCAGGACTCGCTCACGCAAGGGCTCATGGCTGCGCTCATCGGGCTCGGGTTGGTGGCACTCTATATGGCGGTCTACTACCGCGGCCTCGGCGTGATCAGCTGGTTCTCGCTACTCACGTTCGCCGCGCTGTTCCTCGGTGTTCTGGCGTTCATGTCCCGCCTTGGCGCGTTTGCGCTTTCGCTGCCGGGAATCGCGGGAATGGTGCTCACGATCGGTCTGGCCGCCGACTCCTCGATTCTGCAGTTCGAGCGGTTCAAGGAAGAAGTGCGCCTGGGCAAGACGTTCCGCTCGGCCGCGAAGTCGGGGACCCGTCACGCGATCGGCACGAGTATCGACGCCGATGTGGTGACACTCGTCTCTGCGGCTGCGATCTACCTGTTCGCCATCGGGCCGGTCCGTGGGTTCGCGCTCACGCTCATGATCGGTATCGCGATCGACATCATCGTGATGACGCTGTTCACCCGTACGACCATCGTGCTGCTCGCAGAGTCGGTGGTGGCCAAGGCGCCCGCGCTCTTCGGCATGAAGGGGGGCGATGACCGTGCGTAGGATCACCATCGACTTCATGGGCAACAAGAAGTGGCTCTTCGCCTTCTCAGGTCTGCTGATCGCTATCAGCATCGGCGCGCTTCTCGTACGGGGGCTGACCTTCGGTATCGAGTTCCAGGGCGGCTCGGCCATGACCTTCACCGGAACCGGCGACATCTCGGTTGAAGAGATGCGCGAGGCGCTCGATGAGGCCGGGGTGGAAGGCGCCGGAGCGGCGGTCATCCAGCAGACCGACGAGGGCGACTTCATCGTGCGCACCTCCGAGCAGGACGCCGATGCAGCCAGCCGACAGGCCGAGGCGGTCCTAGGAGTGCTCGGCCTGCCCGACCAGGATGCGAGCGTCACGACCATCGGTCCGGGCTGGGGCGCCAACGTCACCAACGCAGCGCTCATCGCGCTTGCGGTCTCTATCATCGCGATCATCGGGTACGTGTCGATTCGGTTCGAGTACAAGATGTCGCTCACGGCGGTTGTCGCCCTCGCGCACGACGTTCTCATCGTGCTTGGGTTTTACGCGCTCGTCGGCCACGAGGTCACGCCCAACACGGTGGCCGCGCTGCTCACGATTCTCGGGTACTCGCTCTACGACACGGTGGTCGTCTTCCACCGCATCCGTGAGAACAGTCAGAACCTCGTCCGCCGCAGCTTCCAGCACATGGCCAACGACTCTATCAACCAGGTGCTGGCGCGCTCGATCAACACCACACTGACGAGCCTGATCCCGGTCGTGTGCTTGCTGGCATTCGGCGGCTCGACGCTCAAGGACTTCGCGTTCGCGCTCGTCGTGGGCCTGACACTCGGCGCGTACTCCTCCGTGGGTGTCGCTGCGCCGCTGTACGCGCTGTGGAAGGAGCGCGAGCCGCGCTTCCAGGCACTCAAGCGCAAGTTGGAGGCGCACGCAGCCAAGTAGAGCCCACCGTCATCATGTGTGATCCGGGGCCGACACCTGAGGGGGTGTCGGCCCCGACAGATAGAATGGGACCATGGCAGACACGAGTGTGACCACACAACGCCGGTGGGACGTCGCCGCAGTCGATGCCCGTCTCGCGGCTACGCTCATGGCGGAGACCGGACTGTCGGCGATCACGTCGGGGATCCTCGTGAGCAGGGGCGTCACCACGCCAGAGGCGGTGCGTCGGTTCCTGGAGCCCTCACTCGAGCGTGATTGGGTGAGCCCCGGCGATATCCCCGGCATGGCCGAGGCAGCCAGCCGGGTGACCCGCGCCATCGACAGCAGCGAGCGCATCGTCGTGTTCGGCGACTTCGATCTCGACGGCATCTCGTCGGCGGCGCTGCTCACACTCGGCTTGCGCGGACTCGGGGGCACTGTGGACGGCACGGTGCCGCATCGGTTCCGCGAGGGCTACGGCCTCGGAGAAGTCTCTGTGGCGCGGCTGATCAAGATGGCGCCGGACCTCATCGTGACCGTCGACTGCGGCATATCGAGCGCCAGTGAGATCGCGCAGCTTCGGGCGAGCGGCATCGACGTGGTCGTTACCGACCACCACGAGCCCGGAGGTGACGTACCCTCCGGGATCCCCGTTGCCGACCCGAAGCTCGCCGAGGACGGTGGCCCTGCGCTCGCCGGTGCGGGTGTGGCGCTCGAGCTCGTGCGTGCGTGTGGCGAGCTCCTCGGTAGTCCCGATGCATGGCGGGAGTACACCGACCTCGCGATGCTCGGCACCGTTGCCGACGTGGTGCCGCTGACCGGCCCCAACCGCGCGCTCGTAGCCGAGGGTATCGCCAGCGTGCGGACGGCAGCCAGGGTGGGCGTTGCAGCGCTTGCGGCGGTGGCCGGCATCACCACGGGCACAATCGAGGCCGACCAGGTCGCGTACGGACTCGCGCCCCGCCTGAACGCCGCCGGTCGCATGGCAGATCCCTCGCTGGCGCTCGAACTGCTCATGACCGACGACCCGCTGCGGGCGACCGACCTTTCGGCGGCGCTCGATGAGCACAATCGGTTCCGGCAGGCGGCCGAAGCGGACCTGTTCGACCGGGCGATGGCCGAGGCGGAGCGCCTCTTCTCGGCCGGCGACCGGGTGCTCGTCGTGGCGGGAGAGGGATGGCATGAAGGCGTGCGCGGCATCGTCGCGTCACGGCTGGTCACCCGCTTCGGCGTTCCGGCGCTCGTCTTCTGCGTCGACGGCGACGTGGCGCAGGGCTCGGGCCGCAGCATTGAGGGCGCCGATCTCCACGCAGCGCTGGAGTCACTTGCGCCCCTGCTCACGCGCTTCGGTGGCCACGCGATGGCAGTCGGGGCCACGCTACCCGCCGCCCGGCTCGGGGAGCTCCGCGACTGTCTGGCGGCGCGCTTAGCCGGCCTGCCTGACAACACGTTCATCGCGCGTCTGGCGATCGACGCCGAGGTGCCGCTCGACGCCCTCTCGCGGGAGCTGGCGACGGAGCTGGCGCTGCTCGGCCCGTTCGGCTTTGGAAACCGTCGGCCGCTCCTTGCTGCACGCGGGGTCTTCATGACCGGTCGCAAGCGTGTCGGCAAGTCCGAGGACCACCTCAAGTTCACGGCGTACGACGGGGTGGCCGAGGTCCCGGCCATCGCCTTCCGTGCGCCCGACATCGAGGGGCTCATGATCGCCGACGCCGCGGTCGACGTCGCCTTCGAACTCGATCGCGACGAGTGGCGTGGCGTCGAACGCATCCAGATGCTCGCGCGGGACGTTCGCGTGCGTCGGGCACCTGCCGACGCGCCGGCCGCCGCGCTTGTAGACGACCTGTTCGAGCATGCCGAGGAGATCCTCGCTCGCGGCGAGTATGCGGGCATCGGCGAGGCCGAGCGGTTCCACACGAAGCTTGCCGGAGTCACGTTCGAGGGGCGGCAGGAGGTGGTCGCCCGCCTCGGGCCCGGCATGCCGCTTCGGCTGGAGCGCCGACCGGACAACGAGTACGACGCCAACGCGTGCGCCGTCTACGACCCGCACGGGGCGCAGGTCGGGTTTCTCAACAAGCGCCTGGCCGCGGTACTCGCGCCGGTGGTAGACGCCGGTGTCGAGTACGACATCGAGGTGGCGGACATCACGGGCGGCGCCGATGGCGAGAGCCTCGGCGTGAACATCGTCGTCTCCCGGCGGGCAGCATCACCTGCGGATGACGCCGAGACCGCGCGCCGTGCCGGCGAGCGGCGTGCAGCCCTGGCTGCGTTGCCCGGAGATGCGCTCCTCGAAGAGCTCACGCGGCACTTCATCGGCGATCTGCCACTGCACGACGCGCAGGCCGAGGCACTCGGGCATCTCGGAGCCGGACGCTCGACGCTTGCGGTGATGGCTACCGGACGAGGCAAGTCGCTCATCTTCCACCTGCATGCCGCCCGCGAAGCGATCGCGAGAGGCCGGGCGTCGGTGTTCGTCTATCCGCTCCGTGCGCTTGTGGCCGATCAGGCGTTCCACCTTGAGGAACGGTTCGCCGAGATTGGTTGCGCGGTGCGCACGGTGACCGGCGAGACCTCCCCCGGATCGCGCGATGACGCGTTTGCTGCGCTTGCGGACGGTTCACTCGACGCCGTACTCACGACCCCGGAGTTCCTCGACTACCATGCCGAGCGCTTCGCCTCGGCGGGCCGTGTGGGCTTCGTGGTCGTCGACGAAGCGCACCACGTCGGACTCGCGCGCGCCGGACACCGGCCAGCGTATGCGCGGCTTGGACGCGCGCTTGCCACCCTCCGCTCTCCGGTGGTACTCGCAGTGACGGCTACGGCGCCGGATGAGGTCGCCGTCACCGTCTGCGACGATCTCGGGATCGAAGCGGTCGTCCTCGACCCGGTCGTGCGCGACAATCTCGGGGTCGTCGATCGGCGTGGCGTGGGTGACAAGATAGGCGCGATCGCGGCGCTGGCAGCGCGGGGCGAGAAGCTCATCGTCTACGTGAACAGTAGAGACACCTCGGTCAAGCTCGCCCGGCAGCTTCGGCAGCGGGTGGCCGAGCTCACCCACCGGGTCGCGTTCTACAACGGCGGGATGACGCGCGAGTCGCGGCATGCGGTCGAGCGTGCGTTTCGCGATGGCGATCTTGCCGTGGTGGTGGCGACCACGGCGTTCGGCGAGGGGGTCAACATCCCCGACGTGCGCCACGTGGTGCTCTACCACCTGCCGATGGGGGAGGTCGAGTTCAACCAGTTGTGTGGCCGCGGCGGACGTGATGGCCGACAGGCCCGCGTCCATCTCATGTTCGGACCGTCCGACGCGCGGCTGAACCGCATGATCCTCGAGTCCGCGGCGCCTGCGCGCGACGACCTGGGGGCGCTGTACCTCTCGCTCGCCGATATCGCGCGGGAGGGCGGCGGGACCATCGAGACCACCAACGCCGACCTTGCCGCGCGCGTGAAGCTTCGCCGCCCGCAGGCGACACTCAACGAGAAGGGTGTCTCCACCGGGATCGGCGTCTTCCGCGAACTCGGCCTGGTGTCGAGCGAGGGTACCGGTGCGTACCGGCGCCTGACGATGCTGCCGGCACCGGAGTCCAGGCTCGATCTCGCGAGTTCGGTCCGGTACGCCGAGGGACTCGACGAGATAGCGGAGTTCGAGGCGTTTCGCGTGCGAGCACTCGAGGCGCCCGCCGATGAGTTGCTGCACGCGTTCAATCGTCCTATCCTGCCCACACGACCCATGCGCGACACGTCGTAAGGCCGGAGGCGCATTCGTGTCCGTCACCCTCGAAGGCATAGAGGCGCAGGTACGTTCCTACAATCCCTCCGCCGACTTGCGAGGGATCGAGGAGGCATACGCGTTCGCCCTCGAGCACCATGCGGGGCAGATGCGCAAGTCCGGTGAGCCATTCATCAGCCATCCGCTCGAGGTCGCGATGATCCTCGCGGGGCTGAACCTGGATACCCCCACGCTCATGGCTGCGATCCTCCACGACGTGGTCGAGGACAGCGCGGTGAGCCTCAAGGAGATCAGAAAACGGTTTGGTGATGAGGTGGCCGTGCTCGTGGACGGGGTCACCAAGCTCGGCCGCATCAAGTTCGACTCGCTTGCCGAGGCGCAGTCGCAGAACCTCCGCAAGATGCTCATCGCGATGGCCAAGGACATCCGGGTCATCCTGATCAAGCTTGCGGACCGGCTCCACAACATGCGAACGCTTGCCGCGCTTCCCGAGGAGAAGCAGCACCAGAAGGCGATCGAGACGATGGAGATCTACGCGCCACTCGCACACCGGCTCGGCATCTCGAGCATCAAGTGGGAGCTCGAGGATCTCGCGTTTTACTATCTCGAGCCGCGCAAGTTCGCGCAAATCCAGAAGATGGTCGCAGAGTCGCGTGCGGCGCGCGAGGCGTACCTGCACCAGGTCATCGACCAGCTGTCGGGCGAACTGTCCGCTATCGGGGTCGAAAGCGAGATCGCGGGCCGACCGAAGCACCTCTACAGCATCTACCAGAAGATGACGCACCGCGGTAAGGACTTCTCGGAGATCTACGACCTTATCGCCCTTCGCGTGATCGTGGAGTCGGTGAAGGACGTTTACGGCGCGCTTGGTACCGTCCACTCGATATGGAAGCCGGTGCCCGGGCGCTTCAAGGACTACGTGGCGATGCCGAAGTTCAACATGTACCAGTCGCTGCACACCACCGTCATCGGTCCGGCCGGCCGGCCGCTCGAGATCCAGATCCGCACCGAGGAGATGCACCGCACGGCCGAGTACGGTATCGCTGCGCACTGGCGCTATAAGGAAGGCGGGCGCGCCGACGAGGCGTTCGACGAGCGGCTCTCGTGGCTGCGCCAGATGCTCGAGTGGCAGACCGAGCTCAAGGATCCCCGTGAGTTCATGGAGGCGCTCAAGATCGACCTGTTCGAAGACGAGGTCTTCGTGTTCTCCCCCAAAGGCGATGTGATCTCGCTTCGGCGTGGCTCCACGCCTATCGACTTCGCCTACATGATCCACACCGAGGTCGGCCACCACTGTGTCGGCGCCAAGGTGAACGGGTCGATCGTCACGCTCGACTACGAACTCCAGATGGGCGATCGGGTCGAGATCCTCACGAACAAGAACTCATGGCCGAGCAGGGACTGGCTGAGTATCGTCAAGACCTCCTCGGCACGCAGCAAGATCCGTAGCCATTTCTCCAAGGCATCACGCGAAGACGATCTCCAGCATGGCAAGGACGAGCTGATGAAGGTCCTGCGCAAGCAGGGTCTCGGCGTGGGCTGGTCGTCGCTTTCCAAGGCACTCGAGACGGTGGCCTCGGACATGAACCTCCAGGCGGGCGATGACCTGCTCGCTGCCATCGGTTCGGGGAAGCAGAGTCCGAAGCAGGTCGTCACCAAGCTCATCAAGATCCTGGCCAAGGACGCCACGGTCACGCTGCCGGCGGAGCCGGAGATCCCCACACCGATCCTGCAGCCGTCACGGGCCGCCCGACGCCGAAAGAGCGAGACCGGCGTGAAGGTCAGGGGAATCGACGACGTGCTCGTACGGCTGGCGCACTGCTGCAACCCGGTACCCGGTGACATCATCGTCGGCTTCGTGACACGCGGGCGCGGCGTGTCCGTGCATCGGGATGACTGCCCCAACGCTCGTGAGCTCACGCACTCGAGTCCCGAGCGCATGCTCGAGGTCGAGTGGGACACGGCGACTTCAACGACCTACCAGGTCGAGATACTCATCGAGGCGCTCGATCGCACGCGGCTCCTCCAGGACATCTCGATCGCGCTCGCCGACGCCGGCGTCAACGTGCTTTCGGCCGCAGTCTCGACCGACAAACAGGGCGTCGCGTACCTTCGGTTCCTGTTCGAACTCGGCAACATGGAACAGCTGCAGAAAGTGCTTTCCACCGTGCGCGGCGTCGACGGTGTGTTCGATGCGCGTCGTACGATGCCCGAGGGCGGCAAGAAGCGGGGAGGTGCGTCCTGAGAGTCCGGCGACTGACCTTGGGTCCGCTCGACACGAACTGCTGGCTCGTTGATGACGGCGCGGGCGGACCGGTCCTCGTGGTCGATCCGGCCGATGAGGCAGCGTCCATCATTGCATCACTCGACGGCGCCGAGGTGGCCGCGATCGTACTCACACACGGTCACTTCGATCATCTCGCCGCCGTGCGGGAGTTGGTGGCCGCAACAGGTGCGTCACTCGTGGTCCATGGGGCCGATGCCGGGAACATCACCTCGGCTACCGGGACGGGGGCCGCGATGTTCGGGTTCGATGCGTCTTCGCCCCCCGCGGACCGCACGGTCGAGGAGGGCGACACGATCGAGGCGGGCGCCGCCGTGCTGACCGTGCTCCATACGCCCGGGCACACGCCGGGCGGTATCTGCCTGCTCGGAGAGGGGCATCTGCTGAGTGGCGACACGCTGTTTGCGGGCAGCATCGGGCGCACCGACTTTCCCGGCGGCGACATGCCGGCGATGCGCGCGTCCATCGCACGTCTTGCCGGTCTGCCCGACGAGACGCGCGTCCATCCGGGGCACGGCCCCGAGACGACGATCGGGCGCGAGCGCCGCGTGAACCCGTTCTTCCCACGAGCGTAGAGGCGGCAGCGTGCTCGACATCCTCATCATCATGAACAACTACTTCCACGACGTGGCCACCGCCGTGCTCATCGCCGCCGCCGTGATCATGTGGACGCTCGAGCGGCAGGCTCACGTGGGGGCGTCCGCCGATCTCGCGACCCTCGCCCGCGCCTACCCGGTGCTCACGCGCTTCGCCAAAGGCGCGCTCGTCTGGATCGTGCTGGGTGGCATCCCGCGGGTCGTCTTCTTCAACACCCACGACCTTGGCGCCATCCGCGGCGATCTCATTCCGGCGATCGCCGTCAAGCATGTGGTCGAGGTGGCTGCGGTCGTTCTAGGTGTGGTGCTGTGGCGGCGCGTGAAGCGTCGGATCGAGACTCCGGCGGGGGAGTAGACGGCTGCGCGGGACTTCGTGGGCGCGTAGCCCGTGACCGGCGCATCCGCTACACTCTGTACCCGCAGGACACCCGCCCGAAAGGCCGCCCCGTTGAATGCACAGGCACCCAAAGGCACCGCCGACATGCTGCCCGACGTGGCGCGCGCATGGGAGCATCTGCAGCGCGTCGCACAGGAACTCTTCACCCGTTACGGCTACGAGCCGGTCTATACGCCGCTGTTCGAGCACACCGAGGTATTCTCGCGCGGGATCGGCGAGGCCACCGACATCGTCTCCAAGGAGATGTACACATTCGAGGACAAGGGCGGTCGCTCGATCACGCTCCGTCCCGAGGGGACCGCGAGCGTCGTGCGCTCGGCTCTCGAGCACAACCTGACGGCAAACGGCGCCCAGGCCAAGCTCTACTATGCAGGCCCGATGTTCCGCTACGAGCGCCCTCAGAAGGGGCGCATGCGGCAGTTCTGGCAGATCGGCATCGAGGTGCTCGGCGCGGCCGAGCCCACGGCCGATGCCGAGGTCATCGCAGTGCTCTGGGGGTACTTCGAGGCTCTCGGCCTGCCGCGCGAGAGCATGCGGCTACTCCTGAACTCGATGGGGGACGACGCGTGCCGGCCGGCGTATCGGGACGGTATCGCCGCCTTCATCCGCGCACACTCGGCCGACCTGTGCGACGAGTGCGACCGCCGCGCGGCGACCAACCCGCTGCGCGCATTCGACTGCAAGAACCCGGCGTGTCGTGAGGTGATGGCGGGAGCGCCGCTGCTGCGCGACGAGCTGTGCGAGGCCTGTGCGTCGCACTACGCGGCCGTGAAGACGCACCTCGATGCCCTCGGCATACCGTACGTCGAGGACTCGTCGCTCGTGCGCGGACTGGACTACTACACGCGCACCGTGTTCGAGATCCAGGTCGAGGCCGGCCTGGGCTCGCAGAACGCCATCGGCGGGGGAGGTCGTTACGACCGGTTGATGGAAGCGTACGGCGGCCCCGCGACCCCTGGTCTGGGATTCGCGCTCGGGTTCGAGCGCACGTTGCTCGCGCTCGAGGCAGCCGGCGTGGGGATCCCTGCTCCGCCGCGTGCCGAAGTGTACGTCGCGCGCGTGGACGACACGGTGACGGCCGAGGTGTTCGGCCTCGCGCAACGCCTGCGCGAGGCAGGCATCGCCGCCGAGCTGGACCACCAGGCACGGAGCCTGAAGTCGCAGTTCAAGCAGGCCGACCGCCTCGGCGCGCGCTTCGTCGTCATCGTAGGACCCGATGAGCTGGCTGCAGGCGAGGTCACGCTTCGGGATATGGGCACGAAAGAAGAGACACGCGTGGCGCTCGGCATCGCAGTCGACGCCGTCATCGCCGCGCTCGGCTAAGAGGGGACCACCTATATGTTCGACGCACGCTACTCGATCCGTTCGCACACCGCAGGCGCGCTTTCCGCCGCCGACGTGGGCACGCACGTCACACTCGCCGGCTGGGTGGCCAAGCGCCGCGACCACGGTGGCCTCATCTTCGTCGATCTGCGCGATCGCAGCGGTGTGGTGCAGTGCACCTTCGACCCCGATACCTCCGGCGAAGCGTTCGTGACTGCCGAGCGCGTGCGGCCCGAGTGGGTCGTCAGCCTGAGCGGGACGGTGCGCCGTCGTCCCGAGGGCACGGAGAACCCCAACATGGTCACCGGCGAGATAGAGATCATCGTCGACGCCGCCGAGGTGCTCAACTCAAGCCAGACGCCGCCGTTCGAGATCGAGCCGGGCATCGACACCGACGAGGTCACGCGGATGCGCTACCGGTATCTCGACATCCGGCGTCCCGAGGTCTTCGCCGCTCTCGCGCTGCGCGACCGGGTGACGCAGCGCTTCCGCCGCTCACTGGAGGGCCGCGGCTTCATGGAGATCGAGACACCGATTCTCGGCAAGTCGACGCCTGAGGGCGCGCGCGACTTCATCGTGCCGAGCCGCATGAGCCCGGGCTCGTTCTACGCGCTGCCCCAGTCGCCGCAGCTGTTCAAGCAGCTGTTCATGGTCGCGGGTATCGAGCGGTACTACCAGATCGCCCGCTGCTTCCGCGACGAGGACCTTCGCGCGGACCGTCAGCCCGAGTTCACGCAGGTGGACATCGAGATGTCCTTTGCCACGCAAGACGACATCCTTCAGATGATGGAAGACGTCATGCACGACGTGATGAAGGAGGCGGCGGTCGATCTTCCGGTGCCGCTGCGCCGCATGACGTACGCCGAAGCGATGGAGCGGTTCGGTTCCGACCGGCCGGATACCCGCCTCGGGATGGAACTCGCCGACCTCTCGGACACCTTCGCGTCCTCCGAGTTCAAGGTCTTCGCGGGTGCGCTCGGCGCGGGCGGTGTCGTCAAGGGCATCAACGCCAGGGGCGCCGGTGACTGGAGCCGCGGAAAGATCGACGGGCTCAACCAGGTTGCGCTCGATGCAGGTGCCAGGGGACTCGCGTGGGTCGCATTCCCGACCGAGGGCGAGGTTCGCTCGCCGATCGCAAAGTTCTTCACCGAACCCGAGCTGGCCGGTCTGCGCGAGACCCTCGACGTACAACCCGGTGACCTCGTGCTGATGATCGCTGACGCACGGGATCTCACCAACGAGGTCCTCGGCGTGTTGCGTCTCAAGATGGCCGACGAGCTTGGGATCGAGCGCACCGGCTTCGACGCGCTGTGGGTCGTTGGCTTCCCGATGTTCAAGTACGATGCCGAGGAGGACCGCTACGCGGCCAATCATCATCCGTTCACGATGCCGCTTGAAGGCGACGTCGACAAGATCGAGACTGCGCCGCTCGAGGTCGGTTCGTACAGCTACGACCTGATCATCAATGGCTACGAGATCGGCGGCGGGACCCTACGTATCCACAACGCCGACCTGCAGATGAGGGTGCTGTCGCGCCTTGGACACTCGGAAGAGGAGGCGCGCACCCAGTTCGGCTTCCTGCTCGACGCGCTGTCGTTCGGCGCGCCGCCGCATGGCGGCATCGCCCTCGGTCTGGATCGGCTCGTGATGCTGCTTGCGGGTGCGGGCTCTATCCGCGACGTCATCGCCTTTCCCAAGACTTCGTCCGGGGCAGATCCTCTGACCGGCGCACCGGATGCCGTGAGCGCGCGGCAGTTGCGCGACGTGCACCTCAAGACGGACTAAGGCAGGGACCCCGATGTCTCCCACGCTTCTCGCTTCTGCCGCCATCGTGATCGTCTCGTCGCTCGCGTTCATCGCTGTCGGCACGGTGTACAAGTGGGACCTCTCGTCTCCCGGCTACGCCCGGTGGCAGCGGGTCATCGGTGTCTGCGGCGTGGTGGGCATCGCGGGCGTAGCGGCGTACAGCCGCATCGATGAACCGGTTGTCGCGGGGGCTGTTCTACTTGGCGGGATCATCCTCGCCGTCGGCTACGCGTTTCTCTACCGGCGGCTCACCGCACGCATGGTCGAGCTCACGGCTCCGTCGGATGACGTTGGCTGAGCGGGGGAGCGCGCTGCGCGGCTGACTGGCCACGTGATGACGTGCGCCATGCGGTGGTGCTACCATGATGGTGCCTTGCCTTGCGTGGTATCGGTGTCAGCGGTTGAGCCAACACCTCTTGACCGGGAGCCCTACATTTCGCGGGGAAGTGGTATCCCCTTCGGGGGAAGCGCGGAGCCGCGGTGCGGGCACCCACCTGCTACGGCAGGTTCACCCGGCCGACCACGCAGGGCGGGGTGCATTTTCAACAGCGTCCGCGGAGGGACACATGCGCAGACTCATCGCAGCACTCGTCATAGCAGTTCTCGCGTTCGTCCTTGTCGGTTGTGGCGGCGGAGGCGAGCCTGCCGAGCCTGCCGAGGCGCCTCCGGCGGACGCGCCCGCTCCCGTGGAGCCGGTTGTCGTCGAGCCGGAGTACGTCACGGACCGCTCGGCCAACGATAGCGATCTCGAGCCGACACCGTTCCCGTCGTTCACGTCGACGGACACCCCGGCTGTCTTCACCGAGAAGATCGCCGCCGGTCGGGCGATGGTCATCCTCTTCTTCGATCCGGCGCAGCAGGTCACCGGGACGCTGCGTCCGGAGGTCGACGCGGTCATGCAGGACTACCGCGGACTTGTGGACCTCGTCACCTTCGATGTCGGCGGCAGCGCGGAGAGTGATTCCGCCAAGCGTGCGGTCGTCTACGCCTCCGAACTCGGCGTCCTCAACACGCCGTACCTGATCGTCGTTGACGAGGGTGGCTTCATCACGTGGCGTTGGAAGGGCTACGTCGACCGCGCCTACATCGAGCGTGAGGTCGAGCGCGCTACCAAGTAGCCATGCGCGACCTGTTCGATGAAGCAGCGGACGAGGCGCTTGCGGCGGACGCACCACTAGCCGCGCGCGTGCGGCCGCGCACCCTCGACGAGTTCGTCGGCCAGGGTCACGTGCTCGGACCGGGCACGGTTCTGCGCTCGGCGATAGAAGACGACACCCTCTCGTCGCTCATCCTCTACGGGCCGGCCGGCACCGGCAAGACGAGTCTCGCCCGGGTCATCGCTGGAATGACCGAGGCCCACGTGTCCGAGATCTCTGCGGTCAGTGCGGGGGTCAAGGAGGTCCGCGCGGTCATCGACCAGGCGCGCGAGCGTCTCAAGATGACCGGTACGCGCACGTTCCTGTTCATCGACGAGATCCACCGCTTCAGCAAGTCGCAGCAAGACGCGCTTCTTCACGCCGTCGAGGATCGGCTCGTCACCCTCATCGGCGCGACTACGGAGAACCCGTTCTTCGAGGTGAATGCTCCGCTCATCAGTCGCTCCCGGGTCATCGAGTTCCTGCCCCTGGGCGACGACGAGGTGCGGCTGATCGTGGAGCGCGCATCGACCGACCGCGCCCGCGGTCTGGGAGGGCGGGTCGTCCTCGATCCGGCGGCTGTCGACCGGATCGTCACGCTTGCGGGTGGTGACGCGCGGATCGCACTCACCATGCTTGAGCTGGCGTTCCAGGTTGCACCTCGCGATGAGGGAGGTATCGCGCGAGTCGGAGGCGATGAAGTCCTCCGCGCGGCAGCCACGCGGGCGCTGCCGTACGACAAGGGCGGCGACGTCCACTACGACGTCATCTCGGCGTTCATCAAGTCGATGCGGGGGAGCGATCCCGACGCGGCCGTGTACTGGCTTGCGCGCATGATCCACGGCGGCGAGGACCCCAAGTTCATCGCGCGGCGGATGCTCATCTTCGCCTCGGAGGACGTGGGCATGGCCGACTCCGATGCGCTCCTCGTCGCGCATGCGGCGTTCAAGGCGGCCGAGTCGGTAGGCTGGCCTGAGGCACGCATCAATCTCGCGCATGCTGCGGTCTATCTGGCGCTCGCGCCCAAGAGCAACGCTGCCTACATCGCGATCGACGAGGCGCTCACCGATGTCCGCGAGGGTGCCGCGCGGCAGGTCCCCGACCACCTTCGGGACCGGCACCGGCCCGGTGCCGAGCGCTATCCTGCGTACGCGTATCCACACGATCATCCGGGAGCGTGGGTCGAACAGCAGTATCTGCCCGACGGGTTGACCGACAAGCGCTACTACCGGCCCCGGGGGCAGTCGTCCGCCGCAGGCGAAGCTCCGGAAGATGAGCGGTGAGCGCGGTGCCGCCTGAGGTGCGCCCTTTGCTACACTAGGCGGGTACGTCTCGTCGGCGGCCGAAGGGTGCGCGATGGATATCGCAGGGGCGCTCGGCATCACGCTCGCCATCGTCTTGATCATCCTGGCCGCCGCAGCCACCTACGCGGTGTTCGTGCTGGTCGTGGCTGTCAAGGATGCGCGGACCGCGCTTGAGGACGTTCGGAGTCGTCTCGTGCCGCTCCTCGAGAAGGCCGACATCACGATCGACGCGATCGACGCCGAGCTGCTACGCGTCGACGCGATCGTCACTCAGGCCGAGGAGGTCGGCAGCGCGGTCTCGACTGCGAGCGGTTTCATTCGTTCACCCGTGAACTCGGCAGCCCAGGGCATTGCGCGGATCGCCCGCGCATTCGGAAAGCGATAGCGTCAGACCACGGACGCTTCGCGAGGAGGATCCATGCACGCAGACTGCATCAGACTCACGGTGCCGGCACGCGGCGAGTACGCCAAGACGGTCCGGATGACGGCCGCACAGCTCGCGAGCCGGATCGGCATGTCGTACGACCAGGTCGATGACGTGCGGATAGCGGCCGAGGAGGCGTTCGTCTACGCCTGCGAGTGCGCCGCCGATACGGCCGAGATCACGTTCGACTTCGAGATAACCGGGTCGACGCTCTCGGTGCGCGTCGGCCCGCTGCCGACCAGCTGCATGCCGGAAGCCGGCGCGGCGTCAGAGAACTACGCTGAGTTCATACTCCGCTCCGTCTGCGACGACTTCTCCGTCGAGCACGTGGCGGGCGAGTGCGTGCTGCGCCTCACGTGTGCGACGGCTGTCCTTCCGGGCGATCCCGTTGCCTAGGCCCGCACACCGACAAGAGCGCAGGCTCGTCTGGGACAAGGCCCACACTCGGCGGCTGTTCCTGCACTACCGCGCGCATGGTGACGAGGAGTCGCGCGACGAACTCATCACCATGTACCTCAACCTGGTCAAGTACCTGGCCAGCCGATTCCGCAATCGTGGCGAGCCGATCGACGACCTCATCCAGGTGGGAACGATCGGCCTCATCAAGGCGATCGATCGGTTCGACACGGACCGGCAGGTAGAGTTCACGACTTATGCCACGCCGACGATCGTCGGCGAACTCAAGCGGTACTTCCGTGACAAGGGGTGGGCGATCAAAGTCCCGCGCCGCTTGCAGGAACTCTCCTTCCGCGTGAACCAGGCGGTCGATCACCTGACCCAGAGGCTCCAGCGCTCGCCGACCATCATCGAGATAGCGGCGTATCTCGACGTGACGACCGAAGAAGTACTCGAAGCGCTCGAGACCTCCGAGGCGTACAACTTCGTGTCGCTCGAGAACGATCGCAACTCCGACGGCAACGACTCCTTCAGCATCCTCGAGTACATCGGTGAGGACGATCAGTTGCTGGCCGTCGTCGACGATCGCGCCACGCTCGCCGCCGCGCTCAAGCACTTGACGCCCCAGGAGCAGCACGTGCTCTATCTCCGGTTCTTCCAGGGGCTCACGCAGACTGAGATCGCGAGCACGCTCGGAATCTCGCAGATGCAGGTGTCGCGCATGCTGCGCAAGACGCTCAGGGCCATGCGCGAGCACCTTGTGGCCGGGGAGGCCTAGTGTCGTCGGCACCGCACGGACTTCTCGACGACCGATGGGTACGGCTCGGTGCTCGGGCCTGGGCGTTGACAGGAGTCGCGTTGCTCGTGGCGGGCGCGTTGTGGCTGCTCGGGCGTACGGCGCCGGTGCTGACACCGTTCCTGCTGGCGCTGGTCGTCGTCATCGTGCTCAGACGTCCCGTGGCGCTGCTCGAGGCGCGCGGGGTCGCGCGCTGGCTCGCGGTCGTCGTCTGCTACGTGGTATCGGCGGTCATCGTCACGGTGGCGTCCCTGTTCGTCGTGCCGGTGGTGGCGCGTGAGGTCGCCGCGTTCGCCGAGGAGTTCCCGCGCTACTACGACGCGGTCGTCGGGCTGTGGGCCAGGCTCGAGAGCGAGTACGCGGCGGTCGAGTGGCCGGCGTGGGTCGGCGAAGTGCTGCTGTCGTCGCGTGCGACGATCGTCTCGTGGGCGACTCAGCTCTCCGGCTCCACAGCGCGGCTCGTCGTGACCCTCGGCGGCCGGTTCTTCGGCTTCTTCGTCCACCTGTTCCTCGCGCTTGCGCTGGCGTTTTTCGTTCTGAGAGACCTACCGACGATCAAGACCGAGTTGTTCGCGCTCGCCGGTCCGGGACGCCGCGCCGAACGGGTGCGGCTTGCGAGTGAGGTCGTGAGTGTGTTGGAGGGATTCCTCAGGGGCCAGCTGATCATCGCGACCGTCGTCGGTGTCATCACCGGCGTCGGACTGGCGGTGCTCGGTGTGCCGTACGCCGCGGTCATCGGCCTGATCGCAGGTGTGACCAACCTGGTCCCGTACGTCGGCCCCTTCGTTGGAGGTGCCGTCGCGGCGGTATCGGCCGCGTTCGTCAGCCCGCAGCTGATGTTCTGGACGATCGCATGGGTCTTCGTCGTGCAGCAGACCGAGTCGCTCGCGCTTCAGCCGAGGGTCATGTCGCACCAGGTGCGCATCCATCCCGCATTGGTGATCGTGTCGCTGACGATCGGGGCGGCGTTCTTCGGCCTCGCGGGTATGCTGCTTGCCGTGCCGGTAGCGGCGGTGCTTACGGTCGTCTTCGTACACTACTACGAGAAGTCGTCGGGGCGTGACGTGCGCACCGACGGAGGGGTGCTCTTCCCGGCCAGACGTGCCAAGGCGCACCCCGACGAGATGGCGGCCGAGACTCCGGCGTCTGCGGATGGAGGTGCGTAGTATGCGCACGGGCGAGCTGAATGCGCCGAACACGTGGATGCGGGTTCTCGTGGTCGCGTGGGCGCTTGTGGGAATCGGGTTGCTGCTTGCGGCGTTCGGATGGCTGCTCGGCAGGATCTCAGGCGCCCTCGTGCCGTTCGGTCTTGCGGTCATCATCGTCTACCTGTTCCGCGGGCCGGTGGCCGCCCTCGAGCGCCGGGGGTGGAAGCGTGGGCTCGCGGTCGGCGTGTGGTACCTCGTCGGGCTTGCCGTGCTGGGAATCGCGCTCGCGTTCGTGATCCCGCCGCTCGTCAACCAGATCCGCGAGTTCATCGTCGCGTTCCCGACGTACTACGAGCGGGCCAGCACCATGCTGCTCGAGTACCAGGATCGCTACGAGGCGCTCGTGGTGCCGCCGTGGCTCGGGGACGCACTACTCAACATGCAGGACACGCTGACGAGACAGTCGGCCGAGTGGTCGGCGCTGCTCGCAAAGGAGATCTTCAGCGTGGGCGGTACGGCCGTCGAACTGCTTGCCAACAGCGTTCTTGCCCTCGTGGTCGGATTCTGGATCCTCAAGGATCTGCCGACCATCAACCGGGAGACGCTGTTGCTCGCCGGCGCGAAGCGGCAGGACGAGGCGCGGATCGTCTCGGAGAAGGTGTCGCGCGTCCTCGGCGGCTACCTTCGGGGTCAGTTGATCCTCTCGGCTGCGACGGCGATCATCGTCACGATCGGGTTGACCGTCTTCGGCGTTCCGTACTCGCTCGTCATCGGCCTGCTCGCCGGCCTGTTCAACGTGATCCCGTGGGTCGGCCCTGCACTGACGGCGGTCATCGCAGGAATCTCCGCGGCGTTCGTGAGCCCGTGGCTCATTCTCGCGGGCGTGGGCACGTCGGTTGCTGCGCAGCAGCTGACCGAGATCTTCGTGCAGCCCCGGGTGATGTCCGAACAAGTCGACCTGCACCCGCTTCTGGTGATATTCTCGCTGCTCACAGGTGCCGCGCTCTTCGGATTTGTCGGGCTCTTGCTCGCGATACCGGTTGCGGCCGTGGCGAAGGGACTGTTCGTCTACTACTTCGAGAAGTACACGGACTCGAAGCTTTCGTCGGCCGAGGGCGCGCTGTTCCGCTCGAAGGAACCCGATGGATGCGAGTGCCCGCAGGGTGACGGCGCCCCGTCCGATGAGACTGCTACATCCGAGGAGACCGAGTAAGTGAAGTCAGCCGAGATCAGAGAAAGCTTCCTGTCCTTCTTCGAGAGCAAGGGCGCGCGGCGGCTGCCGTCGAGCTCGCTCGTACCTGACGACCCGTCGCTCTTGCTCACATCGGCCGGCATGGTGCAGTTCAAGCCGGTCTTCCTCGGCGCGCGGGATCTCGGCTTCACGCGTGCGACCACCTGCCAGAAGTGCGCGCGTACGACCGACATCGACATCATCGGCACGACCGGCCGGCACCACAGCTTCTTCGAGATGCTCGGCAACTTCAGCTTCGGCGACTACTTCAAGAGCGACGCGTGCGCGTGGGCCTACGAGTACTCCACCGCCGTCCTAGGCATGGACCCCGAGCGCATCTGGTTCTCGATCTACGAGGACGACGACGAGGCCGAGGCCATCTGGCGCGACGAGGTGGGCGTGCCGCAAGCGCGCATCGTGCGGATGGGGGCGAAGGACAACTTCTGGTCGGCGGGCCCCACCGGTCCGTGCGGGCCGTGTTCTGAGCTCTACTACGACCAGGGTCCCGAGGTCGGCTGCGGCAGCGCCGAGTGCGCGCCGGGCTGCGACTGCGACCGGTATGTAGAGTACTGGAACCTCGTCTTCATGCAGTACGACCGCCAGGAGGACGGCACGCTCGTCGACCTGCCGAAGAAGAACATCGACACCGGAATGGGCCTCGAGCGCGTGGCCGCCATCACGCAGGGCGTGCGCACCAACTTCGAGACCGACGACCTGCGCGCGCTCGTCGCGGTGGCCGAGGAGTTCTCGGGCGCGAAGCTTGGTGCGGGGCCGAAGACCGACGTATCACTTCGCATCCTTGCCGATCACGCGCGTGCGGTGGCGTTCCTTATCGCAGATGGCGTCCTGCCTTCCAACGAAGGTCGCGGCTACGTGCTCCGTCGCGTGCTCCGTCGCGCGATACGGCACGGCCGACTCCTTGGCGTTGAGGACGCGTTCCTGGTGCGATTGATCGACACCGTCGTCGAGCGCTGGGGCGCGCCGTATCCGGAGCTCGAGGAGCACGCGGATCTCATCCGTCGTATCGTCGCGGCCGAGGAGGAGCGCTTCGGCGCCACGCTACGCCAGGGTCTCGCGTTCCTCGGCGGTGCGATCGAGCGCACGAAGGCCGCCGGAATCTCGGTGCTCGACGGCGGCGAGGCGTTCGCGCTTCACGACACGTACGGGTTCCCCTTCGAGCTCACCTCCGAGATCGCGGCCGAGGCCGGCCTCGAGGTCGACAGTGACGCGTTCGCAACGGCGATGCAGGCGCAGAAGGAGCGCGGGCGGGCTGCGGTGAAAGACGAATCCTGGTCCTCGTTCGGCGGCGCGTTCGACGAGATCGTGCGAGAGACCGGGCCGAGCGAGTTCGTGGGCTATGCGACCGATGACGTCGAGACGAGCGTCGTTGGCATCGTCGTCGGCGGGCAGCGCGTCGAGCGTGTGGAGGCGGGGGCCGAGGCGGAGATCGTCCTGGCGGCCACGCCGTTCTACGCCGAGCAGGGTGGCCAGGTGGGCGATACGGGCATGATCACGGAAACTGGCGGGTTCTTCGCGGTCACCGACACGCGGTTCCCGGTGCCCGGTGTCATCGCGCACGTCGGGCGGCTCGAATCGGGTTCGCTTGGCACGGGCGACGCGGTCCGCGCCGCGATCGACGTGAGCCGCCGTGAGCGCATTCGCCGCAACCACACCGCGACGCACATCCTGCACTGGGCGCTGAGGCTGATCCTCGGCGATCACGTGCATCAGTCGGGTAGCTACGTCGCGCCCGACCGCATGCGCTTTGACTTCACGCACTTCGAGGCCCCGGGCCCCGATCAGCTCCGTCGGATCGAGGAGATGGCCAATCACAAGGTCATGGAGAACCACCCGGTCCGCAACTACGAGACGTCGCTTGCGACCGCACGCGAGATGGGCGTGACGGCGCTGTTCGGCGAGAAGTACGGCGATATCGTCCGCGTGCTCGAGGTCGGCAACTTCAGCAAGGAGCTCTGCGGCGGTACGCACGTCGGCCGTTCGAGTGAGATCGGGTTCATCAAGATCGTCTCGGAGGGTTCGGTCGGCGCAAACCTCCGGCGCATCGAGGCCGTGACGAGCTACGGCGCGCTTGCGTACGTCTATGCCCAGGAGGACGCGCTGGCTCAGACCGGCGCGATGCTCAAGGCACAGGTCGCGGAGATCCCGGCCAAGGTCGAGGCGCTTCAGCGGCGCGTCAAGGAGGCCGAGCAGACAGCCAGGAACGCGCGCGCGGCCTCGGCGGGCATCGACGAGTTCGAGACGTGGCAGACGCCGGCAGGCTACCCGGTGAAGGTCGGCCGCATCGAGGGCGCTGACGCGGGCGTGCTGCGCTCCGTGGCCGACCAGGCGCGCGGAGACGGTGGCGCGGCCATCCTCGTCGGCACGGGGGCCGGCGCGGTCTTGCTGCTGGCCTCCGGTTCCAACCCGGCGGTCGATGCCGGCTTCGACGCGGGTGTGCTCATCCGCGCGATGGGTCCCCACATCGGCGGTGGCGGCGGCGGCAACCCGCGTATGGCCCAGGCTGGCGGCAAGGACGCTGCGGGCGTGGACGCGGCGCTCGCCGAGGCGCGGCGCGTACTCGGAGTGGAGTAGCCTGTGCGGGTACTCGGCCTGGACATCGGTGAGGTGCGTGTGGGAGTCGCGGTCTGCGACCGGGACGGCAAGGTCGCGTCGCCGGTCGCCGTGCTCGACGCGCGCGAGCTTGCGCGGGACACGCGGACGCTCTCCCGCATCGTCGAGGACTACGAGGCCGAGCGCCTGGTCGTCGGCATGCCCCTCACGATGGCCGGTGACGAAGGTCCGCAGGCGGCGGCCGTGCGTGCCGAGGCCGAGAGGCTCGCAGGTGCACTCGGCCTGCCGCTCGAGTACCAGGACGAACGGCTCTCAAGCGCCGAGGCGCGTCGGGTCATGCGCGAGGCGGGTATGAGCGAGAAGGAACAGCGCGGTGCACTCGACAAAGTGGCCGCGGCGATCGTGCTCCAGGGATGGCTGGACGGTCGCAGGGGGCGGGAGGGCAGATGAGCGGCGAGATACCTCGGCGCCCGCGCTTCGGGCGAGGCTCGAACCGAGGCGTGCGTCCGGCCGACGCGCGCTCGCGTCGTCGCACGCTTGGAGTGGTCGTTCTGCTCGTCGCGGTCCTGATGCTGGTCATCGTGCCAGCGTACGCGGCCTGGCAGCTGTTCGTGGCGCCCGACCTTCCCGATGTCACACCGGGCGTCGCCGTGCAGGTCGAGGTGCCATCCGGGGTCGGCACGGCCAAGATCGCGGGCGTGCTAGCCGAGGCCGGTGTCATCGACAATGCGGCGATGTTCAGGTTGCGCGCCCGGCTCGACGGCATCGATGGCAAGCTTCGTCCCGGCACGTACGAACTGACGACAGGGATGTCCTACGCCGAGGTCGTCAGGCGGCTGCTTGCGGGTCCGCCCCTCGACTACGCGACCGTCACGATCCCCGAGGGCTTCACCGTCGAGCAGATCGCCGCGCGGGTCGAGGAGGCGTGCGGTATCCCCGCCGACGAGTTCACCGATATGGCTCTCGGCCAGGCGGCTCTCTTCGCCGAGGACCACCCGTACCTCATAGACGTCTACAACGGCTCGCTTGAAGGCTACCTGTTCCCAAAGACGTACCGTGTCGTTAACGGTTCGGGCGCTGCCGATGTCATCGAGATGATGCTCGGCCAGTTCGATGCGGAGCTTGCCACCGTTGACATGACGTACGCGACCGGCAGGGGTCTTGGCCTGAACGAGTTCGTCACGCTCGCCTCGATGGTCGAGCGCGAAGCGCGCGTCGCTGATGAGCGTCCCGTCGTCGCGTCGGTGATCTACAATCGGCTCGAGCGGAACATGCTCCTGGAGATCGACGCGACGATCGAGTACGTGATCAAGAAGAACCGGCCCCGGCTGCTGAATCGCGATCTCGAGATCGACAGTCCTTTCAACACGTACAAGAACGCGGGGCTGCCGCCGGGCCCGATCGCAAGCCCGGGCCTTGCCTCACTCCAGGCCACCGCCGCGCCGGCGGAGACCGCCTACATCTACTACGTACTCACGAGTGCCGACGGGTCGCACACGTTCGCCGAGACGTACGAGGAGTTTCTGATAGCCAAGGAGAAGTCGAGAGAGGTGACGCCGTGAGCGACGCGCGTGACGACACGTCCGCGGCCATCGCGATACAGGGTGCCCGAAAAGCATACCGGCCGATCGTCGGCGCCCCCTTGCGCGATGCGGTCTGCGACGTGACCATCCGTGTCGCGCCGGGCACGATCCACGGTCTGCTCGGGCCCAATGGCGCAGGCAAGACCACGACGCTCAAGATGCTCCTCGGTCTGGTCAAGCCGACCGCCGGCACGTTCATGATCATGGGCGCGGATTCGACCCGGCCGGCTGGCCGTCGCGACGTCGGCTTCATGCCCGAACAGCCGTACTTCCCGCAGCACCTCACGGCGGCCCATGCGTTGAGGCTCTACGCGCGCCTGTCGGGCGTGCCGAAAGACGAGATCGCCTCGCGCACTTCGGCTCTGCTCGAGCGAGTCGGGCTCGCGGGACGCGATCGTGTGACGCTCGATACCTTCTCGCGCGGCATGCTGCAGCGCCTCGGCATAGCGCAGGCGCTCATCAACGAGCCGCAGGTCGTCATCCTCGACGAGCCGGCCTCGGGTCTCGACCCGGTCGGTCAGCGCGACGTCCGGAATCTCATGCTCGCGCTCCGTGACGCTGGTGTGACGGTGCTGCTCTCCTCACACCAGCTGTCCGAGGTCGAGACGGTCTGCGACGACGTCACAATCATGAACGCGGGACGGGTGGCTGCCGAGGGCGTGCTCGACTCGCTGCTCAACATCGAGGGCCGGACTTCGCTGCGCGCACTCGTCCCGGGTGATGCGCTTCCGCCGGACGTGGCCTCGCGTGCCGAGAACATCGCGGTATCGGGAGGGCTATGGGTCTTCTCCGTGCCCGACGAGTCCGTACGGTTCGTCGTGGACGCCATTGACGACGCAGGTGGACGGGTGGTCTCGGTGATGCCGATGCGCGATTCGCTGGAGGACTACTTCGCCAGGCTGCTCGCGATGACGGCGGGGGAGGTGGGGTCGCGATGATGGGCCGCATCCTTCCTATCGCCTCGGCGGTCGTTGCCGACAGCCTCAGGCGCAAGGTCGTCTACGTCGTACTCGTCTTTGCTGCACTGCTCGCGTTTGCGATCCCGTCGCTTC
This sequence comes from Coriobacteriia bacterium, assembly GCA_030651765.1. Classification (GTDB taxonomy): domain Bacteria; phylum Actinomycetota; class Coriobacteriia; order Anaerosomatales; family Anaerosomataceae; genus UBA2272. Next base: position 129,545 of record JAUSBY010000012.1, on the reverse strand, counting down.
CCGACTACGGCCTCGGCGTGCAGAGTGCGGTGTTCCGCGAGGTCGCCCTCGCGCTGGCGTACGTCACGGCCCTCGTGGTCACGCTCTCACTTGCGGCCAACCGTGTGCCTGCCGAGGTCGAGCGCAGGACGGTCTACAACGTGGTCGCCAAGGGTGTCAGCCGCCCCGAGTACCTCGTCGGCACGTGGCTCGGCGTCTTCATGGTCGCGGGTGGCGCGATGGTGGCATTCACGATCATCGAACAGGCCGTGGGCTACATCACGTACGGCGAGATCATGTGGCAGCTGTGGCAGGGCGCTTTCGCGGTCTGGCTGGAGATGGGCGTCGTCGCCGCGCTCGCGGTCGCGGTCTCCGCGATCACGGGACCGGTCGTCGTCGTTACCGCATCGCTCGCCGCGCTGTTCATCGGCCATTCGCGCAGCACGCTCCTCGGTGGCGAAGGGGCTCTCGAGCTCAGCCCCTTCTACCCGTCGCTCGACGCGTTCAACGTGGTGAATCCGGTCGCCCATGGCAGCGGGGTTCCGCTCGTCTACCTCGTGAGCATGGCCGCCGTCTTCGTCGGCATGGCAGGACTGTCGCTCATCGTCGGCAGCATCCTGTTCTCGAGACGGGACCTCTAGCCGTGGACCGAGACCGTCGGGCGATGACCGCCGCTGCGATCGTGCTGTGTCTGGTCCTCACGTTCGGCGGGCAGGCGGTAGCCGACTCGCTCGTTCCTGAGGCCTCGGCCGAGGTCACCAGCCAGGCGGTTGGCCGGGCTGCTTCGTCGTACCTGTCCGGCATCCGTGTCTTTGGCGCTGCGATCCTGTGGAACCGGATCGACGTCGTCTATCACGGGTACTACCGCGAAGCCGGGCTCACCGAGCAACGGTTCATCCTGAGCACGATCGCCATCGTCCAGGCGCTCGATCCTGGCGCCGTCCAGTCGTACTACGTTGGATCGTGGGTCCTCGTGCGCAACGACCGGGTGGCCGACGGGCTCGCCATGGCCGAGCGTGGCGTCGAGCACAACCCGCAGTCGGGCATCCTGCGCACCAATGCGGCGCAGTTGCGCATGCTGTTCGGCGACGACCTCGAGGGCGCGGTCGAGATGGCCAAGTCGCTCATGGACAACAAAGACGAGATGGTCTGGACCGACGCCGTCGAGGAGCACAACGCGTATCCTATCCTCGGCGCGATCTTCCGTGCCGGCGGTCGGGACGACCTGGACGCCCTCGTGCAGCTCGAACTCGAGCGCATAGACGAGGAGGCGGGAGACCTTCTCGACGAAGAGGACCACGACCACGACCATGACGGCGTGCCCGACCACTAGGGAGCGATCGAGCTGCTTCGTCCAGACCACTACGTGAGCGACGTGCTGGCCATCGACCTCGCCGCCCTCGCCGCCTCCGGCGTGAAGGCGCTGCTGCTCGACATCGACAACACGCTCCTCCCGCTCGATCAGTCGGGCCTCTCGCCTGAGATCGCGTCCTGGATCGCGTCGCTGCCCGATGCGGGGCTCGGGGCGTACCTCGTCTCCAACAACTGGCACGGGCACATCCATGCGCGTGCCGACGAGATCGGCCTGCCGGTCATCGCCAAGGCAGCCAAGCCGCTTCCGTTCGGGTTCCGCGCAGCCGCACGCGCACTCGGCGTGAGCACGCGCGAGTGTGCCGTCGTCGGCGATCAGGTGTTCACCGACATTCTTGGCGGCAGGCTCGCCGGCGCCACCACGGTGCTCGTCTGTCCGCTGTCTTCGACCGATCTGCCGCATACGCTTGTGTTGCGACGCATCGAGCGGGTCATAATGGCGGGTAGGCGACCCACATCCTGACGCGGCTCGCCCGGGGAGGCAGGGATAGCGTGCGCATCAACGGACACACCCAGGCCACAGCGGTCATCGGCTGGCCGATCACGCACACGCTGTCGCCAGCCATGCACAATGCGGCGTACGAGGCCATGGGACTGAACTGGGTCTGTATGCCTATCGGCGTGCCCGACCAGCGCGCGTTGTTCGCGTTCGTGGAGGCCGCACGCCGCGTGCCCATCATCGGGTTCAACGTCACGATGCCGTACAAGCAGGCAGTTGCGGAGCTGTGCGACGAGGTCGCGACGCTCGCCCAGATGGCGGGTGCGGTCAACACCGTGCACTCGGTGGACGGACGGCTCATCGGCTACAACACCGATGGACGTGGACTGCTCGAGTCCCTCGCCGATGATGCGTCGTTCGATCCGGCCGGGTCTTCGGTCGCCGTGATCGGCGCGGGCGGCGCGGCGGGAGCGGCGGTCACGGCGTTCATCCTGGCCAAAGCGGGAAGCCTCGCACTGGTCAATCGGGATGTCGACCGAGCCGAGCAGCTCCTCGAGCGCGTCGAGAGCCGCCTGAGGGGAATGCCGGTCACTGTCCACGCGCTCGACGGCAGTGCCGCATCGGCAGTGCGCGATGCGGATCTCGTGATCAACGCCACCCCGGTAGGCATGGGGGCCGATGATCCCAGCCCGATACCCACGGCGTGGCTGCGCGAGGGCCAGGTCGTCTATGACATGGTGTACCGTCCGGGAACCACCGCGCTCGTACGTGAGGCGCAGGCGGTGGGCGCCCGGGCGTTCAGTGGGCTCGGCATGCTCGTAGCTCAGGGCGCGCTTGCGATCGACATCTGGGCCGGTAGCGAGCGATCGCAAGCCCGTGCCCCGCGTGACGTCATGCGCGACGCCGCCGAAACGCAGATGAACGAGCGCGCGACCGGCGACCCGGGAGGCGGGCAGTGACCGCCGCGTCCGGGAAAAGGCTTGGCCGCGTGCTCGTGCAGGCCGGCGTCATCACCCAGGAGCAGCTCGACGCGGCTCTCGCGGAGTCGGGTGATCGCACGCTGACGAGCGTTCTGGTGACCCAGGGCATCGCCGATGAATCCCGTATCGCACAGGCGGTGGCGGAAAGCCTCGGTCTGGCCTTCGTGGACCTGCAGGCTATCGATATCGACCCGACTGCGGCGACGATGCTCTCGATAGACCTGGCACGGCGGCACAGCTGTCTTCCTATCAAGGTCCAGGACGACGAGCTCATCGTCGCGATGTCCGATCCGGCGAACATCTTTGCGATCGACGACCTGCGCATCGTCACAGGTTTCGCGATCCGCGTGGTCGTGGCCTCGGAAAGCGATCTGTTGCAGGCCATCGACAGGCTGGCGGCTATGCAGCAGAACGTTGACCAGATGGTCGGCGATATCGAGGACCTCAGCTCCGCGATGTCGGGACGCGACGAGGACCTGGCCGCCGACGAGGAGGCGCCGGTCGCCAAGATCATGAACCACGTGGTCACCGAGGCCATCCGCCAGGGCGCCGGCGACATCTACATCGAGCCGCAGGAGCACGACCTCCGGGTGAGGTACCGCATCGACGGCGTGTGCCAGGAGATCCTCCGCAGCCCCAAGAAGATCCACCGTCAGCTCATCAGCCGCCTCAAGATCCAGTGCGGCATGGACATCGCCGAGAAGCGCATACCGCAAGACGGACGCTTCGGTGTCGTGCTCGACGGCAAGTCGGTGGACTTCCGTGTCGCGGTACTGCCGACAGTGCAGGGTGAGATGTCGGTCATGCGACTTCTGCGTAAAGACGCGATCATGATGTCGCTCGAGGACCTCGGCTTCCTGGAGCAGCCCATGGAGCGTGTCATGGAAGCGATCATGAAGCCGTACGGTGCGCTGCTCGTCACCGGCCCCACCGGCTCGGGCAAGTCGACCACGCTTTATGCGGCGATCAACAAGACCACCAACCCCCGGGTCAACCTGATCACCGTCGAGGATCCCGTTGAGTACCGGCTCGAAGGACTGTCGCAGGTCCAGGTGCACGAGAAGGCGGGCCTTACCTTCGCGTCGGCACTGCGTTCGATTCTGCGCCAGGACCCTGACGTGGTGATGATCGGTGAGATCCGTGACAAGGAGACCGCCACCATCGCCATTGAGGCGGCCCTGACCGGTCACCTTGTGCTGTCGACCCTGCACACGAACGATGCCCCCTCGGCTCTGACCCGGCTGACCGAGATGGGGGTCGAGCCCTTCCTGTCGGCGTCGGCCATCAACTGCGTGCTCGCTCAGCGGCTCGCCCGGCGTCTGTGCACCGCGTGCAGGGAGCAGTACACCCCCGAAGAGGACGCGCTCACGCGCATCGGCTTCCCGTTCGAACCCGGGCACCCGCCCCTGCTGTTCCGGGCCGTCGGCTGTTCCAAGTGCAACAACATCGGCTACAAGGGCCGCATGGGCATCCACGAGGTGATGACCATGAGCGAAGAGATCGAGCGGGCGTGCGTCGAGCATGCCTCCGGTGATGAGATCGGACGCATCGCCGTCGAGCAGGGGATGAGGACGCTCAGAGACGACGGGTTCGAGAAAGTCCGTTCAGGTCTGACCTCTATCGAGGAGATCATGCGCGTGGTCATCTGACGCTCGCGACCTGCGTTTTCGCGGTTGTTTCGCCCTCTGCGACGTGAGAGACTGAAATCGCTTACCCCCGGTCGGGGTCGTTGGCGTGCGCCATTCGACCGACCCGGCTTGACAGTGCGTACCACTCGGAGGTGGATGGACGATGGTGGACAAGGGCATCGGTGACTACTTCATCAGCGACGCTGACGACGAGTCGCTCGAGGACGACGACCTCCTCGGGGCGCCCGTGGTCGTTCCTGTGGTCCAGCCCCGTGTCGAGCCGACTCCGGTAGCGCCCCCCTCGGTCGTTCAGGCTCCGGTCCAGGCCCCGACCCCGGTTCAGGCCCCGGCTCCGGTCCAGGCCCCGACTCCGGTCCAGGCCCCGGGTTCGGTCCAGGCCCCGGCGCATGTCGGTGCTCAGCCCGCGGTAGCGGCTCAGGTCGTCTCTGTGGCCGAGCCCGCGCGTCCTCAGGCGACGATGCGGCAAGCGACGCGCGAGGAGCAGCTCGCAGCCGCGCTCGATGAGCTGATGCGTGAGGACCCGGACATCCAGGCGGCCGCTCTCGTGAGTCTCGACGGCTTCACGATGGCCTCGGCGCTTCCTACCGGGATGCAGGCCGACCGCGTCGGCGCGATGTCGGCCGCGATCCTCGGACTCGGCGAGCGCGCCGCGGCCGAGCTGGGCAGGGGGCATCTCTCGCAGGTGTTCATCGAGGGGGAGAACGGCTACGTGTTGCTCATCGCCGCGGGCGACCGCGCGGTGCTTACCGCGATGGCCGAGCCGAGCGCCAAGCTCGGGCTCGTGATCTACGACATGAAGGCGACGGCGGACCGCATCGGCCAGATACTCGGCTGATGCCCTCTGCACGGCAACGGACGCGACGACGCGCCGAGGGGTGACGGTTCCAACCGATGGCACTGCGCGGTAACCTCAAGGACTTCAGCCTTCCCGACGTCTTCCAGCTCGTACAACTGAGCGGGAAGACGGGGGTTCTGCGCATCGTTGGCGACGGCGCCGAGGGGAGCATCTGGTTCCGCGACGGAGAGGTGTTCTTCGCGCAGTCGAACTGGCGGCGCGACTTCCTCGGCGAGCGTCTGGTGACCGCGCAGCGCATCACGCCTCCAGCGCTCACCCGCGCGCTTCAGATCCGGGATTCCGAGGGCGACGCCGGGCGCCGACTCGGGCAGATCCTCGTGGACGAGGGCTACATCACACAACAGGTCCTCGAGAGTTTCGTCCAGGAACAGATCCAGGACACCATATTCGACCTGATGCGCTGGGATGCGGGTGACTTCGACTTCGAGGTGCTGCCCGAGGTCGTCCACGAAGACATCGGGCTGTCGGTCTCGGTCGAGAACATCGTGATGGAGGGTAGCCGCAGGCTCGAAGAGTGGAATCGCATCAAGAAGAAGGTGCCCTCCGCCGAGATGGTCTTCAAGATGGCCACGGCACCGGGCGAAGGGACGTTCGAGATCTCCCTCAAGCCTGTGGAGTGGAATCTGTTGCTGCTCCTCGACGGGACGCGCTCGGTGAGCGAACTCGCTCACACCACGCACCGCACCGACTTCGAGGTGGCCCGGGTCATCTACGGACTGTTCTCGGCCGGTCTGCTCGAAGTGCCCTCCGACGAGGAGGTCGAGCGTTTGCGTGCCGAGCGGGCGCGCCGGGACGAGAGGCGCTCGGCGCTCGGCGCAGCACCCATCGCCCCGGCGGAGTCACCGGCGACTACCGAACAGGTCCCCGCCGCAGAGCCGACCGAGCCCGATGGCGAGCCCACGGAGCCTCCCGCCGACGAGAGTCCTCGTGAAGAGCCGGAGTTCCTGTCCGCCTCCGGCGTCGCCCCGTCGGCCGATGACATGGCCATGTTCGAGCAGATGATGGGCGCGGTCCTCGCCCCGCCCTCCGACGAGAATGCGCCCGTCGTCCCCACCGCGGAGCCGCCCGCTTTACGAGCGCCGGTCGAGGATGAGTTTGAGACGCCGTTCGTTCCGGTGGCACCGACGCCGTACGAGGAGGCCGAAGAAGAGGGTCCGCTCGACCCGCTCTCGGGCGTCGGTGCGCTCACCACGGCGGACCTCGAAGGCATCCCCGCGCCGCCGGTGGCCGAGGCCTCCGAGACCTATCAGATGCCGGAGGGCTTCGTCTCCACGGGCGACTTCGAGACGGATCTGCGTACGCTCGGCCTTGGGGAACTGCCGCCGGAGCTCGCGCAGCCCGAGCCGGAGCCGGAGCCGGTCGACGAAGTCCCCGAGCCACCTTCGCGAGAGTCCCCCCACGAACCGATGTCGCTGTCCGATCCCGCCGTCGAGGACGCACCGTCGCCCGACGCGATCCCTGACGAGAGCGTCGACCTGGACGAACTCATACGTTCGCTGGACACGGAAGAGGAGCCCGGCGGCGTGATCTCCTCGGGCACCGACTACGGAGCCGAGGAGCCGGCCGGTGAGGGTGTGATCTCCACCGACGCGTTCCTTGCGGATTTCGACTCAGGCATGGACCTGTCGTCCGGACTCGGCGACGAACTGACCGCGCTCACCGGCGGGGGTACGGGACGTTCCCGGCCGACAACGACGGTCTGCAAGATCCCCGAGCCTGGTGAGGGTGTCGTGCTGCACCGCGATCAGATGGTGGACCGTTCGCTTATTGAGAAGATCATCGAGGGCATCGAGAACCTGTAAGGACGGAGCGCGCATGCAGTCTGTCAAAGTCGTGGTGACCGGACCGTTCAACGCCGGCAAGACGACCTTCATCAAAGCGGTCAGCGAGATCACGGTGCTGTCGACGGAGCGTCAGGTCTCCGATGCCTCCGGTGAGGGTTCCGGCGAGACCACCGTGGCGATGGACTTCGGCCGGATCACCATCGCCGATGACGTGGTCCTCTACCTGTTCGGTACGCCCGGCCAGGAACGGTTCTCGTTCATGTGGGAGACGCTGTCCGAGGGTATGCTCGGCTTCGTGCTCCTTGTAGACGCGGAGGATCCCGAGTCGTTCGAGGACGCCAAGTCGATGATCGAGTTCTTCCGCAACATGTCCGACGTCCCGTTCGTGGTGGCGGCTAACAAAGTGCCGCCTACCGACGTGCGGACGCTGCGCTCCGTGCGTGCCGCGATCGGGCTCTCGGACGACACGCCGCTCCTGCCGGTCGACGCGCGCGACAAGGAGAGCGTCAAAGCGGTACTCCTCGGCCTGCTCTATCGCATCCTCGACAGTATGGGCTGAGTGGGTGGACGCACGGCTGTACATGCTTGGCGCGATCGCCCTGGTGCTGCTGGCGCTGGCAGTCTACGTCCTCATCGCGTTCTCGCGGTATCGTCGCGCCGTACGGCAGGCGCTCAAGACCTCGCCCACGGTGGATGACGGTGCGCGCGAGGCGTACCTCGGAGACGCGGCCGAGCAGGCCGACGATGTATTCGCGGTCAGGGTGGGCGCGAGCGATGCTTCCGGCGCAGTGGGCGAGGACGTCGCAGCCGAATCGCAACCTGAGATCGTGAGGCCGCGCCTCGACGAGCGCGACATCCCGCCAGTGTACCGGGATGTGCCTGTCGTCGAGATCACGGTTCCGGTTGAGCCGGTCGTGCCGTCCGTACCCGAACCGGAGCCCGAACCCGTGCCCGAGCCGGAGCCCGATCCGGAGCCAGCGTTGGCGCCGCCGCTTGCCGCCCCCCCGGACCCTCCGGCTTCGGACGTCTACTCACTTGCGGAGGATCTCGAGCGGCTCATGGCCGCCGCCGCGCAGCCAGCCACACTCCTGACACCCGAGGAGCATGAGCGCGCGTTGTTGGGCCCGCCCGCAGTCGATGAGGGGGGCCCGATTCCGGACGTCTCGGCGTTCCTGCCGCTCGCGCCGGGGCCATCTCTCGGTCAGGCGCTGTCGAGTGTACCGGTGCCGCCCGCAGCCGAGCGACTGCCCGCTGTCGACCCCGCCGTCTCGTCGCGCGCTGTGGAGACGTCAACGGCTGCCGGACCCGGCCGTGACGTGGCGTACGCCCTCGTCGCACCGGTCGAACTCCACTTCGCGGGTGGGGGAGCGCGGGTCGGAGTCAGGGCGGGCACGCGCACGTACGACGAGTTCCAGAGGCTCGCCTCCATCCTCCTCGGCGACTTGAGGAAGGCGCGCGGCTGGTAGGGCTAAGACACCCGGTCCGGCAGCGTCCGATTCTGACACCGGGGCGTGCATGTGTCGTACTATCGTGCTGCGGGCCAGACGAGCGCGCATCCGCACTATCGATGGAGTGATGTGTGAGTGGCGGAGGCGGGGGAACGACTCGGCGTACTGCTTCTGCGCGCCGGCATCATAAGTGAGCGTCAGCTCACAGACGCCCTGGAGGTCCACAAGGCCACCGGCAGTCCGCTCGGGCGCGTCCTGGTGGATCTCGGCTATGCCACGCAGGGTGGCATCCTTTCGGTCATGGCCAAGCAGATCGGCATCCAGTACGTCGACTTCGCCGAGACGCACCCCGACGCCAACGCCATAGCCGTTGTGCCACGGGATCTCGCGGTTCGTTACACGCTGATGCCCGTCAGGATCGTCGATGATCAGCTCGTCGTAGCGATGGCCGATCCGCAGAACGTGCTCGCCTTAGACGACCTCCGCATCATCACGGGGTACGAGATCAAGTCGGCCATTTCCACCAAAGACGGCATCGTCGCGGCGGTGGAGGAGTTCTATAAGGTCGCGACGACCATGGACCAAGACGATCTCGGGGGCCCGGAGGAGCTCGAGGTCTTGTCCCTGGCGGACATGACCGAGGTCACTGACGAGGCGCCGATCGTCAAACTCGTGAACTACATCATCAACAAGGCGGTCACCGATCGGGCAAGCGACATCCACGTTGAGCCGCAGGAGAAGGACCTTCGCGTCCGCTACCGTGTGGACGGCGTGCTCCACGAGATGATGCGCAGCCCCAAGAGCACGCAACAGGCGATCCTGTCGCGGTTCAAGATCATGGCCGACATGGACATCGCCGAGACCCGCAAGCCGCAAGATGGGCACACCGCGCTCACCATCGGCGGACACCAGTTGGACTTCCGCGTCTCGACGTTACCGACCGTCTACGGCGAGCGAGTGGTGCTCCGCATCCTTCGCAAGGACAGCATCATGTTGCGGCTCGAAGACCTCGGCTTCCTTCCGGGCACGCTCGAGCGTTTCGAGTCGTCGTTTCGCAAACCCTACGGCGCCATTCTGGTCACCGGGCCCACGGGTTCGGGCAAGTCGACCTCGCTCTACGCCGCGATCAACGTGCTCAACGATCCCGGCAAGCACATCCTCACTGCCGAGGATCCCGTCGAATACCGCCTTCCGGGAGTCAATCAGATACAGACCAACGTGAAAGCCGGCCTCACCTTCGCTCGTGCGCTACGCTCGTTCCTGCGCTGCTCGCCGGACATCATCCTCGTCGGTGAGATCCGCGATCAGGAGACCGCCAAGATCGCCATCGAGTCGGCGCTCACCGGACACCTCGTGCTTTCGACCCTTCACACCAACGACGCGGCCGGCGCTGTGACCCGGCTCACCGAGATGGGCGTCGAGCCGTTCCTGGTCGCATCCGCGGTGGACTGTGTCCTGGCCCAGCGCCTCGCGCGGCGCCTCTGCCCCGACTGCAAAGACGAGTACAAGCCGCCGAAGCAGGTCCTGCTGGATGCGGGATTCGCCGAAGACGCTCTGCCCCAGTCCTTGTGGCGTTCGAAGGGGTGCAAGAAGTGCGGTGGGACCGGGTACCGGGGGCGGCTTGGCGTTCACGAGGTCATGCTGATCACCGAGGAGATCGGCGACCTGACGGTCAGGGAGGCGACCGCCGAGGCGATCCGTGACGTGGCGTGTGAGCAGGGCATGCTCACCTTGAAGCAGGATGGTCTCGAGAAGGTCCGCATGGGCCGGACATCCATCGAGGAGATCGCGCGGGTCATCGTCTAGGCCGCGTGCACTACAGTCCGTGGCGCTCGATGCCGACCCTGTAGTATGTTCACCAGGACACGACCGTATGAGAGGTGCGCAGATGGCGACGATCACCTTCAAGTACAACGTCCGCGACAAGACCGGTAAGGTCGTCAGCGGCAAGCTCGAGGGGGAGAACCGCGAAGCGGTCGCCACCAAACTCCGCCAGATGGGCTACATCATCCTCGACCTCGACGAGGACCGCCTGGCCAGACTGAACAAGATCACCTTCGGCACGAGCGTCAAGACCAAGGACGTCACGATCTTCGCGCGCCAGTTTGCGACCATGATCAACGCCGGTCTCTCGCTCACGAAGTGCCTGAGCATCCTCGGCGCGCAGTCGGATAGCAAGGAGCTCCGCGAGATCATCAGCCAGCTTGGCAAGGACGTGGAGGCCGGGCAGTCGCTGTCCGAGGCGATGGTCAAGCATACCAAGGTCTTCCCGCCGATCTTCTACAACATGGTCCGTGCCGGCGAGACCGGCGGTGTGCTCGACGAGGTGCTCCTGCGTGTGGCGGACCTGTTCGAGGCCGACGCCGCCCTCAAGGCCAGGATCAAGTCGGCCATGACGTATCCGATCGCCATGGGCGCGCTCGTCATGATCGTGCTCGTCGCGATGATGGTCTTCGTCGTCCCGACGTTCCAGAAGATGTTCTCGGACATGGGCGGCGAGCTGCCGCTGCCAACACAGATCCTCGTGGCGATCTCCGAAGGGGCACGCAGCTGGCCCGGGCTCGTCGTTGTGGGCGGTGTGATCGCGTCAGTCGTTGCGTTCAAGGCATGGGTAGGGACCGAGTCGGGGCGTTTCATATGGGACGGTGTGAAGCTGCGGATGCCGATCGCCGGGGAGTTGAACCGAAAGACGGCACTCGCGCGTTTCACGCGGACGTTCGGCACGCTCGTATCGGCCGGTGTCCCCATCCTCTCGGCGCTCGACATCGTTGCCGACACCGCCGGAAACGAGGTCGTCTCGCGAGCGATCAAGAAGGTGCGGGCGGCCATCAAGGAGGGCGAGACGATCGCCAAGCCGCTGGGCGAGTCACCGGTGTTCCCGTCGATGGTCGTGCAGATGATCGCCGTGGGCGAGGAGACCGGTGCGCTCGATCAGATGCTCAACAAGATCGCGGACTTCTACGACGAAGAGGTCCGCGTGGCGGTCGACAGTCTCACCTCGATAATCGAGCCGATCATGATGGCGTCGCTCGGCGTCATCGTCGGCGGCATCATCATCGCGCTCTACATGCCGATGTTCCAGGTCATCACACTCGTGAACTAGTCGAAACTGCATGTAAAGTACGGCCCGCAGAGGCCGATAACACGTAGTGAGCGGGCGGATGCCCGCGTACTGTCCGCAAGGGAAAGGGAGGTGAACATCGATGCGGATGTTCAGGAAGGACGAGGGCTTCACCCTTGTCGAACTCATGGTCGTCGTTCTTATTATCGGTATCCTTGTTGCAATCGCGATTCCGGTCTTCAACGCAGCGTCCCGCACGGCGCGTCAGCGCACCTGCCACTCCAACCAGCGCACGATCGAAGGCGCGATCCAGCAGTGGCTGGCCGCTAGCCCCACGAACGTGTGGACGCCCAAGCTGATCAACGGCGCAGACGAGCTGACCTTGAATGGTGCCTACATCAAGGACGTTCCGCAGTGCCCGATCGCGACCGGCACCCAGTACTACTCGACCAACACGAGCGGCACCATCCTGTTCGATGGCAGCACCGCATGGTTGATGGACGGTACTCTCCAGCACGGTCACTTCAGCCAGTAGTTAGCGGTCGGCTGCAGGACTTGAGTCCGAGTCTGCGATCGAAGGCCGGGGGCATAGCCTCCGGCCTTCGGGCACCCGGCCCGCAGCGGAGGGTGTCGGCCCTCGGTGAAGGAAGTGAGCGACAGCCATGTTCGCCAAGGATGATGGCTTCACGCTGGTCGAGCTCATGGTGGTGGTCCTCATCATCGGCATCCTGGTCGCGATAGCGATCCCTGTGTTCGTTGCGGTCTCGCGCACCGCAGCGGAGCGTACGTGCCAGACCAACCAGCGGATGATCGAAGGTGCGGTCCAACAGTGGATCGCGGGTGATCCGGCACGGTGGTGGAGTGCCCAGGTGATCGACGGCGCTGCCGATGACCTGAGCAACCCCGCCGAGCCCTATGTCCTCGCGCCGCCCCGGTGTCCGAATGCGGAGACGCTCTTCTATGGTGTCGACGCGAGCGGAACGGTCACGGCCGACGATCTGGCGGCCGGGGATTCGGTCCCTCCGCTCTGGACCTCGGCTACCGGGCACGAGCACTACTAGCTCTAGCACGACTCGCGGAGAAGCCCGGCAGTCATGAGGCTGCCGGGCTTCTCATATCACGGCGATTCGTTCATGCTCTCCCTCGAGAACTGCGTGTCAGTGGATGTTTCCGATGATGGAAGGCGCAGCGAATGCCGTCATGGTTCTTCACCATGTCGATGGGGCTCTTCGGACTCCTGTTCGGCAGCTTCGCCAACGTCGTGATCTGGCGGGTCCCGAGGGGTGAGTCGATCGCGCATCCCGGGTCGCACTGTCCGGCGTGCGGTACCGGGATCGCCTGGTACGACAACATCCCGGTCCTCTCATGGCTCGTGCTCAGGGCACGGTGCCGGTCGTGCGGCGCGGGTATCCGTGTACGCTATCCGGTCGTGGAGCTCGCTTCGGGCGAGCTGTTCGTTCTCGCCGCACTGGCCTACGGAGTGGGCGTGCGAGCGGTCGTTGCGGCTGCGGTCTTCTGGCTGCTGCTCGTGCTTTCGGTGATCGACCTCGACCACCTGCGGCTGCCCAACCTGCTCGTCGCGATGCTTGCCGTACTTGGTCTGCTGGCCGCACTCGCCTCCGAGTACGGCCAGCTGCTCGTCGGCCCGCTGACGTATCACACCCAGGCGTCCGGATCTCTCACGGGACCACTGGCCAACGCGCTCACCGGCGCCGTCCTCGGTGCCGGCGTATCGGCCGGGACGGCGCTGCTGTATGGCGTCGTCCGTAAGAGACGCGGGCTCGGCATGGGCGACGTGAAGTTCCTCGGAGCACTCGGCCTTGTCCTCGGCCCGTACGTGCTCATGAGCATCTTCCTCGGCAGCGTGATCGGCATGGTCGTCGGGCTGAGCGGCAGCAGGGGCATGAGACTTTCGGAGAAGCGGATCCCGTTCGGTCCGTGGCTTGCTGCGGGAGCGGTGATCACGGCACTTCACGGCCCGGCCATGTGGGCGTGGTATCTGCGTCTCGTAGGGCTCGCCTGAGCTGGTGTTAAGATGCCATTGAGCAGGGCCTATGGGCTTCAAGTAATCTGGCGGATGTGCCGATACGGATACCAGTAGCGCGAATCGCGTGCGCTGCGCCTGTTCGGCATGGCTAGGGAGTTGGAAGCATGAGGGGCATACTGAAGCGGCTGTCGTGCGACGAGGGCATGACCCTGGTCGAGATCATGGTCTCGGCGGCCATCATGTTCATCATCTTGACGGGCGTTCTGAGCCTCGTCGTCCAGACGACGATGATGAGCGTGCAGGCCAAAGAGAAGAACGTCATGACCAACTCCCTCAACGCGTACATCGAGTGGGTGCACTCGCTCCCGTTCGCGCAGGTGGATCTGGTCGACGACGGAGGCATCCTCTCGGAGGCGAGCACGGAGACTGTAGGCGGCTACACCGTGGTCATCCGTCCGACGGTAACCCCGGTCACCGGTAACTCTTCAATCAAGAACCTGCGGGTCGACATCGCCGTCACGGATGCGCGAGGGGTCAGCTCCACGCACTCGACCCGGGTCGTCGTGCGTGATCGCAGCAACTTCATGACTCAGGGCAAGCGCGATCCCCTGACGGATCCGAAAGCGACGTTCATCGGCCTCACGCCTCCCAGCGGTGCGGTCGTCTGGAACTCGGAGTGGTCTGGCGGCCCCCTCTACCTCGATGTGAGTGCCGAGGCGTCCGAGGGCCGCGTGATCGAGATCGTCCGAGTCTCGTTCAACTCGATCCTGTGCGAGGACGCGAGTCTGCCGCCGCTGTCGGCTCTCTGGGAGCCGCGGACCGAGACTTTCACATCCACCAGCGCGCTGTTCGCCTGGAACACGAACCAGTTCGAGCCGATCGAAGTGGAGGAGGGCGTCTTCGTCGACACGCGGCTGTTCGGCGACGGGATGGGGACGCTGAAGGTCTGGGTCGTGGACGACGCGGGCATCGATGAAACCGACGAGCGATTCCTGCTGCTCGACAACTTCGCACCCGCGACGCCCGGCTCGCTTGCCGCAGGCGTGGCAAAGGCGTACGCCGTACCCGTCGTCTGGGCCAGGGCTGCCGACGGCAACCTCGGCGCCGACTCGTACGATCTGGAGTGGGTCCGCCAGGGTATGACGCAGACCTCGGTGAGCGATCCGGCGTTCGGATACTGGAACCCGGCTGGAACGTACAGCTGGGCGAACGCCGCGGAGCACCCCGACTCCACGCTGACGTACGAGGCCGCTACGGTGCCGTTCAGCCGCTACGCCGCTCGCGTCCGCGCGGTCTCTCCCCGGGGTCTCGCTTCCGACTGGCTGGAGGCTACGTTCATGTCGCGGCCGCTTGTGAGTGGCACATACGCGGTCGTGGAGAAGTCGTCAGGCAACCCGAAGTACTGGAAGGTCACCGCGAACCTGACCGTCACGCCGCCGGCGTTTCCGACGACCGGGACGACGACGTACTCGTTCTACCGGGGCACCGAGCCGACGCCGATCCAGCAGGGAACCTCGCCGACGTGTACCGATATCGTTCAGGTCAACGTCAGCCCGAGTCAATCGAACTTCCCGGTGCGCTCCTACCGGGTAGTGGTGACGCATACGCCTGCGGGCATCGGGGGCGGCACCCAGATGACGTCCGCTTCGAACACCGTGAGCACGGTCTATCAGGCCAACGACGGCACCTATACCTTCGCGGAGGGGACGTGGTGACGATGGCCCACACCCGCGAAGATGCCGGGTTCACCCTGTCCGAACTCATCGTCGTGGTGGGACTCCTGGGCATGGTCCTCGGGATCGCGTACGCCGGCTTCAGTGTCGCCGCGAGCGGCAGCAGGATGAGTGACCGCCAGGCATACCTCAGCCGTGAGGTCGGCGCACCGCTCGAGTTCGCCGATCGGGTGATCACGCAGGCGTTCGACTTCGACACGAGCTACCCCGGACTCAGCCCCAACCGCTTCGCGTTCTACACCGACCAGGATAACGATGGTAACCGCGAGCGTTACGTGATCGAGGTCGTCGGGACGCGACTGCTGGTGACGTCCGAAGAGGAAGGCGGCGGACGGCCACGGCGGCAGGTCGCCTGGTCCGAGCACAATGCCAACCTCGCTGCCGGAGAGCCGTTGTTCCGCTACTACAATACGAGCGGCACTCAGATCACCGCGATGGCTAACGTGCCTGGCAGCGCGAAGCGGATCGTGATGACGATCGTGACCGAGCATGACGGCACGCGCCTGAAAGATGCCCGCGAGATGTTCCTGCGGAACCGGTAGACGAAGGAGAGCGCGATGTTCACGAAGCTTGAGCGGCTGCATCGGGATGACTCGGGCGTTGCGTTGCTGACGGTGCTCGGTGTCATGCTCGTGATAACCGTACTGGCGATCGGTTCGTACGCGCTTGCGACTCAGGCGTTGCACGAGTCGGTGCGTGTGGAGAACGAGACCCAGGCGTTCCGTGCCGCTTCGAGCGGCCTCGAACTCGTGCTCTCGACGTTCAGCGAATCCGGGGCGCAGGCGATGATGGAAAGCGGGCCGGAGACAGGCTCAACGCCTGACGGCACGTATGTGGTCACAGCCGAGGACCTCGGGAACAGCGAGTGGCGTCTCACGTCTGTCGGAACGCAGACCGACGGCGCTACCGAGACGGTTCGCCAGCAGTTCTACTTCATCGATCTGTGGAAGATGAACTTCTCGGCCGGTTCGTCGTCGCTGATGAGTGGTTCCTCGGCTCTGAACGGGACGTCGAGCATCGTCGGGCCGTTCTACATGAAGGGTGACCTGAACATCCAGGCGAACATGGCCGTGATCGAGGGTCCCCTGTTCGTCAAGAGCGGCGATATCAGCATCAAGAACCCCAACATGTGGCTGGGACTCTACGGGCAGCCCATCAAAGTCTACTGCGATGGGGACATACCCGAGAACGACGGGAACGGTTCGGGCAAGGGCACGGGGGTCTACGTCAGCCACAGGATCAGGTCGGTCCCGGACATCACGCTGCCGGCGATCACGCAGGAGATGTTGGAAGAGTGGGCGACGACGGCCAAGAACGAGTCGATCGACAACATCATGGGAAGGACCGCGGTAGCCAACCTCGAGTCGAGCGACGGACACGCGACCTCGTACGTGACGATGCAGCCGCCGGGCACGATGACCTGGACCCGTCGCAAAGCGCAGACGGACGCGGCTGCGGCGTCGTTGCCGTACAAGTTCATCGGTGATCCTTCCGGGGTGATCGAGAACATCGGCGATGGCGCTACGCCGCTCACGATCGGCGGGACGGGGAGTTTTGGCGCATGGGGTTCGACGACGACCACCGACGGCGTGAGCCTGACGGCAGGACCTCCCGGGTCGACAGGCTATCCGGCCGGTCAGCGCGATGACTTCGCGTATGACGATACCGCCAAGATCCTCTACATCCACGGGACTGTGTTCGTTGACGGTCCGCTCACAATCGCGCAGAACATCAAGTACGTCGGGAACGGGACCATCATCACCAATGGCGATGTGAATCTCAACGGATCGATCGTGCCGTACTACACAGACGCCATCGCCAACAAGAATATCCAGGGCGAGAACAACAGGTGGGCGCTCGGCATCGTGACGCCCGGGGACACGAACTTCAACGCCGGTGGCAACAATCCGATGGCGGGCACGAGCGCGTCGGATCGCGAATCACTCCGTGAGCTGGCGGCTGACTACGCTGGAGCCTTCTACGTTGGAGGTACCGCCTACTTCAACAACGACAACATGCTCATCCGCGGGACCGTCCTGTCGAGCCAGATGAAGTTCGACAAGAACAACAACCTGCTGATCACCAACCCGCTGCTTCCGACCTATCTGCCGGACTCGCTTCCCGGTGCCGGCACCGGTCTCCTGACGCCTGGTCTGTGGAGCCGGGGGTGACACAGGCTGGTGGTGAGTGTGCCCCGCTATTGACAACCGCACGCCATCTGCGGTTCGATGATTCGGAGCATGTGCTCGCGCGTCCATTGTCAGTGCCTGGAACATGCACTTCAGCCCGGGGGAACGTCGCAATCGCACCAGCAGTCGTAGCCTTGTCGTAGCAGCAGAAGAAGGAGGACACCGTTGGGTTCCCTCTCCTTCGGTTCGAGCCAGACCGGCATCGGTCTGGACATCGGCACCGAGCACGTTCGCGTAGCGCAGGTCAAGCAGACCGGTTCCGGTTTTGTGCTGACCGGCTACGGTCGTGTCCCCGTGCCGATGGGGGCTGTTGCTGACGGCGAGATCGTGGACAGCGCCGCAGTCTCGGCGGCGATCAAGGAACTCTGGCGCGCATCGAACGTCCGTGGCAAGGAAGTCTCCACCGGCGTGTCAAACCAGCGTGTCATCGTTCGTCTGATCGATTTACCGTTCATGGAGCGCGGCGAGCTGCAAAACGCCATCCAGTATCAGGCGCAGGACTATATTCCGATGGCCGTTGAGGAGTCGATACTCGACTTCCAGATCATCGGTGACTACATGACGCCGAGCGACGAGCACATGATGGAAGTGCTCCTGGTCGCCGCCCATCGGGAGATGATCGCCAACACCGTGAGCGCGGTCGAGGGAGCGGGCCTCAAGCTCGCCCGGGTCGACGTATCGTCGTTCGCCATCGTGCGGGCTCTCATGGGCGACAGTCTCGAAGTCCTGCCCGAGAGCGAGGGCGAGGCCACGGCCATCGTCCACGTCTCGTCGGGCATAACCAACATCGCCGTCGTCGAGCGGGGCATCCCACGATTCAACCGCATCTCGTCGCTCGCCGGGAGCACGTTCACCCAGGCGATCGCAAACGTCCTGAACGTCACGTTCGACGAAGCGGAGGACTTGAAGATCCGCGTCGGACTTCCCGACATCGACACCGGCGCGAGCGGCGATGTCTCGGGTGTGGATCCCGAGTACGTCCAGGTGGTGCACCAGTCGATCGAGCGTGAGGTCAACAAGTTCATCGCTGAAGTGCGGCGCTCTCTAGACTACTACCTGACGCAGACGTCACAGGTGCGTACGATCACCAAGATCCTGCTCACCGGTAGTGGGGCTCAGCTGCGCAACTTCGATCACTATCTGGAGAAGGGGCTGCAGGCGCAGCAGGTCACACTCGGCGATCCGCTTGCCCGGGTCCAGGTGGCATCGAGCATCCTGCAGGCCGTGCACGACGACCGGATGGGCTGTGTCACGGCGATAGGTCTCGCACTCGGAGGGCTGCAGTCATGATGCGCATCAACCTCCTGCCTCCCGAGATACTTGAGCGCCGCCGGGCCGAACGACGGATCGGGTGGGTCGTCGTCGCGGCGCTCGGCGTAGCGATCATCCTTGCGGGCGTGTGGACCTTTGGCTACTTCCGTCTCCAGGACAAGAAGGACGAACTGGCCCAGGTCCAACAGCTCGTGCAGGCGAGCCAGGCGCAGGCCGAGCAGCTCGCGGTGTTCGAGCAGCGCGCGACCGAACTCGAGGCGCGGAAGGTCACCGCCGACCTGGCCCTCGGCTCGAGGCGTAACTGGGGCAAGCTGTTTGACGAGATCTCACTCGTTCTCCCATCCGACGTCTGGCTGCAAACCATGGTCGCCAGCGAGTCCAACGGCCTGTCCATCAGCGGCTATGCCGTTGACGTGCGTGACGACTCCCCGGATGCCGGGCACAAGTCGATTGCAAAGACGCTCGTGAGGCTCGCCGATCTCAAGGACCTTTACGACATCTGGTTGACCGCCTCGACCAAGCAGGCGTTCGCCGAGCAGCCCGCGATCCAGTTCACCATCACCGCTTCGGTGGGAAGCCCCGCAGCCGGGGGGGAGACGCCGTGAGCCGATCAGTCATCATCGACCATCCGCGGAGGGTGAGCCTGCCCCGCCGAGTACGCCTGCCCCGTAGCGGAGGGTGCTAGCCATGGGCCGACTGTCAGCGCAGAACCAGATGATCATCGCAATCGCCGTCCTCGTCGTGTTGGCGGCCGTCGCGGTAGTCCTCGGCATCATGCCGCTGTTCAGCGAGGCATCCGAGATCGACGCGCAGATCGCGGTCGAGCAGTCGAACCTCGCGACGGCCCAGGCACTTGTGGCGCGTCGCCAGAGCGCCAAGGCTCAGTCGGCGGCCAACGAGGTCGAGCTCATGCGGATCGCCAACCGTGTTCCGGACTCGCCACAGCTCCCCTCGGTCATCATCGAGCTGCAGGATGTCGCCAACGCATCCGGGCTCGAGTTCCCGCAGATCAATGTGGGTGCGGTGGGCCCGGGACCCGCGGCGCCGGACGGGACGCCCGCAGAGTATCACGTGCTGCCGATCACGATCTCGCTGAGAGGCGACTGGTCGGACCTCGTCGAGTATCAGCATCGCATCACCAAGCTCGAGCGCGGTGTGCGGGTGACCAGCTCGACCTTCGCATACGTGCCCGGTACCGAGACCACCTCCGCTATGGTCCAGGGGACGATCGTTCTTGAGGTGTATATGATGGCGCCCGCGACCGGTACCACGCCGACAGCCCCGGCAGACGCTACGTCCAACTAGCTGCGATCATCCGAAGGAGGCGAAGAGCATGTCCGACGACCTGGGAATGACCGGCACCGCGCCGGAGTCCGTGCCCGGTCCTGAGACCCCGAAGCAGGGCTACTTCGCCACGCCCACCGGCAGGATCGTGGGTATCGTGATCGGGTTGGGCGTTCTCCTTCTCGTTGCCGGGATCGCTGTAGCTATTGTTGTCTTCGTGTTAGCGGGGGACGCGGCCGATGATCTCCTGGTCCAGCCCCTGGGGGAGCCGACCACGTCGGCGTCAGCCGGGACGACCGAGACGGCCCCCACTGCCGAGGCTCCTGCAGCTCCGTTGCCGAACTCGGCGGTCTTCACGTTCCGGGACATCTTCGATCCTCTCTTGAAGCCGCCCCCGGCGACCTCAACCGACGACGGCACGCCGCCGCCGACCGACCCGGACACCGTTACGCCCACGACCGACGGTACCCTCTACCTGAACGACATCGTGACCGAGGATGGCGTGCTGAAGGCTGTGCTGGCCCTTGGCGACTCCACCTACACGCTTGCGGTCGGGGAGGGAATCTCCGGTACGCCGTGGGAGGTGCTCAGAATCTCGAGCACACAGGTCACCATGCTCTACGGCGATGTCCAGGTGACTCTCGGCATCGGGCAGGGCATCCTCAAGTAGTGGTGCAGTCTACGTGAGTGAGTCAACGGGCGCCGCGGATGCGGCGCCCGTCGCGTCTGGGTCGAGTGCGTGCGCTAGAATCGAGAGAACAGCCAAGGAACGGAGGGCTTTCGGTGCGGTACACCACAGCAGGCGAGTCGCACGGCCCGGCGCTCATCGCCGTGGTGTCCGATGTGCCTCACGGCCTCGAACTCGACAAGACCGCCATCGATCTCGATCTCGCCAGGCGACAGCGCGGCTACGGTCGGGGTGGACGCATGGCCATCGAGACCGACTCGGTCACCGTACTGTCCGGTGCGCGCTTCGGCCGTACGATCGGAAGCCCCGTGACGCTGCTCATCGAGAACAAGGACGCGGCCAACTGGTCGGCGACCATGGACCCGTGGGGCAGTGACGAGGGAGTGGAGCCCGTCACGGCGCCGCGGCCGGGTCATGCCGATCTGCCGGGGTGCCAGCGCACGGGAGCGCGTGACATCCGCGACATCCTCGAGCGCGCCAGCGCGCGCGAGACGGCCGCCCGGGTGGCTGCCGGTGCGATCGCTAAGGCGCTCCTCGCCGAGTTCGGTGTCGTCGTGCGGTCGTGGGTGGAGGCCATCGGCCCTGCATCCGCCGGTCCGCTCGTCCCCGCTTCGGTCGTGCCCGATGTGGTCGAGGCGAGCGATGTCAGGTGCCCGGATGCGGCCGTGTCGCAGGACATGCGCTCGGCCATCGACGCCGCACGAGATGTAGGGGAGAGTCTGGGCGGCGTGTTCGTCGTCCTCGCCGAAGGACTCGTCCCCGGACTCGGCGGTTACGCACAGGCGCATGAGCGTCTCGATGCGCGACTTGCCGCGGCAGTCGTGTCGATCCCCGCGATCAAAGGCGTCGAGTTCGGCGATGGGTTCGCATGCGCCACGCGGCCGGGCTCGGAGGTCCATGACGAGATAGTGCTGGATGGCACTGGTGTCCTGCGACGGGCTACGAACCGCGCGGGGGGTCTCGAGGGGGGGATGAGCAACGGCGAACCGATGCTCCTTCGCGCCGCGATGAAGCCCATCCCGACGCTGATGCGTCCCCTCTCGACGATCGACCTTGCCACCGGCGAGGTCGCCGATGCCGCACGCGAGCGCTCGGATGTCTGCGCGGTGCCGGCTGCGGCCGTCGTCGCCGAGGCCGAGGTGGCGCTCGTGCTCGCCGATGCCTATCAGGATCTGTTCGGCGGCGGGTGCGTCGAGGACATGCGCGTGGCGTACACGGCCTACACGGCGAGGATCGCCTGGTGAACCACGTCGTGCTGACAGGCTTCATGGGCGCCGGCAAGACCACCGTCGGGCAGCTGCTCGGGGCCGCGCTCGGGTATCCGTTCGTCGACCTTGATGCGGAGATCGAGCGTCGCGAGGGCATGCGCGTGGCAGCGCTGTTCGCCGAGCGCGGGGAGCCGGGCTTCCGTGACGCCGAGCACGCCGCACTCGAGGCGCTGGCGGATTCGGCACCCTCGGTCATCGCCACGGGGGGCGGTGTCGTCCTGCGAGAGGACAACCAGGTTCTTCTCAAGCGCCTCGGCCCGGTCGTCTACCTCGCGGTCACGCCGGAGGAGGCCATGGCCCGCCTCGGCGATGCGGGCGATCGGCCGCTGCTCGCTGATGGCGGTCTTGCGGCCGCCCACGCCATCCTTGGCGCGCGCCTGGCACTGTACGCTGCCACCGCGGACCACGTGGTTGACACCGGCGGGCGGACCGCGGAGGAGGTAGCCGACGCCGTGCGTGTGGCGCTGGACGAGCGTGCGACGCCCGATCTCGTGCGTGTGACGGAGCCCGGCGGCGGCGGGTACGACATCCTCATCGGCGCGGGGCTTCTCGCCGACGTTGGCGCGCGGGTGGCCGAGACGGTCGCTGCCACGTCCGCCGCGCTGGTGACCGATGAGACCGTGTGGAGCCTGTTCGGTCCCGGCGTCAAGGCGTCGCTCGAGGGCGCCGGCATCCGTGTGAGCGAGCACGTCGTACCGGCGGGCGAGGAGTCGAAGTCGTGGGAGCGGGCGGGCGATCTGCTCGAGCAGTTCGCCGCGGCAGGTCTCGACCGCGCCTCGGTCGTGGTGGCGCTCGGTGGCGGCGTGGTCGGTGACCTCGCGGGCCTGTGCGCGGCGACGTACATGCGGGGGATCGCGCTCGTTCACGTGCCGACGACACTGCTCGCGCAGGTGGACAGCGCGATCGGCGGGAAGACCGCGATCGACTTGCGTGCGGGCAAGAACCTCGCCGGCGCGTTCTGGCCGCCGCGGCTCGTGCTCTCGGACACCCGCACTCTCGCGGGGCTGCCGGATGCCGAGTGGACGAACGGCCTGGTCGAGGCGGCGAAGACGGCGTTGCTCGCGGGCGGCGCCATCCTGGAGCGCTTTGAGGGCGGTCTCGACGACCTGATGGCGCGCGACTCGCGTGCTGTCGCGGTGATGGTGCGCGACGCAGCGTCGTTCAAGGCGGCGGTCGTCTCGGCCGACGTGCGTGAAGCGGACCGGCGTGAGTGTCTCAACCTCGGTCACACGCTCGGTCATGCGCTCGAGACTCTCGTCGGCTACGGTGCCATACCGCATGGGATCGCGGTGGCCGAGGGCATGCGGTTCGCCGCCCGGCTTGCGGAGTCCGAGGTAGGCGCCGGGCCCGGACTGACGGAGCGGACGGTTGCGTTGCTCGAGCGCATCGGCGCCGGCGCTGCCGTGGCAGCTCACCGGCTGCGGCCGGTGGCCTCGGCGCTTACGCCCGATGCGGTACTTGCCGCCATGAAGGCGGACAAGAAGTCGCGCGCGGGCGAGGTCCGCTTTGTGATGCTGGAGCGGCCCGGTGTCTGGCGCGCGGCTGCTGTAGATGACGCGGCACTACTGGACGCTCTGGCGTGGTGGGCCGGAGAGCTAGGGGAGGCGTGAGATGCTGAGGGTGCTGGTGATGAACGGGCCCAACCTCAACTTGCTCGGTACGCGCGAGACCGATGTGTACGGCACGCTGACGCTCGGACAGATCGAGGCGATGATCGCCGAGCGGGCCGCTGAAGTCGGGGTTGATGTGAGCTTCTTCCAATCGAACCATGAAGGCGGCCTCATAGATCGGTACCACGAGGCGATGGGTTCGTACGACGGGGTCGTGCTGAATCCCGGCGCGTACACGCACTACTCCTATGCGCTCAGGGATGCGATCGTCGCCACGTCGCTCCCGACCGTCGAGGTGCACTTGAGCGACATCGCCGCTCGCGAGGACTTCCGGGCGATCAGCGTGACCGCTCCCGTCTGTCTTGGTCAGATCGCCGGACTCGGCGCCGAGTCGTACCTCGTCGGCCTCGAGAGGCTCGTGTCCTACCTGCGTGAGGAGGAGCGATGAACACCGCCGCCCGCCTGTTCGCCCTGAGAAAGCAGCTTGCGCTCGATAGTGAGTCGGCCATCGTCGTCGCGGTCAGATCGAACGTGCTGTACCTCACCGGGTTCGACGGCGTGATAGATAGCGGCATCAATGCCGCGTGCGTGGTCACCGACGACTACGCGCGCTTCTACACGGACAACAGATACGCCGAGGCTGCTAGTGCCGCAGCCGAGGGCACGTCGTGGGAGGTCCGGGTCCAGCGCGAGAACCTCTACGTGGAGTTGTGTGAGGATCTGCAGGCCGACGGGGTCGAGTCGTTCATGCTCGAGTCGTCGGTGCCCTACGGGAGGTTCACGTTCCTGTCCGAGCAGTTCAGCGGCGCCGTGCGCGTCGTCGATCACCACATAGAGGATCTACGGCACATGAAAGAGCCGGAGGAGATCGAGCGCATCGCGGCGGCAGCGGCGATCGCTGATCGCGCCTTCGAGCACATCTGCGGCACGATCGCACCCGGCGTGACCGAGGCCGAGGTCGCCCTCGAACTCGAGTTCTTCATGCGCCGGAGCGGCTCGGAAGGGATGCCGTTCGAGCCCATCGTCGCGTCCGGGCCCAATGGCGCCCGCCCGCACTCGATCCCGGGCGCGCGGCAGATCGAGTCGGGTGATCTCGTGGTGCTCGACTTCGGCGCACGTGTCGGCGGGTACTGTTCGGACATGACGCGTACCGTGGGGGTGGGGCGCGTCTCCGGGGAGCAGCAGCGCCTCTACGCGGCGGTTCTCGCGGCCAACGAGGCGGGGCTTACCGCCGTGCGAGCGGGGATGCCGTGTGTCGACGTCGATCGGGCAGCCCGCGACGTGCTGGCCGCGCATGATCTCGGCGAACTGTTCACGCACGGCCTGGGTCACGGCGTCGGACTCGACGTCCACGAACTGCCCACCGTCGGGCCGCGCAGTACGCAGTCGCTCAGGCCGGGCAACGTCATCACGGTCGAGCCCGGGGTCTACGTGCCCGGCTTCGCGGGTGTTAGAATCGAAGACCTTGTGGTGGTCGAGCAGGCCGGGTGTCGGATCCTGACCACCGCGCCAAAGGAACTCACCCTGATCTAGGAAGGTCGACCGATGGCTGTCTCCACCAACCAGTTCAAGACCGGCATGTGCATCAGCTACAACGACAAGCTGTGGCTGATCGTCGATTTCCAGCACGTCAAGCCGGGTAAGGGCGGCGCGTTCGTGCGCACCAAGCTCAAGGAGCTCAAGACGGGGCGGGTCGTCGACATCACGTTCCGTGCCGGCGAGAAGGTCGAGGATGTCCGCGTGGAGACCAAGCGTCTGCAGTTCCTCTACTCGGACAGCTCGGCGTTTTACTTCATGGACACCGGGAGCTACGAGCAGTCCGAGATCAGCGCCGACTTCATGGGAGACGGCGCCAAGTGGCTCAAGGAGACCGATGAGGTGCAGGTGGTCTACGCCGCCGGAGAGATGATCGGTGTCGAGCCGCCGATGTTCGTCGAACTCGCGGTGACCGAGACCGACCCGGGCTTCAAAGGCGACACGGTCCAGGGCGGAACCAAGCCGGCAACGCTTGAGACGGGCGCGATCGTCCAGGTACCGATGTTCGTGGAGACCGGTGACACGCTGAAGATCGATACGCGTGACGGCTCCTATATCACCCGCGTCTAGCCTCCGCTATACTGTTGCGACCGCCTCCCTGGGTGAACGCTCGGCCGGAGGGTTCACGGCTACCCGTACGCAAGGATGGTGCGATGCGACCGGTCAAGATTACTGATACGACGCTGCGCGACGCTCACCAGTCTCTGTGGGCGACCCGCATGCAGCTTGCGGACATGTTGCCGATCCTGCCGCTGACGGACTCGGTGGGTTACTGGTCGCTCGAGGTCTGGGGTGGCGCCACGTTCGATGCCGCGCTGCGGTTCCTCGACGAGAACCCGTGGGACCGCCTTCGCATCATCAAGCAGCACTGCCCTAAGACTCCCCTGCAGATGCTCCTGCGGGGTCAGAACCTCGTTGGCTACCGGCACTACAGTGACGACATCGTGCGCCGGTTCGTCCACGCCTCGCACCGCAATGGCGTCGACGTCTTCCGTGTCTTCGACGCCCTGAACGACATCCGCAACGTCGAGCCGGCGGCCCGTGCGGTCAAGGAGTGTGGCGGCCATTTTGAAGGCGCCATCTCCTACACCGTCAGCCCGGTCCATACGCTCGACAGCTACCTGTCCTACGCGCAGCAGCTCAAAGAACTCGGCGCGGACACGATCTGCATCAAGGATATGGCGGGTATGCTCACGCCGTTCCGTACCGAGAAGATGGTGGCCGCGCTCGTCGATGAGATCGGTCTGCCGGTCCACGTGCACTGTCACTACATCGGCGGTATGGCGCCGATGAACTACCTCAAGGCCGCCGAGGCGGGCGCTGAGATCATCGACACCGCAGTGGTGGCTCTGGCATTCGGCAACAGCCAACCGGCCGTCGAGATGATCGTCGCGGCGCTCAAGGAGTCGCCGTACGACAGTGGTCTGGACCTCGATAAACTCTTCGAGATCGCCGAGTACTGGGAGAAGATCCGCGAGAGCAAACAGCTCAAGCGTGGCGTTACGTCGCTGCTGCACATGGAGGTCTTCAGCCACCAGGTGCCGGGCGGTATGATGAGCAACCTCATCAGCCAGCTGGAGCTGCAAAACGCGAGCGCGCGGCTGCCTGACGTGCTCGCCGAGATCCCCAAGGTGCGCGCCGAGGTCGGCTATCCGCCGCTCGTCACGCCGATGTCGCAGATCGTCGGTACGCAGGCCGTCATCAACGTCCTTACGGGAAAGCGATGGGCCATGGTCCCCGCCGAGATGAAGGACTACCTGCGGGGTCTGTACGGCAAGGCGCCTGGTCCGCTCGACGAGGATATCGTCGAGAAGATCCTCGGCGGCGAGGTCCCCCTGGCCGCAGACGTGCGCCCCGGATCGCTGATCACGACTACCTACGACGAAGTCGCTGCCGAGATCGGTGATCTCGCCAACAGCGAGGAAGACGTACTCATGTACGCCCTGTTCCCGAACGAGGCACGTGAATACCTTGAGCGGCACCGCACCGGCGTCGAAGGCTCTGTCTTCATGATGGCCGCCGAGATCGAAACGATGAGGGAGGGCGACGAGGTGAACGTCAACCAGATAGCCGAGCTTGTCAGGCTTGTCGAGGACTCGGATGTGACCGAGGTGATCGTTGAGGAAGGCGACACGCGTATCGTCGTTCGTCGAGGCGGAGCGTCAGGCGCCGTCGAGCATCACCACGGCGGCCACGCACCGGCTGCTCAGCCCACGGCGATGCCCCTGTCGCCCGAGTCGCCCCAGGTGACGGACGCGTCGTCGCCGGGCCGTCCGGCGACCTGGAAGGCGGTCGTCGCTCCGATGGTCGGCACGTTCTACTCGGCTCCGTCACCGAGCGCCGATTCGTTCGTCGCGGTCGGAGATACGGTGGCCGAGGGTCAGACGCTGTGCATCCTCGAGGCGATGAAGCTCATGAACGAGATCGCCGCCGAGGAGGCGGGCGTGATCAAGGAGATCGCCGTGACCGATGCAAGCGCCGTCGAGTACGGCACGGTGCTGTTCTACTACGAACCGGTGCTCTAGGGTGGCGCCGCTTCGCAAAGTACTGATCGCCAACCGCGGAGAGATCGCGCTCAGAGTCGTTCGTGCCTGTAAGGAGATGGGCGTCTCTTCGGTCGCCATCTACTCGGAAGCGGATCGCGACTCGCTCCACGCCCGAATGGCCGACGAGGCCATCTGCGTCGGCCCGGCGTCCTCGGCCGCGAGCTACCTCAATATGCCCAACGTCATCTCCGCCGCGCTGGTGAGCGGCGCCGACGCGATCCACCCCGGTTACGGTTTCCTTGCCGAGAATGCGGCGTTCGCCCGCGCGTGTGTGGACTCCGGCCTCGTCTTCATCGGTCCCTCGGCGGACGCCATCGAGCGCATGGGGGACAAGGCGGTCGCGCGCACCACGATGATAGCGGCCGGTGTGCCGTGCGTGCCGGGCAGCGACGGTCCTGTAGCCGACGAGGCGGAGGCACTCTTGTTCGCCCGGGAGGTCGGCTTTCCGGTGCTCATCAAGGCAGCGGCCGGTGGCGGCGGCAAGGGCATGCGGGTCGCGGCCGACGAGAGCGAGCTGGGCCGCAACTTCACGGCCGCCAAGACCGAGGCGGCCGCCGCCTTCGGCAACGATACCGTCTACATCGAGAAGTACCTGGCCCGGCCACGCCACATCGAGATCCAGGTGCTCGCAGACACCCACGGCAATGCCGTCCATCTGTTCGAGCGCGACTGTTCGGTCCAGCGCCGCCATCAGAAGCTGATCGAGGAGGCGCCGAGCCCCGCGCTCACGCCCGAGCTGCGGGAGGCGATCGGCGTCGCAGCGCTCACGGCCGTGAGGGCGGTGGACTACGTCAACGCCGGAACCGTCGAGTTCCTGCTCGACACGGATGGCCGCTTCTACTTCATGGAGATGAACACGCGCGTGCAGGTGGAGCATCCGGTGACCGAGCAGATCACCGGTGTGGACATCATCAAGGAGCAGATCCGGATAGCCGGCGGCATGCCGATGAAGCATGCGAGCCAGGATATGGTGGAACTCCGCGGTCATGCGATCGAGTTCCGTATCAACGCGGAGGATCCGTTCCATGGGTTCAGGCCGCATCCCGGCCGCATCGAGGTGTTCAACCCGCCCGGCGGGTTTGGCGTCCGTGTGGACAGCCACCTGTACAGCGGGTACGTGGTCCCCCAGCACTACGACTCATTGCTCGCGAAGCTCATCGTCTGGGGCGAAACCCGTGCCGAGGCGGTCGCCAGGGCGCGTCGCGCACTCGACGAGTTCATCATCCTCGGTGTCCCGACCACCATCCCATTCCACCAGTTCGTGGTGGAGGAGGAGCACTTCGCGCGCGGCGAGGTCTATACTGACTACGTCGAGTGCCATGTCGACCCCGGCGATTTCGCTGCGTTCCACAGCGGAGGGCGCGTGGGTGAGGAGGAACCGGATGTCTGAGGAGATCACACTTGATGGCATAGGGATCGCCCCGGGCGTTCTCGAGACCATTGCGACCGTTGCGGCCCAGGGAGTCGATGGCGTGGCTGAGGTCTCGTGCGGTCCTGGGGGGCTTGCCGGACTCGTACAGAAGGGCTCGACGCGCGGCGTGTGCGTGGAGGTCGGCGGAGAAGGCTCGCTCGTGGCGACGGTGCGTATCCAGGCTTCCTACGGTCGCCCGCTTCGCGAGGTCGCCCGTGACGTCCAGCGTGCCGTGATCGACGCGCTGCTGACCCACACCGGCCAGTCCATCGCATCTGTCGACGTCTTCGTCGACGGCGTGGTATTCCCCGAACAGTGATGGACTCGGCGATCGGCGCACACGGCGATGCTTGAGCGCACACGGGCCCGGAGACAGGCCCTTCAGATCCTCTACCAGCGTGAGATCACCGAGGAGACGGTCGCTGAGATCCTCGGAGCGGGCACATACAGTGCCGAGGATGGCGAGCCGTCCGAGTACTGTCGCGCACTCGCGCTCGGCACGGAGGCCCATCAGGCGGCGGTGGATGCCGAGATAGAGGCGACCTCGCAGCACTGGTCGCTCATGCGCATGCCGTTCGTGGACCGCAATATCCTGCGTCTGGCTGTCTACGAGATCCTCTTCGAGGACGATGTGCCCGCGTCGGTCGCGATCAACGAAGCGGTCGAGATGGCCAAGGTCTACGGGGGCGATGACTCCTCGAAGTTCGTGAACGGCGTGCTCGGCAAGATAGCCGAGGTGCACGCCGCGCAGGAGGATGCCCCCGTTGCGCCGGAAGACGCGGCGGATCCGGTCGACCCGGCCGCAGACGAGAAGGAAGGGGCCTGACGAGCGATGGCCGACGAGAAGTTCACGTTCGAGCAGGCGAAGGTCCGGCTCGAGGAGATAGCGTCCGAGGTCCGGAAGAAGGACACATCCCTCGAGCGGAGTCTTGACCTGCTTGAGGAGGGCGTGCGGCTTGCCAACATCTGCACGGAGCTCGTGGACCATACCGATCTCGATGCGCGGGTCACGGTCTCAGTGTCCGATGCTCCGCAGGGAGCAGACACGGTAGGGAAGACGGACGCTGCCGGGGAGCAGATCGCCGAGAACGGTGCGGGCGAGGAGCCTGACGCCCCCGGCGTCGATCTCGATGATCGCGTCGATGAGGATGGCTCGGATGCAGACGACGTGGAGATCGACGAGCCGTCTGTCGGGCGCGACGAGGACTGATCGGGCGTTGTAACGGCCAGGTTACCGTGCGCCGCGCCCGCCCGGGGCTGCGTGATACGATTCAGACTCGGAGCCGCACGAGCATGCGGCGTTGCGCCAGGGAGTGTGCCGTTGCCGTTGAGTGAGATACGCATCCTCGATTCGATAGCCGCGCCGGGCGACCTCAAAGCGCTCGACGCCGCCGAACTCGCGCAGCTTGCGGCGGAGATCCGCGAGACGCTCGTCGCCACCGTGGCCCAGACCGGAGGCCATCTCGCTCCCAACCTCGGGGTCGTCGAACTCACACTCGGCCTGCATCGTGCCCTCGACTGTCCGACGGACAGTATCGTGTGGGATGTCGGCCACCAGGCGTACGTTCACAAGCTGGTCACCGGTCGTCGCGAGCGGTTTGGTACGTTGCGCACGTATGGCGGTGTTTGCGGCTTCCCGAAGCGTTCCGAGAGCCCCTACGATGTCCACGATGCTGGCCATGCGAGCAACTCGATCTCCGTCGCGCTTGGTCTCGCCGTGGCGAGGGACCTTCGCGGTGGTGACGAGAACGTCGTGGCGGTCATCGGTGACGGGTCGCTGACGGGAGGGATGGCCTTCGAGGCGCTCAACCATGCGGGTCATCTCGGCACCCGGTTGATCATCGTGCTCAACGACAACGAGATGTCCATCGCGCCCAACGTGGGCGCGCTCTCGAGCTATCTGGCGCGCGTTCGACTCGACCGGCGGTACCGTCGGCTTCGCGACGACGTGGAGTCCGTGCTCGCGCGGACGAAGATCGGTGCGGCGATGGTCGCGGCGGGTGAGGCGGCAAAGGAGTCGGTCAAGCAGCTGCTCGTGCCGGGCATGCTGTTCGAGGAACTCGGCATCCAGTATGTCGGTCCTATCGACGGTCACGATGTCGCGCAGGTGCAGAACGCGGTCACGTGGGCCGCGAGCGCCGACGGGCCGGTGATCATCCACGCGGTGACCCGTAAGGGTATGGGATACAGCTACGCCGAGAGCCGGCCAGACGCGTTTCACGGCATCAGCCCCTTCTCGGTCGAGACCGGGAAGGTGAACGGCTCGGCCGAAGGGACACTCAGCTACACCGAGACGTTCGGCCGGGCGCTCGTGGCCGAAGCCGAGACGGACGAGCGCATCGTGGCCATCACGGCGGCCATGCCGGCGGGTACCGGACTCTCGTACTTCGCGGAGCGCTTCGGCGACCGGTTCTACGATGTCGGTATCGCCGAACAGCACGCCGTCGGACTGGCGGCGGGTCTCGCCCACGGGGGACGCCTCCCCGTCGTCGCGATCTACTCGACGTTCATGCAGCGTGCGTACGACCAGGTCATCATGGACGCGGCACTCCAGAACCTCCACATAGTCTTCTGCATCGACCGCGCCGGTCTTGTGGGAGAGGACGGCCCGACGCACCACGGGGTGTTCGACCTGTCGTTCCTGCGCGCGGTGCCGAACCTGATGATCATGGCGCCCGCCGACGAGGCCGAACTCGTGAACATGCTCCACACCGCGCTGCACGCCGATGGCCCCGTGGCTATCCGTTACCCGCGCGGCACGGGTCGCGGTGTCGCGCTCCCGGCCGAGCCCGAGATCCTCGAGGCCGGTCGCGCCGAGGTCCGGCGCCATGGTTCGGATGTCTCGATCCTTGCGGTGGGCCGTATGGTGGGCGTTGCCGAGGATGCCGCTGCGCTGCTCGCCGCCGACGGCGTGGACGCCGGCGTGGTGAACATGCGCTGGGTCAAGCCGATGGATCTCGAGGCGGTGAGCCTTGCGGCCGAGCGCCGGCTCGTCGTCACGATCGAAGAGAACAGCGGCGTCGGGGGCTTCGGCGCGGGCGTCCTCGAGGCACTCGCCGATCTCGGCGCAACGGTGCCGGTCCTGCGACTGGCGATACCTGACTGCTTCATCACGCACGGGAGCACCGATCAGCTGCTTGCCGAGGCGGGGCTGACGCCCGACACCGTACGGTCCGCCGTACTCGGCCGCATGCTCGACATCCGTGATACCGACGACATGCGGAGCCATGGCCGGACGCCGGATAGACGTCGAGATCGCTAGCCGCGGCCTTGCGGTCTCCCGGGAGGCCGCCCGCGCTGCCGTGCTCGCCGGACACGTGACGGTGGACGGTGTCGTGGTGACCAAGGCCGGAGCTCCGGTACGACCGGACGCGGTCATCGAGGTCGCCGGCGGGCGTCGGTACGTGTCACGAGGCGGCGACAAGCTCGAGGGCGCGCTCCAACGGTTCGGTATCGACCCGTCGGGACTATCCGCGCTCGACGTCGGCGCGTCGACGGGTGGGTTCACCGACTGCCTGCTGCAGCACGGCGTCTCCCATGTGACCGCGCTGGATGTGGGCTACGGGCAACTCGCGTGGTCGCTGCGTACCGACCCTCGCGTGCGGGTGCTCGAGCGGACGAACATCCGGAGCGTCGATCCGTCCACGCTCGGCGGACCGTTTGGCCTGGCCGTGATCGATGTCTCGTTCATCAGCCTCGGCAAGGTGCTGCCCACGGTGTTGCCGCTCATCGCCGCCGGCGGAGGGTGTTTGGCGCTCGTTAAGCCGCAGTTCGAGGCTGGTAAGGGTCGGGTCGGTAAGAAGGGTGTGGTGCGGGATCCGGCGGTGCACGCAGACGTGCTGACGTCGGTTATGTCTGTCGTGCGTACGGCTGGCTGGGTGGTCCGGGGGCTGGGATGGTCGCCCATCACGGGTCCCGAGGGTAATATCGAGTTCTGGATGTGGATGGCGCCGACAGGGGAGCCGACTGACGAGGAGCCCGGCGCGGTGGTCGCCGCCGCGCACGAGGCGCTGGGAGGCTGAGTTGCGCATATTGCTGGTACCTAACCCGGCGAACCGCCGATCCGTTGAATCGGTCGCGGTCGTTTCCGCGCGGCTGATCGCGCTGGGATACGAGCCGATACTCGTCTCCACGGATGCCGAGGCATGCGGCCTGCCCGAGCTTGGCGTGCCGCGCTCCGAGATCGGCGAACCGGAGATGGCCGTCGCGCTCGGCGGGGACGGCACCATGCTCAAGACCGTCCACATGCTCGGCGTCTCCGAGGTGCCGGTGCTCGGCATCAATCTCGGAAGGCTGGGGTTCCTGTCCGGAGCCGACGGCGATGCTCTCGATTCCGCGCTCGATGCCGCGCTGGCGGGGGAGGCACGCGTCGAGCGCCGACAGACGATCGAGGCGGCATTGGAGATAGGCGGCAGGGCGGTCGGCAACTATCGGGCGCTCAACGAGGTCTTCATCGGCCGCGGCGGAGGTGCCCGCGGGGTCGAGCTGGAGGTGGCCGTGAACGGCGTCACCGTCGGCAAGTACGTGTGTGACGGCGTGATCGTGGCGACCCCGACCGGGTCCACGGCATACGCGCTCTCCGCCGGCGGGCCGCTCGTGTCTCCCGACGTCCGCGGCATGGTGCTCGTGCCCGTGGCCCCTCACGCGCTGGGGGTGCGGCCGATGGTGCTCGGGCCGGGCGATGTCGTGCGTGTCACGTGCCCCAATCCGGCCCGCGCCGAGGCGTGCGTGTCGGTTGACGGGGATCAGCTGCCGTGCCGCGCGGTGCTCGGCAGTGTCGAGGTGAGCGTCGGCGATCACGACGTGCGGCTCATGAAACTCGACGGGCGTGACTTCTATGACGTTCTAGCGCAGACGTTCCTGGGGGCATGACGTGCTCTCCGAGCTCCACGTACGCGACCTTGCCCTCGTCGAGGACGTCTGGCTCGAGTTCGGGCCGGGGTTGACCGTGCTTACCGGTGAGACCGGCGCCGGCAAGACCGTGCTCGTCGAGGCTCTCAAACTGCTCCTCGGTGAGCGTGCGGACTCCGCTATGGTGCGGCAGGGCGCCGAGGAGGCGCTCGTCGAGGGGCGGTTCGTCATCGACGGACGTGAGGTACTCGTGCGACGTCGTGTGAGCGCCGAGGGCCGGTCGAGGTGCACCGTCGACGGCGAGATGGCGACCGTCGGCATGCTTGCCGAGCTGCTCGGCGGTCAGGTTGATCTGCACGGTCAGCATGAGCATCAGGCGTTGCTCTCACCCGCGCGTCACGCCGGCTATCTCGATCGGTTCATCGGCGCAGAGGCGCTTGTGGCACTCGATCGGTATCGGGACGCGCATACAGCGGCCGGAGAGGCTGCTCGCGCGCTCCAGGCGCTCGAGGACGCTCTCGCCGACCGCGGTAGGCGAGAGGACTATCTGCGCTTTCAGGTGGCGGACATCGACGCCGCAGCCCCGCAGGCGGGGGAGGATGCGGAACTCACCGCGTTGCTTCCGCGCTTGCGGCACGGGCAGCGTCTCACTGCTGCCGCGGCGTCCGCGCACGCGGCGATCCAGGGCGAGGGCGGTGTCTCCGAGGGGCTCACCGCCGCAACGAGCGCACTGGCGGCGGCAGGCGGGCTCGACCCTGCGCTCGACGAGCTTGCGGACGCGGTCGGCAGGCTCGACATCGAAGCACAAGAGGTAGCGGCTTCGCTTCGCACGTACGCGGAGAGTGTCGAACACGATCCGGCGGCACTCGACGGGACTGAGCACCGCCTACACGAGCTCGGCGACTTGATGCGCAAGTACGGCCCGGCTCTCGATGACGTGCTGCGAACACGCGAGGAAGCCGCCAAAGAGATCGAGCTCCTGGACTCGGGAGAGGCCGGCATCGAGCAGGCGCGGGCGGCGGTAGCGCAGGCACGTGAGCGCCTCGTGACGGCCGGTGAGGCGATCGTCGGCCTTCGGGACGGGGCTGTAGCCGCGTTCGTGGATGGGCTGCGCGGCGCTGCTGCCGATCTGGCGCTGCCGACTGCCTCCTTCGCTGTGGCCCGCACCCCGCTTCCCGAGACTGCCTGGACCGCAGACGGCCCCGAGCGCGTCGAGTTCCTCTTCGCGTCCGGTACCGGTGAGGAGCCGCGTCCCCTCGCACGGGTCGCGTCTGGTGGAGAGATCTCGCGCGTCATGTTGGCGCTCAAGAGCGTGCTCGGCGCGGCAGACGCGGTCCCGGTCCTCGCCTTCGACGAGGTCGACGCCGGCATCGGCGGAGCGACCGCGCTCGCGGTCGGCAAGCGTCTGGCCAGGCTGGCCGAGAGCCATCAGGTCCTGGTCGTCACCCATTTACCGCAGGTTGCGGCATATGCTGACTCGCAGGTGGTCGTCTCCAAGTCCGAGGAGTCCGGACGGACCGTGACGAGCGCCGGCACCATCGGCGAGGACGAGCGCGAGGCCGAGATCGCACGTATGCTTGCCGGCGGAGCATCCGAGGCAGGACTCGCGCACGCACGCGAGCTCCTCACCTCTGCCGCCTCGGAACGTAGAGCGGGGGGTTAGCCGGTGCAGACCACGGGACGTGCACGCCTCGGCAGGAAGACGAAGGATCTCGTCAAGCGGCTGAGCCGCGACGACATCGCCATCATCGATCACGTCGACATCGATCGCGTCAGCGCGGAGTCGCTGCTCGACACCGGCGTCGAGGTGGTCATCAATGCCGCCCCTTCGATCTCCGGCGCCTATCCCAACCTCGGCCCGCTGATCCTGCTTCGGGGTGGCGTTCGCGTCATCGACAACGTCGGTCAGCAGGTGTTCGAGCGAATCGCCGAGGGCGACGAGATCGAGATCTTCGGCGGAGACGTCCTGGTCGGAGGAGCGGTCGTGGCTTCCGGCGTCCGTCTGACGGTCGACGCGGTCGAAGAGGCCCTCGAGAAGGCAACTCGTTCGCTCGACGACCAACTCGACGCGTTCGTCCGCAACACGATGGAGTTCGTGGAGAAGGAGCGGGCGCTGCTGACGGGTGCTGTCGCCGTGCCCCACCTGAGGACCCGCATCGACGGCCGCCACGTGCTCGTCGTGGTGCGCGGCTACGATTACAAGGATGATCTCCGGACACTGCTGCCGTACATCAAGGAGACACGACCGGTGCTCATCGGGGTCGACGGCGGCGCGGACGCCCTCCTTGAGTACCGGTTGCGCCCCGACCTCATCGTCGGCGACATGGACTCCGTGAGCGATGCTGCGCTCGGAAGCGGCGCGGAACTCGTGGTCCACGCCTATCCGGACGGTACGTGTCCCGGTCGCGAGCGGCTGGCGACGCTCGGCGTGAGCGCGACCGAGTGGCGCGCGCCGGGGACGAGCGAGGACCTGGCGCTGCTGCTGGCAAGCGAGTCGGGTGCGGATCTCATAGTCGCCGTCGGCACGCACTGGAATCTGCTCGAGCAGCTCGATAAGGGCCGCAAAGGCATGGCGTCGACCTTCCTCGTGCGGCTTCGCCTGGGTCCGCGCCTCGTGGACGCCAAGGGTGTGAGTCGGCTGTACCGGGCGTCGGTCAAGCCGAGCCAGCTTCTCGTGCTCGTAGGGGCGGCGCTCGCCGTCATCACGGTCGTGATCTCGATATCGCCGCCGGTCAGGTCGTTCCTCGCACTGCTGCTGCTCGGCGTGCGTGCCGCAGTCGGACTCTAGGAGGCAAACCACATGTACAACCTCCGCTATCACGTCGCATCGCTCGTGGCCGTGTTTCTGTCGTTGGCGGTCGGCCTGCTGCTCGGCACCGTTGTCGCCGAGCGTGGGATGATCACGGATCAGTCGAGCGCGCTGGTCGCCGATCTCCAGACACGGTTCAACGAGATCGACGTCGCAAACGCTGAGCTGCGAGACGGTCTTGCGCGTGACCGTGCGTTTGCCGAGGACGCGGCCGATGCGCTGGTCGCGGGACGGCTCGAAGGCATGCGGGTCGCGGTTCTCGTGGGCACCGGCCGCTCCGACGGGCGCGGGGCTGTCGAGGAGGCGGTGGCCGCGGCCGGTGGAACAACGGTCATCGTGCCGATCTCGGTCGAGGGGCTCGGCCTGGACACCACCGAGCCTGAGGGCCTGGCGGGGTACTTCCACGGCCGGGACATCGAAATGGCCACGCCCGGCGAAGAGCTGGAGCGACAGGTCGCAGTCTCGCTCGTGGAGGAGCTACGCTCCGGTGGAGAACGACCGCTGTCCGATCTGCTTACCGAAGCGGGCCTTCTCGGTCCAGTTGAGAGCGCGGACGGCACGGACACCGTCGATGCGGTGGTCCTGATGTCGGCGACTGCCGACGGATGTGATCCGTTCGCCCTTGCGGTCGGTCGGGCGATGGCTGACGCCGGTGGCGCCAGCGTGGGCGCCGAAGCGGCGACAGCTACGGGTGCTCTGGCCGAGGCGTGTGCGGATGCGGGCCTGTCGGCCGTCGCTCACGTGACGACCGCTCAGGGCCGACTGTCGCTCGTGTGGATACTTGGCGGCCTCGCCGACGGGTACTTCGGTGCCGGAGACGGAGCCGACGGATTCTATCCTTCGTTGGTGCCCGGCGACTGACGCTCGAGGGCTAGTCGTGCGAGGCTGACGGCTACGGCCACGAACTGCCTGCCCCGGTGGAGGAAGCCCGCCAGGTCGCGCCCGGTGGCGGCGTGCCGCATCGTCGTGGGTACCTCGAGGACGCGACCGCCCGCGCGGCTGACCCGCACGGTGAGCGCGACCTCGACGCCGTAGCCGTCGGCAAAGGGCGTGGCGACCGTCCAAGCGCTTCGCGTCAGTGCTCTCTGGCCCGAGAGTGGCGCGTCGGCCTTGTAGCCTGACAGGGCCCTGATCCCGACGCGGGCGAGACCCTTCACGAGTCCGAAACCGCCCCGGCGGTCGGGCCGGGGGAAGGCCGCGACGGTCATATCGGCGCGGTCACCGACGATCGGCGCGATAAGCGCGCCAGCCTCGGCCGCCGTCTCCCCCAGGTCCGCGTCGAGCAGGACGAGGACGTCCGCGGTCCCGGCGATGTGCTCGAGTCCCGCCTGCAGTGCCCCGCCCTTGCCCCGGTTCCGGGACAGTCTGACGACGTCGGCTCCTGCCTCGGCGGCGTGTGCCGCCGTGTCGTCGTCGGACGCGTCATCGATGACCACGACGTGATCGATCCCGGGCACAGAAAGCACAGCCGTGACCGTCGCGGTTATGCGATCCGCTTCGTCATGGGCGGGTATGAGCGCGACGACGTTCACCGGCGGGGGCGGTTCAGCCCGAATCGGCCGAGCACCCTACCGGTCGACTCGGCAAGTTCGGGCACCCTGAGTGCGGTCATGAGGCCGTAGGCCGTGATGACTCCGGCGAGGCCCGCGCCGAGCAGCTGGATAAGGAAGCCGCCCGGGAGGCTGGCAAGCGATCCGGTGCTGCGCATGACCAGGGTCGCGACTCCTGCGCCTGCTGCCGAGGCGACCGCGACCTTGCCGAGCGTGAAGGCCAGCGCGCGACCGTCGATGGTGCGGACCCTGCGGTGCAGGATGAGGAGCAGAACGAGGACGTGACCGAAGAAGAAGATGCCGTCGGAGATGGGTATGCCGATGATGCCCAGACCGTTCCAGTCGGCGAAACCGGTGGTGAGCACCGCATAGAGGGCGATATGGACAGCCGTCGCGATGATGTTAGTGTACATCGGCGTCTTCGTGTCCTGGAGCGAGTAGAAGCTCTTGAGTACGAACATGTACGAGGCGAAGAAGAAGAGTCCGAGCGCCCACCACATGAGGACGCTGGCGACGACCGGTACGTCGTTTGAGGTGAACCCTCCGGCGCGGTACAGCGTCACGACCGGCGTGGCCAGTGCTGCCAGGAGTGCCGCAAGCGGGAGGACGAGCACCATGGTGGCCCTGAGACCGCGGCCGAACATGGCGCCGAACCCGGGCATGTCTCCCGAGTTCGCTCGCTCCGCGAGCTCTGGGAAGATCGCCGTCGCAACTGCGACTGCGAAGATCCCGTACGGCAGCTGGTAGAACTGCCACGCATACCGCAGCGCGGCCTGGCCGCCTTCGCCGGTGGCAACCGCGAAGTTCGTGCGAACCGTCACGGCGATGAG
This sequence comes from Coriobacteriia bacterium, assembly GCA_030651765.1. GTDB lineage: Bacteria > Actinomycetota > Coriobacteriia > Anaerosomatales > Anaerosomataceae > UBA2272. Next base: position 90,414 of record JAUSBY010000012.1, on the reverse strand, counting down.
GTTGGTCACGACGTACACGAGCGTGGGCGCCATCTTCGTTGCCACCTTGCGCAGCGCCGGATGGTGCCAGTCGATCCTCGGCGTATAGCGGACTCCGAGCTTGATGAGGCTCGGGACCTGGACGATGACCATCACGAGCACGCCGAGTGTGGTGCCGACCGCGAGTCCCGTGAGTGCGAGTTGCGGGTCGCGATCGCGGAACGGCACGTAGAAGCCGAGCAGGGTGGCCGTGACGACCAGGTTGTTGAACACGGGGGCGATGAACGGCGCGGTGAACTTGCGGTACGAGTTGAGCACGCCGGTGAAGACGATCGACATGCCGTAGAAGACGATCTGCACGGCGAAGAACCTGAAGAGCCATATGGCAAGCGTGGCCTGCTGGGCGGGGACCGTCAGGGTCTGGGAGCGCACGAACGGATCCGGCCACAACGTGGCGATGAGTGCGACCGCGCCTAGGACGAGCACGATGATGTTGAGCACGTAGCTCGCAAAGCGCCACGCGTCCTCTTCGCCTGCGTGCTGCTTGCGCTCGAGAAACAGCGGGATGAAGACGCTCGACAAGACGCCGCCGACGAGAAGCTCGAAGACCATGTTCGGCAGGTTGTTGGCGATGTCGTACGAGTCCGCGATCGCCGTCACGCCGAGCGCGTACGCCATCGCCCACGTTCGGATGAAGCCCGTGATCCTCGAGATGAGGGTGGACGCGGACATGGATGCGGTCGAGCGGGCTATAGATGGTCTGACTATGGCGCACTCCCGAGTGTGAGGTGACCGCATCAGTGTAGCCGACCACGCACTGCGGTACCGGATCGCCTGGCACATCAGTCACCGCTTGGTATACTCCGACGCGGGCACCGCGTACGCGATAGCGCGCCGCGCCGGTCGCTGCGACCGGCCCCCTGATCGTGTCCGTCTGATGACGCACGTCCGCACCCGGACGGGGAGGGGCCCATGAGACGCGTCGTCCGTGCCATACTCACGGCGCTCGCCATCGCCGCGCTCACGGTACTCCCCGCATCGGCGGTCAGTACGACCCCGACGTTCTCGACGGTCATCGTCGTCCTGGCGCCCTACCTTACGTGGCATGACATCGATGCGACGCGTACGCCGGCGCTGTGGCATCTGGCCGAGGACGCGGCACTGGGAAACGCGAGCGTCATCGCCGGGTCCGTGGCGCCGGCTCCGGACGCGTTCCGGGGTGCGGCGGTCCTGGCGGCCGGGCAGCCCGTGAGTGCGGTCGAGGCGCGCGCGGACGCATCTGGTTCGACCGTAGGGCTTCTCGGGACCGCGGTACGTCAGGCCGGCGGCCGGACTGCGGCCATCGGCACGTCGGCGGCGACGCCATCCGAGGCGCTGTCTCCATCGTCAGCCGCTGCGTGGGTCGTCGCACGGGATGCCACCGGCACGGTCGACTTCGCCGAAACGTCCGCACGCATCGTGCGGAGGGACCCGCTGGTGCCGACGGGAATCGTCACCGATCTCGACGTCCTCGAGGTCGCGTATCGGAGCGCTCTGGCGGGCGGCGAGCCCGGGGGCGCGGGTCCGCTCCTCATCGTTCTCGATCCGGGTGATGCGGAGCGTGCGCGCTCAGCGCTCAGGTCCGACGTCGCGTGGGAGTCTTCGCGCATCACGGCCATAGGGGCGATCGACGACACGGTCCGCATCGCGCTTCGTTCGCTGCCCTCCGACGGCGCGCTCATCGTCGTGTCCACCGGCCAGTACTCGACGGCGGGACCGGCAGGGTTCGGCCCCGTGCTGCTGTACGGGGCCGGTCCGGGTGTACTGCGCTCGCCCGGCACGCACCGCGACGGGATCGTCACGCTCCCGGACGTCACGGCGACCGTGCTGCATGCGCTCGCTCTGGACGTGCCATCGTCGGTGACCGGGGAGCCGCTGCTCATCGTAGCCGAGGACCAGGAACGGGCCGAACGCCTGGCCGGGATGACGCGTACCGACGCGGCGGCCCGTGCGCTGGAGTCGACGAGGGCCCCGGTGTGGACGGGGGTGATCGGCATATCGATCGTCCTGCTCGCACTCGTGCTCGTGGCGGTCCTCAGGCCCGGAGCGCGGCCATCGCGCTCGGTGCGTCTGGCTGCCGCGTATGCGCTTGTCGTAGCGTGTTCGGTGCCGGCGGGTACGCTCGTCGCGCAGGCGGTCGGCTATCCCGTGACGGCCTCCGCCGCGTGGATCCGTCTCGGGCTCGGCATCGGGGTCGTCATCGCCGCCAGCGTTTGGAAGTCGCGCGGTCCGGGCCATGCGCTTGGGCGTGTGTCGCTGCTCACCGTGGCCGTCGTTCTCATTGACCAGGCGCTCGGCGGACCGGCGGCACAGGGCAGCGCGTTCAGCTACTCGGCACTGTTCGGGACTCGGTTCTACGGCCTCGGCAATGAGGGTGCGGCCGTGCTCGCCGGCGCGGCGCTCGCCGCCGTCGGGAGCCGGATCGACACGTTCGGTGTGTCGCGTGTGCGCGAGTACCTGTGGCTCGGCGGCCTCATCGTCGTGGTCGCGGTCCTGCCGGTTCTCGGTGCGAACATCGGCGTGGCTGCGTGGGGGACGGCAGGCTTCGTTGCGGCCTACCTAGCGGGCGCGGGTCGCCGCCTTGACTGGAAGGTCGGTCTCGCGTCAGTCATCGGGGCCGCAGCGGTCCTCGGCGTGGCGGCGCTCATCGACCGCATGGCCGCGGGCAGCTCGCATCTTGGCCGGGTGCTCGGCGGGTCGGGAGGACTCGGGCCGATGCTGGCGCGCAAGGCCGAGCTCAGCCTCAGGATCTTGACGGCGACGCCGGCGGTCGTGCTGCTGCCGCTCGGCATCGGTGCGATCGTGTACGTGCTCGTCAAGCGGGTCGGTCCGCTCGGCGAGATCGTCGGACGGCGGCGGGGCGTCGCCGCAGCGCTCGTCGGGGCGGTGACCGCGGCGGTCGTGGGCCTGCTGACCGAGGACTCGGGCGTGGCGCTCTCGGCGCTCGTCATGCTCTTCCCGGCGGCGGCGCTCGCATCGGCGTTCTTCGAACGGGAGGGAGGCGCTGATGAGTACTGAGGTGGCTGCCATCGCCGTATCACTGTCGTTCGCAGTCACATTCGGGGTGATCGTTCCCTGGCTTGCGATGCGGCTCCTGGCGCGCGGTCTCAGTGGCACGCGGATGCGGGTGGCCAACTACCGAGGCGTGGACGTGGCTCCCACCCTCGGCCTTGTCTGGATCGTGTGGGCAGTCGCGCTTCTCGTCGGGCAGGTGCTCCTGGAGGTGGCATCGCGGTCGGTGACCGCCAGCGGCCCGGTCGCCGAGGCTCTCGAGCGCGTTGCGTCAACGCCGCTCGCGCTGCCGCTGTTCGGCATGCCGTTCTTGCTGGTGGCAGGCGTCTTCGCACTCGGACTTGCTGACGACGCTTTCGGCGCGGGCGGTCCGAAGGGCTTCAGGGGGCATCTCGGCAGGCTGCGGCGCGGAGAGCTCACCACCGGGCTCGTCAAGCTTCTCGGTATCTGCGGTCTGGCGCTGTTCTACGGAGCCACGGCGGCCAGCGGGATACTCGAGCGCTCCGGCGTCTCCGGGCAGGCCGCGTACTCCGGCTGGCGCTTCATCGGGACGTGGCTCACGGCCGCCAGCGTCATCGCGCTCTCGGCCAACCTCATGAACCTGCTCGATCTGCGTCCGGGGCGCGCTCTCAAGGTGTATGGCGCCGCAGTTGTCGTCCCGGCGATCGCGTTCTCCGTCAAGGCGATCGAGTCCTACGCGCTGCAAGTCGAGCCGTTCGCTGGCGAGATCGGCGGGCTCGCACTCACACCTTCCGAGGAGGTTGCGACCGCGATCGCGGTGGTCCTGGTGCTTCTCGGCCCGGTGTTCGCCGTGTGGCGCTACGATGTCTCCGAGCGAGGCATGCTCGGAGATGCCGGGGCCAACACGATGGGTGCGATCGTCGGGTATCTGCTGACCGCCGTTCTGCCGTTCGGCTGGCTTGCCGCAGTCGCCGCCGTGCTCCTTGCGCTCAATGTGACCTCCGAGCGGGTGTCGTTCACGCGCGTCATCGAGGCCACTCCGCCGCTCGCATGGCTCGATCGGCTCGGACGTCACCATGGCGAGCAGGAAACGACCCCGGAGTCGCCGGGCGGCGAGGCACGGGCGCCGTCCGTGAGGTACCATTCGGACGAGGACGCGGCGAGACGAGAGGACTGAGACGCGCGTATGACAAAGCACATCTTCGTTACCGGGGGAGTCGTCTCAGGCCTTGGAAAGGGGATCACCGCCGCATCACTCGGCAGGCTTCTCAAGAGCCGTGGACTCAAAGTGACCATCCAGAAGCTTGACCCCTATCTCAACGTCGATCCCGGCACGATGAGCCCGTTCCAGCACGGTGAGGTCTTTGTGACCGACGACGGGGGAGAGACCGATCTCGATCTCGGGCACTACGAGCGGTTCATCGACGAGTCGCTCACGCGGGACTGCAGCGTCACGGCCGGCTCGATCTACCAGTCCGTGATCAACAAGGAGCGCAAGGGCGACTTCCTTGGCGGCACCGTTCAGGTCATTCCACACGTCACTAACGAGATCAAGGACCGCATCACGCGGTTGGCCGAGCAGACCAAGCCCGACGTGATCATCACCGAGGTGGGCGGCACGGTCGGCGACATCGAGTCGCTCCCGTTCATCGAAGCGATCCGCCAGCTGCGCAAGGACGTCGGCTATCGCAACGTCTGCTATATCCACGTCACCCTCGTGCCGTACATCGCAGCGTCGGCCGAGCTCAAGACGAAGCCCACGCAGCACTCGGTCAAGGAACTGCGCTCCATCGGTATCCAGCCGGACTTCATCGTCTGCCGCTCCGAGCGACCGATCGACGCGGGCATCCGCCGCAAGATCGGGCTGTTTTGCGATGTGGACGCCAAGGCGGTCGTCTCGGCCCAGGATGCCGCCTCGATCTACGAGGTGCCGTTGACGCTTCACGAGCAGGGGCTTGACGCGATGGTGATCGACCGGCTCCAGCTCGAGTGCGGGGACCTCGATATCAGCGAGTGGCAGGCGTTCGTGCGCCACAGCCGCTCGCTCGCGCAGACCGTGGATATCGCGCTTGTGGGCAAGTACGTCGCGCTCCCGGACGCCTACCTTTCGGTCACCGAGGCGCTCGATCACGCGGGCATCTTCCACGACCACAAGGTGAACGTGGCCTGGCTCGACGCCGAGAGCCTCTCTCCCGAGGAGGTCGAGAGCCGGCTCGCCGACTTCGACGGCATCCTCGTTCCGGGCGGGTTCGGCATTCGCGGCATCGAGGGCAAGGTGCGCGCAGCTAGATGGGCGCGTGAGAAGAAGATCCCGTACCTCGGCATCTGTCTCGGCATGCAGGTCGCCGTCGTCGAGTACGCCAGGCACGTAGCCGGACTCGAGGATGCCAACTCGGCCGAGTTCGACCCGGTCAGCCCGCACCCGGTGATCGATCTCATGCTTGAGCAGCACGATGTGGACGATATCGGAGGCACGATGCGTCTCGGGTCGTATCCGTGCAAGGTCGTACCCGGGACGAAGGGTTATGCCGCGTACGGTGCCGAGGTGGTCTACGAGCGTCACCGCCACCGCTTCGAGGTCAACAACGCCTACCGCCAGCAGCTCATCGACAACGGCCTCGTGATCTCCGGCGTGTCGCCGGATGAGCGGCTCGTCGAGATGATCGAGATCCCGGACCATCCATGGTTCGTCGGCAACCAAGGTCACCCCGAGTTCAAGAGCCGTCCCACCCGCCCGGCGCCGCTGTTCCGCGATTTCATCGGGGCCGCCGTCGCCTGTCGCGCGGCACGGAAGGACTGAGCGGCGTGAGCCGTCTGCTCGAGACGTTCCTCGACCTCGTCCGGATCGACAGTCCAACGGGACATGAGCGCGGGGTAGCCGAGTACATGGCCGCTGCGCTCGAGGGCGCCGGGTGCGAGGTCCGCTTCGACGAGTCGCAGGCCGTCACCGGCTCCGACACAGGAAACCTGCTCGCGCGTCTTCCCGGTACGGTGGCGGGGCCGGTAATCGCACTTTCGGCTCACATGGACTGCGTTCAGCCGTGCGAGGGCGTGGAGCCGGTGATCGCCGATGGCGTCGTGCGCGCGGCGGGTGCGACCGTTCTCGGCGGCGATGACAAGATCGGACTCGCCGTCATCGTCGAGACGATGCGGCGCCTGCGCGAGAGCGGCGCCCCGCATCCCGAGATCCGGGCCGTGCTCACGGTGGCCGAGGAGTGCGGACTGCTAGGCGCCAAGGCGCTCGCGCGCGACGAGTGCACCGCCGAGGTCTGCCTCGTGCTCGACGCCGACGGCGAGGTCGGCGGTATCGTCACGGCGGCTCCCACGCACTACACGTTCAAGGCGACGTTCTCCGGCCGGGCGGCACACGCCGGCGTAGAGCCGGAGAAGGGCATCTCGGCCATCCGGATGGCCTCGGCGGCGATCGGCGCCATGGCGCTCGGGCGGCTCGATGAGCGGACCACCGCCAACATCGGTGCGATCGTCGGCGGAAGCGCCACCAACGTCGTGCCACCGCGCTGCGACGTCACGGGCGAGTGCCGCTCGCTCGATCGGGACCGGGTGGAGCAGGCTCGTGCCGACATGGACCGCGCGCTCAGAGACGCCGCCGCGAAACACGGCGGCGAGGTCGACGTCTCGTGGAACCTCGAGTACGAGGGGTTCTCCTTCGAGCTCGGCAGCGCCGCGCTCTCACTTGTGGAAGGGGCGTGCGCGGACATCGGCATCGAGCCGCGATGCTTTGCCACCGGTGGCGGGAGCGACGGCAACGTGTTCGCGGCGCACGGAGTGCCGACGCTCGTGCTGTCCTCGGGCATGAGCAAGGTGCACTCGACCGACGAGGAGGTCGAGATCGCACAACTCGGCTGGCTCGCGGACCTGCTCGTCGCGGTCGCTCGCCGCGCTGGCGGCTAGTGCGATGCGTCTCGTCTGGGGCACGGTCGCAGCAATCCGGCAGGACGCTCCGGCGATCCAGCGCCTCACGGTGCTCCTCGACGGGGATGACGTGCCCGACGCGGTGGTCTCGTATCCTGAGCTCGCCGGCCGCTGCGCGGTCGGTGAACGTGTGTTGTGCAACACGACTGCGGTCGACCTCGATCTCGGCACGGGAGGCGAGCACTTCGTAGTGGCGCGGGCGGGGGAGGGCGTCGCGCTTGACGAGCCCGTGCCCGGTCATGTGATGAAGCTGCGTTACACACCGCTGCAGCGCGATGTCACCGTGGTCGAGGAGGCTGCCGGTGGGACGCACGCGCAGATGGCCGAGGCGCGATCGCTCGACCGGATGCCGGTGGTCTGCTGCGGTCTGCACTCTCAGATCGCGCTCGTGGCCGCCGCGATAAAGGAACGCGACCCGTCGCTCACGATCGCGTACGTCATGACAGATGAAGGAGCGTTGCCGATCGCCGTCTCGCGCCTCGTGGCCGAGCTTGTGGCGGCAGGGCTTCTGGACGAGACGATCACGTGCGGACAGGCCTTTGGCGGCGGTCTCGAGGCCGTCAGCCGACACTCGGCGCTCCTGGCCGCCCGGCATGTCGCGGATGCCGATGTCGCGATCATCTCCCTCGGCCCGGGCATCGTCGGGACGGCGACGGCGTTCGGCCACGGTGGCGTGGCACAGGGGGAGGCGGTCAACGCGGCGGCGGTCCTTGATGGCGTCCCGATCGCCGCGCTCAGGCTCTCGTTCGCCGATGAGCGTCCGCGTCACGTACCGGTGAGCCATCAGACGCTCTCGGCGCTCGCCGGCGTCGCGCTGGCGCCTGCACTCGTCGCGGTGCCCGCGCTTGACCCAGCCCGCGCTCTCGCGGTGGAGACTGCTCTCGAGAGCGCAGGCGTATGGAGCCTTCACCTGCGACGACTCGTGGAGGATGTGTCGCTGCCGGACATGCGAGGCGTGGCAATCCGCACGATGGGACGCTCTCCGGAAGACGACCCGGCCTTCTTCCAGGCCGCGGCTGCGGCAGGCCGGGTAGCCGCCGACGAGGTGCGTGCGCGACGGACATGAGATCGTGTCCCGTCATCGTGACGGGTGCACCATTTGACCGTCCGTCGGAACATACCTGCCGTTCACTCCCAACCTTGCTACCATCGCGCGTATGGGTGAACAACTCGTAGAGGACTTCTTGGGCTATCTCGCCGTGGAGCGCGGGGCGTCGGTACACACCATCAGCGCGTACGGTGGCGACCTTCGCGCGTACCTCAGGCATCTGTCGGCCAGGCACGCGAAACCGCTCGACGCCAGCCGGGATGACGTCATCGCGTTCGTCCGCGGTCTTCAGGAACAGGGCATGGCTCCGAGTACGGTCGAGCGCAAGGTCGCGGCCGTCAAGAGTTTCCACGCCTTTCTTGTTCGCGAGGGTCTGACCGGAAACCACCCTACGCTCGATCTCGCGCTGCCGAAGGTTCCCGAGCGTCTTCCGGAGGTCATCTCCATCGAAGACGCGGAGCGCCTACTCTCCCAGCCGTTCCCCGAAGGCCCGGTGGGCTACCGGGACCGCGCCGCGCTTGAGGTGCTGTACGGCTGCGGTCTACGCGTGAGCGAACTGACGGCACTCGACATGCTTGACGCCGACCTTGACGCCGGCTACGTACGTGTACGCGGCAAGGGTGACAAGGAGCGGCTGGTGCCGGTGGGCACTGTGGCCGCCGAGGCGTTGCGCGGTTATCTCGAGCACGGACGACCGTTCCTCAGAGCGAAGAAGTCGAGCGCGCGCCAGGATCCGTCGGCGACGTTCGTGAACGTGCGGGGCGGACGCCTCACGCGTCAGGCCGTCTTCGCGATCGTCCGCACGTACGGAGGCCGCGTCGGTCTCGATCTTCATCCGCACACGCTTCGGCACTCGTTCGCCACACATATGCTGCAGGGCGGAGCCGAGTTGCGCGCCTTGCAGGAGATGCTCGGCCATGCCGACATCTCCACGACGCAGGTGTATACGCACGTGGACCGCACCCACGTGCGCGAAGAGTACATGACCACGCATCCGCGGGCCCGTCTGCGCTAGGTGGCTCGGCTCGCGCGTGTAGTTCGCGTCGGCACGATCGCGCTCGCACGCTCTTCAGTTCACCGCGCGTTAACGTGGTAGACCGGCGTCTGCGGGGGTAAGATGAATACGGTGTACCCAGTTTCTGTATGAGGAGGCGGATCGCAGCGTGAACAGTAAGATGAGCAAGTTAGTGGCTGTACTGCTGGCACTGATGCTTGTGGTGGCGTTCCTGCCCGCATGCGCGCAGGAGGAGCCGGCCGAGGAGCCGGCCGAGGAGCCCGTAACCGAGGAGCCGGTCGAGCCCGTGCTCAAGACCGCCATGGTCACCGATGTCGGTGGGCTCGGAGACAAGTCGTTCAACGACCTGGCGTATGAGGGACTCAAGAAGGCCGAGGCGGATCTGAACGTCGAGATCCAGGTGTTGGAGTCCAAGGAGATCACTGACTACGAGAGCAACATCGATCAGCTGGCGAGTGCTGGGTACAGCCCCATCTTCGCCGTTGGATTCCTGATGACTGACGCCGTGGCCAAGATGGCTCCCGAGTATCCGGACACACAGTTCGGTGGCGTTGACGAGTTCTTCGAGGAAGTACCGCCCAACGTGGTCGGCCTGCTGTTCAAGGAGCAGGAGGGCAGCTACCTCGCCGGTGTCGTTGCCGGTCTCGCCACGCTCGACACCTTTGACGACAAGCTCAACGGTGACAACGTCATCGGCTTCGTCGGAGGTATGGACATCCCGCTCATCAAGAAGTTCGAAGTTGGCTTCACGGCCGGTGCGAAGGCCGTGAACCCGGACGTCAAGGTCATCGCGCTGTATGCCGGTAACTTCACGGACCAGGCAAAGGGCAAGGAGCTCGGCCTGTCGCTCATCGAGCAGAAGGCTGACGTCATCTACGCGGCGGCCGGCGCCGTGGGCTCCGGCACCATCCAGGCATGCCAGGAGCGCGGTGCGCTGTTCATCGGCGTCGACGCCGACCAGTATCTGACGGTTCCCGGTTCGGGCGACGTCATGCTGACTTCGATGATGAAGCGCGTCGATGTCGCGGTCTACGACACCATCAAGGCCGTTATCGACGGCTCGTTCCCCGGTGGTGAGCTCCAGGTCTTCGGTCTTGCCGAGGGTGGCGTCGATCTTGCGCCGTACCACGACTTCGAGGACAAAGTTCCGCAGGCGATCAAGGACGCGGTCGAGAAGGCACGCGCCGACATCATCGCCGGCACCATCGTGGTCCCCGAGTCCTAAGGACACACGGTTCGCCAGGTGGCGCATAGAGACCCATTCGTGCGCTAGACTGAGAGGGACGGCCGGTGAGCAGCCGACCGTCCCTCTCCTGGTTGTTCATGGCAGCGCTCGTTCGGGAAGGGGAGACGCCGATGCCCGTGCTCGAGTTGCGCGAGGTCACGAAGGTGTTCCCGGGTGTCATCGCCAACGATCGGGTGTCGATGACGCTCGAGCGTGGAGAGATCGTCGCACTGCTCGGCGAGAACGGTGCCGGTAAGTCCACGCTGATGAACGTGGTCTACGGTCTGCTGTCCCCCGACCACGGCGAGATCCTCCTCGATGGGAAGCCGACCAAGATCCGCTCGCCACGACAGGCGATCGATCACGGTATCGGCATGGTGCACCAGCACTTCATGCTCGTCGAGCCACTCACCGTGACCGAGAACATCGTCCTCGGTCGCGAGCCGGGTCGGTTCGGGATCATCGACTTTTCGGACGCGCGCGCCAAAGTCGCTGCGCTCTCCAAGCGCTACGGGCTCAAGATCGACCCCGACGCTCGCATCATGGATCTCTCTGTCGGGATGCAGCAGCGCGTCGAGATACTCAAGGCGCTCTACCAGGGTGCGGGCGTGCTGATCCTCGACGAGCCGACCGCCGTGCTCACGCCCCAGGAAGTACGTGAACTGTTCGCGGTCGTCCAGTCGCTCGTGGCCGAGGGTCTCTCGGTGGTCTTCATCACCCACAAGCTTGAGGAGGTCATGGCCGTCGCCGACCGGATCATCGTCATGCGCGGTGGCGCCGTTGTGGGGGAGACACGCCCCTCGGAGACCGACGCCATCGGGCTGGCCCGCATGATGGTCGGCCGCGACGTCGTGCTCAGTATCGAGAAGGGCGCGGCGACGTGCGGCGACACGGTGCTCGACGTGGTCGAGCTCCAGGTGAAGGACGATCGCGGGCTCGACGCCGTGGCCGGCGTCACGTTCAACGTCTGCGGCGGTGAGATCGTGGCCATCGCCGGCGTGAGCGGGAACGGCCAGTCGGAGCTGATCGATGCGATCGTCGGTCTGCGGACTCCATCGGCCGGGAGCATAGCGCTCAAAGGAGTGGACATCACACACGCGAGCGCCCGCGCGTCGATCGAGGCGGGCGTCTCCCACATCCCGGAGGATCGTCACCGCCGGGGTCTCGTTCTCGAGTTCGACCTCGCTGAGAACCTGGTTCTCGGTGACCACCGGTCAGCGCCCTACGCGTCACACGGGTTCATGAAGCCACGGGTCGTCGCCGAGATGGCGCGCACGCGAATCGCGGACTACGACATTCGTACGCCGTCCGAGAAGGTGCTCGCCTCGAGTATGTCCGGCGGCAACCAGCAGAAGGTCGTCGTCGCGCGCGAGATCGGTCGGGATCCCGAGCTGCTCGTGGCGGCGCAGCCCACGCGAGGTCTCGACGTTGGCGCCATCGAGTTCGTGCACAAGCAGATCCTCGCCGCGCGCGAGGCGGGCAAAGGGGTCCTCTTGATCCGCCTCGAGCTTGAAGAGATTCTCTCGCTTGCGGATCGCATCCTCGTCATGTACGAAGGCCGCATCGTGCGTGAGTTCGCGGGCGGCGAGGCTGACGCCGAGACGCTGGGCTACCACATGACCGGCGGTGGCGGCAGCAAGCTCGACGAGGGTGCTCAGACCGAGCCGGCCGGGTCGGCGCCGTCCGAAGGCGAGGTGGTCCGGTGAGCGAGTCCAGGGAGGAGATCCCCGTTCAGCGTCCGTGGATGGCGATCGCGCAGAAGGTAGGCACGCCTATCCTGTCTGCTGCGCTCGCCATAGCAATCGGCTCGTTCATCATGTGGATCTCGGGCTACGACGCGCTGGCCGCCTATAGTGCTCTGTTCAAAGGCGCGCTTGGCGGTCCCAAGCAGATCGGTGACACGATCCTGCGGGCGACGCCGCTCATCTTCACGGGCCTTGCGGTCGCCTACGGCTTCCGTGCCGGCCTGTTCAACATCGGTGCCGAGGGTCAGCTGTTCATGGGCGGTCTCGCCGCCGCCGCACTCGGCGTGTTCCTCGTGGGCCAGCCGTGGATCCTCGTAGTCCCCGCGCTCCTGATCGCGTCGGCGTTGGCGGGTGCTGCCTGGGCGTTCATTCCGGCGCTGCTGAAGGCGCGGATCGGCGCTCACGAGGTCATCACGACGATGATGTTCACCTATATCGCCCGCTACCTTGTCTCGTGGCTGGTGGTCGGGCCTCTCAAGGCCGAGGGGCAGATACCGCAGACCGAGGCACTCATGCCCGAGGCTCAGTTGCCGCGGATACAGGGCCTCTTCTCGGAAGGGGCTCTGGAAGCGTTCCCGTTCCTCAATCTGGGGCGCGCTCACCTCGGCATCGTGGTGGCGATCATCGTCGCGGTCATCGTGTGGCTCATCCTCAAGTACACGACGCTCGGCTACGAGAACCGTGCGGTCGGCTTCAACGCGTTCGCCTCCGAGACCGCTGGCATCTCGGTACAGTGGACCACCGTCAAGGCGCTGTGTATCTCCGGCGCTCTGGCGGGTCTCGCGGGTTCGGTCGAGGTCATGGGCGTCCACCACCGGATCTTCGATCAGTTCTCATCGGGGTTCGGCTTCACCGGCATCGCCGTTGCGCTGCTTGCCAAGAACCATCCGCTCGGTGTGATTCCTGCGGCTCTGCTGTTCGGGGCACTGTCGGCCGGCGCGGGTACGATGCAGCTCGAGGCCCACGTGCCTCAGAAGATCATCCTCATCATCCAGGCGCTCGTCATCTTCTTTGTGGCTGCCGAGGAGATCATCTTGTGGTTCGTCCGTCGGCGTCAGAAGGAGGCGATGAGCCATGCTGGGTGACATCATCACGCCTGATCTCTTCGCATCCGCCCTCAGGATGGCCACGCCGCTTGCGCTTGCGGCGATCGGTGGGACACTGTGCGAGCGCTCGGGCGTTGTCAACATCGCCCTCGAGGGAATCATGCTCACCGGCGCCTTCTTTGGCACGGCGGCCGTGCTCGCGACCGGTAACCCCTGGATCGGTGTCGGAGCGGCGATGCTCGCGGGTGTCGCCATCTCGGCCATCCACGCATTCGCCTCCGTGAACCTGCGTGCCGACCAGGTGGTCTCCGGCACCGCGATCAACCTGCTCGCGCTTGGCGTGACCGGCTTCCTGATGGAGCTGTGGTACGGACACCCGGGAACGACGGCTTCGATCCAGGTACTCCGGCCGATCTTCTCCTTCAGTTCGCCAGGGGGGGGCTTCCTTGCCGAGGCGTGGCGCTGGGTCAACGGGATCGTGTTCTCGCACACGCCGATCGTGTACATCACGATCATCATCGCCGTGGTCGCGCAGTGGGCGATGTACCGCACCAAGTGGGGACTGCACCTGAGGGCACTCGGCGAGCATCCTCGCGCGGTTGACACCGTCGGCGTCAGCGTCTATCGGGGCCGATGGGTCGCCGTGCTGATGAGTGGTGCGCTTGCCGGCCTGGCAGGGGCCAACCTGACGATCGAGCAGGTCGGTTCGTTCACCGAGAACATGACGAACGGGCGGGGATTCATCGCTCTGGCGGCCAACATCTTCGGCCGCTGGACGCCGGTAGGCTCGTACCTGGCGTCGCTGCTCTTCGGCTTTGCCGATGCGCTCCAGATCAAGTTGCAGATCCTTCGCGACGTGATCACGGTGCCGCCACAGTTCTTCCTCATGCTTCCCTACGTGCTCACTGTCGTCGTGCTTGCTGGCGTCATCGGCCGCGCGGTCGCACCTGCCGCAGTTGGCGAACCCTATAAGAAGGGCTAGGACCGTGCTCATCGCTCCTGAAGGAGGGCGTCTACGTGCGGGGCAGGCGCTCTTCTGGTCGCTCACGTGGGGCGTCGGTGTCATGATCGGTGTGGCGCTCGGCGGCTGGCTGACGCTCGTCGGCGGAAGCGGTGCGCCGGGGATCGAGGGGCTCGATCCGGTCTCAGACCTCGTCGTGTTTCCGGTCCTCGCCGGTGTCGGCGTGGCGGTCGGCCATCTGAGCGGACAGCTCGTCGCGGCGGCGTTGCGCGGCCGAACCGTAGCGAGCGCCCAGGAGTAGCGCGACGGCCACCAGGCCGAAGACGACGGCATCGCCCGGCATGTCCGGGGCGAGACTGCCGCGAATCAGACTGCGGAGTGCGTACGCGGCGGCCGGAATCCCGGCCGCCGCGACGAGTGGTAGGCGGATTCGGGGGCGCAGCACCCCTCAGGCTCCGGAATCGCGTGTGACGTCGTCGGCCGCGCTCCCGGTCTCGGATGGCGGCGTCTGCACGCGGTGCCTGCGCCGGATGATGGCGCGGATGATGAAGAACGCGATCAGGGCGATGAGCCACAGGGGCGCGGTGGCGATCAGCAGCGCGATGCCGAACGTGACCACGTTGGCTGCACCCCTGATGCCGGAGGTGATCGCCTCGCTGAAGCCCCAGGTGTCACCGTCGGGCCGGACGATCGGCTGCGGTTCGGTCAGCTCGATCGTGACGGTCGCCATGGCGGCCTGTCGCTCGAGGTAGGTGACCTGGGCGTCGAGGCTCTCGATGTCCCCTCGTACCCGGGCGAGCTCGCGCTCGATGGAGAGCATCTCCTCGACCTTGGTCGCCGCATCGAAGAACTCGCGCAACCGCGCCTCCTCGGCGCGCAGGTTCTCGAGCCGTGCCGAGAGGTCGACATGCTGCTGCGTGACGTCCTCGGCATCCTCGGCCTGATACTTGACGGTGCCGAGTTCTGCCACCTTCTCGACGAACGCCTCGAAGCTCGCTGCCGGAACGCGGACGGTCACCCAGCCGCGAAGGCCAATGCCATCGCCGACCGAGTAACCCTGCGCGTCGTAGCGGTAGATCGGCCCCTCGGTGTCAGTGGCTACCTGGAGGCCGGTGATGATCGCGTCGTTCGCCCGCGCCAGGACCCGGATCTCGTCCACCGCATCGGTCGTACTCTCGACCTCGAGGCGAACGGTCTTCGATCGGATGATCAGCCGGTCCGTCTCGGCCACGCCTGTGGCAACGTCGCCCTTGACGCCCGTACTCTCGTCATAGGCCAACTCTCCGTCGGAGGAGACGCTCTCTTCGGGCGCGGCGACCGGAGCGTAACCGGGCTCGCTCCCTCCCCGGTACTCGTCGGTGGCAGTGCCGACGACCCCGCAGCCAGCCGTGAGGCCTGCGAGCGCGAGTGCCACAGCGACAGCGACGATCGTGACTCCCGTAGCGCGGCGGTGGGTGCTCATCTCCGTGCCCTCCTTCCGGCGCACATGCCCTGGTAAGCACGAACGCCCCGCATGCCTGACGTGACAGGCTCGGGACGCTCGGTCGTGACAGCGGTTAAGACTCTCGGGGGCGGCTACTCCGCCTTCTTCATCGTCTCCTCGGCCTTCTTCAGCTGCTTGGCAGCGTAGACGAGGAATCCGATCGAGATCGCGATGACGGCGAAGAAGACGACCACGAGCATGTTGAACATGATGCCGGCGACGTTGTTTCCGAGAAGGAACCATCCGTACATAGGGGCTGCTCACCTCCACTGTAGCCACGCACTGGTGACGATTCTACCGTGGCCATGCCGGGCGGGCAACCACACCGGTTGAGGCCGTCATGAGCGTTCTTCCACTGTCAGGGTCCGATTCCTGCCTGTCGTCCCTATGACGGGACCCGGCCGCGCCGGGTTCAGACGCGGTTCCGCTGGTGCGGCGGACCTCGCCGACCCCCGGGATGGCCTCTGCCCGGCGCCGCGATGTGTCCCCACCCGGGGGAGCGTGTGGCACCGGGTGCTGCAGAAGTGGGGCAACAGCCCAAAAAGTGTTGCAAAGTGGGATAGTGTGTCATAGAGTTGTGACATGCGGGGGCCCGTGGGGTCGCCCCGAGGAGCGAGAGTGGGAGGGGATGGGATGTTTCTCGGCGAGTACCAGCACACGCTGGATGCCAAGGGGCGCCTATCGCTGCCTGCCAAGTTCCGCAGCGAAATGACGGGCAGCCTCGTCGTGGCGAAGGGTCTCGAGGGGTGTCTGTACGTCTTCTCGTCAGAGGACTACGCGCGGTTCCTGAAGCAACTTACCGAGAAGGGCGACTTCGATCCGAAGTTCCGCCAGGTTCGCCGCTTCTTCACCGCAGGGGCCAAAGAGGATCAGCTCGACACGGCGGGGCGTATGGGTATCCCGGTGGTCTTGCGGGAGTACGCGAAGCTTGACCGCGATGTCGCCGTCATCGGCAACGGGGATCGCATCGAACTCTGGGATGCGGCCACGTGGGCTGCGTACAACGGTGAGACCGAAGCCCGGATCGAGGAAGTGACGAGCGAGCTCGCCGAACTCGGCATCCTCTAGGACCTTGAGAATGGAATACCGGCACACCCCAGTTTTGCTGGCCGAGGTCACGCAGCAGCTGACCTTACACCATGGCGCGATCTTCGTTGACTGTACCTTAGGCGGGGCAGGACACACGAAGCTGATAGCACAGCTTGTAGGTCCCACCGGAATCGTGGTGGGCATCGATCAAGATGACGCCGCACTTGCCGCAGCAGCAGACACACTACGCCTCGGCCAGCAGGAACTTGCCACTATCGTGTTTCTCAAGGGGAACTTCGGCGACCTCGACGAGGTGCTGCTCGAGGCGCGGATCCCCTACGCGGACGCGATCCTGTTCGATCTTGGCGTCTCATCTCCCCAGCTCGACCATGTCGGCCGCGGTTTCACCTACCAGGAGGACGTCCCGCTCGATATGCGCATGGACGCCTCGTCGACGCAGCCTACCGCGGCTGACATCGTCAATACGTACGCCGAAGCCGATCTCGCGCGCGTCATTCGCGCGTACGGCGAAGAGCGGTGGGCCTCGCGTATCGCAGCATTCGTCGTAGCCGCGCGAGGTCACCACCCGCTCACTACCACCGGGGAACTCGTCGAGATCATCAAGGCGGCCATACCGGCCGCTGCGCGACGGAAGGGCGGGCACCCCGCGCGACGCACGTTCCAGGCGCTGCGCATCGAGGTCAACCGTGAGCTCGAGGTGCTTGAGAGCGGGCTGCGAAGCGCGATCGCGTGGCTTGCGCCAGGCGGGCGCGTAGCGGTCATCAGCTACCACTCGCTCGAGGACCGGATCGTCCGCGACGTGTTCAGCGAACTCTCCACGGGGTGTGTGTGCCCTCCCGACCTGCCCGTGTGCAGGTGCGAGAAGGAGCCGGTAGTCCGCATCATCACGAAGAAACCCGTCGTGCCGACGGATGAGGAGATCGAGCGTAACCCGCGGGCCCGAAGCGCACGGCTGCGGGTCGCGGAGAAGCGATAGACGCCAAGGGGCCCCGCCGGATCGTGGCGGGGAAGGAGCGGAAGGAGGCCCACGCCAGTGGGCGCAGCGGCACGCAGACTCGCGCATACAGCCGCACCGGTGCGGCCCTCGCTGTGGCTCGTCCCGGCGGGTGGTCGGCGCACGCGCGCGCGCTCGGCGACCGCAGCGAGCGCCTTCCGCATCGCCATCGTGTGCTTCCTGATCCTCGCGAGTGCGGGTGTCGCCCGCGTCGCGCTCGCCGCCCAGGCAGCAGAGGCTTCCGTGGACGCGTGGGAACTCAGGAGCGAGCTGAAGACCGCGCGCCTGCAGACGCGTGGTCTGGAGGCCGATCGTGGCTCGCTTGCGGCACCTTCGCGCATCGAGGTTCTCGCGTGCGAGACGCTGAACATGAACCGTCCGGCCGAGGTCTGCTACCTCGAACTGCCCGATTCCACGAGCGGAGTGGGCGATGACGACGACACGGCGCCCGCGTCCGGGGCGCTGCTCGCGGACAGTGCCGACGAGTCAGGGGGCGGGGCCGTCTCGCGCGTGCTTGCCACCCTGGTCGACTTGGCCGCTGGTGAGGCGCAGGTCCTGCTCGTCGGCGACATGGGTCTTGGTCTCGGACGATGAGCGGTTCCCGGCGAGATCGGAGTGGAAGCTCCGACCCGGCCGCACCCAGGCGCTCGGCCCCGACCGGGCGTTTCTCATTGTTGCTGGTCGTGCTGGCCGTGGGCCTGCTGGCCGTGACCGGTCAGCTCGTGCGCATACAGGTCATCGAAGGTCCGCAGTATGCCGAGGCCGCAGCCGAGCAGCGGACCCGCGAGGTCACCCTCAACCCCGAGCGCGGCTTCATCCTCGATCGCGAGGGCGAGGTCATGGCCGAGACCATCCCTGCGCGCACCGTGTATGCGGTGCCAGCGGTGATCACGGACAAGGAAGCGACCGCGCGCGCGATCGCCGACACACTCGGCGGCGACTACGCCGACTATCTCGAGCGAATCAGCGGCGAGGGTACCTACACGTACGTGGCTCGCAAGGCCGACCCTGCGCGTGCCGCCGAGCTTGAGGCGCTCGGCTTGACGGGCCTCGGCTTCCATGATGACTCCAGGCGCGTCTACCCGAGCAACGAGCTCGGGTGTCAGGTGCTCGGGTTCGTGGGCATCGACGATCAGGGCCTCTCGGGCCTGGAGCTCTACTACGACGACCTGTTGGCAGGCGAGCCCGGTGCCCTCATCGGCGAGCGCGACCGTCAGGGGAGACCCATCCCCGGAGGCGTAGCGTTCGAGGAGGAGGCTATCGATGGCAAGGACGTGGTCCTGACCATCGATAAGGACATCCAGTATCAGGCGCAGGTGGCGCTCGCCGAGGCGGTCGAGACGTGGGGAGCCGCGGCAGGCTCCATCGTCGTCATGGACCCCACCAACGGTGAGATCCTCGCTATGGCGTCGGTGCCGCAGTACAATCCCAACCGGTTCGGGGAGGCCGACTCGGCGTCGTACCGGAACCGGCCCATCGTGGACACCTACGAGCCGGGGTCGACGATCAAGTCGCTCACCGCGGCTGCGGTTATCGATGCCGGACTCTTCACGCCGGATAGCATGTTCGAGTTGCCGCCTTCCATCAGAGTCGGCGGCCGCACGATCGGCGAGGCGCACCCGCGGCCGACCGCGAACTGGTCGCTCACCGAGATCGTCACCAAGTCCTCCAACGTCGGTTCGGTCAAGCTGGGTCAGGCCCTCGGCGAGCAGGGGCTCTACGACTACTTCTCGCGCTTCGGGCTTACCGAGAAGACCGGGGTGGACTATCCCGGAGAGGTGCGCGGGGCGCTTCCGCCCGTCGAGACCTGGTCCGCCTCATCGGTCGCCACGATCCCGTTCGGACAGGGCATCTCGGTCACGCCGCTACAGCTTGCGCGTGCACTCGCCGCGATCGCCAACGGGGGCGAACTCGTGACGCCGCACTTTCTCAGAGACGTTCCCGATACGCCGGAGCTGGCGCTGTCGTGGCCTAAGGAGCGGGCCATCGCCGAAGGCACCGCGGCTCAGATGCGGAGCGTCCTGGCGGACGTGGTCGCCGACGGGACCGGCTCGGCTGCCGCGGTGGCCGGCTACAGCGTGGCGGGCAAGACCGGCACCGCGCAGAAGGCCAGGACCGATGGGCGCCCCGGCTACGCCCAAGGCAAGTACGTGGCGTCATTCTCGGGGTTCCTGCCGGCCGATGACCCGAGGGTTCTGATCATCGTGAACATCGATGAGCCGTCGGGCTCGATCTACGGCGGTACGGTGGCGGCGCCGGTCTTCAGCCGGGTGGCGGCATTTGCGGTGGAGCACCTGAAGGTGCCGCCCGGACGGCCGGTCACGGAAGGGTCACAGTCGGATGACGGCTGAGTCCCGCAGATGTGTGGATGCTAGACTATTGCAGCTCTGAGGCGGTAGGGACCGGGTGGAGACGAACACACTGAGCAGCGTACTGAGCAATGACACCAGCGCGGTCCTCACCGGCGCCGATGTCCCCGTCTCGGGGGTCGCCTATCGCTCGGATCGCGTGCGGCCCGGCGACGTCTTCTTCTGCATCCCCGGGTTTCGTCACGACGGTCACGACTTTGCGGCCGACGCAGTGGCCCGCGGCGCAGTGGCGCTCGTGTGCGAGCACGCACTTTCCCTCGGGGTTCCTGAGATGAAGGTGACCGACACACGACGGGCGCTGGCGCTTGCCTCGGCCCGCTTCTGGGGCGATCCGACCTCGCAGCTCGATGTCGTGGGTATCACCGGCACCAATGGCAAGACCACGACGGCCTACCTCACCGACAGCATTCTCCGTGCGGCGGGGCGCAGGACCGGGCTCATCGGGACGGTCGAGACGCGCGTCGGGGAGGAGCGGCTGCCGTCGTCGCGCACGACGCCGGAGTCGGCCGATCTGCAGCAGCTGTTCGCGCGTATGCTCGGTGCGGGCGTATCCGGCGTGTCGATGGAGGTGTCGTCGCACGCGATCGACCTTGGACGCGCCGATGGCGTCCACTTCGCGGTCGCGGCGTTCACCAACCTCACGCAGGACCACCTTGACTACCACCATACGCTCGAAGAGTACTGGTCGGTGAAGCGCCGGCTGTTCACCGAGCTGGACGTGGCCGAACGCGTGGTCAACATCGACGATCCGCGTGGTAAGGAGTTGGCCGCCGAGACCGGTGCGCGTTGGACGGTCGGCAGAGATGCGGCCGCCGCCGTGCGTGCGGAACACGAGTCACCGGGCCCGCTCTCGACGCGGTTCACGCTCGTGACACCCGGGGGGGACGTACGGGTCGAGCTGCCGCTGCCGGGGGCCTACAACGTCAGCAATGCGCTCGTTGCCGCGGGCGCGGCCCTCGCGCTCGGCATCCGGCTGGAGGATGTCGCCGCGGGCCTGGAGCATGCGCCTCAGGTGCCCGGGCGTCTCGAGCGGATCGACGAGGGTCAGTGGTTCGCGGTGTTCGTGGACTACGCGCACACGCCCGACAGTCTGACGAAGGCGGTGGCCGCAGTCCGCGCTGTGACCCCCGGACGGGTCATCACCGTGTTTGGATGCGGTGGCGATCGCGATCCGGAGAAGCGGCCGTTGATGGGTCGGGCAGCGGGCGAGGGTTCCGATGAGGTCGTGGTCACCAGCGACAATCCGCGGAGCGAGGATCCCGTGGGGATCGTGCTGCAGATCGAGGACGGCTTGAGGCCGACAGGGGCCTCCCATGCAGTTGAGATCGATCGGCGCGCAGCGATAGCCCGGGCACTCGGCATGGCCGCTGAGGGAGATGCGGTGCTGATCGCGGGCAAAGGGCACGAGGACTATCAGATCTTCTCGGATCACACGATCCATTTTGACGATCGCGAGGTCGCGCGCGAGGAGTTGATGAAGCTGTGCTGACACTGTCGGTCGGGACGCTTGTCGAGATCACGGGCGGTGAGTTGCTCGTGGGGCCGACGGTCACCATGGTCAACGGGCTTGCGATCGACTCGCGCGACGTGCAGCCGGGTGCCGCATTCGTGGCGTTTGTCGGGGAGCATACCGACGGGCATGCGTTTGTCGGCGAGGCGCTGGCCTCCGGCGCCCGGGCGGTCCTGATGACACGTGATGATGTCGCCATCCGCGCGGCGATCGAGGAGGCCGGTCGGGCCGAGGTGGCGCTCGTGCTCGTCGACGATGCCCGCGCGGCGGTCGAGGCTCTCGGTTCGTGGCACCGGGGCCGATTGATGTGTCCCGTCATCGGGATCACCGGATCGACCGGAAAGACGACCACCAAGGACTTCATGCGCAGCGTCCTCGCGACGCGTATGCGTGTCGTCGCCACGAGCGGCAACCGCAACAATGAACTCGGCGTGCCGCTCACGGTGATGGACGCCGGTACCGAGACCGATGCGCTCGTCGTCGAGATGGCGATGCGCGGTCTCGGGCAGATCGACCATCTGTGCCGGATCGCGCGGCCTACGGCCGGGCTCGTGACCAATGTCGGCATCAGCCACGTTGAGGTTCTCGGTTCGGAGGAGGCTATCGCCTCGGCTAAAGGCGAGCTCGTCCGTGCCATTCCCGAGACCGGGCGCGTGTTCCTGAACGGCGACGACGGCTGGAGCGATGCGCTCGAGTCGATGGCATCGGCAGGGGTGACGCGCTACGGGTTCGGCCCGACCGCCCAGGTGAGAGCGACCGACGTGACCGTGGGCGCAGACGGTCGTCCGCGCTTCGTGATGCACTGCGAGCAGGGCGTGAGTGACGTTTCCCTGCCGCTGCCGGGTCGCCACAACGTGTACAATGCCGTGGCTGCCGCGTCGGTGGGTCTGTACCTCGAGATGGCGCTCGAAGACGTGGTCGCGGGCCTCGAGGGCGCCACCTTCTCCAAGTGGCGGATGGAGACCTTCGAGAGCGCGTCGGGCATCATCGTGATAAACGATGCGTACAACGCGAACCCGGTCTCGATGGCCGCTGCGCTTTCCGCACTCGGCGATGTGCCGACCGCCGGTCGGCGGATCGCGGTGCTCGGCGACATGGCGGAACTGGGCTCGCTCGCCGAGCTTGCGCACTTCGAACTCGGTTCGAGGATCGTGGAGTCGGCGGTCGACGTGCTGATCGTCGTCGGTGAGCGCGCGCGGCACATCGGTGACGGTGCGCGGGCCGCGGGCTTCGATGACGTGGCGATACGGCCGTGTGCGAGTGCCGAGGAGGCCTCGGAGGTGCTTGACGACCTGCTCGAGCCGGGTGACACGGTGCTCGTGAAGGCGTCGCGAGTGATGGAGCTGGAAACCGTAGTCGAAGGGATCATGGATCCGCGTGTTCAACCTTCTGCCTGACATAGGGCGGTACCCCACCTACCAGGTGTTCGTCGCCGCAGTGCTCGCGCTCGTGCTGGCGGGTGCGCTGTTCCCGCTGTGGATCCGCGTGCTGCGGTTCCGCAACATAGGCCAGCAGGTTCGTGCGGACGGCCCACATGGTCATCTCGTCAAGCAGGGGACTCCGACGATGGGCGGGGTGCTCATCCTGCTCGTAGTGGCCACCGTCTACCTCTCACTCGGTGAGGTCGGACGACCGGGGATCATCGCGCTCGTGGGGCTACTCGGCTGCGGGCTGCTCGGCTTCATCGACGACTACGCCAAGGTCGTCCATGAGCGCTCGCTCGGGCTCAAGCCGAAGGCGAAGATCGCCGGTCAGGCGCTCATCGCATTCGCTATCGGTGTGCTCGCGGTCAATTGGGCGCACGTGAGTCCGGAGGTCGTGGTTCCGTGGGGCGGCATGCTCGATCTGGGCGCGCTCTCGTCGACCCTCGTGGTCGGCAGTTTCACGATCACGCTTCCGTGGCTGTACATAGCGCTCGTGTTCTTCATGGTCATCTCGTTCTCGAACACGGTGAACCTGACCGACGGGCTCGACGGTCTGGCGGCCGGTACCGTCATGATCGTCATGCTGGCGTTCGCCGCGATCGCGTTCATGCAGGACAATCTCGAGCTCGCACTCCTTGCTTCGTCGGTAGCGGGTGCATGTCTGGGGTTCCTCTGGTACAACAGCCACCCGGCAGATATCTTCATGGGCGACACCGGTTCGCTCGGTCTCGGTGCGGCCATCGCAACCATGGCCGTCGTCACGAAGACCGAGCTCCTTGCACCGCTCATCGGAGGCATCTACGTGGCCGAGGGGCTCTCGGTGATCCTCCAGGTGGCGTCGTTCAAGCTCACCGGGAAGCGCATCTTCAGGATGGCGCCGCTGCACCACCACTTCGAGATGAAGGGCTGGAGCGAGACCAAGGTCATGGTCCGGTTCTGGATCGTGACCGGGATCATGGCCGGCGCCGGCTTCGCCCTGTGGTTCGTCACATCACCGGGACGCTGACGATGCGCGACTGGGCCGGACACATCCTGGTGCTGGGACTCGGTGCTTCGGGAGAGGCCGCCGCCGAGTGGGCGCTCGGGCAAGCCGAGTCCGGAGCGTCTGTTCGCGTGACCGTGGTCGACTCGGGCACGGCCGATCAGCTCGCCGAGCGTGCCGGACGCCTGCGTGCACGCGGCGCGCGGGTGCTGCTCGGGAGCGATGAACTGCCCGACGCCGATCTCATCGTGGCGTCGCCGGGGATCCCGCCGCACAGTCCGCTCATGCGCTCCGCGCGTGCCCACGGCGCCCCGATCATCTCCGAGATCGAGCTCGCATACCGCATATCCCGCGCCCCGTGGGTCGCGGTCACCGGCACCAACGGCAAGACGACGACGACAGCTCTTGTCGTGCACCTGCTTCGGGAAGCAGGCTTCGTAGCAGAACCTGCCGGCAACATCGGTCCTCCCGCAGTGCGGGTGGCCGAGGAGGCGGGCGCCGCGGCGATCATCGTCGCCGAGGTGTCGAGCTTCCAACTCGGCGCGATCGAGTCGTTCCATCCGGCGGTGTCGGTCATGCTGAACGTGACGCCCGATCACCTGGACTACCACGGCAGCATGGAGGCGTACGCGGCCGACAAGGCGCGGATCTTCGCCAACCAGCTTACGGGGGATGTCGCGGTCATCGACGTCGACGACCCCGGAGCGGCCGCGATGGTCCCCATCGCCGAGGCGAAGGGCGTGTCGGTCCTGCGCGTGAGCCGGACGTCCTCGCCCTCTCCCGGCGCATACGTGCGGGAGGGGATGCTCGTGCTCGATGACGGCACGTCGGTGACCGGCGTGCTGCCAGTAGCGGAACTCGCGATCAAGGGCGACCACAACATCAGCAACGCGCTCGCCGCCGCCGCGGCTGTCTCGGCCATGGGTGCGGATGTCGCCTCGCTCCGCCGGGGACTCGGCTCCTTCGCGCCGCTCGAGCACCGGCTGGAGCCTGCCGGAGTCGTTGACGGTGTCGAGTTCTTCAACGACTCCAAGGCGACGAACCCGGATGCGGTGGCCAAGGCGCTTACCGCCTTCCAGGACCGTCCGGTCGTGCTTCTGCTCGGCGGGCGCAACAAGGGTGTCGACCTCACTCCGCTGGCGGCGCTGGTCGCCGGGCGATGCAAGGCCGTCGTACTGTTCGGAGAGTCGGCGTCTGAGTTTGCCGAGGCGCTCGCGCACTACGAGGTGGAGCGTCGGCAGGTATCCGACGTCGAATCCGCCGTGCGGGCCGCCAGCGAGCTAGCGTCTCCCGGCGACGTGGTGGTGCTCTCCCCCGGATGCACCTCGTTCGACGAGTTCACGAGCTACGCGGAGCGAGGTCGCAGGTTCAAGGCGATCGTGGCCGGGCTAGCGGGACGTGATCCGTCATGACCGCTTCGCGCAGACAGTCGCTGACCTCTCCGGCCTACATCATGCTGATCGCCGTTGCTCTGCTGGTCGCGGGTGGCGTGGTGATGGTCTACTCGGCGTCTGCGGTCTCCGACTACGTCAAGTTCGGCGATAGCGCCTACCACGCGAAGCGCCAGGCGATCTACGCGCTCGGTGGCATCGTCGCACTCGTCGTGGCCTCGCGCTGGGATTTCCGGACGCGGCGCAAAGTCGCGCCGATGATGCGTCCGGCCGTCGTTGCGTGGGCCGTGTGGGGCGCGTCGCTGGCGGGACTGATCGCGGTCGACCTCGCCGGTGTGGGCAAGTGGGGCGCGACGCGGTCGATCGACCTTGGCCCGGTCTTCATCCAGCCTTCCGAGTTCGCCAAAGTCGGCTGTCTGATGGTCGTTGCCGTCCTCATCGTGCAGTGGCGGCGCGGGGCCATCAGCGGAGGCCAGTTCGCCTTCAGGGTCTCGGCAGTGCTTCTGCCCGTCGTCGTGCTGATCATGCTGCAGCCCGACATGGGCACGACGATGTCCATCGTTGCGGTGACGGCTGTCATGCTGTGGCTCGGCGGCCTTCGCGCGCGCTGGTTCGCCGCCATGCTCGCTGCCGGCTTGCCCACGGTAGCCCTTCTGATCTGGAAGGCTGGCTACCGAATGGAGCGGATCACCGGATTCCTCGACCCGTGGGCCGACCCTGCCGACAGCGGGTATCAGATCATCCAGTCGCTGTACGCGTTCGGCTCGGGTGGACTGTTCGGGGTGGGACTCGGCCTGTCGCGGCAGAAGTTCTTCTATCTCCCTGCAGCGCACAACGACTTCATCTTCGCGATCATCGGTGAGGAGACCGGCCTAGTCGGTACCCTGTGTGTCGTGGCCGCGTTCGCCGCGTTCACCTACGCCGGGATGCGTATCGCCATCGAGTGCAAGGATCCCTTCGGCAGGCTCATGGCCGGTGGCCTCACCTCGATGATCGTTATCCAGGCACTCATGAACATGGCCGCCGTCACCCGCCTGATGCCCATCACCGGCATCCCGCTCCCGTTCGTGAGCGCTGGCGGATCGTCGCTGGTACTCACGCTTGCGAGCGTCGGCCTGATTCTTGCGGTATCCCGGCACAGTGGCGGCGCGCGGGTGAAGCTCGTGCGAGAGACGACATCCAGGGGGTCTGCGCGTGCGAGTTCTGGTGAGCGGGGGAGGAACAGCCGGTCACATCTACCCGGCTCTGACAGTGGCCGATCGGCTACTCGCCGAGGGGCATGATGTAGCCTTCGTCGGCACGCCGGATGGACTGGAGGCCCGTCTTGTGTCAGAGGCGGGCATCGACTTCCATGCCGTGCGCTCCCGGGGCTTCGACCGGGGCAACCCGCTCACGCTCCTGACCTCCGCGTGCGTCACGGTCGCGTCTGTGACCGCGTCGCTGGCGCTGCTCAGACGAGAGCGCCCCGACGTGGTGATCGGTTTCGGCGGGTACGTGTCGCTGCCGGTGGGTCTCGCCGCGGTCCTCGCCCGGGTGCCGCTCGTGCTGCACGAACAGAACTCGGTACCGGGGCTGGCCAACAAGGTGCTCTCGCGGTGGGCCCGCGCCGTCGGGGTGACCTACGAGAGCTCGCTCGGCGCCCTGGTGCATCCCGAACGCGCCGTCGTCACCGGCAACCCCGTGCGCTCCGCGGTTCTGGAGGCGTCGTCCGAGCGCGGGCGTGCGTCGCTTGGACTCGATCCGGATGCGACGGTCGTGCTCGTCTTCGGGGGCAGCAGGGGGGCGCAGCATCTGAACGAGGCGATGGTCCGTCTCGCACCGACACTCGTTGCCATCCCGTCGTTGCAGGTGGTGCACGTGGCCGGTACGATTGAGGCCGCCGAGGTGGCCCGTCGTGTGTCGGCGGTCCTCGGCGAACAGGGTGATCGGTACCGCGTCGTGGACTACATCGACCAGATGGGCGACGCGATCGCGGCTGCCGATTTGGTAGTGGCGCGGGCGGGCGCGACGTCGATCGCCGAGCTGACCGCCCTGGGTCGGGCGGCGATCCTGGTCCCGTACCCGTTTGCGACCGACGATCACCAGACGGGTAACGCGCACGCGGTGGCTACCGCAGGCGGCGCCCGGATCGTGGCAGACGCCGACCTTGACGGCCCGGCGTTCGATGGTGTGGTGATGGCACTCGTGGCCGACGGCCCGCTGCGCGCGCAGATGGCTCAGGCTTCGGCGGCTCTCGCTCGGCGCGACGCGACGGAGCGGGTCGTCGCACTTGCGCTCGGTGCCGCCGGCACTCGGAAGGAGACGCGGTGAGCACAGCCGCATACGCGCACTTCATCGGCATCGGCGGAGCCGGGATGAGTGGCATCGCCAAGGTGCTTCATGATCGTGGCGTGACGGTCACCGGGTCGGATCTGAAGGCCTCCCGGTATGCCCGGGCGCTTGCTGAAGCCGGCGTCCCCGTGTCCGTCGGACATGACGCCGCGAACCTCGGTGATCCCGAGGTCGTGGTCGTGTCGTCGGCGATCCCGGACTCCAATCCTGAACTCGTCGCCGCGCGGGAGAGAGGTCTCGAGGTGTGGCCCCGTGCGAAGATGCTCGCGCACCTCGCTGGCGACGACGCGACGCTAGCGGTGGCCGGAACCCACGGCAAGACGACGACGAGCTCCATGCTGGCGACGGTGATGGACGTCATCGGAGCAGACCCCACGTTCCTCATCGGCGGCGAGCTGAATGACATGGGCGCAAATGCCCGGTGCGGTCGCGGGGGCTACTACGTGGTCGAGGCTGATGAGAGTGACGGCTCGTTCCTCTACCTCGAGCCGACCTTGAGTCTTGTGACGAACATTGAAGCTGACCACCTCGACCACTATGGTTCGTTCGGTGCGATCCTCGAGACGTTTCGGGAGTTCATCGGCAAGACACGGCCCGATGGTGCGGTGGTCGTCTGTGCCGATGATGCCGGGCTCGTGGCGCTTGCACGCGAGGTGGCTGCCGCGCGGGTGGTGACGTACGGGCTTGAGGCGGAGGCTGACGTGCGCTGTGAAGCGCTCGAGTGCGAAGGATTCGGACATCGTTTCGCCGTCATACTGCCTGGCGGCACGAGGCTCATGGCACGGATCGCGGTGCCCGGTACGCACAACGTGGTGAACGCCACCGGCGTGCTCGCTTCCCTGTGGGCGCTTGGACTCGACGTGGAGGCCGGCGCGGAGGCGCTCGGGCGATTCAGCGGCGTTCGGCGACGGTTCGATCGGATCGGAGAGGTCGGCGGCGTGACTGTCGTCGATGACTACGCGCATCACCCCACCGAGGTCCGCGCAACGCTGCAGGCGGCGAGGGACGCGGGGTTCGGGCGGATCTGGACCGTGTTCCAACCGCACCGCTATAGCCGCACCCGCGCTTTCGGCGCGGAGTTCGGCGCCGCGTTCGATCTGGCCGACCACGTCGTGCTCATGGACGTCTACGGAGCGGGGGAGGCCCCCGTGCCCGGAGTGTCGGGCAAGACGGTCCTCGACGAGCTGCTGTTGCACGACTCTCGCAGCCAGGTGGCCTATTTTCCGCATCGGTCCGACATCGAGGGCTACGTCGTCGCGCGCGTGCGCCCGGGCGATCTGGTGATGACGATGGGTGCCGGGGACGTCACGACGATCGGCGGGGAGCTCGTGCGTGCTCTTGCGGCCGCTGCGCCACCGGGTGAGTCATGAGCGTCGGTAGTGCGGCTTTGCGCCTGGCTGAAGTTCTCGCCGGAGAGGTCCGCACGGACGAACCGATGGCGCGGCACACCACGTACCGTATCGGTGGACCGGCGGACCTGCTCGTCACGTGCGACACGGTGACCGATCTTGCCGAGGCCGAGCGCATCCTTGCCGAAGAAGGGATCGAGTCGACCGTCATCGGCAAAGGCTCGAACCTGCTCGTCGCCGATGCGGGATACCGTGGCGCGATTCTGGTTCTCGGTCGTGAGTTCAAGGCTCACGCCGTTGCCGGTGCGCGGATCACATGCGGTGCGGGATGCATCCTGGCGTACGTGGTGCGTGACGCGTTCTCGCGGGGTCTGTCGGGTATGGAGTTCGCCGTGGGCATTCCCGGGACGGTCGGTGGAGCGATCGCGATGAACGCCGGCACGGGCGGCGTGTGGATGGACTCGGTGATCGAGTCGGTGACCCTGCACGTCCCCGGCGAAGGGCTGCGACGGGTTGCGGGAACAGACATAGCATGGGGATATCGCACGAGCGGGCTCGCCTCGGCAGGAGTCATCGTCGAATCGGTCGTGATGCTCGAGCAGGGCGAGGGTGCGAGGATCCGGGCCGAGATGGAGCGGAGTCTGCAGCGCCGGAAAGCGACACAGCCGCTCGGGATGCCCTGTGCGGGGAGCGTGTTCAAGAACCCGCCGGACTACTCGGCCGGCCGTTTGATCGAGGCCGCGGGTCTCAAGGGTACGAGACTGGGTGGTGCGCGCGTTTCGGAGGTTCACGCGAACTTCATCGTCAACGACGGAGGGGCGAGGGCGGCAGACGTCCTCGGGCTCATCCGCAAGATACAGATAGTGGTCAGGGACACACATGGCATCGAACTCGAACCAGAGATCCGGCTCCTCGGCTCGTTCGACATCGCGTAAGCGGGTCCATATCGACACGGGAGTTCGCAACCGTTCGTCCGAGACCGACGTGCACCTTGCGGCGGGCGCGGCCGAGGGGGGCCGGTCGCGTGGTGGCGGCGGGTCGCGGGACGGACGACGCGGGAGTCCGCCGCGCCGCGAATCCGCGGCAGCGCGGGCACGCCGCGAGCAGCGCGAGACGAAGCGGGCCGAGCAGCGCCGGGCGCTCCGCTTGAGAGGTGCGCTCATCGCGGGCGCCCTGATCGTGGTGACAGTGCTGGGGGCTGCGGTGTATCGCTCGCAGCTGTTCGCCATCGAGACAGTGGACGTGACCGGGACGAGCACACTCTCGGCCGAGGCCGTTCGCTCCCGCGTGGCGCTCCCGGAAGACGCCACGCTGCTGAGGTTCCCCCGCGCGCAGATAGAGTCAGACCTCGAGACTGACCCGTGGATCGCGCACGCGTCGGCAGGGCGGCGCTTCCCGTCGACGCTCACGATCGTGATCGAAGAGCGGATCCCGGCAGCGCTGCTCGACACCGGCGTGACATTCTGGTTCGTCGACGGTGGCGGCCGCTTCCTAGGGGAGTCGTCACTTGACACGACGGATTCGCCCCTGCCGGTGATCCGCGACGTACCGGGGCTGGAACCGGTGGCGGATCAGGTCACCGAGGACACCGCACTCCTCAATGCCCTTCAGGTCCTCGCTGGCGTGTCGCCCGACCTCAGGTCGCGTGTGCGTGCGGTCTCGGCTGCCTCGGCCCACGAAACGACCCTCATCACCGACGGGAGTATCGAGGTCATGGTGGGGGAGGCGGTCCAGCTTGTGGAGAAGTCCGCACTGGCGCTCGGCATCATGGCCGAGCAGGGCCAGGACGTGGTGTTCATCGATGTGCGCTCTATCGATAGGCCTATCTCGCGCGGGCTCGGTCGGTAGCGGCGCGGCGCCTGCCCGAACGCCCGGGAGCAACTCGCGGAAAAACTCGTTGCAAACCCCTTGCGTTTAGTATAAGGTTCGTGTGAAGATTGACCTTTGCCCGAACACAGTAAACGTCAAGTATAGGTTTAGACTATTGGCACAACGGGCAGCTCCGGGAGGCAAAAGATGCTCGATACGGGGGCGAACTACCTAGCAGTGATCAAGGTCGTGGGCGTCGGTGGCGGCGGTACCAACGCGGTCAACCGGATGGTCGAGGCCGGGGTCAAGGGTGTCGAGTTCATCGCGGTGAACACCGACAATCAAGCGTTGCTCATGTCTGACGCCGACTACAAGGTCCACATAGGTGTTGGTTTGACCAAGGGTCTCGGCGCAGGAGCGGATCCCGATGTCGGCCTTCAGGCCGCCGAGGAGAACCGAGGCGAGATCAAAGAGGCGCTGCAGGGCGCCGACATGGTCTTCATCACCGCCGGCGAGGGTGGCGGTACCGGCACCGGGGCCGCACCGATCATCGCCCAGATCGCCAAGGAGGAGATCGGCGCCCTCACGGTCGCCGTCGTGACCCGCCCGTTCGCCTTTGAAGGCCGCAAGCGGGCCATCCAGGCGGAAGAGGGCATCCAGAAGCTGCGCGAGTTCGTAGACACGCTTATCATCATCCCCAACGATCGCCTGCTGCAGGTGGCCGAGAAGAAGACGTCGATCCTCGACGCGTTCCGGATCGCCGATGACGTACTCCGGCAGGGCTGTCAGGGGATCACCGACCTCATCACGGTACCGGGGCTTATCAACCTCGACTTCGCCGACGTCCGCACGGTCATGAAGGACGCCGGCACGGCGCTCATGGGCATCGGCGTCGCAACGGGCGACACGCGCGCGCACGAGGCCGCCAAGGCCGCCATCGCAAGCCCCCTGCTCGAGTCGAGCATCGAGGGTGCCAACGGCGTCTTGCTCTCGATCTCCGGCGGCAGTGACCTCGGCCTGTTCGAGGTCAACGAGGCAGCCGAAGTCGTTCAGGCGGCGGCGCACCCGGATGCGAACATCATCTTCGGCGCCGTGATCGACGATTCGATGATGGACCAGATCCGCGTGACGGTCATCGCGACCGGATTCGGCGCCAAGCGTCGCCAGGAGACCATGGAGTTCGACGCGGTGACAGCCGAGGATGAGGGTCCGCGCATCCCGACGTTCGACCTGCCATCGAATGCAGGCGAGGAGGAGCTCGATATCCCCGCATTCCTGAAGCGACGCAATCTGTAGAAGACCACGGGTCGGTCGTACGGACCCGTTGCAGTGGTGCCGCCGTGTGACGAGCGAAGCGCTCCGTCATGCGGCGGTCCGCATTCCCCGGGGTGCGTGTCGGGACGTCCGGCGTGAACGAAGGCCTGCCGCATCGCTGCGACAGGCCTTCGCGCCGTAGTGCGGCGGTTGCGCTCTACTCGACCGGCGGTGCCGGTGGAGCGGGTGGCGCAGGTGGTGCAGGCGGTGCCGGTTGAGCGGGTGGCGCCATCGGCGGAGCCTGCGGTGCCATCGGAGCCTGCGGTGCCATCGGGGCCTGGTAGCCACCGGCAGCGGGCGGGCCGCCCTTTCCGCGCTTGATCTTCCTGAACACCATGAAGTAGTACACGATCGCGGCGATCATACCGACGAAGACAAGCAACAGGATCCAGATGAGCTTGGAGTTGCCCGTTGAGTTCGGGTACTCATGCTCCTGACGCATGATGGCGTCGATGAGCATCCACAGGTTGAAGATGCCGAGGAGCAGGCCGGGGACCAGGCAGCAGAACGCGTATATGCCGAGTCCGGCCAGCGCCGCGACGTCGTCGCCCGTGCTGTAGTAGTCCTGCGCAAAGGCGGGTGCCGCAGTAAGTAAGGCGAGGGTGCCCACCGAGAGCGAGGAGACAAACGAGAATGACCGCTTCATAGTCGTGTCACCCCCTTCCAGTGAGCAGCCATGTGGTAACACCATGGCGATGGCGAGTGCGCGCATCGCTTCTGCGAGTGTGACGTAATACTGTGGGGTTTGCCAGCATCAGACTGGGCAGGGCTTCCAGCGCCGAGCGGAGGGAGCAGCCGTGTTCGAGCTAGTCGTGCGTGACGGGGTTGCGATGCACGTCGTACCCTCGCTTTTCGCCGAATCCGGGATCGGAGTCGCGTTCTCCGAGAGGTCCGGTGGCGTGAGCATGGATCCGTATACGTCCCTCGACCTCGCATCGCACGTCGGGGACGATCCTGGAGCCGTTGATATCAACCGTGGCCGTCTGCTCTCGGCACTTGGCATCGCCCCGTTGCGCGACCGGCTCACGACGGCCGGGCAAATCCATGGGACGGCGTCGTGCGAGGTCACGCTCGCGAACGCGGGTTCCGGCTCGTTCGCAGACGGTGACCGACTCCCCCTTGCCGACACAGACGCGCTCTGGACGCGGACGCCTGGCGTGCCCCTGCTCCTGCTCTACGCCGACTGCGTCCCGGTCGTTCTCGCTCGCCCGTCGGTGCCTGCCGTCGCGGTTGTCCACGCGGGCTGGAGGGGTGCGGCGGGCGGGATCGCGGGCGCGGCCGCGCGTGTACTTGCCCGGCTTCCCGGCGAGGATGACCTGACCGCGTTCATCGGGGCGCACATCGGACAGTGCTGTTACGAAGTAGGTCCCGAGTGCGTGTCGCATTTCGACAACGCGTTTGTTACGATTACCGCGGCCACGCCCCGCCTGGACCTCGGGGCTGCGGTCGCCCAGGACCTTAAGCGATCAGGAGTCCCGAAAGAGCGCCAGTGGCACCTCGGCATCTGTACCGCGCACAACACCGATCGCTTCTATTCGTACCGTTCCGAGGGCCGCACAGGCCGTCACGGTGCGCTCGCGGTCATTCTCTAGCACTCATCACGCTGCTTTCGCTGTCCGTCGTGCTCACGTCCGGATGCTCCGGGGACGGGGGCCGGCAGGAGGTCGTCGTGTCCGGCTCGACCACGCTGCTGCCCATCGCCGAGGTGGCGGGGGAGATGTATGGCGAATCGCACCCGGGCGTCTCGATTCTCGTCTCGGGTATGGGCTCGTCGGCCGGCATCGAGAGCGTCTCGACCGGTTCCTCGGACATCGGGACGTCGTCGCGCGAACTCAAGGAGGCCGAGTACGAACTCGGCCTGGCCGACACGCCGGTCGCCTACGACGCGATCGCTGTGATCGTGCATCCTGATAACCCGGTGCGCGAGTTGACCACCCTCGAGATCCGCTCGATCTTCGCGGGCGTGATCACCAACTGGAGTGAGCTCGGTGGACCGGACCTGGAGATCGGGCTGGTCAACCGCGACGAGGCATCCGGTACTCGCGAGGCGTTCTCCAAGATCGTCATGGGTGATGCCCGCTTCGACCTCGGTGCGGTGATCCTCCCCGGGACCGGGCAGGTACGCGCGGTCGTCTCCGATATCCCGGGCGCGGTGGGGTACATCTCACTCGGTTTCGTGAACGATGATGTGCGCGCCGTCGCTGTCGATGGCATCGAGCCTTCCGAGGCTGCCGTGGTCGCGGGGGACTACCCGATCCAGCGTGTCCTGCACTTCTTCACACACGGAGAGGTGAGCGAGTCCACCGTCGCGTACATCGAGTACGTGTTGTCGCCCGCGGTCCAGGACTCCGTGGTCCGTGATGCCGGGTTCATCCCGATCACCGCCAAGGAGGTCCACGGTGGCTGAGCCGCTCGAGACGAAGCGCGCTCCAGAGGCGGGCGCTGCCCGCACGCTCAAGATGATGTCTCGTGCCACCTACATCCAGGAGGCACTGCTCAAGAATCTGTTCCTTACCTGCGCGATCGCAGCCGTGGCCGGTGTGGCGCTCATCTTCTTCTTCGTCGGATTCCGGGGCTGGCCGGTCATCGAAGATCCGGGTCTGGCGGCGTTCCTCTTCGGCTCCGAGTGGTCCTCCACGCTCGGCAAGTTCGGAATCGGTCCGCTCGTGACCGGCACGCTCGTGGTCACGATCGGCGCCCTTGTTTTTGGCGCACCGCTCGCCATCGGCACCGCGATCTTCCTTTCGGAGATCGCGACTCCCACCGTGCGCGGGATCGTCCGGCCGGCCGTCGAGCTTCTCGCCGGCGTGCCTTCGGTGGTGTTCGGGTTCTTCGGCCTCGTGATCGTGCGGCCGTTCGTGGCCGAGCTGACCGGCAGCATGGGTTTTGGGCCGCTCACGGCGTCGCTGATCCTGGCGGTGATGATCGTGCCGACCATCGCCACGCTGACCGAGGACGCGCTTCGCTCGGTGCCGCCCGGGATTCGCGAGGCGAGTTACGCCATGGGCGCGACGACGTGGCAGACCATCTACAAGGTGCTCGTGCCGGCCGCGAAGATCGGCATCTTCGACGCGATCATCCTCGGCATGGGCAGGGCGATCGGCGAGACGATGGCCGTCGTCATGGTGGCGGGCAATGCACCGCAGTTCTTCGAGGGACTCGGCGCCCCGATCGCAACCATCACGAGTCAGATCGTGATCGACATGAGTTACGCATCGGGCACGCATCGTACGGCGCTGTTCGGTCTGGCTATCATCCTGTTCATCATCTCGATGGGGCTCGTCGCGATCGTGCGTGCACTCTCCCGGCTGAACGCGAAGAGGTCGTAGGCGATGGACAAGCGCTGGACCAACCGGATCGCGCTCGGGGTGCTATGGCTGTGTGGGATCACTACGGTGACCATTCTCGGTGCCGTCATCCTGTATGTGTTCGTGCGGGGGGTCGGCCAGATCACGCCCGAGTTCATCTTCACGAAGCCTCACGGCGTGAATGCCGAGGGCGGCATCGGGCCGACCATCATCGCGACGATGTATGTCACCGGTCTGTCCATGCTCATCGTCACGCCTATCGCGGTTCTGGCCGCCGTGTACCTTGCCGAGTACGCGGTGCAGGGCAAGCTCGTCGACGCCATCCGGTTCGCCGCCGACACGCTTGCCAGCGTGCCGTCGATCGTCATGGGCCTGTTCGGCTTCGCACTCTTCGTCGAGGTGATGGGGCTCGGCTTCTCGGTACTCTCCGGCGCGCTTGCGCTGTCGTTCCTCATGCTGCCGATCGTCATGCGGGCGACCGAGGAGGCGATCCGGGCCGTTCCCAAGTACATCCGCTGGGGCAGCTATGGTCTGGGCGCGAGCAAGTGGCAGACCGTGAGCCGGATCGTGCTGCCCTCGGCACTGCCGCGCATTCTCACGGGCATCATCCTCGCTATGGGTCGGGCGGTCGGCGAGACTGCGGTCGTGATCTTCACGATGGGACAGGCCGTGTATCTGCCGATCTCGCCGCTTGACTCGGGCCGGTCGATGACCGTGCACCTGTACATGCTGGCCATGGAGGGCATCAACATGGACGCCGCGTACGGCACAGCGCTCCTGCTCATGGTGATGGTGCTCTTCTTCAACCTCAGCGCACGCTGGCTTGCAGCCCGGAACAGGAGGCTCCAGGGATGAACCCCTCCCCGCCGGTTTCACAGCTCTCCACCGAACCCCTCACCGGGAACCCGAGGTTCAGTGTTCGCGGCCTCGAGTTCTTCTACGGTGACTTCCATGCGCTGACCGGCATCACGATCGACGTGCGCGAGAACTCGGTCACGGCGTTCATCGGCCCGTCCGGGTGTGGCAAGTCCACGTTCTTGAGATGCCTGAACCGCATGAACGACCTCATCCCCGGTACCCGCCTCGAGGGCACGATCACGCTCGACGGCGCGGACATCTACGGCTCGGGCGTTGACCCGGTCGACCTGCGTCGCCGCGTGGGGATGATCTTCCAGCAGCCGAACCCGTTCCCGATGTCGATCTACGACAACGTGGCATTCGGGCCCCGCTTGCACGGTGTCACGAAGAGGGCCGAGCTCGACGAGATCGTCGAGAAGGCGCTCGTGCGCGCGAACGTCTGGAAAGAGGTCAAGGACATCATGGGCCGCGGTGGTCTGACGCTGTCCGGCGGTCAGCAGCAACGGCTGTGCATCGCGCGCGTGCTCGCGGTCCAGCCGGACGTGCTACTCATGGACGAGCCGTGTTCGGCGATCGACCCTACGAGTGTGCAGAAGGTCGAGGACCTCATGGCCGAGCTGAAGAACTCGGTCACGATCATCATCGTGACGCACAACATGCAGCAGGCTGCGCGTGTCTCCGACGAGACAGCGTTCTTCTTGCAGGAGAAGCAGGGTGAGGCCGCCGAGCTCATCGAGTTTGGACGGACCGCCGAGATCTTCACGAGCCCGCGCGACCGACGGACAGAAGACTACATCACCGGGCGTTTCGGGTAGTCAGACTGTAACGGGCGTTTCACATGCGGTGCGTCGGCCGCGGCTATAATGGCCAGATGATCGGCCGGCGACCACGAGGCGAGGAGAAGCGAACCGTGATGCGTGAGAGCTATCGCAAGGAACTCAAGGCTATCAAGGCCGAGGTCGTCGATATCGGGCGACTGATCATAGCGGTCTCCCGCGACGCGGCCGTGTCCCTCGTCGAGGCCGACGTCGAGCTTGCCGAGGCCGTCATCGCGCGCGACGACGAGATCGACACGCGCTGTCTGGCGCTCGAGGAGCGCACGCTCGAGACGATCGCGACGCAGTTCCCGGTCGCGCGTGACCTGCGCCTGCTCCACTCGCTCGCACATATCAGCATGCACATGGAGCGCATGGGCGATCTGGCCGTGAACATCGCCAAGGCTGCACGTCGCACCGCCGGCCGTCGTGGCCCGCAGACGCTCTACGATCTCATCAAGGCGCAGGGCAACCTCGTGCACCGCGTTCTTGAGGCGATGCTCGAGGCTTTCGAGAAGAACGACCTCGAGCTGGCGTACAAGTTGAAGGAGATGGACGAGCCGATCGACCACCTCTTCAAGCAGTTCTTCCGCGAACTCGCCCGCCTGCAGGAGGAAGAAGACATCGAGTGGGCGAGCCAGATGGTGCTCGCTTCGCGTTATCTCGAGCGGATCGCGGACCACGCGGTCGACATCGGCGAGCGCCTCGTGTACATGGTGACCGGCGAGTTCGAGGCGTTTGACACGACCGGCGAGGAGACGGACACACCCGACTCGTGAGCCAGGTAGCCGAGCGATACGACGCCGTTCGCCGCCGTGTGTGCGATGCGGCGGACGCGGTCGGTCGCGATGCCGACGAGATCGCAATCGTCGCGGTTGCCAAGACGGTCGGGCCGCCGGAGGTGCGCGACGCGATCGCGGCCGGCGTGACCGACTTCGGCGAGAACCGCGTCCAGGAGTTCGTCGCCAAGCGTGGTCTGTTCCCGGACGTGCGGTGGCACTTCATCGGGACACTCCAGTCCAACAAGGTCCAGCACGTGGTCGGCAAGGCGCACCTGATCCACTCGGTGGACTCCGCGCACCTGCTGGAGCGAGTCGATCGCGTTGCCAGTGCCATGGGTGTCGTGCAGCCAGTGCTGCTCCAGGTCAACGTCGCGCACGAGGTCTCGAAGCACGGGATGACTCCCGACGAGGCCGTTGACGTGCTCAGACGCTCACTCGACCTGCCGGCTGTCGACGTCCGGGGTCTCATGACCATCGCTCCGTTCGCGTCGCGTGCCGAGTCGATCCGTTGGGTCTTCCGGGACCTGCGCGGGCTGTTTGAATCCCTTGACGCTATGCGGTTCAATGGGGTGGAGATGACGGAACTCTCCATGGGGATGACCAACGATCTCGAGGTCGCCATCGAAGAGGGTGCTACCATCGTACGCATCGGTCGCGCGATCTTCGGCCGGTAGCCGATCCGACGTATGCGAGGAGACGAGCGTGGGCGTGTGGCGTGACATCAAAGCGAGGCTCGGCTTCGGAGACGACGACTACGACGAGTACGAAGACTACGACGAGGCTGAGGAGGGGGCCGAGGGCTATGACGCCCCGCCGGCCTATCGCAGCCCGTACGATGAAGAACCGCCCACGAGCATCCGCCGTGTGAGGCGTGAGCCGGATCTCGACCGTGCGCGCGACGCCGGCAGGCAGGGGACCGTCTCTCCGGGACCGGGCATGCAGGCCGTTCCGCAGGTCAAGATGCAGATCGTAGAACCGCGGGCGTATGCCGAGGCGCAGGCCATTGCGGACAGATTCAAGTCCGGCATGTCCGTGATCATGAACCTCACCATGACCGATCCCGACATCGCACGGCAGCTGCTGGCGTTCGCATCGGGGCTTACGTACGGACTCAATGGCGGACTGCAGAAGGTGTCCGACAAGGTCTTCATGCTCACACCCGCCAACGTGACCGTCAGCGACGCGCAGCGCGCGGCTTTGCGGGACCGGGGCCTGTTCAGTGTCGATGGATGAGGTGCCCGTGACCGCCCGCTACACGCTCGCCATCGTAGGTGGCGGCAGGATGGGCGAGGCGATCGCCGCCGGGCTCGTCTCGTCCGGAGTTCTCGGTGCCGCGTCGATCGCCGTTGCGGAGCCTAACGCCGAACGTCGTGAGGTCTTTGCCCGGCACGGTATCGCTACGGTCGGCGATGGTCACGAGATCGTCGGCGAGGCCGAGATCGTGCTGGTCGCCGTCAAGCCGCAGGTCTTCGACGCGGTTCTCGCGCATCTGGCCGATGATGTCGCCGAGGGCGCGGTCGTCGTGTCGATCGCGGCTGGAATCACGACAGCCCGCATCGAATCACTGCTTCGGCCCGCCACGCCGGTCGTACGGGTCATGCCCAACACACCGGCGATGGTCGGCGCGGGAATGGCCGTCGTGAGCGGTGGCGGCTCGGCGACCGAGGCGCAGATCGAACAGGTCAGGACGCTGTTCGAGTCGCTCGGCGAGGCGGTCGTGATCGATGAGCGCAACCAGGACGCCGCGACGGCCATCTCGGGCTCCGGCCCGGCGTACATCGCGCTCATGATCGATGCGCTTGCTCGGGCCGGCGTCAACCAGGGACTGACCCGGGAGGTCGCCCAGACACTCGCCGTGCAGACGGTGAAGGGCACGGCCGAGCTGCTCATCGCCACGGGGATGCACCCGCAGGAGCTCATCGACGGGGTTGCAAGCCCCGGAGGAACGACGATCGCGGCGATCACCGCTCTTGAGGCCGGCGGTCTGCGGACGGCCGTCTCAGATGCGGTCGAGGCGGCCGTGCGACGGGCGAAGGAGCTCGGCTCATGACGCCCGTCGGCATCATCGTTCGCCTCATCGATTTCTACCAGATCCTCATCATCGTCTACGTGTTGATGTCGTGGATTCGTCCGCGCGGGCTGCTCTTCGACATCTACCGAACGCTCGGCACCATCGTGGAGCCTTGGCTTGGCATCTTCCGTCGCATCATCCCTCCGCTGGGAATGATGGACATATCGCCGATCGTCGCGATGGTCGCACTTTCGCTCATCGCGTCCGCACTCGTCAGGTTCTTGCGTTAGAATCCCGCAAGAGGACAACTCGCACCCGGTCGGGAAGGACGGACCGATGAAGCTCACCCCGCTCGATATCCACCACAAGGAGTTCGGACATGCGCTCCGCGGCTACAACGAGGCCGAGGTCGACGCTTTTCTCGACCAGGTCGCAGACGAGCTCGAGCGCCTGTTCAAGGAGAACATCGACCTCTCCGAGCGCATCGACGGGCTCGACGAGAAGGTCCGCGGCTACCAGGACATGGAGCGCACGCTGCACAACACGCTCGTAAGCGCGCAGAAGTCCGCTGACGAGATCATCGGCAAGGCGCAGCAGGAAGCTGCCGCGGTACTCAAAGACGCCGAGGTCAAGGCCAAAGAGGTCATCCACAGCGCGCTCACCTCGAAGCAGAAGGCCGTCGGCGACCTCACGCGCATCAAGCAGGCCGAGGAGGCGTTCCGCGCCGAGTTCCGGCGGCTGCTCGAGACGCACCTGAGCGGAATCGCCGAGATATCGCTTCCCGAAGACGTGACACTCATGGTCGGCACGGCAGGCGACGAGACGATCGCGGACGCCGATGTGAGCGCTCCCCGCGCCTCCGCCCGTCCCGCCACGATCGTGGTTCCCACAGACATCGTGCCGCCGGCTCCTGCCACGGCCGACGCGCCCATCGCGGAGGAGCCGCCGGAAGCCGGCTTCGTCGCGAGCCTGCACCTCGGCGACGTTGCCGAGTCAGGACTCCGGCCGGATGACACCGTCTCCTTCGACGTGGCCGAGTTCGGATTCGGCGAGCGCGAGGACGACGTCGACATCGAGGAGATCGACTAGGCGGCGCTTCCATTGAGGATCGCTGTTCACGTCACCCCCAAGTCTGCTCGCGACGAGGTCGCGGGCTGGCGAGGGGGTGAGCTGTCTGTGAGGGTCACGGCCCCGCCAGAGGGTGGCAAGGCCAACGCAGCCGCATGCAGGGTGATCGCCGCTGCACTCGGCGTGCCGAAAGGCGCGGTGCGTGTGGTGCGTGGCGAAGCGAGCCGTCACAAACAGGTCGCTATCGACGGCGTGGGGGAGGCCGAGGCGCGTGCGGCGTTCGGCGCACCGCAGGAGGGGCTGTTCTGAGGCCGGCGCTCTCCGCGCGTTGACCCCTGTCGGCTCCGGCGCTACCATCGCACCTACGCGGCTCGAGGGTCGCGCGACAGCATGACGATGGCTGTGACGAGGAAGAGTAGGCGCGAGACCGCCTCGGCAGCGAGCGGGGACAGTGAAAGCCCGCAGGCGAAGGCGCAGCCGAAGATCACCTCCGAGCCTCGGCCCGAACGGCAGCGATGCCCGGTAGGCGCCGACGGATGCCCCCGTTACCGGGCGACCGAGTGGCGCGAGGTCCTGATGGACGTGCGCGCAAGCTGGGTGGTACCGCGGAGCAGCACCTGAACCCCCGAGGCGCGCTTCGTCCCAGAAGAGGACGGGCGCGCTTTGTCGTTGCCTCAAGGCGACCGCGAGAGGCGAGAGGATGGGCCGATGACCGAGAAGGTCGACTACAAGCAGACC
Source organism: Coriobacteriia bacterium (assembly GCA_030651765.1). GTDB lineage: Bacteria > Actinomycetota > Coriobacteriia > Anaerosomatales > Anaerosomataceae > UBA2272. The sequence continues at coordinate 48,864 of JAUSBY010000012.1, read as the reverse complement.
ATGAACCTGCCGGATACCGCGTTCCCGATGCGGGCGAGTCTGGCGACACGCGAGCCCGAGTGGCTGCGGTTCTGGGACGAGCTCGATATCTACCGCAGGTGCCTCGAGGCGAACGAGAACGGTCCGGTGTTCGTGCTTCACGACGGCCCGCCCTACGCCAACGGCCACATCCACATGGGCACGGCCTTCAACAAGGTGCTCAAGGACCTCGTCGTCAAGTACAAGTCGATGCGCGGCTACTACGCTCCGTACGTTCCCGGGTGGGACTGCCACGGGCAGCCGATCGAGCACCAGGTCGAGAAGGACCTCGGCCCGGAGCGCATGAAGGAGATCTCGCAGGCCGATCTGCGCGCACTGTGCCGGGACTATGCGATGCGTTTCGTCGGCGTACAGGCGGCGGAGTTCCAGCGCCTTGGCGTGCAGGGGGATTTCGACGACCCGTACCTGACGCTGAACCCGGCCTACGAGGCCGGCAACGTCAAGGTCTTCGCCGAGATGTACAGGCGCGGCATGGTCTACCGGGGCTCGAAGCCCATCCACTGGTGCTACCGCTGCAAGACGGCGCTGGCGGAGGCTGAGATCGAGTACGGTGATGAGACGTCGCACAGCATCTACGTCAAGTTCAGGTTTACTGATGCGCCCGAGCCGTGGGCAGCCGAGGATCTGCCCGTCTCGGTACTCATCTGGACGACGACGCCGTGGACGCTCCCGGCCAACGTGGGCGTTACCCTGGCCGACGACGCCGACTACGTGGGCGTGAAGGTCGCCGGCGAGATCGTGGTTCTCGCCGAGGCGCTCGTCGAGAGCGTCGCGGGTATCGCCGGATGGGAGGACTACCACGTGCTGCCGACGCGCGTGAAGGGCGGCGCACTTGCGGGTCTCCACTACGTGCTTCCCGTCCACACCGACGGCACCGGCGTGATCATCACCGGCGAGCATGTCGAGCTTTCCACCGGTACGGGCGCGGTGCACACGGCGCCCGGTCACGGTGAGGAGGACTACCTCGTCGGCCAGCGGTTCGGTCTGCCGTCACTGATGCCGGTCGACGACAACGGCGTGTTCGACGCGGGTGGCGGTCCCTTCGCGGGGATGCACGTCGAGAAGGCCAATCCGGTGATCATCGAGTGGCTCCGCGAGCAGGGGTCGCTCGTGCACGCGGGCACCACCTCGCACAGCTACCCGCACTGCTGGCGCTGCAAGAAGCCGGTCATCTTCCGCGCCACCGAGCAGTGGTTCGTCTCGATGGACGCCACCGGGTTGCGAGACGCCGCCATGCAGGCGATGAAGGGTGTGGAGTGGGTGCCCGGATGGTCGGTCAACCGTATCGGCTCCATGGTGGCCGATCGTCCCGACTGGTGCATCAGCCGTCAACGCGCGTGGGGCGTCCCCATCCCCGTGTTCGCGTGTGTCGCGTGCGGTGAGACGGTGGCAACCGACGAGACGTTCGCCGCCGTGGAGCATCTCTTCGCCACCGAGGGCGCCGACGCCTGGTTCAAGAAGAAGCCTGCCGAGTATCTGCCCGCGGGGACCGCGTGTCCCCGGTGCGGCGGCTCGGAGTTGAAGGCCGAGAGCGACATCGTCGACGTCTGGTTCGAGTCCGGGGTCTCGCACACGAGCGTGCTCGAGGCGCGTCCCGAGCTCCACCGTCCGGCCGAGCTCTATCTCGAGGGCTCCGACCAGCACCGCGGCTGGTTCCAGTCGGCGCTGCTGACGAGCGTCGGCGCGTACGACCAGGCGCCGTTCTCGGCGGTCCTCACCCACGGGTTCATCGTCGACGGCGACGGCCGCAAGATGTCCAAGTCACTCGGCAACGTCATCTCACCACTCGACGTCGTCTCGAAGTACGGCGCCGACATCATCCGCCTGTGGGTGGCGTCGTCGGACTACTCGCAGGACGTGAGCGTCTCAGACGAGATCCTCGAGCGGACGAGCGAAGCGTACCGCCGTATCAGGAACACGTTCCGGTTCCTGCTCGGCAACCTCGCCGACTTCGAGCCGTCGCTCGCGGTCCCGTACGATCAGATGCCCGAACTCGATCGGTACGCGCTCGTCTCCCTCGGCGACCTCGTGTCCCGCGTGACGAAGGCATACGACGAGTGGAAGTACCACACGGTGTATCGCGCCGTCTACGACTACTGCGTCGTGGAACTCTCGGCGTTCTACCTCGATGTGCTCAAGGACCGTCTGTACGCGGATGCCGCGGGCTCGCACTCGCGTCGCAGCGCACAGACGGTGCTCGCCGCCGTCCTGGGCGACGTCGTGCGTCTCGTGGCGCCCGTGCTGAGCTTCACTGCCGAGGAGGTGTGGCAGTCGGCCGCCGAGCCGCTGCGAGATGGCGTCGTGAGCGTGCACCTGGCGGGTTGGCCGGTGGCCGAGGAGCGTGCGGACGCGGCGGACCTTCGCGCCGCGTACGGTGTCGTGCTGGCCGCGCGAGACGCCGCGACCAAGGCGCTCGAAGACGCGCGCAACGCGGGCGAGATCGGCAAGAGCCAGCAGGCCCGGCTACGGGTGCGCGCGGTGCCGGCGGACCGTGCGGTGCTCGAAGCGCGCGGGGCCGAGGCGCTGGCCGAGATGTTCATCGTCTCGGCGGTCGTGCTCGAACCTGCCGATGACGGTGAGGCTGAGGCCGGGGCGCCTAGGGTCATCGTCGAGGCCGCCGAGGGCGAGAAGTGCCCTCGCTGCTGGAACTGGCGCGAGCTCGGCGCGGACGACCTGTGCGCGCGCTGCTCCACCGTCGTCTCGGCGCTCTGACCGACCTGCCCCTGCCTCGCGTCGTGCGGCGGGTATATACTGATAGACAGGATGAGATCGGGCGCCCCCTCGGCGGGGCGCTTCGACATACATGACCCCGTACGAGGGAGCACGTCGCATGGACACTGCACTGAGAGACACGCTCAAGGCGGCACTTGAGGCCGAGCGGGAGCGTCTGATCGAGGAGATCGCCGAGTACGAGCGCGAGGGTCAGGAGACCCTCTCGGACGTGTCCGGCGAGAACAACTATCGCGACCATATGGCCGACCAGGGCACGGCGACGTTTGCCCGCGAGCTCGACGCCACCCTCGAGGAGCGCGCGCGTGAGAGCCTCGCGCAGATCGAGCGTGCGCTCGCGCGCATGGCCGAGGGTACGTACGGCATCTGTCTGCGCTGTGGCGATCCCATCGCCGAGGCGCGGCTCGAGGTCGTGCCCGCTGCCGAACTCTGCATCGGCTGCAAGGAGCGGGAGGAGATCTCGTAGTGACGCGGGCTCGCGCGCTCGCGTTCGCTGTGACCGTGGCCACCGTGGTCGTGATCGACCAGGTCACGAAGGCCATCGTTCGCGCCTCACTCACACTCAACGACTCGATCCCGCTGATCGATGGCGTGTTCTGGCTCACGCGCGTCCGGAACACGGGCGCGGCCTTCGGCATGTTTCGCGGCCAGCAGTGGCTGCTCATCAGCGTGGCTTTCGTCGTGCTCGGGGTGATCGCGTGGACGCTTGCGCGGGTCCGTCCCGAGTCGTGGCTCGTACGCTGGGGCCTTGCACTCGTGACCGGCGGAACGATCGGCAACCTCATCGATCGGGTGTTCCTTGGCGGCGTGACGGACTTCTTCAACCTCGGCTGGTGGCCGGTGTTCAACGTGGCTGACATCTCGCTCGATGTCGGTGTGGTCCTCATCGTCGTGTGGCTCCTGTTCAGCCGCGACCATCGCGAAGCGCCCGCCTCCGACGATGCGCCCGGGGAGGCGTCGGTCTCATGAGCGAGCGTCACACGCACAACGTCCGCGGGGATGAAGCCGGTGCGCGCCTCGACGTACTGCTCGGACAGCTCGACATCCTGCCGAGCCGCTCGGCGGCGCAGCGCCTGCTTGAGGGCGGCTACGTGCGCGTCAACGGTGAGATCGCGTCCAAGCGGCACATCGTTCGGGCCGGCGAGCGGATAGACGTGTACCCGGCCGAGGCCGAGGAGACGACGCTCGAGGCCGAGTCCATCCCGCTCGACATCCGGTTCGAGGACGCGCACCTGATCGTGCTGTCCAAACCTGCGGGACTCGTGGTGCATCCCGCGCGCGGTCACGCCACAGGAACGCTCGTCCACGCGCTACTCGGCCACACCGCCGATCTCGGCACGCAGGCAGGTGAGGGGCGACCCGGCATCGTGCACCGGCTGGACAAGGACACCTCGGGTCTCATGATGGTCGCCAAGGATGACTGGACCCAGGTGGCGCTGTCCGACGCTCTGCGTCTACGGAACATCGAGCGCCGCTACGTGACTCTCGTGCACGGGTACATCGCTCCCGACACCGGCATCATCGATGCGCCGCTTGGGCGCAATCCCAAGGACCGCATGCGCATGGCCGTGAGCGACCATGCGTCCGCGAAGCAGTCCGTGACCACGTTCCGGGTGCTGGAGAGGTTCGCAGCCGGGCGTTTCGACGACGGCTACTCGCTCGTCGAGTGCAAGCTCTACACCGGCCGCACACACCAGATCCGCGTGCACATGCGCTATATCGACCATCCGGTGGTGGGTGACCCGCTGTACGGCCGCAACCACCCAAAGGCCGATCTCGGCCTGGGCCGTCAGTTCCTGCACGCCTACCGCATCGCGTTCGACCACCCCGGTACCGGTGAGCGTATCGACCTCACCGACCCGCTTCCTCCTGAGCTTGCCGAGCGGCTGCTCGCGCTCGAGCCGGAGTCGATGGGCCGCACCGCCGCGGGAGACGAGGTCGTGCCGATCGTCATGGGCCTCTGACCGCGGCGTTCTGTTACGCTTGTTCGGCACGACCGCATCGGAGTCGTCCTGCACGTGGGAAGCGGGTGGCCGCACTTGGGCGCGTTGCCTCTGGCATCCATCTACGTGGTCGTCGCAATCGCGTGGCTGCTGTTCTCGGATGTGACCCTTCTTACGCTCGGCTTCTCGGCCGAGCAGGTCGCCAGGTACTCGTTCCTCAAAGGGACCGGGTTCGTCGGCATCACCGGTGCGGCCCTCTATGCTCTCGTCAGCCGATTCGCCGCGCGCACTGTGGAGCGCGAGCGCGAGTATCGCGATCTGTTCGACAGCAATCCCAGCCCCATGTGGGTCTACGACCTCGAGACGCTCGACTTCCTCGCGGTCAACGACGCGGCGGTCGCCAAGTACGGCTACTCCCGTGAAGAGTTCCTCTCCATGCGCATCAGCGACATACGGCCCGAAGAGGACGTCGGCCGCCTTCTGGCCAGCGTGGAGGCCGCCCGCGACGGCGCGGTCGGTGGGATCGACCGCGCGGGTCTGTGGCGCCACCACACGAAGCAAGGCGCGCTCCTGTGGATGGAGATCACGTCATACATCACGCTGTTCGAGGGCCGTCGTGGCGAGCTCGTCCTCGCGCGTGACGTGACCGAGGCGATCGAGGCGCGTGAGGAGTTGCTGCGATACCAGCAGGGACTCGAGGCGCTCATCGCGGAACGCACCACCGAGCTGCAGGACGCCAACGCGCGTCTCACGGCGGCCACCGAGGCCAAGAGTGCCTTCCTCGCGACTATGAGCCACGAGCTCAGGACGCCGCTCCACTCGATCATCGGGTTCACGAGCCTGCTCGCCGATGGGCGTTCGGGGCCGCTCGATGAGGAGCAGCGCATGCAGATCGGCATCGTCCGGGACGCGGGGCGTCATCTGCTCGCGCTCATCAACGACGTTCTCGACCTGTCTCGCATCGAGGCCGGGCGTGATGAGATCGAGCTCGAGCCGGTGGAGATCGCCGAGATGGTCAGTTCGGTGGAACGCACGATGGCGCCCCTTGCCGTCGCCAAGGGACTCGTGTGGTCGGCCGGGGGGCCCGCCGATCCGGATCTGGAGATCGTGACGGACCGGCGGCGCCTCGAGCAGATCATCACCAACCTCGCCGGGAACGCCGTGAAGTACACGCGGACCGGCACGGTCGACCTCACCGTCACTGTGGGCAGAGGAGAGGCGCGCTTCTCGGTGACCGACACCGGTCCGGGCATCGAGCCAGACCAGCGCGAGGCGATCTTCCGCGAGTTCGTTCGGCTCGAGGGCGACGACCTGGCGCCGATCGAGGGAACCGGCCTCGGCCTCGCGATCAGCGCGCGGCTCGCGCGCCTGCTTGGCGGCCGCATCGAGATGGAGTCCACGCCGGGCGAGGGATCGACGTTCGCGCTCGTCGTGCCCACAGGCGGGCCCGCTTCCGACGGGTTGACGGTATGATGGGCGCAGGATAACCCCGGAGTGGGGGGTGGGGTCGGTTGCACGTACTGGTGGTCGACGACGACGCTGCGAGCAGGTATCTCAACGAGTCGATCATGCGCTCGGCCGGTCATCGGGTGAGCACGGCGACCGATGGCTTCGAGGCGCTCCAACTCGCGCATCAGGACCTTCCCGACCTGGTCATCTCGGACATCCTCATGCCGCACATGGATGGCTACCAGCTGTTGCGCGCGTGGAAGGCCGATGAATGGACCGCGGGAATCCCGCTTGCGTTCTACACGGCGTCGTACACGGGGCAGGCCGATGAGTCCTTCGCGCATGGTCTCGGCGCCGACGCCTTCTGGCGAAAGCCGATGGAGCCGCAGGCCCTCATCGAGGCCGCCGAGTCCCTTGCCGGCACCGGCGGCTCGGCAACCGCCCGGCAGCCGGAACTCACGGATGAGGCCGTCGTCTTCCGGCAGTACAGCGAGCGGCTCGTCGACAAACTCGATGAGAAGGCCAGCGGTCTCGAGCGTGCGAACGCCGAGCTTCGCTCGGCTCTCGACATGCTCGAGCAGGAGGTCGCGGTCAAGCAGGGGCTCATCGAGGAGCTCAACGCAGACGTACTCGAACGGAAGCGCGCCGAGGCCGAACTGCGCCATGAGCGCGACTTCACGCGCGGTGTTCTCGAGTTCGCTGATCTGTTCATCTGCATCCTCGACCGCGAGCGGCGTGTCACGCTTGTCAGCAACGGGGTCGAGCGCATCAGCGGCCGTGGTGCCGCGGATCTGATTGGCGTGGATGCCGCGAGCGTGCTGCTCGCCCCCGCTTCTCAGGAGATCCTCACGTCGGCCCTCGATGCGCTACCCGCCGCCGACATCCGCCGCTGCGCGCTCGATGTGCTGCCGGTCAGTGGTGAGCCGCACGTGGTGGAGTGTGTCATCACGTGCACCGTCGATGAGGACGGTGAGGCTGCGAGCTACAACGTCTTCGGCGTGGACGCAACCGAACGTCGGCGGCTCGAACAGCTGAAAGACGACTTCATCCAGACCGTATCGCACGAACTTCGCACGCCACTGACGAGCATCGTGGGCTTCGTCGAACTGCTTGGCGAGACGTCTGGTGAGCGGCTGGCCAGCCAGACTCCCATCATCGTGGAGCGGCTGCGGGGCAACGCCGATCGCATGCGCGGCCTGGTCGAGGAGCTGCTGGAAGTCAACGACATCGTGGCCGAGGGTGTTCGGCCCATGCTCCGGCCGGTGGATCTCGCTGAGGTCGTCCGCTTCTCGGCGGAGAACGTGTATCACGACTCGGGGCACCGGCTCACCGTGGTGGCCGATCCTGACATTCCGGCCGTCGTCTGCGACGCCGACCGGATCGCCCGCGTGGTCACGAACCTGGTGGACAACGCCGTCAAGTACTCGCCCGACGGCGGCGATGTCGAGGTCACGCTCGGCGTAGCCGATGGCCGGGCGGTCATCTCTGTTCGCGACCAGGGCATCGGGATAGGGCCCGAGGAGAAGGGGCGGCTGTTCGACCGCTTCTCGCAGGCCGATATGTCATCGACCCGGGAGTACGGCGGCCTCGGACTCGGCCTGTTCATCGTGAGCGAGATCGTTCGTGCGCACGACGGCACCATCGAGGTAGAGAGCCTTCCGGGCGAGGGGAGCACGTTCACGGTCCGCATCCCGGTCGCGGGTCCCTGACGCCGTCTCCACACGACCTCCACAGGTTCCGCGCGACCCCGCCGCGGGCGCGCGGTATCCTCTGACGTGTCGGTCATCAGAAGGGCGCTGTTGTGGACACACGCAGGATCCTGCTCGTGGAGGATGAAGCGCAGACGCGTTCGGTGGTCGAGGCGTACCTCGAGCGCGACGGCTACTGGGTCACTGCGGTCGGCGACGGCGCCCGGGCGCTCGAGGCGTTCGGCTCACACCGCTACGACGCGATCGTCCTCGATCTGAACCTCCCGAAGATCCCGGGGGAGGAGGTCTGCCGCCGCATCCGCGACGTCTCCGACGTGCCGATCATCATGCTCACCGCCAAGGGTGCCGAGGAGGAGCGCATCGCCGGGCTCGACCTCGGCGCCGACGACTACCTCGTCAAGCCGTTCAGCCCACGCGAGCTCGTGGCGCGGCTGCGGGCGCTGTTGCGCCGTGCACATGCCGAGACCGAGCCGCAGCGTTCGCGGGCGGAGTTCGGCCCGCTCGTGATCGATCTCGCGGGTCACAAGGTGTTCGTCGACGGTGCCGAGATCGAGCTGACCGCGAGCGAGTACAAGCTGCTCACGACGCTCTCGCGCTATCCCGGTCGCGTCTATTCGCGCATGGAGCTCGTGGAGAAGGTGCTCGGCTACGATTTCGAGGGCTACGAGCGGGCCGTCGACAGCCACGTGAAGAACCTCCGCGCGAAGCTTGATGACGATCCGAAGGACCCGCGCTTCATCCACACGGTGTTCGGTGTCGGGTATCGCTTCGAAACGCCGGCGGATCCCTCGTGAAGCGCCGGGGGCTCACGTTCCGGCTGGCGTTCGCCTTTGCGGTCGTGGCTGTCGCCACGGCGCTCATCGCCGCGTTCGTCATCACGGTGACGTGGCGCAAGCAGTTCGAGGTCTACATCCAGCGCGGCGTGCAGGAGCGGGCCGATACCGTCGCCACCGTGTTTGCCAGCGAGTACGAACGCGCCGGCAGCTGGGAGGCGATCACGCTGTTCGACCTCATCCACATCGGCTTCTCGCCGGACCTGCGCATCCAGATTCTCGACGCCGAGGGCGACCTGGTCGCCTACACTGCCGATCGGCAGGGCCGGATGACGATGGAGGGCACCCCGCCTGAAGGTGCGCAGGTGACCGCACGCGCCGATATCGTGGTCGACGGCGAGGTGGTAGGCGAGGCGCTCGTGGCACAGAACGTGCCCGGAGGGCTGCTGACCGAGCGCGACATCTGGTTCCAGCGGGCATCGCTTGCGGGCCTCGCGCTCGCGGCCGTCATCGCTGTCGCGCTCGCATCGCTTGCCGGCGGACTCTACGCGCGTGGCATCGTGCGGCCGATCGAGGCTGTGACCCGCGCAGCCGAAGCGCTTCGTCGCGGCGACCGCTCGGCACGCACCGGCATGACCGGCGGCGATCCGATCGCCGAGCTCGGCGCGACGTTCGACCAGATGGCCGATGCGGTCGAGACCGAGCGACGGTTCGAGCAGCAGCTCACAGCCGACGTGGCCCACGAACTCCGCACGCCGCTGCAGGCCATCCAGGCGACAGTCGAGGCGATGCAGGACGGCGTGCTTCCTACCGACGAGGAGCGGCTCGGCCTGATCCACGACGAGACGGTGCGGCTCGGCCGTCTCACCGGTTCGATCCTCGAACTCTCGCGTCTGGAGACCGGGGCGGCGCACATGTCGCTCGCACCGATCGACGTGGGTGTGTCCACGGCACTCGCTATCGAGAGTTCGCGTGCGCTCATGGAGTCCACCGGGCACACGCTCGAGGAGTCGGTCGCGTCGGGACTCGTCGTCCTCGGCGACGGCGACCGGCTGACCCAGGCGGTCGGCAACCTGCTCGCCAATGCGGCGCGCTACGCTCCGGAGGGCACCACGGTGCGCGTGCGCGTCATCCGTGATGGAGACGAGGCCGTCATCGAGGTCGCGGACTCCGGGCCCGGTGTGGCCGAGGAGGATCGGGGTCGCGTCTTCCAGCGCTTCTGGCGCGCCGACCCGGCGCGCTCGCGCGCCAGCGGCGGGCTCGGCATCGGCCTGGCGGTCGTCCACGAGATCATCGAGCGGCACGGCGGCTCGGTGGGTGTGCACGGAAGCGACCTCGGCGGGGCATCGTTCGTGCTCCGGCTGCCGCTTGGCGGGCAGTCCTAGAGACCGCTCGTCTGGTGGCCGCGATTCCGGGTTGTGGGACCTGCCGTGTCCTGCTACCCTCGGTGAGACCTTTAATACCGGTCCCGTGAGGCCGGCAAGGAGCCAACCGCATAGCCCGCCCGTCCGCCGCACGAGTACCACGGACGCCGCGCCGCAGCAGACGCCTTCTTGCCAGCCGCGAGAGGGCGTTTCGTATGCCCGATCGCGGGCGTATCGTCAGGCGAGCGACGAGGGAGGTGCGGCAGGTGGGCTTTTCCGAGAAGGCCGAGGTCATGGACGCCGAGGCCATCGACCGGGCACTGACGCGGATCGCGCACGAGATCCTCGAGGCGAACAAGGGGTGTGGCGACGTTGCGCTCGCGGGCATCATGACCCGCGGGGTGGACATGGCCAGCAGACTCGCGGAGCGTATCGAGCGTATCGAGGGTACCGCGGTCCCGGTGGGCAGCCTCGACATCTCGTTTTACCGCGACGACGTCTCGATCCGTCTCTCGCCCGAGGTGCACACGACCGACATCCCGTACCCGGTGGAGGGTCGCACCATCGTGCTCGTCGATGACGTGCTCTACACCGGTCGCACGATCCGGGCTGCCATGGACGCCATCATGGACTACGGCCGCCCCGCCGCCATCCAGCTCGCGGTGCTCGTGGACCGCGGTCACCGCGAACTGCCGATACGCGCCGATTTCGTCGGCAAGAACGTGCCGACGGCGCGTCGCGAACGGGTGAAGGTGCTCCTGGAAGAACTCGACGGGCGCGAAGCCGTCGTCATCTTGGAAGACGACGGGAAAGGGGAGTAAGCGCCGATGCTCACCAGCAGGCACATCATGACGATGGACGACCTCTCGCCTGAGGAGATCGCGCTCATTCTGGACACCGCCGAGTCGTTCTCCGAGGTCAATCAGCGCAGGATCAAGAAGCTCCCGACGCTTCGCGGCCGGACGGTCGTGAACCTCTTCTTCGAACCCTCCACGCGCACGCGCACGTCGTTCGAGATCGCTGCCAAGCGTCTGTCGGCCGACGGGATCAACTTCTCGGCCTCGGCTTCGGCTACCGCGAAGGGCGAGACGCTGCGCGACACCGCCAAGACGCTTGCGGCGATGAGCTGCGACCTCGTGGTGGTGCGCCACAAGTATGCCGGTGCGCCGCAGATGCTTGCCGAGGCGATGGACTGTTCGATCGTCAACGGCGGCGACGGCGTGCACGAGCACCCGACGCAGGCGCTGCTGGACCTCTACACCATGCGCCAGGCGCTCGGCAGGCTCGAAGGGCTGCGCGTGGGCATCGTCGGGGACGTCTGCCACTCGCGTGTGGCCGGCTCGCTCGTGCCTGCGCTTCGAAAGGTCGGCGCGGTACCGATCATCGTCGGCCCACCGACGCTCATGCCGGCCCGGCCCGACATCCTAGGTGCCGAGGTCGCCTACGATCTCGATGAGGTCCTGCCTACCCTCGACGTGGCCTACCTCCTGCGCGTGCAGTTCGAGCGGGCCGCGCGGATGCCGTTCCCGTCCAACCGCGAGTACGCGACGCTCTACGGCATGAACCTCGCGCGGCTGGAGAAGCTGCCCGCGCACGCCATCGTGATGCATCCGGGTCCGATGAACCGCGGCGTGGAGATATCGGCCGACGTAGCCGACTCGGCACGAAGCGTCATCCTGGGCCAGGTCGAGTCCGGTGTGGCGGTTCGCATGGCCGTCATGTATCTGCTGCTGGGAGGTGCCGACAGTGGCGCTGCTGCTTAAGGGAGGCCGGGTCGTCGACGAGGCGGCCGGTATCGACGCCGTACTCGACATCGTGGTGAAAGACGGCCTGATCGTCGGCGTCGGCGAGGACCTCACGATCGAGCGCGGCGAGACGGTCGAATGCGCCGAGAAGGTGATCCTGCCGGGACTGGCCGACATCCACGTGCATCTGCGCGACCCCGGTCAGGAGTACAAGGAGACGATCGCGAGCGGCACGCGGGCCGCGGCCCACGGCGGCTTCACCGCGGTTGCGTGCATGGCCAATACCGATCCGGTCTGCGACAGCGGCTCCAACGTGCGCTTTGTCGTCGAGCGTGCCGCCGCCACCGGCGTGGTGCGCGTGTACCCGATCGGCGCTGTGACCGCGGGACAGGCGGGCGAGCAGCTCGCCGAGATAGGCGACATGATCGCCGAGGGCGCCGTGGCGTTCTCCGACGACGGGCGTGGCATCCAGTCGGCCGGTATGGTGCGGGTCGCGATGGACTACATCAAGCGCTTCGGAGCACCGTACGTGGCCCACTGCGAGGACGCGTCGCTCGCCGCTGGCGGCGTGGTGAACGAGGGTGTGGTCTCCACGCGCATGGGGCTTCCCGGTCAGCCTGCCGAGGCCGAGGAGACGATGGTCGCCCGCGACATCGCGCTTGCGGCGCTCACCGGCTGCAGGCTGCATCTCGCCCATCTGTCGACCGCCGGCTCCATCGATCTCGTGCGTGCCGCCAAGGCGCGCGGGGTGGACGTGACCTGCGAGGTCACGCCGCACCACCTGTTCCTCGACGAAGATGCGCTCACGACCTACGACACGAACCTCAAGATGAACCCGCCGCTCAGGACGCCTGAGGATCGCGAGGCGCTCGTGGCGGGACTGCTGGACGGCACGATCGACGCGATCGCGACCGATCATGCGCCGCACGCGCCACACGAGAAGGAGCTCGAGTTCGAGTTGGCGCCGCCCGGGACCACGGGACTTGAGACCGCGTTGTCGCTCGTGAACACGCATCTGGTGGCGGCGGGCGTGCTCGGCTGGCCCGCGGTCTCGCTTCTGATGTGCCACGGGCCGCGTGCCGCGCTCGGTCTGCCCGAGATGCGCCTCGAGGCGGGGTATCCGGCCGACATCACGATCGTGGACCCGGAGGCGCGCGTCGAGGTCACGCCGGAGTGGTTCGTGAGCAAGAGCCGCAACTCGGCGTTCGTCGGCGCGAGTCTGCTCGGCAAGGCCTCCGACGTGCTCGTCGGCGGCGTGTGGGCGCTTCGCAAGGGGAAGGTGGTCGGCTAGTGTCAGACGCGAGGTCGACACGGGTGCGCGCTCTGCTCGCCCTCGAGGACGGCACGTGCTTCGAGGGGTGGGCGTGCGGCGCGACGGGTGAGGCGCACGGCGAGGCGGTCTTCAACACCTCGATGGCCGGCTACCAGGAGATCCTCACCGACCCCTCGTACGCCGGACAGATCGTGACCATGACGTCGCCGCACATCGGCAACTACGGTGTGAACGCCGCCGACATGGAGTCGCGCGGCGTCTTCGCATCCGGCCTCGTGGTCCGCGAGCTTTCCGATGTCGCCTCGAACTGGCGTGCCGAGGAGACGCTCGGCGGTTTTCTCGAGCGGCTCGGCATCGTGGCCATCGAGGATGTGGACACGCGGCGTCTCACGCGCCATATACGTGAGGCGGGTGCGATGCGCGCGGTGCTCTCGACGGTTGATCTCGATCCGGCGTCGCTTGCGGCCAAGGCCGGTGCGGCTCCCGGGCTCGTCGGGCGCGACCTTGTGGCCGAGGTGGCGGTGAGCGAGCGGTTCACGTGGGGCTCCGAGATGCCGCCCGAGTGCGAGCTTCCGGTGGATACCGGCGTGCTGCCGGCCGCTCCCCGGTACCGCGTGGTGGCGTTCGACTCGGGCATCAAGTACAACATCTTACGCAGGCTGGCCGAGGTCGGCTGCGAGGTGACGGTCGTGCCGCCGACGACGAGTGCGGCCGAGGCACTCGCCCTCGGGCCCGACGGCGTGTTCTTCGCCAACGGCCCCGGCGACCCGGCGGCGGTGACCTACCTGTACGAGACGCTTCGCGAGATCCTCGGCGTCAAGCCCATCTTCGGGATCTGCCTCGGGCATCAGATGCTCTCGCTCGCGCTCGGCTGCGAGACGTACAAGCTCAAGTACGGCCATCGCGGCGGCAACCAGCCGGTCAAGAACCTGCTCACCGGGCGTGTCGAGATCACGAGTCAGAACCACGGCTTCTGCGTGGACTTCGGCTCGATCGGGCCGCTCGTGCCGGAGCTCTCGGGCGATCTTGCGCACGATACCGGCGACCTCGGCGCCTGGGTGCGTGCGGGCGTCGCGCCGGTCGTTCGCTCGGAGCGTTTCGGCCCCGTGCAGCTGACGCACGTGAACGTCAACGACATGACCGTCGAGGGTCTGCGCGTGCTCGAGACGCCGGCGTACTCGGTGCAGTATCACCCCGAGGCGGCACCCGGCCCGCACGACGCGCGGTACCTGTTCGGGGCGTTCACGCGCATGATGGACGGAGAGGACGACATCTTCGCCGAGGGGGGCGACGTGCGATGACGATGAGGACGGTGCTGTTGCCGGTCGAGTTCACGGAGGAGACCGGGCTGGTGGCGGCGTTTGCGCGCGGGCTTCCGGCGCTCGGTGTGCGACGGGTCGTGCTCGCGCATGTGGTCGAATCCGGCGGGGATGTCGCTGTCGGGGCCCGTGTCGATGAGGCGCGCGCCGCGATGCAGGCGATGTGCGCCACACTCGAGGAGGCGGGACTCGGGGTCGAGGTGAGGGTGAGCGTCGGCGACCCGGTCGACGAACTCGGCGCGATCGCGGCCGAATCGCAGGTGGACGCCGCCGTGTACGGCTCCCACGCGAAGTCCATCGCCGATCAGCTGCTCGTCGGTTCGGTCTCCGAGCGGCTCGTGCGCGACGCGGATGTCCCGCAGCTGGTCGCCCGCTTCGATCTGCTGCGGAACATGGACGACCCGTCGGCGCTCATGCGTACGTTCGGCCAGAAGCTCGTGGTGGCCATCGACTTCTCGCTTTCGGCCTCGCGCGCCTTCATGAGCGTGGTCGACCTGCCCACAGGAGCGGTGAAACACGTGTTCCTGCTCCACGCGATCGATCCCGCGCTCGAGGGTGAGAAGCTGCGACGCGCCGAGGAGGGTGCCGAGTTCCACCTGCGCAATCTCCAGGCGATGTGCGCGCAGCAGGGGCTCGCCGCAAGCGTGACGATTCGTCGTGAGGCGCCGGTGAGAGCGGTTCTTGCCGAGATCGACGACAGGCGGGCCACCGGTGTAGTGGTCGGCACGCGCGGCTGCAACGCCGTGCAGGAGATGCTTCTCGGCAGTCTGTCGATGACGCTGCTCAGGCAGGCGAGCTGCCCTGTCATGATCGTCCCGTAAGCCATCCGAAAGGCGACGCGTGCCACGTAGAGACGACATACACAAGATCCTGATCATCGGCTCGGGGCCTATCGTGATAGGTCAGGCGTGCGAGTTCGACTACTCGGGCGCCCAGGCGTGCAAGGTGCTGCGGGAGGACGGGTACGAGGTCGTACTCGTCAACTCCAATCCGGCCACGATCATGACCGATCCGGAGTTCGCGGACCGCACGTACGTCGAGCCGATCACCGTCGAGTTTGTGGAGAAGGTCATCGCGGTCGAGCGGCCCGACGCGCTGCTTCCGACCCTCGGCGGGCAGACCGGGCTCAACTGCGCGATGGCGCTTGCCGCCGCGGGCGTGCTCGAGCGGTACGGCGTGGAGCTCATCGGCGCGACGCGCGAGGTCATCGCCAAGGGCGAGGACCGCAAGCTGTTCCGCGAGGCGATGGAGCGCATCGGTCTCGACGTGCCGCGCTCGGCCTACGCGTATGCGATCGCCGATGCCGAGGAGTTCGTCGCTCAGGTGGGCTGGCCGCTCGTCATCCGGCCGAGCTTCACGATGGGCGGCGCGGGCGGCGGCATCGCCTATAACCTGGACGAGCTTCGCGATATCACCGCGAGCGGCATCGCCCTCTCGCCGGTGGGCGAGGTGCTCGTGGAGGAGAGCGTGATCGGCTGGAAAGAGTACGAGATGGAGGTCATGCGCGACGTCAACGACAACGCGGTGATCGTGTGCTCCATCGAGAACTTCGACGCCATGGGCGTGCATACCGGCGATTCGATCACCGTGGCGCCCGCGCAGACGCTCACCGATCGCGAGTACCAGGTCCTGCGCGACGCGTCGCTCGCGATCATGCGGGAGATCGGGGTCACGACCGGCGGTTCCAACGTGCAGTTCGCGGTCAACCCGGCCGACGGGCAGCTCGTGGTCATCGAGATGAACCCGCGCGTCTCGCGGTCATCGGCACTGGCGAGCAAGGCCACCGGCTTTCCCATCGCCAAGATCGCGGCCAAGCTCGCGGTCGGCTACACGCTCGACGAGATCCCCAACGACATCACCCGGGAGACACCCGCGTGCTTCGAGCCGTCCATCGACTACACCGTCGTGAAGGTGCCCCGCTGGGCGTTCGAGAAGTTCCCGGGCACGGACACCACGCTCACGACGCGTATGAAGAGCGTGGGCGAGGTCATGGCGATAGGGCGTACCTTTGCCGAGGCGTTCGGCAAGGCGATGCGCTCGCTTGAAAACGGGCGCGCCGGGCTCGGTGCGGACGGGAAGGACCAGTTCGACGAGGACCACTTCGACCGCTATCTCGCCGTGCCCAACGAGAACCGTCCGTTCTACATCGCCGAGGCGCTTCGGCGTGGGCGAGCGGTCGTCGACGTGGCCGAGTTGACCGGCGTCGACCCGTGGTTCGTCGAGCAGGTGCGACGTATGGTCGAGGTCGAGACCGGTCTGCGCGACAGGCCGCTCGACGAGATCGATGCCGCTGAGCTGCGCGAAGCCAAGCAGCACGGGCTCTCGGACGTGCAGATCGCATACCTTACATCATCGGTTGAGGGTGATGTCAGGCGTAGAAGGCTCGACCTTGGGGTGACGGCTACCTTCAAGGCGGTCGACACCTGTGCTGCTGAGTTCGCGGCGAGTACGCCCTACTACTACAAGACGTACGAGGAGGAGAACGAGGCGGTGCGCTCCGACCGGCCCAAGGCGATGATCCTGGGCGCCGGTCCCAACCGCATCGGCCAGGGCATCGAGTTCGACTACTGCTGCGTGCATGCGGCCTACGCGCTTTCCGACGCCGGGCTTGAGACGATCATGGTCAACTGCAACCCCGAGACCGTCTCCACCGACTACGACACGAGCGACAAGCTCTACTTCGAGCCGCTGACCTTCGAGGACGTCATGGACATCGTCGAGCTCGAACGTCCCGACGGCGTGCTCGTGACCTTCGGCGGCCAGACGCCGCTCAAGCTCGCGCACGCACTCGAGCAAGCGGGCGTTCCGATCCTCGGCACCAAGCCCGAGGCCATCGACCTGGCCGAGGACCGCCAGCGCTTCTCGGAGGTGCTCGACTCTCTCGGCATCTCGTACCCGGCGGCGGGCACCGCTCGCACGCTCGCCGAGGCGGTCGAGGTAGCCGCGCGCATCGGTTACCCGCTGCTCGTTCGGCCGAGTTACGTGCTCGGCGGGGCCGGGATGGTCATCGCCTACAACGAGGAGTACCTGCTCAAGTACGTTCAGAAGGCCACGGAAGTCTCGCCCGACCACCCGGTGCTGCTCGACCGGTTCCTGGAAGGCGCGATCGAGGTGGACGTGGACGCGGTCTGCGACGGCGAGACGGTCTACATCGGCGGCGTGATGGAGCACATCGAGGAGGCGGGCATCCACTCGGGCGACTCGGCGTGCTGTATCCCGCCGTTCTCGCTCGGCGAGGAGACGACTGGGCGCATCACGGAGCACACACGCGCGCTTGCACTCGCACTCGGCGTGCGCGGTCTCATGAACGTGCAGTTCGCGGTGAAGGACGAGGCCGTCTACGTGCTCGAGGTCAACCCGCGAGCCAGCCGCACGGTGCCGTTCGTGAGCAAGGCGACTGGCGTGCCGCTGGCCAAGGTGGCCGCGCGCGTGATGACGGGGGAGAAGCTCGCCGAGATGGACCTGCCCCCCGAGGGGCGCGATCTGGGCCGCTACCACGTGAAAGAGGCGGTCATGCCCTTCGGCCGCTTCCCCGGGACCGACAGCATACTCGGGCCCGAGATGAAGTCGACCGGCGAGGTCATGGGCGTGGCGCACGACTTCCCGTCGGCGTATGCGAAGTCGCAGCTCGCGATCGACTACTCGCTGCCTGCCGAGGGCACGGCGTTCATCTCCGTGTGCGACCGCGACAAACGCTCCATCGTGCCGGTCGCGCGCCACCTGCACAGTCTCGGCTTCCGCATTCTGTCCACGCGCGGGACCGCCAAGCTGCTCCGCGCGTCGGGCGTGCCGGTCGAGGAGGTCCGCAAGGTGCACGAGGGGCGGCCGAACATCGCCGACGCCATCGTCAACGGCGACGTGCAGCTCGTGATCAACACCCCGTTCGGCCGCGAGACGCGCTCGGACGGCTACCACATCCGAACCGCCGCGGTGCAGCATGGCGTGAGCAACATCACCACGCTTGCGGCGGCGCAGGCGAGCGTTCAGGCGATCGAGGCGATCAAGCGCGGGGACCTCGGCGTCATCGCACTGCAGGACTTCGAGGGTGGCATGTCGTGAGTCGCGCTGCCGCCTTTTCACCCGCGCTCGAACGGGCGACCGTGCTCGCAAACGCGCGCGTCGCCGAGGGCGTGTGGCTCGTTGCGCTCGCTGCGGCGCGGACCGCCTCCTCGGTGGAGCCCGGCCAGTTCGTGCACTTGCGCATCGCCGAGGGAACCGACTTCATCCTGCGCCGTCCGTTCTCCGTCTTCCGCGCGGGCGGCGGGCGGATCGAGATCCTCTACCAGACCCTCGGCCGCGGGACGCGCGCGCTGGCAACCGTAGCGCCCGGCGTCGAGATGGACCTCATCGGCCCGCTCGGCAGCGGATGGCGCATCCCCGAAGGCGCCGAGCGCGCGCTGCTCGTCGCCGGCGGTCTGGGCGTGGCGCCACTCGGCATGTTGGCCGAGCGGCTCGCGCGTGACGGCGTCGCGGTCACGCTGGCGCAGGGCGCTCCCTCGGCGGGCCGCCTGCTCGCCCGCGAGCTGTTCGAGGATGTGTGCCGCCGCACGGCCTACGCCACCGACGACGGCAGCGAGGGCGCCTGCGGGTTCATCACCATGCTCACGCCGGAGCTCATCGCCGCCGACCGCCTGGACGTCATCTACACGTGCGGCCCCGAGCCGATGCAGCGGATCGTCGCGGCGCAGGCTGCCGAGGCCGGCGTGGCGTGCCAGGTCTCGCTCGAGCGGCTCATGGCGTGCGGCGTGGGCGCGTGCCTGTCGTGCGTCGTCTCCACGGTGCACGGACGCAAGCGCGCGTGCGTGGACGGCCCGGTCTTCGATGCGGCCGACATCGTCTGGGAGCCGGCCGCCGACCCGGAGGTGCGCTCGTGAGCGCTGTGGACATGCGCGTACGCATCGGCGCGCTCGAGCTGCGCAATCCCGTGATGACCGCCTCGGGCACCTTCGGCTCGGGACGCGAGTATGCCGACTTCGTCGCGCTGTCGCGCCTCGGCGCGGTCGTCACCAAAGGGGTCTCGACAGAGCCGTGGGCGGGCAACGACAGTCCGCGCATCGCCGAGACACCCTCGGGCATGCTCAACTCCATCGGGCTGCAGAACCCGGGTGTGGAGGCGTTCTGCGCTGAGGACCTGGCGTGGCTTGCGGGCCGTGACGTGCCGGTCATCGTGAACGTCGTCGGGCATACCACGGAGGGCTACGTCGCGGTGGCCGAGCGGCTCGAGCGTGAGGATGCGGTCTCGGCGCTCGAGCTCAACATCTCGTGTCCCAACGTCGATGAGGGGGGCATGGCGTTCGGCACGTCGTGCGACGGCGCTGCGCAGGTGGTGCGGGCCGTCCGGGCCGTCACGACCAGGCCGCTTATCGTGAAGCTCAGCCCGAACGTCACGGATATCGTCGAGATCGCACGGGCGGTCGAGGCCGAGGGCGCCGACGCGGTGAGCCTCATCAACACGCTGCTCGGCATGGCGATCGACACGCGCACGTTCAGGCCGAAGCTCGCCCGCGGCGTGGGCGGACTGTCCGGGCCGGCCATCAGGCCTGTCGCCGTGCGCATGGTGTGGCAGGTCGCCCGCGCGGTGGGCGTCCCGGTCATCGGCATGGGCGGTATCATGGACGCCGAAGACGCCGCCGAGTTCATGCTGGCCGGCGCGAGCGCGGTGGCCGTGGGAACCGCGAACTTCGTGGACCCGGCCGCGACGGTACACATCATCGAGGGCCTCGAGCGCTTCTGCGCCGAGCGCGGGATCGGGCGCGTGGCCGAACTGACGGGAGCTATTCGTGAATGACGAGCATGTAGGTACGGCACGGCCCGCGGCGCCCGGCGCCGGCGCGAAGGACAGCATGCGGGACGCCGTCATCGTGGCGCTCGATCTGCCCGATGCCGAGAGCGCACGCGCACTGGCGCGCACCCTGCAGGGGCACGTCGGGTGGGTGAAGATCGGCATGACGCTCTACTACGCCGCGGGTCCTGATATCGTCCGCGAGATGCGCTCGCTCGGCTTCAAGGTGTTCGTCGACCTCAAGCTGCACGACATCCCGCACCAGGTCGCCGGCGCCGCGCGAACCCTCACGCGGGCGGGCGCCGACATGTTCACCGTGCACGCTTCGGGCGGTCGCGCAATGATGGAAGCCGCCGTCGCGGGGGCTGGAGAGGCGGCTGCCAAGTTCCGGGCCGGCACGCCCGCAGTCATCGCGGTGACGGTGCTCACCAGCCTCGACGACGACGGACTTGCCGAGATCGGAGTCGCCCGTCCCGCTGCCGAGCAGGTCGCCGCGCTCGGCGCGCTTGCGCGAGACGCCGGTTGTGACGGCGTCGTGTGCTCGCCGCAGGAGGCCGCCGCGATGCGCGAGTTGCTCGGCGCCGACGCGCTCGTGGTGACCCCCGGTATCCGCCCGGCCGGTGAGGATCCCGGCGATCAGGCGCGCACCGCCACGCCGGAAGAGGCCGTTGCCGCCGGGGCGTCGCACCTCGTCATCGGTCGTCCGATCACCGGCGCGCCGGATCCGGCCGCTGCTGCCCGGAGTATCGTGAAGGAGCTCGACGCATGAGTCTCACCGAGGCACAGGTACTCGACGCGCTTAGGGGTGCGGGCGCGATCCTGCACGGCCACTTCCAGCTGACGAGCGGCCGGCACTCGGACACGTACGTCCAATGCGCACGCGTGCTCGAGGACCCGGCGCTCACGACAGACCTCGGCCGGGCGATGGCCGAGGCGGTTGCGAATCGCGATATCGATGTCGTCGCGGCGCCGGCCGTCGGCGGCATCATGATCGGGTTCGCCGTCGCGCAGGCACTCGGGGTCAGGTTCATCTTCAGCGAGCGTCAGGCCGGTGTGATGACCTTTCGCCGGGGCTTTTCTGTGACGCCCGGCGAGCGCGTGCTCGTCGTTGAGGACGTGGTCACGACGGGTGGAAGCGTCGCCGAGGTGATCGAGCTCGTCCGCGCGGCCGGCGGCGACGTGGCCGCCGTGACCTCCATCATCGACCGTGGGGGAGAGAAGGCCTTCGACGCGGAATACTTGCCGTTGCTTCGACTCGAGATCGAGTCTATGGAGCCGGGTTCGTGTCCGCTCTGCGCGTCCGGAATCCCCATCGATTCGCCGGGCAGTCGTCGTCTGGGGTAAGTAAGGCTTGGCATTCTCGCAGGTCAGGGGTAACATCGAGTCTGTTGCAGCGAAGGGGTGTGCGCGTGGGGCGCCCCGAGATGGTATCCGCTACGCACCACGGTACGAGAGGCGAGGAGGAACCATGGCTCTGCCCAATCTTTCCGAGGCCGATCGCAAGAAGGCCCTGGAGAAGGCCGCACAGGCGCGCCAGGCGCGCGCGGAACTGCGCCAGAAGATCAAGGCGGGATCGACGACGTTCGCTGAGGTCATGAGCAAGTCGGACGACCCGATCGTCGCGCGCATGAAGGTGGCAACGCTCCTTGAGAGCCTTCCCGGCTTCGGCAAGGCGAAAGCGGCCAAGATCATGACCGAGCTGGAGATCTCCCCGAGCCGCCGCGTGCAGGGCCTGGGCGCCCGCCAGCGCGAGATGCTCATGCAGCGCCTTGGCTGAAGGCGTCACGACCACGTGATGCCGAGAGGCGCGCTGGTCATCATCTCCGGGCCCTCGGGTGCCGGAAAAGGAACTCTGGTCGACCGTCTGGTGGCCAGGGTTCCTCGCATGTGGGTCTCTATCTCGGCAACCACACGGGCCGCGCGCCCGGGCGAGGTGGACGGGGAGGACTATGTCTTCCTCACGCCGGCCGAGTTTGGCCGACGCATCGCATCCGGTGAGTTCCTCGAGTGGGCCGAGGTGCACGGCAACCAGTACGGTACCCTGCGGTCCTCCGTTGAGGACAAGCTGGCCGAGGGGCGCGACGTCATCCTCGAGATCGACCCGCAGGGTGCGTTCCAGGTGAAGGACCTCATGCCCGAGGCGGTCCTCGTCTTCATCATCGCGCCGTCGATGGACGAGCTGGAGCGCCGGATCCGCAAGCGCGGGGCAGAGACGGACGAGCAGGTCAGAACGCGTCTTGCCACCGCCGTCCGCGAGCTCGAACTTGTGGGAACGTACGACCATGTGGTAGAAAACGATGATGTCTCCCGGGCAACCGACGAGCTCGTGGACATCATCGGATCCCTCCACTCAACCGAAGGACAGTCGTAGCTATGGTCATCAAACCCGACGTCGACCTCCTGCTCTCCACGGTCGACTCCAAGTACACACTGTGCATCGTGGCTGCCAAGCGGGCGCGCCAGATCAACGACATGATCCACGGCGTTCGCGACCAGGCGCTGCTCACCATGCAGGCGCCGCAGATCGCCCAGATCACGAGCACCAAGCCGCTCACGCTCGCGCTTGACGAGATCGCATCGGGTGACGTGAGCTTCGAGCGCGTGAAGGAAAGCTACAAGTAGCATCGGCCGAGATCGGGCCGTGACGGTGCCCCGAGCCGCGTCGTCGGCCCGGGGCACACGTGTGGACGGGGACGTGATGGCGGAGCGCACGGCACTCGTGCACTACCACGAGATTGGCCTCAAGGGCCACAATCGCGGTGATTTCGAGCGCAGGCTCGAGACCAACCTCCGCCGCGCCGTGGTGGGCCTGACCGAAGGCAGCGTCCGCCGCATCGCAAGCCGCCTGCTCGTGCCGGTGACCGACCCTGCGCATGCCGAGGAGCTGTTGGCGGCTGTCGCGCGCACGCCCGGCGTGTCGTACCTCGGCTATGCGATCGTGTGCGATCGGACCCCGGAGGCGATCGATGAGGCCGCACACGCCGTGATCGCCGAGGAGATCGCGCGCCGGGAGGCCGATGCGCTCGGGCCCGTGCGTACGTTCGCCATCGAGTCGCGGCGCTCGGCCACCAACTATCCCGAGCGCAGCATGGAGATCAGCCGACGCGTCGGCGCGACCGTGCAGCAGGCAACCGGGCTTGCGGTCGACCTCTCGGCCCCGGACCTCACGTGCCGCATCGAGGTGGTGCAGGCGCGCGCCTACGTGTACGCCCGACGCCTGGAGGGCCCCGGTGGCCTGCCGGTCGGTGTCTCGGGCACGGTCGTGGCGCTCATGTCGGCCGGCATCGACTCGCCGGTGGCCGCCTGGCGCGTGATGCGGCGAGGCGCCACGATCGTCGGCGTCCATTTCTCCGGTCGCCCGCAGACGTCCGCGCACTCGGAGCATTACGCGCTGGAACTCGCACGCGTACTCGATCGCGCAGGCGGGATGGCCCGGCTCTACACGGTGCCGTTCGGCGACGTTCAACGTCGTATCGCACTCGAGGGTCCGGAGGACCTGAGAGTGCTCCTCTACCGGAGGTTCATGGTTCGCATCGCCGAGGCGATCGCGCGCGATGAGGGCGCCCGGGCGCTCGTCACCGGCGAGAGCCTCGGGCAGGTCGCGTCGCAGACGCTCGACAACGTGGCGGCTGTCGACGCGGTGGCCACGATGCCGATCCTGCGCCCGCTCATCGGCTCGGACAAGCAGGAGATCATCGACGAGGCCTGTGCTATCGGCACCTTCGAACTCTCGACCGCGACCGACGACGACTGCTGCACGCTGTTCATGCCGCGGCGGCCGGAGACCCACGCGACACCCGAGATGCTCGCCGAAGCAGAGGCTCTACTGGACGTTGAGGGTCTGGTGGCCGAGGCGCTCGCCGGCGTCACGCGTGTGGACTTCTCCCGCGCACAGAGGCGGCGTCCGCGATGAGTCTGCGCGTGCTGGCGCTCGAGCCCTACTACGGCGGTTCGCACCGCGCGGTGCTCGACGGCCTCGTGGAGCGCATGGATCCGCTCGGCATAACGTTCGACTTGCTCACGCTGCCGCCCCGCAAGTGGAAGTGGCGGATGCGTGGGGCCGCGATCACCATGGCCGAGGAGGCGCGCGCGCTGCACGAGGCCGGGTCGCGCTGGGATCTCATCTTCGCGTCCACCTTCATCAACCTCGCCGAGTTCGTCGCGCTCGCCGGCGAGGCCGTGGCCGACGTCCCGCGCATCGTGTACTTCCACGAGAACCAGCTGCTCTATCCCGTGCGGCACACCGCCGAGTGGGACTTCCAGTTCCCGCTCACCAACATCACGAGCGCGCTTGTCGCCGATGTGTGCCTGTTCAACACGCGCTACAACCTCGACGGTTTCGTAGCCGAGATCCCCGGGTTTCTGAATGCGTTTCCCGACCACCAGCCGCAGGGCGTGGCCGAGCGCATCGCCGAGCGCTCCGAGGTCCTCGCGCCCCCGTTCGACCCGGCGTCGCTGGACGCAGCGCCGCTCACGCGCGGCCCGCGCTCGCGTGTGATCTGGCCGCACCGCTGGGAGCACGACAAGGATCCGGAGGCGTTCTTCGTTGCGGTGGGCGCGCTTGCTGCCGAGGGGCTCGACTTCGAGGTGGCTGTCGCCGGCCAGTCGTTCCGCGAGACCGAGGCGCTCGTGGCCGAGGCCGCCTCGGCGCTCGGCGATAGGCTGGTGCATCTCGGCGAACCGGAGTCGCGAGATGCGTACGCGCGGCTACTGGCGAGCTCGGATATCGCCGTGTCCACCGCCCGCAACGAGTTCTTCGGCCTGGCGATGATCGAGGCCTGCTACGCGGGGTGCGCCCCGCTCGTGCCCGACCGGCTCGCGTATCCGGAGCTGTACCCGGCCGAGATGCGCTATCGCAACGGGCAGGAGCTTGTCGCGCGGCTGCGAAGTCTCATCCTGGAGCGGCCCGAGCCCGACACCGCCAGGGCGCTTGGAGGGATGTACACGTTCGAGGCGCTCGTGCCACGATATGCGGAAGCCTTCGAGCGAGTGGCGAAGGGGTAGGGGAGGAACGCCGCTTGGTCACACCGGGAAACCAGACCTCGTCGGTGGCCTTCGATGATGCGACGCATACCTACGCGGTTGGCTCTGTGGGCCGCAGCGGGGTTGCGGTAACCGGCGCCTACGACGCGCGCGGGCGTTCCACGTCAACAGGCGTCATTCCGCGGGAGGAAAGCGAGACGGTGCTACTTGCGCGCACCTACGACGAGCTCGATCGCCTGAGTACGGTCACCGTCTCGCCCGCATCCGCACTCGGGATCATGGCGAGCTTCTCCTACACCGATGCGGGCCGCCTGACCGAGGTCACCGACCCGCTCGACCGCACACGGACGATCGACTACGACGGCGCCGGGCGGGTGACAGGCACGACGTCGGCGCTCGGTATCCGGGCGGCAGTCGTCTACGACGCTCTCGGCCGCGTCGAGCGCACGCTCGCCCCGGCGCTCGGGGCCGAAGCGACCGTGACCGCCTCGAGTGTGGCCTACGACGGTCTGGGCCGAGTGGAGTCGACCACCTATCACGACACGTCCGGTACGCCATATGCGACCATCACCCCTGCGTACGACGTTGCTTCGCGGGTGACCGGGACCACGCTCACCGGGCAGGTCAACGGCGACATCGAATTAGCCTACGACGACCTCGACCGTGTCACGACGTCGATCAGCAATGGTCCCGCCGGGACCGCTCGGGCCGACATCATCTACAACACGGCGAGTCAGCCGACGAGGACAACCTACAACGCGTTCGACAACATGTGGATTGTCCGTGCCACGTATGCCAAGACCATGGAGCAGCGCACGCTGACGGCATCGGACGTCACCTGGAACTTCGGGTACGGCGAGGGAGGCGCGCTCACGACCGCCGTCTCAAACACATCGCTGCTCACCCGCTCCTTCGACGTGTCCGGCAGGCTCACGGTCCTGCGCGGCGGGCGCAAGGAGTTCGGGACGTTTTACGGGCTTTACAGCTCGCGCCTGTCCTACGACTCCCGCGACCGCATCTCGGGCGTGGCCTACGCTGGTGACTACGGGCACACCTACGCCGACACCTACACCTACGACCCCGCGGGCCGTCTTGCCACCTGGACGCGCACCGGCACCGATGCCACGACCGCCACCTACGCGTGGGATGCCGCCTGCAACCTGACCAGCACGACACAAGGCGGCACGACCACGACCTTCGTCTCCGATGCCGACGACCGCCTCACGACCGCCACCACCAGCTCGAACGTCACCACCTACACGCACGACCTGTACGGCCGCCGCACGTCTGCGGCCTCGGCGGATAGCACCGCCACCTACACCTGGAACCCGCTCGGGCAGCTCACGTCGGTCGCCACCCCGCAGGCGACCGCCACCTACTCCTACGGCATCTCCGGCATGCGCGAGAAGGCGGTCGTGACCCAAGGCGGCACCACGAGAACCACCGAGAGCGTCTGGGACGGGATGCGTCTGGCCGCCGAGCGTGATGGTGACGGCACGCTCTACCGCTGCATCTACGCGCCCGACGGCACCCCGCTCGCGCTCACGAAAGGCTACGGCGAGTCTGCGGTGACCTACGCGTACCACTGCGACGCGCAAGGCTCGGTAGTCGCGCTCACCAACCCGGCAGGCACCGTCGTCGCCCGCTACCGCTACGACGCGTTCGGCCGCGTCACTCACGCAGACGGTGCCGACGCCGCCTTGACCGCACGCAACCCGCTTCGCTACCGCGCCTACCACAACGACGCCGCGACCGGCCTGTACTACCTGCCGGCTCGATACTACGATCCGGCCACGGCGCGGTTCTTGTCCCCCGACCCCGCGCCGCCGAGTGCAGGAGACCCGCTCAGCCTCAACGCGTATGCGTACTGCGTGGGAGATCCGGTGAACTCGTGGGATCCGACAGGCGCGGTCACCGACGGGGAGGCTGGCGCGTGGGATCACTCGTTGTCACAGTCACTACGACCTGCGACCATGAAAAACTAAGGGCAGACTTTAGTATTTCATGGTAGGCTGACGATATGATCCCTCGCGTCCACATACTCGATTCGATTCGAACGGCCCTCGGCCGAGCGCCGGTCGTAGTGATCACTGGTCCTCGTCAGTGCGGCAAGACCACGCTCGCCCGCGAACTGCTCAGTTCCGACTCGGTGAACTACTTTGACCTGGAGGACCCTACGAGCCTGGCACGGCTCGAGGAGCCGATGACGGCACTCGGACCACTCGAGGGCCTTGTGGTCATCGACGAGGTCCAGCGGCGTCCGGATCTCTTTCCGGTGCTCCGTGTCCTGGTCGACCGGCAGCCTTCACCGGCGAGATTCCTCATTCTCGGGAGCGCCTCCGGCGAGCTCGAGCGACAGAGCTCGGAGAGTCTGGCGGGGCGCGTGGAGCGTCTGGACATCGCCGGTTTCACGCTCGACGAGGTGGGCGCGAGCCACCTCGAGACCCTGTGGCTGAGGGGGGGACTGCCGCGTGCGTTCCTGGCGTCGAGTGAGGTGGACAGCATGGCGTGGCGCGACCAGTTCATCCAGACGCTGCTCGAGCGAGACCTGCCTCAGTGGGGGGTGAGGGTCTCGGCCACCGCGCTGCGTCGGCTCTGGACGGTCATCGCGCACTACCACGGGCAGACCTGGAACGCAGCCGAGGCTGCGCGGGCGCTCGACGTCAGCCAGCCGACGGTCCGCGGGTATCTCGACATGCTCACTGACGCTCGCGTCGTCCGCCAGCTGCAGCCGCACTTCGCGAACCTGAAGAAGCGCCAGGTCAAGTCACCGAAGGTCTACGTGCGTGATAGCGGACTGCTCCACGGGCTGCTCGGTATCGGTGAGCCCAAGGCGCTACTGGAGCACCCAAAGGTCGGCGCATCGTGGGAGGGTTTCGCGATCGAGCAGGTGATCGCCACGGAGCCGCACGACGACGCCGCCTTCTGGGCGACCCACCAGGGCGCCGAGATCGACCTCGTGCTGTATCGGGACGGTGCTCTGTTCGGAGTGGAGTGCAAACGGACCGACGCCCCGAAGATCACGCCGTCCATACGCGTCGCTCTCGAGGACTTGGGGCTTGAGCGCATCGCGGTCGTGTATCCGGGTACCAAGCGGTATCGGCTCTCCGACCGGGTCGAGGCCGTTCCGCTGCAAGGGATCGCCGGACGTCCGGGAGAGCTCTTCGGCCCGATTGACCCCTCCGGCCGTACGCGGTAGGATTCAGACGGTTAGAGACAGTCTGAAACGGAGGAGTCATGGCACGCACCGCCAAGACGATCGGGTTCTCTGTTCCGCCTGAGCTCGCAGGGGAGATCGAGCGTCTGGCGTCGGCAGAGGGCCGCACGAAAAGCGAGCTCTTCCGCGAGATGGTGCGGGTCTACCGCCGAGAGCGCGGGCTGGTGGCGCTCGAGAGCGGCGTCACCTACGCGGGCGAGCCAACGTGCGCATCGTCGCCCGCTGCCGATGCGTCAGCCGACCCTTCCGGGGCCGCCGGCTTGCCGCGGCCCGATGTGCGGCTTGGCCAGCTGAAGGAGTTCGTCGAGTCACTACCATCGCTCGCGCCGGACGACGGAGCCGCCTTCGCCGAAGACCTCTCGCGTGCGCGCGACGAGCTCGAGCGAGGGGAGGTCGTCGACCCATGGCGGTCCTGATCGACGCATGCGTGCTCATCGAGGCCGAGCGCGGGCGGCTGGACCTCGGGGCGCATGTCGCTCACCGGACGGACGACGGCGTATTCCTCTCGGTCATCACCGCGAGCGAGCTTCTGCACGGCGTGCATCGCGCATCGTCCCCGGATCGCCGGGCACGACGGGCGGCGTTCGCCGAAGCGGTGCTGAGCCGACTTCCCGTGCTCGACATCGACCTGCCGACCGCTCGCGCGCACGCTCGCCTGTGGGCGGACCTCGCTGCTGCCGGTACCCCGGTCTGCCCTCACGACCTGTGGCTTGCCGCCACGTGCGTCGCGCGCGGGCTGACGCTCGTCACCGCCAACGAGCGCGAGTTCCGGCTGATCCCGGCCCTCGACGTCGAGGTGTGGCAGGTGGCGGCGCCGTAGGGCCGGGTTGACAGGTGTGACACGAATGTGTACACATTAGGGTCACGATTGGAGGCACACCATGAAGTTCGTCAGTGTGCGTGACCTGCGCGGTAAGTCGGCCGAGATATGGCGTGATCTGCCAGATGAGCGCGAGATGGTCATCACGAGCAACGGCCGTCCGGTAGCCATCCTTGCCGCCGTCAGCGAGTCGAACCTTGAGGAATCGCTTGCGGCGTTTCGTCGTGCGCGCGCCGTCGACGCGGTCGCAACACTGCAGCGCCGTTCGGTCGCCGGTGGCACCGATGCGCTTGGCGCGGATGAGATCGAGGCTGAGATCGCCGCAGTGCGCAAGGCGCGCAGGCGTTGAGGATAGTCCTCGACACCAACGTGCTCGTCTCAGGACTGCTCTCACCCTTCGGCCCTCCCGGCGAGATCGTGCGCCTTGTCTCCTCGGGCGCGGTGAAACTGGGCGTCGATGCCCGCATCCTGTCCGAGTACGACGAGGTCCTCGCGCGGCCGCGCTTCGGCTTCACGCACGATGCGGTCTCCGCGCTGCTCGACTACATCGACCAGGCGAGCGAGACGGTGGCGTCCGAGCCGCTCACGCACCGGTTGCCTGACGAAGACGACGAGCCATTCCTGGAGGTCGCACTCGCGTGCGGAGTGGATCATCTGGTAACCGGTAATGCCGTGCACTTTCCCGAGGAAGCTCGCGCGGGGGTCAGTGTCGTCTCGCCGGCGCAGTTCATTGAGCTCTACCGCTCGCGGGGCGCGCAGAGCGATATCTGACGGCGCTTCCGCAAGTCTTTGAGTCCCGCGCGCAACGCCGAGGAGGCGTGAGTCCTCCGGAGGGCCGCTTCGCGCTATCGTGAGGTCACCATATCCGTGCCGCGAAGGGCTGCCGATGGACCAGACGCACGCGCCACGCCCCAGTCGTCCAGACGTTCCCACTGCCACCGCGGCGCCACTCCGCACGGTCGTCGCGCGCCTGGCCGCTCGGGGCATCGCGCTCTTCTTCGGGCTGTTCTCGCTGGCCAACGCCGCCGTAGCGCTCCGCACCGGCCGCACGGAGGATCTGTGGTGGGTCGATGTGAGCGCTCTGCCCGCATGGTTCACCGCCGCACTCTGGCTGGCCGCCGGGCTGCTGGTGGCGTTCGGCGTGGCTCCTGCCATGCGCTCCTGGCGCCGGACGGCTACCGCCGCCGTGAGTCTGGCGCTCGCGCTCGTGGCCGCCAGCAACGCGGCCGCGTTCTACTCGGCCTGGCGCGGCGCCGACATCGTGCCGCAGGTTCCCGTGCCGCTGAGTGCGATCATCGCACTCGGGTTCCTGTTCGTGGCGTGGGTCGTGGCGCGCACCTCCACAGTCACGCCACGCGCGCAGTTGTCTCCTCGCTGGGAGCTTGCGGGCGCGGTACTCGTGGCGCTCGTGATCGCCGCGCTCTTCCCGCTGGCGCACGTGTACACCTTTGGCACCACCGACTATCGTCGGCCCGCCGACGTGGCGGTCGTGTTCGGCGCGCGTGTGTACGCCGATGGCGCGCTCACCACCTCGGCCGAGGACCGCACACGCACCGCGGCGGGACTCTACACCTCCGGTCTGGTGCCGCGGCTGGTGATGTCGGGCGGGGTGGGGGAGAGCGGTTACGACGAGACGGTCGCGATGCGCGACCGCGCCATCGAACTCGGCGTGCCCGCCGACGCGATCGTGCGCGACACGGGCGGCGCCAACACCGACCGCACCGTTGCCAATACCGTGGCGATGTTCGAAGCCGACGGCACCCGCGACGTGCTCGTGGTGAGCCAGTTCTACCACCTGCCGCGCATCAAGATGGCGTACCGCGCGGTCGGCTGGAACGTGTACACCGTGCCTGCCGAGCACAGCCGTCCGATCCTCAAGACACCGGCGCTCGTCGCGCGCGAGATCCCCGGGTTCTGGGTGTACTGGGCGCGCGCGTGGGTGCGCGACGTGACGGGCGGATAGGCCGACCGCGCATCACACCGCACTCGGCAGGAGCGCGATGTATACTCATACATCATCGGCGTAAGGCCCGATGTGTCAGCAGGTCACATCCGATTAAGGGCGTGGTGCCATCATGGGTCGCATGGTGCGCAAGCAACTCTACATAGACGACGAGCAGGAGGCCGCGCTCAAGCGCTACGCCAAGGAGCGTGGCGTCACCGAGGCCGAGCTCGTGCGCGATGCGCTGGATCGCTACCTCACGGAGATTGCGCGCGACGAGGGCGACGCCGCCTGGGCGCGGATCATGGAGCTTTCGGAGCGGCAGGCCGCCAAGGGCCCGCTCCCCGGCAAGCGCGACTGGACCCGCGAGGAGATCTACGACCGTCCCGGGAAGCCCGGCCGTGGCTGGTAGGGCGCTCGTCGACACGAACGTGGTCGTGTATCTCTTCGATCCGCGTGAACCGGTCAAGCGACTGCAGGCGATCGCTGTCATGGCATCACTCCAGCAGACCGACCGAGGAGTCCTGTCGCAGCAGATCCTTTCCGAGTTCGCGCGCGTCGCGAGCGAGCGTGTGCCGCAGGGTCCTACACACCAGGAGCTTATCGGCGCGGTGCTCGACTTCAGCCGAAAGTGGCGCGTCCTCCCGGTCACGCCGGCGGTGATCGCCGACGCTCTCGGCATCGCGGAGCGCACGGGGCGTTCGTTCTGGGACGCCCAGCTCATCGCAACGGCCCGGGTGCACGGCGTCGCCACGATCGTGAGCGAGGACTTCGAAGACGGCGCGGTCTGCGAGGGTGTGCGATTCGTGGACCCCTTCGCTGACGGGCTCGATCCGGCGTCGTTCGAATAGTCCGATCCGGGGTTCGGTTTGAAGACAACGCAAGGTGACGTACAATCTGATTGACAATTGTACGTCAGGAGGTCGTTATGGCTACTAAGCTCACACTACGGCTCGATGAGGACTTGATCCGTCGCGCCAAGCGCCATTCCGCACGGTCGGGCAAGTCGGTATCGAGGCTTGTAGCGGACTACTTCGCCCTGATCGACGCCGACGCAGAACCCGCGGCTACCGAACCGACACCCAGAGTGCGCTCGCTTCTCGGCGCTCTCGGCGGATCGAAGTCCGACGAGCGCGACTTCCGGCGCCACCTCGAGCGGAAGCACACGTGAGGATTCTGTTCGACACGAACGTGGTGCTCGACGTGCTGCTGGCGCGCGAACCGCATGCTGCGGTGGCGGCGCAGCTACTGACGCTTGTGGACAACGGGCGCATCGAGGGCGTCATCTCGGCCACTACGGTCACGACCATTCACTACATCGCGGCCAGGTCGGTGGGCGCCGCTGCCGCCGCCCGGCACCTGGGCGAGCTTCTCGAGATGTTCGATGTCGCGTGTGTCGACCGCCCCGTGCTCAGGGCTGCACTGCCACTCGACTTCCCGGACTTCGAGGACGCGGTGCTGCATGAGGCCGCGCGGGCGGCGAGTGCCGACGCGATCGTCACGCGCAATCTGAAGGACTTCGGCCAAGCAGACATCCCGGTGCTCGAGCCACGGGAACTGCTGGCGGCTGTCACTGCGGCATCCTGAGCTGACGACCTGCGCAAGCGGTATCTCGGGAAGTAAGCGCCGGACGGCATCGCCCCACTGATCGATCGATTCGTAGCAACACTACCTTGCACCGCCAACTAGCATGTGGTACAAGGTAGTAGGTCATGCAAGTACGGCGGAAGGGCGGGGATACAACGATGGTCACCGAGCGCGACAGTCGCGTCTCGCAGTTCCGCAAGGGGGCGCTCGAACTCGTGATCCTCGCGCTGCTGGCCGACGGGGAACTCTATGGCGTGGAGATCGTCGACCGGCTCGCGGACCGCGCGGGCCTCGAGGCCACCTCGGGCACCGTGTATCCGCTGCTCAGCCGCCTCAAGAAGGCGGGCGTCGTGGACACGACGTGGAAGGAGTCGCCCGTCGGCCCGCCACGCAAGTACTACCGGCTGTCCAAGGCCGGCACCCGCGAGCTTGCCGAGATGACGGCGTCGTGGCGCGATCTGTCCGCTGCCATCGATACACTGCTGAAGGAGGTGAGCGTTCGTGGATGAGGTCCGCACGATCGATGCGTACGTGGCTGTCGTCCGCGATGCGCTTGCCGATGTCCCGACGCGCGTCCGCGAGGACGCGCTCGCCGAACTCGAATCGCTGCTCCGCGCCGATGCCGAGCGGCGCGGCGAGGCTGCCGCCATCGAGGACCTCGGTTATCCGAACAACTACGCCAAGGCTATCCGCCTCGCGCTCACCGGCGACCAGGAGGGCCCGCAGCCGCAGGGCCGCATCTTCGGCATGCCGTACGACTTCCGGGGTGCGAACGCCACGCGACTGGCCGAGCGCATGTGGAACCCGGCCGACCCGCGCATCTTCATGCCGCGGTTGTTCGGCGTCGGGTGGACGTTCAACTTCGGCGCGGTGGCGGTCAAGCTCGGCCTGATCCGCCCGGACGACGCGGGCGACGAGTCCTACGAGCGCGTGCCGGACGGTGCCGTGCGTACCGCACTCGCGGTCCCCGCGCTTCTCGCACTCGGCGCGCTCGTCGCCGTGGCCGCGAGCTGGGCGTCGCTGCCTGCCGAGGTCCCAGTGCACTGGAGCCCCTCGGGCGCACCCGATGACTGGGCCCCTAAGTGGCTCGCGCTCGGGGCTCTCGTGGCCATCACGGTGCTGCCGGTCGTGGTGACCTACGCACGCATCCTCCGCCGTGGCACGCCGGCACGCACGCGTGTGCTGTCCGCCTCGGCGCTCGGTCTGCTGACCGTGCTCGGCGCCGGGATCATCGGCATGACGATCGCGGATGCCGATGGCGGCAGATCGGGTCTGTGGGCGTTGGGGATCATCGCGGGAGCGCTGTGTGCCGCGTTCCTGCTGCTGTATGTACCGATGCGTCTCGGGATGCGTGCCGAGTGGCGCGACAGTCTGAGACAGGAGAAGGGAGACGCATGATGAATGGGTTCGACGAGTTGTCATCGATACCCGGCTGGCTGCAGACCGTGCTCGCGGTGTACATCGTGGTCCAGCTGGGCGTCGAGATCTACGCGCTGGTGCGACTGTTCCGCACGCCCGACGAGCGGCTCGTGTTCGGCAAGAAGTGGCCGTGGGTGATCATCATCGTGTTCGTGAACCTGATCGGTGCGATCATCTTCCTCGCCGTCGGACGCACCGCGGCACCCGCGGACGACCCGCTTGCGGGATCGGGCGCACGCGACGGTGGGACGGAGACCGCGGATCGCGCCACACGTGCCGCCGATGTGCTCTACGGGACGCGGGACGGTGAGGGTTCGTGACGGCGGCCATCGAGATCACCGGACTCACGAAGGTCTACGGCGAGAAGCGCGCACTCGACGGCGTCGATCTCGAGGTTCCGGTCGGGTCGGTGTTCGGCTTCCTCGGCCCCAACGGAGCGGGCAAGACCACGACGCTTCGCATCCTCACCGGGCTGGCGCACGCCACCGACGGGACGGCGCGCGTGTTTGGCCGCGACGTCGTGACGGCCACCAACGATGTCCGCTCCGATATCGGCTTCCTGCCCGACGTGCCCGGCTACTACGAGTGGATGACAGCACCCGAGTTCCTGCGCTTCGCGGGCAGTCTCTTCGGACTTGGCGGGCGTGTGCTCGACGAGCGCGTGAAGGCGCTGCTGGACCTTGCGGGTCTTGCGGGCGTGCGGACGAGAGTGGGCGGCTACTCACGCGGTATGAAGCAGCGGCTCGGTGTGGCCCAGGCGCTCGTCAACGCGCCGAAGATCCTGATGCTCGATGAGCCCACCTCGGCGCTCGATCCGATCGGGCGCAAAGAGGTGCTCGACATGATCGCCTCGCTCGGCGGACGGACGACCGTCTTCTTCTCCACGCACATCCTTTCGGACGTGGAGCGGGTCTGCGACCAGGTCGCGATCCTGCACGAAGGCCGCGTGGTCACGCAGGCGCCGATCGCCGAGCTCAAGGCGCGCTACGCGACGAGCCGCATCGTGGTGGGCGTGACCGGGGATGCGGATGCGTTTGCCGCACGTCTGGCTGGCGAGCTGTGGGCGAGCGACGTCGCACGCAAGGAGAACGGCTTTCTCGAGATCACCGTGACGGATCTCGATCTCGCGCGGCGCGCGGTCCCGGCGCTCGTGGCCGATGCCGGGGCGGGCCTCACGCGCTTCGAGACCGGCGAGGTCTCACTCGAAGACGTCTTTGTCGAGCTCGTGGGAGGTGGTCGGTGATGCGCGGCTTCCACGCGTTCCTCGCCAAGGAACTCCGCGAGATCCTCCGCACGTGGCGGATCTGGGTACTCCCGGGCATCGTGCTCTTCTTCGCGATCTCCGGCCCGCCGCTCGCCAAGTTCACGCCGGAGCTTCTCGGCACGTTCGTCAACTCCGAGCAGACCGGCATGGTCATCCAGCTGCCGGACCCCACCTACGTTGACGCCTACCTGCAGTGGACCAAGAACCTGCAGCAGCTCGTGCTCTTCGCCGTGATCATCATGTTCGGCGGCATAGTATCGGCCGAGAAGCGCGCGGGGACGACCGCGCTCGTGCTCACCAAGCCGCTGTCGCGGACCGCGTTCGTGCTCGCTAAGTACGTCTCGCAGGCGCTGCTGTTGATCGCAAGCGTCGTGGTTGGGGCTCTGCTCACGTGGGGGCTCACGTACGCGATCTTCGCCGAGGCTCCGGTGGCGCCGCTTGTTCAGGCCACCGGTGCGTGGCTCGCGCTCGGGCTGATGTTCCTCGCGCTCATGGAGCTCTTCTCCTCGGCGATGGACTCGCAGGCAGGCGCGGCCGGACTCGGCTTCCTCGGTTTCATCGCCATCGGCATCGCGACCCTGTGGGCTCCCGCGGTGGAGTACTCTCCGGCCGGCCTGCTCGGGGCGCCGACCGCGCTGGTGATAGGGGAGAGCGTGGCGCTTGGCTGGCCGGTGGGCAGCACGCTCGCCCTGACCGCGCTGCTCGTGGCCACCGCGGTACTGGTCTTCAGGCGGCGGGAGCTGTAGCTCCTGCCGCCTCGCGGTGCGCTACAGGTACGTCTTGGCGAGTTCGTCGAGTGTGATGTGATCGATCTCGACGGTCGAGATCGCCTCCCAGACCTCCCTCAGCCGATCGTTGGTGGCGCGCCCGGCGAAGGTCGCGTACAGGCCTGCCGCTCGGTTCTCGCGCATGAGCGACTCGTCTATGTCGCTCGCCCACGACCCGGTCGTCTCACCCGGGGTCATGAGGTCGGCCGGTTGGTCGATGCGCGCGAGCTTGCAGAACAGCTCGCAGTGCTCGGCCTCGACCTTGGCGAGGCGCTTGTACGTGGCGCTCAGGACGTGGTTGTCCTTGCGCCCGGCCATGCCGAGGTAGAAGCGGCAGTTGGCCGTCTCCAGTTCGATGGAGCTCTCGAGGTCGACGCGCTCGGTCTCGGTGAGCTGCACGTCGTTGATGTCGGCGGGGTACTTCTCGGGGGGTTCCAGGAACTTCACGTGCGCACCGCAAAACGGGCAGTTCCCGGGTGGTTCGTAGCCGAGGTACACCTCTCCGCAGATGCGGCATCGGTAGATTCGGAGTTGCATGGTGCGTCCTTCCTCGAGTGTCAGGACTCTACGGCAGGCCGAGCGCGTCGGCGATCGCCAGGCCGAAGTCTCGGGCGGCGTCGGGCCCGTTGGCGGTGATGAATGGACCGGATACCTCGACCGGCGCACCGGTCCACAGCGCGCCGTGCGCGACGAGATCGTCGTGCTGACTCGGGAACGCGGTGACTCTGATCTCTTCGAGCAGGCCCGCCCGGGCGAGGATCGACGGCGCGATACAGATCGCGGCCACCACGCGGCCGAGGTCGTGAGCGGTACGTGCGAGTGCGTGCGAGGCGGGGTCGTCGAAGAACACCTCGGCGCCGCCTCCACCGACGAACACGACGGCCGCGTAGTCGCCTGCCTCGGCGTCGGCTACCGCACTGGTCGCCTCGGCGATCATGCCGAGCTTGCCGTGGCACTCACCGGGCCGCGTGCTGGCGGTCACGACGGTCGCGCCCAGCCCCTCGAGCACCGCCTTGGGGTGGGCGTACTCCTCGTCGCGAAACATCTCGGGTGCGATGACCATGAGAACACGCGGCACGCCGGGCCTCCGTTCATCGGCTGACGTACCGATGATACCCCGAGGGGACTAATGCTCCTCCTCGGTGTGCGCGGTGCCGGCGACCCACGAGTCCGCGACAGCCGGGTCGGTCCGGTACGCCTCTACGAACGCGCGGACCTCTCCCGGCGAGCAGCCGTAGGTGTCCTTGAGCACCTTGAGCTGCCCGGTCTGCTCGCCTACGGGTACGCCGTAGACCCGGGTGAAGACCTCGGGCGGGATGCCCGCGGCGTCGGAGACCTCGGCCATCGTCGTGCTGCCCTTGATGAGCGCCGTGTCGAACGACGCTCCGTCGGTCGTGCTGCCGATCTCCTCGGCGAGGGTCGGCATCGTCCACGCGAAGCTGCCGGATGCCGTGGCTGTCACCACGAGTGCGGCGAACAGCGCCACGCTGCCGAGCGCGACGGCCACCGGACCGAGGCGGCGCGTGCCGCCGGCCGTCCGCGCGCCGGTCGCGAGTGCGCCCTCGACAGGGCACGCCGTGACGCACTCGCCGCAGTCGATGCATTCGGGATCGGTGACGGTCTGGGCCGTCGAGACGGCCACGCCCACCGGGCACGCCCGGTCGCACAGCGTGCAGTCGATGCATGTCTCGGCGTCGCGTCGAACCTTGAACAGGCTGAACCTCGAGATGAGGCCGAGGAATGCCCCCATCGGGCACGCGTACTTGCAGAAGAAGCGGTCGTAGACCACCGATCCGGCCAGCGCGATCGCGAGTACGGCCACGCCGATACCGAACTCGGCGAAGAGGTCCGCCGACGTGAGGTGGTTGTACGCCATCCAGGGGTCGTACGGGCGGATGACGAGTTCCGCCGCGGACCACGTGAGCCACAGGATGGCTGCCAGCACGACGTACTTGAGAAGGCGCGCGGGGCGATCGAGGGCACGGGGCACGGTAAGGCGCCTGCCGATGACCTTCCGCCCCACGGTCCCGGCGAGCTCCTGGAGAAAGCCGAGTGGGCAGATGCGGCCGCAGAAGGCGCGGCGGAACACGAGTGCCGTGCCCACCGTCGCGCCGAGAAGCAGCACGCTCGAAAGCGCGATCCGCCGGACGAGGAAGCCGCCGGTGACGAGCGTGCCGAGTGTCTCGAGACCCCCGAACGGGCAGAGTGCGTCGACGCCGACCGGCTTGCCGATACCGAGCCGCTGGTGGGCGATGCCGAGTGCGGTGACGAACACGAGTACTGCCGCCAGGACGATCCAGCGGACCGTGCGCGCGGTCCGGCGGGGAGCGGCAGGAGCCTTCTCGGCCATGGGGACTCCATTCGGGTGTGTTGGGCACGGCGACGGTGTCACCAGGTCGGTCCGAGCATGGAGCAACCCGGTGAATTCGTGCCGAACACCACGTGAAGAATCGGTGAAGCCGGTGGCTCTAGTCGAGTGCCGCCATGACTCGCTGGTACGTACCGACGCGGTCGTCGAGGCCGTCGACCACAAGCCGGTCGACCTCACTCAGAGCGTTGTACCGCTCTGCGAGGGCGTTGCGCGCCGATGCGGCCGTGTTGTAGCTGCCGACCAGCGCGTTGTACGCATCGATGCGGGCGTTGTACTCGGCGATCATGCCGGCGCTCTTGAGGCTGTCGAGTTCGGCGCGTGCCGCGGCAACCTGTCGTTCGAGCTCGGCCAGCGCCGAGTCGGCCGCCTCGACCTCGGAGGCGAGGGCCTGACCTGCCGCTATCGCCTGCGCCCTGCCGTCGAGTATCGCCGCGACCTGCGCGCCGGCGCCAAACGCCGCGGTGCCGCCGTCGATGCGGAAGACGCGCGGCGTGCTCGAGAGCGTGATGCCGCCTGCAAACGAGTCGGGCACCATGCCGATGAACGCCGGTGCGGTCGTCTCGATGAAGTCGTATCCCGTACCCGCGTACCCGTCGGTGGACGATCGGATGCCGAGCGCCACATGCTCCTCGGGCTCGAACAGCAGGATCGCCACGTCGTAGCCCTCGCGCGCAAGGAGCGCGCCGAGGAGCAACGTCTTGTCATCGCAGTCGCCATCACCCTCGACGAACGTCTCGACCGGGAACTTCGGCGAGAGGTCCACCGGGTCCGTGCGGTACGTGAGCGACTGCGCGAACACCGTGAGCAGCTCGGCATAACGGTCCGCGTCGAGGCCGCGGGCATCGCGCACGGCCCGGAAGGCCGCGATCACGTCGGCGAAGAAGGACTCCTGGTGCTCCTCGTTGACGAACGCCGGGTAGTAGTCCTCGATCCAGTCGTTCTCGCGCGCGTTGCCGAAGCGGGTGACCGTCTTCTCGGCAGCTGACGCCCCTGCGTACAGCCCGCCGTCCACCGTGACGGTGATCGAGACCGGCGCGCCTTCGAACGTGAACTCGTGCGTGATGAGGAGCGGTTCGCCGACGCCCGGCGTGATCGACGGGTAGACGACGCCTGCGGGAAAGCCAAGGACGCAGCCGGCGGCTGCCAATACGGCAAGAGCGAGGACTATCAGAGCCGTTCGGCGCACGAGGCCTCCGTGGTATGGACCGATGTTCAAGGGTACGCTAGCAGTATCGAGTCCGCAAAAGCCGGGCCGCTTCACGGGCGGCTGGTGATACTGCCGAGGAGGAGTCATGTCGCCACGCTTCGGGTTCACGCCGGTCGTACCGCCTTTTGCGGGTGCGGGGCAGGTCGAGGAGGTCGTCGCCGGGTACATGGCCACGCTCGAAGCGGCAGGCGGCGAGCGGTGGGACCTCGCGCACTACGACCGGCCCGATCAGCTGTGCTTCCTGATAGCCACGGGCGGGACCGAGAGCGTCGTGCTCGACCTGTACGTCGCGCGCCAGGAGTCGGTCGCCGACGAGCCGGTCGTGCTGATCGCGCATCCCGGGAACAACTCACTGCCGGCCGCGCTCGAGGTCCTTGCCCGGCTCCAGCAAGACGGGGTGCGCGGGCGCATCGTGTTCCTCCGCTCGCCTGAAGACGCTACCGGTCTTGCCGCACTCGATTCGGCGCTTCACGACGCGGGCGTGTGGCGGCGCCTCCACACGACACGGATCGGCTTGATCGGCGATCCGTCCGACTGGCTCGTGGCGAGCATGCCGGAGGCGATGACCGTCCGGGAGGTGTGGGGTCCCGAGGTGGTGCAGGTGCCGCTCTCGGAGCTCGAGAACGCCATCGATACGGTGTCGGACGAGAAGGCCGCCGACGGGGTGGCGTCGCTGTCCGGTGATGCTGCCGCCGTGGCCGAGCCGTCGGCCAACGAGCTTGCCGATGTCGCGCGCGTGCACGTCGCGCTCGAGGCGCTCGTGGAGCGCCACGATCTCGACGCGCTCACCGTGCGCTGCTTCGACCTCGTGCTCGACCGGCAGACCACCGGGTGCTTCGCGCTCTCGGCGCTCACCGACGCGGGCGTGATCGCCGGCTGCGAAGGTGATCTGGTGAGCACCGTCGGGTTGCTGTGGACGTCGCTGGTGACCGGTGAGATCCCCTGGATGGCCAACCCCGCCGAGCTCGACGAGGGTGCCAACACCCTCAAGCTCGCGCACTGCACGGTGCCTCGCGGGCTCGTGGACCGCTACCGGCTCCGCTCGCACTTCGAGTCCGGCCTTGGCGTCGGAATTCAGGGCGATATCCCGCTCGGACCGGTGACGCTCGTGCGCATCGGCGGCTCGATGATGGACGCGCTCTGGCTTGCCGAGGGCGAGATAACCGCCAACGGCGACGCCGAGAACCTCTGCCGGACGCAGGTGGACATCGCGCTCTCCCGCGGGCACGTGAGCGAACTGCTGCGCGCGCCGCTCGGCAACCACATCGTGCTCGTGCGAGGACACCACGCCGACCGCCTGGCCGAGTGGTGGGAGACGATGCTGTAGGGCACCGTGGGCACCGGCGCGTGCCATTCCTCGGACTGCGCCGCCGCCTGTCGGCCTGCCGGGAGCCGACCGGCGCGTTGAGAACGCCTTTCGTCGCTTAAGTCGGCGCTACATCTGTGACGTAGGTCACATTCTCGTTAGCATTTCACGTGCCGGTCATGGATGGGGGACGACCAACGGTCGCATACAGTTGAGCCGGCGTAGTGTGTTCTCACATCGACAAGGGGGAGTCTCTTATGACGCGTATGCGCATGTTCTGCTACGTCCTGATCCTGGCGCTGTGTGTGCCGATGGTGGCCGTGGCCGCTGGCGGCGGCGGCGGCAAGAAGGGCGGCGGCAACGAGGAGCCGGGTATCGCAAAGGGTGATCTGTACGGGGATCCATACCGTGTCGTGCGTGACAGCAACGGCGCACCGATACCGTACGTTTGGACGTGGGAGTTCGCAGCCGATGGCGAGACGCTCGTCCGCCCGCTCGGCTTTGAGGCGGGCGTCGCAGGCGGATTCCCGCAGCCGATCGCCGATGAGAGTGAGATCCCGGACGGTTGGCCGTGGTGGAATGCCGATCTACCGCTCGTTCCTCTCGATCCGGAGGGCCACGTGCCGGAGGCGTATGCCGACTACACGGTCGAGGTCGAGCTCGGCCGACTCAACCTGGCGCGCGCGGGCTCTGACGTGATCGATCGCGGCTATGCCGAGGCGCTCAAGAACATCACTGCGGCCGATTCGATCTCGCTGGATCCCGCAGGACGGTTGGTGCTGCACGTCGGCGATAGCGAGAAGACCATCGACTCGCCCCGGGAGAACCTGGGCCTGTATCGTGAGCTCATGCGCTACGGGTATCTGCCGGGCTTGGTGCGCACTGACCTCGGCGCGCTCGGTCACCTTCGCGCCAAGAGCGACGGCACCAATGAGCTGGACTCCGCCGACCTGTATCGTGCGGCGTGCTTCTTCGCGGGTGCCGCGGATAAGTTCAGCGACATCACCCTCGACAAGGTGATCTACACCAACAGCTTCCTCGGCCTGAACGACCCGGCCTCCGGCACGTACTACGATTTCGGGCGGTACTCGTACCGTCGCTTGCCGGCCTACGACGGGATGGCGCCGCTGCTACTGGATGATCCGGTCACGATCGACGGTCAGCTGTACTTCGGCCTGCGCACGCGCAACATCATGGCCGAAGTGTTCGGTGACACCGACTACCAGACACCGGACCGTGACGCCGGCGCGCGAGCGTTCACCAAGGCCGCCGACGATGCGGTACACACCATCTGGTTCATCCACAACTGGGCGGTGCCTGAGTTCACCCAGCCCGAGTAGGGTTCGGGTTCATCGCTACGGCACGGCACGAGGTACTGACTGGAGGCGCCATCGGACGATCCGATGGCGCCTTCTACTCGAACTTCTCGAGGATCGCGCCGATGTCCCTCGGCGCCTCGGCGTGCTTCCACATCGGCCGATCGAGCTGCGGGAGCCCGTCCTGGTAGGTGAACGAGTCCTCCTCGCGGTAGAACACGCCGATGGGGATCTTGCACTCATCGGGCGCGCACGTGAGCTCATGGAACGTGGACATCGAGAGCTCGAAGGCGGCGGTGCGGTCGGTGGGGTCGTAGCCCTCGAGTTCCTCGAGCTTGTAGACGCGGTCCCGGAACCACTTGAAGGTGTTGATCTTGTTCCAGGTCACGCACGGCTGGTAGACGTCTACCACGGCGAAGCCCTTGTGGGCGATCGCCTGTCGGTAGAGGTCCTTCAGGTGCTCGACATCGCCGGCGAAGCCACGCGCCACGAACGTCGCGCCCTGTGCGACGGCCACGCCGACGGGGTTCACGGGCTCCTCGACCACACCGCCCGGCGTGCTCGGTGTCCTCATGAACTGGTCCGAGGTGGGGGAGGCCTGGCCGGTCGTGAGGCCGTAGATCTGGTTGTTGTGGAAGATGGCCACCATGTCGATGTTGCGCCTGACCGAGTGGATGAAGTGGTTGCCGCCGATGCCGTAGCCGTCGCCGTCACCCATCTCCACGATGACCTTGAGGTCCGGGTTGGTGAGTGCGATGCCGGTGGCAAGCGGCAGGGCCCGTCCGTGCAGGCCGTGGAAGCCCTGCGAGCGGTAGAAGTCGGCGCCGTTGCCATGGCAGCCGATGCCCCACACCATCACGTACTCCTCGAAGCCCATACCGCTCTCGGCAAGTACCTCGGAGAGCGCCTTCTGCATGTTGAAGTTGCCGCATCCCGGGCACCAGGTGGGCGCAAGCGCGCGCTGGATCTCTGCGACCTCAGGC
The DNA here is from genome assembly GCA_030651765.1 of Coriobacteriia bacterium. Classification (GTDB taxonomy): domain Bacteria; phylum Actinomycetota; class Coriobacteriia; order Anaerosomatales; family Anaerosomataceae; genus UBA2272. Next base: position 5,556 of record JAUSBY010000012.1, on the reverse strand, counting down.
ATTCTCGGCCACCTCCTTGAGCTTGGCGTAGACCTGCTCGGGCGAGAACGGCCGCCCGTCGTAGCGGTGGAGTGACTCGTCCACGTCGCGCAGGCACTGCTCGCGCACCAGACCCTGCAGCTGCCCGGTGTAGTTACCCTCGATGATGATGCTCCGTCTGGCCGCGCCGAGGAACACCGCCACGTCGTCGGCGGGGAACGGCGAGAGCGTCACGACCTGCATCGCGGCCACCTTCACCCCGTCTGCCTCGAGCCAGCGCATCGCCTCGAGTGCCGGGCCCTTGGTGGTGCCGAAGAAGAGCACGGCCACGTCCGCGTCGGCCGCCTCAGCGCCGAAGACCGCCGGTCGCGGCACGAGATTGCGCGCGAGTTCGAGCTTGCGCATGCGCTTGTCGTTCTGCGCCACGCGCACGTCGGCGGCCTCGCCTGCCGAGCCGTACCCGTACTCGTCGTGCTCGTAGGAGTTGCCGAGTTGTGTGGCTCCCTTCACGCCGGGAAGCGCGCGGACCGAGACGCCGTAGTCGGCGAGCTTGTAGCGCAGGTACTCGCCGGTCTGGCCGAGCGCGTCGGGATGCTCGGCGATGTTCCCCTCGGTCACGAGCTTGCCGCGATCCACCACGACGGCGTCGAGGTCGAAGTACGGCACGCTCTGCCGGTTGTCCGAGAGGTAGCTGTCGCCGAGGATCACGACCGGCGTCTGGAGCTGGTCGGCGAGGTTGAACGCCTTCCACGCGAGTTCGAACGCATCGGCGCGGTCGCCGGGAGCGAGCACCACCCGCGGGAACTCGCCCTGGGCGGCGTGGAGCACGTAGCGCAGGTCGGACTGCTCGGTCCAGGTGGGAAGTCCGGTTGCCGGTCCGGGGCGCGTGAACACACCGACGACAACGGCACTTTCGCTCACGCCGGCCATGCCGAACGCCTCCACCATGAGCGCGAAGCCGCCGCCCGCGCTCGCGCACATCGCGCGAGCCCCCGTGAACGCGGCGCCGACCACCATGTTCATCGCGGCGATCTCGTCTTCCGTGTGCTTGACCACCACGCTCGCGTCGCGCTCGTGCGCGGCCATGAAGTGCAGTACCGAGGATGCCGGCGTCATCGGGTAGGCGGCGTAGAAGCCGATTCCGGCCGCCAGCGCCCCGAGACCGATCGCCTCGTTCCCATCGACGAGTAGCCGTCTGGGCGCGTCGGGGACCGGCTCGAGGGTGACCCCGAAGGTCGCCGCCGCCTCGGTGGCGTGCTCGTGCCCGGCGGTCGCGGCGAGCACGTTCTGCTCGGCGATCTCGGGCGCCTTGTGCGCGAACTGTGCGCGCAGTCCATCGGCGAGCGGATCGATAGGGAAGCCGACGAGCGCGAGCACCGCGCCGAGCGCGACGGTGTTGCGCATGATCGGCCCGCCGGCGTCCTTGGCAAGGCGCATGAGCGGTACCGGGACGGCGAGCAGGCGCTCGGGCGCCTGCCAGTCGGCGTTCTTCTCGTCCTCGGGGTCGTAGATGACCGCTCCGCCGTCGACGAGTTCGCTCTGATGCAGGTCGATCGACTCGCGGTTGAGCGCTACGAGCACGTCGACAGCCTCAACATGGCTCGATATGGCGCTCGGGCTGACCCTGAGGGTGTAGGTGTTGTGACCGCCACGGATAAGCGACGGGTACTCGGTGAGGTCGAAGATCTCGAGACCGGACGCGACAAAGGACCGGGCAAGCGTCTGTCCCGCGGCTTTGATCCCAAAGCCGGCCTCGCCTCCGATCTTCACGCGCAGTTCGCTGCCCTTCGCGGGTGCTGGCACGGGCGGGCCTCCTTGGCTGGTGGAACAGGTGTGTGCTCGGGGTACGCTTCAGTGTGTACCCAATGTACCCGGCGGGGTGGGATGAGGGGCGCGCCGGTGCTTGTCGGTGTCAGAGCCGAGCGCTAGTATGTCAGGTAGTACATGAATGGTAGTACCTTCTTCTGCGATGGCACGTTCCGGGGTGATACAGGTGGCCAAGGTGAACGTCTACATAGCCGATGACTTGCTGGAGCGGGTCGATGCGGAAGCCCACGCGCTGGACAGGAGCCGCAGCTCGGTCGTGCAGGAAGCGCTGGCCGAGTACGTCACATCCCGCGCCGAGACGGCGCGCCGGGAGGCGGTCACGCGGGCGATCGATGTCGCTGAGGGCATCGCGGACGATTGGCCCTCACGCGACGCGCACCCCGAGATCTTCGCGAGCGAGTATCTGATCGGCCTCCGTGCGGCCGACGAGGGTGACGCCGATGCCGACGTCGTGCTGCGCATAGTGTCGGAACGGGGGAGGCCTGGCAGTGGATAGCCGTTATGCGGTCGTCGACGCGTCGGCCGGTGTGAAGTGGTTCTCGCCGGAGCCTGGCCACGAAGACGCTCTCGATCTGCTCAGACGGGCTGCCCGCGGTGATGTGGTCCTTGTCGTCCCCGACCTCTTCATCTACGAGGTGCTCCGGACGGTGCGCCGCAAGGCGGGGGCGGAGATGGCGCGTGGAGCGGTGGTGTTCTTCTCCGACGCGGGGCTCGTCGCGGTCCCGCCGTCCGCCGGGCTGCTCGAGGCGACACTCGGTTATGCGGATGAGACCGGATGCGACGTCTACGACGCCTGTTCGGCGGCGCTCGCCACCATGCTGGATGCGCCGCTGTACTCGGCCGACCGCCGCGCGCACGGCCGTCATCCGTCCGTGGTGCTCATCGGCTGACAGCGCGACACCGCCCCCCGGCGCGGTGTACCCTTGATGCCCGAAGGAGGTGAGCGCGTGGAGCGGGACCCAAAGACGATCGTCGTCGGTGTGACCGGCGGCATAGCGGCCTACAAGACGTGCGAGCTCGTTCGCGGGCTCGTGAAGCGCGGGCATCGCGTCAAGGTCGTCATGACCGAGGCTGCCACCCGTTTCGTCACGCCACTCACCTTCCGCACGCTCACGTCCGAGCCTGTCACGGTGTCGATGTGGGCGGACGCGCCCGACGCGAGGATCCACCACATATCACTTGCCGAGGAAGCCGACGTGGTCGTTATCGCCCCGTGCACGGCGAACGTGATCGCCAAGCTTGCGCACGGGCGCGCTGACGATATGCTGACCACCACCGCGCTCGCCTCCGAGGCGCCGCTCGTTGTGGCCCCCGCGATGAACGTGCACATGTGGCGCAAGCCGGTCACCGCCGGCAACGTGGCGACGCTCAGGGCGCGCGGCGCTGTGATTGTCGAGCAGGTCAGCGGTGAGCTCGCATGCGGTGACGTGGGCGAGGGGCGGCTCGCGCCGGTGGAGGTCATCCTCGAGGCGGTCGAGGCCGAGCTCGTGCGCGTGCGTGATCTTGCGGGTCTCCGCGTCCTCGTGACGGCCGGCGGCACGCGCGAGCCCATCGACCCGGTCCGCTTCATCGGCAACCGCTCCTCGGGCAAGACCGGCTTCGCGATCGCCGAGGAGGCCGCCCGCCGCGGTGCGCGCGTTTCGCTCGTGACCGGCCCGAGTGCGCTGCCCGACCCCTTCGGCTGCGAGGTCGTGCGCGTTGAGACGGCGCTGCAGATGCGCGCGGCCGTCCTGGCACGGGCCACCGATGCGGACATCATAATCATGTCGGCCGCGGTAGCCGACTTCCGGCCGGCGATCGTGGCCAGCGACAAGATCAAGAAGGCCGACGCGCCCGAAACGATCGCGCTCGAGCGCAATCCCGACATCCTCGCCGAACTCGGCGCGCGCGACGACATCCGTGCAGTGCTGGTCGGCTTTGCCGCCGAGACGACCGATGTCGAGACCAACGCGCGCGGGAAGCTTGCCGCGAAGGGCTGTCACCTGGTCGTTGCCAACGATGTGAGCGACCCGACGCTTGGCTTCGGCACCGACGAGAACCGCGTGCTCTTCGTCACCGCGGCAGGCACCGAGCGCATGGACGTGCTGGCCAAACGCGCTATCGCGCGCGAGCTGCTCGACCGCACCGCCGCGCTCGTGCGTTCGCGCTAGGAGCCGCGGGCCGCGCTTCACACACATCATCTCCACACCTCCGGCACGGGGTTGGCAAGCCGCTTGCGTAGTCTGTGCCTTGTGCCCGCGGCCCGGTTTTCGTTCTGCGCCGTGTGCGGCACCGGAATGTACCCGGATCCCGGAGGCGTATGAACGTACGACGACGCACTGCGTCCATCGCAACGGTTGCACTTGTCGCCGCTCTCGCGGTACCTGTCGCGGCCCACGCGAACGAGGCTCCCGCCGTTGCGGCGGCCGGTATGGCGGCGGCCGGTGTGGCCGCTGAGCACACGAGGGCATCGGCTGCCCTCGGCCAGGCAGAGGCCCGGTTGACGTCCGTCCTGGACGACATCGCCGAGCTCGAGGCACGACTGCCCGAAGGTCCCGCCGAGGAGGCGCTGTCGATGCTCAAGGCCGCCGGCGCGGCGTTCGCGCCGCCGCTGGCCGACGAGACCGACGCACTCAGGGCTGACCGGACGCTCCTCACGACCCTCTACGCCGATCGCGACCTGCTTCTTGATGAACGCGACGAGGCCGAGAAGGCTACGTCTGCGGTGAGGACTGCGGCAGTCATCGCGGGTAATCGCGCCGATGCTGCGCGTAATGCCGAGGAGCGACGGGAGCAAGAGGAGCTGCGACGGCTTGAAGAGGAGCTGCGGGCGCGAATCGAGGCGAACGGCCTCTTCCCCGTAGCAGGACCGAACGACTACATCGACAGTTGGGGCTTTCCGCGCAGCGGTGGACGTAGCCACAAAGGCACGGACATCATGGCGACCAACGGAACCCCTGTGGTAGCCGTGCACGATGGCACGGTGACATCGAAGACGAGCGGTCTCGGCGGCCTTACCGTGTGGCTCCAGGCCGAGAACGGTACGCGCTACTACTACGCGCATCTGGACAGCGTTGCGATTCCAAGCGGAGCGGTGACGGCCGGAGACGTACTCGGCACCGTCGGCAGCACCGGCAACGCGTCGGCAAGCGCGCCGCACCTCCACTTTGAGGTCCATCAGCCAGGCGCTATCAATCCGTATCCGCTGCTGAGGCGCATGGTGCGCTAGATTCGGGCCGCCGTTGCTTGAACCTGCGCCCTCTGACCCGTAATATGATGCTTCGCTGCCTGCGGGCAGCAGTCTCGGGCTGTAGCGCAGCTTGGTAGCGCACTTGACTGGGGGTCAAGGGGTCGCAGGTTCAAATCCTGTCAGCCCGACCAGCACTTGACAGAGCATGCAGAGTGACGTGCTCTTCGCGATGAACGGGGCGGCCAAGTGGCCGTCCCGTTTCGCGTCCTGGGGATCCGCAGCATTCCTCCACGTGCTCGCTCTGTCATTCTACCCGTCGTCAAGTAGGCTAGGGCTTCGGAGTCTGGCTGTCCTTCTCGACCGGACGACCATAGCGACCAAACCGGCCAACAGCGTGAGTCCCGCCCAGATCCAGTAGCGCTGCTGCGCTGCCCCTTCGACCATCACGATCGTGGGGAAGAGCGGCACGAACGCGTTGCCCCAGCCGTGGGCGACGAGGCCGGCCATGGTGCGCTTGCCGGCTGCCTCGCGCACTGCGGCGTAGAGGTAGGAGTAGCCGATCAGAACGAGCGTGAAGCCGA
>JAUSBY010000010.1 GCA_030651765.1 Coriobacteriia bacterium | reverse complement strand
ATGGATGCGAGCCCCGTCGATCGGGCGACAGATCTCGGGCAAGGACACGCGGTCAGTCTACCGCTGGGTCAACCCGATCGACGCAGGCCCGGCACCCATCCTCACAGAGACAGGTGCTGCAGACCATCTTCACTGTCTACCGCACCCGACACGCGATCCTGTGGTACATACAGTGATATCCAGGGGGAAGGAGCAGCTCATGAGCGCGGATGTCATCATTCATCGGCAGCGCCCCACGCCGCTGATGGACGCGGTGCAGAACCAGGACGCCGCGGCCGTAGGGGCCCGCATCGCAGCGGGAGACGACGTGGAGGCGCGAGACTCGTGGGGGCAGACGGCACTACACTGGGCCGCGAAGTACGAGTCTGCTGAGATCGTCGGGATGCTGCTCGTGGCAGGCGCGAAGACCGACACCCGCGACGAAGACGGAGAGACACCGCTCGATGCCGCCAAGCGTACGACTCACGCCGAGATCATCGCCATGCTGGCCAACGCGCCCGGTGCCCCGTCTGACGGCGGCAAGAAGTGGTGGCGGTTCGGGAAGTAGTCAAGCCCTCAAGCCGGGTAGAACGGCGGGTGCCCGGCGCAGACAAGCGCCGGGCACCCTCACCGCGTTCTCAGCATCCGAGCACAGACTCGATCAGGTCGCCAGATCCCAGACGTTGTCGCCTCTGAGCGCGGCGTCCGAGCCGCCGTCGATGTAGATCGTCTGACCGGTGACGTGCGTGTTCTCCACGCTCGCCAGCCAGATGAGCAGGTGGGCAACGCCCTCGGGCTCCAGGTAGTAGTTGAGCGGCATCGGCACCATCTCATCGATCGCATCGCGAGCTTCCTGCGTCGCTATCATGTCGGCCACCATGGGCGTCTTGACGATGCCAGGGCCGATGGCGTTCAGCGGGATCCCGGCGCCTGCCCACTGCGGCTTGATGCACTCGCGACGTACCCAGCGGCTTATCGCGCGCTTGGTCGAGCCGTAGATGAGCTGTTCCATCCCACCGCCGGCATCCACGAGTTCCTGTGCGCGGGCGACCGCCTTGGTCTCATCCTCGTCGGTGAACATCGCCTCGACGAGCGCGGGGTCGTTGGGCATGAGCGACGCCATGGACGAGATGAGTACCGCGCGCGGGGCATCGGACTTCCCGAGCGTGGGCGCGAGCGCATCCAGGAACTCGGTCATGCCGAAGTAGTTGACCGACACGGTCTTGGCGATGGGATGCGCGAGTCCGGCACACGCGATGACGGCGTCTATCGCACCGCCGGAGAGTTCGATAGCCTTGTCGGCCGCGTCGAGGCGACCCTGCGGGGTGCTCAGATCGGCGACGATGTCGGCGTCGTGGATGTCCACGCCGATGACCGTGTGCCCTGCCTCCTTGAGCAGTCGCGCCGTAGCGGCAGCGATACCCGAGGCCGTACCTGTGATGACGTACGTGCGCGCCATGGAAACCTCCGTTTCAGAGCCTTACGTTAGGAGGTACTTGCCCACATCGGCGTCGCGCGTGTCGTTTGTTTGCAACGATTGTTACAAAGGCCGGTCACTCGGCCCGCTCGGTGTCCGCGTCCGCCGTTGCGCGGGCACGGAACTGCGTGTGGTAGAGGTCGGCGTACACGCCTCCCGCCTCGAGCAACTCCTCGTGCCGGCCGCCCTCCACGATCCTGCCGCCACTGACGACGAGGATCTGGTCCGCATCGCGGATGGTCGAGAGCCGATGCGCGATGACGATCGATGTCCGGCCCGCAAGCGCCACCTTGAGCGCGCGCTGGATTGCCACCTCCGACTCCGAGTCGAGATGCGCGGTAGCCTCGTCCAGCACGACCACATCGGGCGCCTTGAGCAGCAGCCGTGCGATGGCGAGACGCTGCTTCTCGCCACCGGACAGGCGATATCCGCGATCTCCGACCACCGTGTCCAGCCCCTCGGGCAACGAGTCGATGAGCGGCAGTATCTGCGCACCGGCGAGCGCGTCTTGCAGCTCGGCGGGCGTGGCATCCGGCCTGGCGTAGAGCAGGTTGGCGCGGATGGTGTCGTGGAACATGTGCGAGTCCTGCGTGACCATGCTGACCACATCGCTCAAGGACTTCAGCGTCGCGTCGCACACGTCGACCCCGTTGATGCTCACCCGCCCGCTCCGCACGTCGAACAGGCGGGGGATGAGATAGCTGATCGTGGTCTTACCAGCCCCCGACGGGCCGACGAGCGCCACGAGTTGCCCCGGCTCGGCGACGAAACTGACGTCGTGCAGGACTGTCTGCGCGACCGGCGCGTCGGGCACGCTGACCGACTCGAGCGATGCAAGCGAGACCTCACCGGCCGAGGGGTATGCGAACTCGACCCGGTCGAACTCGACGCGCGCCGGTCCCCGCGGGATCGTGACCGCGTCGGGCTTCTCGGCCACGAGCGTGGGCAGGTCGAGCACCTCGAAGACCCGCTCGAAGGACACGAGCGCCGTCATGATGTCCACGTTGATGTTGGAAAGAGCCGTCAGCGGGCCGTACAACCTGTTGAGGTAGGCGGTCAGCGCGACGACGGTACCGACGTCGAGTATCCCGCTCACGGCCATCGTCCCGCCCCATCCGTAGACGAGCGCTGTGGCAAGCGCCGCCGTCAACGTCAGCGCCACGAAGAAGATGCGCCCGTAGATGCCCCGCAGAATCGCGATGTCGCGCACGCGACCCGCCTTCTCGGCGAACTCGCGGTCCTCCTCCTCGGCACGCCCGAAGAGCTTCACCAGCAGCGCGCCGGCGACGTTGAAGCGCTCCACCATCGTGGTGTTCATCTGCGCGCTCAGGTCGTAGCCCTCGCGCGTGATCCTACGCATCCGTTGCCCGAGCCGCCGGGCAGGTAGCGCGAAGAGCGGCAGCAGGATGAGCGCGACGACCGTCAGGCGCCACGAGAGTGCGAACATCGCCACGAGTACGAGCGAGACCCGCATGAGGTTGCCGATGACGGTACCGAGCACGTTGGTGAGCGCAGCCTGCGCGCCCTGGACGTCGTTGTCGAGACGGCTGACGAGCGCGCCGGTCTGCGTTCGCACGAAAAACGAGAGCCCCATGCGCTGGACATGCGAGAACACCTTCGTCCGGAGGTCGTAGACGAGGCCCTCCCCGATGCGGAGTGAGAGCCACCGCTGCACGAGCAGCACGCCGCCGTCGAGAACAGCCAGACCGCCCACAAGCGCGGCGAGCGCGACGACGAGTCCCGCGTCACCCCCGAGGATGCCGCGGTTGATGATCTCCCGGTAGATCAGTGGATCGACGGCGCCTATCGCGGCGTTGATCGCCACCAGAACGAGGAACCCGACTGCCAACCCCCGGTACGGTCGCATGAGACCGAGGATGCGGCGTGTGGTGCCCGGCGCGATCTTGGCGTCTTTGACCGACGGATCCTGCCGCAGCGAGCGCAGACCGGCGCCCCGACCGTGTGGGCCGCCGCTCGGGTCCATCACACTCCCCCGCCGTCTGCGCCGTGCGTATCGCCGAGCGCGAAGCCCACGGCGGATGCGGCGTGGATCTCACCCGTGTCGAATACCGGCACCGGAGAGTCGGCCGACGATACGAGCATCGGGATCTCCGTGCAGCCGAGGATGACACCCTCGGCACCGCGCGCAACGAGCCGGCCGATGATCTCCCGGAACGTCTCGCGCGAGGCCCCGGACACGATTCCGCAGCACAGCTCCGTATAGATGACCCGGTCGACGAACGCACGGTCTGCATCATCGGGCACCACCACCGACAGTCCGAAGCGATCCTCGAGCCGTGAGCGGTAGAAGTCCTGCTCCATCGTGAAGCGTGTGCCGAGAAGGCCGACGATGTTAAGGCCCGCCTCCCGGACGGCGGCGGCCGTGGCATCGGCGATGTGCAGCAGGGGGATGTCCACGGCATCTTCCACCCACGACGCGACCCTGTGCATCGTGTTGCTTGCGACCAGCACGCACTCGGCACCCGCGGCCTGGACGGAGCGTGCGGCGTCGGCGAGCAACCGGCCGGCCTCGTCCCACTCTCCCGCAGTCTGCAGCACCTCTACGTCGCTGAAGTCCAGGCTCACGAGCACGATGCGGGCCGAGTGCAACCCGCCGAGCCGCTCGCTGACGAGTTCGTTCAGGCGCCGGTAGTACGGGAGCGTCGACTCCCAGCTCATGCCGCCGATCAGGCCGATGGTCCTCATGCGTCCTCCAGACGTGCCGTGCGATGGTCGTGAAGCGCATGCGCTCGCGCAATCACATCCTGCCAGAGGTCCCCGTACGGCTCCAGCTTCGTGCCGTGCACGTCACTTGCCGCACGCAGGTACCCGGGAATCTCACGGAACTCCTCGGCGGCGGTTCGGTTAGAAGCCATCGTGTGAAGAGAGGACGCGACCACGCCGAGTTGGACCGGCCGATGCGAGGCCGGCGCGAAGATCACCTGCTCCATGCGCCAGCGCGCCTCGACGATGCGGCCGAGACGGATGAGGGCGCGGGCGCGGCCGATCTCGATCAGGTGGTCGAGCACGAGGTCGGTCGGCGTCGAGCGGAACGCATAGGCGAGCATGAGCCCCGTGATGCCGCTCAGGACCACCGCCTCCCACTGGTGCTCGAAGAGCAGCTCGAGCGGTCCGCTGCCGACGAGGATCGCGCCGAGGAGCAGCCCCCCGAAGAACTGGACGATGTCCGACGCGCGCAGCCGGATGCCGACAGGGATCATCTCGAGGTGGTCGGCCACCGGCTCGCGGGTGAACATCTGCGGGTTGAGATCGGCGAGCACGTATGCGAGCCAGAAGGCGATGCAGATGCCGATCCCGATCGAGCCGATCGTCGTGGGCAGCTCCCAGGGAGCAACGAACGGCGGACCGTCGAGGAGCAGGTACACGAGCGAGATCGGGAGCGCGAGTACGATCCATGTCACGGCCGAGACGAGCAGGATGATCGCCAGCTGCAGCACGTCTTGCAGGATGACGAGTACCGGCATGAGGACGTAGTAGACGATGTTCACGAACACGGGTGGCTTACTGACGCCGCGCTTGAGGAGTGAGCGCTTCTGCACCATGAAGATCGGCGCGTACCCGAGGATCAGGATGACCAGCGTCACCTCGGTCTGATACGCCGGTATGGCCCGCGCCACCAGATAGGCGATCGCCGCCGCGATCGCGGGACCGATCGCGCCGACCGCGAGCATCATCGGCGCGTCATCGGTGTTCTGTCGGTCCAGCTCGGCATAGACACGCAGCGCGTCGTGTGGGCTTGCTGCCTCCAACGCCGATGCCTTCAGGAACAGGCCGAGATCCATGCCGCCCCCCTCACGGTGCCGCCCAGGGACGAGCGCGCCCTAGCTGCCGCCGAGCGCTCGCATGAACTGTTCGATCACGGTCACCGGCTCTGCGATGATACCGGTGAGCACGAGAAAGACGACCGCCGCCGAACCACACACGACCAGGGCGACAAGCACGCCCAGCCCGATCAGCAACGCCGTCTTCGTCCGGCTTCCTGCCCGTCCTGTCACGTCTGCCATGGACTCCAAGCTCCCCTCACGCCCCGTGTCGGACACCGCTACGCCTAAGCACATCGTACACGTACGCGGCGGACCTGAAGGCGCTGGCGCCCCGCAGCGGACGCGGGTATCCTGGCCGGACACGATGCGAGGAGATCTCATGGCGCGAACCATCGCCTGCCAAAGATGTGGCGAGGAAGACGACCTGCGCGGCTCCGATACGGCCGACGGCATCCGGATCGAGTGCGGTTCGTGCGGCCACAGCTGGCTGCGCGACGAGGAGCCCGACCGCTGCGCCACGTGCGGCGGCACCGACCTTGTCAAGCGCCCCCACGCGCTGACGCAGTACTCGCGCGGCACCCAACTCTCGATCGTCGGGCTCGGCGAGATCATGCTCTGCGCGACCTGCGATGCCGAGATGGTCGAGTGGTCCGACGGCCGGGCGGTGCCGGTCAACTACCGGCCCGCAGCCGCCGAGAAGCGCGACGATGACGGGGACGGAGACGAAGGCTCGTCCGGACCCGTGATGATCACGCCGTAGGGCCGCTTGCGCGCGGTGAGGTCGAACGACCCCTAGCTCAGCAGGAGCAGCAGGGCCGCGCCACCTGCCTGCTGTCGATCCACGTCACTGTCGACGGAGCCGACGGTGGAGTACGACGAGTTCCGCACGTTGCCGCTCGCGTCGACGGAGCCGACGGTGGAGTACGAGGAGTTCCTGATGTTGCCGCTGGCATCCACCGAGCCGACGGTGGAGTACGAGGAGTTGCGCACGTTGCCGCTCGCATCGACGGATCCGACGGTGGAGTACGAGGAGTTGCGCACCGTCCCGTCCGACTCGACCGAGCCCACCACCGAGTACGAGGAGTTCCTTACGTTGGCCACTTCCGGCTCCTTTGCCCACGTCGTTTGCCTGCGAATACTAACGATAGCATCAGGCGGCTGAGCGCTGCAGCGCCTACACCACGCAAGCTGACGCACTCCCCGATTCCGCCGGTCGCCCGCACGCGATAGACTCAGCACTGGCCGAGTGAAACACGATCGGATGACACGGAAGGTGGATTCTCATGGCCGAGAACAAGCCGGACAAGCCGACCGCGAAGAAGGCCGACGGCGAGGCCGCGGCGCTCGCGAAGATCGCCGCGATGCCGGAGCCCTATCGCGCCATCGGCGAGCGGCTCCACGCGCTCATCATGGACAGTGCACCGGCGCTCCAGCCGACCACGTGGTACGGCATGCCGGCGTACGCAAAGGACGGCAAGGTCATCTGCTTCTTCCGCGCGGACGAGTACATGACGTTCGGCCTCACCGAGAAGGCGAACCTCACCCTCGAGGACGGCGCTACGCACCAGCTCCGTGAGTCCTCGTGGTTCTTGACCGCGCTCGACGACGCGACCGAGGCCAAGCTCTCCTCGATCGTGCGCAAAGCTGCCAGCTGAGAAACCGCTCCGCCCTTTACTGCGGTATGAGCACGTTGGCGAACACGAGCCACGCGAGCAGCGACTTGGCCGACAGGCTGAGGAACACGTAGGCGGCCTCGCCGAACAGGTAGTCCTTCCACTTGCCTACTCGTTTGTACTGCAGCACCTGATTGACGGCGAAGCTGTTGAAGAACACGAACATCGACACGAAGATCCAGTACACGAACGTGGGGGTCATGTCGCTCGCGCCCGGGCCCCAGAGGTAGTCGGCAATCGCGATCCAGGGCACGACGCCAACGAGACAGCCGAAGATGAACGCGGTCCAGTCGGGCCTGCCCGGCTGCTCGTACTTCTCCATCAGCAGGCCGAACAGGATCATCGAAGCGTTCACACCAAACAGCGCCGTGAGGGCCGCGACGTCGGTGATGCCGACGAGCGACGAGATGAGCACGACCATGAGCGACGAGCTGAACGCATACTCGATCCAGCGGTAGTAGTTGCGGTTCTTCTTCAGACCGGCCACGTAGCCTGTGTAGGCCGGCCCCGCGATGACGAAGTGCGCCGCTGCCGAGAAGAACAAGAACAGCGCCACGGCGTATCCGAGTTCGTACTCGAAGTAGAGCTGCGGCGGGCTGAACACGCCCGGACCCGGTCGGGTGTTCATCCAGGAGGCAGTCACCGCTACGGCGTACGGCTCGGAGAGCGCGACGATCGCCGCCCCCTGCACCAGGTGGATGAGACCCATCACGACGTTGTAGAGCCGAAGCCGCTGGAATCTCGATTCAGTCTCCACCATTTCAGGCTCCTCTCTCCGTCCTGCTCGTGGTGCTCATCTCGTCTACCAGGGCCAGGATCTCGTCGTTTTCGGGGATATCATCCATGCTGTGGCCGTAGTGGACGAAGCGCGCAACTCCCGCCTTGTCTATGAGCACCTGGGCTGGCATCCGCCCCAGCTTGAACAGGTTTATCTCCTGCCCGTACAGCTTCAACACACTGTGCGTGGGGTCTGGTATGCCGACAAACGGCAGTGACTCGGCCTGCCAGTACTCCGAGAACGCTGCCGCGTCCTCCGGACCGACCACAACGACTTCGACATCCCGCTCCTCGAACCGCGCGTAGTCATGGCGCAACTGCGCCATATGCCTACGGCAGAACGGTCAAGCGAAGGTCCGGTTGAAGACCAGGAGAACGATCCTGCAGCCCCTGAAGTCCGCCAGACTCACCAGGTCGCCGTTGAGATCGGGCAGGCTGAACTCGGGAGCGAGTGCGTCGAGCGCTACGCGTGGCATAGGTGCGTCTCCTTTCACTCCGGTCACCGACAGCATAGTCGTACGGGTCGGAAAGCGGGAGCAGCTCGGTACTCACCGCCCGCGCCGATCCGCCGACGCGCCAAACACTCCCCGACCCGCCCGAGGGGTATAATCCGCCCCGGTGGCGCACCGGCAGCATCCCGAGGGACCGGCGCGCATCATCTTAGACCCACGGGGGGTGGGAATCGTGTCCGATTCCGCAAGCACGGCCACGGCCGGCGCCGTCGGAACGCCGTCCGCACGTCCGTCCCGTAGCCTCGTGATGCGAGGCGATGCGCGCTGGGCCATCGCGCTCATCATGGCCGGCGCGCTGCTGTACCTGCTGCAAGGCGTCTTCTCGCTCGCGGTGCTCGTCCGCACGATCGGCCGGTCGGTGCCCGAAGCCCTCGTGCTCAGCGTGAGCTGGGTGTCGATCGTCCAGTACATGCTCTACCTTATCGGCGGCATCGTCGTACTCGTGTGGCTCAGTCGCGTGAACCTGCGCCTGCGAGCCGCCGGGCGGCAGGGGCTGCAGTTCTCGCCGGGATGGACAGTGGGCTGGTTCCTCATCCCGTTCGCCAACCTCGTACTGCCACCGCAGGTCATGCAGGAGCTCTGGCGCGCGTCGAATCCGGATGCGGGCGCCGACACCTGGCGCTCGTCGCCTGCCTCGCCGCTACCGGCGCTGTGGTGGTACCCGTTCCTGCTCGGCAACTTCGTGGCGAGCATCGCCGCGACGCTTAGCGCCGAACTGGGGATGCGTGCACTGCTCATCGGCAACGTGGTCAGCACGGCGCTGCTTGCCGTTGCTGCCCTGGCGGCCGTGCGCTACATCCGGGAGGTCGACTTCCGGATGTCCGCCCTTGAGGGAGCCGAGCGAGCAGAGCGCGCGTCAACGGGGCTCGCACTTCCCGGAGCGCTCGTGGGGGCAGCCGCGGGTGCAGGTTGGTACGCGATCTTGTTCAGCACCTTCGGGATTCTCGGGCTCATCGGCGGCCCCAACGTACTCGTGTTCCTGCTCGCGCTCACGTTCGGCGCGATCATCGGGTACTGGACCGCACTGGGCGCAGGTGGCCGAACGGCAGCGGTGGCCGTCATCGCCGGGATCACCGCCTTCCTCACATTCGGCCTCAGCGAATTGGCCATGTCGATCGGACGGATGGTCGGCTTCTGGGGCGGGTTCGAGCGGCTGTTCCGGGCCATTGGACCGCTCACCGTCTCCGTCTTCACGAACCCCTACACACTCGGATTCGCTTTGACGGCCGCGGTGGGCGCGGTCGCCGTCTCGCTCGTGCGGCTGCCGTTCGACGCATGGCGCACGCATGCCGCGCCGCTACGCGGGCCTGTGGGGGTTGCCGCGGCCGCACCACCGCCCGGTCCTGCACCGGTTGCCGAGGCCGCTCCACCGCCAGTGCCCATCGCCGCGCCGATGCCAGCACCGCAGCCGCAGGCTGTCGCGACCCCCGTACCGCCGCCGGACCCGGCCGTCGTCGCGCGGCGCCGGCGAATAGCGCTCATCGCAGGCGGCATCATCGTGGCCCTGCTCGTGCTGTGCTGCCTTGCCGTAGGCGTCGTCATGGTCGTGCGCGGGGTGCTCGCCGACCAGGGCACCGCGTACATCACCAGCCCCGAGCCAGGGGAGCCCGCCGAGACACCATTGGCCCCCGAAGAGCCGGCCGACGCGCCGGGTACCGCCGACTCGCCGGGTACCGCCGAGGCGCCGTTCGTGTATGAGGGCGTGCCGGAGGACGTCATCCGAGAGCTCTATGCCGCGGCGGCCGCTGGCGACACCGCAGCGGCCCGCGCGACGTTCGCCGACGCGTCCGACCTTGACCCCATGGTGGTCTCCACCTGGGGTGACCCCGACTTCTCGATCGAGGTGGTCACCGCCGGCGATCTGATGGGAGACCTCATGGTGGAGGTCCGTGAGGTCGGCGGCGGCTACTCCGACGTCGACACGGTGACGTGGACGATCCGCGAGATCGACGGACGCTGGCGCATCATCGGCTGGAAGCTCGGCGGCGTGATGGAGTGAGCGAGCCCCCGGGCGCTCGATGTGCCAGCCGACGCTCCAGATCGACGAACGCATCGATGATCTCGGTGGCCTCGAACGCGCGATTGCGCCGGCCTACCGTGATCTGCCGCACCACACCCGCCTCCTCGAGGGTGCGCATGGCGTTACCGATGGCATTGAAGCTGCGGCCAAGCGGGCGCATCGCCCCGGCGATGGTGACCACCGACATGCCGGGTAGCGCCTCGACCAGCAGGTCGACCGCCGAGTTCCGCCGCACGGTCTCGAGCCGGACACGCCACCGCCGCTGAACCTCGCGAATGCGGCGCTCGTACTCGGCCGAGTCGGCCACCGCTCGCGTGCAGCACCCTGCGAAGAAGCCCAGCCATCGATTGAGCCCGGCCGAGGCCTCGCGCGACGACGGCTCCCCCGTGTGGCGGAATGCCGTCAGGCCGGCGATGTAGTCAGTTGTGAGCGTGGCGAGCACGAGGGAGACCGGAGGCACGATGCGGGGGGCGATGCCCCGGCGCCTGAGCACGAGGTGGATGAGGGCTCGGCCCGCTCTGCCGTTGCCGTCCACGAACGGATGGATCGTCTCGAACTGGGCGTGCGCGATCGCCGCCTGCGCGACCGCGGGCAGCGTGTCGGCATTGCAGAACGCTGCCAGGTCGGCCATCAGATCGGGGACATGCTCCGGCGGCGGAGGAACGTACGCAGCCGAGCAGGGATTGTAGCCGCTCCCCCCGATCCAGTTCTGTACCTCGCGCATCCGGCCCGCATGGTCCGCCAGTGGCGTGGCAGCGAGTAGCTCCTCATGGATGCCGAGGATGGTGTCCACGGTGACGGGCTCGTCCGAATCAGCAACCGCCATCGCCCGGGACATGGCGTCCACGCTTCCCAGCACCTCACGGGCGGTCACATCGTGGATGCCAGCCGTGTGGAACTCGCGCGCCGCCTCGGCGCGGAGCAATCGGCGGGGGCCCACCGCGAGCCCCTCGATCCTGGAGGATGCGACAGCCTCAGCCCTGAGCAGGATACGTGCGATCATCTCGGTGCTGGCGAGGGACGATGGCTGCAGGTTCAGCTGCAGAATCGCAGCCTCGGCATCGGCGACGTCGGCAGCCACATCTCCATCAAGCACGACCGCACGGTCCGCAAGCGGATCGGGGACATAGGCACGGTAGGCGCAGCCCTCCCGGTCGCGGCGAGTGAGACCGCTGACGGCCGGTGCCCAGTGCTTGTCCACGAACCGTGCCATGGTTCCTCCTGTATTTCAGTTTAGTCCCTAAACTGCAATATGAACAAGCGGTGATGAAGACAGCGATCGATGCCGGCCTGGACGATATCCTGGCATCCACTCCAGTAGACGTGGAGGAGATCAGGGCCGGCCTCGGACTGACTCTGGACGAACTTGCTCAAGCCGTGGGAAGGAGCCCGCGCTCTGTCGCCCGCTGGCAGAGCCACGGTGCCGACCGTGCGGAGGCTCGGGGCGACGCGGCACGACAGGTTCGAAAACTCGCCCGCCTGCAGTTCCTGGCCCAGGACGTCTTGGGCATCGGGTACGGGGCGCAGTGGCTGCGGTCCCCAAACCGCGGCTTCCGGGGACAGGCCCCGATCGATCTCATCCTCGAGGGACGAGCTGACGAGATCATCGCGGCGCTCGAACGGGTGGCCGACGGCGGTCCAGCGTAGTCTTTGCACGGAAGCGCTCGGGGGAGCGCGGCGCTCGGGGGGACACATGAAGGACGGACTCAGGCCGATCGATGACATCTATTTCCGCTGTATCAGCAGGAAGCGGAGGCCGCCGCGTGCTCGCGTACCAGGCCACCAAGCGCGAGTTCATGGACGACGTCGAAGCCGACCTCATCGCCGCATGCGCTCCCGAAACCGGCAAGCAACTCCAACAGCCGCTCGACCTCCTCGAACGGCTCAGGCGGGAATCCGGCCGCGCTCGCCGCCCGGAGCAGCTGCTCGTGAGTTCGCATCAGGCGGTTTCCTCCCAGGTTCGTGCCTCAAGCCAGTGGGGGACAATCACGTTCCACCTCGCATCGAGCTGGCCGGGGCTGTGGGCTGCATCAAGGTAGCGCGGCTGCAGCGGGGCCATCTCCCGCAGGACGTCCAAGTCGGCCGGCTCCACGAGTAGTGACTCGGCGTGTAGATCCAGAAAGAGTCCGACGCGCGCGGCCGTGAGCGCGGATTCCATGCTCCGGGCGTAGTCGGTCACCGCCGCGAGGTCGAAGAACTCCACCATCTCAAGCGAGCGCCAGACCTCTTCCCAGCCCCCGGCCCGCTCGGGGGCGCTCATCACATCGACCAGGGTACGCTCGAGCGAACACACGCGAACCGTCCCGCCCGCGTGCGCTCGCGTGAGCACGCCTGCCTCCCGCGCTGACGAACTGTGTAGCGGCGCCGGATCCAGCAGCGGGACGAACGTCGAGCCTCTGAACGTGAACCCGCGCCTTCGCAGCGATGTGAAGAAGTGGAACCTGCTCCACACTGAATACGCCTTGCCGAAGAACTGCAGTGCCGCATGCCCGCAGACCACGGCGCCTGGCGCAGCGCTCGACGCTATCAGATAAGGATCGGGCTCGAATTCGGCGGCCTTGATGCTGCGCGGAACGCTCGCGTAGAGGCCCTGCCGGACGCGCACCAGCCGTCCGGACGCTACATGACCGGTCAGAAGATTCTTCACGGTGCTCGAAGAACCGTTGGGATTTGCGCGGGATGCCCGGTATTCATCGAACGTGAACACCGGGTGGGTATCGAAGAACACCTCCGAGCGCATGACTTGCCTCCTGGTGCCATAAGTACTAGTTAGAGTAGTACTTTTGGTTCGTGCTCGCAAGTTTACACCTCAGAGGAATCACTCACCCGCTCGTCCGCTCTGCCAGTCCCACTGAGATCACGTGCGCCACCCGTCCACCGCGCGCTGCTGCTTGCGCCTGCAGGTCCGCTTCGGTGACCATGCCCCTCGTCAGCGCCTCGTCGATCGCACGAGCGACGTGTTCTGTGGAGGTGCCGGCACGAATCACGTCCACGATCGTTCGAGCCACCGTGGTGATCGGCAGTCCCTCGCGGGACGTGACCTCGGAAGGATCGAGTGGCGTGGTGTGCATGCGGATGCCTGTGCGCCGCCGCGAACTCGTTCTCGGTAGGGTGAGATGGATCTCGGACGGCATGATGTCGGAGAGGCCGTAGACGTCGAGCGCGCTGTCGTGCGACACGACCGCATCCGGCCCCGCCTGAAGCCAGGCGACGTAGAGGTCCTCGCGCGGGGTGCCAGGGTATCGCACCATGCGGTAGACGCCGCGACTCACGCGGTCGAAGTTGCCTGCCGCCGCGTGGTGCGCGACGAGCTGGCGCGAATAGCCCGCTCCGCCCGCCTGCGCCGTGGTGAAGTAGCCGGCCTGCGACTCGGCAACGGCGAACAGCGCGTCGGCGTCAGGATTGGCCGTTGCGGTGTATCGGTGTGCGCTATGTCGTGTTTTATTTGACATACTGCACACTATCGCTTGATGTGTTCGATCTGTCAATCCCCGGAGCGCCCCACCGCCGCCCCACCCGCAGCGGCCTACCCAGGGGTGTGACGGCGGTTTGGATCGAGGTGGGATACGGCTAAGAGTCGCGTGGGAGACTCGGCCCGTCAGCACCTAGCACCTCACAAGCACACTTGCACGGTATCCGTGATAGCGTGTATCCTGCTCTCATGACCGGGGAGGCTCTACATCTCCACCCGGCAATCGACTCGAACCCCTCCGGGGCGACCTCAAGGGCTTCAATCAGGAGGCGCGACGATGATCCCGGAGAATCGCATACCCACCCACCCTGGCGTGGTCCTCAGCCAGGAGTTTCTCGCCCCGCTCGGCATCTCGCAGGTCGCCCTTGCCGCGCACCTCGGCGTCCCCGTTCAGCGCATCAACGAGCTGGTCCGTGGCAAGCGGGGCGTCACGCCCGAGACGGCGTGGCTACTGTCGGAGGCACTGAACACGACACCGGAGTTCTGGATGAATCTGCAGGCAGCCCATGACCTCGCCCGAAGTCGGCCGTCGGCGTCGATCGGCCCCCTTGCAGCGATTGCCTGAGCGGGGCGGATCCATCTGCCGCTGATCGCCCGGACGTGTGCGTGCACCAGCACCTCTCCCCTACACCCCGTACCACACCGCGTAGCCGCGCCTTCGCAGGCTCAACGCCCGCCGCTCCTCGGCACGCTCGGCCTCCTCGCGCGTGGGGTAGTCCTGCCAGCTGCGATAGAGCCTCGGCATCAGCCGCACGCCGTACCTGTGCGCGAACGCGTTCGACTTGTGACCCGCCAGGTGCTGGGCGAAGCGCTCCTCGGGAGTGAGTGCCGTGGACCCCACGTACACGCACGACTTGGCGGGATTCCAGTCCGGGTTGGCCGCGCGAAACCTGGCGTTGCTGTACACCTCGTCGTCGAGTTCGATCACGTAGACGGTGTAGACACGCTGCTGAGCCACGAACCCGCCCCCGCTCACGCGGCCGATGCGTGCGGGCCTTCAGCGTCTGCGGGCCCGATCCACGCCCCGACTGCCTGCTGAACAATGGCCTGAGCCGCCAGATGCAACATGATCTCACCCCACTCCGCCGTCGAACTCAATCACAAGCGCGACGGCCGCGACAACGTCAGCCATATCGTCGGGACTCAGTACGCCAATGCGCTTCGAGAATCGCTCGAACGCGATACCGCGCAACTGCAGGACATCGACGCACCCATCCTTCGTAAGGCCGTTGGCGCTGCTCGGGCGCACCTGCACTAACCATGGCTCGCTCGCCCTGCTCGGTGGACGGCCGGTGATCGGCGCGATCAGCTTGATGGCCAGAGCTCCCACGTCATCAGAGCTCAGGACCACGACGGGGCGCTTCTTGTTGATCTCTTGACCCCGGGTCGGCTCGAGGTCGGCCCACCAGATCTCACGGCGCGCGGGGCTATTCATGCTCGCGGTCCCATTCACCCAGGTCGGCGTCGAGCCACACGTGGTCGATCATGGCGTTGTACTCAGCAGCGTGCGCCTCGGCCTGCGCCCGCATGTACGCCCGGCGCTCGGCGAGTGGCATCTTCAGAAGCGCGCGGCGGTCGATGTCTTCAGGTGCAGTTCGGTTGCTGATGGCCGGGATGTACTCGGCCAGGGTCTCCCGGGCGATGAGACCTTCGGCGGCTGCACGATGGGCGTACGTGTCGACCCATGTGGAGTGCTCTCGCGGCTCGTCGCCCGGCTCTTCCGTGCGCCAACCAGCACGGTTGATGAACATGCACCACCACTTGTAGCTTGCCTCGTCGATGATCTGCAGGTCACGCAACCGGTAGAGCACGCCCTGAACGCTCATGCCCCATCGCTTCTTGGCGCCGAGAAGCTCGTCGGCAGTGACGCGGTTGCGACGTGCGCCGAAGTCCACCACGACGGCCTCTGCCGGGTACAGGAATGCCCCCGCGAATCGGCGCGCCGCCGCCTCCCCGTCAACGCCCTCGGCGACCCGCATCGCTAGGTGTCCCAGTTCGTGTGCGTGATTCATCCTCTGGCGAGCGCGAGCCATCTCGCGCCGTGCTGCTGCGCCGCATGCGATGCGCTCGCCCGCGCCGTCGCGCGCGATGATGGCGAGTCCGTCGAATGCGCGGTCAGTGTCAACGTCGATCAGGTGCACGCCCTTGGACTCCAGGGCGTCCACGACACTCGCGATCGGAGCACCTCCAAGGTTCCAGGCGTGACGCAGCTCGCCGGCGGCGTGCTCCGCCTCCCGGACATCGCGTGTGATCTCCTGAGGCTCGACGAACGGGTACTCGGGTGTGATCCCCAGCTTGTCCATGAGCGTGAGGCGACGCTCCAGTTCAAGCTGCACCATACTCTCGATCGTCGCCTGCTCCTTCTTCGGCAGCGACGCAAGGGCGCGATACGCAACGAGTTCGAACTGGTAGCGCGGCTCGGCTATCAGCTGCGACGCCTTCACGTCCAGTGCCTTGGCTAGCGCGATCAGAACCGTCGGACGCGGCGTGGCGCGATCGTGCTCGTACTTGGAGAGCGCCTGCTTGGAGACAAGACCGCCCATCCGCTCGACGAGCACGTCGAGCGTGTAGTTGCGTGCGGTTCTGTACTGGCGCAAGCGAGCACCGAGCGACATGTGGCCCCTTACTGGTTGACAGACCGACCCACTATACTACCTTCTGTCTACCGAACACCAGTTCGAGGCGCAAGACGCCCGCGAGCCCTACTGCTCGACCTCCCGGTACTCGACCGGGAGCGTCAGCGTGAATGTCGAGCCGACGCCCGGCGTGCTCTCGGCGGTCAGGTCCCCGCCGAGGAGACGTGCCAGCCGCACGGCGATGCTGAGCCCGAGCCCGGTGCCGTCCTTGACCTTGTCGGGTCCCCGATCGACCTGCTCGAACTCCCGAAACGCCTGTTTGATCTGTTTGGGGGACATGCCGCATCCGGTGTCTTCGATGCTGAGTTCGAGTGTCTCGGCAGAGACATTGCCGCGAACCGTGATCGCACCTTCATCGGTGAACTTCACGGCGTTGCTCAGGAGATTCAGCAGGATCTGCCGCACCTTGAGTTCATCGGAGATGACTGTCAGTTCCGGATCCAACGGGCTCGTATCCAGGGCGACGCCCTTGACCTCGGCGAGAGGTTTGAGTGAGTTGACGACGTCTTCGACGACCTCGGTCAACGAGAACGTCGTGACGGTGACGGGCATGGCTCCGGCGATCATCTTCTCCATGTCGAGCAGGCCCGTGATCAACGCAAGAAGATGCTTGCCCGAGTCCGACACCATCTGGATCTGGCGCTCTTGCTCCTCGTTCAGCCTTCCGGCCATGTCGCTCAGAAGCATGCCCGAGAAGCCGATGATCGAGTTCAGCGGCGTCCTCAGTTCGTGGCTCATTCTTGCGAGGAATTCGTCTCGCGTGTGGAGCGCCAACTCGAGATGAAGGAGCGTGTTTTCGAGAGAAGCGGTCCGCTCACTCACCAGGCCCTCGAGAGCCTCCACCTGCCGGGTGTGCTCGAGCGCGCGCGCGATGATCTCCGCCACCCTGGCGCCAAAGTCTTGTTCCGGCCCGTCAAGGGGCGCTCGCCCCTCGTCG
The DNA here is from genome assembly GCA_030651765.1 of Coriobacteriia bacterium. Classification (GTDB taxonomy): domain Bacteria; phylum Actinomycetota; class Coriobacteriia; order Anaerosomatales; family Anaerosomataceae; genus UBA2272. The sequence continues at coordinate 39,193 of JAUSBY010000010.1, read as the reverse complement.
AAGTCGAAGTGGACGGTTCCCAGTGGGTCGCCGGTCGCCCCGTAGAGCGGCAGCGAGAGCCGGACGAGCATCCCTGTGTCCGACAGAGTCTCCATCGGCTCACGCCCGGCGCCTTCGAGCACATCGGACTCCTCGAGCTCGAATCCGCTAGCGCAGTACACGTTCGCAACGGACGACAATGCCTGCTGCAACGCGCCGGCAGGATTCTCGGTTGTGCTCAGTGTCGTGGCCGCGGCGATGGCAGCCTCACGGAAGCGCACGAGTCGCTCGGCCTCGAGACGCAGCCGGGTCCGTGCATCGATGTCCACGAGCGTGACGACAGTGCCGGTTACCTCTCCTGCGGTGGACCGGAACGGGCGGATGGTCATCAGATACCAGCGGCCCGAGCCATCAGTGAGCTCTTGCTCATGTACTTTGCCTGATGCCACCACCTCCCGCATCTGGTCCTCAAGGCCATCGCGGATGAGGTGTGAGCGCATACGGGAGATCGGCCGCCCCACGTCGTCAGCTGTCAGGCCGACTATGGAGGCCGCCTGCGCGGTATACCGGCGGATGCGGAACGCCGAGTCGAGCAAGATGATGGGGATCGACGCGCTCGACAAGAGGTTGTCCAGGTCGTCGATGTGTCGGCTGAGATCCTGATTGCGTGCGTGTAGCTCGCTGTTGAGAGTTGCCAGCTCCTCGTTGGTAGACTGAAGCTCCTCCTTGGCCGTCTCCAGTTCCTCGTTCATGCTCTGCAACTCTTCGTTGCTCGACTGAACCTCTTCGTTAGCTGCGCTCAACTCCTCCATCGAGGTGTCCCGGCTGTACCTGATGATGCGCAACCGTTCCTGAGCGGCCTCGAGTTCCTGCCTCAGGTACTCGGTCTCAGCAGGCACGTCGCCGATTTCCGACTCCGGCCGCGACACCGCGTCCCCCTCGTTGAACAGGATGGCGTAGCTCGGCGGTCGCCCGGGCATGACGACCGGGAGCACGACGATGTCGACCGCGGTGTGGCCCCCTTCCGTCCGGGACCTGACGGCCTCCCTGCGCGCCATTTTCTCCGTCGCCTGAACCTCGTCGATCGCCGCTCTGATAGCAGCTGCGAACCCCGGGGTCACCATGCTTCCCAGATCGAGTGTCGCCTCGCCGGGGCTCAGATGCAGGTACTCGCCCGCATCGCCGCGGATCTGGGTGATCCGAAAGTGCTCGTCGACGAGGACGGCAGCGGGAGCGTAGCGGTCGAGCAGCATGTCATCGAGTTGCCGTTGCGCGTCGTCCCACTCCCGGCTGCGCTCCTCTTCAAACGTAGTCGGTTGAGCGCCTTGCCTGGACCGGGACGACGACCTTCCCGGACGCCCAAAGCGCAATGGTGGCGTCTCGATCTGGGCGCGATCGAAGATGCCCGTGCTCGGCGTCTGCTCGAAGAGTGCAGGCGCCGCACCGACCCCCTCGGCACTTCCAAGCATGAGGACCCCGCCAGGCACCAGGGAGTAGTGGTAGAACCTGAGCAACTCGGACTGCAGCTCGGTGTCGAGATAGATGAGAAGGTTCCTGCAGCTGATCATGTCCATGCGTGCGAAAGGCGGATCGGTCGTGACGTCATGGCGGGCGAATACGCACGTCTGGCGCACCGCCTTGCCTATCCTGTAGCCGCTTTCGACTCGCACGAAGTAGCGCGCAAGTCGCTCTTCCGAGACGTCGCTCTCGATCTGGACAGGGTAGATGCCCCGACGCGCAAACTCGAGATCCTGTTCTCTCAAGTCCGAAGCGAAGACCTGTATCGAGCAGTCCACCCCGGCCGCTCCAAGCGCCTCCAGAAGCACGATCGCTATAGAGTACGGCTCTTCTCCCGTGGCGCAACCGGGCACCCACACACGAATGGGCGCAGAGTCACCGCGGCGACGCTCGACGATCGAAGGGACGAACTCGGCCTTGAGCGCTTCAAACGTCAACGGGTCCCTGAAGAAGGAGGTGACCCTGACGAGGACATCGTCTTGCAGTCTGGGTAGCTCCTCCGGGTCGCGGTCGATAAGCGCAACGTAGTCCTCCATGCTGGTGATCCGATTCATCGCCATGCGTCGCTCGATGCGCCTGATGATCGTGGGCTGCTTGTAGTGAGTGAGATCGAGCCCGCTCGACTTCCGCACCCGGGAGACGATGTCCTCAAACGCTTGACCGTCACCTTCAGCAAGCGTTGTCGGCCGCGCGGGGGAAAGTGGCTCGTGCTCTTCGCGGACATACGGGTGGGTCGCGAGATGCACGATCTCCTGGGCCAGACGCTGCGGTGAGGCGATGATGTCGGCCACTCCCGCAGAAATCGCGCTCTCGGGCATTCCGGTGTACTCGGCGGTCTCCGGATCCTGCACGAGCGCGATACCGCCCTGCCCCTTGATCGCGCCAAGGCCCAGGGTTCCATCGGTAGCAGTGCCGGAGAGGACGACGCCGATGGCTCTCGGGCCGTGTTCGGCGGCAAGCGACTTGAAGAAGATGTCGACGGTCATGCTGGGCTGCGCACCCGGGGGACGGGGATCGAGGATGAACCGGGTCCCCGTCATACGCATGAGGGTGTTGGGCGGAATCACGTAGACATGGTCGACCTCGGCGATCATGTCCGATGCGACCTGAACGACAGGCATCGATGATCTACGGGCGAGGATGTCCACGAGATCGCTCTCGTGTGTCGGCTCGAGATGTTGGACGAAGGCAATCGCCACGCCCGGGTTTGGAGGAAGGTCTTTCAGTAGGTCGGAAAAAGCTGCCAGTCCCCCGGCAGAAGCGCCAATCCCCACAATCGGGACCGGTGGCGTCTGAACACCCTCGGCTTGATGCGTATCGCGGGTGGATCGTTTGCCCATATCTCAGTTCCCCACTGCCAAGGGTCAGCCCCGTCATCTGAAGCAACGCGGACGAGGCTGATCACCAACTGACTGAACTCAGATTATTCCCCTTCTCTGACGACGAATCTCGCGCCCTACCCTCGCGACATGTGCATGGTCACGTTGCCAGTGCGATCCTTCGGCGAGCTACGCGACCGTAGCGGCGGGCAAGGAGCGCGAGGCGCCCGACGTGCGGCGCCGAACCTGCGCACGGCCCGCTCCCGGGCTTTCGCCAGCTCCTTCTCGCGGTCACGAGGCGGCGCGCTGGTCACCAGCGAGTCGATGAGCCGGGCCGACACGTCGGCGACGTCGTCCACCGCCCGATTGAACGCCGCTTCATTGGCTGCGGAAGGCCCCGCGTAGCCGCTGATCTTGCGGACGTACTGCAGCGCGGCAGCTCGAACCTCCTCCTCCGAGGCAGGCGGCTCGAAGTTGAACAGCACGCGAATGTTCCTGCACATGACGACCTCCTACCGCGCCCTCAGCGTCAGCGCCACCGCACCACCGGCCATGACCGTCGGGAGGAACCAGAAGCTGGACCGAACGCGATCCAGGTAGTTGAGAATCTGCACCCTCATAGCGGCGGCACCCGATTCATTCGCATGTCTCTGCTAGTCCGACGCCGTGCTCGCGTACATAACGCCGCTCACACCCTCGAAGTCGACGTCCTGAGTCCAGAGCGTAGCATCGAAGGCACGGGCGGTCGCCAGGATCACGCTGTCCGCCATGGGTAGCTTGAGATCAAGACTCGTTCTGGCCGAGTCGAGCGCGAGCGAGCTACTCAGTTCAACGACGTTGCCCTGCTGCATCTGAGCCACAGCCGCGAGCGCCTCGCTCTCACCGCGCTGGTGGGCTACTCGCTTGAAGACCTCGTAGAGGGTGATCGAGGGGACGACAAGATCGTCAGTCGCCTCGATTGCGGCGGCGAAGAACTCTGCATTCGGTCCGGCGGCGAAGTACTCAAGCCATGCCGAGGAATCGACGACGTTCATACACGATCGCCCTCCCGGGGCACCGTCGTGTCGATGCCGGACAGAAAACCCCGCATCTCCCGAACGGGACGCACGGGAACGAGCACGACCCGTCCGTTGTACTCAATCACCTGGATCTTCTGACCGGGCTTGAGCCCGAGGCGCTCCCGGATGCGCTTGGGAATGACCACCTGGTACTTGGGCGAAATCGTCACAGTCGTCATGACACCCTCCTATTCGATAACGCAATCGTACAACCCCAAGCGCATCGAACACAATATCGGGAGGTTTTGGGGTGGGCGTTGCCCGTGAAGGCACGCCCCTCGGCCTACTCCCCCTTCAGCGTCTCGGCCACCGACTCGGCAGCTGCGCGCCCCACGCCAGGCACCGCCGCGATCTCCTCCACGCTCGCCGCCCGGAGCTTCTTGAGCGACCCGAACGCCTTCAGCAGCGCCTTCTTGCGCTTGGGGCCGACGCCAGGGACGTCGTCGAGCGCCGAGGCGGTCATCGCCCGGCCACGCAGCTCGCGATGGTACTCGATGGCGAACCGGTGCGCCTCGTCGCGCACACGTTTCACCAGGTAGAGCGACGGCGAACCGCCCGGCAGCGTCACCGGCTCGTCCCAGCCCGGCAGCCACAGCTCCTCCTCGCGCTTGGCGAGTGCCGCGAGCGAGATGCTCTCGAGCCCCAATTCGGAAAGCACCGTGCGCGCGGCGGACAGCTGCGGCGGACCGCCGTCCACGATCACGAGGTCCGGGCGCTTGGCAAACCGCGTGTCGCCCTCGGCAGCACGGGCAAAGCGGCGCCGGAGCACCTCGGCCATCATCGCCACGTCGTTGGCTTCCTCGGCTGGCATCCGCACGCGGAAGCGCCGGTACGCGGCGCGGTCGGCACGACCTCCGGTGAAGACGACCATCGAGCCCACCGACGAGCGACCGTGGAGCGTGGAGATGTCGAAGCACTCGATCCGGAGCGGCGGCGCCGGCAGCGCGAGCGCGCTTTCGAGCTCCAGGAGCGCGCGGTTGAGGCGCTCCTCGTCGTAGCGGGTCCGGTGCCGGTAGCGCGCGAGCGAGTGACGCGCGTTGGTGGCGGCAAGCTCGGCTAAGGCCCGCTTCTCCCCGCGCTGCGGCACGGTGAGGATGGACTTGGTGCCGCGCAGCCCGGACAGCCACGCCTCAACGGCTTCGGCCGACTCGGGAAGCGTCGGCAGCACGACCTCGCGCGGCACGTGCGACGCGGTGCCGTAGTAGCGGAGCAGGAAACCCTCGATGAGCTCGGCCTCGGCCACGTCGAGCCCCTTGTCGAGCACGAACTCGTTGGCGCCCACGATCCGCCCCTCGCGCACCAGCAGCACGTGTGCGCCGGCGATGGTCTCCTCGCGCTCGATGCCGATCACGTCGAGATCGAGCGGCCGGTCCGAGACCACACGCTGGCGCTCGAGCACCGCGCGCACGGCGTCGAGCGAGTTGCGCAGGCGCGCCGCACGCTCGTAGTCCAGGTCGGCGGCGGCCGCGCGCATCGCACGCTCGAGCTCGGCTGCCACCTCACGCTGGCGCCCTTCGAGAAACGCCGCAATCTTCTCCACACGCGCGCGGTACTCCTCGGCGGATATCGCGCCCACGCACGGCCCCGGGCCCTTGCCCACGTGGTAGTCGAAACACGCCGTCCCCGTGGGCTTGCCGCCCCGCGCGGTCAGGCGCTTCCACTCGGCGCACGTCGCCCGGCACACCGGATAGACGCGACGGGCCACCTCCACCGTCTCGCGCGCGGCCTTGGCGTCGGTATACGGGCCGAAGTAGCGCGTCCCCGGCCGATGCCGCTCGCGCGTGTACTTGATCGCGGGGAACGGGTCGGCGAGCGTGAGCGCGATGAACGGGAAGCTCTTGTCGTCCTTGAAGTCGACGTTGAAGGGCGGGCGGAGTTCCTTGATGAGGTTGCCCTCCAGGATGAGGCTCTCCACCTCGTTGCCCGTCACCACGTAGTCGAACGAGTCCACGCGCTCCATCATCCGCGGGATCTGAGCGCGGCTGTCGTGCCCGCTCACGTACTGCCGCATGCGCTTGCGCAGGCTCCTGGCCTTGCCGACGTACAGGACCTCGCCCGCGCACTTCCAGAGGTACACGCCCGGCGCGTCCGGCACATGGCCGAGTTGCGCGGCGATGTCGGGTGGCATCGGGCCGCAGCCGGCTCCGGTGTCGAGGCCGCCGCTGCGCTCGGCGCTCATAGCGAGCTCCCCTGAAGTAGTTGTTCAAAGGTGGCCGCCTCGATGAGGTCGACGTCGCGCGACTGTTCGAGGAACGACGCCAAATCGCGACGGGCATCGTACCAGTCCACGCGGGCGAGCCGCGCGCGCACCGCGGTGCGCCAATCGGCCTCGGCCTCGGCGACCACGTCGGGCGCCACCTGTGTGAGCGAGTTTGTGAGGAGCACGGCGTTGGGCTCTATGGACGGTGTGCGCGTGAGGTACCACATGAGGTCGTAGAGATCACGGCCCTTGGTGTAGGGACGAGCGAGTACGGCGGTGATCTTGCCCGCATACAGCGAGGACAGATCGTGATGCTGTAGGCGCAGCGGACCGAAGCGGTCCACGACGCTCACTTCGAGCACCGCTCCGGCCGGTGGCCGCGTGTCCACCTCGAGCAGGACCTTCAACACCTCGTCTGCGTGCGGTGAGAGACCTGCGTCCGCCAGCAACCCGCCGAACGCGAACCAAGCGCGGACCACCGCACCGGTGTCGCCCACCCGCGCATTCAGCTCGTAGCCTTCTCGCTCCAACTGCCTGACGACACGCTCGGCAAGGCTAGAGAAGCTGAAGTCGTCAGCCGCACGTTCGAGCGTGAAGTCGAGGTCCTCAGAGAAGCGCGGCTGACGGTAGAGGAACCGAAGCGCGGTCCCGCCCATGAACGCCAGCGGTACCATCGCTCCCGCCTCCTGCAACGCCCCGAGAATCCGCGACTGCAGGTATTCGCGCAGGAGGTTGCGTCCGTCCAACGCCCGCGGACGCTGTGCCGCGATCTCAAGCGCGCGCTCCCTCACAGCTCCTCCCACTCCCCGGCCTCGGACATGAGTGCTGCGGTCAGCTCAGCAGCACGCTGAAGCTTGGGCCTGCCCCAACGCGCGGCCATCGCAGCAAGCGCGTCTAGGTCCAGACTACCCGGCGCAAGTCGTAGTTCGTGCAGAAAGCTCCGCGCCCCGGCGCCCGGACGCAGGTACACGAGGTCGAGCAGCGCCTTCTCCGGTCGTGCCACGAAAGACTCGGCACCACTGACCGTCTCGGTGGTGTAGCCCCAGAAGAACCGCGAAGCGATATGCCGGAACGAGTAGGCGCCCAGTGGCGTAAGAAACTCGTCGGCACGTGCGGAGGTCACGCTCGTAGCGGTGAACACCGCCTCCGGGATGACACCGTGATACGACAGCGCACTCTCCAGGCTCACGTACGACGGCCTCACGAGCAGGTTGGCCACCTCGAACGGATGCGGCGCACGCGAACGATACTCTTCGGGGAGCGCATAGACGCCCCGTCGAAGCTGAATCAGACGCCCGGAGTTCACCCAGCGCGAGAGCTGACTCGCGATGTCCACTGTATCGACGTCGCCAGCGCGCAGGAGACCCGAGTTGAACACGGGCCTTCCATCGATGATAGCGAGCAGCTCCTCAAACTTCATTGCAGTAATATGACACATTCGTCATATTACTGCAATGAAGCTGGGACTCCGATCGCGGCAGTGCGCTTCGCTGCAGCGTCTACCCGTTCTCGGGCGCCACGCTTGCGCCACGGCCCTCGAGCACCGGCTTCAGGAACCGCCCGGTGTGGGAGTGCCGGCACTCGGCGACCTCCTCGGGCGTGCCGGCCACGACGATCCTGCCGCCGCGATCCCCGCCTTCCGGCCCGAGATCCACGAGCCAGTCGGCGCTCTTGATCACATCGAGGTTGTGCTCGATCACGAGCACCGTGTTGCCGCCCTCGACCAGCCGCTGCAAGACGTTCAGGAGTTGCCGCACGTCGTCGAAGTGCAGCCCGGTCGTCGGCTCGTCCAGGATGTAGAACGTGCGGCCGGTCGAGCGCTTCTGCAACTCGGACGCGAGCTTCACGCGCTGCGCCTCGCCGCCGGAAAGCGTGGTGGCCGGCTGGCCGAGACGGATGTAGCCGAGGCCCACGTCAAACAGCGTCTGGAACTTGCGACGGATCGGCGGGATGTTCTCGAAAAACGACAGCGCCTCCTCGACCGACATGTCCAAGATCTCGGCCACGTTCTTGCCCTTGTACGTGACCTGCAGCGTCTCGCGGTTGTACCGTGCGCCCTTGCAGACCTCGCACGGCACGTACACGTCGGGCAGGAAGTGCATCTCGATCTTGATCTGACCGTCGCCCTTGCAGTTCTCGCAGCGCCCGCCGCGCACGTTGAAGCTGAAACGCCCCTGTGAGTACCCGCGCGCCTTGGCCTCGTTGGTGGATGAGAGCAGCGCGCGAATGTCGTCCCACACGCCCGTGTACGTAGCCGGGTTGGACCGCGGCGTACGGCCGATGGGGCTCTGGTCGATGATGATGACCTTGTCGATCGCGTCGAGGCCCTCGATCTTGGTGTACTTGCCGGTGCGGTGGCGCGTGCGGTAGACGGAGTTTGAGAGCGCGGGCGCGAGCGTGTCGGCCACAAGCGAGCTCTTGCCAGAACCGGAGACGCCGGTCACGACCGTCAGGCTGCCGAGCGGGATCTCCACGTCGATCTCTTTGAGGTTGTTGGCTCGCGCACCAATCAGACGCAAGAACCCGCGATCGGATGCGCGCCGGCCCTCGGGCACGGGGATCGATACCTCGCCGGACATGTACTTGCCGGTGAGCGATCCCGGACACGTGAGCATCGCCTCGGGCGTGCCCACGCACACGAGCTCGCCACCGTGCTCGCCCGCGCCCGGCCCCATGTCCACCACGAAGTCGGCCGCGCGGATCGTCTCCTCGTCGTGCTCCACCACGATCACGGTGTTGCCGAGGTCGCGCAGGCGCTCGAGCGTGCCGATGAGTCGCGCGTTGTCGCGCTGATGCAGTCCGATCGACGGCTCGTCGAGGATGTAGAGCACGCCCACGAGCCCGCTGCCGATCTGCGTGGCGAGGCGGATGCGCTGGGCCTCGCCACCGGAGAGCGTAGCGGTGCCGCGCTGGAGCGTGAGGTAGTCCAGGCCGACGTCGACCAGAAAGCGCAGTCGCTCGAGGATCTCCTTGATGATGCGCCGCGCGATCGTCTCTTCGCGCTCGGTCAGCTCGACTGTCTCGAAGAAGCGGAGCGAGTCCTTGGCCGAGAGGTGCGTCACCTCGTGGATGTTCTTGCCGCCAAAGAGGACCGCGAGGATCTCGGGCTTCAGTCGCGCACCCTCGCACGACGCACACGGGATGACCGCCATGTACTCCTGGAGCTTCTCCTTGCTCGCGTCGCTCTCGGTCTCCTCGTGCCGCCGCATCACGCTCGCCAGCGCGCCCTCGTACTTCGTGTACCAGAACGTCTCGCGACCATCGCGGGTGATGTAGTCGAGCCGGATGCGCTCGTCGCCGAGTCCGCGCAGCAGCTTCTCCTGCACCTGCTCGGGCAGCTCGCGCCATGGCACGTCGATACTGATGCCGAGGTGCTTGGCCGCCGCCTCCACGAGTTGCGGGTAGTAGTTGAGGTTGCCCGAGTAGGGCTTGATCGCGCCCTCGGCGAGGCTGAGGTCGGGATCGGGCACCACGAGGTCCGGGTCCACCTCGAGCCGGCTGCCGAGGCCGAGGCACTCGGGACACGCGCCGTACGGTGAGTTGAACGAGAAGTCGCGCGGGACGAGCTCGTCCATGGAGAAGCCGTGCTCCGGGCATGCGAGCGCCTGCGAGTACTCGTACTCCTCGCCGTCGACCACCGCCACGGTGACGGTGCCGGTGGCGAGCTTAAGCGCCATCTCCACGCTCTCGGCCAGGCGTAGGCCGATGCTCTCCTTCATGACCAGGCGGTCGAGCACGACCTCGATGGTGTGCTTGAACTTCTTGTCGAGCACGATGTCCTCGTCGAGCGTGCGCACCTCGCCGTCCACGCGCACGCGCGTGAAGCCTTCGCTCTTGAGCTCGGCGAGGAACTTCGTGTACTCGCCCTTGCGACCCTTCACGACGGGCGCGAGCACCTGGAACTTGGTGCCCTCGGGCATCTCCATGATCGCGTCGACGATCTGCTCGGGCGTCTGACGCTCGATTCGCCTGCCGCATTCCGGGCAGTGCGGGACACCGACGCGGGCGAAGAGCAGGCGGAGGTAGTCGTAGATCTCGGTCACGGTGCCCACCGTGGAGCGCGGGTTCTTGCTGGTCGTCTTCTGGTCGATGGAGACGGCTGGCGACAGACCTTCGATGTGGTCCACGTCGGGCTTGTCCATCTGCCCGAGGAACTGCCGGGCGTAGGCCGAGAGCGACTCGACGTACCGGCGCTGCCCCTCGGCGTAGATGGTGTCGAAGGCCAGCGAGCTCTTGCCCGAGCCCGAAAGCCCGGTGATCACCACGAGCTGGTCGCGCGGGATCTCGAGGTCGATGTTCTTGAGGTTGTGCTCGCGCGCGCCGCGAATCGAGATGCGATCGAGAGACATAGTCGGGAGTGACCTTTCGGGAGCTGTTCTTAGGGGTGTTTGTCTGCAATCACCCATTGTACTCCCTCGGATATGCGAACGCACGTTCGTATACCGAGAGTCTCGAGCGACGGCCCCCTTGACACCGAAACGAGCCATACCATACGATACCTAACAGCCGTTATCTATCATCTGTTCGAGGAGGATCCGGTGCCACCCACCACCAGATACGACCGCGAGGCCATAGTCGAAGCCGCCTTCGAGATCGCGCAGGAGGGCGGCCTCTCGGCCATCTCCACCCGCGCTGTCGCCAAGCGCTTGGGATGCTCGGTCGCGCCAATCTACCAGAACTTCGCGACCATCGAGGCGCTCGTGGGCGAGGTCGTAGCGCGCGTCTTTGCGATGTCCGACGAGCTCATGGCCGAGCAGGCCGGTACGAACCCCTTCGACACCATGGGCCGGGCCTCCCTCGCGTTCGCCCGCGACTACCCCGCGCTGTTCCGTGAGATGGCGCTTGAGCCCAATCCCTACATGGCCTCCTACGACCAGGTCGAAGACTCGATGCTCGACGTGATGGCAAGCGACCCGGAACTGGCCGACTGGACCGATGACGAGCGCCGGCGCCTCCTCCTCAAGATGCGCATCTTCCAGCTGGGACTCTCGGCGATGGTGGCCAACGGTCACATGCCGCAGTGGATATCGGACCCAAGCGCGGTCGAACAACTCCTCCTCGAGACGGGCGAGGAGATCGCGACCGCGATGCGCGACAGGCGAAAGGATGAGCAGTAGTGAGCACCAGGGCATCGCGCACGACCAGAAAGAGCGCCGCACCGAGCATGGTCATCATCGGCGGCGGGATCGCCGGGCTTTCCGCGGGCATCTTTGCCCGGGCAAATGGCTTCGAGACCACGATCGTCGAGAAGCACACCATCCTCGGCGGCGAGTGCACGGGGTGGGATCGCAGGGGCTACCACATCGACGGGTGCATCCACTGGCTCGTCGGCACCAAGGAAGGCACGCCGATGAACGACCTGTGGAAGAGTGTCGGCGCGCTCGACGGCGTGGAGATCCATCACCCCGACACCTTCCTGACCTACGAGCACGAGAGCGGCACGGTACCGATCTACCGCGATCTCGACCGGTTGCGCGAGGCCTGGCTCGAGCTCTCCCCCGCCGACACCGACGCCATCGAGGAGTTCTGCGCCACCATAGAACAGCTCGGCTCGTACGAGATGGAGACCGCCAAGCCGATGGACATGATGTCGCTCGTCGAGAAAGTCCGCTACCTGGCCTCGATGAAGGACGCCGGCGCCATCCTGAAGCGCTACGGCAAGGTAGGGCTCGCCGAGTATGCCGAGCGGTTCCGCCACCCGGCGATCCGCGCGATGTTCGCCACCTTCGCGCCCGGCGACTACGCGTCCGCGTTCCTCTTCTTCGGGCTCTCCACCTTCGTCAAGGGCCAGTCCTCGATCCCCCTGGGCGGATCGAAGGCGCTCGCCGACCGCATGGCCGAGCGCTATCTGGCGCTGGGCGGGACGGTCGAGACCGGGTGCGAGGTCACGGACGTGGCCATCGACGGGAAGCGCGTCACGCACGTCACTGCTGCTGACGGCCGCACGTTCACCGCCGACCACTTCATCGCCGCGTGCGATGCGACCGTCGTCTTCGAGCGCCTCCTCGGCGGTCGTTACCGCGACCGTGCGTTCGACAAGCGCTTCAGCGACCCCGAGACCTACCCGCTCGCGTCGAACACCTACATCGGCCTGGGCCTGGAAGCCGAGGTGGGCGACATGCCGAGGACGGTGCGGTTCGACTGCGAGCCGATCGAGCTCGGCGAGAGCGCGATCGAGCAGATCACCCTCAATCACTACGCGTACGAGGCGGACTTCGCGCCCGGGGGCTGCACGGTACTCACCGTGGCTCTCAACCACTTCAGCGCCGAGATCGACCACTGGTTCGCGCTTGCGGGCGACCGCGAGGCGTACCGGCGCGAGAAGGAGCGCGTTGGCGAAGCGGTACGCGCAGCGATCGGGACGCACTTCCCGCACTTCGCTGGCAAGCTCACGGTGCTCGACGTCGCCACGCCGGCGACCTACGACCGCTACTGCAATGCCCACCGCGGCGCGTTCATGGCGTTCTTCCCCACCATCCGCTCCAAGATGATGGCGCACACCGGGCGCATCAAGGGTCTCGACAACTTCGTCTTATCGGGCCAGTGGCTCCAGCCGCCGGGCGGCCTGCCGATCGCGGTCGTCACCGGAAAGGACTCGATCCAGCGCCTGTGCAAGAAGCTGGGGCGCGAGTTCGTGACCGATGCCCGGCCCGAGAGCGGCCGGGGGCCTCGTCGCTCAGCTGCGTAAGCTAGTCCGCCTGGCGCCCCTTCCTTCGCCACCCAGAGTTCACTCCCGTGTCACGCGCTCGAAACATGCACCCGCCACGCTACGTGCACGGGCGACAACCGCCTGAAACACGACACGCGGGAGGCAGAGCGAAATGGACAGCACGAGGAAGGGACGGCGCACATGGACCTGCAGATAACATTGGACACCCTGTGGGTGCTCATCGCGGGCATGCTGGTGTTCTTCATGAATCTCGGATTCGCCCTGGTCGAATCGGGGTTCGCCCGCGCCAAGAACACCGTCAACATCATCTCCAAGAACTTCGTGGTCTTCGCGATCGCCTCGATCGCGTTCTTCGTCATCGGCTGGGGTCTGATGTACGGAGACGGCAACGGGTTCCTCGGCATGAGCGGGCTCTTCATGCTGGGCGGTGCCGACAACAGCCCCGCCGTTGGTGATGCGTACCAGGGCGTCTACTCGGCGCTCAGCTGGACCGGCGTGCCGCTCATGGCCAAGTTCTTCTTCCAGCTGGTGTTCGCCGCCACCGCGGCCACGATCGTCTCGGGTGCGGTTGCCGAGCGCATCAAGTACGCCTCGTTCATCGCGTTCTCGTTCGTGCTCGTGGCGTTCATCTACCCGATCGTAGGCCACTGGATCTGGGGCGGCGGGTGGCTCGCTTCGCTCGGCTTCTGGGACTTCGCAGGCTCCACCGTGGTGCACTCCACCGGCGCGTGGGCGGCGCTTGCAGGTGTCCTCGTGCTCGGCCCGCGCATCGGCAAGTACGGCAAGAACGGCAAGGTCAACGCGATCCCCGGCCACAACATGACGTCGGCCATGACCGGCGCGTTCATCCTATGGCTCGGCTGGTTCGGCTTCAACCCCGGCTCTACGATGGCCGCCGACCCCGGCGCCATCTCGCACATCGTGGTCACCACGAGCATGGCGGCAGCCGCAGGCGCGCTGGTAGCCACCGCAGTTGCGTGGAAGCTCCTCGGCAAGCCCGACATCGGCATGACGATCAACGGAGCCCTCGGCGGTCTGGTGGGCATCACCGCTGGCTGCGCGTTCGTGAGCGTGGGAAGCTCGCTGGTCATCGGCGCGATCGCCGGCGCGCTCATCGTCTTCGGCGTGCTGCTGCTCGACAAGCTCAAGCTCGACGATCCGGTCGGCGCGCTTGCGGTACACGGCATGGGCGGCATCTTCGGCACGCTGGCCGTGGGCCTCTTCGCCCAGGACGTCATCGCCCCCGGCACCACCGGCGACGGCCTGTTCTTTGGCGGCGGAGCGGGCCTGCTGGGCGCGCAGGCGATCGGCGTGCTCGCCGTAGGCGCAGCGGTCTTTGCAGTCTCGCTTGCTGCATGGCTGCTCATCAAGGTTACGATGGGCGTGCGCGTGAGCGCCGAGGAGGAGCTTGAGGGCCTCGACATCGGCGAGCACGGCAACCGTGCGTACCCCGACTTCGTCCAGACCGAGACCGTGGCATAAGCACACCGAGAGGAGGACCACGAGATGAAGAAGATCGAAGCGATCATCAAGCCCCACAAGCTCGACGAAGTGAAGGAAGCACTCCACGCCGTGGGCGTGGCGGGGCTCACCGCCTACGAGGTGAAGGGCTTCGGGCGCCAGAAGGGCCATACCGAGATCTACCGTGGCGCAGAGTACACCGTGGACTTCGTGCCGAAGCTGAAGATCGAGATCGTCGTCGACGACGACCTCGCACCCAAGGTGGAGGACGCCATCATCGAGGCCGCCCGCTCGGGCAAGATCGGCGACGGCAAGGTGTTCACCTACGACTGCGAGGGCGCGGTGCGCATCCGCACCGGCGAACGCGGTCCGGACGCGCTCTAAGCGCGGCCGGGGCATGGTACGCGGACCGCTTGCGGGATTTCTCGCCGGGCGCGATGAGTTGATCGCCTCCGCGCGGCCCGGCACGGCCGCGGCCGGCACGCTCGCGAAGATGACCGACGCAGCCGTCTCAGCACTCGCTGAGGCGGCTTCGTCGCGCCCGCGCACGCCGTTCGCGCTCTTCGCCCTCGGCGGGTACGGCGCCGGGCGGCTGCTGCCCCACTCGGATATCGACCTGCTCGTCATCTCGGCTGGCGGGTCGAAGGACCTCGAGCCGCTCGTGCGGGGTCTGCTCTACCCGCTGTGGGATGCGGGCTTCGTCGTCGGTCATCAGGTCCGGACCGTGGCCGATCACGCGCGCGCCGTCCGCGAGGACATCCAGAACCTGACGTCGTTCCTCACCGCTCGCTTCGTCGCGGGCGACCGCGATATCGCCGCGCGCACGCTCTCCGAGACATTCCGGCGGCTGCGCAAGCACGCCACCCGCGCGCGCGACGAGATCCTGGCGCGCGAACGTCCCGGCTCTCCATACCTGCTCGAACCGGACATCAAGGAGGGCGCGGGCGGGCAGCGTGACATCGACGAGCTGGTCTGGCATGCCGCCCTTGCCGTCGGCGCACCGACGCACGACGCCTTCGGGCTCTTCGACGCGGGCCTTCTGCGCCTTACCGAGTTCGAGGCGCTCGTCGAAGCGCAGGACGCGCTCACGGCTGCGCGCTGGCAACTCCACGCCCATGCGGGGCGCGGGCGCAACACACTCGCAGTCGAGGACGCGATGGCCGCCGGGGTGGACGCCGATGCGGTGCAGTGCGCCCTCGTCTCCGTGCACCACACGCTCGCCACGGTGCGCGGCAGACTCGCGGGCGCGCCCGATCCGGACGTGAAACCGCTCGGGCTGCAGGATCTGATCGCTGCCGCCGAGCGCGGGCCGGCAGCACTCGGCGATCTGGAGCGCGCGGCGTGGCTCGGCGGACTCGAGACGGCGGCGCCCGGGTTCGGTGCGCTCATGACGCTTCGTCGGCCCGCCCTCTCCCACCGCTACACCGTCGGCGCGCACTGCCTGCGCACGCTCACCCTGCTCGCCCGGCCCACCCCCGGGGCCGCGCCGGTCGAACTGGAACGCGGTACGGCCGACGCGCTCGTGGTCGCAGCGATCGCGCACGACCTCGGCAAACGGGAGGCCGGCCCCGGGCACCCCGCGCGCGGAGCCGGTGACGCGTACGTGATGGCCACGGGACTCGGACTACCGGATGCGACGGCGGAGGCGGCTTGTGCGCTCGTGCGCGAGCATCTGCTGCTGTCCGAGGTGGCCACGCGCACCGACACCTCGGACGAAGACGTCGTGCTCACCGCCGCGGCGCGTCTCGGCGATCTGGCGCTCGTGCGCCCGCTGTTCCTGCTCACCGCCGCCGACATGCAGGCCACCGGCCCGGACGTCTGGACGCCCTGGCGTGCAGCGCTCGTGGGCGACCTCGCCGCGAAGATGGAGGCCGCGCTCTCGCCCGACATCGACGGCGCCGGTATCGTGGCGGCGGCCGAGGCGACGCGTGCCGAGGCGATCCGCCGGGCATCGGCGGTGGGGGCATCTCGCACGGTCATCGCGTTTCTCGAACACGCGCCGCTGCGCTACCTCGCCAAACGCTCCGCTGATGAAGTGACCCGCGACGCGCGACTCGTGCAGGCGCTCGGCGGGCCCGGGCACATCGGCGAGTTCGCGTTCCGCACGCGGCCGGGCTCGGCTCCGGGTGCGTGGCTCCTCGATGTGGTCACACGCGACCGGCCGGGTCTCTTCGCCACGCTCGCGGGCGTGCTCGCGCTCTCGGGACTCGACGTGCTCTCCGCCGAGGCGTACACGGCCTCGGGCGGCATCGCCATCGACACGTTCGCGGTTGCAGCCGCCACGCGCGCTGAGGTGGACGATCGCACGTGGAAGACGTTCGAGACGCACCTCGACGACGCGCTCGGCGGCCGCATGGACCTTGAGGCCCGCCTTGCCGAGCGCCAGAGGCACTACGCGAGGCCCCCGGCACACGGCGACCCTGTCCGCGTGACCGCCGAGGGACCGGGGACGTTCAGCACGGCGGTCCATGTCCGCGCCGCCGACCGCGTGGGCCTGCTCCACGACCTCGCGCACGCGCTCGAACGCGCAGGACTCGACATCCGACGCGCCGTGGTCGCCACGACCGCGGGAGTGGCCGATGACGTCTTCGAGGTCACCGACGCCGAGGGCGCGCCGCCTGAGGCCGCCACGCTTGCGGCCACCGCGTTCCCGGCACTCGAAGCGGTCGCCCGCGCACGCTAGGACTCGTGGCGAATCACACCCCGGCGACCAGGTCCTTCACGACCTTCGGGTCGGCAAGCGTGGACAGGTCGCCGAACGCCTCCATCTCGCGCTCGCCCGCCGCGATCTTGCGCAGGATTCGGCGCATGATCTTGCCGCTGCGCGTCTTTGGCAGGTCGTGGGCGAACTGGATACGGTCCGGCTTGGCGATCGGCCCGATGAGCTTGCGGACGTGGCCCGAGAGGATCTTAGCGAGGTCGTCGGAGGCCACCTGCCCGTCCCGGAGCACGACATACGCGTGGATCCCCTCGCCTTTCACCGGGTGCGGGAACCCGACCACGGCGGCCTCGCTCACCGCGTCGTGGCTCACGAGCGCGCTCTCGACCTCGGCGGTCCCCATCCGGTGCCCGCTCACGTTGATGACGTCGTCCACGCGGCCGAGCAACCAGAAGTCCCCGTCGGCATCCACGCGCGCACCGTCGCCGGTGAAGTAACGGCCCGGGAAGCGCTCGAAGTAGACCTCGCGCATCCGGCTGTGGTCCGGATCGCCCCACGTACCGCGCAGGATGCCCGGCCAGGGCTCCCTGACGGTGAGGTAACCGCCATCGCCCGGCTCGGCCCGACTGCCGTCCTCGCGAACCACCTCGGCGACGACCCCGTAGAAGGGCCACGATGCCGAGCCCGGCTTGAGCGGCGTGGCTCCCGGAAACGGCGTGATGAGGAAGCCGCCAGTCTCGGTCTGCCAGTACGTGTCGACGATGGGGACCTCTCCCCTGCCGATG
This sequence comes from Coriobacteriia bacterium, assembly GCA_030651765.1. Taxonomy (GTDB): domain Bacteria; phylum Actinomycetota; class Coriobacteriia; order Anaerosomatales; family Anaerosomataceae; genus UBA2272. The sequence continues at coordinate 21,544 of JAUSBY010000010.1, read as the reverse complement.
GTCTCCCGGTACCACGTCCACACCTCGGGATTGATCGGCTCGCCGACCGTGCCGAGAAGCCGGAGCGAGGAGAGGTCGTAGCGCTGCGGCCAGCCGGCACCGTGGCGCATCAGAGCGCGGATCGCGGTTGGCGCGGTGTAGAAGATGTTCACGCGGTACTTCTCCACCACCGCCCAGAAGCGAGCAGGGTCCGGGTACGTCGGCACGCCTTCGAACATGAGCGTCGTGGCGCCGGCCGCGAGCGGGCCGTAGACGATGTAGCTGTGGCCGGTGACCCAGCCGATGTCGGCCGTGCACCAGTAGACGTCCTCATCACGGTAGTCCATGACCGTCTTGAAGCTCATGAGCGTGTAGAGGAGATAGCCCGCGGTGGTGTGGAGCACGCCCTTGGGCTTGCCGGTCGAACCCGACGTGTACAGCACGAACAGCGGATCCTCGGCGCCCATCGGCTCCGGCGGACACGGCTTGCGGACCTCCGGCGCGGTGACCTCCTGGTGCCACCAGGTGTCCCGACCCGGCTCCATGTCCACGTCCCCGCTCCCGCGCTTGACCACGATGCACGCCTCGACACTCGGGCACTCGAACAGCGCCTCATCGGCCGCCACCTTGAGCGCCACCTTGCGCCCGCCGCGGATGCCCTCGTCGGCAGTGATCAGCAGCTTCGCGCCACAGTCCTGGATGCGTTCGCGAAGCGCACTTGCGGAAAAGCCGCCGAAGACGACCGAGTGGATCGCGCCGATGCGCGCGCACGCGAGCATCGCCATCGGCAGTTCCGGGATCATCGGCAGGTAGATGGCCACACGATCGCCGCGCTCGATGCCCTTCTTCTTGAGCACGTTGGCAAAGCGGCTCACGATGTGATGAAGCTGCTGGTACGTGTACGTGCGCGAGGTGCCGTCATCACCCTCCCAGATGAGCGCGGCCTTGTTGCGGCGCCATGTGGTGAGATGCCGGTCGAGGCAGTTGGCCGCAACGTTGAGCGTACCGTCCTCGAACCAGCGGTAGTCGAGATTCTCGAACCCGCCCGAGCGCACGGTGGAAAACGGTGTCATCCACTCGAGTTCCTCGCGCGCCGCATCCCCCCAGAAACCGTCCGGATCCTCGATGGAGCGGCGGTACGCCGCCTCGTACGCCTCTGCGCTCGGGACCGCCGCGGCGGCGGCGAACTCCTCCGGCGGAAGGATCACTCCCGCGTCACCCGACATGTGCTCGATGCTCGCGCGCGACTCGTCACTCATCGGCTGCTCCTCAAAGTCTCGGTGTCTCAAGAGGGTATTCCCCTTGCGGTGAGCGCCACTCATGTAGGATAACGGGATATCCGCCGGAGGGGACGCAAAGGTGCCAACGACTGCGCGCAAGTACGACGACCTCAGAAACCGACTCACCAATCTCGGCAGCGCGCTTGTCGCGTACTCCGGCGGCGTGGACTCCACGTTCCTCGCCGTCACCGCGCACGCGGTACTCGGCGACCGCTGCCTCGCGGTCCTCGCCGTCTCCGACGTGCACCCGTCGGCCGAGATCGACGAAGCGCGGGCGACCGCGCGAACGCTCGGCCTGCGCCTCCAGGAGGCCGAGACCTACGAACTCGCCGACCCGCGCTTTCACGCCAACACACAGGACCGCTGCTACTACTGCAAGTCCGAGATGTTCGGCCTGCTGCGCACGCTCGCCTCGGCGCGGGGGATCACCTGGGTGCTCGACGGCACCAACGCCGACGACACGTCCGACCACCGGCCCGGCAGACGCGCTGCCGAGGAGTTCAACGTCGTCAGCCCGCTTCTCGAGGTGGGCCTCCACAAAGACGAGATCCGTCGCCTGTCCGAGCAACTCGGCCTCCCCACGTGGGATAAGCCGCAGGGCGCGTGTCTGGCCACCCGCTTCCCGTACGGCACCCCGATCACCGAGCGCGGTCTCGAGCGGATCGCGGGCGCCGAGGCCGCGTGCCGCGCGCTCGGCCTGCGTCAGGTGCGCGTGCGAGCGCACGAGGAGGTCGCCCGCATCGAGGTCGACGCGTCGGAGATGGAGCGCGCCTTCGCCCTGCGCGAACAGCTGTCGGCCGCCGTTCGCAAGGCGGGCTTCCTGTACGTGACGCAGGATCTCGAGGGGTACCGGGCGGGGTCGCTCAACGAGACCGGCGAAGCAGACCACCCGCGATCAGATGGCGACGCGTAAGGACACGCGCCGCCTACGCCAGCAGCACCCTGAGCGCCGCACGCACCGCCTCGGGCATCCGCTCGCGCAGTCGCGCCGGATCGCCCATCGCAGCACCGAGGATTCGCGTGGTGAACGGCTGGGCCGTGGCGACGATATCGATCTCGGGGTAGAGGGCACGCGCAACGCCCTCGACGGTGGCAAGCGACTTGATGAGCAGGCCGTACCCGCTCGGGATCCTCACGCCGTGCTCGCCGAGAAGCGACAGGAATCCCAGGCCGAAGTGTGCGAAGTCGCGCGTGCCGTCGGGCCGAGTGGTGCCGTCGAGCAGCGTCCCGAGCCCGGCGCGAACCGCCTCGATGCGATCGGGTGGCACGTGCACGCCGAGTCGTTCCGAGTAGCGCATCGCGCGATCGGCATCGCGGTAGACGAGCGCGGCCATCACCTGCGTGATGTTCATGCGTTCCTCCGGCGTCAGGTAACCGACGATGCCGAAGTCCAGGTACGCGATCGTGTTCTCGGGCGTGACGAAGAGGTTGGCGGGATGCAGATCGGCGTGGTAGCGGCCGTACACGAACACCTGCCGCATGAACGCGGTGGCACCGTGGACGGCCAGACCGAAGCAGTCCACGCCCGCAGCCTTGGCCGCCTCGATCTCGGTCAGACGCCAGCCACGCATGAACTCCATGGTGAGGACGCGCGCGGTACTCCTCGGCCAGACGACCCTCGGTGCGACCACCTTGGGGTCGTCGCGGAAGTCGAACAGGAAACGATCGGAGAAGCGGCCCTCCACGCGCAAGTCGAGCTCGCGCTCGAGGGTGGTCGCGAACTCGTCGAGCAGCGCCACGGGGTCGAACCGCCGCGCCAGGCGTGTCCGCGCGATGAGCCCGGCAAGCCTTCGCGCGCCCGCGATGTCGGCGCGGATCGACGCCGCCGCGCCCGGGCGCACGACCTTCACGACCACGTCCGCGCCGGCGGGAAGGGTCTCTCCCCACACGGGCCGGTACGCCGAGGCAAGCGTCGCACGATGCACCTGCGCGATCGAGGCCGAGGCGAGCGGCTCGTCGTCGAACGTGGCCCACAGCTCGTCGGGTCCGGCACCGAACTCGGCTTCGATCACCGAGCGGATCGCCTCGGCCGGGAGCGGCGGCACCGCGTCTTGCATGGAGCGCATCTCGGCCACAAGTTCGTCGGAGAACTCGTCGGGCCGCACCGAGATGAGCTGGCCGAGTTTGATGAACGCCGGGCCGAGGCGCTCGAAGGCGCGGCGCAGGCCGCGGGCCCAGGCGGCGCGGCGCACGGGCGCGGAAGCGAGCCCGAAGCGGGCGGACGGCAGCGCGGCGGCGAGATGTGCCAGCACCGTTCGGACGATGACCGATGATCGCGAGGCCACGGTGCGCCCCTACCGGTCGAGCTTGCGGAGCAGTGTCTCGAGCAGCGACTCGATGTTGTCGAGCCGTCCCCGCAGCTCGGCCACCTCGAAGCGGACCTCCTCGAGCGCAGGATCGCGCGGCTGCTCGATGGCGACCTCCTCGCCGCGCGCGCGCGCCTCGAGATCGCGCTTGAGCTTCTCCTTTTCCTCGGCCACCATCGCCGCCAGTCCGTCGACGAACGCGTCCGCGCCGCCGGACATCCCCTCGGTGCCGCCCTCGTCGCCGCGAAGAACGGCGGCCTTGAGCCCCTCGTCGGCAACCTCGTGCGTGAGCATCCACGCTGCGAAGAACCGCATGACGTCGTCGGTCACTGTGCGCCCCCATCCGCCCGAAGACCTTGCATGAACGATACTCCCCCGTCCCGCCGCTCCTCGCAACTACCGCCGGCGCAGCAGCCGCAGCCCGTTGGCGATGACGATCAGTGCCATGCCGGTGTCTGCGAACACGGCCATCCACAGCGTTGCGTGACCGGTGATCGCGAGCACGAGCACGACAGCCTTCACGCCGAGGGACAGCGCGACGTTCTGCCTGATGTTGGCCATCGTGGCGCGGCCGAGCGCAAGGAAGCGCGGCAGAGCCGAGAGGTCGTCGCGCATGAGCGCCACGTCGGCTGTCTCGATCGCGGTGTCGCTGCCGGCGGCGCCCATAGCCACGCCGATGTCTGCCGCCGCAAGCGCGGGCGCGTCGTTGATGCCATCGCCGACCATCACGACCACCCCGTGGCGCTCCCTGAGCGCTGTGACCTCGGCGGTCTTGCCCTCGGGGAGCAGCCGGGCACGGAACTCAGCCACGCCGGCGGCGGCGGCCACGCGGGCGGCCGCACGCTCGTTGTCGCCCGTGAGCATCACGACGTGCTCGATGCCGACGTCGGCAAGAGCGGCGGTCGTGGCGGCCGCCTCCGGACGCACCGCGTCGGCCAGACCGACCAGGCCGAGGACCGAGCCATCGTCGCCCGTGCGCGCGAGCGCAAGTATGGTGAGTCCCGCGTCCTCGAGCCGGGCGGCGGTCGCGCTCACGTCCCCGTTGGCCGCGACATGCTCCGAGACGAAGGCCAGGCTGCCCACCACGAGGTCCGCGCCGTCCACGACGCCGGTCACGCCCCGGCCCGGCGTCTCGGCGACGCCAGAGACGGTCAGACCCGACGCGTCATCGGCGCCCGCTGCGGCCACGGCCCGGGCAAGCGGATGGTTGGAGTGCGCCTCGAGCGCGGCGGCCAGGCCGAGGACGTGCTGCGCCGCCTCGCTCGCCAGCGGGACCACCTCGGCCACCGTCGGGCGCCCCTCGGTGAGCGTGCCCGTCTTGTCGAACACCACGACGCTCACCTTGCCGGCAAGCTCGAGGAAGGCGCCGCCTTTGACGAGTACGCCGTCGCGCGTGGCGCGGGTGATGGCCGAGACGATAGCCACCGGCGTGGACACGACGAGGGCACACGGGCACGAGACGACGAGCAACACGAGCGACCGGTACGTCCAGTCCTGCCACGACTCGATGCCCGGCCACGCGCCGGTCAGCTCGCCGAGCAGCGGGACACCGATGGCGAGGAACGCCGCGCCGGCGATGACGATCGGCGTGTACCAGCGGCTGAAGCGGTCCACGAACCGCTGCACCGGTGCGCGGGACGCCTGCGCGGCCTCGACGAGGTGCACGATGCGTGCAAGCGTCGTCGCCGACGCGGGCGCCGTGGTACGCACCTCCACGGGCCCGGTCGTGTTGAGCGCGCCGCTGAACACCCGGTCACCCACTCCCCGGTCGGCCGGGATCGACTCGCCCGTGATGGGCGACTCGTCGAACGCCGAGATGCCGTGCACGATGATGCCGTCAAGCGGCACGCGCTCGCCAGGACGAACGATGATCGCCTCACCAATGGCTACCTCGGCCGGAGACACCTCGGACTCGACACCGCCCCGGCGCACCCGCGCTCGCTCGGGCGCGAGCGACATGAGATCGCGGATGGAGCGCCGCGTGCGCGCCACCGAGCGCGACTCGAGGATGCCGCCCAGGGCGAACAGGAACATGACGGTGGCGCCCTCGCCCCACTCGCCGATTGCGGCGGCCCCCGAGACCGCGATGGTCATGAGCACGTTCATGTCCAGCGTTCGCGCCTGAAGTGACACGACGGCGCGGCGCCAGGTGATCGTCCCGCCTGCCATGATCGCGAGGCCGTACGCGGCCACCGCCGCTACCTCGGCGCCGGCACGTCCCATCAGCCAGCCGAGCACGATCAGCGCGCCGGAGACTGCGACCGCGACCTCTCCACGATGATGTGTCCACCACGAGGGAGGCGTCACCAGCACGTCATCGGCGTCCAGCGGCTCGACACCGTGACCCGCGCCGACGACGGTCGCCACGGCCCGGGGGCGCGGATCGTGATCCCGGTCGTACTCGAGAAGCAGCATCCCGGTGGCGAAGTTCACGTCGGCGAAGAGCACACCCGGTATCTGCCGTACGGACTTAGCCACGGTCCGCGCACAGTCGGGTCAATCGAGCCCCGTCAGCCGGTAGACAGCGTGTCCGACCTGACCGGTCTCCTCGAGCGCAAGCCGCACGACCTGCGCCTCGATCTCGGCGGCTGAAAACGCCTTCTGCCCGTAGGAGACGGTGAGCACTCCCTCATCGAGGTCGCACCCCACGTCGCTCACGCCAACGAGCGCGGCCACCGCCTCGCAGACCCGTCCGGCACAACCCGCGCAGTAGTAGTCGCCGGGTAGAAGCGCCCGAAGATCGAGCACACGCTCTGCCTCGCGGGACACCACGTCTCGGCTCAGGCCACGTCGCGGCGGCGGAAGACGACCACCGAGGCGACAAGCGAGACCACACCGATCACGCCGTAGATCCACCATGCCTCTGGCGCCACGGCGTCGCCGTTGATGATCTTGCCGGGCTGCCAGTACGTGACGATGTTGATGGGGTCGATCACCTCGGCGGCCTCGGAGACGTTGGAGACCAGGTCCGCGATCCAGAACATGCCCATCACACCCGCCGTGATCGCGCCGGCCCGACCGCTGTCTCGGAACAGCGAACTCACGAATAGCGCGAAGCCGCCGACGGCGAGCATGAACATGCAGCCGAATGCGAACAACTCCCAGAAGATCGCGGCGCTCAGGTTGATGTCGTACGACGGTCCGAACAGCGCGATCGGCACGAACGACACCGCCGCAAGGACGACGATGTAGAGCAGGAGCGCCGCCACGCGCGTGATCGCGAACCGCACGCGCGAGACCGGCTGCGCGAGCACGAACTCCATCGTCCCGGCCCCGATCTCGCCGGAGAAGGCCTTGCCCGCGAAGATGATGAGCGCCGAGGCCGTGATGAGCATCCACATCAAGCCGAGATACTCGGTCTGGAAGTAGCCGCCGAGTGTGGCGAAGTCGACCTCGGTGCCGCCGAACAGCGCGAGCATCTCCGGCGGCATGTTCTCGATGAGGTCGGCGTACTGTCCGCCGCCGATCTGCGGATAGAACCACGTCATGAGCCACGAGTACGCGATCAGGCTGACCGAGTACCAGAGGATCGAGGTGCGGCGCTGCGTGAACGTCCCGCGCAGGAGTGTCCAGCTCATCACGCCTCCCCTCCCCCGGCGACGGCACGCGGTGCGTCGTCAGCGTCCGTGTGCCGGTAGAACTCGAGGAAGACGTCCTCGAGACTCGCGTGGCTGATGCGCAGGTCGGATATCTCAACCGATGCGAGCCGCTTGATGACCGCGTCGATCGCATCGCCCTTGACCCGGGCCGTGAGCTGCGTCTCGCCGAGCACCATGACGCTATCCACGCCGGTGACATCGTCGAGCAGCGTCGGTCCCACCGGGCGGGCAAAGGTGACCGTGAGATCGCGAAGCCGCTTGCCGAGCAGCGAGCGGACGTCCTCCTCGGCCACGAGACGGCCCGAGCGGATGATGCCGACGCGGCTGCACACGCGCTCGACCTCCGAGAGCACGTGGCTCGAGAGGAACACCGTGCGGCCTGCCGCCACACGCTCGTCGATCACCGCGTAGACGGCCTCCTGGTTGAGCGGGTCAAGACCGCTCGTCGGCTCGTCTAAGATGAGCAGCTCGGGGTCGTGCGCCATCCCGAGGATGAGGGCGAGCTTCTGCTTGTTACCTTTGGAGAGCTCCTTGACCTTGCGGCCGGGATCGAAGTCGAAGCGCTCCAGCAGCTCTGCCTCGAGCACGCCGCGCCCGCCGCGGAAGCCCGCGACGTAGTCGAGGTGCCAGCGGCCGGTCTGGCGCTCGTAGAGGTTGACCTCGCCGGCGACGTACCCGATGCGCCTGCGGAGCGCGGCCCCATCGAGACTGACATGCTCGCCGAGCACCTCGGCTTCCCCCGCCGTCGGCTTCAGCATGCCGAGCAGGCAGCGGATGGTGGTGGTCTTGCCTGCCCCGTTGGGGCCGAGGAAGCCGTACACTGATCCGGCCGGCACGCTCATCGAGAGACTCTCGACACCGCGCGTCTTCCCGTAGAACTTGGTGAGGCCGCGCGTGGTGATGACGTCCATACCTTCGTGCACCTCTCTCGTCCGACCACTGAGGCTCTGCGCCGCCGTAGACATACGTACACGCACACGAGAACATACTACCAGCGGCGTCCCGGAATCCCCGACACGTCGTTGTGCCCGAACCGATCCGACGAATCCGAGCCAACACCATGGACACCTATCCGCAGGCGGACGAAGCAGCACAGGTACGACAGCCGATACGCGCACCCCTCAGGCGCTTCCGTGCGGCCATCCTCGTCGCTCTCACGGCGGTCACGATCGTGACGTTCGCGTGGCTCGGCACCGCCGTCGTCCGCCTCGTCGACCAGCAGGCGCTCACGCAGGCGCGCTCCTACACCGACCTCATCATCGCCGCCCGCGCCTGGAACTCGCAGGCAGGCGGCGTGTACGTTCGCAAGACGGACACGGTGCAGTCCAATCCGTACCTGATCCTACTCGGCGTCGATCCGGACCTTACGCTGCCTGACGGCTCCGTGCTGACGCTTCGGAACCCGGCGGCCATGACCCGCGAGATCGCCGAGCAACTCCCGTTGGCCGAAGCGGGCTCCGAATTCAAGCTCACCAGCCTCGAGCCCGTCAATCCGGACAACGCTCCCGACGAGTGGGAGCGAAGCGGACTCGTCGAGTTCGATCGCGGGGCCGAGGAGTACTGGGCTGTCGCCGAGGAGAACGACACGCGACTCTTCCGCTACATGAGACCGCTCATCGTCGACGAGAGTTGCCTCAGCTGCCACGGGGAGTCCGGCTACGAGGTGGGCGACGTCCGCGGCGCGATCAGCATCCGACTCCCCCACCAAGCGACCGCCGCCGCACTTGAGGAGACCCGGATCCGGCTGGTCGCGATCGCCGCGGTGATCCTCGCCGTATCGTGGCTGTTCGTGTGGCTCGCATCGCGCATCTTCGCGTCGCGCTTAACGGAGGCCAACCGGAGACTCGAGCACGCTGCCACGACCGATGCGCTCACCGGCCTGCGAAATCGGGGCTACGTGATCGCGCGTCTCGGTCAGGAACTCGACCGCGTACGACGCCACGAGCATAGCATCGGTGTCGCTCTCGTCGACATCGACCACTTCAAACACGTGAACGATGCATACGGCCACGCCGCGGGCGACGAAGCGCTGCGCCAGGTCGCATCCGCACTGCGAAGCGCCGTGCGAACGTACGATGTCGTCGGTCGGTTCGGCGGAGAGGAACTTCTCATCGTAGCCCCCGACATCGAGCCCGACGAACTCGCGGTGCTCGCTGAGCGCATCCGAACGATGGTGGCATCGGCGGTGATCGACGTGCTGGCGGGAGAGCGGCTCACCGTCAGCATCGGGACCGCGCACGTTCGCCCGGGGGACCCGGTCGAGTCCACGGATGCGCTTGTCGCCCGTGCCGACGCTGCTATGTACGCCGCAAAGGAAGCGGGCCGCGACCGCGTCGTCGCGGGGTAGCCTGGCTACCGCTTGCGCTTGCGCACGCCGTGCGCGGAACCCTTGCGTGCGCCCTGCTTGAGACGCGAGAGTACTTCGTCGGCGGTCGTGGACTCCGCCTCGGCCTTGATCTTCACGACCTGGTCGCGCAGACGCGCCGCGGTCTCGAAATCGAGCGCCTCGGCGGCCATGTGCATGTCCTCCTCCATCGCCGCCATGATGCGCGCGAGTTCCTCGCGCGGCAGCTGTCCGAGTTCGGCAGCCACGTCCACGCTCGGCTCGAGGCCCGCCTCGGCTTCACGCACGTACTGCGCGATGTCGTGAATGGCCTTGCGGATCGTCTGCGGCTCGATGCCGTGCTCGAGGTTGAACGCCACCTGTCGCGTGCGACGGCGGTCGGTCTCCTCGATGGCGGTGCGCATCGAGTCCGTTACCTTGTCCGCGTACAGGATCACCTCGCCTGACACGTTACGGGCCGCGCGGCCGATGGTCTGGATGAGCGACCGGTGGTTGCGCAGGAAGCCTTCCTTGTCCGCGTCGAGGATCGCGACGAGCGAGACCTCGGGCAGGTCCAGACCCTCGCGGAGCAGGTTGATGCCCACGAGGCAGTCGATCACACCCGCGCGCAGGTCGCGCAGGATCTCCACGCGCTCCAGCGTACCGATGTCGCTGTGCATGTAGCGGACTTTGATGCCGTGCTCGAACAGGTAGTCCGCGAGGTCCTCGGCCATCTTCTTGGTGAGCGTCGTGATCAGCGTGCGCTCGTCGCGCTCGGTACGCTCACGCACCTCGGCCATCAAGTCGTCGATCTGACCCTTCGTCGGCCGGACCTCGATCGCCGGGTCGACGAGACCGGTTGGCCGGATGATCTGCTCCACGATCCGCTTGGACGTGCGGATCTCGTAGTCGCCCGGCGTCGCCGAGACGAAGATCGTCTGCGATACGCGGGCGCGGAACTCGTCGAACTTGAGCGGCCGGTTGTCAAGCGCGCTCGGCAGGCGGAACCCATGCTCCACGAGCGTGAGCTTGCGCGAGCGGTCACCCTCGTACATGCCGTGGAGCTGCGGCACGGTCACGTGACTCTCGTCGATGATGCACAGGAAGTCGTCGCCGAAGTAGTCGATGAGCGTGTGAGGCGGCTCGCCAGGGTTGCGGCCATCCAGATGCCGCGAGTAGTTCTCGATGCCGTTGCAGTAGCCCATCTCCTCAAGCATCTCGAGGTCGTAGTTGGTGCGCATCTCGAGGCGCTGCGCTTCGAGGAGCTTGCCCTCGGCATTGAGCTGCACGAGTCGCCCGTGGAGCTCGTCGCGGATGGTGGCGACAGCGCCGGCAAGCTTGTCCTTGGGCGTGACGTAGTGCGTGGCGGGCCACACCGGCGTGGCGGTGTACCGGTTGATGATCTCTCCGGTGACGTGGTCCACCTCGGTGATGGACTCGATCTCATCGCCGAAGAACGCCACGCGCAACGGCTGGTCGGCATAGGGCGGAAAGATGTCGAGCACGTCACCGCGCACGCGGAAGCTGCCGCGTGAGAGCTCGTAGTCGTTGCGGTCGTAGTTGATGTCGATGAGGTCGTAGATGAGCTTGTCGCGGTCGTACGGCGCCGACTCGGCCAGGAAGACCGCCATACCCGCGTAGTCCTCGGGCGAGCCGATGCCGTAGATGCAGCTCACGCTCGCAACGACCACGACGTCCTTGCGCGAGAGAAGCGCGGCGGTGGCCGCGTGGCGGAGTTTCTCCACCTCGGCGTTGATGGACGCGTCCTTCTCGATGAACGTGTCGGTGGAGGGCACGTACGCCTCGGGCTGGTAGTAGTCGTAGTAGGAGACGAAGTACATGACCGCGTTGTCCGGCATGACGTCGCGAATCTCGCTGGCAAGCTGGGCCGCGAGGGTCTTGTTGGGCGCCAGGATGAGCGTCGGCTTCTGGACGGCCTCGACGAGCTTGGCCATCGTGAAGGTCTTGCCCGAGCCGGTCACGCCGAGAAGCGTCTGGTCCGTGAGACCTTCGCGCACGCCCTCGGCCAGCCCCGCGATGGCCTTCGGCTGATCGCCGGCCGGTTCGTACTCGGATATGACCTCGAGGCGCTTCATGGCGGACTCCCTAGCCGAGGCGATGCGCGATCTCAGTCTCCCAGAAGCTGATGAGGTCGTGGCGGAACGTCTCGAGATCGCCATCGTTCTCGATGACATAGTCGGCGATATCGCGCCGCTCGCCATCGCCGGCCTGACAGGCGATCCGGCGCTCGGCATCGTCGCGGGCCATCCCGCGGACGACAGCACGGTCGAGCCGGTCCTCTTCGGTTGCCGAGATCGCCAGCACCGCGTCCACGGGCTCGAGGAACAGCGGTGATTCGGCCAGCAGCGGGATCACGAGCACGACTATCGGCGGCTGGTCGCCCTGAAGCGCCAGCGTATCCAGCGCGCCTGCCACTGCGGCAAGCACGGCGGGGTGCACGATGGCGTCAAGGCGCGCCGCCGATTCTGTCGAGGCGAAGGCCAGCGACGCCAGCGCGGAACGGTCGAGACGACCGTCCGGGCCGAGGATCTGCTCGCCGAAGGCCGCAAGAACGCGCTCGCGCACGGCCGACGACTCGTCGAGAAGGGTCTTGGCCACATCGTCGAGGTCGATCACGATAGCGCCGCGCTCGGCAAACACCTCGGCGGCGGTGGACTTGCCGGCTCCAAGGCCCCCCGTGACAGCAAGGATGTACATGCTGACCTCCTGATGGAACAGGGGCCGGACCACGCTCGCGCGTCGGCCCGACCCCCTGCGGTTACCAGTGATGGTGCCGACGCTTAGGCGTCGTCGCCTTCGGCTACCTCGTCGGTGGCTTCCTCGGCTTCGACGGCGTCAGTCTCAACGGCTTCGACATCCTCGTCGGTGGCGTCTTCGGCTACCTCTTCGGTGGCTTCGTCGGCTACCTCGTCTGTGGCTTCGTCGGCTACCTCGTCGGTGGCGTCTTCGGCCTCGACGGCGTCAGTCTCAACGGCTTCGACACCCTCGTCGTCCTCGTCGTCGGCCGGCACGGCGTCAGGCAGACCGAGCTCCTCGTTGGCGCTGCGGATCGAAAGCGAGATGCGGCGGCGCTCGAGGTCGACGTCCATGATCTTGACCTTGATCTCATCGCCGACAGCGACGACATCTTCCGGCTTCTCAACGTGGCCGCGAGCCATTTCCGAGATGTGGACGAGGCCCTCGACGTTGTTGCCGATCTCCACGAACGCGCCGAACGGCACGAGCTTGGTCACGCGGCCGTCGGTGATGTTGCCGATCTCGAACTCCTTGACGAGCTGCTTCCACGGATCGTCCTGGGTCTGCTTGAGGCCGAGGGAGATACGCTCGCGGGAGAGGTCCACGTCCAGCACCTGGACCTCGACCTTGTCGCCCACCGAGACGACCTCGGACGGGTGATTGACGTGGCTCCAGGAAAGCTCGGAGATGTGCACGAGTCCGTCGATGCCGCCGAGGTCCACGAACGCGCCGAAGTCGACGATCGAGGAGACGGTGCCGGGAAGGATCATGCCCTTGACGAGCTTGTTGAGGATCTCCTGGCGCTCCTGCTTGCGGTCCTCTTCGAGCACCACGCGGCGGGAGAGCACGACGTTGTTGCGGTTGCGATCCATCTCGATGACACGGGCCTCAAGACGGTCGCCGAGGAACATGTGGAGGTCCTTCACGCGGCGGAGATCCACGAGTGAGGCAGGCAGGAAGCCGCGCAGGCCGATGTCCAGGATGAGACCGCCCTTGACGACCTCGATGACCTCGCCTTCGACGTTCTCGCCATCCTCGAACTTCTTCTCGATGTCGTTCCAGGCGCGCTCGTACGCGGCGCGCTTCTTGGAGAGGATGAGTCGGCCGTCCTTGTCCTCCTTCTGGAGGACCAGAGCCTCGATCTCGTCGCCGATGGCAACGATGTCCGCGGGGTTCGCGTCCTTGCGGATCGAGAGCTCGCGCGCCGGGATGACGCCTTCGGACTTGTAGCCGATATCGAGAAGGACCTCGTCCCGCTCGACCTGGACCACGGTACCGGTCACCAGATCACCGTCATCGAAATCGGTGATGGTGTCGTCGATGAGAGCGTGCATCTCCTCATCGGTGTACTCGTGCTCGTCCTGCACTATGTAGCTTTCGTACTCGTCTACCACTGTGGTGGCCCCTTTCGTACTTCGGGGGCCCCGGGTGCCAACGTCTCGGTCGCTCGCTTTCCGGTCGGTCATGCTCTCGGGGGCCTATAGGACTGTCTGCCCGCGCGAGTGCGCGCAAGCCCCGATATGATAGCAGACGCCCCCGCCCTGCGCGAGAACGGCGTGACGGCGGCGGTACGACGTGTACGGGCCGGAGCGGACGTGCCGCCCCGGCCTATAGGTCACTCAAAGAAGCGCGCCAGCCTACTCGATCGCGCGCAGAACGTGGCTGCGAACCGTCTCGCTGACCGCGGAGGGCCCGCCAATGATGTGGACGGTCTGGATGAAACGCTTGTTCACATACAGTGGCGCGCGTGTGGATGCCGACAGCATGTCACCAGGGGTGAGCAGCAGCGGCGAGCGCAGTTGCCCGAGCATCGCACCACCAGCGAGCGCATCGGCAAACGACGTGCCCGTGGCTACGCCCACGCCTTCCCAGTGCAGACCGTTGTTCACGCCGTAGGAGGCGATGAGCGCCGCGGTGGCGTAGCGGTCCGCGCCGCCTTTGCGGACGACGCTCCCCTCACCAAGCAACCCGGTGAGTGCCGCTTCCATACCTGAAGACACCACGCTCTCGCCGCCAAGGATGACCGCCGACGCCGCCTCATCGGGCAACGCAAGCGTCCCAGCGGGATCCGCCAGCGCTATCGGCCACCCGCGATGCGTGGCAATCGGGGCTGCAGCAAGCGCGTCCGGATAGTTGGCGCCAGTGGCCACAAGCACCGTTCCGTCGTAGGAGGGATGAAGCGCTATGACCTCATCGGCGATTGTGGCGGCGGTCTCGTAGCGATCGTCACCCGACAGACGCTTGACGCTACCGGGGCCCATGACTGCAACGAGCTGCGAGACCACGTTCGCGCTCACGGCGCTCGTACCGCCGAGGACGTACGCGCTGGAAGCGCCAAGTCGCTCCACCTCGTCGATGACGCTCCCGGGTGCTGCCATGGTGTCGGTGAGCAGGACCGGACCGTCAACCACACCCGCAAGCGCGGTGCCGCCGAGCGCGTCGGGCCAGTTGCGCCCCGTGGCGATGACCACCGTATCGGCCCCATCGGGGAAGGCGTTCTCGGAGGCGGCCACGGCGGTCGACCAGCGATCGGAACCCGCAACACGAAGCGCGGCGGGCTCACCGCGCAGGAGCTCGAAGTACACGGTGACCGGCTCGCTCACGTTGCCGAGCTGGTCCTCGCCCCAGTAAGTAAGCGACTGCTCGCGCGTAGGCACGGAGCTGATGGCCACCGCCACGTCATCGAACACGGTTGTCGGCTCATCATCGCCGAAGGCGTAGGAGATAGACGCAACACCGGCATCGTCGGTGGCCGTCAGCGTGATCTCGGCGCGTCCCACGTACGAGCCCGTGTTGTCGTCGGTGATCAAGGGGCCGAAGACGTCGCTGAGCGAGCGCGACGCGTTCGCTCGGCCGCCGGTCACGCACATGCCGTCGAGCTGCGGGAGGTAGTCCGCGCCGGCCATGACCGCGTTCTTGAGATCCAGACCGGTGGCGTTCGGCCACTCGGACAGCACGAGCGCGGCGATGCCGGAGACGTGCGGCGTTGCCATCGACGTGCCACTGAACCACTCGTACGCATCGGTGTAGTCGGCCTCGGTCCAGCCTCCCTCGAGAACCATCAGGTCATCGATGGCAACGCCGAGCAGACCATCGGCCGAGGAGAACTCCCCATCGCTTGCAAACCCGAACGCGAGGTAGACCTGAGACTCTCCCGCATATGCCGAGAGGTCGACGACCTCCGACTCGAATCCGGGCTCCCACATGCCGCTGAATCCCGAGTAGCTCGCCAGCTCGCTCCACGTGGACCCATCTGTGGAGGCGTACGCCGTCATGACGTCCAGACCGGGATCGGTGTAGTAAAACGCGTCGAACGTGAGCGCCAGCTCGGCAGACGCGCCGGACAGGTCGAGGGGGCTCGTCAACTTGAGCCATGCGTCCTCGTTGTCACCGTAGCCGATGACGCCCACCGCGCTCGGGCTGGAGACCATGAACTCCGAGGTCAGCGCCCAGGGCTGGTTCACATATTCGGATGCGTCCCATGCGGCGAGGTCGCTGAAGTCGTCTGCGAAGTACGTTGCCAGCTCAACGATCTCGATGTCGTCGATGACCGCGCCGATGTAGCCCCACTTGGAGTCCATCGAGTAGTCCGCCTCGAAGCTGAACGCGAGGTACACGTCGGAATCGCCTGCGAAGTCCGACAGGTCGCAGTCGACCGTGGTGAACCCATTCGCATAGTCCCACCCGCCCGAGTAGCCCGTAAGTGAAGCAACCTTGAACCAGTTGTTGCCGTCGGCCGAGGCCCATGCGTTGAGGAAGTCATAGCCGTGTTCGATCTCGTAGAACGCCTGGAAACGCAGCCAGGGTGCTGACATCCCCGAGAGATCGACTGGGTCGTTCAAGTATGCCCACGAGTTCTCGCTATCGACGTACTGCAGGTGAGCGAGCGCCGCGGGCTCCGAGGCGAACCAATCCGTGCTCAGCGCCCACGGCTTGGTGTTGTAGCTGCTCACGTTCCAGTCTGCCAAGTCGTCGCATGCGCTGACGGAGAACGAGTCCACCACCACGGGCTCGAAGGTCGGCACACCGCCGGCGACCGTGCTCAGCACCTCCTCGCCGGGAGCGAAGACATCCACCGTCTCAGCGCCCCAGTTGGAGAACCAGGCGATCTGATCGTTGTGATCGGTCGCGCCGACTGCCAGCACGTTTGGCAGGTCGTAGCACGACGGGTAGTTGGGGAACTGGTCCGTGTTCTCGCTCCAGTTGCCCGCTGCTGCGACGAACAGCGCGTCGGTGCTGGCGATCGCGTCGTAGAGTACCTGCTCCCACGGGCCGCCACCCCATGAGTTGGACATGATGTCGGCACCCATCATGTCGGCGTAGTAGATGGAGTCGACGGCGCCCCACGTGTCTCCCCAGCCTTCGGCGGAGAGGAACTTGACCGCCATGATCTTCACGTCCCACGCAACACCAGCCACGCCGATGCCGTTGTCCGCGACCGCGCCGATGGTGCCCGAGCAGTGGGTGCCGTGGCTATGGTCGTCTACCGGATCACCGTCGTAGTTGAAGAAGTCGTAGCCGTAGACGTCGTCAACGTAGCCGTTGTCGTCATCATCGATGCCGTTCCCGGGGATCTCACCCTCGTTGACCCACATGTTGTCCGCGAGGTCCGGATGACGGTAGTCCACGCCGGTGTCGATGACCGCAACCACAACATCGCCGGTGCCGGTCTGGATGTCCCACGCCTCCGGCGCATCGATGTCGGCGTCCTCAGTACCGCCGGTCTGCCCCTCGTTGTGCATGCCCCAAAGATCAGGCAGGCGCGGGTCGTCGGGCATCGCAGAGACACGGTGGAGGTAGTTGGGCTGAGCGTAGGACACGCCCGACGTCGCACGGTAGCGACGGGCCGCCTTCTCCGCGGTGACGCCCTTCGGAAGCTTCACCTTCTGCATGCCGCGCACGCCCTTGGCCTCGGCGATTACGCGCCCGCCGAGTTCGGCGTTAATCGCGGCTACCGTGCTCGCGCTCGCGCCCGACTTGAACTTGACGATCAGCTCGTCGGCAACGTACGGATGCCCCTGAGCGTCGACCGCCGCACCTGGAGGTGCCTTCAGGGCCTGAGCCGATCCGGCGGCCTCACCGTCCTGGCCGATGGCAACGGCCGGCACCATGGCGAGGCATAGGACCCCTACCAATAGCAGACGGAACGCCCGCATACGTAATGAACGACCACGTGACATGATCTCCCCCTTGCACAATCAAGAACCCCTGGGTGGCGAACGTCCGCGCGTTCGGCACGAAGCTAATCATATGCCCGTGACGAAGCGCTGCGATAGGCCGGAGACCGGCACGAATCGGTGAACGGCACAGGCCCGTTCAGGTTTCTTCCGCGCAGCTACTTGGCGCTCGCCCAGTCCGGTCCCGAGCCGACACTCACCTCGAGTGGCACGCGGAGCTCTGCCACTCCGGTCATCGCTTCGAGCACCAGCGCGGTCAGGCGATCGAACTCTGCAGGCGACGCCTCGAAGACGAGCTCGTCGTGCACCTGCAGGAGCATGCGCGAACCGAGCCCCTCGGCACGCAGGAGACGGTCCACCTCGATCATCGCGAGCTTCATGAGATCGGCTGCCGTCCCCTGCATCGGGTGGTTCATCGCCGTTCGCTCGCCAAACGACCGCAGGTTGAAGTTGGAGCTGTTCAGCTCAGGGATGGGCCGGCGGCGTCCGAAGAGCGTCTCCGCGTAGCCGGTCTTGTGCGCCTCGGCGACGGTCTCGTCAAGATAGGCCCGCACGCGCGGATACGCCGCGAAGTACCGGTCGATCGTGGCCTGCGCCTCGGCATACCCGATGCCGAGCGAGTCGCCAAGCCCGTGCGCGGAGATGCCGTACACGATGCCGAAGTTCACTGCCTTCGCCTTGCGGCGCATCTCGGCATCGACCGCGCCGGGCTCCACACCGAACACGCGCGAGGCCGTGGCCGCGTGAAAGTCCGCGCCTGACGTGAACGCCTCCACGAGGCCCGCGTCGTCGGAGAGGTGCGCGAGAATGCGCAGCTCGATCTGCGAGTAGTCGGCGCCGAGTATGAGGTCGCCTGCGCGCGCAGGTACGAACGCGGCGCGGATGCGGCGGCCGAGATCGGTGCGCACCGGGATGTTCTGGAGGTTGGGACTGCTGCTCGACAGGCGCCCGGTGGCCGCGACGGTCTGGTTGAAGGTCGTGTGCAGGCGGCCATCCTCCCCCACGAGGCGAGGCAGCACGTCGATGTAGGTGCTCGTCAGCTTCGTGAGCTCGCGGTACGCCACGACCTTGGCAGCGATGGGGTGCAAGGGTGCAAGGTCAGCGAGCACGCTCGCGTCAGTGGAGTAGCCGGTCTTGGTGCGCTTTCCGGTGGGTAGATCGAGCTTGTCGAAGAGCACCTCGGCGAGCTGCTTGGGCGAGTCGATAGTGAACTCGCAGCCCGCAAGCCCGTGTATCTCGTCCACGAGCGCCTCGATGTCGCGATGCGTCTCGGCCGAAAGAGCCCCGAGAACATCGCGGTCGATCCCGACCCCCACCTCCTCCATACGCACGAGAACCGGAATCAGCGGCATCTCGATGGTCTCAAAGCAGCGCGTGGCGCCCCACTCATCGAGCGCGCTGCCCAGCACGGGGGCGAGTTCCGCGGCCGCACGCGCCTCCGAAACCGCATCACCGGCCTCGATGGTGCGGCCGAGATGCGCCGCGGTCAGCGACGGCATCGAGTAGTCCGAGCGGTTGGACGCGATAAGGTACGCGGCCACACCGCAGTCGAACAGCCGAGCGGGGTCGACCCTCTCTGTCGCGCTGTCCGGGCCGGTGGTCGTCCCCGGCGGACAGAACCCTTCGATAAGCGCCTTCGTGTCTCCGGCGCTCACCCGACATGCCGACAGCACGTCGGTCCACACCGCGGCCGCCTCGTCTCCACGCACGACCGCGACCGTCCCATCGTGTGCGATGGCAAGCGCGCGCTCCTCGGGAAACAGACACGCGGCATCGCCGGTGCCGAGCGCCACGCCGAGAGCCACGCCGGGGGGGTCCGCCACCAACCGCGCGATCCAGGCCGTCGCGTCGGTGCCTTCGAGCACCCGCCATTCGGCCTGCTCCGCCTCCTGCGTCTTCGCCGCCATCTGCGCGGCCTCTCCCGCCCGTGAGACCGCACGCATCCGCGGGACGAGCGAGGTGAACGATAGCGCGGTGAGCGCGGCGAGCGCCTCGGCCTCGTCCCACGCACCCCATTCGATGCACGTCAGGTCGATGTCCATCGGCACGTCGGTACGGATAGTGGCGACGACGCGGCTCGCGCGCGCCGCGTCAGCGTGTTCGCGCAGGTTCTCGCCGAGCTTGCCCTTGATCTCCCCCGCGTTTTCGAGCACGGCATCGAGCGTACCGTACTGCTGCAGCAACTTGGCCGCGGTCTTCTCGCCCACGCCCGGCACGCCGGGGATGTTGTCCGACGTGTCGCCCTTGAGGCCGAGGAAGTCCGCCACTTGTTCCGGCGACACGCCGTAGCGCTCGATGACGGCGTCGCGGTCGTAGACGACGATATCGGTGATGCCCTTCTTCGTACTCACGACCTGCACGCGGTCGTTGACGAGCTGCAGCGCGTCTTTGTCGCCGGTCACGAGCAACACCCGCGCGCCGTCAGCGGCACCCTGCCGTGCGATGGTGCCGAGCACGTCGTCGCCCTCCCAACCCTCGCACTCCACGATCGGGATCGCCAGCGCGCCGAGCAGCTCCTTGATCATCGGGAACTGCACCTTGAGGTCGGGATCTGTGGGCGGACGGTGAATCTTATACGCGGCAAGCGCCTCGGTGCGAAACGCCGGCTTGCCGAGGTCGAACGCAACCACCACGCCATCGGGTCCGAGGTCCGCCACCATCTTGAAGAGCATCGACATGAAGCCGAACACAGCGTTGGTGGGCCGTCCGTCGGGTGCGGTCATTGTGGGCGGCAGCCCGTGGAACGCCCGGTGCAGAAGGCTGTTGCCGTCGATGACGGCCAGGGTACGCTCGGGCATAGGGAGCCTTTCGGGTACGAACTCGCGTAAGTGTCTCGATTCTACCCGAGGGGAGTGACGTGGGCTTCTTCGACTGGGCCGCACCGCTCGTTCGCCGCTACGGCGATCGCTTCACCGCCGCAGACGCCGCCGCCATCGCCGATTGGCTGCGGGCAGCCACCGCGCCAGGAGGCGCCGTGCTCGACGTGGGCGGCGGGGCCGGTCAACTCGCTGCGTTGCTTGCCGACGCGCTTGACGCACATGTCACCGTGCTCGACCCGACCGCCAAGATGCTCGAGCACGTGCCCACCGGCGATCGGATCACTGCGGTGGCGGGAAGCGCCGAGGACATGCCGCTCGAAGACTCGGCCTACGACGCGATCGTGGTGACCGACGCGTTCCACCACTTCCGCAACCAGGACGCCGCAGTATCCGAGTTCGCGCGCGTCGTCCGCCCGGGCGGTGCCGTGCTCGTGCTCGACCTCGACCCGCGCCCGCTCGCCATGCGCGTCATCGCACTGGCCGAGCGGATCGCCGGAGAGCCCGGCGCATTCATGACGCCGGAGCAGATGTGCACGTTCATGGCCGCGCACGGCATCCCGGGCGAGTGCGTGGCCGAGCAGGGCGCGAGCTACCGGTTCCTCGGCACGGTCGAGAAGGAGTGGCCGGCCGCCTGAACCGCAGACGCAAGGAAGGCCCCGCTGGGGCGGGGCCTTCCTGGTGGTGCAGGTGTGACGCGTCTTGAGGCCTAGAGCAGCGCCATGATCGCGTCGCGCACGCTCTGGTTGATGGCCTGGAGGCCACCGATGAACTTGACCATGGCGATCGTGCCGGCGTTGGCCTCGACCGCATCCATGATGGCAGGCGAGGTGGAGGTCGCCGGTGTGATGAGCAGCGAGCCGCCGATGATGCCCTGTGCCGGACCAGCGGCCAGCGCATCCGGATACCGCTCGCCCGTCGCGATGGCAAGCGAGCCCATCGACAGACCTATCTCATCCACGCCAAACTCGGCGATGGCAACAGCGGTCTCGTAGCGGTTCTCACCCGCGAGTGCCTGCACACTCATGCCGGAATCGGCGCCAAGGGAGATGACCGCCGGGCCGCCGAGCACGTAGACCTCACCGACGCCCAGATCGTCCATGGCGTCTGCCGTGTAGTCGGTGATCGGGTCACCTGCAGGACCGCCCAGGAAGATCGGCCAGCCGGTGGCTGCGGAAAGCGGACCTGCCGAAAGCGCGTCCGGCCAGTCGTAGCCGGTGGCCAGGAACGCGGTACCGTCCCAGCCCTCACCCATGTAGTCTATGGCTTCCTCGGCGATGAGCGTTGCGGTCTCGAAGCGGTCGACG
>JAUSBY010000003.1 GCA_030651765.1 Coriobacteriia bacterium | reverse complement strand
CTGTCCATCGACCACGGTCACGTCCTGCGACAGCGGCGTGATGTTCGTCCAGCCGTCTTCAAGCGTCTCGGTCACGGTGTACACACCGGGCTCGAGTCCGCCGAAGAGCAGCTCGCCATCGATGTCGGTCAGGCCGGAGTCAAGATCGGCGTCGCCGGCCGAGAGTGTGAACTCCCAGTCCTCGAGCATCGGCTCGCCTTGGTCGTACGTGCCGTTCTCGTTGAGGTCGTGGTACTTGTAGACGATCAGGTCGCCTTCCTCAGGCTCCTCGGTGATGATGTTGCCGAACCGCTTCTCCGAGTTCACCTCTCCAGTGTGGTGGAAGACCATCTGTCCGAGCGGGTCTCCCGTCGTGGGCGTCTCGCCCGCGTCGATCTGATCCTGCGTGAGGATTTCGGTCAGACGGTACCAGCCGACAGGCCGCATCCCGAAGTCGGCCTGACCGTTCATACCCTCGGTGGTGACATCCGCGACGAAGCTCCACGGACCGTCTTCAGAATCGCCACTTTCGAGGCGGAAGGCGAACCCCGCAAGCCAGTTCTCGCCACCATCGTGCACACCGTTGGTGACGACATCGTCGCGGAACTTCATCACGATGATGTGGGCGTCGTGAACAGGCTCCTCGCCGAAGCAGAAGATGATGTGGCTGATGTCGGCCCACTTACCGGAGGGGTTCATCGGCGCGTGTAGCCCGGTCCCGGACGTCGCAGGCGGATCGAAGTAGTAATCGCTGTAGCCCGTGTTGCCACCCTTGACGCCGATATGGGTGACGGGATAGTTGGACGTGAAGTCGAACAGCATTCCCGCGCCGTTGTCATACGTCGAGATGGTGATCTCGAAGTCGGTGGGCGTGGTCGGCGTGACTTCCACATCGGCCGTGGTTATCGTGTACGTTCCGCTGCGCGGGTCTCCGTCGAGCTTGACGCCACCCTCGCAGATCGGGCGTGCGCCGGCGCTGAGCGGAGCCACGGAGGCCACAACCAGCGGAGCGACCGTCGTTGCGATCTCTCGCGAAGGCTCAACGGGCTCCTCGGCGGTCGCTACCGCAGCGGGTTCGCTCGCCGACTCCTGAGCGATCGGCTCTTCGACGACCGGCTCTACCGGCTCAGCCTCGACAACCGGCTCTTCGACGACCGGCTCTTCGACGACCGGCTCTACCGGTTCAGCCTCGACCGCCGGCTCTACAACCGGTTCGGACGCGCGCCCTTTCTGGGCACCGTCCTCGGCGTATACCGAAAGACCCGGGCCGACCATAGCGATCGTGAGTACGAGCGCCAGGTACGCTGAAAACACCCGTGCCGACGGCGATCCGCCCTTCACTCGCTTCCAAATGAAGGTTGCCATCTTTGACACCTCCTACGCGCCCCGGGGCAGGGGCGACCTCGTGCCGTACCTCGGAAAACAAAGAGACCGGCCCTCACTAAGGGCCGGTCTCACCATTAGCTCCGTGCCGGACTCCGGTGACCGAGGATACGTCCAGCACATCAACACTTCCCGCGAAGCACGATCTCAACTCTCAAAGTACGGCCTTCTGACCTTCTAACGGAACATTCCCAGGATAGCCAACGTGTAGTCTGCGTCACAGTACAGTCAGGCAAGTGGCCTGTAGTTCCGACGAACGGCATACGAGACCACAACGCCTATGGCTTACGCACCATCAGGCAACGCCGCTTCTCACCGTGGCGCAAGAAACTCCGAATCAGCGAGCCTTTGGTGGCAGGAACGCCCGCGCAAGAACCTCGTCCATCCGCTCGACCGGCACTATCTCCATCTCAGTCCGAACGTGCTCGGGAACCAGCTCGAGATCGCGCACATTGTCCTTGGGGATCAGCACCGTCTGGAGCCCTGCGCGGTGGGCGGCGAGCAGCTTCTCCTTCAGACCGCCGATGGGCAGCACGCGGCCCCTAAGCGTGATCTCACCCGTCATGGCCACCTGCCGTCGCACGCGAGCACCGGTCAGCACCGAGGCCAGGGCGGTGGCCATCGTGATGCCAGCCGAAGGGCCGTCTTTGGGGATGGCCGCTGCGGGAACATGGATGTGCAGGTCGTACTCCTCGGAGAAGCCCGGGTCGATACCGAGCGTAGCGGCGTTCGCGCGGATCCAACTCACGGCGGCCTGCGCCGACTCGCGCATGACATCGCCGAGCTGGCCGGTAAGGGTAAGACCGCCCTTGCCCTTCATCTTGGTCGCCTCGATGAAGATGATGTCGCCGCCGACCTCGGTCCACACGAGACCCGTGGCCACGCCTACCTCGTCCTTCTTCTCGGCCAGTCCGAAGGTGAACTTCCGAGGCCCGAGGTAGTCGCTCACGCTGCGGCCGGTGACCGAGGTCTTGCCCTCGGCACCCTCTACCACCTTGCGAGTCACCTGCCGGCAGATCGCCGCGATCTGGCGCTCGAGATTGCGAACGCCGGCCTCACGCGTGTACGTACGGATGATCTCCCGCAACGCGCTGTCGGTGATGGCGAGCAGACCGGGGCGGAGACCGTGCTCCTTGAGCTGCTTGGGTACGAGGTACTTGCGCGCGATGTGAAGCTTCTCGTCTTCCGTATAGCCCGGGAAATGGATGACCTCCATGCGGTCCCTGAGCGCCGGCGGGATCGGATCGAGAACGTTCGCCGTGGTGATGAACATGACGTCCGAGAGATCGAACGGCGCCTCGAGGTAGTGGTCCTGGAAGGCATAGTTCTGCTCGGGATCGAGCACCTCGAGCAGAGCCGAGGTGGGGTCGCCCCTGAAGTCCATCCCGACCTTGTCGATCTCATCCATCATGAAGACGGGGTTGTTCGTGCCGGTCTGGCTGATGGACTGGATGATACGGCCCGGCAGCGCACCGACGTACGTGCGCCGATGCCCGCGGATCTCGGCCTCGTCACGCACCCCACCCAGGCTGATGCGGATGAACTTGCGATTGAGCGCGCGGGCGATCGACTTGCCGATCGATGTCTTCCCCACCCCGGGCGGGCCGACGAAGCACAAAATCGGGCCGCGCATGTGGTCGGTCAGCTTGTGCACCGCAAGGTACTCGAGCACACGCTCCTTGACCTTCTCGAGTCCGTAGTGATCCTCGTCGAGGATCGCCTGGGCCTCGATCAGGTCGAGCTTCTCCTCGTCGGAGACGTTCCACGGCAGACCGACAAGCCAGTCGAGGTACGTCCTGATCACGCCGGTCTCGGCCGCTGCCTGTGGCATCTTCTCCAGCCTGCCGAGCTCCTTGAGCGCCTTCTCCCCCACCGGCTCGGGCATGCCCGCTGCCTCTATCTTGTTCTTGTACTCGTCGATCTCGGCCTGGGTCTCGTCGAACTGACCGAGTTCTTGTTGGATCGCCTTGAGTTGCTCGCGCAGGAAGTACTCGCGCTGCGTCTTGGACATCGACTCCTTGACCCTGCTCTGGATCTTGGAGCCGAGTTCGAGGATCTCGAGCTCCTTGCGCAGGAACTCCGACGTCTTCGTGAGCCTGTCCTTCGGCTCGAGCGCCTCGAGGATCTCCTGCTTCTCCTCGACTTTCAGCGACAGGTGGAACGTCACGAAGTCCGCGAGCCTCCCGGGCTCCTCGATCGCGGCCGCGGCCAGCAAGACCTCCTGCGGGATCGGCTTGCCGAGCTCCGAGGCGCTCTCGAAGTCCGAGACGAGATTGCGCATGAGTGCCTGCGTCTCGACATCGGCGGTGCCCGCCTCGTCGATCACCTCGACGCGTACCGTGAGATAGGGATCGCGCTCCAGATACTCGAGGATGCGTATCCGCTGGATACCCTCGACGAGGGCCTTGGCCGTCCCGTCGGGGAGCTTCAACTCCTGCAGCACCGTGACAACACAGCCGACGTCGTAGATCTCGTCCGGCCCGGGATCCTGGACCTCGGCGGCGCGCTGCGTGACGAGCGCGACGAGGTGATTGCTCCGCATCGACTGCTCCAGCGCGTTGATCGATCGCTCACGACCGACGAACAGCGGCACCACCAGGTTCGGGAACAAGATGAGGTCCCGCAGCGGTATCAGCGGCAGTACGTCGGGTATGGCCGCGCGCTGGTCTTTGGTGGACATCGGGTCGGGCCTCTCGTCTCGCACGTCACAGGACGTGTGATAATCTCCCCAGTACTCCGCCATCGTACACGAACACCTGGGGCCGCTCCCGCGCACGGGACAGCGGATCGGACATATCTGATGCATCTTCGCCCAAACAGCCCGGCTGCCCGTGTGGCATGCATGCTCGCAGTCGGACTCCTCATGACTCCCTCGCCTTCGCTGGCCGCGCCGACCACACCCACCGTGGTCGCGCAGGCCGAACAGACGGTCACCGTCGACATCGTGCAGCCAACGCCTTCGGTCACCCCCGACGACCCCCTCCGGGCGAACGTGGCGGTGTCGGTCACGGCACCCGCCGAATACCTTGAGGTGCGTCTGCGACTGTTCGGTCCGTCAGGAAGGCTCGTCTACCAGAAGACCGAGATCCGCTCGGAGATGCCCGCTGGCCGGCACGTCGTGGGGTTCGAGCACGACCTCGCCCCGCTCGACCTCACGCCGGGTAGGTATCCGATCGAGGTCCGGGTCCTGGCCACGGGCTCGACGCCCACGGCTCAAGCCGGACGCCTGCTCGTGGTCCCGGCAGACGCCGAGGTGCTCCCCGTCGCTCTCGTCGTACACATCTCGAACACCCCGGCCGTGGCGGCTGACGGCCGGTTCACGCGCGACCCGTCGACCGACACGGCGCTCAGAGACGACATCGCATACCTGACCCAGCTCGCGCTGGATCGCCGGACACCGCTGGCGCTGGCCATCGCCCCGGTCCTGAT
The DNA here is from genome assembly GCA_030651765.1 of Coriobacteriia bacterium. Taxonomy (GTDB): domain Bacteria; phylum Actinomycetota; class Coriobacteriia; order Anaerosomatales; family Anaerosomataceae; genus UBA2272. Next base: position 253,608 of record JAUSBY010000003.1, on the reverse strand, counting down.
CGAGCAGGTCGCGCGCGCGGCCGGTGGCTTCGAGACGGTGGATGGCTCTGTCGCAGGTCCGGACTCGGAGATAGTCGGCCGTTATGCACAGGCGCTCGAGGACCTGCGCAGCGCGATCACGACCGGAGCCGTCGGCCTCATCAGCGTGCCGTACGCACTGCCCGACGCAGACGGGATCCGGGCACTTGATGCCGCCGATGATCTCTCCGCGCACTGGGCGCTGACCGACACGGTGAGTGCGACCGCCCTCGGATCCGCACAGCCACTGCCGATCGCATTCACGGGCGCGTTCCCTTCAGCCGACTCGCTGGCCGCGCTTCGCGATCGTGATGCGACGGCGGTCCTGCTCGCCCCCGAGGCGTTGCGCTCGGGCGAAGACTCGTCGACTCCCGGGTGCCACTCGGTACGCGGCTCTTCGCTGCGCCTGCTCGCCGTGGACACCGAGGTCGCCCGCGCGACATCCGCCGGCGCCGACGCATTCTACGACGCCCTGTTCGACCGGCTCGGCTCCGATGAGCCTGTCGTGGTGATGCTCGAGGTAGGTCCCGGCGCGCCCAACACGGCCGCCGAGGCGCAGCGGGCACTCGACTGGATCGCGGGCGCGGACTGGCTGAGAGCCACCGACGTCGTCACTGCTGCGTCATCTGCCACACCGAGTCCGGCCTCGCTCGGCCCACGACCGTCCTCGTCGGTGCCGCCGCTGTACTGGGCGAGCGTCGCTGAGGGACGCGACGCCGAGCGCGCGTACTCGTCGGCGGTCGGCGCGGGGGACGCCGAAGCGACCGCGATGCGCACTGCGATCCTCACCGCAGAGAGTGCGCTTTGGGCCGGAGCCGACGGCCGCTGGACTGCCGCTGCCGAGGGCATAGAGCTGGCCACCGGAGTGCGCGACTACGTCTCCGGGCAGTTCGACACGGTCCGGATAGACGCGCGCGACGTGACTCTCTCGGCATCGCGCGGCAACGTACCGCTCGCGCTCACGAACGGCACGGGCAAGCAACTCGAGCTCACGCTCACGGCTTCGTCCGAACGGATCCGGCTGCCGGACCCCGAGTCGAAGGTCACCATCCAGCCGGCCGACAACTTCGTGACGGTCCCCGTGGACCTCGGCACGATCATCGTCGACGACATGCGCGTGACGGTCCTCGCCGGAGACATGCCGATCGCCGAGACGACAGTCAGGGTGCGCGCCTCGCACCTCGACCGGCTCGCCGCGGTCGGCATGGTCGTGGTCGTACTCGTCGGTTTGCTGTTCTTCATCCGACGCAGGGTGCGCGCGGCGATTGCTGGTACTATCGCTGTGACCGAACCCGACGAGTGACGAGCGGGTTCCCGGATGAACGAGGGACCATGCGTACTGTAGTACTCGACACGAACGTCCTGCTGGCCGATCCCGGCGCGTTGCTGTCATTCCCCGACGCGGAAGTGGTCATCCCTGAGACCGTGCTCGGCGAGATCGACAAGCTCAAGACCTCACGCGTCGACCCCGACCTTCGCTTCCGGGGCCGAGAGGTCAGCCGGATGCTCTTCGAATTCTCCGAGGGCGGCAGCCTGCTCGACGGAATCGACCTGCCAGACGGTGGGAGACTGCGCGTCGTGCCGCTCGAAGGCGATATCCCGCTGCCCGAGGGCATGGCGACGCGCAACGCCGACGACCGGATCCTCGCAGTCGCCTATCAGACGTGCAGCGACGGATGCGAGGATCTCACCCTCGTGACCAACGACCTCAACATGCTGCTCAAGGCGCAGACGTTCGGCATCAAGGTCGAGCGGCGCCTCGAGCTCGGCGCGGGACTCGGCAAGCGCACCATCCGCTGGTTCCAGCGGTACAAGACGCCGCTGACGATCCTCGCCATCGCGATCGCCGTCTTCGCGGGCGTGCTCGCCTTGTCTTTCTATACATCACGCCTGACCGGCACCGCGAGCAACGGGGCGGTACCCACCGAGTTCCGCGACCTGCTCACGGCGGAGCAACGCAACCTGCTCGACGGGCTCATGACACTCGAGCGGAATCCGGCGGATCTCGAGGCGATGAAGCAGGTCGCCAACGCCTACTACGCGCTGCGCGACCAGACCGGCAGCGTCCAATTCGCCCAGAAGGGCATCGAGTACTACTCGCGCTACCTGCAGGTCAACCCGGACGATACCGACGTGCGCACGGACATGGCGGCGCTGCTGTTCTACTCGGGCTCGACCGACCGCGCCATACAGGAGGCGACCGCCGTCATCGAGACCCGCCCGGATCACATCCAGGCGAACTTCAACCTGGGTATCTTCTACTGGCGCGGTCGGACCGACTACCAGGCGGGAGCGCGACAGTTCGTGTCTGTGATCGACCTTGCCGCGGGCTCCACGGATCCTCACAACGAGATCATCGCCACCGAGGCGAGGGGTAACCTGCAGACCCTGATCTCCGAAGCTGAGGCCGCTGGCGTCACCGTCGACATCGAACCGTCGTACTTGCCGGGAGGGACCATCTGATGGAGACCATCGACATCGCGATCATCGGCGGAGGACCCGCCGGTCTGACCGCGGCGCTCTACGCGGCACGCGCACGGGCCACGACGGTCGTCTTCGAGACGGGTCTACCGGGCGGGCAGATCGTGACGACCGACTGGGTGGAGAACTACCCGGCGTTCCCCGAGGGCGTATCGGGTGCCGAACTCGGCGAACTGATGCACCGTCAGGCGGCGCACTTTGGAGCCGAGTTCCGGACGTTCGCCTCGATCGACTCGATCGAACCTGCGGGCATCGACTTCGTGATCACCAACTCCGAGGACGAGAAGGTGCTGGCTCGCGCCGTCATCCTCGCCACCGGGGCGGTCCCGCGACGGCTACACGTACCGGGGGAAGCCGAGTTCACGGGCCGTGGCGTGTCCTGGTGCGCCACATGTGACGGCGCGCTCTTCCGCGACAAGGTCGTGGCTGTCGTCGGCGGGGGCGACGCGGCCGTTGAGGAGGCGCTGTTCCTCACCAAGTTCGCCGCCAAGGTCTACGTCATCCACCGCCGCGACGCACTGCGCGCCACCAAGTGCATCCAGGAGCGCTGCTTCGACAACGAGAAGATCGAGATGAAGTGGAGCCGCGTGCCTGTTGAGATCCGCGGCGTCGAAGGCAAGGTCAGCGGCATCCAGCTTGCGACGACCAATGGCGAGCCCGACGAGTTCCTCCCGCTCGACGGCATCTTCATCTTTGTCGGCGTGGAGCCCAAGAGCAATCTCGTCCGCGAGCTGGTCGAGCTCGACGAGAGCGGGTACGTGAAGATAGACCACAACGGCCTCACATCGTACCCTGGGCTGTACGCGGCGGGGGACGTGACCGTGTCCGATCTCAAGCAGGTCGTCACCGCAGCTGCGGGTGGCGCGTCGGCGGCGTTCGAGGCACTGCGCTACATCGATGAACGTATGTGTTCGGTCGGCTAGACGCGCAACGAGCGCGGAAGGAGCGCGATCCATGAGTGAAACGCTGAAGCACGTGACCGATGACAGCTTCGAGTCCGAGGTACTCGGCGCCGACAAGCCCGTCGTCCTCGACTTCTGGGCTCCCTGGTGCGGGCCGTGCCGGATGATGGAACCGGTCCTCGAGGAGATCGCCACCGAGCATCCCGGCATCGTGGTCGCCAAGCTGAACGTGGACGAGAACCCGGTGACCGCGACCAAGTTCGATGTCCTCTCGATCCCGACGCTTCTGGTGTTCAAGGATGGCGAGGTCGTCAAGAAGATGGTCGGCGCCATGCCCAAGAAGCGCCTGGCCGACGAGATCGCCCCCTGGCTCGGCTGATCCGGGGCCAGACGTGACGACACGCATCATGGTCGTCGATGGTATGGGGGGCCGCATCGGTCAGGAGATCGTTCAGCGGCTCCGCGCCAGCTTTGGCGAACGCATCGAGATCCTCGCCGTGGGGACGAACTCCACGGCGACCTCCTCGATGCTCAAGGCCGGGGCGAACCGGGGCGCCACCGGTGAGAACGCGGTGCGGGTCACGGTGCGAGAGGCCGACATACTCATCGGGCCGCTGTCCGCGCTGATTCCCGACTCGATGATGGGCGAGGTGACGCCCGGGATGGCCGAGGCGCTCTCGCTCGCACGAGCGCGCAAGGTCATGCTACCGTTGACGAATCCCAGGATCGACCTGGTCGGGACCACGAAGGACCCACTGCCCCATCTGCTCGAGGAGGCCATCGCAGTAGTGGCCTCCATCCTCGGCCAAAGGGAGGTGTAGGTCCATGTGTGAAGCCCGCGTGATCGTTGAAGCCGCCGACGGCTCGGAAGTCGAGACGATCGACGATGTGACGACGATCGTTCCGGAAGAGGGGTTCCTCAAGCTCTACGACCTGTACGGCGGTCACCGCACGGTCAAGGCGATACTCAAGGAAGTACGGCTGCTCGATCACACCGTCGTGCTTTCTTCCACGACCTGACCGGACCGCGCGACGGTCCCCACGCGGTGACGTACACCGCACCAGCCCCGTCCGAGAGGAGGTACGCCCATGTGTGAAGGCGGCATCAACACCGGCCAGATGAAACTGGCCGTCGCCATGGTCAACGACACACTCGCGCTCGCGCAGCAGCACCTCGAGCAGCTCCATCACCTGGCCGACCAGGGACGCCGCGCGGCCACGAGTGCCGAGCTGGCGCAGGTCACCGTCATGCTCGGCGAAGCGCGCGAGAAGCTCGACTCGGCAGTGAGCCAACTCACGGTCACCGATGACGACGTGACCGTAGAGCGCTTGTAGGACACGACTGGCCCGGCGCAGGGCCGAAAGCGCGTTCCCCCGAGGGTTCGCACGAGACGATTCCACGTACCGACAGAAGGAGATCACTCGTGCACATTCCTGACGGCATGCTCGAAGCACGGACCTGGATCCCTGCATGGCTGGGCTCGGCAGGCGTACTCGCCTACGGGATCCGCCGCGTCCGGCAGACGCTCTCCGACGGCACCATCGTGATGATGGCCGTCATGGCCGCGCTCATCTTCGCGCTGCAGATGCTCAACTTCCCCGTGGCAGGCGGCACGTCCGGTCACTTCGCCGGCGGCGCTGCGGCGGCCATCGTGCTCGGCCTGTGGCCGGCGATGCTCGTGATGGCGGCGGTCCTCACCGTGCAGGCGCTCTTCTTCGCCGACGGCGGGATCACCGCGCTCGGCGCCAACATGCTCACGCTGGCCGTCGTCGCGCCTCTTGTCGGCTGGACGGTACACCGCATCATCGTACGGCCGACGAGCTCGCGCGGCGCCCGGCTCGGCGCGTCGTTCGCAGCCGCGTGGCTTTCCTGCGTCAGCGCCGCGATCGTGGCCGCGCTCATGTTGTGGCTCTCGGGACGGGCACCGCTGGTCCCCGTCGTCGGCGTCATGAGCATGTGGCACGCCCTCATCGGCATCGGCGAGGGAGCGATCACCGCGGGACTCGTCGGCTACCTGCTCGCGGTCAGGCCCGATCTGCTCGATGACGCCGGACGTCCGATCGACATGCGTGTCGCACGCAAGGCCCTCGTTGGTCTGGGCGCGCTCGCACTCGTGGCGGCTGGCCTTTCCTTCGTCGCGTCGTCCAGTCCCGACGGGCTCGAGTACGCCTACGAGCACGTCGGCGGCGCGCTGGCCGATGTCACGCTCCTCAGCAGCCCGATGCCCGACTACCTCATGCCCGGCATCGGCAACGAGACGCTCGCCGGAATCCTGGCGGGCATCGTCGGCGTGATCGTGACCGGCGTGCTGGCCTACACGCTTCTGACAGCCCTGCGCGCCCGACGCGCAGCCGACACGGCCGAGTAGCGGCGGACAGGCGAGGATGGCCGAGCGACACCCACACGACACCGGCTTGCACGGTCACAGCCACCGGCATGCCGACGCACCGGAACATCGGCACCCGCACCACCACCGCGGGAAGCCGCCGCGCGGTGGTCACGACCATGTGCATGCCACGTCGTTCGAGTCGCTCACCTACATCCTGTCACCGATACATGGCCTCGACGCGCGCGCGAAGATCGCGGCGACCCTCCTGCTCATCTGCGGCATCGTGCTCACCCCGCCGCTGCGAGCCGTGGAGGCGCTGCTCCTCGCCTCCCTCATGCTTGGGGTCGCCGCGATCGCGCGTCTCCCGATCGGACGGCTGCTCAGGCGAAGCGCGGCCGTTCTGCCGTTCGCCGCGACCATCGCCTTGCTCGCTCCGCTCCAGCACAGCGGCGGCTCGTGGAACGCCGCAGGGCTCGCGTCGTCGTGGGCCGGCGGCGGCTGGATGATCACGTGGGGCATCCTGAGCAAAGCATGGTTCTCGGCGTTTGCGATGATCGTGCTCGCAGCGAGCACGCGGAGCGCGGACCTGCTCGCGGCACTCCGCAGGCTCAAGGTCCCCGACGTGTTCGTGATGCTGCTGTCGTTCATCGCACGCTACGTGGGTGTGCTCGCAAGCCAACTCCGCTCCTTGCGCATCGCGCTGGCGAGCAGGGCGCCGCACCTGAGCGGGCGGGCACTCCTGCGCTCGTCCGGAAGCCTGGCCGGTAATCTGTTCGTGCGCTCCTACGAACGTGGAGAGCGCATCTACCAGGCCATGCTCTCGCGTGGCTACACCGGCACGCTTCCCGCTTCCGCGGCCGGCCGCATCGGCCCCGCCGAGGTGCTGTTCGTCATGACCGCCCTGCTCACGGCCGCCGCCGTGGCACTGTACTGAGGGGCCGAGATGGACGAGAAGGCCGCACCCGCCGTGATCGAACTCGAAGGGGTCCGACACCGCTATCCTGACGGCACGGAGGCGCTCCGCGGCATCGATCTGACCGTGAGCGAGGGCCGCTCGCTCGCGCTTCTCGGCCCCAACGGCGCGGGCAAGTCGACCCTCCTGCTGCACCTCAACGGCATCCTCAGGCCATCGGAGGGCAGTGTGCGCCTCGACGGGGTCGAGGTGACGTCCGCCACCGTCCGTGATGTCCGCGAGCAGGTAGGCCTCGTCTTCCAGGATCCCGACGACCAGCTGTTCATGACGACGGTCTACGAAGACGTGGCGTTCGGTCCGCTCAATCAGCGCCGCACACCCGCCGAGGTCGATGAGCTCGTGCATCGTGCCCTCCACGACGTCGGTCTGGCCGATGCAGCAAGCAGACCCGGGCACCACCTGAGCTTCGGCCAGCGCAAGCGGGCAGCTCTGGCGACCGTGCTCGCGATGGCGCCACGCGTGCTCGTGCTCGATGAGCCCACCGCGAACCTCGACCCGCGCTCGCGACGGCAGATGCTGGCGCTCCTAGCCTCACTCGGCACCACGGCGCTCATCGCTACCCACGACATGGACGTCGCGTGGGAGTTGTGCGCGGATGCGGCCGTCATCGACGACGGCGTGATCGTGGCTTGCGGCCCACGCGAGACGATACTCACCGACGAGGAGCTCCTCGAGCGACACGGGCTCGACCTGCCGTGGGCTGTGCGTTCGCGCCGCGCGTGAGGGCCGGCCGGACCGGACCGGATGGACCTGCGAGAACGGCCTATCCTGATACAATCGGTCCATGAGCAAGAAGAGGCACCGGCCACCCCATCGAACGATCCTCGCGCCCGAGACTGGCGAGGCTCCCCTCTACTGGGAGTGCCCGTCTTGTGGCTACATCTCCGGAGACCCTGCCTTCCTCGACGCACAGCACCCGTGCCCCTTCTGCAAGGCGACCGGGACCGAGCGGCGCTCCTTCCCCACCGAGCGCATCCGACGCCTCGACGCGCGCATCCGCTCGTATCACCGCGAAGGCGACCACGAGATCGTGGTCATCCTCGTGATGACGTTCCTCGAGACGATCCTCGAGGACATCCTCGACCGCATCATGAACGCGCACGGGGCGGATCTGCCGCTTCGCCGCATGGTGATGGACACCCAGCGCTCGATCGGCGTGCGTATCGGGAAGGTCTTCCCGTCGCTGGCGGGCGAGGAGTTCGAGGATGCAGCCGCCGAACTCGGCTATCGCGACTTCCCGTACCGATGGCGACAGCTCCGCGAGGCGCGCAACGCGTTCATCCACGACTCGCCGTTCAACGGCGCCAAGGAGGCGCTCCTGCCGTCGATGGGCGATGACGCGATGGACCTCCTCGATCAGGCGTACCAGCTCTTCGTGCTCATGAACAACAAGTTCGTGGCCGACGGCTTCCATGGAGCATGACGGCGTGCGCGCTGTCTCGCTGCACGTCACGGGCATCGTCCAGGGCGTCGGATTCCGGCCGTTCGTCTACGCGCTCGCACGTCGGCTCGGCCTCACCGGCTGGGTGAAGAACACCACCGACGGCGTCTTCATCCTGGCCGAGGGCACAGACGACGCCCTCGGCGCGCTTGCCGGGGCGCTTCGTGCCGAGGCGCCACCGATGGCGGTCGTGACCTCGGTCATCGCCGAGGATGTGGAGTACGAGGGTCACGACGCGTTCACCATCGCCGCCTCGGAGACGGTCGAGGGCGCGATGACGCTCGTGTCGCCGGACATCGCCACCTGCGACGCGTGTGCTGCCGAGGTGCGCGACGAGTCCGACCGCCGGTACGGCTACCCGTTCACCAACTGCACCAACTGCGGGCCCCGCTTCACGATCATCGCGGACGTGCCCTACGACCGTCCGATGACCACCATGCGCGACTTCCCGTTGTGCGAGACGTGCGCCGCCGAGTATGCCGACCCCGCTGACCGCCGCTTCCACGCTCAGCCGAACGCGTGCTTCCGATGCGGGCCGAGGCTCTACCTTCAGGCGGGCGGTACCCCGGACGACTGGCGGTGGACCCCGGAGTGCGAGAGCGTCCCACGGCCCCACCGCGACCCGGACGCCGAGCGCGAGCGCGCCTCGGCGATCATCGCGGAGGCCGTCAGGCTGCTGCGCGAGGGCACGATCGTGGCCGTGAAGGGTCTCGGCGGCTTCCAGCTCGCATGCGACGCTACTGACGAGGCGGCCGTCGCGCGTCTGCGCGAGCGCAAGAACCGCTGGGGCAAGCCGCTTGCGGTGATGGCGCCATCGCTTGAGGCCGCTCGCGAGTACTGTGAGATGTCGGCCGAGGAGGAGACGCTGCTCACAAGTCCCGCCGCCCCCATCGTGCTGTTGCGACTGCTGGACGGCGTTGCGCAGGCGACCCCCGCCCTGGCGCCATCCCTCACTCCGGGCCTGCGCGAGCTCGGCGTGATGCTGCCGTACACGCCGCTGCACCACCTGCTGCTCGATGCTTTCGGCGGACCGCTCGTGATGACGTCGGGCAACCGCAGTGAGGAGCCCATCGCCACCGGCAATGCCGAGGCGCTCGCGCGCCTGGCCGACATCGCCGATGCGTTCCTGCTCCACGACCGCGACATCTACACGCGCTACGACGACTCGGTCCTGCGCCACACGCCCGGCGTGGGCGTCGAGTTCATCCGGCGGGCGCGCGGGTTCGCGCCATTCCCGCTTGAGGCGCCGTTCACCGCAGACGTGGACATCATGGCGACCGGCCCCGAGCAGAAGAACACCTTCTGCCTGCTCACGGGCTCACACGCCTTCGTCTCGCAGCACATCGGCGACATGGAGAACGCCGAGACGCTCGAAAGCTTCGAGCACACCGTCGAGCTGTACGAGCGCCTGTTCCGCGTGCGGCCCCGGATCGTCGCCTACGACCTGCACCCGGAGTACCTCTCGACCAAGCACGCGCTCTCACTCGGCCTGCCGAGCGTGGGCGTGCAGCACCATCACGCGCACATCGCGAGTGTGACCGCCGAGCACGGCGTAGCCGGCCGGGTGCTCGGTGTGGCGCTCGATGGCACCGGGTACGGGACCGACGGCACCATCTGGGGCGGTGAGTGGCTCGCCGCCGACTGGGCCGGTTTCGAGCGGGTGGCGCACCTGCGTCAACTGCCGCTGCCCGGCGGCGCTGCGGCGATCCGCCGCCCGGCGCGCATGGCGCTCGGGGCGCTCGCGGAGTGCGGGCTTCTCGACCATCCGGGGGCAGGACCCTTCTACGAGCGCCTCAGCGAGGGCGAGGAGTCCACGGTGCTCGCGATGATCGAGCACGGCATCAACACGCCGCGCACGAGCTCGATGGGGCGCCTGTTCGACGCGGTGGCGTCGCTTGCGGGCGTGCGCGACGACGCGCTCTACGAGGGCCAGGCGGCCATCGAGCTCGAGGCGGTGGCCGACATGACCGCCGAGGGTGCGTACGCGTTCGAAATCGTGATTCGGGACAGCGGCGCACCGCTCGTGGTCGACTGCGCACCGGTGCTCGCCGCGGTGCTCGACGACATCGTCTACCGCACGCCGGCGTCGGTCATCTCGGCCCGCTTCCACCGTGCCGTGACGGCCGCGGTGATCGACACCTGCGCGCGTCTGGCACCCGAGTTTGGCCTGGCGCACGTGGCGCTCGCGGGTGGGGTGTTCATGAACCGGCTCGTCGTGCGCGGCGTGGCCGACGGCGTGCGTGAGGCGGGGCTCACGCCGCTCACGCACCTGCGACTGCCCGCCAATGACGGAGGGATCGCGTTCGGCCAGGCAGTGGTCGCGTGGGCGCGCAGGCACGAGGCGTAGGCACGAGCTCCGCTCCTACCCCGCGTACCGTACTCCGGCTATAGTAGGTGGGTGCTGCCCCCGCGTTCCGCCCCAGGAGGTCCCTTATGTGTCTCGCCATACCGGCGCAGCTCGTCAGTGAGCCTAACGATATCCAGATGGTCGAAGTCGACATCCTCGGCGTGCGCCGCCACATCTCCACGATGATGGCTCCCGCGGCCAAGAAGGGCGACCACGTGCTCGTCCATGCCGGTTTCGCCATCCAGATCGTGGACGAGGAGTTCGCCGCCGAGTCACTCGCTATGCTGCGGCAGATGGGCATCAAGACGGCCGAGGACCTCGAAGCCGAGGCAGCCGAGCTCGATGCCGCAGAGGCCGCCGCCGCCGAGGTTCTCGCGCCGTGAGCCAACTGCTCGACGGTTTCCGCGACCCGGATGTAGCGCGCGGACTGGTAGACGCCATCCGCGAGACGGCGCAGTCCCCCTGCACGCTCATGGAGGTCTGCGGCACGCACACGATGGCGATCGCCAAGCACGGCCTGCGCGGGCTGATGCCCGAGACGATCACACTGCTCTCCGGCCCCGGCTGCCCGGTGTGCGTGACGGCCAACGCCGACATCGACCTGGCCATCGAGATCGCCCGCCAGCCCGGCGTGGTGCTCGCCACCTTCGGCGACATGATGAAGGTTCCCGGCTCGTACTCCTCGCTCTCCGCCGAGAAGGCCGACGGCCGGGACGTGCGCGTCGTCTACTCCCCGCTCGACTCGCTTTCCATCGCCGAGCGCGAGCCGGACAAGCACGTCGTCTTCCTCGGCGTGGGGTTCGAGACCACCGCGCCCACCGTGGCGCTCACCATCCGCGAAGCCGCGCGCCGCGCGCTCCCCAACTGGTCGGCGCTCTCGCTGCACAAGACGGTACCCGGGGCGCTCCGCGCGCTCGTCAACGACCCCGATGTCCGCGTGACCGGCTTCATCCTACCCGGCCACGTCTCGACGATCATCGGCCTGGAGCCCTACCGGTTCCTGGCCGACGAGTACGGCATCCCAAGCGTGATCACCGGCTTCGAGCCGGTCGACGTGCTCCAGGGCGTCTGGATGCTTACCAAGCAGCTCGCCGAGGGCCGAGCCGAGGTCGAGATCGCCTACGGGCGTGGCGTGTCCGCCGGGGGCAACCCGACAGCCGTCGCCGCCATGGAAGAAGCGTTCACGGCGGTGGATGCCGAGTGGCGTGGCATCGGCGTCATCCCGGGTACGGGGCTCGCGCTGCGGCCCGAGTTCGCGCACTACGATGCGCGCGTGCGCGTTCCCGTGACACCTCCGGCACCCCGCGAGATCAAGGGCTGCCAGTGCGGCGACGTGCTCCGTGGCGTGCTTCTGCCGTTTGACTGCAAGCTGTTCGGGCGCGGCTGCACGCCGGAGCATCCCGTCGGCCCGTGCATGGTCTCGAGCGAGGGCAGCTGCGCCGCGTACTACCGCTACACCGACTACGGCAAGGACTAGCCGGGCACACCGCCCGTGACCATCGGAGGAACGCATGCGCTCTGACCGCATCCTGCTCGCACACGGCAGCGGCGGCACCATGATGAAGGAACTCATCGAGGATCTGTTCGTGGCCGAGTTCGGCGACGAGAGCCTCAAGCGCATGGACGACGCGGCCGCGCTCGACCTGCCGGCGGGCAGGCTGGCGTTCTCGACCGACACGTACGTGGTCTCCCCACTCGTCTTCCCGGGCGGCGACATCGGCCGTTTGGCGGTCTGCGGCACGGTGAACGACGTGGCCACCTCGGGAGCCCACCCGCTCTACCTCTCGGTGGGCTTCATCCTCGAGGAGGGCCTGCCGGTCGAGGACCTGCGAAACATCCTCGTCTCGATGCGTGAGGCAGCCGCCGAGGCGGGCGTTCGCATCGTCACGGGCGACACGAAGGTCGTGGAGCGCGGGCACGGTGACGGCGTCTATATCAACACCGCTGGCGTGGGCGCGCTTCCCGAAGGCGTCGACCTCTCCGGCTCGCACTGCCGCCCCGGCGACGTGATACTGCTCTCGGGCACACTGGGAGATCACGGCATCGCGGTCATCTCCACCCGCGAGGGGCTCTCGTTCTCCACAGACATCCGCTCCGATGCGGCGCCTCTCAACCACCTCGTGGCCGCGGTGCTGGTGGCCGCACCCGATGTCCGCTGCTTCCGCGACCCCACCCGCGGCGGTCTCGCGAGCACCCTGAACGAACTTGCGAGCGCCTCGGGCGTCTCGATCACCGTCGAGGAACGCGACGTGCCGGTGCACGACCAGGTGCGCGGTGCGTGCGAGATGCTCGGCTACGATGTCTTCCAGGTGGCAAACGAAGGCAAGATGGTGGTCGTAGTACCCGCCGAGCAGGCCGAAGCGGCGCTCGCCGCGATGCGCGGCGCTCCCTACGGCGAGGATGCCGCGATCGTGGGCGTGGTCGCCGGGAGTCCCGCCGGCAAGGTGTATGTACGCACGGCCTTCGGGGCGACCCGGATCATGGACATGCTCGTCGGCGAGCAGCTGCCGAGGATCTGCTAGGCGCGCGGTGCGCTCCCCTCTCGCCACAGCATCCTATCGCGGAGGCCTCGCCCGCATAGCCTTCGCCGGCGTGATCTGGGGCTCCATCGCACTTCTCACGCGGAATGTCGGGGTGAGCGCATTCGTCATCGTCTTCTGGCGTGTCACCTTCGCCGGGCTGACGATCGCGACCTACCTGGGGCTCAAGGGTCGCCTCGGCGAACTCGTGCGCCTCCCCGCCCGCCGCAAACTCGCGTTGGCCGGAATGGGCAGTCTGCTCGCGCTCAACTGGGTGCTCTTCTTCAGCGCGCTCAAGTTGACCGATGTGGCCGTCGCGGTCCTGCTTGCGTACTGCGGTCCGATCTTCGTGACCGCCTTCGCTCCCGTCATCACCCGCGAGCGGTTCGATCGCCGCGTGATCGTGCCGCTCGTACTCGCGCTAGTCGGCACCGCGGTCATCGTCGGCCCGCGGGAGCTCCAGCTCACGGAGGGCACGCATCTGCTCGGCGCCGGCCTGGCGTTCGCCTCGGCGTTCACCTACGCGATCCTCGTTCTCAACGCCAAGCGGCTCCTCAAGGGTATCCCCGCGACCGTCTACATGCTCGGTGAGGACATCACCGCGGCCCTTGTGCTCCTGCCGATCGTCGTGCTCTCGCCGGGGCCATCGTCCGCAAGCGAGTGGGGGTCGCTCCTGACCCTTGGCGCCGTACACACCGCGTTCACGGGGTTCCTGTTCCTGTCGGCGCTTCGGACGGTCCGCGCCGACCACGCGGCGATACTCACCTACGCCGAGCCCGTGAGCGCCGTCGTCTTCGCTGCGCTGTTCCTGTCCGAGCCGCTGACGCTGCCTACCGCCGTAGGCGGCGCCCTTGTCGTGCTTGCCGGGACGGTGGTGGCTAGAATGAAGCCAGCACCGGGTATCGAGACACCGGGGCCGGTCATCGGCCCCGACACGACGATCTGAAGGAGCCGCGACCATGACGGCACTCGACCGACTCATAGAGGCTGACGCGATCGATCGGCTGCGCGACCGTGACGCGAGTCTGTTCACAACAGACCTCGACACCCGCATGCCCATCGTCCAGCGCCTTGGATGGACCGATCTCGCCGGCAAGGCGCTCGGCCGTGCGCCCCTGCTCGACAGCCTGGCCGACGCGCTCATCGCCGAGAAGATCACCGACATCCTGCTGCTCGGAATGGGCGGCTCGTCGCTCGCGCCTCTCGTGATGTCCCGCGTCATCGGCAGCGCCGACGGGTTCCCGAAGCTGCACGTGCTCGACACGACCTCACCGACCCAGGTGACCGACACGCTCGCCTCGCTCGATCCGGCGCACACGTTCGTGCTCGTCGCGAGCAAGTCGGGCACGACGATCGAGCCGATGTCGCTCTACGCGATCGTCCGCGCATGGCTCGAGGCCGACGGCACGACGCGCGCCGAGTCCGGCCGCCGGTGCGCGGTCATCACCGATCAGGGCACGCCGCTTGAAAAAATCCGGCAGCGCGACCTCATGCGCACGGCGCTCTCCGCACCCGCGACCGTGGGAGGTCGCTACTCGGCGCTCTCGATGTTCGGGCTGGCTCCGGCGGCGCTCATCGGCATCCATCTCCCGACGTTCGTCGGCCGCGCTCAGGCGATGGAGGACGCATGCGCCGCCCCGGCTGCCGAGAACCCGGGGGCACTGCTGGCGGCGTGGATCGCCGACGCCGCCGAGGCGGGCCGCGACAAACTCACGCTCGCCTTCTCCGAGCGGTTCGTACCGCTGGGGCTGTGGATCGAGCAACTGGTGGCCGAATCGCTCGGAAAAGATGGCCGGGGCGTCGTACCCGTCATCGAGTACGAGCCGTTCTCGGCGACCGGCTACGGCGACGACCGCGCCGTGGTCGTCGTCCGCTTCACCGACGACGACGCTCTGTCGGCCTGGTCGCGGGAGATCGCGGCATCACATCCCGTCTTCGAACTGACGGTGACCGACGTGTTCGACCTGGCCGCCGAGTTCGTCCGCTGGGAGTTCGCCACCGCACTCGCCGGCTTCCTGCTCGGCGTGAATCCCTTCGACGAGCCGGCGGTGACCGAGGCCAAGGTCGCCACCACGCGAATCCTCGAGGGCGGGGCCGAGGAGGTCCCCACGGCCCAGGCCGAGCTCGCCGGGACCTGGGTGACGTACGCGGGTGGGCTCACACCGCCGACGTCGCCTCCTGCCGATCGGCGCTCGGCGATGCGCATCGCAGTCGAGGCGGCCGGGCCTGCGGACTACCTCGCCGTTCTCGCGTACCTGCCTGAAGACGAGGAGCGGCTCGCCCCGTTGCGCGCGGCGGTTGCGGAGCTCTCGCGCGCGACCGGCCGGGCAGCGATGCTCGAGCTCGGGCCCCGCTACCTGCACTCCACCGGCCAGCTCCACAAGGGCGGCCCGAACACAGGCGTGTTCATCCTCGTGACCGCACGCGACCGCGTCGATCTCGAGATCCCCGGCAAACGGTTCGGCTTGGCGGCCCTCCACCGTGCCCAGGCCGAGGGCGACCTCGTCACCCTGGCACGGCACGGGCGCAGGGTCCTTCGGCTCGATCTGCCGACCAGTGGCGTCTCCGACGTAGAGGCACTCGCGGCGGATCTGGCGGACGCGGCCCGGTAGCGACAGGCCGATGCCGGCCCCGTCGCTTCGGACGGGACCGGCATCTGTGCGCCTCGGGCCCCCTGGGGGTGGGGCGCCGAAACAGGGAACGCTACTTCTTGCCACCACTGAACATCGAGCCGACCTTGTCCAGGCCGTGCTGCTTCTCGTGCCGCTCGCTTGCCGTCCCGTGGATGCGCATCCAGATGGCGTCCACGTTCTTGGGCAGCTGTCCGTCGATCTTGCTCACGATGATGATGGTGAGCACCGCAAGCGGGAAGGTGAACAGCACGGGGAAGGTGAGCGCCCCGAAGAAGCCGAGGATGCCTTCCTTACCAACGTGGCCGAGCTGCTGCAAGATGTTCAGGAAGATGATCAGGATAGCGCTGCTCAAGCCAACCGCGATGCCGGCGGTAGCGCCACGCTCGGTGGTGCCTTTCCACCAGATGCCGGTGAGCAGCATCGGCACGAACGCACTCGCGCCCACGGAGAACGCCCAGGTCACCATCATCGCGATGAGCGCCGGATACGCCTGGTCAAGGCCGAACTTGGGGATGGCCAGACCTATCAGGAGCGCGACGCCGGCGAACACGAGCACGGATGCCTTGCCGAACGCCACGCGCTTGGCCTCCGTCGCACCCTTGTTGATGTACTTCTCGTAGACGTCGTGGCCGAGGGCGGAGGCCGCTGCGATGAGCAGACCGCCGACGGTGGAGAACATGGCCGCGAACGCACCGGCGGTGACGATGCCCATCAGCCACTGGCCGCCGAGGATCTCACCGAGCGTCGGCATGATCTGGTCAGGCTTGACCAGGAGACCGTGCACCGTGGCGGCGTTGATCGTGCCGCCCCCGGCAAGGTAGTCGCGGATGATCCCAAGTCCGGCGAGGCCCGCGATCGGAGCCAGGATGTAGAACGTCCCGATGAAGACGAGCACCCAGAACGTCGACCGGCGCGCAGCCTTGCCTGACGGGTTCGTGTAGTACCTGTTCAGGATGTGCGGCAGGCCCGCGGTGCCGAGCACGAGCGCGAGCACCATCGAGAACTGATCGAACGTGTTGTAGCGATGTCCGGGCTCGCGGAACAGCATGTCGCGAAGCTCGTGGAGCTTGTTGCCGGCGTTGAAGGCCACCGGGATCTTACCGTCCGAGCCCGCAGCGATGAACTCGTCGACCTTCGCGAGCTCCTCAGCGGTCATGATCTTGGCCGCCTTGTCGTACGGCGTGACGCCGTTCGCGTCAGGCGCAGTGAGCTCGGCGACCGTGTACGCCTTGGTGTTGACGATCGGCTGGGCCGACTCGTCTGCAAGCGCCGTCGGGTATTTGAACCCGCTGCCAAAGGCGAAGACGACGACCAGGATCATCGCGAACGCGAGCCACCAGAACTGGAAGATCTGGTTCATGGTGGTGCCCTTCATGCCACCCACAGACACGTAGAACGCGATGATGGCCGCGACCACGATGACACCTGAGGTGTACGCGTCCAAACCGAAGATCCCCTGGCCGACGAGCACCTGCCAGGTCGTGCCTGCGCCGAACATCTGCGGCGCCATATAGAACAGCGACGTGATGAGGACGGCGACAACCGTGAGCAACCGGATCCGATTCGACCCGAAGCGGCCGAAGGCGAAGTCGGCTACCGTGTACTCGCCGAAGCGCCGGAGCGCCGACGCGATGAACAGCACGACGACCATGAAGCCGCCGGCGAATCCGGCTGCGTACCACACGCCGTCGAGGCCGGAAGCGTAGACCGCGCCAGCCACGCCGAGGAACGAGGCGGCCGACAGGTAGTCACCGGAGATGGCCGAGGCGTTCGCGAACGAGCCGACCTTGCGTCCGGCCAGGTAGAAGTCGGCCGTCGTGCGTGTGAAGCGCCGCGAGAAGACCGAGAGTCCGATCGTGAAGATCGTCAGCGCGATGACCAGGATGATGGCTATGGTGTTCATGCCTATGCCTCCTCTCCGGTGGTTCGGGCCGTGATCTCATCGGCCATGGTTGACAGTCGATCGTCGAGCTTGTCGGCCTGCTTCGAGTACGCCCAGGCCATCGTCCACAGGAACACGTAGTACAGAAGTGAAACGAACAGGTAGTTGGCGGTGAAGCCGCCCCAGATGGGAACCGCGTACCAGCTCTTCCACCACACCGACAGGGCCGGGATGGCGAGGGTCACGGCGAAGAACACCGCACCATACGTGAAACTGAGCTTTCGCTGTGCCCGGAAGACCAGGTCGACGCTCTCGATCGTGTCGATGTGATCGCCGTGCTGGACTTGCGTGGCACTATCCGTCGTGTCTCCCACGTGCGCACCTCCTTCGTGCGTCAAAGCCGAGAATCATCGGCTGATCAGTCGGCTTTTACAACCATCGTCGGGATGGGTGAGCCCTTGACGACCGTCTCGGCGACACTGCCAAGAGCGATCCGCTTGATGCCGGTGCGGCCGGTATCGCCGATGACGATCATGTCGGCTTTCCACTCCTCGGCCACGGCCAGGATCCGTTTGGCGACGCCGCCCTGGACGATCTCCGCCTCGCACTCGACGCCGTTGCGCTCGCACAGCGTCCGTGCGATGACGAGACCCTTGACCGAGGGGTGGACACCCTCGTAGACCTCCTCGGTCATCACCTCTTCGGGCAGCTCGAGTGCCTCGAGTCCCGTGTCGACATAGATGGCCTTGACCGTCGCGCCGAACGTGCGCGCCATGATGACCGCGTACTCCGTGGCCGCCACCGACGGTTCGGAGCCGTCGGTCGGTACGAGGATGCGATCGATCTCGTGGCAGACCTCGTCGATATCGCCGAGCCTGATGTCCTCTGCCGCGCCCTTGATGCAGACCTTCATGCGTCCCACCTCCCCAGCAACGTGACCGGGCGTCTTCTGCGCCCGCAGACACAGGCTACGGCGCGATGACGGTGAGCGCGATGAAGCTGCCGCATGCGGCGGCGGGGCGTCGGCGGAAGGGGCCATCGCGGCGGCGAGCGGCGCGGGTGCCGGGCATCCGGGTCACGTACGACCGCTCACGGCGCACGGCGGCCGCTCACCGGCGTCCACGAGGGCTGAAGACGGCCCTCAGAGCTCGATGATGCTCACAGCTGGGGGGTCAGCGGCGCAATCGAGAACGGCGACGGTACGGCCGCGCCCGTCACGACCTCCATGCCCGGCGCTGCCGGGGTTGACGAACACCACGCCGGCCGAGCGCGTGACGTCAGCGCGGTGGGTGTGTCCGCTCACGACGATGTCGGCCCTGGACACGACCTCGCTACGCCTGAGGTGTTCGACGATATGGCCGACCACAAGCCGATAGGGGCCACAGCGGAGAACCGCGACCTCGGGTAGCCGCCACTCAAGTTCCCCAGCGTCCATGTTGCCGCGCACGGCCACAACCGGCGCGATGGCCTCGAGTTCGTCGAGGACCTGCTGCGAGCCGACGTCACCGGCGTGCACGATCTGCTCGACACCCCGGAAGGCCTGGGTGACCGCGTCGGGAAGGGTGCCGTGCGTATCGGATATGACGCCAACGAGCATTCCTTTACAGCCCCAGTGCCCGCTTCAGCGCGGGGGCGCGGCGCCGGGACACCGGCACCTGCGTCGACGCGGAGTCCTTGAGTGTGAGCTCCATCGTCCCGCCGTACATCGGCGCGACCTCCCGTACTTGCGCAAGATTGACGAGGTAACGCCGGTGAACGCGGAAGAAGCCCTGGGAGGAGAGCTTGTTCTCGAGGTCGGCGAGCGAGAGCGTTGAGAGATAGCGCTCTCCGTCGGTGAAGATGTAGCTGTAGTCGTCCTTGGCCATGATGTGGAAGATGTCAACCACCTGGAGGAGGAGCTTCTTCCCCGCCTTCTCCACGGGGATCCGCTCGATGCGTGTCGGCGCCTGTGACGCAGGCGCGATGCGGTCTATCGCCATGCGGAGCCTGCGGGTATCCACCGGCTTGACCAGGTAGTCGGCGGCCGCGACCTCGAACGCATCCACCGCGTGTTCGCTGTGCGCGGTGACGAACACGATCGCAGGCGGATGGTCGAGAGCGGTCAGCGTCTCGGCAAGCTCGATGCCCGACAGGCCCGGCATATTGACGTCGAGGAACACGACGTCATAGGCGATCGCACGGATGAGCTGCAGCGCCTCGTTGGCGCTACCCGCCTCGCCTACCACCTCGACGCCTCCCGCTTCGCCGAGCAGGAACCTCAGCTCGGACCGCGCGGGAACCTCGTCATCGACCAGGAGTGCCTTGAGCATCGTCTTCATCGTCCGTATCTGTCGAAGTCCCCTCGACGATCGTCATCGTGACCGTGGTGCCGATCCCCGGCTCGCTCGCAATCGCAAGTCCGCTCCCGGCGCCGAAGTGTCCTTTGAGCCTATCGTCCACGTTCTTGAGCGCGATGCCTAGCCCCCTGCCGAAGCCGGCCTCGAGAACGCGGGGCAGATCGGCCGGCGCGACGCCGAGTCCGTCATCGGCGATTGTGACCGTCACCACGCGTCCCGAGCGCTCGCCGGTCATGCAGACCGTGAGCGGACCCTCGGCCCGCGTCCCGTGCTGGACGCAGTTCTCCACGAGCGGCTGCAAGATGAAGGCGGGTACGGGAGTGTCGAGGACATCGGCCGAGAAGCGGTCCTCCACACGGAGGCGGTCACCGAACCTCGCCTGCTCGAACCGCAGGTACGTGAGCGCGTACTCGAGTTCCTGGCGAAGCGGCACGAGGCCTTCGTTGTCCTCGAGCATGCGGCGGTAGAAGAACGCGAACTCGCGCAGCAGATCGCGGGCGGTGGCGGGGTCGGTGCGGATGAGCATCGCGATGGTGTTGATGGTGTTGAAGAGGAAGTGGGGGTTGATCTGCGCCTGGAGCGCCTTGAGTTCCATCCGGCAGGCAAGCTCGGTCTGGCGCTCCAACTCCGAGAGCTCAAGCTGGGTCGACAGCAACTTCGCAAGCCCCTCTACCATCGTGACCTGCGTCTCGTTCAGGAGCCGAGGGGTCGTGTAGTAGAACTTGAGGGTGCCGACCGCCTCGCCGCGGGACTCCAGCGGCACAACGATCGCGGCGCGCAGCAGGCACTCCCGCTTCGGACATCCGATCTCATCACGGGACCCGAGGATACGGTGTTCGTTCGTCTCGATGGACTCCCGCGTCGCCCTCGTCAGGATCGGGCCGCCGACCTCGTGATGGTCTTCGCCGATACCTGCGAAGCCGAGAACTCGCTCGGTGTCGGTTATCGCAACAGCGGCCGCCTCACTCTCGTCGAGGGCAAGCCTGCACACCTCCTGCGCCGTCTCGGCGTCAAGACCCTGCCTCAGGTATGCGAGCGACCGGTCGGCGATCTTGAGCACGTGATGCGAGTGCATGGCCTTCATGTGATCGGGCCGGGTGAGCAGCCGCGCCGCAACGGTGCCGATCGCGATCAGCACGAGACCGACGGTGGCAGCGATGAAGACCGGGCGGGGGACCATGCCCACGAGACCGGCGCCGGCGACGACCGCGATGATGAACGTCACGGTCACCAGCGTCGCATCGACGACCCACGAGCGAACGCTCGACACGCCTGCCTCCCTCACTGCCTACTCGAACTGCAGGAACGCGAACCTGTCGGGTGCCTCCCGGAACCCGAGGGTCCGATACAGTCCGCGCGCCGCAGCGTTGTCGGACTGGGTGCAGAGGCTGAGCCTGGCTGTGCTCTCCCCACCCGCCCAGCGCATCACCTCGGTGGCGAGCATCCTGCCCACGCCCCGGCGCCGCCACTCGGGCACGACACCCAGACGTCCGAGCGTAGCAACGCCGTGGTCCGTGGTGCTCAGAGTATAGCCGATTGCCTCTCCGCCCCCCTCGGCGATGACGAGCCGCTGAAGCGCGATCAGACGCCGGAGATGACGCGGGTCGTAGCGCCAGAAATCATCGAAGCAGCGGGCATCCACCGCCAGCACGGTCGCGAGATCCCGTGCGTCACCCTCGCGGAACACCACTCCCGCGGGCGAGATGACCTCGATCGGCACATCCGGCACCACGCGTGACGTCCACACCGATGCCGTCTCCCGGACGTGCATGCCTGCGGCCTCGTATGCGTAGACCTGCGTCAGGGGCGCGGGCGGGCCGAGCAGGTCACGATAGCCGAGCGAGAGCGCCGCCTGGCGAAGCTGCCGCATGGCGCCCGGGATCCCCCGCTCGGCACACCACAGCGCCTCGACAGCGAGCATGTCGAGATGATCGCGCCACCGGTCGAGCACCGCGATGTCGCCACCCCGCGTGGTCTGGATGCGCCATGGCGTCGCCTCGTGTACCGCCCGGGCCTCATCGGCATCGGCGAAGACGCGCCCGCCGACCAGCGTGGCCGTGATGCGTTCGAACTCCCGGGACGAAACGGGAGCAAACACCCGGCGGGGCATCAGAAGACCCCCAGCTCCGAGAGCGCTAGGACCGCACCGACTGCGGCGAGGAACCCCGCGAAAGCCAGCCGCACGCTCTTCTCCTGAGCCCGAACGGTGACGTGCGAGCCGAGGAGCGCTCCGGGCACCACACCGAGGGCGAGTCCGAGGGCCAGCCCGACTTCGACGTTGCCGAGGAGGTAGTGCGTGATCGAACCCGGCACCGCCAGGATGCTCACGACCACCAGGCTCGTGCCGATAGCGCGCTTCATGTCGAAGCCGAAGTGCCGGACGAGCACAGGGACGACGACGAACCCTCCGCCGAGACCGAGGAATCCGGAGTACAGACCGGCGCCCACCCCGAGCAGTGCGACTTTGAGGGGTGACGCGCTCCTCGCGGCGCGCGCCTTCCGTGCGTCGGCCGAGGCGGTCGATGTGAGCGCGAGCAGTGCCATGTCGACCGCCATCCACGCGATGAGTCCTGCCGTGACGAGCAATACGACCCGCCCGCCGACGAGCTGGGTCGCCCAGGCGCCGAGCACCGCGAAACCGGCGCCGATGATGCCTACGGAGACACCGACACGCAGGTCGATCAGGCCGCGTCGCGCATACGCGATCGCACCTGCCACCGCTGTCGGAATGATGACCGGGAGCGGCGTCCCCACCGCGACGAGCTCGGGGCGGTCCAGCAGCAGCCGAATGGCCGGTGTCGTCACGATACCGCCGCCCACACCGAACTGTCCGGAGAGGTAGCCCGCAACCAGGCCGATCATGGCGGCTTGCAGGAGATCCCACACGGGACTCAGTCGGCCCCGATTATCGGGAAGCGGCCCGTTATCGCGCCGCGGTCGACGTGGCGCTCACCGGTGAACAGCGACTTGAGAGCGATGTCCTCCCACAGCCGGTCCATGAGCATCGGCCAGCGCCGCTGGAACGCGAAGTACCGCTCGCAGTTCTCGCGGGCGTACTGCTGCGCTTGCGGAACGGCCTTGCGCGCGACTTCGAGGTATGCGGAGCGCTCGGGGCCGGCGATCGCCCTGAGCAGCGCCGTGGTCCGCGCGCGCCAGTTGATCGACGAGTCCACGAGATGCCCCGGGTACGGCATGAGCGACTCGGCGGTGACCTGCCGCAAGTCGACCTGCGACTTGGAGAACTCGAGCTTCCGATGCGTGTACACGAACCGGAAGACGTCGTTGCGGAACAGCACGGCCGCACTCGGCGGCGCGGGTGGCCGATGGACGAGAGACCACTCGGTGTCCATGAAGACATCACCACCGTGCATGCGTGCGTTGATCACGTAGTCGATGTCCTCGCCACGGACCGACCACGGATCGAACGGCACGTTGCAGTACATATCCCGGTGCAGAGCCATGCACCCGCCAAACGCAAGCGTGCTCGATTTGAGCCTCGGCGGCGTGGCGACGGCCGACACGGCCTTGTTGTAGAACTCGAGCTGCCGCCAGAACATGTCGTACCATGCGCGCGGGTCGGCCGCCTTGAACGAGCCTGCATCGTCCACGTAGTAGCCGGTCTTCGCAAGCACGGGCAGGCCACCCGGACCGCCGGTCTCGCCGAGCCCCTCGGCGCCTCGCGCGAGGAACTCGGGATCTGTGACGATCTGATCATCGTCCACGAAGACCACCGAGTCGCTACCGAGCACCGCCGCAAGGATGAGGCCGACGTTGCGTACGCCCCCGTAGCCGGACAACCCGACACCGCCGAGCGCGTCGGCGAACTCGAGTTGCTCCATGCGGCGGCGCAGCGACCCCATCTCGGCCGAACCGACGATGAGCGAATCGATGCCCGGGAAGTCGGCGAGAATCCCGCGGACCCGGTCCTCGGCCGTGTGTTCGATGGACTCGTCTGTCGTCGCGACGATGAGCATGACCTTCCCGAGGCCCTGGACCGTCTCGAGCGAGCGCAGGCAGTCGGGCAGTGTCCCGTCCTGGTCGATCGGCGTCGGGTGGTCGTAGTTGATGCCTCCGCGCTCTCCGCCACGCGTGCGGCGGCGTGTCCAGAACGTGGGGATGATGACGGTCGGGTACACGGACGTCCCTTCTTGAGTACACGGGCGGCCAACGGCCGCCTGATAGCGACAGAGTTCACTATAGCGTTTCGGCGGCGCCCACACCTCCACGCCAGACGCCTGCGCGACTTGGGGAGGCTCCCGCTAGTCGACGATGCCGAGCGGTGTGCCGCACGCCGCGCAGGCCCCGGCGCGCGTCTGGCGTCTCGTCACGCTGTAGCCGTCGCGCCCGATCGCAACGGCACCGCACGAGGGACACACGGTGTCCTCGGCGCCCGGCATCCTGACGTTGCCTGCGAACACGAAGTGCAGCCCGGCCTCCGTACCGATCCGGCGAGCGTTCTCGAGCGTCTCGATCGGCGTCGGCGGAAGGTGCGCGAGGTCGAGGTAGGGGAAGAAACGCGTCACGTGCCACGGCGTGTCCGGGCCGAGGCTCCCGGCGATCCATGTCGCGATCGCACCGAGCGTCTCCCCGGTATCGTTGACGGTGGGCACCACGTTGGTCACGACCTCAACGTGCATGTTCCAGACCGTGTGCGCGCGTTCGGCTGCGGCGAGCACGGGGCGCACCGAGCGCGCGTGACAGAACTCGCGATACGTTTCGTCATCGAAGGCCTTGATGTCGACCCTCCACACATCGATGTACGGCCCGAGAAGATCGAGTCCGGCTTCGGTGATGTAGCCGTTGGTGACCATCACCGTGTAGATGCCGGCCTCCCGGCACGCGCGCGCCACGTCCAGGACGTACTCGGCCCAGATGACCGGCTCGTTGTAGGTGAAGGCGACGCCCTCGCAGCCGTGTTCCCGGGCGAGCGGGACGACCTCCTCCGGACCGAGATACTGAAGCGGCTGATCGCCGCCCGGACGCGCCCGGCTGATCTGCCAGTTCTGGCAGTGGCCACACCTCATCGAGCAACCCACGCTGCCGAGCGAGAGCGCGGTCGTGCCCGGGCGGTAGTGGAACACCGGCTTCTTCTCGATCGGGTCGACCGCCACCGAGGAGACCATCCCGTACGTGAGCGCCCACAGCGCGCCGTCGCGGTGCTCCCTGACGCCGCAGATGCCCCGGGCGCCCTCGGCTATCCGGCAGTCATGGGGACAGAGCAGACAGTGGATCCGCCCGGCCTCGCGCTCCCACAGCAGCGCCTCGCGCATCGGCCCCTCCTAGCCGGGGGCCAGCCGCGCCTGGTCACCTCC
Organism: Coriobacteriia bacterium; assembly: GCA_030651765.1. Lineage (GTDB taxonomy): Bacteria > Actinomycetota > Coriobacteriia > Anaerosomatales > Anaerosomataceae > UBA2272. The sequence continues at coordinate 228,434 of JAUSBY010000003.1, read as the reverse complement.
GGCCGCCATAGCTTCGCGCAGTGCGGTATCGACGGCTTCGAGCAGGTCGCCCGGCCCGAAGGCGGCACCGCGTGCAGAGGCCACCCCGATCGATACGGTGACACTCACCTCGTGTGTATACCCGTCGGTGCTCACCGGGACCGGCGCCTGCGCGACTGCCTCGCGCAGCTTTTCTGCCACGGCGAAGGCGGCGGTCTTGCCGATGCCGGGCAGGATCACCGCGAACTGATCACCGACCCAGCGCGCCACGAGGTCCGTCGACCGGATCAGACGTGCGAGCCGCTCACCGAGTCCGGCGAGCACCAGATCGCCGGTCGCCTCGCTGTGCCGGTCGTTGACGGCCCCGAACCCATCGACGTCGAGCAGCACGACGGCGAGCGCCGAATCGTACCGCACATGGCGCGCGTACTCGAGGTCGAGACGGTCCTTGAACGAGCGCCTGTTCCACAGGCCGGTCACCGGATCGAGCGTCTCGCTTTCCTTGAGTAGCGTCGTCTGTGCCTGCAGCAGCGAGCGCTGCAGCGGGAGGCACAGATCCCAGGTCGAGTCTCCGACGAACACGGCAGCCGCATGCTCGACGCATGTCGGCCAGCCACAGGCCCCACAGTCGGGCGCGGTGTCGCGCGTCAAGCCGCCGGCCGCGAGCATGTCGTCGATCTGAGCGTCGGCGGGCGTCGCAACGTGCACGGGCAGCGGCGAGAACGAGCGCACCAGCTCGACTGCGGGGAGCACGCTGAGGAGAGCGCGCGTGCTCACGTGGGTCGTGCTCTGGTCCTGGCGTGCGGCCGCGTCTATGCTCCGCTTCGCATACAGGGACAGACCCGGCGCCACCGCCGGTCCATCGATGCAGCCCTCACAGTTGAGCATGTCGATCACGACCGGACCGGTCTCACCCGCCTCGATCGCCTTGAGCAGCCGGTCAAGGTCGGCAAGGCCCCGGACGGTGTGGACCTCAGCGCCGGTCAGGTATCGCGACACCACCGTGTTCTTCGGAAAACCGTCGGTGAGCGAGACCTCCTTGAGCACGCCCGGCCGACGCACCGACGGTCTGACCGTCCGGCCATGGGAAGGATCGGCCGCCTGCGCCTCTATGAGCCGTCTGAGCTCGAGAAAGTCGATCGCCACGTCCACCACGCCATCGAACTGCGGATCGTACACCTCGTCCTTGCGCGCATAGCACGGGCTCACATAGACGATCGCGATGTCGGTGTCATACAGTGCCCGAATCAGCCGCGCCTGAGCGACGTATGGCGGGACGATCGGAGCCAGCGCGGCAACGAGCCCCGGGTGGAACCGCCGCACGAAGTCCACAGCGACCGGGCAGGTCGACCTGATGCTCATGAGCGTGTCCTCGCGACTGTGCAGCATCTCGTAGCTCTCGGCGACCACCTCCTCGCCGAGCACCGTGGTCTCGACCGAGCAGAACCCGAGCATCTCGAGTGCCCGTTCCACCTGCCCCGACGTCATGGGGCTCAGCGCGGCCGCGTACTCGGTGGCGAGAAGCGCGACAACCGGCCGACGGGAACGCAGCAGCTCCTCGACACGCGGGGTGTCGTCGCGAACCGAGTAGCCGCCCCGTCCGCACTCTCCCACACACACGCCGCAGGACACGCACTTCTCCCCGATGATCTCCGAGCGCCCGCCAATCACCCTGATGGCCTTCGCCGGACAACTCCGCGCGCATCCGCCACAGCCGTCACACGTCTCGACGTGTCGCGAAAGCAGAGGCGCGCCCGGGAGAAGACCACTCGTCATGGCGTCACATCCGAACCGCCGGAGAGGATCCTCTCGGCACCGAGGCGCTTGAGCAACCGCAAGAGCGGCAACCCGAGTCCGTAGACGACGACGGCCTGCCCGAAGCCCACAGCGACCACGCCGAACAGATACATCGCCCACCACGCGCCGCTCGCATCGATGCCGAGTGCCGGGATCCGGTAGTAGTCCAGGCCCGCGAGCCCCGAGAGCATCAGCGGCAGGTACGCCGGAACGATGAGGGCGTTGGCGACGACCGGCCCCGCAAGCGCGATACCCGGCCTGTCGCGATGGCGCCATGCCCAGACCGCGCCGAGAAGCGAGGCCACGGAACCGAAGACGACATCCAGGAGCGCCAGGATCCCGAACTGCGTTGCGAGATACGCGTTGGCCACGGCTGTACCGATCCACAGCCCCGGAATGGCGGCGGGCGTGAGGCAGGCCACCACCGTGACCGCCTCGGAGAGCCGAATCTGGACCGGGCCGTAGCCGAGCGGGCTCTGGATGACCACGAGTGTCAGCGCGGCGTAGACTGCTCCGATCACGCCGGCCTGCGCGATGCTCCGGGTCCTCATCTCGAGCTCACGCACCGATCCGCCTGCGCGGGAGGGACAGCTCGAAGGTCGTACCGCGGCCGACCGTGCTCGAAACGGTCACCGTACCCGCGCTCAAGTCGATGATGTGCTTGGCGATCGCAAGTCCGAGTCCGAACCCGCCTGTCTCCTTCGAGCGGGATGCATCACTGCGATAGAAGCGCTCGAAGACGCTCGGCAGGTCCTCTGGCGGGATGCCGACGCCGGTATCCGCGACTCGCACCACGATGCGCTCCCGCCGCCGCCGTGTCGAAACGCTCACGCTCCCGCCCTCGGGCGTGTACTTGCACGCGTTGTCAACGATGATGCCGAGCGCCTCTTCTACGCGGTCAGGGTCTCCGTACAGCCACAGCGGACCCTCGTCGGGACCACTGAACGCGAGGCCTTTATCCATGTACCGTGTGGCCGCATTGGCGAGCACCTCCCGGCAGACGCCGTTGATGTCGTACCGGATAGACCGGTACTCGACCATCTCCTCGGACCTGATCACCGAGAGCAGGTCGCTGCACAGGCGCGCCATACGGCGGGACTCGCGGTCGATGGCGCCGACGGCCTCCTCGCGAAGGCCCGGATCCTCGCCTCCCCACGCACGCAGGATGTTCACGTAGCCGCGAATCCCCGCAACCGGTGTGGCAAGCTCATGTGAAGCGTCGGCGATGAAGCGGGTCTGCGCCTCATTGCGCCGGTTCAGGTTGTCGATCAGGCGATTGAGCGAGTGCGCGAGCTCGGCGATCTCGTTGTCGCCGTCCTCGGGGAGATGCACGTCGAGCTGACCGGCATCGATCGAGTCGGCCGCCTGCCGGATGTTGTCGATGAGCGAGAGCACCCACCCGGTCGTAAGCGTGGTCAACATCGCCGCCACGATCAGCGCGAGCACGGTGACGATAGCCATCGGCAGACGCATCGAGTCGAGCACCGCCTCCTCGCGTGCCGGTGTGTACACCACATCGAGGAGGGCTATCGAGGGACCGGGCAGGTCGAGGGGGAGATGTGCGACGTGTGCGGCGAGATCGGCGTCGATCACCATGCCGAGGAACAGCGGCTGCGTCTTCGGGTGCTCGTGTGTAGCCTCTCCCGTGGCCAGCGCGGTGCGGCGCCCCTCGTCGGTACCGACTCCTTCACTGGCGCCGTTGGACCAGACGAGGCGCATCTCGGCACCGGGCTCGTCGACGACACGGAGCGCGAATGCCCCCTCGAACACGAGACCTTGCGAAAGAACCTCCGGGAGTCTGGCCAGGATCTGCTCGGCCGCGTACGCGTCGGCCTCAGCACCGGTAAGCCCGCGTCGTGTGGCGTCGTCCTCGGCCAGCCCGAGGATGCTCATGTAGACGCGACCGGCCGCCGAGACAAGCCGGTCCGAGGTCTCCTCGGCCGTCGTGCTCATACCCGCAGCCACGAAGTAGAACGTGGCGACGGTGACGCTGCCGACTAAGACGAGCGCGAAGGCAGCGGACAACAACGAGACCCGCACGCGTATGGACCTGAGGCGCACTTAGCCCCTCGCGAAGAAGTAGCCGACTCCGCGGATCGTCTGGATGATTCGGTTGTCGCGGTCGTCGATCTTGTTGCGCAGGTGGCAGACGAAGACCTCGATCACGTTGGAGTCGGTGGAGTGCTGCGCGCCCCACACGGCGGAGAGGATCTCGTCGCGCGAGATCACCCGTCCGGCGTTGGCCACGAGGTACGCAAGGAGATCGAACTCCTTGGCGGTGAGATCGAGCGTCACCTCGCCGAGGGTCGCGGACCGGCGCTCGGGGTCGATGCGCACGCCGGACGCCTCGTATGCTGACTGCGCCTGCGAGCCGGCCGCCCGCTTGAGCAACGCACGCACGCGGGAGAGCAGTTCGGGGATCTCGAACGGCTTGCGGAGATAGTCGTCGGCGCCGGCGTCGAAACCCGAGACGACATCATGGGTCTCGGCGCGCGCGGTGAGCATCAGGATCGGAATGGCCGATCCCTTCTTGCGGATGTGCCTCGCGACGTCGAGGCCGTCGATGCCCGGAAGCATGAGATCGAGGATGACCAGGTCAACCGGGCTGGCATCGAGCGCTTCGATAGCGGTCGGACCCTCACCGGCTATCACGACCGAGAAACCCGCATGACGCAACTCGAGCTCGACGAAGCGCGCGATCGTCACATCATCTTCCACGATCAGAATAGTCTGCTCGCTCATCCCGACGATCCCCCATGATCTGCTCGACTCCCACGCAGGGGAGCACCCTCCCCTACGTGTATCTTAACGCCCGAGCAGCGCCTCGGCTATCTGAACCGTGTTGAGCGCCGCACCCTTGCGCAGCTGGTCCGCGACGACCCACATCTGGAGTCCGTGCGCGACGCTCTCGTCGGTCCGCAGCCTGCCGACGTAGCAGTCGTCCGTGCCCTCGAGCAGGGCCGGCATCGGATACTCCCGCGCGGCGGTGTCGTCGAGCACGGTGACACCGGAGGTCGCCATCAGCGTAGCCCGGGCCTCCGCCACTGAAACGGCGGCATCGAACTCGACGGCGATCGCCTCGGAGTGGCACCTCAGCACCGGCACCCGCACACATGTCGCGGCGATCCGAAGCGCCGGCTCGTGCATGATCTTCTGCGTCTCGACGACCATCTTCCACTCTTCTTTGGTCGAACCGTCCTCAAGGAAGACGTCGATCTGCGGGATACAGTTGAACGCGATCCGGTGCACGAACGCGTCGGAGACGAGCGGCCGGCCGGCCAGGAAGTCACCGGTCTGCGTGTACAACTCGTCCATCGCTGCCTGTCCGGCACCTGAGGCGGCCTGATAGGTCGAGACGACGACACGCCGAAGAGGCGCCAACCCGGCAAGCGCCGCGAGGACGACCACCAGCTGGATCGTCGAACAGTTGGGGTTGGCGATGACGCCACTGTGCCATGCGAGATCCCCTGCGTTGACCTCAGGCACCACGAGCGGAACGTCGTCGTCCATTCGGAAGGCCGAGGAGTTGTCGATCATCACGCAACCGGCAGCAGTCACCGCGTCACGAAACCTCGTGCTGATCGAGGCCCCCGCGCTGAACAGCGCGATGTCGACGCCCTCGAAGCTCGACTCGGTCATCTCCTGCACCACGAGCTCGCCACCCGCGAACGGGATACGCTTGCCAGCCGAGCGCGCCGAGGCGAGCGCGACCACACGCTCGGCCGGAAACGCACGCTGCTCGAGCACGGTGAGCATCTCGCGGCCCACCGCGCCGGTCACGCCCGCGACCGCCACGACCGGCCGCTCCGGCATCGTCTTGTCCCAGGTCATCAGCGCTCACCCTCCCCGCAGCCAGGTACCGAGTCCGTGGTGACCTCGGCGCTCTCGAGTCCGAAGCTGTCGTGCAACGCCCGCACCGCCGTATGGACCTGATCACCGTCGACCACGCAGGTGACCCTGATCGTGGACGTCGAGATGAGGTCGATGTTCACGCCGGCGTCCGACAGCGCCCGGAACATCTGCGCCGCGACGCCCGGATGCGTCTTCATGCCGGCGCCGACGAGCGACACTTTCGCAATCGACTCGTCGACCGTGAAGTCCCGGGCGCAGAGTTCGGCCACGACCGCTGCGGCGGTGCGCCGCGCGCGGGTGAGATCGGTCTCCGGCACCGTGAACGAGATGTCCGTCGTCCCTGCTTCGGACACGTTCTGGATGATCATGTCCACGTTGACGTTTGCATCTGCCATGCGCGTGAACACCGTCGCGGCCACCCCGGGGCGGTCGGGCACATCACGTATGGTCACCTTGGCCTCGGAAGCGTCGTATGCCACGCCCGAGATGATCGCCTGCTCCATCGATCCGTCGACCTCCTTGACGAGTGTGCCGGGTGCGTCGGTGAAACTCGACCGGCAGTGGACGGCAACACCGTGGTTGCGAGCAAACTCCACTGAGCGCAGATTGAGCACGCCGGCCCCGCTTGCAGCAAGCTCGAGCATCTCCTCGTAGGAGATCTCGTCGATCTTGCGCGCCGAGGGCACCACGCGGGGGTCGGCGGTGTACACGCCGTCGACATCCGTGTAGATCTCGCAGACAGCGGCACCTACGCCGGCCGCAACGGCGACCGCGGTGGTGTCCGAGCCGCCCCGGCCGAGCGTCGTGATAGCGCCATCGGCAGTCGTACCCTGGAACCCCGCGACGATCACGATGCGACCCGCGTCGAGCGCATCGCGTACGCGATCAGCACGAACCTCGAGGATCTTCGCCTTGGTATGACCGTGATCGGTCACGATGCCCACCTGCGGACCTGTGAACGAGATCGCCTCATGTCCGAGTGCGTGGATCGCCATCGCCAGCAGCGCGATGGAAACCTGCTCACCGGTTGCGAGCAGCATGTCCATCTCACGCTCGGGAGGCTCGGGGTCGACAGCCGCGGCCAGGGCGACGAGTTCGTCGGTCACATCACCCATCGCCGAGACGACGGCCACAATGCTCGCCCCGGCCTCCTTGGCGGCGACGATCCTGGACGCCACAGCGCGGATCCGGTCGGGTGTGCCGACCGAGGTCCCGCCGTACTTCTGCACGATGATGGCCATGCGCACCCCTCGTCGCGGACATGCCGCGGCCGCCAGAGAATGGCAGATAGTGTACCAGCAATATGCCCGGGGTCGCGCCTTAGGTAGCCGTCGCGAAACCAAGCCGTCCGGCGCAGACACGCAGCCGCTCCGGAAGGCCGGCGAGCGCCTCGGACTGGAAGTGGTCCGCCAGCCCCGCGCCCGATGCCCGCTCGATGCACTCGGAGATGACGCCGATCGCGGTCCGGAGGTGCTCGACGAGCTCCTCGTCCGTCATCTCCTCTTCGCCCTCGACCGAGAGATGACCCGCATGCAACGAAAGCGGCATCCCGAGCGAACCGAACTCCTGGTTCGCCGAGCGCTCCAGGTTGTTCGCCAGGCGCGGACCACCGAGACGCCGGAAGCTTGCGAACATCCCGTCGCACATCGCGACAAGCACAGCCTGCGTCTCTTCGAGCCCCGGGTCCTCGTCGGCGGGGAACACGTCGGTCACGCCGGTGTCGACACGCTCGAGCACGCCGATGAACGCATCGACGACGCGGGGATCGAAGTGCGATCCCGCACACCGGCGGAGCTCGAGGATCGCCTCCTGCTGCGAGCGCCCACGACGGTAGGGCCTGTCGGCAACCATCGCTTCGAAGGCGTCCGCGACCGTCAGCACGCGCGCAAGGATCGGGATCTCCTCGCTGCGCAGTCCGGCAGGATAGCCCTCTCCGTCGTAGTGCTCGTGATGGTGGCGCACGATCGGTGCGATCGGCCAGGGGAACGCCACCGGCTTCAGGATGTTCGCGCCGATGAGTGGATGGTGTCGCATCTGACTCATCTCGGCATCGGTGAGCTTGCCGGGCTTGAGCAAGATGTCCTCGCTGATGCCGATCTTGCCGATGTCATGCAGGTACGCCGCCATCTCCAGCGCGATCATCTGTTCGGCGGACAGGTCCATCGCCTCGCCGATCATGAGGGCGTACTCGGCGACGCCGTCCGAGTGGCCCCGGGTATACGGGTCCTTCGCGTCGACGGCCGCCGCGAGCGCGCGGACCGTCGCCAGATACGCCTCCTGCACGCTCGAGAACAGGCTGATGTTGCCGACCGCGATGGTGACGTGGTTCGCGATCGTCGCGAGCAGCCGAACGTCGTCGCTCGTGAAGCGCTGCTCCGAATTGCGCGTGCCCACCGTGATCGCGCCGGTCGTGCCCTCGTTGGAGAGCAGCGGCACGCACAACGCAGCCAGGGCACCGGACACTGCGTCCGCGTGCCCCCGGGCATCGTCGATGCCGACACCGTCTGCAGGCGGATTGAAGATCAGCGGTCGCCCTTCGCGCACCACCCAGTCCGACATCGAGCTACGCACCGACGTCTCACCGACCCGGGAGAGATCGACTCCGCGCCAGATCGTGGCCTCGAGAGCGCCCGTCTCGCGGTCGACCATCGTGACATAGCCGATCTCAACGTCGAAGATGCGCATGGCCGAGTCAAGCACCGAGTCGAGTAGCGTCTCGAGTTCCAGTGTGGAGCCGAGCGACCGGCTCATCTCATACAGGGTCGCCAGCTCGAGAACCTTCTTGGTAAGGGAGTCGCTGCGCTCCTTGAGTGAGACGGTCATCCGGTTGAAGTCGTCCGCCAGATCGGCGATCTCGTTGGAACCGCCGATCTCCACCTTGGCTGTGAAGTCACCGCCGGCGACGCGGGCGACGCTCGCTGAGAGCGTCTCCAACGGTCGGGTCACGCGGCGCGCCACGTACCAGTTCATGATCGCGAGCCCCACGACTCCGAACACAAGCCACATGCCGATGAGGAAGGTCGTGGTCGTCTGAGCGTCGCGGGCGATCTGCGTATCGACCACCGTGATCAGGAACGCGCCTGGGCCACCTGCGTCGTTGGCGAAGTGGAGTTTGCGCCCGAGGACGCGGTACGAGGTTCCATCGAGATCGGTGCTCACGCGATCGGAACCCTCCGGGTCCGAACCGGCGGCTGCCACCGCGCGTTGGAGCGTCTCACGATCGAGCGCCAGGACCACGCTCCCCAGGGAGGGGTCGCCGTGCACGGCCGAGGCCATCCGGGTCCCGTCACGATCGAGCACCGTGAAACCCACGCCGGTGACGGCCCCGCACTCTGCCCCGAGAAGATGGTTCAGATCGGTCGCGGCTACCAGCCGCCATGTCTGCCCACCAGGGCCGGCCAGCGGAGTCGCCACGACGGTGAAGTGCCCGCCGCCATCGTGCAGCAGGTAGGGAAGCGCTCCCGCGCCGGGGTTCTGGTCGAGCGCGTCCGCCTCCAACGGTCGTTCGCCGTCGGCTACGGCGAGCCCGCCTACGGAGGCTATCACCGCCCCGGAGCCGTCGAGAACCATGAGTCCGTCGACGCCGAGCGCACGACCGGCCAGCGACAAGTGAGTCCGCAGTTCCGAGTAGTCGTCTGTCGCTACCGCCTCCATGACCCGCGGATCGGTCGCGATCAGCTCAAGACTCCGCTGGGTGGACTGAGAGCGATGTGCGATGCGTGCCTGCACGAGCGTGCCGGCGCTCTCGGCGCTCCTGCCTATCCACCTGTCGACGATCGTACCGATCGCGCTGACCGCGACTATCGTCGCGATGATGGCCACCACGACCGATGCGATGGCGAGCGGCCAGATGATTTGACTGTGGAGGTGTTTGCCTAGAGGGCGTCGGATCATGGATGGCTGTCCTTGCTGCTCGAACCCGATGCGCACACCTGCCTGTCGCGTGCCGACGCAGCCGCACGCTGAGAACATTCTAACATCGAGGGTCCCGACGCGATGCGTCGAGACCCTCGTCTCACGACAGATGCCTATCCTGCGAGGATCAGACCTGTGAGCAGCGTGCCATCAGCCGATCCCACGCACGGTCAACGTCGCCCTGGATCTCGGCGAGCAGCTCCTCGTTGCCGGGCGAGAACAGATGACGGAACCTGCCCTGCGGACGCAAGAACTCCTCGATCGGCTTGCGGTTATGCACCTTGACCGTGTGGCGGAACTCGCCGTCCTCTACCTCGTACAGCGGCCAGAATCCCGTCTGGACCGCAAGCTTCGCGATCTCGACCGACTGGCTCGACGGGATGCGCCAACCACGGGGGCACGGCGCAAAGACATTGAGGAACGCGGGACCCTCGACAGCAAACGCCTTCTCGGCCTTGGTCGTGAGGTCTTTCCAGTGGGAGATCGACGCTTGCGCGACGTAGGGGATCCCGTGCGCGGCCATGATCTGCGTGAGATCCTTGCGGCGCTGGATCTTGCCCTGCTGGGCGGCGCCCACCTCGGCGGTCGTGGCCCAGGCGCCCTTGGGCGTGGCCGACGAGCGCTGGATGCCGGTGTTCATGTACGCGCCGTTGTCGTAGCACACGTAGACCATGTCGTGCCCGCGCTCCATGGCGCCCGAGAGCGCCTGCAGGCCGATATCGTAGGTGCCGCCGTCTCCGCCGAACGCGACGAACTTCATGGTCTTGTCAGCGGGGATCTTGCCCGCGCGCTTCAGACCCTTGAAGGCAGCCTCCACGCCGGAGATGGTGGCCGAGGAGTTCTCGAACGCGTTGTGGATGAACGGGGTCTTCCACGAGGAGTACGGGTAGATGGTCGTGGACACCTCGAGGCAGCCTGTGGCGCAGCCGACGACGACGGGGTCCTCACCAGCGCCGAGCAGCACCTGACGGACAGCGATCGAGGCGCCGCATCCCGCGCACAGGCGGTGTCCGCCGGCGAGCCGATCTTCGCGATGGGTGAGCTCCTTCAAGTTCGCCATGCTTACGCCTCCTCTCGGGCGCCGAGGTAGACGAGCCCGGCGGGTGCCGCGGTGCCCGCGGCGATGTCGGCAAGGTCGCTGAACACGCGCTCCATCAGCTCGAGCTTCACATCGCTGCCACCGAGGCCGTAGATGTAGCCGACCACCGGCACGCGCATCTCGAGATCGTATAGCGCGCTGCGCACCTCCAGGTACAGTGGGCCGCCCTCGGCGCCGAAAGACTCGGCGCGGTCCAGCACGGCGACGGCCTTCATCCCCTTGAGCGCTGCTGCCAGTTCGGCGTACGGGAACGGACGCCACACGCGTACCTTGACCACGCCGACCTTCATGCCGTCGGCGCGCAGGTGGCGGGCCACCGCGCGGGCGTTGCCCGCCGTCGAGCCGATGACCACAAGGGCCACCTCGGCGTCGTCCATGCCCCACGTCTCGATGGCGCCGAACGGCCTGCCTGAGAGCGCCGAATACTCGGCGCCAACGGCGGAGACCACCGCGCGAGCGTTCTCGATGGCCTCACGCTGCTGCTTCTTGAACTCGAAGTAGGGACCGCCGAGACCGGCGAACGCGCCGTGGGTGACCGGTGTCCCGGTGTCGAGCAGCGCGTTTCTTGGCTCGTACTCGCCGACGAACCCGGCGACCGACTCATCGTCCATCACCGAGACGCGGTCGATCGAGTGCGTCGTGATGAAACCGTCGAGGCAACTCATGACCGGCAGCATCACGTCCGGGTGCTCGGCGATGCGGGTCGCCATGATCGTGTTGTCGTACGCCTCCTGCGCCGTCTCGGCGAACAGCGTGACCCAGCCGGTGTCGCGCGCGCCCATGATGTCTGAGTGGTCGCAGTGGATGTTGATGGGCGCGGAGAGCGCGCGGTTGGCGTTGGCCATGATGATCGGCAGGCGCATGCCCGAGGCGATGTGCAGCTCCTCCCACATGAGCGCGAGCCCTTGCGAGGATGTGGCGGTCATCACGCGGGCGCCGGCAGCCGAAGCGCCGATGCACGCGCTCATAGCCGAGTGCTCGCTCTCGACCGTCACGTATTCGCAGTCCGTCTTGCCCTTGGCCACGAAGCCGGCGAACTCCTCGACGATCGTGGTCTGGGGTGTGATCGGGTAGGCGGCCATCACGTTGGGCTTGCACTGGCGCATCGCCTCGGCGACCACGCTGTTGCCGGTTGCGGCGAGTGTCGTGTGTGTCGGCATTCTACTTCACCCCCGGGAGGTCGCAGCCTTCAGGAACCATCTCGATCGCATCCACCGGACAGACCTGCGCACAGATGCCGCAGCCCTTGCAGTGGTCCAGATCGAAGGTCGTGACCTTCTCCCCGGCAACGTTGATCGATGTGTCCGGACACACGATCCAGCACAGGAGGCACTGCGTGCACTTCTCGTCGTCACGCCATGGCCGCTCGCTTCTCCAGCCACCGGTGACGTAGTCGTCGCTGTTGCCCGACTCCGGGATCACCGCGCCAGGCGGGAACTGCTTGTACGTCCACGAATCCATGTCCGAGATGTCCCACTTCATGCCACGGTCACCTCCTCGTACGCACGGTCGACCGAGGCCCAGTTGGCATCGATCATCTCCTGCCCGAACTTCTTGCCGAGGTTCTTGGCGAGCAGGCCTTTGAACGTGTCCATGTCGATGACACCCGCGACCTTGATGAGCGCGCCCACCATCGGCGTATTGGGGATGTCACGCTTGATCGTGTCGAGCGCGATGCCCGTGGCATCCACACACGCGATCCGGGCGGTCACCGGGATCGAGATCGCGGTGCGTACCTGCTCGGGCGGTGTGCACGTGTTGATGATGATGACGCCGTCATCGGTGAGGCCCTCGGCCACATCGACGATGTCGAGCAGCGAGTCGTCAAGGACGATGACGATGTCCGGATTCTCGATATTGCAGTGGATCTCGATCGGATCGGAGCTGATGCGTGTGAACGCCTTGATCGGCGCTCCCATACGCTCGGGGCCATACTCGGGCATCGCCTGGAGGTACTGGTCAGCGGCCAGCGCTGTCTCGGCGACGACCTTGGCTGCCGTTACGGCGCCCTGGCCTGCGCGCGCATGCCAACGGATCTCCGTCAGCTGCTGCATGGATCTCCCCTTCCTTCACCTAGGGCCGTTCGTGTTCCCGGCCGATACGCGGTGCGGCGTAGTGCATCGGCGGGAGTACGTAAGCCTAACCAGGATACGAGCGCTCCGGCGGCAAGCGGCGCGTCCGCCCCTGCGAGCGGCCGAGGCGAATCGGTGAACGGTAGCAAGAATCTGTCAAGATCGTCACATCTCGCGGCGGGCTTCGAGCGCTCTGCCGAGCGTCACTTCGTCCGCATACTCTAGATCACCGCCGACCGGCAGACCGGATGCGATACGCGTGACCCGTATGCCGAGGGGCTTCACGAGCCGCGCGATATAGAGCGCGGTCGTCTCGCCCTCGATGTCCGGATCTGTCGCAAGGATGACTTCGGACACGGATTCACGGCCGAGACGGTCGATGAGCTCGCGCACCCGCAACTGCTCCGGCCCGATGCCGTCTATGGGCGAGATCGCGCCCTGCAGCACGTGGTAGGTGCCGCGGAACTCCCCCGTGCGCTCCACCGCGACCACGTCACGCGGCTCCTCGACAACGCACATGGTCGTGGCATCACGCGTGGGGTCCGCGCACATCTCGCACAGTTCGCTCTCGGCGAAGTTGAAGCAGCGCTCACAGAACCGGATCGCGCGCTTGACCTCCACGATGGCGTCGGCCAGACGCGCCGCCGCTTCGGTATCGCCACGCAGGATATGGTATGCGAGCCGCTGGGCCGACTTGGGGCCGATACCGGGCAGGCGCTCCAGTTCCTCGAGAAGGCGCGCTATCGGTGGCGCGTAGAACGCCATGGCTAGAAGAGCCCTCCCGGCAAGCCGAGTCCGCCGGTGACCGCCGACATCTTGCGGGCGGCCACGTCCTGCGCCTGTCGGATGGCCTCGTTGACCGCCGCGACGATCATGTCCTCGAGCATCGCGACGTCATCGGGATCGATCGCGGCCGGATCGATGGCGATCGACTCGGCGGACAACTCGCCGGTCATGACCACCTTGACCGCGCCACCGCCGACCGACGCCTCGACGCGCTCGTCCTTCAGCTCCTCCTGCACGCGAGCCATCTCGGCCTGCATACGTTGTGCCTGCTTCATCATGTTCTGCATGTTCGGTTTCATCGGTTCTCCGTTCCGTATCCCAGACTACTCATCAGGTGTGACATCGCCCACGATCTCCGCTCCGAGCTCCGCGATGACCTGGGCCTCAAGATCGTCGTCTGCGAGTGCGTCCGCAGCCGATGCGACATCCCCGGTATCGGGCGCAGGCGCCGGGGGACACGGGGCGCTCGAGCTCCCCTCGCGACCGAGGCGGAACTCGACCGGCGGCTCCACGCCGAGCACGGCGGCAACGCTCCGCCGCAGCAACGCGAGCGTTTCGGTGTCTCCCGCGAGTCCCATGGAAAACGCCTGGTCCACCGGGAACTCCACCACGAGCGTCTGACCAGCCACCTCGGCCTCGGTGCCGTTGAACAACTGCGAGCGAGACGGCTTGACCTTCTTGAACTCGGCCTGGATCGCTGGCCACGCGCGCTTGACGGTGGCGATGTCGAACCGGTCCGACGACACGTCCGCGGCAGCCGACGCCTCGGCGTCCACCGGACCGGACGCCTTCTTCTTGGGCGGCGTGTCGCCGACGGGCGCCTTGGCTGCGGGCGTCACTACGGAGACCGGCGCCGGGTGCGGGGCGGCGGCGAGGACGCGATCGTTAAGCGGCGCGCCGGCCTCGAGCGCGTCGACGCGCTCGGCAAGCGCCTCGAGTGTGAGGTCAGCCTGAGGCCGGGCCATCCGCGTGAGGGCGACCTCCACGGCAAGGCGCTGGTCGGACGCGTACCGGAGCTCGGTGGTCAGGCGGGCCAGCACCTCGAGGATCCGGGCCGCGCGATCCATGCCGAGACGTGCAGCCTGACTCTCGAGCCGGCCGAGATCCTCGGCCGTGGTGTCCACGGCGCCACCGGCATCGGCTGCTGCCAGCACGAACAGGTCGCGCGCGTGACGCACGAAGCCTTTGACGAACTCGGACATGTCGATACCGGCCTCGGCGAGGCGCGCGACGAAGCGGAACGCCTCGGCCACATCCCGATCGATGACGATCCCGGCAGCCTGGAAGAGCAACTCGGCATCAACCTCGCCGAGGAGCCCCTCGACGTCTTCGATAGCGATCGTCCCGCCGCCGAACGATGCAAGCTGCTCGAGGGTCGCAATCGCGTCGCGCAACCCACCGAGAGCGTGTTTGGCGATGAGCGTGAGGGCGCCGTCGGAAACCGTGACGCCCTCGGCATCGGCGATCGTCCGCAGCCTGCCGACGATGTCCTCCACCGATATCCGATGGAAGTCGAAGCGCTGCGCGCGCGACAGGATGGTCTCGGGCACCTTGTGCGGATCGGTCGTGGCGAGCACGAAGACGGTGGAAGGCGGCGGCTCTTCGAAGGTCTTGAGCAGCGCGTTGAACGCCTCGCGCGTGAGCATGTGGACCTCATCGATGATGTAGACCTTCCAGGCGCCACGCGAGGGGGCGAAGCTCACACGGCCGATGATCTGCTCGCGCACGTCGTCGATACCCCGGCGTGATGCCGCGTCGAGCTCGTGTACGTCCGGATGAACCCCGTCGGCGATCGCCCGGCACTGCTCGCACGTGTCGTCGGGGGTGGACGTGGGGCCCTGTTCACAGTTGAGCGCCTTGGCCAGGATGCGGGCGGTGGTGGTCTTGCCCGTGCCGCGCGGCCCCGTGAACAGATAGAGATGCGCCACCGAGCCCTCGGCGACCGCATTGCTGAGCGTGCGTTCTATGTGAGACTGCCCGACGACATCGGCGAACGTCTGCGGTCGGTACTTGCGGTACCAGGAGACATGGGCCATGAACTCGGGCTCCTCGCGCGACGGTCTACCGGTCGGATGCGGGTCGATGGCGCTGCCATCCGTCCCGCGGCCGCGCTCCGAGACTCAGGCCCGGGCCCCGAACACCCGGCAGAGGCCGCTTATGGCTGCTTCCTTCCGGACCTGACCAGGTTCACGACATACCGCCGTCCGAGACCCGGACCTGAGCGCCGGAGCGCGGATACCAAGTATAGGGGGTCGACGCGCGGCGCGCGAGCGTCAGCCCGCGATCAGGCGCTCGATCAGAGCGAGGATCTCATCGGCGTCCACCGGCTTGGTCACGTACGCATCACAGCCCGCATCGATGGCCTTGGCGCGGTCGCCTTTCATCGAATGGGCGGTGAGGGCGACAAGGGGGATCGAACGTAGTCGCTCGTCCGCCTTGATGCGGCCGGTGGCCTCGTATCCGTCCACCTTGGGAAGCTGCATGTCCATCAGGATGAGGTCGGGCGTGGATGACTCGAGCATGTCGAGCGCCTGCTCGCCATCCTCGGCCACGTCCACCGTGTAACCGTTCTTCTCGAGCAAGAACGTCATCAGGTAGCGATTCTGTGGATTGTCCTCCACGAGCAGTATCCGTGCCGCCATCGTCCGCCTCCTCGAGTGCGCCTCCAGTCATTCTACTCGACACGGTCCGGCGCATGCCATCGTCTGTCCATCCCGGACAAGGTGGGGCATGATGGTGCGCGTCACCCGTGAGCCCGAGCCGGAGGATCTCCTATGACGCCGAACCTATCGCGCGGCATGCAGAGCGTAGAGCGCTCGCACGTCCGCCTCGCGCTCCTGGCCACCACCGCCGTGATCGTGATCGGGCTGGCCATGGCCGTGGTGTGGATCCTGACCCCGCTCGGCCCGACACCGAAGGCGCTCGAGGCGCTCGGCTCGGACGGCACGGTGACGGTCACCACCGGCGCCGAAGGCTGGCTGTTCGCTCCAGCGGATGGATCGGCCGATGCGGGCCTCGTCCTGTATCCCGGCGGACGGGTGGACGCGCGCTCGTACGCCCCCCTCGCGCGGGCGATCGCACAGCGAGGTTACACCGTTGCACTCGCCTCGATGCCCCTGAGCCTCGCAGTCCTAGACCCCGGGCGGGCGGAGACCCTGATGGACTCGGCACCGGAGGTGGTCCGATGGGCAGTCGGCGGGCACAGTCTCGGCGGCGCCATGGCCGCGGCCTATGCCACCACTGAAGACGATCGCGTCGCGGGGCTGGTGCTGCTGGCGGCGTACCCGGCGGCATCGACCGACCTGACCGCAAGCGGCCTGGCCGTGCTCTCCATCATCGGCACCGAGGACCGCGTGGTCGATCCGGAGGTGTTTGCCGAGGCCGTTGAGCGGCTTCCGGCCGACACCACGTACCTGAAGCTCGACGGCGGCAACCACGCGCAGTTCGGCGATTACGGACGGCAGACACGCGACGGCGAGGCCACGATCACCCGCGAGGAGCAGATCCGCGCGACCGCGGACGCCGTCGCCGGGCTCCTCGAGCACATCTGAGTCCGGCGCCACGGCATCGCAGCTCGGCGCGCGCTGGCGCCGCTTCGATCAGGGCAGCGACGAGACCGCATGGCAGTTGAGGCACAGGTTGTCGTCGGTCTCCACGAGCATGAAGCGGTTCTGCGTCTCGTGGGGGAAGTTCTGGAACAGCGGGTTGTCGGTGCCCGCATCGCCGCTCGTGCGGCCGTCGCCGTAGCGGTACACCTCCGCCGGCATCACGGCACCCGGCTCGCCAACGATCCTGCTGTCCTCGTGGCACTGCTGGCAGATCGGCGCGTGCCCCGCTTGCTCCTCCGTTCGCGGATCCGGCATCACGAACCCGCGGTTGTGCCAGATCCCCGGAGGGAAGCCAAGCAGGCCGAGTGTGCCGTAGGTCGTCTCGAGCGAGTCGTCGGCGGTCACGATGGCGACGTGGTCGTAGGAGAAGGGCGTCGCGGTACTCGCCTGAGAGTCGACCGGGTGGTTGTGGACGGCACCGCCCGAGCTGCGTCCGGCGTGACACCCCGCGCACCAGTCAGAGCCGTACACGTCCGTCTCGTCCTCGGCGCCGGTCGGAAGCCGCTTCAGGAGCTTGGTGCTCGCCCAGGACGTGAGCCAGCTGCGGTCGCTCGCGTGGAAGCGGACCCGCTCGCCGCTGAACGCATCCACCGTCCGGGCGTCATGCGGCGAATGGCAGTCATCGCAACTCAGATAGCCGCTCTCGCCACCGAACGAACCCACCGAGGCCCCTCCGGTACCCGCGTCTCCGCCGGGAACCACGTTGGTGGCGTCGATGCTGTGCCCGCCGAGAACGGTCCCGCCCCGGGCCTCGATCGCACCGTAGACACCCATGCCGGCGGTCCCGTCGTGGCAGAACTCGCAGGACGCCTTGATCGTGGATGCGGGCAGGAGGAGGACGCCGTCCCCGGGCGCATCGTGGACCGAATGGCACGTGGCGCACTTCGTGGTGGTAGCCGTGTAGCCGCCGTGCGGCCCGGCGCGATCGGGGAAGAAGAGCTCCGACTGGTGGCAGGCGGGGCAGTCCATCCCGTCCCCGTCGAACGTGACGTCACCTTCGGCCCACCCGAACGCGGAGGACGTGACGCTCGCGAACGCGATCGTCACGGAAAGCAGTGCGAGAATCTTGAGCCGCACCATCGAGGCACCCCCTGGCAGCGACGGTAGCACCCCTGAGCCGCTACGACAAGGTTTCTCAAGACTGCGCAATCAGAGGTCAAGCAACCGCTCGGCGTTGCCATGGAGTATCGCGTCGAGTTCGTCGTCGGTGAACCCCATATCGCTCACGTAGGCTACCTCGGCTCCCGCGTCGGTCCACGGACCATCGGTGCCGAAGACGATGCGCTCGATCCCGTGATCGCGCGCCAGCGAGAGGAACTCCACATCCGGCAGGCGCCCGGGTACGTACGCCGTGTCCAGGTACACGTCCCTCCCGCAGAGGTGCTCGCGAACGGCGTCCCACTCACCGTAACCGCCCATGTGCGCGCATATGCACGTGAGCCCGGGAAACGCGTCGAGCACGCGGGCAAGATCGGCGGGATGGGCCTCCTGCTCGTGCCTCACGACATAGCCCCCGGCGTGGAAGAGCACGATCATGCCGAGGTCGGACGCCGCCTCGTAGATCGGCGCCATGCGCCTCTCCGCGGGCGTGAAACCCTGGTGCTGCGAGTGCAACTTGATCCCACGGATGCCGAGTGCCGCGATCCGCGCCATCTCGCCCGCCGGATCCGGGAAGTCGGGGTGCATCGCGCCGAACGGCACGATGCGCTGCTCGCCGAGCGCGGCCATCCAGTCGTTGATGCCACGCACCTGCGACGGCTTCGTGGCAACGGGTGCTACGAGAGCACGGCCGACACCACCCCGGTCCATCGCCGCGAGTAGCCCCGCGATGGTGCCGTCGTAGTACGCCGTGATGCCGCCTTCCGCTGCGAGCGCCGCAACCGCCTTGGCCGCGATCGCGTCAGGAAACGCATGCGTGTGTGCGTCGAGCACTCCCACCGGGCGTCCTTCTCCCGGAACGGTTGCTTCCCGGGATCTACTCGTCATCGAGAGCGGCCTGGGCCGCCTTCTTCGCCTTCTGAGACGCGACGATCTTGCCGAGGACGATGATCTTCACGTAGGCGAGAGCGACGAGACCCACACCGATCAGCGCCCACCAGTACCACTCCATCACAAGACACTCCTCTCATCGACGCGGCAGCGCGCTGCCGCACTGCGACCGGCCCGAGGCCAGCTGACTCCCTACTGCCCGGCCATCTGCGCCTGCATGCGTCGGGCAAGAAACGCGGTGATCGGGATCAGGGCAACCGTGATGCCGAGAGCGATGGCAAGCTCCTGCCACACCGTCGTGATCGACTCTCCCATCACGGACACCTGCCAGATCGGCTCGATGACCCAGTAGAGCGGGAACAGCTTTGCGATCCACTGCGGCCAGTCGGGGAACACGTAGAAGATCACGGGTGCGAACAACAAGACACCGGCGCCCTTGACCAGGCCGAAGAACATCGTGGAGTTCTTCGCGATGACGCCGGCCAGTATGCCGATCATCGAGCTGAGCGCTCCCGCCACGACGACGACGAGGACGACCTCGAGGGGTCGTACACCCATCGCCCGGTTGAGCATCAGCGTCACGACCGACATGACCGAGGCCAGAAGGAGACCCAGTGCCCACTTGGCCACCATGACCTCGCGGGATCTCACGGGAGTGACAAGCATCGCCATGAGCGTGCCGTGCTCCTTCTCCTCCACCAGACTCGAACCCGGAACGAACACGCCGGCCATCACGAGCGCGTAGAAGACGACCACCGGAACGAGTCTCGACGATATCGGCAGCCCCTCATCACCGAAGGAGACGACCTCCACTTCCACGGGTGCCGCGCTGCCTTCGACCTCGCGGATGAGGTCGATCGTCGTGACGCTCAGGATGATGCGGTTGGCCGCGTAGCTCTCGCCGCCGATGAAGAACTCCAGGGACGGTTGCTCTCCCGCACGCACCGCATCATCAAAGCCTGCCGGCAGGATGAGCCCGGCGTCCAGGTCGTTGGCCTCGACGGCGGCCCTGAGCTCCCCGGCATCGTCGAAGCGCTCCAGCACGATGCCTTCCATCTCGACCACCGAGGCCGTGATGGCCGAGGAGCCCTCGTCCAGGATTCCGATGCGGGGCACTGGCTCGAACAGCGAGCCGAACGCCACCTGGACGAGCAGCGTCATGCCCACGGGCAGCACGAGGGCCCACAGGAAGAACGGAGAGCGCGGACCGAGTGCCAGATCCTTTCGCAGCACCCTCCAAATGCGCGCGAGGCTCATAGCGACTCCACCTTCCTCTTCAGTGCGAACAAGCCGATGCCGTACAGCACGACGACCCATACGAGACCGTAGGCGAGCGAGCCGGCCGCCTCGTCCCAGCCCGCGCCGTACATGGTCGTGTTGACGAGCGTGTCGAGGACCGGGTAACTCGGAATGGCCTTGACCCAGGGCGCCGCCGAACCGGGGAACAGCACGGAGAACGACGGGATGAGGAGCGGGATCGTGAACATCATGGTGTAGAACAACTGTCCCATGAAGTCCTTACCGGCCGAGCCCACGAACAGCGCCACACCGGTGAACATCATCGCTCCGACAAGGAGCGTGGCGAGCAGGATCGACCAGTTCTGCGGTGTGAACGCTCCCACCAGCGCCAGGACGATGGTCCCTTGTACGAGCGAGAGTCCCGTGCCGAATACGGTCTTGGCGATCAGGAAGTCTGCGACCTTGGCCGGGGTGACCAACACGGCGGTGACAGTCCGCTGCGCCACCTCCAGCGAGATGAGCGAGCTCATCGAGAACGTCTCGATCAACAGGATCATGAAGGCGAGCATGGGGCGCATCTTCTCTCGCATCGTGACCTGGTTGCCCACGCGGTCCTCGCCGAGCACGATCTGGTCGGCGTCCGGCATGCCGACGGGCAGCGCGACGCCGGCGAACTGGTAGGCCATCTCACGCACGAAGCTGTGCATGGCGCCCTCGATCTCCTCGGGCACTGCTGCATCCGAGTAGATTGTCACGCGCACGCCGTCCTTCTTCGCCGCCACGTCACTGATGAACGTCTCCGGGAACGCGATGCCGATGTCCACGTTCATCCGATGCGCGTCCTTGGGCTTGTCCTCATCGGCCCCGGGGTCCCGGAAGACGAGCGCGCCCTCATTCGTGCGATACGCCTCGAGGGTTCCCTCGATCACTGCGGCCATCTGCTCGGCGCTCTCGAACTCCACGAGTGCGATGCCTTCCTCGCCCTCGGTGAGATCCGCTTCGTCGAGCTCGGCGAGTTGCTCGTCGGTGGCGCCCATCGCCTTGAGCGTCTCACGGGCGTCCTCGACCATGGTCTGCACCGGCGGAGAGACCGCGAGCGTGATGGACTCCTCGACCGAGTCGGGCAGCAGCCAGAAGACGGACACGACCGCCACCACCGTGAGGGCGGTCAGGAACAGATAGAGCTTGTCGCGCGAGTACGCGATGAGCTCCTTCTTCAGCAGCGCCGTGATGATGGCGCCGCGCGAGACCGGACTGCTCATCCTTCCAGCCCCCTGCCCGTCAGCTTGATGAAGATGGCCTCCAGCGTGGCCTCTTCCGTGTGGATGGTCAGAAGGTCCGGTGACGCCGCCAACTCGGCTAGCCGCGCTGGAGAGCCACCGCCGCCGAGCGGCAGATGCTCCTGACGAACGCCGTCCCCGTCGCGCAGGCGGACGAGCACCGAACGGGTCCCGTACTTGAGCTTCAGGCTCTCGGCGGTATCAAGGGCGACGATCTCCCCCTCGTTGATGAACGCGACCCTGTCCGAGAGCTCATCGGCCTCGAACATGTCGTGGGTCGTCAGCAGCACGGCCGCCCCGCGGTCGGCCTCTTCACGGATGGTCGCCCTGATCGCGGCCGACGTGACCGGGTCCAACCCGTCGGTGGGCTCGTCTAAGAACAGCACTTTGGGCTTGTTGATGAACGCGCGGGAGATCATCATGCGCTGACGCATGCCCTTGGAGAAGTTGCCGACGCGGTCGCGCGCGCGGTCGGCCAGACCCACGCGCCGCAGAACCTCCATCGCGTCCACGTCGCGAATGCCGAACAGCGACGCGAAGAACTCGAGGTTCTCGAGCGCGGTCATCTGCAGGTACAGGTTCTTCTCCTCGAAGCAAACGCCGATCTGCGCCTGCACCTCGGGGTCGTCGAGGGCGACGTCCACGCCGAGGATCCGGGCGCTGCCGCCCTTGGGCGTCAGCTGACCAGTGAGCATCTTGATGGTCGTGGACTTGCCCGCACCGTTGGGACCCAGAAAGCCGAGGATCTCACCGGGCTGCACGTCGAAGCTGACACCCTTCACCGCCTCGAGGCTGCCGTATGCGTAGCTCAGGCTCTCAACTGCGATCGCCGGACCGGTCATGACGTGTTCCTTTCGTTGAACCTCTGCATGACATCCTCGAACTCGCGCTCGAAGAACGCGTACACCTCGCGCATCTCCTCAAGACGCTCGCGCGCCGCCGGAGCGGTCGTGAACTCGAGCGCGTCCTCGACCGCCATGCGCACGTGCGTTGAACCAGCGAACTTGCGAGCGAGTATGTCGGCCCAGCGCCCCTTGAGGATGCGGTAGTGCGCCTCACGTCTCCCGCGCACGCGATAGCGCTCGGCAAGGTCGGTGCTCACCAGGAACTGCATCGCGGTGCTGACCGACGCCTTGCTGATGCCGAGCTCATCCATGATCTCGCTCGTGGAGAGCCCTTCTCCCTCCGCGAGTGTGAGCGCCGAGTAGACGCGGGCGATGTTGTGGGGAAAGCCGGCCGTCTCGAGCATCGCGGAGAGCCGGTCGAGTACGGCGACCCGCCTGGTGAGCTCGCTTTCAGCAACCATGCCGCATCCCTCCGTCGGCAATGAACCTCGCGTACCGAACTTTCACGACGTTCTGAACGTTCAATATCATACCTCATCTTATCGCTGCCCAAACACCGCTGACAGAATGTCCCTTAGCGGTACACTCATACGCATGAGCACCCTCCGACGAAGGAGCGCCCGGATGAGCGATAACCAGTCCCGTTTCTGCGGCGCGTGTGGTTCCGCCCTGATGCCTGGCGATACGTTCTGCACCTCGTGCGGGGCGCGCGCCACGGCAGTGCCTCCCGCTCCGCCAGCGTCATACACTCCCGAGCCGATCCCGGCGCCCGCGCCCCCGGCGGCCGGCTCGGGCGAAACCGTGGTCGCCGTCATCGGGAACCTGACCGAGATCGGCGGCTTCATGGGCGTGAAGTCCAAGACGTACACGCTTGTCGTCACCGAATCGCGCATCATCTTCGCGCGGCTCACCAAGGAGAGGATGAGCGCGATGGTCAATGCGGCGCGCGACGAGGCCAAGTCGGCAGGCAAGGGCTTCTTCGGCCAGTGGGGCGCGCAGATCGGCTCGTCGATGAGGTACCACGAGGCCTACTGGCAGATGACGCCCGCGGCCGCGCTTGCCGAAACCGAGGGCAACTTCGCGATCGACCGCTCGGCCATCCGCGGTATGAAGTACAAGCACGGCATGACCAACGACGATGGCACCTCTTCGCCGGACAGGATGATCATCACGACCACCAGCGGGAAGCACAAGCTGCAGGTCAACGGTTCGGTCAGTGCCGTCAAGAAGGCGCTAGCGGAGGTCGGAATCTCGTAAGGTGACCGCACCCGACGGCGGGGGGACTCAATGGGAATCACGAAGAAGTTCACGATCCTGCACTCCAACGACATGCACGGCGACTTCCTCGCCGAGGAGCGCGAAGGCGGCGGGCCGCTCCACGGTGGACTGGCACTGCTCTCGGCCTACGTGAACAAGGTGCGCGCCGAAGAGGAGAACGTCTTCTACGTCATCGCCGGGGACATGCTGCAGGGCTCGATCATCGACTCGGACTTCAAGGGCATCTCGACGATCGACATCATGAACTACATCACCCCGGACGTCGTCGGCGTCGGCAACCACGAGATCGACTACGGCGTGCCGCACCTCCTGTTCCTGGAGAAGATCGCGAACTTCCCCATCGTGAGCGCCAACCTGTACATCAAGGGGTTCGACAAGCGGCTCATGGACCCGTACGTGATCATCGAAAAGGCCGGCTTTGACGTGCTGTTCACCGGCATCATCACCGAGAAGGTCGTCGACGCGATGAGACTCGACGATGTCATCGGTGCGTTCATGGACGTGCACGAGGCAGCTGACGAGGTCGGCCGCATCTGCAACGCGTACCGCAACGACGACATCGACCTCACGATCCTGCTCACCCACATCGGCTTCGAATCCGACGTGGAGCTGGCCGCGCTCCTCGACCCGGCGTGGGGCGTCGACATGATCATCGGCGGGCACTCCCACACCGTCCTCGAGCAACCTGCAGTGGTCAACGGCATCCTCGTGACGCAGGCAGGCACCGGAACCGACCAGATCGGCCGGTTCGACATCGTGGTCGATGACGACACCAACTCCATCGTCGAATGGACGTGGCAGCTCATCCCCATCAGCAGCGATCTTGTCGAGCCCGACCAGGGCATGGTCGACTTCATCGCCCGCTACAAGTCCGAGGTGGATCGCAAGTACTCGATCGTGGTCACGAAACTCACGCACGAGCACACGCACCCGCGCCGCGAGGTCGAGACCGACCTCGGCAACCTCATGGCCGACGCGCTCGCTGCCGAGACGCAGGCCGACGTGGTGCTCCTGGGGGCCGGATCGGTTCGCGTGGAGAAGCTCGGGCCGGTCGTGACGCTCATGGACTTCATGGGCTGCTTCCCGTACGACGACACCGTGACCCGCTACACGGTGACCGGGGCCACGCTCAAGCGGATGTTCGCGCATTGGATGCGGCCCGAGAACCGCGACGGCGAGGGCGAATGCTACCAGGTCAACGGCGCGGTGCGGGCCCTGTACTCGGATGCCGAGCAACGCCTGATCTCACTCGAGGTAGCGGGCGCGACGGTGGACGACGCGGCCACCTACACCGTGGCGCTCCAGGGCTACCACGCCAAGAACTGCGTGGCGTACCTCGACGTGACCGAGGAGGAGCTGCTGGCAGCGGGTTCGAGCAAGGTGGTCACGACGTCGGCGGCCGAGGTGCTCGAGGTGTGGCTGCGCGACCACCAGCTGGAGGGGCGTGCAGTGGAGGGCAGGCTCACGTACGCCTGATGAGCCTGCCGAGTAGCGGGGTCTTCACCTCGATAGCTCGCTCGGGACACATCTCCTGGCAGCAGTAGCAGCGGATGCAGTGCCCGTAGTCGTACACGGGTGACAGCGACCGATCGCCATCGGGGAAGGTCACCGCCTTCGGCTCCACCGGACAGACCTGAACGCAGGTGCCGCACTGCGTGCAGCGCTCGGACACGATGAACGGCCGCGGCGCCAGCAGGCGCTTGCCAAGCGGCGAGCCGATGCCGCCTCCGGTGGTGGATGCGACGCTTCGGTTGACGACGTAGTCGGCGAAGACGGGCAGCTCGTCGCCCAGGAGTTCGATGTCGCTCGCGCTGCCGAGCCCGAGCCGCTCGCCCCACGACACCGTACCGACGAGGGCGGGGTCGAGGTTCATGATGCGGCACCCGAGGGCGTCGACGGCCACCGGATCATCGGAGACGAGCAGCACGCCGACATGCCGCGGATCGCCGCCGCGAGGACCGTTGCCCTCCATGGCGACGACCGCATCCATCACCACGAGACGCGGAGCGATCAGCCGGTTGAGATCGACAAGCATCTGCGAGAACCGGTCGACGTCGGGCATCCGCGTGTGGAACTCGCCTTTGAGCATGCCCGGTATGCAGCCGAACTGGTTCTTCACCGCACCGGTCATACGGGTGAGCGCGTGGGTCTTGAGCTTCGGCAGGCTCACCAGACCATCGGCCTCGAGCACGCCTGCAGCCAGCGTGAAACGCTTGATGAGCGCGCCTTCGGGAAACGGCACCTCTCGCCCGTGCGAGAAGTCCGCGGTGCGTACGCCGAGCCGGGCCGCCTCGGCGACGAGTCCCGCGCGTTTGCCCACGCCGGCGGTCGAACCGAACCCCGGTGAATCGCCCCACGTCAGCATCGTACCCGCCTCGGCGAGCACGCGTGCGACAGCCGCGAACACCGATGGATGCGTGGTGACTGCCTTCTCCGGCGTGCTGGCAACGAGCAGATTGGGCTTGAGAACGATCCGCTCACCGGCGCTCACGAATCGCTCCGCCCCACCGAGCAGGCCGATCGCGCGTCCGACAGCAGCGTCGACGACAGCCGGCTCATACGTATCGCACGCCACGACGGCAACGCGGGCGGGGCTCATCACGGGTCCTCTCGCTGCGCGACAGCAGACGAGCGCACTATAGCAGCACGGCTTCTCGCAGTCGGCTGCGCGTGAACGGTGCTATCGTGGTCGCTGGCCCTCCAGGGAGTCGGTTATGGACATGCCCGCAGCACCGAACGCGGTTCGGGACAAGATCAGGCGACATGGCTACCTCACCGCGGTGGGGTCCGTCGTGCTCGCCACGACGATGTTCGTGCCCTTCCGGGAGTCGCTCGGACGCGAGCAGTGGGGGTGGCTCTACCTCCTCGTGCTCGGCTTCGTCGCCGGCACGGCAGGCGTCGGGCCCGCCGTGCTCTCCGCGGTTCTCTCCTTCTTCGCGTGGAACTTCTTCTTCATCCCGCCGTTCCACACGCTGCTGGTCGCCGAGCGCGGCGACGTCGTCCACCTCGGCGTCTACCTCGTGGTGAGTGTCGCTGTCGGCCTTCAGACCGGCCGCCTGCGGGATCGCGAAGCGGTCGCGCAGCGCGAGGAGCGGCATGCTGCGGCGCTCAATCGGCTGAGCACCTCGCTCGTCTCCGAGACATCGACCGAGGGACTCGCCTCGGCAGCCGCCGAGGAGCTGACCCTGGTCGTCGGAGCCTCGTCAGTCGAGCTGTGGATTCCGGACGAGAGCACGCTCGCGCTGGTGCCGGTCACCCGGCACGAGCGCGAGACCGTGTCGCCCCCGGACGACATCGCCAGCCTGTGGGTGCTTGCCGCGGAGGACGTCACCGTGCACGGTGACCCGCCGATGCGCATCGAGCGGCAAGATGCCGACGGTACGCCGCCTTCACACCGGCTGCTGCTCCCGCTGGTCTCTGCCGAGAGCGTCGAGGGACTGCTTGAGGTCACCCTGGACGCACCGCCCGATGACGCGAGGGCCTCCTTCGTCACGGCGCTCGCCCACCTGCTGGCCGCGTTCCTCCAGAGTCGCAGGCTGAACGCGGTGGCGATGCAGGCGGCGGCTGAGCGCGAGGCCGAGCGCCTGCGCTCAGCGGTGGTCTCATCCGTCTCGCACGAACTCAAGACACCGCTCGCCTCGATCACGGCTGCCGTCACCGACCTGCTTGAAACGGACGTCCACCGGGAGCCTGACGATGTCAGGAGCAAGCTGGGGGACGTGGAGGAGGACCTGCACCGCCTCGATGACGCCATCGCAGATCTTCTCGACGTATCCCGTCTGGAGGCCCAGGCATGGCAGCCACGTCCGACGGAGTTCGAGGTCGGCGAGCTGGTGGGCGCCGTTGTCACCAGACTCCCCCGGTCTTCCCGGGAACGTGTGACATTCGCAGTCCCCGAAGGACTGCCGATGCTCCACCTCGACTTCGTCCAGCTCTCGCGGGCGCTGCACCACGTCGTCGGCAACGCGATGGAGTACAGCGATGGTACCGTGACGGTAGGCGCCGCCGCGGGGGAGCGCGACATGCTGCTGTGGGTCGACGACTCGGGTCCGGGCATTCCCGAAAGCGAGAAGGACCTCGTCTTCGACAAGTTCTACCGTGGCACCTCCGGACGAGCGCTGGGCTCGAGCACCGGTCTCGGGCTCTCGATCGCACGGGAGATCATCTGGGCGAACGGCGGTGAGATCGCCATCGAGGGGCGCCTGCCACACGGGACGCGAATCCTGCTACGGCTCCCCCGCGAAGTGGAGGACGCATGAAGGCGAAGACGACCGAGCGTGTGCTCGTCATCGACGACGAGTCCCAGATCCGCCGGGCGCTCACGACGATCCTCGAGGCCCGCGGCTACGCGGTCGACTGTGCGGCGAGTGGAGCGGAGGCTGTCGAGGCGCTGACCGCCCGCACCCCGCATCTGATCATCCTGGACCTCTCGCTGCCCGACATCGACGGCGTGGCGCTCTGCGAGCAGCTGCGAACGTGGCTCCGCGTCCCGATCCTGGTGCTGTCAGTGCGATCCGAGGAGACCGACAAGATCGCGGCGCTTGAGACCGGAGCCGACGACTACCTGACCAAGCCCTTCTCGGCAGGTGAACTCGTCGCGCGGGTCCGCGCGCTGCTCCGGCGCGCCACCGGCGAAGTCGCGGCGGTGCCGGTGATGTCGATCGATGGGTTGACCATCGACATCGCTGCCCGGCGGGTAACGCGAGACGGCGAGGACGTGCTGCTCACGCCCATCGAGTTCAGCATCCTGTCGGTCCTCGTCCAGAACGCCGACCGTCTGGTGACTTGGTCTCAGATCAGCGATGCCGTCTGGGGGCCGGAGTACCTAGTTGACGTCCGCACCATCAGGGTGCACGTGAGCAACCTCCGCAAGAAGATCGAGCGTCACCCCGCCGTGCCACGCCACATCCTTACCGAGCCGGGTGTCGGACTGCGCTTCGATTCCCGCTGATCCGCATCTTTGCGGGACTTTTATGCCGCGCGCCTCGGTGTTTACGTCTTCTGAACGCGCCCGAACGTAGACTCATCGCCGTGCCTGCCGAACGCACCCGAGAGGAGGCCCGGCATGACCACCATCGTTGTGGGCAGCGGCGACCTGGCCGCCCACCTCATCGAAGCCGTCGAGGCCCGCGGCCACGAGATCGAGCTCATCACCGCGCACACGCTCGAGGCGGAGGAGTTCGCACTCGCGTTCCCGGAGATCCTGGTGTTCGCAGGAGACGCCCGGGATGTCGAGGTGCTGAGGCGAGCGAGAGCCTCCGAGGCCGATTGTCTGGTAGCAGCGACCGATGATGACGCGACGAACCTCACGGCGTGCCTGCTGGCGCGGGAGGTGTTCGGCGTCCGCACGGTGACCGGACTCGTCGGGCAGCGGCGCAATGCGTACACCTTCGAGACGCTCGGGATCCCGTACGTCTCATGCAGCGAGGTCATGGCCGCCGGGCTGCTCTCGGCAGTGGACGGTCGTGTCGGGTCAGGCGCTCGATGACTCCTCGCACCCGCGTACGTCGTCGTGCGCCCGATTCGCGCCGGGTCGCGGCTGCCTGCGTCAGGTCGTTGCGCGGGATGCTGGCCGAGGGCGTATTCGCCCTCGCACTGGCAGCGTTCTGTGGCGCACTGATGGTGATCGTCTTCCTGGCAGGCGGATGATGCTGCGACCGAGCGCCGCCGACCACCGCGTCGTCGGCATGCACACTGGCAAGATCGTCACTGGCTTCGGCCTGCTCATGATACTGCCGCTTGTGACCTCCATCGTGTTCGCCGAGTGGCGGACCGCAGTCGACTTCGGCATCGGCCTGGCTGCGTGCCTTGTAGTTGGCCTCGGTCTGCAGCAGGCGTGCGCCACGACGCACGAGCTGAAGCGCCGGCACGGACTCGTGACCGTGTCGCTCTCCTGGGTGCTGGCCACACTCCTCGGCGCTCTACCCTTCTCACTCTCCGGCCAGATGGGCAGTTACCTGGACGCGGTCTTCGACGTGATGAGCGGCCTCACGACCACGGGACTGTTCCTCATCCAGGACCTTGACCACATCTCTAATGGCCTCAACATGTGGCGGTTCGTCCTCACGTTCGTCGGAGGCCAGGGGATCGTGGTCATCGCGCTCACGTTCCTGTTCAAGGGAACTGCGGGCGGCATCTACCACCTGTACAGTGGCGAGGGCAAGGAGGACCGACTTCTGCCCAACGTGGTGCAGACGGCCCGCGTCATCTGGCTCATCAGTCTCGGATGGCTCGCCGTCGGCACCGCGGTGCTCACCGCCGCTGCGCTGTGGCTCGGGCAGACGCCGGTCCGTGCCGTGCTGCACGGGCTATGGGTCTTCATGGGCGCGTTCAGCACCGGAGGTTTCGCGCCCCAGTCGTTCAACACCTTCTGGTATCACTCGGTGGTGTTCGAGATCCTGTGCATCATCATCTTCGTCGCGGGGTCGCTCAACTTCGCAGTGCACTGGGCTGTGTGGACCGGCGATCGCGCCGAGCTGCGCCGCAACGTCGAGACCCGCAGTTTCATCGTGACACTCGGGATCTTCGTGCTGCTGGCCGCGGTGGGCCTCGCCCGCGCCGGCATCTACCCCGATGCGATGTCGTTCGTCAGGAAGTGCTTCTACCTGCTCGTCTCGGGACACACGACCACCGGCTTCGGCACCGTCTACTCCAGAGCGCTCGTGACTCAGTGGGGTCCGCTCGCGATGCTGGCCATCATCGGAACCATGATCCTGGGCGGCTCGTCGTGCTCGACCGCCGGCGGCATCAAGGGCATCAGAGTGTCACTGATTGCCCGCGCGCTTCGCGAAGATGCCCGACGACTCCTCGTACCCGATACCGCGGTCATCGCCAGTCACTACCATCACATCAAGGATCGGTTGCTGAGTGAGACTGCCGTGCGATCGGCCCTGCTCATCACCGTCGCGTTCTTCGTCATGCACAGCGTCGTGACGACCGCCGGCGTCCTGGCCGGCTATCCGCTGATCGAGGCGGCCTTTGATGGCGTCTCGGCCGCATCGAACACCGGGCTGAGTTGCGGACTCATCTCACCGGCGATTCCATGGGGTCTCAAGACCGTCTACATCGTCGCGATGTGGCTGGGCCGTATGGAGTTCCTGGCGGTGCTGGCGCTCCTCGGCTGGATGTGGTCGGTGGTGAGGGGCCGATGAGACACAGATGGCTGATCCACTATCTCACCGCGATCCTGGTCGCGGTGCCATCCGCCGCCCTCGCCGCGCCCGTGGCGAGCGGAGAACTCATCGAGCATCCGGAAGCGTGGGACGGCGAGACGATCACCTTCACCGGCGAGGCGATCGGTGAGAGCATGGTTCGCGGTTCCGAAGCATGGCTGCACGTCAATGACGACGCCTACGCGGACGCCTCGATCGCAAGCGGGGCCGCTCCAGTCGGCTACAACTCCGGACACGCCGTAGTCGCGCCGCCGGAGATCGCCGAGGTCGTGCGGGTCTTCGGCGATCACCGCCACCAGGGCGATCTCATCGAGGTCACCGGCGTGTTCAATGCGGCGTGCTCGCAGCACGGCGGCGACATGGACGTCCACGCGCACGCGATCCGCATCGTTCGGCCCGGGGCCGAGACTCCCGAGACGCTCGACCGCGGCCGCCTCATCGCGCTCGCCCTGGTCGCGCTCGGCGCCGCCGTACTCGCGGGACGCCTCGTGCTGGTACGCGCCCGTCGCTGACCGCCCTGCGGCCATCCCACGCACCAGGTGTACGATGCTTCCACGAGCGAAACCTGCCGACGGCACCACAGCGAGGGAGGAACGCCGATGCAGACCGACGCGACGGCGGCGCGTTACGACATCATCGTGATCGGCGCCGGCCCGGCCGGGCTGACGGCTGGCATGTACACGACGCGGCAGGGGCTCGCGACCGCGATCGTCGCCGGCGAGATCGGCGGCCAGGCTGCCTGGGCCGGCGAGATCGAGAACTACCTCGGCTGGCAGCTTGTGAGCGGGCCGGAGCTCGTCAGGAGCTTTCGCGAGCACATCTCGCAGTTCGAACTCACCTGTCTCGAAGGGCAGCTCGCCAACGCCATCGTGCCGGCCGACGGCGGCGGGTTCGACGTCTTCACCCGCGAAGGCACCAGCCTGCACGCTCGCGCAGTGATCATCGCCACCGGACGGGCGCCCAACCGGCTCGCCGTACCGGGCGAAACCGAGCTCATCGGCCGGGGCGTCTCCTACTGCGCGACATGCGACGCCGCGTTCTTCCGGGGGCAGCCCGTGGCGGTCGTGGGCTCCACCGAGTCGGCACTCGACGCGGCCCTTGTGCTTGCCGGGCTCGATGCCGCCGTCACGGTGGTGGCGACCGGTCCGGTCAAGGCGAATGACGCGCTCCTGAAGCGCGTGACGGAATCCGACGCGATCACGATAGTGCACGGACGCACGGTCACCGCGATCGAGGGTGAGACCCGCGTCACGGGGCTCACCGTGCGCGACGCCGCCACCGGCGCCGAGGAGACACTGGCGGTCTCGGGTGTCTTCATCGAGACCGGGTCGATCCCGGTCTCCGAGTTCACCGGCGGACTCGTCGAGATGAGCGACCGGGGCGAGATCATCGTGGACCGACGCTGCGCCACGAGCACCCCGGGGATCTACGCGGCGGGCGACGTGACCGACGGGCTCGGCAAGCAGATCATCATCGCGGCTGGCGAGGGTGCCCGGGCGGCCATCGCGGCTGCGCGCGACCTCAAGCGACAGTAGTCCGGCGCATCACGAGCGATCGCCGGCGGTCCGTGCGAACGCCTCACGCGCCGGATGCAACCGTCACGGTGCCAGCCGACAACCGTGGGGATGTCGCTTGATGTGTGCCACCGCGTCGTCCACCGAGTCGGTGATATGGATGAGATCGAGGTCACCGGGAGTGATCGTACCCTCGGCCACCATACGTTTCTCGAAGAAGTCGAACATGGGCGCCCAGAACGCGCTGCCGAGCGTGATGACCGGGAAGCCGTCGATCTTGCCTGTCTGAATGAGGGTGAGCGTCTCGAAGACCTCGTCGAGCGTGCCGAACCCTCCGGGGCACACCACGAATGCGCACGAGTACTTTACGAGCATCACCTTGCGCACGAAGAAGTGCTCGAACTCGATGAAACCGTCCACGTACTCGTTGGGCTGCTGCTCGTTCGGCAGGTGGATGTTCACGCCGAGCGACAGGCCACCGGCCTCCCGGCACCCGCGGTTGGCGGCCTCCATGATGCCGGGGCCACCGCCGGTCATGACGCAGAAGCCCGCCTCGGCAAGCGCCCGGCCCATCTCGCGCGCCTGCTCGTAGTGCGGGTGACCTTCGCGGAAGCGCGCCGAGCCGAACACCGTCACGCAGGGCCGGTCGATCTTCAGGAACTCGAAGCCGCGCAGGAACTCGAGGAAGATCCGCACCGCGCCCTCGACGTTCTCGTGGCGATCGTCCTTGCTCGCCAGGAAGTCGGCCTCGGCGCCGTTCGCCATCTCGAGCAGCGACTCGTCATACGCGCGTCGGCCGTCGGGTCTGTCGGTCATGCGCGCCACCCCTCGATGTGTCCGATATGGCCTCGGTGGGACAGCGCCACGGCGATTCGAGCGCCGAGTTGCGCGTTCGACCATACGAGGGCCTTGTTGGCGGCCTCGCTCGCCCCGCCGGTGAGTTCGTGGATGCGAGCGAGGAGGAACGGTGTGATCGCCTTGCCGCGGACACCGCGCTCGCGGGCGTCAGCGACCGCGTGCTCGATGATGCGCTCGATCTCGGCGGGGTCGAGTGCGTGTTCCGCATCGATCGGGTTGGCCACGACCACACCGCCCGCAAGCCCGGTCTCCCACTTGGCCGCAAGCACCTCGGCCACCTCGGCGGGCGTCTCGAATCGGGCGTCGACACCGAAGCCACTGTCACGGGTGTAAAAAGCGGGGAACGCATCGGTCTGGAAGCCGAGGACGGGCACACCGCGGGTCTCGAGGTACTCGAGCGTCAGGCCGATATCGAGCACCGATTTGGCTCCCGCCGAGACGACCGCCACGCTCGTGCGCGCCAGCTCCTCGAGGTCGGCCGAGACGTCGAATGAGCGCTCCGCGCCGCGGTGCACGCCGCCGATCCCGCCGGTCGCGAACACGCTGATGCCCGCCATCGCCGCGACCGCCATCGTGCCTGCGACCGTGGTGGCGCCGTTGGAGCCGCGCGCCACGAGCACCGGCAGGTCCCGGCGTGACGCTTTGGGCGTGTCGCCCGCCGTGCCGAGCATCTCGATCTCGTCGCGCGTGATGCCGACGGCCAGCTCGCCACCGATGACCGCGACCGTCGCCGGGACCACGCCCTCCTCGCGCGCGATGCGCTCGCACTCCACCGCGCACTCGACGTTGGCGGGATACGGGAAACCGTGCGAGATGATCGTGGACTCGAACGCGACAACCGGCCGGCCGGCCTCGAGGGACTCGGCGACCTCGGGCGCAACACGCATGTGCGGTCTCATCGGGCGGACTCCCTCACTCTGACGTGCAGTGACTCGGCGCTGATACTCTCGCTCACCGTTCGCTCGCTTTCGAGCGCGATCGCCGCCAGGGCGCTCGCGGCCTCGGCCGTCTCCCGCAGGCTCGCGCCTGTGGCGAGTCCCCACGCCACACCGGCGGTGAACGCGTCGCCCGCACCGGTGACGTTGACCACGGTCGCGCGCGGTGCCGGAAGCACGAAGGACTCATGCCCGTCCGCGCACCACACGCCGTCGGGCCCCATGGTCACGAACACCCGCGCCACGCCCGCCTCCAGCAGGCGGGTCGCCGCCCCTTCAGGACCAGCGCCGCCCGAGAGTTCCTCGGCTTCGCGCAGGTTCGCCTTGAGCGCGGCGAGCTGGCCGAGGATCGGACGCGCATGCGGGGCCTTGGCAGTGGAGACGGGGTCGAGGACGAGCAGTGCCGGGCCCGCGAGTTCGGCGGCGCGCGCGATGGTCGAGGCATGCAGATTCGTGTCGAGCACGACTGCAGCCGCTCCTTCGAACGCCGCCGGATCTAGCTCGTCCGGCGTGAGGGCGGCCAGCGCCCGCATGTCCGACACCGCCGCCGCCAGGTCGCCGCCCGCGTCGAGCACCGCCAGGTACCGGGAGCCGGGGCTCCCCTCGGCAACCAGGCTGTAGCTCGTGTCGATCCCCGCGCGACGGCACTCCTGGTCGAGCGCGCGAGCCTCGACGTCCGAGCCGAACGACGTCACGAGCCGGACATCGACGCCGAGTCGCGCAAGGTTCTCGGCGATGTTGCGCCCCACCCCGCCGGGGCTGACGCGCACGTGCCCGGGGTTGGAGTCACGCAGAGCGAACCGCCCTGCGGGCAGTCCGATGATGTCGGTGTTTGCGCCACCTACGACGGTGATGCGCGGACGTGTGGGCTGTGCGTTCACGAGCGGAGCGTGGCGACGAGGCGTCGCGGGTCGGCAAGCAGCGCAAGCGCGTCGCCGATGTCGGTCACGACCACATCGGCCGCCCGGACGGCACCCGCCGCCGCACCCTCGGCGCCGATGACGACGATGCCCACTGCGGCTTCGCCGAGCATGAGAGCGTCGTTGGCGCCATTGCCGATCGCCACCGTCCGCTCCGCGCCGAGTTCCCGAAGCAGGTCACGCTTCTGTTCGCCCTCGCCGCCGCGTTCGATGATTTTAACGGCGATGCCCGCCTCGGCCTTGAGGGTCGCAGCCGTCCCGTGCGTGTCAGCGGTGACCGCCACGATGTCGAGCACGTCCCCGAGCGCGGCGAGCGTCTCGGCCACGCCCGGCAGCAGCTCGCCACCCGCCGCAATCGTGCCGTTCACGTCGAGCAGCAGGTGATCCAGTGCCAGTGTCCCGTGTCCCGGGATGTCTATCTTGAGCACGTGCGCTCCTAAACGACGGTGTCGCACTAAGGTTACCCGATGAGCGACAGGCGCAGCGCCTACGGCAGCGCGGCGAGCAGCACTGCGGCGAGCGCGACCGCCACGCCCACGCGCTGAAGCCAGGTCAGACGCTCCCCGAGGAAGACGCGGGCGAGCACGGCGACGACGACCGGGAAGAGCGAGCCGAGGACCGAGGCGACGGCGAGCGGACCGAGACGGATGGCCGTGAGCATGGTGACGTTGGCGAGCGCGTCGGTCAGACCCGCGCCGAGCGAAGCGGGCATCGCGGTCCGGTCGGCGGGGAATCCCCGGCCGAACCGCATCGCGAGAACCACCGCGACCGCGATCGAGACGCAGCGCGCCGCGAGCACCGGTGTCAGCCCGCTTGCCGGTGCGGTGAACGAGAAGGCGACGAACGCGCCGGAGAAGCCGACCCCCGCCAGCAGCGACAACGCGAGCGCACGGCGAGGCCGGTACTCGTGCGCCGCGGCGTGTGACGCATCATCGGGTGCGATGCTCACGATCACGATCGCAACCAGCGCGAGACCGATGCCGGCAAGCGTCATCGGCGACAGACGCGTCCCACCCGCGAGGTCGAACGCCGCCGGCAGGGCCGCCGACAGCGCTGCCACGATCGGCGCGACGATGCTCATCCGTCCGACAGCGAGCGCAGCGAACAGCGACATCACGCCGATCACGCCCGAGAATCCCGACACCGCTCCCCACAGGAGATCCGCCTTCGTAGGTGATGCAGCGGGCAGCAGCAGCACCACGATGCCGAGCAGCACGATAGAGAGC
The DNA here is from genome assembly GCA_030651765.1 of Coriobacteriia bacterium. Lineage (GTDB taxonomy): Bacteria > Actinomycetota > Coriobacteriia > Anaerosomatales > Anaerosomataceae > UBA2272. The sequence continues at coordinate 192,070 of JAUSBY010000003.1, read as the reverse complement.
AGGTGCGACGTCCCCGTGACCGCGTACGCCGAGTCGCGTCGGGTCGCGACGCCCCCGAGGAAGTCGCCGACGCCGAACAGGAGTGAGGTGGCGAGGGCGAGAAGGACGGTTGCGGTCATGGTGCACAGGATACCCCAGTGAGACTACCGCCCGGACACACCCAGCCGCTTGAGCACGCCCGGCCGCGGCACGCCGTGCTCGTCCCAGCCGCGCTGCCGGTAGTAGTCGCGCCTGAGCCTGGCGAGCGGAACGCCGCCCGCACCCGCGCGGCCCTCGGCGGTCTCCTCGAGCAGCCGCTTCGGCAGCGTGTCGCCACGTGCTCCGCCGGTGCCGAAGCGCAGGCCAAGCATTCGCTCGAGCGTGTACGCGCGCTCGCCGAGTGACCAGAAGCCTCCGAAACCGTAGCGCTCGCCGGTGACGAGCTCGATCGCGCGCAGGTGCGGCACGAGCGGCATCGGGATCGCCAGCAGGGGCCGCGGCAGCACCCTGAGCAGCCGCATGACGCCGCCGGCGTAGGAGAACGCCCGTCCCACGAACGCGCCGATGCCCCGATCGGGCTCCTTCACGAGCGATCCCGGCAACACGCTCAAGGTCGTGAACAGACACACGCCTGCCGAGGAGACCACCTCCATGAGGTCCTGGAAGAAAGCGGCGAGCGCCGCCTTGCTCCTTGGTGAACGGCCGTCCATGCGGAGCGCGAGCCCCTCGAGCGCCACGACATACCCGGCGTTCAGGTGACAGCCGCCGCGGTTTGAGACCGCGTAGCCGAGACCCTGGCCCACGGCTCCACGCGGCTCGTAGGCAGCCAGCTCGAGGCCCTTCACGTTCATCGCAAAGCCCTCGCCGCCGTAGCGCGTCGCCAGACGCCTCGATCCTTCGGCGAGTTCAGCGCCGAGGCCACGCTGGTAGGCGATGTCTTCGAAGAGCGCGGCCAGACCGTCCGTCTCGCCAAAGCGCAGCCCGTTGCGCCACAGCCCCTTCTCGGCGGCCTCCATGGCAAACGACACCGTCACGCCGGTGCTCATCGTGTCCAGCCCTAGCTCATCGAGAAGCGCATTCCACTCGATGATGCGATCGAGGTCGGGATTCTCGATATTGGCGCCGAGAAGCACGAGGGTCTCCAGTTCCGGTCCTTTGATCCGCCGGCCGCCGAGTTCGACCACGCGCCCGCACCTGATCGGACACGCAAGGCACCCTGCCGTGCCGACGAGCCGGCGCCCGGCGAGCGCCTCACCGTCGATATCGGCCGCGCCGGAGAACCGGTTGGCCTTGAAGTTCCGCGTGGCGACGATGCCGAGCTCCTGCATCGGCGCCAGGAAGCCCGCGGTGCCCAGGCGCGGAAGCGAGCCCCCGGCTATGGGATGCGCCTTGATCGATGCCGTCCACTTCTTCAGGTGTGCGCGGTACTCGTCGGGACGAGCGACCGGCACGCTGCGGGTTCCCCACGCGGCGAGTCCCTTCACGTTCTTGCTGCCGAGCACAGCACCCATGCCCGCGCGCCCGGCCGCCCGCTCGCCGGAGAGCACGCACGCGTACGACACGAGGTTCTCGCCCGCCGGCCCTATCGCGAGGGTGCCACACCGCTCGCCCACAGCTTCGGCGATCGCCTCCTGCGCCTCGGTAGTGCGCATGCCCCGAAGCTCGCCTGCATCGCGGAACACCACGCCCTGCTCGGCCACTTCGAGCCAGACAGGCGAGGACGAGCTGCCCACGAGCACGAGCGCGTCGTAACCGGCGCGCTTGAGATACGTGCCGAACGGCCCGCCGCAGTTCGACGACGCGACGAGTCCGGTGAGCGGCGAGAGGCCCGAGATGTCGAACCGCGCGCTCGACGGCGCGCCGGTCCCGGTGAGCGGTCCGGTGGCGATCACCAGCACGTTGGCCGGCCCGAGCGGGTCCGCGTCGAGAGGCAGCGTGTCGGCGAGGATCCGGGCCGCCATCGCTTTGCCTCCGAGCCACACCCGGCGGTCATCATCGCTCCAGGGGTAGTCGCTCACCTCGCGCGTGGACAGGTCGATCTTGAGCACGCGCCCCATCCACCCGCCACGAGACGCGCTCACAGTGCGCCCTTCAGGATCCCGACGAGCTCCTCGAAACTCGGCTGCTTGGGATTCATCGACATGGCGCCGTCATCGAGGGCGGCGCGCGCGATGTCCGGGATCTGTTCGGGAAGCACGCCGAGCTGCCCGAGCGTCACCGACAGGCCGGCGGTGGTGTGCAGCATGTCGAGCATGGCCCTGACCGTGGCGATCGACGCGGCCGCGCGCTCGTCTGCGGGCGTGGATGCGTAGACGTCGGCGCCAGCCAGGTCGAGCAAGAGCTCCCCGTACCGGTCGCCGACCGCATCGGTGTTGTACGCCATGCCGTGCGGCAGGAGCACGGCCATCGCGTCGCCGTGAGGTATGCCGGCCACGCCGCCGGCAGCGTGTCCCATCGCATGCACGATGCCTACCATCGCGTTGGAGAACGCCGCACCGGCCATGAGCGCCGCGTTGGCGAGCGCGAGGCGCCCCGCCGGGGCCTGCGGATCGTCGAGCACCGCAGGCAGGTGGTCCCGGATAAGCCCGATGGCCGCCTTCGCATAGCAGTCCGAGAGCGGATTGGCCTGCACGCAGCTCACCGCCTCCACGGCGTGCGTCAGTGCGTCCATGGCCGTGGACGCCGTGAGTCGCGCCGGCAGCCCCACCGTGAGGCGCGGGTCGAGGATAGCCACGTCGGGCAGGAGCGACAGTGACGTGAAGCCCATCTTCACATGACGCTCGGTGTCTTTGATGACTGCCGCCGAGGTGACCTCCGAGCCGGTGCCCGCCGTGGTGGGGATAGCGATGAACGCTACCGCACGCCTGCCGAGCAGGCTCTCGGCGCCGCGATGCTCCATCAGGGTCCCGCCATGCGAGAGCACGATCGTCGCGCCCTTGGCGGTGTCGAGCACCGAACCGCCGCCAACGGCGACGATCGCATCCGCTCCGCTCTCGCGGTACGCGCGTGCGACGTCATCCACCACGCTCGCCGAGGAGTCGACCGGGATCTCTTGGTACACGCCCACGACCTCGGCCTCTGTGTCGGCGAGGGCATCGAGTACGAGCGTGGCCACCTTGAGCTCGAGCAGCTGCGTGTTGGTGAGCACAAGCGGCCGGGAGGCCCCGAGTGCCGCGAGCTCATAGCCGATGTGCTCGAGCGCGCGGGTGCCGGAGACGATCTTGGTGGAGTTACAGAACTCGTAGTAGTCGGGGATCACGAGGAGGCTCCTTCCAGCCGGGCGCGACGGTGCACGAGCGCCCCGTAGGCGATGAGATGGCCTGCCCGGCGCTCGGCCGGTCGCGGCAGGATGCGGCGCGTCATGAGGTCCGGGAAGAGGTAGCCCTCGACGATGTGCAGGCAGCGCACGAACGACATCGCAAGCGCCAGATCGCCCGTCACCGTCGCCCGGTGCTCGGCAAACGCACCGAGAACGGACTTCATGCCGAGAAGCAGCGGCAGCGCGCCGTCCACGCTCTTGAAGGTCACGGCAAGCGTCGGCTCGACCTCCGCGCCGCCAAGATACTCGAGCATGCCGCCGCCCGCCCGCCACGAGACCTGGGGCCCGAACGGGCCGATGCCGAGTGTGATGACCGTGCCCTCCGGCCAGGCTCCCGCCTCGGCACGCACACGTTCGTCGAGTCGGGCAGCTGCGACCAGCCCGCGTCCCAGGACCGCGAACACCACAGCCGCGACCGCCTTGCGGCCGCGCTTCGTGCGCCATCCGCCGCCTGCCATGCGCGCCTCCCCCTCTCGGATACCCGCGTCAATCGTACCCCTCCGGAGGCCGCGCACGAGAAACTCGCGCAGCGGGCTTGACCCTGACGTTACGTGAGGGTTTACCCTGCCCCATGGAGGTGATACCGATGACCGATACGACGGCACCGATCGCGAGCGAGACCCAGACGGTACGCGAGGTCGCACGACTCACCGGAGTCAGCGTGCGAACGCTCCACCACTACGACGCGATAGGGCTGCTCGAGCCCTCGGCCCGGAGTGATGCGGGCTACCGCCTCTACGACCGTCGTGATCTCGAGCGCCTGCAGGAGATCCTGCTCTTTCGCGAGCTCGAGATCCCGCTGGACGACATCCGGGTGCTCCTCGCGGGCGGCGCGTTCGATCGCCGCGCCGCACTGGAACTGCAGCGCGACATGCTGGAACAGAAGGCCGCTCGGCTCGGGGCGCTGATCGTCTCGGTAGAGCGGACCATCACTGCAGAAAGGACAGGTGTGCGCATGACCAAAGAAGAGATGTTCGAGGTCTTCGGTGACTTCGATCCGGCCGAGCACGAAGACGAGGCCAGAAAGCGGTGGGGCGACACGGACGCATACCGTGAATCGGCCCGCCGGACCGCCCGGTACACCAAAGCCGACTGGGAGCGCTTCAAGGGCGAAAGCCTGGAGATCAGCGCCTCCATCACCGCGGCGATGGACGCCGACCTGCCGACCGACAGCATCGAGGCGATGGACGCGATCGAGCGCGCGCGCCTGCAGATCGACACGTGGTTCTACCCCTGCTCGCACGAGATGCACGTGAGCCTCGCCGAGATGTACATCGCCGACCCGCGCTTCACGGCGACCTACGAGAAGATCCACGTCGGCATGGCGCGCTACGTGCACGACGCGATCCTTGCCAACGCCGCCCGGCAGGCGTAGCCACGCACCGGAGCCTCACGCGACGGGCGGGTGCCCGCTAGAGTGCCCGCCCGAGCGCGTAACCGAGTCCCGCTCCCAGAATCGACGCCACGACGCTTGCGAACACGTACAGCGCACCGGTTCCCCAGGCGCCGTGCTGCACGAGCGACAGCGTCTCGTAGCTGAAGGTCGAAAACGTCGTGAACCCTCCCAAGACGCCGAGGCCGAGAAACAGCCGCCACTGCTCGGCAGACTGGTCAGCGGGTAGCAGCGCCATGAGGAGTCCGAGGAGAAGTGAGCCGAGCACGTTGACGCCAAGCGTGTGCCAGGGGAGCGACACAGCACCGGGACGCGAAAGAGCCAACGTCACCCCGTAGCGCAGCATCGCACCGATCGCACCGCCTCCGGCCACCGCGAGCCAGCCTGCCATTCCGCTCCCTCCTACCGTGGTCGACACCACGCTACCACTCGGTCAGCTGTGCAACGCAGAAGAGCGGCCCCGAAGGGCCGCTCTTCATTTTGTCATGTTGAGCCGAAGGCTAGACCTTGCGAACGTTGCTCGCCTGCATCTTGCCGTTCTGGCCGGCGGTGACGTCGAACTCAACGGCCGCTCCCTCATCGAGGGTCTTGAAGCCGTCGCCCTGGATCTCGGAGAAGTGGACGAACAGATCGTCGCCATCCTCACGCGAGATAAAGCCATAGCCCTTGTCCGGATTGAACCACTTGACGGTACCCTGTGCCATACAAACCCATCCTCTCGCCCCGCAGGGCAAAACAGTTGCGACGCGACTCGTCCCCCGCGTGATCGCGAGTGTCACGTCGCAGATCCAAAGGGCCTCCTCTGGCCCGTCTCGAAGTGTAAGCGACCTTGCCGGAGCACGCTAGCAGTGATTCCGCCGTGCTAGAATCCATCGCTGTGTTTCCAGCACCCGTCGGCCCTTCCCCGCCGGCCCGTACCGAGAGGTCCGCGATGCCCGGTCCGCTGCTACGTGTGCTCGACGTCATCACCTCGCGCTGGTTCGTCAAGGGCGCCTTCCTCGCGTTCTTCGTCTGGCTTGCGACCCGCCTCCTCGCGTTTGCCGCGTGGGCTCGCGGCGAGGGACCGTTCGTGCCGAGGCCGGAGGCGGTCGCCGGCATCCTGCCGGTCGGCCACTTCACGAGCTTCTTCGCGTGGCTCAAAGGCGGCGGCTGGGACACGCTCCTGCCCGCCGGCCTCGTGATCATCCTCGCGGCGCTCGCGACCTCGCTCGTGCTCAAGCGCGGCTTCTGCGGTTGGATCTGTCCGGTGGGCACCGTGTGGGAGGCCGCCGCCGCACTCGGCAGACGCCTGATCGGCCGCAACATCCGCCCACCGAAGTGGCTCGACCGCACCGGGATGGGACTGCGCTATCTCATCGGGCTCGCGTTCTTCGCGTTCGTGGGCATGGTGTCGCTCGCCGAGGCGGTCGGCTTTCGCGAGTTCCCGTACATGTGGGTGGCCGACATCAAGATCATCGAGGGATTCGGCAACCCGGCGTTCATCGCGGTGGCGTTGCTCGTCTTCGTCGTCTCGATGCTGCTCGGCCCGGTGTGGTGCCGGTACCTGTGTCCGCTCGGAGCGCTGTATTCGGCGGTCGGGCTCGCCTCGCCGTGCGCGGTCGAGCGTGACGATGAGAGCTGCATCGAGTGCGGGAGGTGCTCGAAGATCTGCCACGCGTTCGTGGACGTACAGCGCGCAGGCGTGGTGCGCGCGCCCGAGTGCGACGGCTGCATGGACTGCGTGAAGGTCTGCCCGGTGGACGGGTGCCTCGAGGCGAAGGTTGTCCGACGCGTGCGGATCGCGCCGTGGGTGTGGCCACTTGCGGTGGTGGGCCTATGGCTCGGCATCTACGCGGTGGCCAAGTTCACGGGCAACTGGGACACAGCGATCCCCGCAGACGTCTTCCGGCAGGTCATCAACTCGGGACTGCTGGAGCAGACCACGCCGATGTTCTAGGAGCGCCGCCGCACCACGAAACAGGAGTGGATCCTGGGCGTACGGGAGAAGTCCGGCGGGATGGTCTCGGCGGTGATGTCTTCCACGTCGAGCCCGCCGAGCGCTGCGGCATCAAGCTTGAAGGACCGCAGGTTGGTGGAGAACAGCAGCACTCCGTCGTCGGCGAGCACCGCCGCGGCATCGGTGATGAGCTGCACGTGGTCGCGCTGCACGTCGAACGTCTGCGTCCCCATCTTCTTACTTGCCGAGAACGTCGGCGGGTCGCAGAAGACGAGCCCATACGGGTCCGCCAGCCCCGCCTCCACGCGCCGGCGCTCCTCGGCAAGCCACGTGATCGCGTTCGAGCGCATGAAGCGGACGCCGGGACTGTCGGCCAGTCCGTTGAGCGCCATATTCTGCTGCGCCCAGTCCAGATAGGTGGCCGAGAGGTCCACGGTGTTGACGGCGATCGCCCCGCCGGCGACCGCGTACACGCTCACCGTGCCCGTGTAGGCGAACAGGTTGAGCGCGCGCGTGCCCGCCGCCAGATCGCGCACCATCGAGCGAACCGGGCGGTGGTCGAGGAAGATGCCGGTGTCGAGGTAATCGTAGGGGTTCGCGAGGAAGCGCAGTCCACCCTCGGCGATCTGGATGAACTCCCCGCGCTCGGCCACGCGCTCGTACTGCGACGTGCCGCGCTGGCGGCGGCGCACCTTGACCGCCACGTCGGCAGGTGCCACCTCGAGTACGTCGGCTACCACTTCGACCGCCTCGGCCAGACGCGTCTCCGCGACGGCCGGGTCGATCGTCGCAGGCGGTGCATACTCGGCCACATGCGCGAACCGCATGCCCTCGTCAGGCCCCGCGCCCTGATACAGATCGACCGCCACCGCGTACTCGGGCAGGTCGGCGTCGTAGACGCGGTAGCACGTCACGCCCTCGCGCCGCGCCCACTTGCCGATGTGGCGCACGTTCTTGCGCAGGCGGTTGGCGAACATCTCGGCACCGGCCGAGCGCGGCTCCGGCGCGCGGCGCACCTCGGCACGCACCGCCGAGGCGGACACGTCGAACCGGTAGAGCTTCGTCTCTATCGCGCCGTTGTAGAGCGTGTGGGCGGCGCTGCTCCGCAGTCCCGTCGCCCGCGCGAGCGACTCGTCGGATGTGAGCACCGCTGCGGTCCAGCCCTCGAAGCCGGAGACCAGCCGCTCGCCGAGGAGTGCGTACAGCGCGGCCAGGTCGGTCGTCTCGCCGAGCCGGACACCGTACGGAGGGTTCGTGACGACGAGCCCCGGGCGGCTGTCGGGCGGCGACGTGAGCGCGACGAGCTCCCCGACCTCGACGGTGATGCGTCCGCCGAAACCGGCTCGCCTCGCGCACGCGGCCGCAAGGCTCACGGCCCGCGGATCGTGATCGGCTCCGATGATCGGCGGTACGGCGTCTCGACCGCTCTCGGCACGCTCGTCGGCCTCGTCGAGCAGTGTGTGCCAGACGTCCTCGTCATGGCCGAGCCACCCGGTGAAGCCCCAGTACTCCCGGAGCAGACCGGGGGCCTGGTCGGCCGCGATGAGCGCCCCCTCGACGAGCAGCGTCCCGGACCCACACATCGGGTCGACGAGCGCGCCGCCGGCCGCGGCGATCTCCGGCCAGCCCGCGCGGACGAGCACCGCTGCCGCAAGGTTCTCCTTGAGCGGCGCCTCGGCCTGCTCGCCGGCCGTGCGGTAGCCGCGCATATGGAGCGGCTCGCCGGCCAGGTCGATCGAGAGCGTCGCCCGCTCGTTGTGAAGCCGAAGGTTCAGGCGCACGTCGGGACGCTCGAAGGCGACCGATGGACGTGTGCCGCTCACCGTGCGTATCCGGTCGACCACCGCGTCCTTCGCCTTCTGGGCGGCGAAGCGCGAGTGGGTCAGACCGCTCGTGGACCCGACCACATCGATGGCAAGCGTTCCCTCGGGCGGGATGTGCTCCTCCCAGGCGATCGTCGCGACGCCTTCGTAGAGTGCCTCGGCACTCGCCGCAGGGAACTCGGCCAACGTGAGCAGCACCCGGCTCGCGATGCGCGACCACAGGCACACACGATAGCCGGTCTCAAGCGGTCCGGAGAACGTGACGACAGCTCGCTGCTCACGCACCTCGCCGGCGCCGAGTTGCGTGATCTCACTGGCGAGCAGGGGCTCGACGCCCCGGGGGCAGGTGGCGGCATATCGGTGGGTCGTCGTCATGCACGAACCGTAGCACGGCCGGTCCCGTGGCGCGCGGCGAACAGCGCGCCCGGCGCGGGACCGAGGTGGCCATATCGAGGTTTTTGCACGATTATGTAACCGCTGGGGGCGACAAAGATCCGGGGACTCACGATTCAGACCAGCCAGCGCTAAACCGCGGTCCGCATTATGCCGAATCAGAAGATATCCGGCCCTTGGAGGTGTGGCTTCATGGGGAAGCTGTACGACTACGCGCAGCGCATCGAGGAGCATATCCAGCGCAACAACCTCGATGTGTTCAAGTCGCGGGGAGCGATAGCTATGCGCGTCGGCTTCATCGTCACCCTTGTCCGGCCGGACGATCCGGATGAGCCCGAGAAGGTCCAGGCTCTGAAGGAAGCGGCCTCCGAGGTGCTCGGTCTTCGCCTCGACTGATCGGCAGCGACACTTGGGGGTGCGATGCGGGGCGGTTACTCACATGATGCTGCCACCACGCGGGCAGCAGGTCCGGCACGTGGAGGGGCGGTCTCCGCGCTCCAGCGTCTGAAAGTACACAGAAGCCGGATCGCACTCGCCTTCATCATCGTCGCAGGCGTCGCCTTCGCCGCCGGATGGAATCCGCCCACCACCAAGGTTCACAGCTTCACCGAGGCAAGCGACTACAACGCACACCGCGAGAGCGGATGCACCAACTCCGGTGATGGCTGCCACGGATCCGACGAGCACCGCCGGGACTTCAACGCCTACCACCCCGAGACCGCCTGCAAGACCTGCCACGAGTACACGGGCGTCGGCTGCATCCCGTGCCACGGGCCGAGCCAGCGCGAGTGCACGGGGTGCCACGATGGGACGATGGAGGGCGTGTCCGACTGCGTGCGCCTCTCCGACCCGTATCCCCAGGGTCACTATCGCGAGTCGCTCCACACCGCCATGGGTACCGACATGACCGCCATCATGCGGACTGCCGAGGGCGGCGAAGCGAAGGCGACCTGCGGTGACTGCCATTCCCGCGATCTCAAAGCGGCGCATACCGGCGTCCCGGAGGTCGACGGGAGTGACTACGGTACCGATGTCGGGTGCGCGGAGTGCCACAACGACGTGCAGAGCGGCGCGCTCGAGCAGGTCAAGACCGACTGGGAGTCCCATCGCTGCGAGGACTGCCACGGCGAGGACGTCCGGGCGCCGATGCATGCGGCCGACTTTGCGCCGGCCTCTGTCGAGGGCAGTGGGACCGCAGGTTGCGGCGACACAGGCATCGGGTGCCATGCGGGCAACAAGCTCCACGCGCTGCACCCCAACGCACCCGCGACGTGTTCCGGCTCGGCTGAAGAAGGCGAGCCCGGCTGCCACGATCTCACCGTCCAGGCGCCGAGGCCGACGCAGAACGCGTGCGGCACCGGTGAGAACACCTGCCACCCCGCCTATCTGAACACCGAGTACAGCCACGAGAAAGATGGTGAGGTCCACTCGGCGGCCAACGGACGCCAGGGCGCGTCCACACTCACCGACCCGGCAAGCGGCGTCACCCTGACGTGCGCGGTGTGCCACTCGATGGACATCGGCGACGAGCACACGCGTCCGGGGTCAGCGCTTGGTGCCGACTCGTGCCTCGGGTGCCACAACGCCAACGAGAGCACGGCCGCGGTCGTGAAGGCATCATGGACCGAGCGCGAGAGTGCGGGTGCTTGTGAGGCATGCCACGGCGACGAGCGCCACGGCGCCATGGACTCCGTCCACATGGCGGCGGAGCTCGACCGGTTGACCGGCGAGCCCGTCGAGGGTTCGTGCGTGACGGCTGGCTGCCACGACACCACAGACGTGCGCGGCGTCCACAGCTCCAAGGGCTGCATGCTCGCCGGATGCCACAGCCGAACGGGCAGCATCAGCGGCACGGGGCCGATGAGCTGCGGCGGACCCGAAGGTACGCCCGGCGCATGCCATGTGGGTGCCGACAAGCACCGGAACTTCTACGCGAAGCACACGGGCGTCGAGCTGGATCGCCTCACGGGCGAGCCAACGCCCGGCTCCTGCGTGACTCCCGGTTGCCATCCGACGGTCTCGGTCTACGAACTGCATCACGACGTCGGCTGCGCGATCACCGGCTGTCACGTAGCAGGCGGCCCCTCGGGCATCGTGAGCTGCGGTGGACCGGACGGCGCCACCGGCGCATGTCACACGGCCGCCGAGGCCCATCTCGACCTCTCGGCCAGACACACCGGCGTCGAACTCGAGTGGCTGAGCGGACAACCCGCTCCCGGTTCATGCGTGATCGCAGGCTGCCACCCAAGCGTGGCGCTCGACGAGTTGCACGCAGACGTGGGCTGCACGATCGACGGCTGCCATGACGGTGTCGGCCCCTCGGGCAACGTCAGCTGCGGCGGACCGGACGGGCCTGCCGGCGCATGCCACACGACGATCGACACGCATGCGGGCTTTGCCACCGCGCACGCCGGTATCGAGCTGGACCGCCTCTCGGGCGAGCCGCTCGCCGGTGCATGCGCCCGGGCAGGATGCCACCCGACCGCGTCTGTCGATGAAGTGCACTACGCGGTCGGCTGCACCATCGACGGCTGCCACTCAGGAGACGAGCCCGGCAGCTCCGTGACGTGCGGAGGTCCGGACACCGCAGAAGGAGCCTGCCACACCGCAAGCACGACGCACCAGGACCTCTCTGAACGACACATCGGCGTCGAGCTCGATCTGCTGACCGGAGATCCGATCCCGGGCTCGTGCGCACGCGGCGGCTGTCACCCGACCGCGTCCGTCTACGACCTGCACTACCCGATCGGGTGCGCGATCCCCGGCTGTCATGGTTCTGACGGGACCATGACCTGCGGCGGACCTGAGGGCACGCCCGGCTCGTGCCACGCCCCGCCTCCCGAGACGACCTGCACGCTGCCGGAGCCGGGCTCGACGGCGTGGCGGGCGCGGCACAGTGCACTCTCTGTGGCCGTGCCGGAGCCGCCCGCGTCGGACGCGGAGCCCACGGGCGACGCCGGGATCGCAGACGAGCCTGTGCCGATGGCCGAACCGGCAGAGGAGCCGACGGTCTCCACGGCCGCAGTCTCCGCTGAGGCGGCAGACGAGCCGACATCTGCGCACATGATCGACGAGGGTGCTACCGTGGCCTGCCTCAGCTGCCATACGCTGGGCCACGTTGACGAAGAGGTACCACAAGACGGCATGACCGACATGAACGACGAGCAAGGGGGCGAGTGAACGCATGAAGAACCTCTCGATACGAACGCGCATCCTGGCAGGTGTGGTGGCCATCAACCTCATCGGTGCGGTGGCCGTTGTGGTGTACCTGCACCAGTCGTACTCGCGCGGCCTCGACACGACGGTGGCCCGCACCGGCTCCCAGGGTGTTGCTGCGTGGGAGCAGATCAAGGGACCCGACACGGCCCTCGACCCGATCGCGAATCCGCAGGAAGCCGCGCGCATCCTCGAGGGCATGAAGTCGGTCACGGGGGCGGACTACGCGCTCCTGATTGACAAGAACATCACCGACGAGGCGACGTTCGCGACCGCGCGCGAGTCCCTCGGCCTGCCGCCCACATGGGCCGAGCGCGACAACTACGGTCTGCTGACCACGACCGATGAGGCACTCGCCGACGACATGCAGTTCGGCATCTCGCCCGAGCAGGTACCGGAGAACGGTCGCATCGTCGGCGTCGAGGTAGGCTCCTGCACGCAGACCTGCCACGACGGCGTGACCGGTGAGGGTGACTACTGGGTCGTCCGCTGGAGCACCGACCGGAGCAGCAAGGGTCACGCGGTCTTCCCCGCGTACGCCGGGGGCGCCGATCCCGTCGGCGTCATCTACGCCATCGAGGACATCACCGAGCAGGCCGACGCAGCCAACAGCGCGATGCTGCAGACGCTCATGGTCGTCACCATCACCTTGGTCGTAGCGACGCTCACCATCGGCGCACTGATGGACCTGCTCGTCCTCAAGCGGCTTCGCCGCATGACCGTGAGCATCCAGGACATCTCGATGCGGGTCGCCGGCGGCGACTTCGATGCCGAGTACGAGCCCGACGGCACCACCGATGAGATCGGATCGTTCGAGCAGTTCTTCGCCGACTTCATCAAGCTTGTGTCTATGACGCTCCGCCAGCTCTCGGGCAAGTAGCTCCGCTGCAACGTGTCCACTGCGGCTGCTCGCCCCGCCGCTAGGGGACTTGCGCATGCTCAAGGGAGAGGTCCGGTCACCGGGCCTCTCCCTCTGTCACAGGCGGGCCACGCACCAGGCGCGATTGGCTATTTCGCACGTCAGCACGTATACTCTCTCGAGAACCGCGCCCGATCCCGGGCCCGGCACATCAAGACCCGGTCGTCCTTCGCTCTCCTCGTGACGTGTCAGGACAACTGCGTCTGCCCGCAGTGCAGCCTGATATGGCGCACGAGGAAGGAGCTCACACTTTGAGTTTCGACAACCTGGGTCTTTCGCCACGCCTTCTCGAAGCCGTGGCGGCGATGGGCTACACGCGCCCGACCCCCATCCAGCGTGACGCGATCCCGTACGTAGTCGAAGGCCGCGACGTAGTCGGCTGTGCTCAGACCGGCACCGGCAAGACCGCGGCGTTCGTTCTGCCGCTCATGCAGCGGATCGAAAGCAAGCCCGGCGGGCCTCGAGCGCTCGTCGTCACCCCCACCCGCGAGCTTGCCGGCCAGATCGAAGGCGTCGCCCTCGAGGTGGCTAAGCTGACCAAGCACCGCGTGGCCGTGGTCTACGGCGGCGTGGGCTACGAGCCGCAGATCAAGGCACTCAAGCGCGGTGTGGACGTGCTCGTCGCCACACCGGGACGCCTGCTCGACCTGATAGAGCGCAAGGTCTGCAATCTCTCCAACGTGGAGATCCTCGTGCTCGATGAGGCGGACCGCATGCTCGACATGGGCTTCTGGCCGCAGGTGCGCAAGATCATCGCCGGTGTCCCCGCGTCGCGGCAGAATCTGCTGTTCTCGGCCACGATGTCGGCAGACGTTCAGCGCATCGTGAGTTCCACGCTCCACGACCCGGTGCGCGTGGAAGTCGCCCCCGCCAACACGCCGATCGAGCTGATCGAGCAGCGTGTGTACCCCGTCGGCGGACAGCAGAAGTCGCAGCTGCTCGTACACCTGATCAACGAGAACAACCTCGACCGTGTCATCGTGTTCACGCGAACCAAGCATCGTGCGGACCGTGTGGCAAAGGTGCTGCATCAGAACGGCATCAAGTGTGCCGCCATCCACGGCGATCGTTCGCAGTCGCAGCGTCAGGCGGCGCTCGACGGTCTCAAGGCCGGCCGCGTACGCGTACTCGTCGCCACCGACGTGGTGGCCCGCGGCATCGACATCGACGATGTGAGCCACGTCGTCAACTACGATCTGCCGAACACCCCCGAGGACTACGTCCACCGCATCGGACGGACCGCGCGCGCGGGCAAGACCGGTACGGCCGTGTCCCTGCTTTCGCCAGAGGAGCACGAGGCGCTCAGGGACATCGAAGTGAAGATCGGCGCGATACTGCAGACGCACGACGCGGTCGGGTTCGACTACTCGCAGCAGCGGCTGGTGCCCAACCCCGAGCGTGCCGCGACGCGCGCCGTGCGCACGGTGTTCAGCTCGAGCCGTGGCCGAGGCCGCAGGAGACGATAGACTCCCGCCAACCGGCGTATCGACTGAGAAACCCAACAGGCATCGCACTCCGGTGCGTCGCCTGTTCGCATGCCGCTACGACAGGCTCGCCCTGATCGCAGCGGCGAGCGCGACCGGTCCGGCGCTCTTCTCAACGACCAGTGCGCCGGCCGGCGCTTCCACGCCGTCGAGGCGGCCGGTGAGCACGACGATCGGCACGTCGGTCATCCGACGCACGTCATGGGCCGTCTTGCCGTCTCCGAGCCCGTAGCCGCACACGACCACTGAGTAGCCGCCGGCGGCCAGGTCGCGCTGGGCCTCGGTGAACGACAGGTGTCGCACGATCTCCGAGTCGCTGTAGTGTGACGCGATCGTAGCCGACGCCAGCGCCGCAAAAACGGGGGAGTCCTCGATGACCAGGAAGCGCCGCTTGCTGCCCGAGGACGTGTCTTCTGACCAGTCACCGGTCGATCCGTCGGGCATCAGGGACCGTGGCACGTTCTCGCCCGCGGTCAATCGGCGGTATCGGGCACACTCCTCGTAGCGTCCTCCGCGGCAGAACATGAACGCCGACGCGTGCTTCACGCGCAGGACGAGACTCGGCTCTACCTCTTGATAGAACGCGCATTCGTGAGTTCGAGTGCACAGGGTCATGCACTGCCTCCTCTGTCGGTGGCGTCGCGCGATGCTCGGTGGCTCGGCGACGCGCAGTAGCCGAAAGATACCATACGACCGCGCCCGGCCCGACCGCGAGCCCTACGGTCGGCTCCGCCGCCACACGGCCACGTTGACGGAGGCGGTCACCACCGCGGAGTCCGGCAGTCTCGCGATCCGCGCTTCGCGCTTGGAGTGAGTTGTGTGGCGGGCACTCGGCCCCATATCGACGAGCGCGGCGACATCCGCGTGGCCGAGCATCATCCGCGCCTCAAGCGGCTGCGAGGCCTCCCGCGCGAAGTACTCGCCGAGCGAGGTCTCGAGTCGCTCCTCTTTGCGGTCGTCGACCGAGATCAGGCCGATCGCATCGATGAGCTCGGCAAGGTGCCGGGGGGTCGGCGTGACGGTCACGACGATGCCGTCTGTCGCCAGCACCCGGGAGAACTCGGCCGCGTTGCGCGGCGCGAACACGCTCATCACAGCACTCACCGAGGCATCGGCAACCGGAAGCCGGTCCCAGGCATCGCAGACGACCGCCGAGGCGTGCGGGTGCGCACGGGCCGCCCGGCGGGCTGCGTACTTCGAGATGTCGAGCGCGAGACCCACCGCTGCGGGCATCCGGTCGAGTACCGCGGCGAGGTAGTACCCGCTCCCGGCGCCGACGTCGAGCACCCGGGGGGCGGTCGCCCCTCTGACGGCACCCGCTATCGCAGCGGCGAGTGCCTCCGCGATGTGCTCGTAGTGCCTTGCTCCTAAGAACGCCTCTCGTGCGGCGACCATCTCGGCTGTGTCTGCGGTCCCGGTTGCCGCACCCCCGCCGAGCAGGTTGACGTACCCGTGCCGCGCCACGTCGAAGGTGTGCCCCTGCCCGCACCGCAGCGTCCCGCCCTCGGCCGTGAGCGGCGAGCGGCACACCGGGCACTCCAGCATGTCCACAGGTGGGAGCACCGCTACCCCGCCCGTCGGGTGATGTCGCCTTGCGCCACGCTGCTCCTCTCGCAAATCCACTCATCGGATTGTGACCGTTCGTGCCCGCCGCGCCCACCCTGCCGTAGAATGGTGCCCTCCGACGAGAGGAACATCTGATGCGCCGCGTGCACGCCGCCCAGTACGTGAGCCGCATGTGCATGGTGTGCGGGATCGAGAACGCCGCAGGCCTCAAGGCGCGCTTCCTCGAACTCGAGACCGGCGAACTCGCAGGCGTGTTCACGCCGCGCCCGGAACATCAAGGCTACCCGGGCCGACTGCATGGCGGCATAGCGTCGACCATACTCGACGAGACGATCGGCCGGGCCATCAACATCTCCGACCGGGACGCCTGGGGCGTGACCGTCGAGCTCACCGTTCGCTACCGGAAACCGGTGCCGATCGACGCGCCCGTCACAGCGATCGGCCGCATCACGAAAGACTCCGGTCGGCTGTTCGAGGGCACCGCGGAGATCGTGCTCGCCGACGGCAGCGTAGCGGTGGAGGCCCGCGGTCGCTACATGCGGCTCCCTATCGATCGCATCGTGGAAGGCGACTTCGACGCCGAGTGGCTACCGGATGAGCGCCCGCTTCCCGACGCGATAGCGTGATCCCCGCTCGCGGGACGTACTCGCACGCACTCGGCCCCTAGAGCACGCCGAAGTCGTATCCCTGCGCGCGTAGACCCTCGATGGCCGCATCGAGCGCCTGCGTGTCGCTCGAGGACACGCCGTGCAGCAGGTAGATGGCGCCGGGATGGCTACCGCCGAGGATCCGGCTGATCGTGACGTCGACCGGCGGTTGGTCATCCACGACCCAGTCGCGGTGCGCGAAGCCCCAGAACACGCTCGTGTAGCCGAGCTGCTGCGTGAGCCACAGCGCACGGGCGCTGTACTCCCCCATCGGCGGTCGCATGATCGGCGCCATCGAACGGCCCGTGACCTCCTCGTACGCACGCTCCGTGCTTTCGAGCTCTTCGGCGAACGTCGCCTGGTCGGTGGCGATCCCCGGCAGCGACGGGTGCGTCGACGTATGGTTGCCGACAACGTGTCCCTCATCGGCCATGCGCCGAACGAGGTCGGGGTTGTTGACGACGTAGGACCTGGTGACGAAGAAGGTCGCCTTCACGCCGTTGCGCGCGAGCGCGTCGAGGATGGCCGGCGTGTTGCCGTTCTCGTAGCCCTGGTCGACCGTGAGGTAGACCGCACCGGGGTCCGGGCCGGTGTAGATGCCGCCGTAGGCGGCCAGCAGACGGCTCGCCTCGGCAGGCACGCCCGGCGCGTCATGCGAGGAGTTGGCGATGTAGTACCAGCCGTAGCGGGTGTCGTCGTCGGGCTCGGGAGTGGCTGGAGACTCGACCGGTGTCGGATCGCGCGGCGCGGGTGACCGCGGCGCGCCCGGCTCGGGAGTCGGCTCCGGCACGGCCGGTTCAGGCGCCGCGCCGAGGTGGGGCTCAGCCGTCGGATCGGCGTCCGGCCCGCGAGGCCCGAACGCGAACGCCAGGGCCGCGACTGCCACGACGAGGACCACACCTATCAGTATGCGAGTTCGGCGCGTCATGCGTCTCACACCCTCGCGAGTTCCCGGGTACTACACGTGTAGACGCCGCCGAGGGGCGAAACGTTCCATCAGGCCGTCAGGCGGCTCTCACCGCTGGCCCAGGAACTCCACGAACCGCTCGCTGGCATGCCCGTCGGCGCGATGCCCGTGTGTCGCGATGAACGCCTCGAACGGGCGCATATCGAACTCTCCACGCGCGATGATGTCGGCAACCTCGTCTGTGGTGGTCGCCATGACGCCTATCATCTCGGTGCGATAGTCGAGGTAGAGGCCCGGATCGCGCTCGTACTCCTCGATATCCGGGACTATCAGCACGAGCGGGCGCCGCAGCAGCGCGTACTCGAAGATGGCCGAGGTGTAGTCGGTCACCAGAATGTCGGTGACACAGAACACCTCGTTCAGGTCCACATCGGCATCCACGTAGACGACGCCGGGGAGGTGCGGGCGCGATCCCGGACCGAGAACCGGATGTCGCTTGTAGACGAGGACGTCACCCTCGCCGAGGAGGTCGACGAGGCGCGCGAGGTCGAGTAGGCGCGCCGAATGCTTCTCATGGCCGACACCCCTGAACGTCGGGGCGTAGAGGATCACCCGGCGACCGGCTATCTCCGGATACTGCTCGACCATGCGTCGTCGGGCATCGGACATCGCCGCCTCATCGGAGAAGAAGTCGCTGCGCGCCGAGCCGAGCGGGATCACGCGGTCCGGGTCGGTCCGCAGCGCCGATGCGTACGGCGCGACCGCCGCGTCGGAGCCGACGATCACGTAGTCGTACCGCCTGTGGAGAAACGTGCGCTCGACCGGTCGCTCGGCCTCGTGCGTGTCCAGACCGAACCGCTTGAGCGCGTCCATCGCATGCCACACCTGGATGACCACCGTCTCCGGCCGGTGCGGCAGGACGTGAACGGGCAGGTACGCGTTGTCGATGATGAAGTACCGGGCCGTCGCAAGGTGGTAGGTGGCGCGAACGAGGTGGAGCAGGTAACGAACCTTGTCGGCCAGACCATAGCCGTAGCGCTCAAGCAGGTGCACACGGTCAAGGTCGGGGCGCATGCGTTCCAGAGCGCGATCGATGAACAACAAGTTGCCTTCGAGCCGCTCGGCCCGCGCCGAAGCCAGGACCACCTTCGAGCGGTTGACCGGCAGCAGCCGGAAGGCCACCCACCACACGCGCAGGAACACCCTGGACAGATACAGCTCGAGTACCGTCATCGGCCCGCTGTCGGTGCCTGACGGACGATGAGGTTCTGCCCGTCCAGGCACGTCTCATCGTCGCGCATGAGCGTGGCGATGACCTCAGCCACATCCTCCGGCTGCATGATCGTCGACGGGTCCTCCTCGGGAGCGAGCTTGCGCCTGAGCTCGGTGGCGCAGCGGCCCGGCGAGATGCTGTATACCTTGATACCGTACTCGGCCAGCTCGTCGGTGAGCGTGTTGGAGATCGAGACCACGGCGGCTTTCGATGCGGCGTAGGCGAGCCAGCCGGGGCGGGAGGTGACGCCCGCCGTAGACGCGACGTTCAAGATCTTCGATGCCGAGTGCCGCATGTACTTCACACACTCGCGCGTGAGCACGATGAGCGCGAACACGTTGACCTGGAACGTCGTCATGATGTTCTCGGTGGTGGTGTCGAGCAAAGCGGCCGGCTCGGCGTAACCAGCGATGTTGAGCAGCAGGTCGATCGAGCCGAACTCCTCGTACACGCGTTTGACCATCGCGGGAACCGCGTCGAGGTCGGCCAGATCGAACGCCACGAGCTCGATGCGCTTGCCGTCCGACTCCATGGCGTCGCGCGTCGCCGCGAGGCCTTCCTCGCTCCGCGCGATGAGAACCAGGTTACCGACTCCGGGCTCCTTGCTCATGCGTATGGCGGCGGCGCGCCCGATTCCCTGACTCGCGCCGGTGATGATGCAGGTCTTCATCAGTCGGACGCTCCCCTGAGGACGTATTCGCTGTAGATGGCCTCCCCGAGCACCAGGTCGACCGGCTGCGTGATCTTGATGTTGTTCGCCGTGCCCGGGAGGATCCGTACCCGGCCCTGCCCGTAGTGATGGAGCAGACTCGCGTCTTCGGTGAACACACGGCCCTCGGCACGCGCCGCCTCGTGCGCGGCCCGAAGCCGCACCACATCGAACTTCTGGGGCAACTGCACGTTGACGAGCGACGACCGGTCGAGCGTCTGCTCTACGTACTCATGGCCGACGAGCACCGTGAACGGGATCGGCGAACCATAGATGGCGTTCTCGGCCGGATCGTCTATGAGTGCCTGGAACTCCGCTGTCGTCACGAACGGCCGAACCGCCTCGTGGATCACGACCGAGTCGTAGCCCTCGAAGTACGAGAGGCCGTTGTAGACAGACTCCTGGCGCGTCGCGCCACCCACGACACACGTGAAGCGGTCGGCGAGGTTCCGGTGCGCGAGGAGCTCCTCGGTCAGCGATACGTGCTCGGGTGGGCACACGATTATCTTGGTGATGTCGGGGAGATCCCGGACGCGGTCGAGTACGTGCGCGATGATCGGCTTGCCTGCGAGCAGGATGAACTGCTTGGGCATCGGCTGGCCCATGCGCTCGCCGACTCCGCCGGCCAATACCATCAAGCCGCGTCTCATACGCTCACTCCATCCGCCCGCACGTGGCGCCGATACCTGATCATCGAAGTCCCGGACGCCGCGACAGGGCCCGAGGATGCCTACAATAGTATCTGTTACCGTGAGTCTGTCGAATCAGGCGCCGGACGGACGGCGCGAACACTGCACGGCGAAAGGCGGTTCGGTGGGTGCTGCATGGCGGGGGCTTCGCGAGATCGCGGTGAGCAATGCGCGCAACGTCCGTCGAACGCTTGCGATGGCGCGCTTCGACCTCACCAAGCGCTACAGCGGCTCGCTACTCGGCGTAGGCTGGGCGGTCGTCAGGCCCGCGGTCTTCATCGCCGTCTACTGGTTCGCGATCTCGGTGGGGCTGCGCGGCGGCAAGCCGATCGAGGACGTCCCGTACATCCTGTGGCTCATCCCGGGGATCGTCCCGTGGTTCTTCCTGAACGATGCGCTCACCATCGGCGGTACGGCGATTAGAGATCACCGCCACCTCGTGACAAAGATGGTCTTCCCCGTCTCGACCATTCCCGTGTTCACCGTGATCGCACTGTTCTTCGCGCACCTCATGCTCCTGATGCCGTCGGTCCTCATACTCGCGCTCGCCGGACCCGGGTTCACCGTCCACACCCTCCAGCTGCTCTACTACATGTTCGCGACGCTCGTCTTCGCGTCGGTGGTCGCCATCCTCATCTCCACGCTATCGGCCGTGAGTGCCGACGTAGGCCACATGGTGCGCTCGTTCACACGGGTGATGTTCTGGCTGACACCGATCATCTGGCCGCTCTCGAGCGTCCACGGCACGCTCAGGTGGGCGATCCTGGCAAACCCCCTCACGTACCTCATCGAAGGCTATCGGCACGCCCTGCTGCGGCCTGACTGGCTATTTGGCAGCCTTCGCTACACGGCGTACTTCTGGGGACTCACCGGCCTGCTCATGCTGATCGCCGGCTATCTGTACCACCGCCTGCAGCCTGACTTCGCGGACGTGCTCTAGATGGCCGCCTCGCCGCGACACGCTATCCGCGTACGCAACCTGACGAAGTCGTACCGCATCTACGACTCCTCGCTCGGCCGCGCACTCGATGCGTTCAGGCGCACGCCGACGGGACGGGCGTTCACGGCACTTGACGATGTGACGCTCGATTTCCCGAAAGGCGAGGTCATCGCGATCGTCGGGAAGAACGGATCGGGCAAGTCGACGCTGCTCAAGATCATCACCGGCGTGACCTCGGCCACGAGTGGCACGGTCGAAGTGGACGGCCGCATCTCGGCCATGCTCGAGCTGACCTCGGGATTCGACCCCGAGCTCACCGGCGTTGAGAACGTGTACCTGAAGGCAGTATCGATGGGGATCGCGCGCGCCGAGATCGACCAGCGGATGGCCGCGATCATCGAGTTCGCTGACATCGGCGAGCACATCACGCAGCCCGTGCGCACGTACTCGAGCGGCATGAAGTCCCGACTCGGCTTCGCGGTGTCGGTCAACGTCGACCCCGACATCCTCATCGTGGATGAGGTCCTCGCCGTCGGCGACGATGTGTTCAAGCTCAAGTGCATCGACGCGATGGAGGAGTTCCGGCGCCAGGGCAAGACGATCCTGTTCGTGAGCCACTCGCTGTTCACGGTCAAGGCGTTCTGCACGCTCGGCGTGTGGATCGACCGTGGCCGCATCATCGAGCAGGGCGAACTCGGACCGGTCGTCCTGGCATACGAGGACTTCCTGCGTGCCGAGCGGGCGCGCACGAAACGAAAGCGGGCCGAGGACGACGACGTCGACACGCCGCAGGAGAAGCGCGACATCGTCGAGGTGTCAGGCTTTGCGATGCGCACTGCCGCCGGCGACAAGGCGACCACGTTCGCCTACGGGGAGGACATCGTCTTCGAGTTCGACTACACGGTGAAGCGTCCGGTCGAGGCCCTGACGTTCTGCTACACGATTCGCAATGCAGAACAGCTCGAGGTGTACATGGCCGACAAGCGCAATCCCGCCAACACGGTCGACTCCTCGCCGGGCACGCACCACCTGCGCGTTCGCCTCAAGTCACCCAACCTTCTCGCAGGCGAGTACCTGCTGTCGGGCGAGTTGTGGAACAATGACGCGGGCTTCTACGTCGGCTACTCGAACAAGCGGCCGTTCCGCATCGAGCAGCAAGACTATCTCGGAACGGGGATCACCTATGTCGGACATGAGTTCGCCAACGAGTAGCGATGCGGACCGGCATCGGTTCGCGCCCGACGGCGAATCGATGCCCGAGACCGAGGCCACGTTCGCACTCGTCGTCGACGCGCTGGAGTGGGAGCGCACCCGCCTCCGTCTGCACGGGACGCTGGTCGCCAACGGCTCCGGCGGCACACCTGATGCGGGGGCTCTCGCAGGCTCGGACGTCTACCTGCAGGAAGCCCGCAGCGAGCGTCGCGCGCGAGTGGATAGCGTGCGGGTCGCAGGCGAACGCTTCACGCTGGATGTCGCCGTGTTCTTCGCCCTTGACGGCGACCCCCTCGTCACCGGAACGTGGCTCGTCCGCATCGTGACGCCGGCAGGCGACGTGGCACCGGTCCGTATGAGCCCGGACCTGACGATTCCCGCGTTCGGCTACGACGGCATCCGCTCGGTCCGGGGCGGCCGCTACTGGCTGTTCCCGGTCGTGGAACGTGCCGGCGGCCGCTTCGCGCTCGCGGTCACGTACCGCAAGAACCGCGCGGCGGGCGGGCGAGGTTCGCTCCCGTCCCGCCTCGGCGCGAGGATCAGGAGACGCCTGCGGCGCACGCGGGAGCTCCTCTTCAAGAGCTCGTACCGCATCTGCAGGCGGTTGGTGAAGCGCACGGGCACGCGGATCCTGTTCACGTCCGACTCGCGCGCGACGATATCGGGCAACCTGCTCGACGTGCGCGATCGCATGCGCGAGCGCGGTTTCGAGGGCGAGTACACGTTCTGGTACCTGTTCAAGGAGAGCACCACCGTGCGTCGGCCGCTCGCGGACAAGATCCGCCTTCCTTTCTACCTTGCCGCCGCCGACGTGATCCTTCTCGACGACTATCACCCGACCCTGTACAAGGTCGAGTTCCCACCCGACGTGTCGATCATCCAGCTCTGGCACGCCTCGGGAGCGTTCAAGACGGTCGGCTACAGCCGAATCGGCAAGCCGGGAGGGCCGAATCCGTTCTCACGCGTGCACAAGAACTACACGCACGCGATAGTGAGCTCCCGGCACGACGTCCCGTTCTACGCCGAGGCATTCGGCATCGATGAGAAGCGTGTCGTGCCCACAGGGATCCCGCGCATGGACGTCTTCTTCGACGCCGCGTACCGGGAGCGTACCGCCGAGAGGATGCGGGAACAGCTGCCCGAGACCCGCGGGCGCGAGGTCATCCTGTTCGCCCCGACGTTCCGGGGAAAGGGGCCGTCGGACGCCTACTACGACCATGACCGTCTCGACCTTCAGGCGCTCCACGACCTGGCTGTCGAGCGCGACGCGGTCGTCGTGTTCAAGATGCACCCCTTCGTGATCGAACCGCTCGAGATCCCGGCCGAGCTGACGGACCGCCTGATCGAAGCGAGCGCCATCCGCGAGGT
This sequence comes from Coriobacteriia bacterium, assembly GCA_030651765.1. Taxonomy (GTDB): domain Bacteria; phylum Actinomycetota; class Coriobacteriia; order Anaerosomatales; family Anaerosomataceae; genus UBA2272. Next base: position 168,297 of record JAUSBY010000003.1, on the reverse strand, counting down.
CAACGACCTGCTGTTCATCGCCGACCTCGTGATCACCGACTACTCCTCACTGGTCTTCGAGTACTGCACACTTGGCCGACCGATGCTCTTCTTCGCCTACGACCTCGAGGACTACATCAGCGCCCGCGACTTCTACGAGGGCTACGAGGTGTTCGTGCCCGGCAGAATCGTGAGGACCTTCGACGAGATGCTCGACGCCATCCGGGCACAGGATTTCGAAGCCGAGAAGGTGACCGCGTTCGCCGAGCGCCACCTCGAGCACCACGATGGACACGCGACCGACCGCATCATCGACGAGCTCGTCTTGGGACGTGCCGGCCGGTGATCGTCTTTCTCAGGAAGTGGGTGCTGCGGCTCGCGTGGTTCGCGTTCAGGCCCCTGCCGGTCCGGGACCGCGTGGTGCTCGCGTCCAACCACGCCGAGCGCCTCCGCGGCAACCTCAGGTGGGTACACGACGAGTTGCTCCGCCAGGCCCCCGGCACCGATGCCGTTCTGCTACTTCACCGCTCGGTCGACACGCTGGCGGGCAAGCTCGCAACACTCGCGACCGCGATACGTGCCGAGTACTACCTCGCCACGTCGCGGGTCTTCATCGTGGACGACTACTACTTCCCGCTCTATCCGATCCGCCCCAAGCCAGGCACGACGATCGTGCAGACGTGGCACGCCTCGGGCGCGTTCAAGAAGGTCGGGTACAGCGTCGCGGGCAAGACGTTCGGCGCAAGCGCATCGCTGCTTCGGCAGGTCAGGATCCACGCCAACTACACGCACTGCCTGGTCGCCTCCAGAAACGCCATCCCGCACTACGCAGAGGCCTTCGGACAGCCCGAGGAGCGGTTCTTCGTGACCGGGATACCGCGGACGGACCTGTTCTTCGACCCCGCCCGCCGCGTCCGCGCGCCTCGCCGCGTCCGGGAGCGCTACCGGCTTCCGGACGGCAAGACCATCGTGCTGTACGCGCCGACCTTCAGGGGCGACACCGTCCATGAGGCTCGCTATCACGATGCGCTCGATCTCGAGCTGCTCGCCGACACATGCGGTGCGGACTGCGTCTGGCTACTGAGACTTCACCCGTTCGTGGCCACCTCGGCGGTCATACCCGAGCATCTCAGGGAATTCGTCGTCGATGTGTCGGATCACCCCGACATCAACGAGCTCATGCTGGCGAGTGACGTGCTCGTCACCGACTACTCGAGCGCGATCTTCGAGTTCTCGTTGCTCGAGCGGCCGATGCTGTTCTACGCTCCCGACTACGAGGCGTACGAACGCGAGCGCGGCTTCTACTTCGACTACGCCTCGGACGTACCCGGGCCGATCTTCACGACGACCGCCGGACTCGCCGAACACATCGCCGCCGGACGGTTCGACCTCGGGCGGGTCCGTGCATTCCGCCAGCGGTGGTTCGATGTGGCCGACGGACACGCGAGCGAACGGGTCGTGCGCGACATCCTACTCCCCGGACTGCACCCGCGGGCGTGACCGACGCCGTCAGGCACGTCCAACGGTGATGGCGACACCGGCACCGTCGGCCCGCAACCCGACCGGCACCTTCCGAAGCCCACGACGCATGGTGGCCGAGCCAGCCTCCACCCCGGCTGACGCGACCCCCTGCCTGAGCCCCGGCGCCTCGATCCGAACCGCAAGCGTCCAGATACCCTCGCCGAGCGGCCGGCCTGCTGCAACCGTCTTGAGAGGGACTGCGAGCGAGAAGCCGCCAGGCGCGTCCGACTCGCCGCCCCGCACGACGTGCGTGGTGCCATCGGCGGCCATCAGCACGGCGCGGACGGCATCGGCAGGCACACCGCCGACGTTCCAGGACCCGATGATGTCGAGCGTCGCATCGGCCCCCTCCCGCCACGCGATGCGCTCGAGCGACAGTGCCGGCGGCGCCTGGCGGGAGACGCCTCCGATGTCGAACGTGAGGTTGTCGTGTGGATCGGTGAAGTACGGCACGACGGTGGTCTCGGCGCCGGGCAGCGCCAGGTAGCCGGGGCGTAGCAAGCCGTCCACACTCCCGACCCGGTGCCTGCCGATGCGGGCGCGCTTCTCGATGCCGCGGAGCTCGAGCTGCACGAACAGGTCCCAGAGTCCGCGGCCGATCGGGTGCCCGTCGGCGATGGTCGCCAGATCGATCCGCCCCGAGAAGCCGGCGTCGTCGGCGTTGCCCGAGAGGGGCGCGACGAACTCCCGGCGTGTCGCCCGATCGCGTAGGACGAGACACGCCTGCGCGCTCTCGTCGCCGAGCATGCCGAAGCGTGCCTGGAGCGTGACACCGATCCGGGTGCCATCGATGGCGACAGCCTCGAGCTGGTGCTCGATCGGCAGGCGATCGGTGGTGTCGAAGCATGCGTCCGGGATGCCGGCAGCCGGATCCCGAAAGAACGGATACGCACGGTAGGCGCGGTCGCCATCAAGAACGGTCTCGGGCTCGCCTCCCTCGGCCACCCACCGGTAGACCACGGAAAGCTCGGCGATCCGACCCTCCCGTATGAGGTACAGGTACAGGCGGTGCAGCGGCTGCACGCGACGCTCGAGCGCGGGCGTGTACCAGCGCTCGATCCACGAGCGGATCAGACCCACGGCCTCATCGCGGCGCAGCGGATCGGTCTCGGCGACGAGGGGAGGCACCACGGTGTCGACCACCTCGACCGCGAAGTGGCGGTGCATGAGCTGGTCGCGACGTTCGCCCGGCTCCACCCGCTCGTCGACGAGGTCGAACATGGCCCCGGCGATCGCGAGACGCTCGGGTAGGCCGGTCCGCGTGAGGGTGATGTTCTGTCCGTCATCGCGCCACGTGAGATAGATGCAGTCGTAGTCAGCCAGGATGGAGATGCCCGAGGCCGCCAGATACGCTGCGCCCACGAACGGCATGTCCTCGCCCTGCGGGAAACGCGTCTTGAACCGAAGGCCGAGCCGTTCGACGAGCTCGCGCCGGAACAGCTTCTGCGGCCCGAGGGTCCACCAGACACGCGAGTCGAACACGTCGGTCCTCTGACGCGTGTGCGTGAACATCGAGCGTGGCGCCGGCCGGCCGCCGCCGCCGACGATGCGGCCGAGCACGACGTCGGTGCCGTTGGCATCCGCCATCGCGACCATGCGCTCGAGCGCCTCGGCACCGAGATGGTCGTCCGCGTCGTGGAACAATACGAACCGCCCGTGCGCCCGGTCGAGCGCGACGTTGCGAGGACCGGCGGGCGTGCCGGAGTTCTCCTGGTGGATGACGGTCATGTTCGAAACGCAGGCGGCCAGCCGGTCGAGCTCCTCGCCCGTGCCATCGGCCGACCCGTCGTCCACCGCGATGATCTCGATGCGCTCCGGCGCAAGCGACTGTTCGAAGATGGAGGTGACGCACCGAGTCACGTACGGCATCGCGTTGTAGGCGGCGATGATGACAGTGACGTCCGGCGTCACGCCGTCACACCTTCCGCTCCGCCGGCAGCTCGCGTACGACGTTCGTACCGGCGTCACCCGCCACGATTGCGGCGAGGTCCTCAAGCCTGCCGATGGCCGCACGGTTGCCGGTGGCCTCGACGAACCGCGTCGCGGCCTCGACCTTCGGCCCCATCGAACCCGCTGCGAACTCGTGGGCCTCCAGCTGGTCGGGAGTCACCCACCCGAGGAGCCGCTCCTCCGGAGTCCCCCACCCGGCGTAGACGCCCTCGGCGTCGGTGAGCATGATGAACAGGCTCGCGCCGAGCTTGCGCGCGAGCAGCTCACTTGCGAGGTCCTTGTCGATCACGGCTTCGACACCGATGAGCGTGCGACGCTCGGGGTCCGCATACGCCGTTGGAATGCCGCCGCCACCCGTGCAGATCACGATCGCCCCGCGCTCGATGAGCCACCTGATCGGCTCGATCTCGAAGATCTGGTGCGGCTCGGGCGATGCCACGACGCGCCGCCACATCGCTCCGTCGGGGCGGAACACCCACCCTCGCCCGGCGGCCAACACATCGGCGTCTGCCTTGGCGTAACCCGGCCCGACGAACTTGGTCGGATCATCAAACGCGGGGTCGGCGGGGTCAACCTCGACCATCGTCAGAATCGTGGCGATGCGCTTCTCGGCCGGCACGAAGTTGCCGAGTTCCTGCTCGAGCATGTAGGCGATCATGCCCTGTGTCTGAGCGCCGAGGACGTCGAGGGGGAACGGCTCGGCGTCGAGGTACGCGGCTGCCTGGAGCGCGAGCAACCCCACCTGCGGTCCGTTGCCGTGCGCGAGCACGAGATCGTACTCGGCGGATAGCGGCGCGAGCGAGCGAGCGGCTACGCGGATGTTTGCGCGCTGCGCCTCGGCGGTCATCGGATCGGTGCGCTTGAGCAAGGCGTTGCCGCCGAGGGCCACTACGATAGTCTGCCTGGTCACGTCGCTGGCCTCCCTTTGCCTGCGGGGACGATACGCCCGGCGCTACGCCTCCCGCCCGCCGATTATCACATCTGCGGCTATCTTATGCATCGTCCACACCGGGCTGTGGCATACTAGGTGCTCACGTACGCTCGACCAGGTGCCCCACCGAGCCGATAGGAGACTCGATGCGTCCGACACCGAAGCAGCTTCTGTTCATCATCGGCATCGCCGTCGTCGCACTCGCGTTCATCGTGACACAGACGATGATCAAAGATGCGCCCGGCAGCGTCAGCCGTACCGGCGACGTCATCACGCGCGTGGTGACCACAGCCGAACCCGACACCTCTGCCGAGTATCCCCTGCGCCTTCTGGAGGGCGACGACGCCGACCACGAGTCTGCGCACATCTTCCAGTCGCTCGACGGGATCCAGGGCGTCGCCACGGCGTCGCTCGATATCACGAGTCTGGCGCTCACCGTCGCGTACGACTCATCGATCGTGTCCGAGGGCATCATCCGCAGCGCGCTCGCCTCGGCAGGCTACCTCGCGATGACCGCCGCCGACGCCACACCGATGGAACTCGCGGAAGACGGCAGCGTCCAGCGCATCGAGGTCGTCGACGACCACGGCTTCAAGCCGGCCTTCATCCGCGCGAAGAGCGGCGTCCCGGCCGAGATCGTCTTCGGGCCCGGCACCGAGTGCCGCGTCTCGATCAAGTTCCCGCAGCTCGGCATAGAAGCGGACATCTCGCAGGGTGCGACCGTACAACTGCCGGCGATGGAGCCCGGAACGTACGACATCCTGTGCGGCGGCGATGGCAGCGAGGGTTCGATAGTCGTCGAGTAGCGAAAACCTACGGGATGACGGCAGCCGACTTGGCGGCCGTGAAGACTGCCGACGAGACCGCACCGTCACCGCCGATAACGTAGAGCGTGTCGATCTTCGACTTGTTCGTAGAGAGCTTCGTGTAGGCTTCTGTCCGCAGCGCGGTGGGTGTCGTGAGCAGCATGACACCGTTCCAGGCGCCAAGCATCGCGCCACCGGCGAGCGCATCGGGGAAGTTCTCCCCCGTCGCCAGGCCGACACCGTTCCAGCTCATGCCTGCGTCCACACCGGCCTGGGCCACGAGGGCCGCGGTCTCGTAGCGGTTCGCTCCGCCCTTGCGCATGACGTTCCCGTCGCCCAGGGCGAGCTCGAGTGAGTCCTCCACCGCCCCCGGCACCACGTTCACCCCGCCGAGGATGAGCGCACTCGTCGCGCCGGTCGGCAGACGGTATGCGCCCGTCGCGCGGTTCACCAGCACGATGGGCCGTCCGAGCGCGGCCGCGAGCGGCGAAGCGGCGGTGGCGTCCGGGAAGTTGGCGCCCGTCGCCACGAGCACGCCGCCCGTGTACGCCGGCCCGAGCTGCGCGACCGTCTCCTCCGCGATCGCCTGGGCCGTGGCGTAGCGGTCATCGCCCTTCAGACGCTTGACGTTGCCTCCCACCAGGGACTTGAGCGCGTTCTCGACACTGACCGACACGGCACCCGTGCCGCCGAGCACGTACGCCTTCGTAGCGCCGAGTCTGACGATCTCGTCGCGTATAGACGCCGGAAGCGCACCGGGCGTCGTGAGCAACAGCGGTCCGTCCACGGCACCGGCAAGCGCGCTGCCGCCGAGCGCGTCGGGCCAGTTGCCGCCTGTGGCGACGACCACGGTATCGGCCGTGGTGAACGCCCGTCTCGAGGCCTCGGCACTCGTGAGGTAACGGTCGAGCCCCCACACTCTGAAGGCGCCCCTGGGAAGCGCGACTGTGATGTCCACGGTGGCGGTGTTCGAGACCTCGGCGCCGTCGTTGGCTCTGTACGTGAAGCTGTCCGTGCCGATGAAGTCGGCCTCTGGCGTGTACGTGAAACCGCCGGTGGACAGGAGCGTCACCGCGCCGTGGGTAGGATTGGTCAGCTTCTGGGCGCTCAGCGTATCGCTGTCAGCGTCTGTGTCGTTGGCGAGCACGCCGGGCGCGGAGATGACGAGCGCCGTGTTGCGCGCGGCCGTGTACGCGTCGGAAACGGCTACCGGAGCGGCGTTGGGTGCCTCGGCCGCCAGCGCGGAAGCCGCGTTGATGCGGCCCTCGGTCACGCATAGACCGGCAAGTGATGCCTTCTCGTCCACGGTATCCATGAGGAGGCCCTTGAGGTCGCTCCAGTCCCGCGTGCCGTCCTGGGCCATGAGCAGCCCCGCCACCCCCGCGACGTGCGGTGTGGCCATGGACGTACCGCTCTTGTAGCCATAGGCATCTTCGTGATCGGCCCAGTACGCCCACGGTGAACCCTCTGCGGGATCGAGATCGAAGACCTCCAGATCGTCGATCCACACGCCGTCGTAGCCGGCTGCCGAGTCGATCACCTCGTCAGATGAGATGCCGAAGGAGAGGCGGACCGTCTGCCCGGCGTATGCACCGAGATCGAGGCACCGCTCCTCGAATCCCCCGCTGTCTCCCGTGGCCAGTTCGACGAGTGACCAGGTGCCGGTACCCGAGCCGTAGACCCAAACGTGTGCGTAGTCCCAGTCCGGCTCCACATCGTAGCGCCACTCGAACCGCACGCCCGGGAAGTCCGCTCCGGACAGGTCGACGGTTGTGACCTGGTCGACGTAGGCCTCTTCATCGTTCGCGTAGTTGAGATGGGCCACACTCGACGGTGCCGACGTGTAGGCTCCCGTGGTCAGCTCCCACGGCTTGTTGCTGTAGTCCGCAACGGTCCAGCCTGTGAGATCCGTGAAACCCGTGCTGTACAGCGTGTTGACGGTGGCGCCCGGCGAGATCGAGACCCGCCGGTCCCCGGGAACGGTGCTCAAGATCATCTCCCCCGGAGCGAAGACGTCCACGCGGGTGGCGCCCCTGTTGGAGAACGAGGCCGGCAGGTCCTTGTTGTCGGTCGCTCCCACGGACAGGATGTTCGGCAGGTCGTAGCCGGCCGGCAGGAAGGAGGACGACCCCTCGATGAGCACGCCGTCGTTGCCCGCGGCGAACACGAAGAGCTTGTCCACTGCGGCGATGGCGTCGTACTCGGCCTGGTCGAACGGGTACCAGCCACCCCATGAGTTGCTCGAGAGGTGGGCACCGGCCGCGTCGATGTACTCGAAGCACTCGAGAACGTCGCTCGTGAGCCCGTTGCCATCAGCGTCGAGCATCTTGACGGCCATGATCGAGACGTCCCAGTTCACGCCCGTGATACCGAGCCCGTTGTCTCCGACCCCGCCGATGGTGCCCGCGCAGTGCGTGCCGTGGCCGTTATCGTCCATAGGATCACCGTCGCCATTGACGGCATCCCAGCCGTGCACATCGTCGACGTAACCATTCCCGTCGTCATCGATGCCGTTGCCGGGGATCTCGCCGGGGTTCACCCACATGTTGTCGGCAAGATCCGGGTGCTCGTAGTCCACGCCCGTGTCCACCACGGCGATGATGACGTCCGAGGAACCGGTGGTGCGGTCCCACGCCTCGGGCGCATCGATGTCGGCATCCGCCGTGCCACCGTTCTGGCCCGTGTTGTGCAACCCCCACAGCTCGCCGAAGCCGGTGTCATCCGGCATCGCCGTGATCCTCTTGATGTAGTTGGGCTGTGCGTAGATGACACCCGGCATCGCCTCGTACGCAGCGATCGCATCCTCGACGCTCGTGCCTGGTCGCAACCTGGCCAGTTGCAGGCCGTCGACGACCGAGTACGCGCGTGCGACCCGCGACCCGACCCTGGCGTGCGCGACACCTGCCGAGGCCGCCGAGACGCCGCGATCGAACCTGACGAGCACCTCACCCTCGGCAAAGGTAGCCTCGGGCACCCGGCCTGCCGCTCCCACGTCTTCGACGAGCCGGGCGGCACGCGATGTGCGCTCCGCAGACGGGACCTTCCGCCCGAGTGGCGCCGTCGCCCCCGCCGACGCAGGGAACGAAAGCGCCACGAGCGCTATCGCCACAAGCAGGGAGACGTGCCTTCTGCGAACCGATACGGACACCATGGTGTACTCCTCGTCAGCTCCCGGTGTTCCCGGGGCGTCAGGCTACTCGCCGATGTTGATGCTTCTAGTGGTATCGGTGATAAGTCCCTTCGGCTCAACCGCCAGTGTCACACCGTGGTGGTCCGGAGACGGATTGAGACCGTTGTACCAGCGACCTCCGAACGGAACCTTGACAGAACCTAACCCTGCCCCCACCGCTCGAGCCACCAGGTCACCGAGCGGTTCATCTCTCGCATGAATGCCGAGGCGAACTTGCGCCGGTAGACGACCTGCGGATAGTCAGCCGCGCCCTCCGGCAGACCATGAGGGGCGTGCAGGTCCTCGAGGTCGCGAGCCGCCTCGGTCAGCTCGGCCGGTGTCATGCGCCGGTACCGATCCGTGTGGACGAGACGCTTCCCGTAGTGCTCGATGGGCTCCTGCGGCACGCGCGGCCTGCCGAAGCACACCATCGCGATGGGCAGCGTGTGCGGTGGCAGTTCGAGCAGCCGGGCCACGTCTTCGCCGTTCTCCAGGATGTCGCCGATGTAGCACGAGCCTATGCCGAGCGACTCGGCGGCGATCACCGCGTTCTGTGCGGCGATAAGCGCGTCGGAGCACGCCAGGAGGAGGCCGCCGGAGCTCACACCCTTGCGGTGCTCGACACCCTCCACCTCGTAGGCGCCGCCCGCGACGAACAGGTCGGTCCATTTCTGGTAGTCCGCCACGAAGACGAGCACCCACGGCGCGGCCGCGATGAACGGCTGGTCGTCGCACAGGACCGCAAGGCGATCTTTGAGCGCCTGATCCTCGATCTCGACGATCGTGTAGAGGACCATGTTGCCGCCGGTGGGCGCCCTGAGCGCCGCATGCGCGATGGCCTGCTTCTCGTCGGCGGTGAGCGGCGAGGGGCCGTAGACCCGCGTGGACCGCCGCGCGTAGAGCAGCTCGAGCGTCTCGTTGAGAAGCGGCCCCGGTTCCGATGCGCCTCGCACGCCCACTACAGGCCGTCCCGCACGATCGGGCACGTCATGCAGTGGCCGCCGCCGCGTCCCTTGCCGAGTTCGGTCCCTTCGATCTCGAGTACCTCGATGCCCGCCTCTCGCAGCTTCGCGTTGGTGCCCACGTTCTTCTCGTACGCGATCACCACGCCGGGCTCCACCGCCACCACGTTGTTGGCGTCGTCCCACTGCTCGCGCGCGGACTGGAAGCTGTCGCCTCCGGTCTCGACCACGCGGAGCGTCTCGATGTCGAGCGCGTCGGCGACGGCCTCGAGCAGGCCCCGCTCCTCGGTGATCTCGAACGAATCGGTGCGCTCGCCGGGCCGCACGCTGTAGACGAGCATGTCCTCGATGACCGGCGGGTAGAGCGTGACCGCGTCGCGGTCGAGCATGGTGAACACCGTGTCGAGGTGCATGTACGCCCGCTCCTGCGCCATCCGGCAGACGATCACCCGGTCCGCCTCGTCGGCTGCGAACAGGGCTGAGGCGACGTGTTCCACCATGCGCCCTGTCGAGCGCTCGCCGAGGCCGACGAGCACCGTTCTGTTGCCGATCGGCATGATGTCGCCGCCCTCGAGCGACGCGCCCTGACTGAAGTCCTCGAGTGCGAAGCGCGACGTGTCGCCGGTGGGCGGGTGCCAGAAGTGGAATCGCGCGCCGGCGAACCGCGGGTGGTAGCGGTAGATGAGCGAGACGTTGACGACCTCCATGCGGCGCGCCGCCCAGAACAGCGGCGGCAAGACGACACCACCGAACAGCCACGCGCTCGAATCCCGGGTGAACAGCGTGTTGGGCAGCGGCGGCAGCACGAAGCCGTCGGGATCGGAGAGCACCGCGCCGAGCGAGCGCCGGGCGAGCGCTGCCAGGTCGAACCCTTCAAGCTCGCGCACGAGCAGTCCGCCGATGAGCACGGACGCCAGGTGCGCCGGCTCGAGATCGTGCAGGTAGCTGCGGAGCTCGGTCACGAGCGACAGGCCGACCGAGTACGACGAGACCGCGTTGCCGATCGCCTCGGCACGCGCCTCGACCGAGTGCGCGAGCGCCTCGGCGAGCAGTTCCTCGAGGTAGAGCACCTCGACGCCCCGCGAACGCAGCAGCGCAACGAACGCATCGTGCTCGGCCTGCGCGCGCTCGACCCACACGACATCGTCGAAGAGGAACTCGCTGCGGTTGGCAGGTGTCAGGCGCTCGAGGCCGATGCCGGGCCGGTGGACGAGCACGGTTCTGAGCGTGCCGACCTCGGAGTGCACGCCGGGCGTGATGATCATGCTGTCTCCTCCTCGTGAAACGCGTTCGCGCACCCTGTATCATGCCATGCCGCGCGCCATGTGGCAGGCGACGTGCAGAGACCCGACCGTCGGGACTTGCCAGCCCGCACCTGTTGAGAGGACACTGCCCCACATGACTGATGCCCCTCAAGCCCCCGCAGCCGAGAACCGCTCGCGAGGCGCGCTCCGGTCCAGCGTACGGACGCAGCTGGTCTCCGCGGCCGCGATGTGGCTGATCGGCGCATCGATCCTGATCGTCCGGGGGCTCGACTACATCCAGGGCCGCTCGTGGCACGCGTGGGCGCTTGCGGTGGGTCTTTCGCTCGGCGTGCTCAAGTCACGGTATCTGCTGGAGCGTGTGGCCGCCACGGCGGTCGAGCGCATCCGGAGGCGCGGCCCCGCGTTCTTCCTGAGCTTCTTCTCGCTGCGCTCGTGGGCGCTCGTCGCGCTCATGATGGGTGGCGGCATCTGGCTGCGGAGCCTTGTTGTGGCCGACGACCAGATCGGTGCGGGCATCATGGGTGCCGTGTACGTCGGCGTGGGGACCGCGCTCCTGCTCGCCGGCCGGGTGTTCTGGCACGCGGCCTTCAGGAAGCCGCGACACGCGTAGGCCCTGCGCGTCGAGCGCCGGTACCGCTACCAGCCCCGGGTCGCTCCGCCGCCGCCCGAACCACCGCCGCCGAAGCCGCCGGACGAGCCGCCGCCCCCGCTGCTCGAGCCGCCCCATGTGGACGGCGGGGGTGGCATGAACCCTCCGCCGGAGCTGCCGCCCGAGCCGGGTGAGCCGCCGCCGCCCTTGAGCAGGCCTTTCTTCGCGGCCCAGATGAAGAACCCGATGACGCCGCCGACGGCGAGCAGCACGATCCACAAGCCGATGCCCGGACCGGTGTTCGGCTCGGCGGCACCCTCGACCTCGGTCTCGTACTCGGCAGCCACCAGTCCGGCGAGCCGTGCGTGACCGGCCTCGATACCGCCTGCCATGTCGCCATCGCGGAAGCGCGGGATGACGTCCTCGTCGAGCACACGACCGGCAACCGGATCGGGGATGGCCCCCTCGAGGCCGTAGCCCACCTCGATCCGCACCTCGCGCTCGCTCACTGCGACGATGAGCAGCACGCCGTTGTCCAGGTCCTTCGCGCCGATGCCCAGCTCGTCGAACAGGCGCTCGGCGTAGTCCTCGATCGGTCGACCGTCAAGCGAGGCGACGGTGACGACCGCGATCTGGGCGCCGGGCGTCGAAGTCTCGATGCGTGCCGAGAGCGCTTCGATGCGTGACTCGACGTCGGGCGGGATGATGCCCGCCTCGTCCATCACGTAGCCGGTGGCCTCGATGCCCGCGGCGGGAAGCGCGAACGCCACCGTGGCGGCAAGCGCGAGGGCAAGCAGCAGCGATACGCGACGGGTCATGAGGCCTTGAGTCCTCCGCCGGCTACTCGTCGTTGCCAAAGTCCACTTCGGGCGTCTCGCGGTCGGACTCGGAGATCTCGAAGAACTCGGCCTTCTCGAAGCCCATGATCGGCGCGATCAGGTTGGTCGGGAACGTGCGCACCGCCAGATTGTAGTCGCGCACGGTCTCGTTGTAGTCCTTGCGCGCCACGGAGATACGGTTCTCTGTGCCGGAGAGTTCATCCATCAGCCGGATGAACGTCTGGTCACTCTTGAGGTCGGGGTAGTTCTCGACGATGACGAGCAGTCTGCCGAGCGCGCCTGTGAGCTCGGCATCGGCTTCTGCAGCCTCCGCGGGAGACGCGGCGCCTGCGAGCCGCGCGCGGCTGTCGGCGATCGCGGTCATGATGTCCTTCTCCTGCGCGGCAAAGCCCTTGACCGTGTTCACGAGGTTGGGAATGAGGTCCGCGCGGCGCTTGAGCTGGTTGTCGATCTGCGCCCACTGCGTCTCGACCTCGTTGTCGAGGTTCACCAGCCGGTTGTACGTGCCGATGAGCGACATCGCGACTATCGCGAGCACTACGAGGCCGATGATGATGCCCGACTTCTTCATTGCGGCTCCCTCCCGAGTGACACGCCCTAGAGTATCAGTGTGCCTAACGTGCCTACGCGCTGGCAACCCTGTCGATCACATCGCGCACGAACCGGGCTGCCCCGGCGATGAGCGCCGGGTCCGCCAGATCGGCGGTGTCCTTCTCCGAGTGCGCGTAACCGGCCATGAACCCCGCGATGTCGCTCGTCGCAAGCGCGATGGCCGGTCGGCCGTGCATGCCGAAGATCGCATGGTCGCTCTGAAACCACTGCGGTCCCTCGGCCATGTCCGGGAAGCCGTCCACAGCGGCGCGGACGGCCGCCTCCACCTCGGGCGGGCACCCATAGAGCGACACGTGGTTGACCGTACCCCGCCAGCCGAGATCGTCGATGTTGATGCCGAGTTCGATGTCGTCCATCGCGCCCTCGTTCTCGGCGAGCCAGAGGATCTCGCCGTGCGCCGCGTAGTCGTCCTCACCGTTGAACGGCACGATCTCGATCGTCGGTCCGTGCTCGTACCCGGCAAGCAACACGGCGAGCGCAAGGAGTGTCGCCACGCCGCTCGCATTGTCGAGGCCCCCGGGAGAGCCACGGCGGCTGTCGATGTGCGCCGAGACCACGATCCTGCCCGGGCGGTCGCCCGGAAGCGTGGCGACCACCTGCTCGGCAGTCGCCGGCAGGCGCCGGGACTCGATACGTATGCGGACGAGGTCGCCGTCGAACTTGCGCAACAGCTTGCCGTCCTCGGCGGTCATGTAGGCGTTGGGGATGTCCAGGTCGCCGTCCTCGAACAGCGGGAACGGATACTGCCCGCCCACCATCTCCGGGTCGCGGCCGGTGGCCGCGATCACCGCGGCCGGCCCGAAGTGCTCGAGCGCGGCGATGATGCGTCGATGCTCCTCCGGGTTGTAGAACGGGAAGTTCTTCGGCATGACCTGGTGCGCGGCGATCTCGTTGGTGAGCAGCACCACGGCACCCGCGATCACGGGCTTCTCGAGATGCTCGATGTCCCCGACCTCGATGAGCGTCGCGCGCGTGACACACGGTGGGGAGTACGGGCCGACATGCAGGTCGAACCGCTCGCCGCCCACCTCGACGAACGCCTCGCCGTGCTCCCACTCGAGACAGTCGAACCCGGTGCGCCTGACGTCGAAGCCGAGACCGGCAAGCCGCGTGGCGACCATCTCGTTGGCGGCGTCGTTGCCGGGGCCTCCGACGTGCCGGTCAGGGTGCGCGGTGAGCTCGGCTAGATCGGCCTCGATGCGCGCCTCCAGGTCACTCATGACAGCACCTCCCCGACCAGGCGGGCGACCTCGGCCTTGTCGCAGTTGCCGCCGCACTCGGCCACCACCGCTCCGATGGCCCGGCCCATGTCGCGCTTCTCGGTGATCTGCGCCTCGTCGAGCACGCACTTCACGATGGCCCGGAGCGCCTCGCCTTCGACCTGCGCCGGCAGGTAGGCCTCGAGGATGGCCACCTGCTCGGTCAGGTGCGCTGTCCGCTCGGCATCGGTAGCGACCTTGATCGAGCCCTCGAGGGTCTCCGACGTCTGCTTGAGCACCTTCTTGAGCGCCGCCACCACCTCGGCGGGTTCGACCTGCCGACCGGACTCCTTCTCGCGCATGTCGATCTCGTTCTTCACCTGGCGCAGGATCGACAGCCGCAGCTTGTCGCGCGCCCGCATCGCCGCGGTGATCTCCGACGAGAGTAGTTCGCGGTCCATGAGACATCGCCCCTTTCGCGCGGCCGGTCGGCCACGTGGTTCACGCCTGTTTGATCTCGATCTCGACCCCGTCAGGATCGTGGAAGAACAGCAGCCGCCAGCCGCCGGGGTACTCGGCGATCTGCACGCCGGGGCCGATCACACCGAGTTCGCGCAACTCGGCGTATGTGGCGTCGATGTCCGCCGTCTCGAGCGCGAGGTGGCGGAAGCCGAGTGACCGGTCGGGCACCTCGGCTGCGGGCACCGGCTCCCGGTAGGCGAAGAGCTCCACCTGCAGGCCGCCGAGGCGCATGAACGTGAGCGTCTTGTCCTCGCCCACCCGCTCGTCGACCGTCACGAAGCCGAGCGCGCCGTAAAACGCCTTGGAACGGGCAAGATCGCCGACGATGATGCCGACATGGTGCGGCGTGAGGTCCATGCGTGCACCCTCCGTTGTCGCGCGGTGGAGCGAACCATCCGAGTGTAGCGCACGCCCCGGACGAGGCCAGCGGGCCGTCAGCGCCGGTCTTGCACGGATCGGGTCCGCGCGCTATAGTTCGCCTACTAATCATTAGTGCGCTAACTGTCGTCGCGACTCCGGAAGGACCCGCGCCCATGCCGCATCCGCATCACGCGCTACCCGACCCCTTCGAGCCCGCGCTCGAGGGCGTCGACCCGCTCGCGGTCGATGTCTTCCGTGCGTTCAAGCGCTCGATGATCCTCAACCGCCACCTCATGATGGCCATGCTCGCCGAGGAGGAGACGCACCCGGCGCAGGCCGGCTGCCTGCTCGCCCTGTCGCGTTCTGACGGCGTCAGCCAAAGCGACCTCGCCACGTGGCTCCACGTCTCCCGGCCGACGGTCACGAGCATGCTTCAGAAGATGGAGGCCGCATCGCTCATCGAGCGCCGCGCCGACGAGCACGACCAGCGGATCACCCGCATCTTCTTGAGCCCGAGCGGCGTGGAGGTGGCCGAGCGGATGCGGGAGGTCCACGCCCGCATCATCGCCTCCACCGTCGGGGAGATGCCCGAGGCCGACCGGGCGGAACTCCTGCGACTGCTCGAGGCGCTCAACGAGCGTGCCGCGGCCGCGCTTGAGCGGGCCGGCGGCACGAATCCGCATGCGAAGCCGGGAGACGACGACAGATGATGCGTATCCTGCGCTTCCTCAAGCCGTACCGGGTCCAGCTGACCTTCGTGATGGTGCTGCTGCTCATGCAGGCCATCGGTAACCTGTACCTGCCCGACCTGAACGCGGACATCATCAACAACGGCGTGGCCAAAGCCGACACCGCGTACGTGATCCGCATCGGTGTCGTCATGCTCGGCGTGACGCTGCTCCTCGGCATCGCCTCGATCGTCTCGGTGTACTGGGGGGCGAAGGCAGCCATGGCCTTTGGTCGTGACGTCCGGCATGCTGTCTTCCGGCGCGTGCAGGACTTCTCACTCGCCGAGATGAACCGCTTCGGCGCTCCGTCGCTCATCACCCGCACCACCAACGATGTGCAGCAGGTTCAGATGGTGGTAGCCATGGGCCTGAACGTCATGGTCATCGCACCGTTCATGGCCGTCGGCGGCATCATCATGGCCGTCAGGCAGGACGTGCCGCTCTCGGGACTCATCGCCGTGGTCGTCCCGCTGCTTGCGGTGATCATTGCGCTCATGGCGCGCAAAGCGCTCCCGCTGTTCAAGACGATGCAGCTGCGGGTCGACCGCGTGAACCAGGTCATGCGCGAGAAACTCACCGGCATCCGCGTGATCAGAGCGTTCGTGCGCAGCGACTACGAGGCACGCCGCTTCGACGAGGCCAACCGCGATCTGTCCGAGACGATGCTCGCAGTCGGTCGCCTGTTCGCGCTCATCATGCCGACGGTCATGGCGGTGTTCAACCTCTCGCTCGTGGCGACGATGTGGTTCGGCGGACTGCGCATCGCCAGCGGCGAGATGCCCATCGGCAACCTCACGGCATTCCTCACCTACATCATGCAGATCCTCATGTCGGTCATGATGGCGACCGTCATGTTCGTCATGGTCCCGCGCGCCGCCGCCTCGGCCGAGCGCATCAACGAGGTGCTCGACACCGAGCCCGAGATCGCCGATCCGGCAGACCCGGTCGTCATGGCCGAGCACCACGGAACGGTCGAGTTCATGGACGTCGAGTTTCGCTACCCGGGCGCGGAGAGTGCGGTCCTCTGCAGCGTGACGTTTGCCGCCGTGCCCGGCGAGACCACGGCGGTCGTGGGCTCCACCGGCAGCGGCAAGTCGACGCTCATCAACCTCATCCCCCGCTTCTACGACATCACCGGAGGACGGCTGCTCGTAGACGGGGTGGACAGCCGCGATATGACGCAAGAGCACCTCTGGAGCCTGATCGGCTTCATCCCACAGAAAGCGTTCCTGTTCAGCGGCACCGTGGCGAGCAACCTGCGCTACGGCCGCGAGGACGCCACCGACGAGGAGCTCTGGCACGCGCTTGAGGTGGCTCAGGCCGCGACGTTCGTGCACGCGCTGCCCGAGGGCCTCGATGCGCCGATCGCGCAAGGCGGAGCCAATCTCTCCGGCGGCCAGCGCCAGCGCCTCGCGATCGCCCGCGCGCTCGTGAAGCGCCCGCCGATCTACATCTTCGACGACAGCTTCTCCGCGCTCGACTTCGCGACCGACGCCGCACTGCGCACCGCGCTCGCGCGCGACACCGCCAACGCCACGGTGATCATCGTCGCCCAGCGGGTCAGCACGATCATGCACGCCGACCGGATCATCGTGCTCGACGAGGGCACCATCGTCGGCTCGGGCACTCACAGCGAACTGATGGAGACGTGCGAAACGTACGTCGAGATCGTGAGAAGCCAGCTGACCGAGGAGGAGGTCGCATGAGCGAGCGCACAGCACCTGCGACCCCGCCGGCCGGACCCGGGCGCGGCCCGGGACCCGGCGGTCCGATGATGGGCCCCGGCGGACACGGCCTCATGGCCGGCGGCGCCAAGAGCAAGGACTTCTCCGGAGCGCTCAAGCGGCTCGGCGGCTACCTCCGCCCGCACGCGCTCCTGATCGGCATCGTCATCGCGCTGACCGTCTCCAGCGTCGCCCTCAACGTCATCGGACCGAGGATCCTCGGCCAGGCGACCAACCTGCTGTTCGAGGGCGTCATCAGCGAGCAGTTCCCGGAAGGCGTCACGCAGGAGCAGGCGATCGGCGGCCTGCGTGCCGCCGGCGAGGAGCAGCTCGCCGACATGCTCGAGGCGATGACGCTCACGCCCGGTGCCGGAGTGGACTTCGACGCCATCGCACGACTGCTCGGCATGCTCGCCGCGATCTACCTGGCCTCGGCGGCGTTCAACTGGATGCAGGGGTACATCATGGCCGGCGTCACGCAGCGGACGATCTACGGCTTGCGCCGCCAGGTGGACGAGAAGATCACCCGGCTGCCGCTCGCATACTTCGACGACAACGCGCGCGGCGACACGCTCTCACGGGTGACCAACGACATCGACAACATCGCGCAGACGCTCCAACAGTCGGCCACGCAGGTGATCACGTCGCTGCTCACGATCGTCGGCGTGCTCGGCATGATGTTCTGGATCTCGCCGCTGCTCGCCGCGATCTCGCTTCTCGTGATCCCAGCGGCGGTCGTGGTGACCATGTTCATCGCCAAGCGCTCGCAGAAGCAGTTCGCCGCACAGTGGGAGCGCACGGGGCGTCTTAACGGCCACGTGGAGGAGATGTTCACCGGTCATGCGGTCGTCAAGGTCTTCGGCCGACAGGCCGAGGCCGTCGAGATCTTCGACGCCGAGAACGAGGATCTCTACGACGCTTCGTTCCGCGCGCAGTTCATCTCGGGCACCATCCAGCCGTCCCTCGGCTTCCTCAACAACCTCAACTACGTGGGCATCGCCGTGATCGGCGGGCTGAAGGTCGCCGGCGGCACGCTCTCGCTCGGCGACGTTCAGGCGTTCATCCAGTACTCGCGCCAGTTCACCCAGCCGATCGTGCAGACCGCGTCGATCGCCAACGTGCTCCAGTCTGCTGCTGCCTCCGCCGAGCGGGTGTTCGAACTCCTCGACGCCGAGGAGGAGGTCCCGGAGACGACGACGCCGGTGCAGCTCGCCGGTGCCCGGGGACACGTCGAATTCCGCGACGTCACGTTCAGCTACTCGGCCGACAAACCCCTCATCGAGGGGCTCGACCTCGAGGCGCTTCCCGGCCGGACCGTTGCCATCGTCGGCCCTACGGGGGCCGGCAAGACCACGCTCGTGAATCTGCTCATGCGCTTCTACGAGCTCGACGGCGGGGCCATCCTCATAGACGGCGTGGACACGCGCGACATGACCCGAGACGACCTGCGCCGGACGTTCGGTATGGTGCTGCAGGACACGTGGCTGTTCAAAGGGACCATCCGCGATAACCTGGCGTACGGACGCGAGAACGCCACCGACGAGCAGGTCATGAACGCGGCACGCGCGGCGCACGTGGACCACTTCGTACGGACGCTTGCCGATGGATACGACACCGAACTCAACGACGAGAGCTCCAACATATCGGCCGGACAGCGGCAGCTGCTCACGATCGCCCGCGCGTTTCTTGCAGATCCGCCGATACTGATCCTCGACGAGGCGACCAGCTCGGTGGACACGCGGACCGAGTCCCTCATCCAGCAGGCGATGAGCCGGCTGATGGAGGGGCGCACGAGTTTCGTGATCGCCCACCGTCTCTCCACGATCCGTGGCGCTGATCTCATCCTCGTGATGAACGAGGGCGCGATCATCGAGAAGGGCACACACGCCGAGCTCATGGCCGGCGGCGGATTCTACTGCGACCTGTACAATAGCCAGTTCGTGGACGCATACGAGAAGGCCGTCTAGGCCCATGAAAGCGAGTACCCTCACGTGACGATGTATCTGTCTGCCCTCTTGGGCTTCGTGCTGCTGTTCGGCGGCGGCGAACTGCTGGTCCGCGGCGCCGTCGCCCTCTCTCGCCGCTTCGGACTCTCCCCGCTCCTCATCGGCATGACCGTCGTCGCGGCGGCGACATCGGCGCCGGAGCTCGTCGTCAGCGTCGGCGCGGCTCTCAGGGGCAGCTCGGACATCGCGCTCGGCAACGTCGTAGGCAGCAACGTCTTCAACGTGCTTGGCGTGCTCGGCATCTCGGCGCTCATCGCCCCGATCGTCGTCAAGCCGCTGGCGCTCCGCCGCGACACCTTGTTCATGGCCGGGTCCGTGGTAGCCCTCGCGCTGGCTGCCATGCTCGGGCGGATCGGCCCGGTCACCGGTCTCGTGCTGCTCGCCGGGCTCGTCGGCTACATCGCGTACTCGTACCGGGCCGAGTTGCGAGACGATTCCGACCCTGCCGCAGAACTCCACACCCACGAGGCCGAGGAGCTGACGGTGCCGACGTCGGTGGGGATCTCGGCGGCCTATCTGGCCGCGGGGCTCGCGTCTCTCGTCGTCGGTTCCCAGCTCCTCGTCACCGGCGCCACCGAGATCGCCCGCACGTTCGGTCTGTCCGAAGCGGTCATCGGCCTGACGCTCGTGGCCCTGGGAACATCGCTCCCCGAGTTGGCAACAAGCGTGATGGCTGCGTTTCGCGGACATTCGGACGTCGCGGTCGGCAACGTTCTCGGCTCCAACCTCTTCAACGCGCTCGGCATCATCGGCGCCACCGCGCTCGTGCGGCCGATAGCGGTCGCCCCGCATATGGCGCACGTAGACGTGTGGGTCATGGTCGCGGCCTCGCTCGCCGTGGTTCCGCTGCTGCTCGGGCGTGGCCGGATCGGCCGACTTGCCGGGGGCGTCTTCCTCGCGACCTACGCGGCATACGTCGCGCTGTTGTTCGTGAGCGCGCCCGTCGCGTAGGTGCCGCCCGTCGCCCCACGCTCATGCGGGCATGGCCAGCGGCCGATATTCCTAGTGTGACGCCCCCGGTTACACACAGGAGAATACGCATGCGATTCCGCACCACCGGCCTCGTGGCCCTTACGATCGTCCTCTCGATGCTGGTGCCGCTCCCGGCGATGGCCTGGTCGAACGGGCCGAACGACGGCAACGGCTACGGCACACACGACTGGGTCATCGACGAAGCGCTCGACATGGTGAACGCACCGTGGGTCGTGCGCGACGTCGCGCTTGCAGCCTCAGACGACCCGGATATGGTCTTCGGCGACGTGGTCAACCACCTGTTCCGCCCCACCGGCGGTGGACGCGGCGGACCACAGCAGGTCGCCGACCGCTACTACGATATGGTCACGGCCTACCAGGCCGGCAACTACAACGAAGCGAGCAAGCAGCTCGGCTGGCTCTCGCACTACTTCACGGACATGTCCGTCGTCTACCACGTCGACCTCACGGAAGGCGATACCACCGAGAGCGCTGAGCACCTTGACTATGAGCTCGAGGTCGACTCCTACCACCGCGACCCGGGCAACGTGTCCAGCTGGATCACATCGCGCTCTCGTCTGCCGATCACCGACATCCGCAAGTACACGCTGGACTATGCGGTGGGGATCCGCCCGACGTACGCTTCGCTCCGCTCGTCTTACAAGGCGAACGGACTCACCGGCACGGCTCTCACACTCACGAAGCAGAACCTCGGCGCAGCTGTGAACGGACTCGCCGACATCATCGCCACGGTGCCCTCGGGCAAGGGGATCTCGGGTCCCGGCGTGGTCACGGCCACAGCCCGCAAGGTCTACGTCAGCAACAACATCGGCGTGGCCGTCTACGCCGACTGCACCGACGCCGCTGGCAAGCCGGTCGAGGGCGTTCGCGTCGAGTTCAGGTGGCCACTCCGGGCCGGGACGCTCGTGGAGACCGCCATCACCGATGCCGAGGGACGCGCGACAAGCTGGGTCGAACTCGGCAACGAGGTACTCGGCAAGGAGATCGTCGTCACGACCAAGGTGACGTCCGGTGGCCAGGTCGCCTCGGACACCGCGGTCATCATCCCGACCGACGTGATCGACTACATCAAGACGGCGGTATCCAACTACACGCCGCTACAGAACACGCAGGTCACGGCGCACGTCGTCTGCCTGAACGCCGCCGGAAAGCCTATCGCGGGTCTTCCCGTCACGTTCATCTGGACCCACCCGAGCGGCACGGTCACCGGCACGACCACGACCGACCTCTTCGGCGTGGCACGTCACCGGCGCAACATCGGCGCGTCTGCGGCCGAACAGGTCGTGCAGGTCCAGGCGGCTGTTGAGGCGGGCAACACGATCCGCAACTCCTACGCGACGTTCGTACCGAAGCCCAACCCGGTGCCGCTGCCGTTCACGCCGCAGCCGGTCGCCGGAGCGAACCGCTACGCGACGGCAGCCGCCATCGCGGGCAAGGCGTTCCCGCCGGGCGGCGCCACCACCGTGGTCATCGCCACCGGGGAGAACTTCCCCGACGCGCTCGGCGGCGCGGCACTTGCGGGCGCCTACAACGGACCGATCCTGCTCACGCTGCCCAAATCGCTACCGACCGAGGCCGCTGACGCGATCAAGCGTCTGGGCGCCACGCACGCCATCATCCTCGGCGGAACGGGAGCGGTAGGAACGCAGGTCGAGGCCGGCCTCCGCGCGGCCGGCATCACCAAGATCGATCGCATCAGCGGCTCCAACCGCTACGACACGGCACGCAAGGTGGCCCAGGCGGCGGCCAAGCAGGCCAACGGCGGCTGGGACGGGACGGCCCTCGTGGCCACCGGCACGAACTTCCCCGACGCGCTCGCCGGCTCCTCACTCGCCGCGGCTCGCAGGTGGCCGATCTACCTGGCCGACCCGAAGGGCACCCCCGCCACGCTCGCGAGCCAGATGAAAGCCGACGGCGTCAAGAAGGTCATCATCCTCGGCGGTACGGGTGCAGTCTCGGCGGCGTACGAAGGCGCACTCCGCTCGGCCATCACCGACACGACGCGTCTGTACGGCAGCAACCGTTACGAGACCGGCGTGAAGATCGCACAGTACGGAGTCGGCTCGGCAGGACTTGTCTGGGACGGCACCTCGGTGGCGACCGGCGAGAACTACCCGGATGCGCTGGCCGGCGGCATGCTCGCGGCGAAGAAGGGGTCGGTCATCGTGCTGACGACGCCGAAGACTCTGGCGCCATCGACCGGCTCCGCGCTCGGCGCGGCTAAGGCCGAGATCGGCACCGTCTACTACCTCGGCGGCACAGGTGCGGTCTCGCAGGCCGTGCGCGACCAGATCAGCCAGACGTTGAAGTAGGCGGCTTTACAGCACCAGCCGCCTGAGCTCGGACCGCCTCGCCTTCCAGTCGGGCACGTAGCGCGCGAGTTCGCGGTAGAACTCCGGACCGTGTCCGGCTTCGCGCATGTGACAGAGCTCGTGGTAGACGACGCTGTCGATGCACTCGACCGGTGCGCGCGCCAGCCGGGCGTTGAGCGACATGCGGCGGCCCTCGATCAGGCTCCCCCAGCGCGACCTCATCACGCGCACCCGAAGCGTCGGCTTCTCCTCGCCCGGCCGGGCGAACGCCGCCCAGCAGACATCCAACCGTCCGGCGAGCAGCCGACGCGCCTCGGCACGCTCCTTCGGCCCGAGCGGGGCCGGCGCGACAGCCGGGCCGAGCCGCCCGATCTCCTCCCGCTTGCGCGCAACCCAACCGGCACGCTCGAGCAGGAGTCGCTCGACCTCGCGCTCCGAGACCCGATGCGGCGCCCGCACGAGGACGGCGGCATCCGCGCCCACGACGATGGCAACCGTACGGCGAGCCGACCGGACGATCCCGTACGGGATGCGCTCGTCGTCGTGAACGATGAAGCGATCGTGAGGCACAAGCGCCTTCCGGGCCCGGAGCCGACGTACAGTACATCGGGTATCATAGGGCTTCGAGGCCGCATGCGGCCTCGAAGTACGAGCAGCCGCGCCGGCTCCTACGGCGTGCGCGCAGCACGAAGGGGGTTCCACATGTCGTCACTGCTCGCGGCCAGAGGGCTGCGCAAGTCCTACGGCGAACTCGAGGCCGTCGCGGGGATCGACTTCCAGATCGCCCCGGGCGAGATCTACGCGCTCATCGGCCCCAACGGGGCGGGCAAGACGACCACGCTCCGCATGGTGGCCACGATCCTGCGGCCTTCCGGCGGCACGATCGAGGTGGACGGACTCGATGTCGTCAAAGACGCCGACAGCGTGCGCCGCATCATCTCGTACCTGCCCGAGGAGGCCGGCGCCTACAAGAACATGAAGGCGATCGACTACCTGACCTTCGTGGCACAGATCTTCTTCGCCGAGAAAGCACGCGTGGCCGAAGCGGTCGAGGTGGCCCGCGAGGTCTCGGGCCTCGGCGACCGCCTCCATGACAAGCTCGGATCGTACAGCAAGGGCATGAGCCGGAAGCTGCTGCTCGCCCGCACCGTCATGACACGACCGCGCCTGGCGATCCTCGACGAGCCGACGAGCGGCCTCGACGTCCTGAACGCGCTCGAGATCCGCGACCGGGTGCGCGAACTCGCGCGCCAGGGCATGTCGGTACTGCTCTCCAGCCACAACATGCTCGAGATCGAGTACCTCTCCGACCGCGTCGGCATCATCGACCGCGGCGTGATCCGGGACACCGGCACGGCCGCCGAGCTCAAGGCGCGCCATGACGCCGACAATCTCGAGACGGTCTTCGGGCGACTGGCGGGCGCCGACCGAGAGGCGGTGGCGCGATGAGGACGTTCGGCGTTCTGCTGCGCAAGGAACTCCGCGAACTGGTGACGTTTCAGATGCTTGGCCCGTTCGTCGCCATCGTCGTCATCTTCATCGCCCTCGGCGGCGTCATCGGCTCGGCGGGCGACGGCGACGGCAGCACGCGCCTCGTCGTCATCGACAACGACCTCTCGGTAGCCTCGCAGACGGTCATCGCGTCACTCGAGTCGGTCGGTCTCGACGTCACGGTGGCAGAAGATGCCGAGACGCAAACGGTGATCGACGAGCATTCCGCCGACGGCGTCGGCCTGTTCGTGACCGTGCCCGAGGGCTTCGCGACCTCGCTCGAGAGCGAGGAGCCGCTCGCCGTTGAGGCGCACGCGGTCATGACCGACTTCTCGTTCCTCGGCATGCAGGGGACCGCCGAGATGCAGGCCGGCCTTGCGACCGCCAACCAGGCGCTCGCCACCGCGTTCGCGACGCGCTTCGCGCCGGACGCCCCGCTCGAGCTACTGCAGACGCCGCTTCGCGTCGAGCATCGCGTCACCGTGGGCGAGGAGACGGCGGCCACGAGCCCGGATGTGGTCGGCGCGTTCATCGCCCAGCAGACCACGTTCATCCCGATCGTGCTGTTCATCGTCATCATCTTCGCGGCCCAGCTCATCGCCACGACGATCGCCACCGAGAAGGAGAACAAGACCCTCGAGACGCTGCTCTCCTACCCTGTGAGCCGCACCTCGCTGGTCACCGCCAAGATGGTCGCGGCCGGGCTCGTGTCGCTCGTGGCGGCAGCCGCGTACATGCTCGGCATGCAGCAGTACATGGCCGGGCTCGAGACGAGCCTCGGTGGCGGCGGTGCCGACGCGGCGATGCAGGCGTCGCGCGCGGCGATGACCCAGCTCGGGCTCGTGCTCGGTCCCGCCGACTACGTGATGCTCGGGCTCTCGCTTTTCGCAGGCATCCTGCTCGCGCTTTCGATCGCGATCATCCTCGGCGCGTTCGCCGAGAGCGTGAAGGCCGCGGCAGCACTCCTCACGCCGCTCATGGTGCTGCTCATGGTGCCGTACATGCTCACCATGTTCGTGAACCTGAACACGGCATCACCGCTGCTCAAGTGGGGACTGCTTGCCATCCCGTTCACGCATGCGTTCACGGCCGCGCAGAACCTCTTCCTCGGGAACGACATCGCAGTGTGGCTCGGTATCGGGTATCAGCTGCTCTGGTTCGTCGGCTTCGCACTGATCGCCGCCCGCATCTTCTCCAGCGACCGCATCCTCACCATGAAGCTCGACATACGCCGCAAGAAGTAGGGACCGCGCGACCCGGCCTGCCTTTAGAGCTTGATGTACACCCGCGACCTGTCGAGCGCCGAGGTCACGGCATACCACAGCAGCACGTGCGCCGTCGAGTAGCCGAGGGCGCCGGCCACCGGACCGAAGGCGGTCACCATACCGACCGACAGCGCGCCGATGGCGTTCGTCGCCTCACCCGCAGGCCCGGTCACCTCGAGCGAACGCAGCCACAGCGTGAGGGCAGCCGCGCCCACATATGCGGCAAGGGCGTTCCTCCCCGGGGGAACCAGCCAGGCGATCAGGCGCTCGCCTCTGAGCCAGTCGGCTATCGCGTAGAACGCCACCAGGATCATGGTCGCCGCGCCGCTGGTGACCAGGACGAACGAGGCGGTCCACAGCTTCTTGACCACCGGTAGCGCCACGGGGTCGAGCCACCAGCCGGCCACGAGCGCCGCGAACCCGCCTATCGCGAGCCACACGAGGGCACGGGCGTTGCGCGGGTAGGCGTGAAGCGTACGGCCGACCGCGGCGCCGAGCAGCACCTGGCCCGCCGACGAAGCGAGACCGAGCAGTCCTTCCGGATCGAACCCGCTCGGATGGAGATGCTCCGCGCCGAACACGGTCGTGTCGACGTACCTCGGCAGGGCCTCGAACGCGCGAAGCGCCCCCTCGGCTACAGTCGGCGGCGTCACCCACAGGAGCGCTGCGCTGTGCCCCGCGAGCAACACCAGCCCGACCGCGAGGATCCACCAGGGTTTCAGCCGCACGAACGGGGCGGCGATGAGAAGCGAGAGCCCGATGCGCTGCAGCACACCCGGCACGCGGAGCGGATCGCCGTACGTGAAGTGATTGAGCACGACCCCGATCGCCACGAGCGCGGCCACGCGGAAGATGAAGTGCGCCCACACCCGCACGGGGTGCTGCGTGACGCGCCTGCCGAACGAGAACGCGAGTGAGACTCCCGCGACAAAGAGGAACGCCGGGAAGACGACGTCGGCAAAGCGCAGGCCTTCCCAGTCCGCGTGCGAGAGCCACAGCGGCGGCTCACCGGCTAGCGCATGGTTGTTGACGAGCAGCATCCCGGCAAGCGCCAGGCCCCTCAGAGCGTCGATCGACACGAGCCGACGACGTTCGCCCTCTTCAAGCGGGGGAAGCACGGTGCTCCGAAGCAGGGCACCAGCCCGCTCGCGCACACCGACGCGCCCCGGGCTCACGTCATCGGAATCGGCATCCCCACT
This sequence comes from Coriobacteriia bacterium, assembly GCA_030651765.1. Lineage (GTDB taxonomy): Bacteria > Actinomycetota > Coriobacteriia > Anaerosomatales > Anaerosomataceae > UBA2272. The sequence continues at coordinate 141,875 of JAUSBY010000003.1, read as the reverse complement.
AGGCACCGCACACCCCCGAACCGGACACGAACGCGCCGCACACCCCTGTCACAGCTTCTTGCCCGAGTGCCGCACGCGAAAAACGGGCCGCCGCCCCGGCACGCCATGGCGCCTAGGCGTGCAGGACCTGGCTCAGGAAGGCCTGGGTGCGCTCCTCGGCAGGGTTGGCGAAGAAGGTGTCCGACGGCCCTTCCTCGATGATCATGCCGTCGTCCATCATGATCACGCGGTCGGCCACCTCGCGCGCGAAGCCCATCTCGTGGGTCACCATCACCATGGTCATGCCGCCCGCGGCGAGGTCCTGGATGACCTGCAGCACCTCGGCCACCAGCTCGGGATCGAGCGCCGAGGTGACCTCGTCGAACAGCATGATCTCCGGATCCATCGCCAGCGCCCGCGCGATGGCGACACGCTGCTTCTGGCCGCCGGAGAGCTGAGAGGGCCAGGCCTTCTCCTTGTCGGGAAGCCCGACTTTGTCCAGCAGGTCCCTGGCGACCGCCTTGGCCTTAGCGCGTGAAAGACCCTTCACGCTCTCGGGAGCGATCGTGATGTTGTCGAGTACGTTCTTGTGCGGGAAGAGGTGGAAGTGCTGGAAGACCATGCCCATCCGCTCGCGGACCTTGTCCAGGTTGTCACGCACCGGATCGATCGGCTCGCCGTCCAGCAGCACCTCGGAGCCCTCGTCCGGGAACTCCAGGAAGTTCAGGCAGCGGAGCAGCGTCGACTTGCCCGAGCCGGACGGCCCGATGATCGCGACGACCTCTCCCTCGGCGATCGTGAGGTCGATGCCCTTGAGGACGTGCAGCTCGCCGAAGTGCTTGTGCAGGTTCCGTGTCTCTATGACGTTCACGTCGTCGCCCTCCTGTCGGGGGTCAGTCGCGCCTCGAGCCTGTTGACGAGCGCCGTGAAGACGAGCACGAGTACGAGGTAGTAGAGCCCGGCTATGAGGTACGTCTCGAACGGGCGGAAGTTCGCCGCAGCCGCCGTCATTGCGGTGCTGTAGATCTCGGACACGCCGAGGAACGCTACAAGAGACGAGTCCTTGAGTCCGATGATGAACTGATTGCCGAGCGGCGGGATGGCGCGACGGAACGACTGCGGCAGGATGATAAGCCGCATCGTCTTGCGCGTCGACATGCCGAGCGAGCGAGCGGCCTCATGCTGGCCACGATCGATGCTCTGGATGGCGCCTCGGAAGATCTCGGCCACGTACGCCCCGGCGTGGATCGCGAGCGCGAGCGCGCCCGCCCAAAACGACGTGAGCACCACGATCGACGAGATGCCGAAGTACAGGAACATCAGCAACACGATAAGCGGCGTCCCGCGCACGATGCCGATGTAGGCATTGGCGATCAGATTGGCAATGGGGCTCTTCGCGAGTTTCAGGAACGCGAACACCAATCCGATGACCATGGCGAGCAGGAGCGAGACCGCGGTGAGTTGGAGTGTCACCCCGGTCGCGCGCAAGAAGCCGAAGAAGTGCATGTCAACAACGGATGACAGGGACTCGAACACGAGCCACCTCCTTGGCTGAGCGGGGCCGACCGATTCTTCGGCCGGCCCCGTCGCAGCTCACAGTGAGAGAGCGTACAGGCTTACTCGCCGAGGATGTTCTCGGGGAACCAGCGGAGGCTGATCTCCTCATAGGTCCCATCGGCGATCATGTCCTCGAGTGCCTCGTTGATCGCGTTCAGGAGCTCGGTGTCGCCCTTCTGCACGGCGATGCCCATCTCGTCTTGCTCCAAGACGTCGCCGACCGCCTTGATGGCAAGTCCGGACTCGTCCATCGCAATGAAGCCGACGAGCTTGTCGGTGATCACAGCGTCGAGCCTGCCGGTGGTCAGGTCCTGCAGGGCGACAACGTCGCTCTCGTAGGTGACCACGTTGTCAGCACCGGTGATGCCCTGCGCGAGCGTAAGATACGTCGATGCCTTCACGACACCGATCTTGGCGCCGGCGAGGTCGTCAGCGGAGACGACGGTGTCGTTGTCGGTAGCGACGAACGTCTGAGCGCCCGAGCGGTAGTAGGGGCGCGTGAAGTCCACCTGCTCCTTGCGCTCGTCGGTGATCCCATGGCTCGCCACAAGGGCGTCGTAGCGCCCGTCACGCAGGCCCTGGATGAGCGTGTCGAACGGAATCGGGGACTGCATGTCGGGCGTGCGCCCGATTCTCGCGGCGATCTCGTTGGCGATGTCCACATCGAACCCGACGATCTCGCCACCCTCGGCGAAGCTGAACGGCTTGTACGCGCCGCTGTTTGCGAAGACGAACGCCTCCGCTCCAGCTTCGCCCGAGGCGCCATCCTCGGCCTCCGCGCCACAGCCCGTCAGGGCGAGGGACGCTGCCGCAAGTGCGGCGAACAGAAGAACTACCCAGGTACGCTTCATGTGTCGACCTCCCGGTCATATCCGGTTACCTGTCGACCCCACGGTCAGCGACCGGGACCCACCTCACACACCTCACTATGCAGATGATCCTGCGCTTTGTTGCAAAGTAAGCCGCGCCAGCAAGTCTGGCCACATCCAAACACGGGGACGCCCGAGTCTAACACGGTGCTCTGACGTCTGCAAACGCATACTGCATAACCAACAGCGATTCTGCGCCGTCTACCTTGCAGTATACCGCTTTATGCATTCTCGATAGTGCGTCCGTTCTGCATGGCCCGGGCGGAGGTGCCCGCACGGTGCTACGCTGACGCCATGACCGACACGCAGACAGTCCGCGCGCACGTCAGGATCACCGGCGTCGTCCAGGGCGTGTACTTCCGGTCGAGTGCCGCCGACGAGGCCCGCTTCTTCGGTCTGGCGGGGTGGGTTCGCAACACCGCCCAGGGGGTTGAAGCGGTCTTCGAAGGTCCGCGCCCGGCTGTCGAGCAGATGATCGCGTGGTGTCATGAGGGTCCCCGCCGCGCCGTGGTCGACCGGGTGGACGTCACGTGGGAGGCCTCACAGGGGCTGTCGGGGTTCGCCGTGCGCCACTAGGTTCGGCGAGCCCCCCCCCACAAGAACGCGCGCCCCTCAGGCCGGTGCCGCTCCCCGATAGCGCGGAAGGCGCAGCGCGAACGTCGATCCCTCGCCGGGACTGCTCGTCAGGGTGATCAGCCCCCCGAGCAGCTGGGCATACTCCTGCGACAGCGCCAGGCCGAGGCCCGTTCCCTCCGGCTTCGTCCGGCCGGCGATCTCGATCTGGGTGAAACGATCGAAGACACGAGGCTGGTCGGCCTCGGCTATGCCCGGCCCGGTGTCCGTCACCGAGAAGACGACCGTCCCTTCCGGCCCGGTTCCAAACCGCACCTCGACGCTCCCGTCAGCAGTGAACTTGACCGCGTTGCCCACGAGGTTGAGCAGTATCTGCCTCACCTTGCCGCTGTCGGAGACGATCTCGAGAGCCGAGTCGCTCACATGCGCACTCAGCTCGAGTCCCTCCTCATCGGCCAACGGACGCATCACGTCGATGACCTCGGCGACAAGCGCCACCCCGTCGAACGGAGCGGGCCTCACCTCGACACGCCCCGCCTCGACACGCTCGAGATCCAGCACGTCGTCGATGAGCGCAAGCAGATGCTGCCCCGAACCGTGGATCATCTCGATCTGGGTGCGCTGCTCGTCGGTGAGCGGTCCGGCCATGCCCTGCACCAGCAGCCCCGAAAAACCGATGATCGAGTTGAGCGGTGTCCGAAGCTCATGACTCATGCTCGCGAGAAACACGCTCTTGGCCGCCGTCGCCGAGGCGAGTTCGGCGTTCGTCTGCTCCAGCTCCGACGTCCGCTCGGCGACGAGCTCCTGTAGATTCTCCCGGTACCGTTCCTCCTCGGCCTCGGCAGCCTTGCGAGCCGAGATGTCCGTGTGGGTTCCGACCATGCGGATCGGGGCACCATACTCGTCGCGCTCGACGATGCTCCCGAGGGCGAGCACCCAGTGATACTCACCGGAGGCAGCACGCTGGCGGAACTCGACGCGGTACTCAGGTATCGCACCCGCCAGGTACTCCTGGTACGCATGGATCACGCGCTCCCGATCGTCCGGGAACAGGTCCGCCGCCCATCTGTCCCACGTGATCTCGTACGCCCCGGGATCGTATCCGAGCATGCTCGCATACTCGGCTGAGACGGTCACCGCCCCTGAGCGCGTGTCGAGGTCCCATGTTCCCTGCTCCGCGGCCTCCAGCGCCAACCGCAGCCGCTCGGCGTCGTCGGCGAGTTGGCGCCTGTCCGCCTCCCGCTCTTCCTGATCCAGGATGAAGCGTGCTACCAGCAGCGTGGCCAACGGGAAGAGGACGATCACCGCGGGACCGATCCGACGCACGACGTCCCAGCCCATGTGATCGGGCAGGAAGACGATCTGCGTCCCGAGCATGAAGACGTGCACGAGCAGACCGAACCCGAGAAGCGGCCAGACTCTCATGATCGACGGGAACCGGCGGCGCAGGTAGTAGAAGACGACGCCGAGGGACGCCGATTCGATCACGACGAGAACGCCGGCAAGCGCTCCCGGACCGCCGATCGCCGCACGGTAGACGCCGGCGATGATCGCGGCTACGACCGCTACGAGCGGACCGCCGAACAACCCCGCGATCGCGAGAATGATCGACCTGCCATCGAAGATGAGGCCGGGGGCGAGCACGAGCGGCGTGGCCATCGCAACGACCGCCACCGCACCGAACAGGACGCCCGATGCAAACCGGGAGGCAACGTAGTTGCGCTCGATGCGGCGCAGGACGTAATGCTGGATGCTGACCAGCATGACGATGAGCGCGACGTTCTGGACGAAGATCAAGACCAACGGGTGGACTCCTTCACGGAGCAGAATGGCGCCTTGAGGCATGATACAACGGAATCGGCGTGGGGCGGCTGTTCTGGCCGCTCAGACGGTATATGCTGGCGGCTCCCGAACCTCCGCTTCCCTACCTACGCAGTACTCGGGCGATCGCGAGCAGTACGACCGCGCCGATCGTGGCGACGACGATCGACCAGACATTCAGGCCATCCACGCCGCCATACCCGAGCAGACTCATGACGAAGCCACCGATGAACGCACCGACCACGCCGAGCACGATGGTCAGCAGGCAGCCGGCCCGCCCCTGGCCGAGGAGGAACTGCGCGAGCATTCCCGCAAGCCCACCGACGATGATCCAGCTGAGCAGACCCATCTTCTTCATCCTCCTTGTGTGGTGCCAGTGACGGGAGCGGGGCGGGTCCTGGTCACGTGTCCACGGCCGCCCACTCTTGTGGGTTCTACCCCTCAGACGCAGGCGCGCACCGCACCGCACCCCGAACGCACGCACACGCGGCAGGGTATAGAGCAACGTAGGCCTACAAAGGAGGTGCGTGCCCGATGCCCCGACCCCTGTGGAACGGAGTGATCAGCTTCGGCCTGGTCACGATCCCGGTTTCCCTCTACCCGGCGAAGAGCACTGAGAACGATATACGGTTCACGCTGCTCCACGAGCGCGACATGCGGCCCGTGCGCAACCGCCGCGAGGACGACCTCGAACACGAGGTCCCCTGGGAGGAGGCCGTGAAGGGCTACGAGTACGAGCCCGGCCAGTACGTGATCATCACCGAAGACGAGTTGCGGGCGGCTAACGTCGAGGCGACGCAGTCGATAGACATCATCGGCTTCATCGACGCCGATGAGATCGATCCCACCTACTACACGAGCCCGTACTACACAGAGCCGACGAAGGCGGGCCGAAAGGCGTACGCGCTGCTGCGCGAGACGCTCCGGCGCACCGGTCGCGTGGGCGTGGCGAAGGTCGTGATCCGCACGCGCCAGCATCTGTGCGCGCTGCGCGCCGCAGGCCCCATGCTGCTCGTCGAGGTCCTGCGCTGGCCCTACCAACTCAGAAGCGCGGCCGACTTCGACCTCCCGGCCGAGGATCTCGACTCGCTCGGCGTGACTGAGGCCGAACTCGGCATGGCCGAGCAGCTCGTCGGCTCGATGGTCGCAACCTGGGACCCCGCGCAGTACACCGACACCTACCGCGACGACCTGCTGCGACTCGTCGAGGACAAGGTTGAGCACGGCGCGGTCACCACCGTCGCCGAAGAGCCACCCGAAGAGGCTCCCGCCGAAGGAACCGTGGTCGACATCATGTCGTTGCTCAAGCGCAGCGTGGAGCGGCGGGCGCAGACGCCCGACCCGTCCGATGCGAAGACCGGGTAGCCGCTCATGTCGCTTGAGACCTACCGTGAGAAGCGTGACTTCTCGACGACGCCTGAGCCTGCCGGGGGAGACGCTGCCCCGGGCGGTCGGCTCTTCGTGATCCAGAAGCACGCCGCTTCACGCCTCCACTACGACTTCCGTCTCGAGCTCGATGGCGTGCTGCTGTCGTGGGCCGTCCCCAAGGGACCGTCGCTCGACCCGAGCGAACGCCATCTTGCGGTGCGCGTCGAAGACCACCCCCTCGAGTACGGCAGCTTCGAGGGGACGATACCGAAAGGAGAGTACGGCGGCGGGACGGTCGCAGTCTGGGACACCGGCACATGGGAGCCGGAGAACGACCCGCACGCCGGGCTTTCAAGCGGTGACCTCAAGTTCACACTCCACGGCGAGAAGCTTCACGGCAGCTGGGTGCTCGTCCGGATGAAGCGTCGCAGCGAGGAGGAGGGCAAGGAGAACTGGCTGCTCATCAAGCACCGCGACGAGCATGCGACTGACGGCTCCGGCTCGGCGATCCTGACCGAGCGCCCGGAGTCGATCGTCACCGGCCGCACGATCGAGCAGATCGCGGCGGACGCAACAGCCAGCACGGCTCGCCAGACGCGCGCGACCGCTCCCCTCCCTGACCCCGCCACGCTTCCCGGCGCCAGAAAGGCCGCCTGCGCGCCACGCTTCGTGAAGCCCGAACTCGCGATGCTGGTGAAGGTCGCACCCGTTGGTGACGGTTGGCTGCACGAGATCAAGTACGACGGCTACCGTGCGCTCGCCCGCATCGACAGCGGGCGCGTGGAGATCCGCTCCCGTAACGACCACGACTGGACCGAGCGCTGGGCGCCGATCGCCGGGGAGCTGGCAGAGGTCCCTGTGGACTCGGCCATCCTCGACGGCGAGGTGGTCGTCGAGCTCGAGGACGGCCGCACCGCCTTCGGCGAACTACAGCACGATCTCGGCAGCGGCAGGACCGACCGCCTGCGCTACTACGTGTTCGACCTGCTGCACCTGAACGGCTACGACCTCACGGGCGTCGAACTGACACGGCGCAAGTCGGCGCTCAGGGCGGTGCTCGAGGCGGGCCCACAGGATCGCGTCCGCTATGTGGAGGACGTGCAGGGGCAGGGCGCCGAGATGCTGGCCAGCGCGTGCGATCACGCTCTCGAGGGCATCGTCAGCAAGCGGGCGGATGCTCCGTACCGGCCGGGAGCGCGCGGCCCCGGCTGGGTGAAGACCAAGTGCCTGCTACGCCAGGAGTTCGTCATCGTCGGCTGGACTCCCCCGTCCGGCAGCCGGACCGGCTTTGGCGCCCTGCTCCTTGCCGTCAACGACTCGGACGGCGGGCTGCGCTACATCGGCAAGGTCGGTAGCGGGTTCAGCGACCCCTTCTTGCGTGAGTTCGGTGACCGGCTCCGGGAGATCGAGGTACCCGAGCCGCCGGTCGCACGCCACGCCGACCGCGCGCCGAAAGACGCCCACTGGGCCACGCCGCGGTTCGTGGGCGAGGTGTCCTTTGCCGAGTGGACCGCCGAGGGCACCCTCAGGCATCAGACCTTCCAGGGCCTGCGTGAGGATACGTCACCGGACGATGTCGTGCTCGAGCACCCGACGCCCGAGGCGGATCCCGCGACGCCCGCCGTGACGCTCACGCATCCCGATCGCGTCTTCTGGCCGTCTGTCGGCACGACCAAGCAGGACCTCGCCGACTACTACGCATGGGTCGCGCCGTACATACTGCCGTACGTGCTGGGCCGCCCCATTTCGATGGTTCGGTGTCCGGCAGGCGTCGGTGGGGCACGTGCGGGCGGGCGGCCGATGGGTCGCGGGCCGGTCGAGTGCTTCTTCCACAAGCACCCCGGGCCGGATTTCCCGGGCCCCTTCGAGCGCATCGAGATCGTCGAGTCAGCGGGGCCGGGCGCATACCTGACGGTCACCGAGCCTGCCAGTCTCGTCGCGCTCGCCCAGATGGGCGTGCTCGAGATCCACACCTGGGGGGCGACCTGGCCCGAGATCGAGCGACCGGACACCATGGTGTTCGATCTCGACCCTTCCGACGAGGTCGGCTGGCCCGATCTCGTCGCTGGCGCCAGGCTCGTCCGCGACGTGCTCGGCGGACTCGGCCTGGAGAGCTTCGTCAAGACGACCGGCGGCAAAGGGCTGCATGTGTGCCTGCCGATCGAGCCGACACTGGACTGGGAGACCGCAAAGCATTTCGCAAAAGCCGTCGCCGATGCGATCGCCGCCTACGAGCCGGACCGCTACGTCTCGACGATGTCGAAGGCCAAGCGTGTCGGCAAGGTGTACATCGACTACCTGCGCACGGCTCGCGCCGCGACGTTCATCGCGCCCTACTCCACCCGGGCGCGGACCCGGCCCACCGTCTCCGTGCCGTTGCGCTGGGACGAGCTTGGCGGACGAGCACGGCCCGACACGTACGACATCGGGAACGTTCGCCGACGCATGGCGCAGCTCGCCCGCGACCCCTGGGACGGCTACTTCGACCTCCGGCAGCGCATCACGCAGAAGATGCTGACGGAGATGGGGGCCCCGTAGTCCCCGGGTACACCTGCGGCAGGTGAAGGAGGAACTCCGAGCCCGCCCCCACCTCGCTCACCACCGTGATCTCTCCGCCGAGCATCGCTGCGAACTCCCTGGAGATGGTGAGGCCGAGGCCCGTGCCGGGCGCATAGCCGCCCGCGCCGGCTCCCACCTGGGTGAATGGCTCGAAGATGTCGCCCAGACGATCGGCCGCGATACCCGGCCCGGTGTCGGTCACGCGGAACTCGACGCTGCCATCCACGACCTGCATGGCCAGCCCGACGCGCCCCGAGTCAGTGAACTTGACCGCGTTGCCGGCAAGGTTCAGCAGGATCTGCTTGAGCTTGCCCGGGTCCGACAGCATCAACACCCCGGCGTCCGGCACCTCCGTGCTCAGGTCGAGGCCCTTCTCGGCGACCAGCGGCTGGAGCGCGGTCGCCACCTCGGCCATCACCGCCGCCGGATCGAACTCGTCGAGGTGCACCTCGGTCCGTCCGGATTCGATCTTGGCCAGATCCAGGACCTCGTCAACAAGTTCGAGGAGGTGTCTGCCCGAGGCGTGGATCATGCCGATCTGAGTCTGTTGCTCCTCGGACAGCGGGCCGACGAGTCCTTGCACGAGCAGTCCCGAGAAGCCGATTATGGAGTTGAGGGGCGTCCTAAGCTCGTGGCTCATGTTGGCCAGGAACGCGCTCTTGGCGCGAGTGGCCTCTTCAAGCGCCACGTTCGCCCGCGTGAGCTCAGCGGTTCGCTCGGCGACCAGCTCTTCGAGATGGTCCCGATGTCCGGCCAGCTCCTGCTCGGCCAGCTTGCGGTCGGTGATGTCGATCGCTACACCGTCCCAGACGACGTGCCCGTTCTCAAGCCGTCTGGGCTCGGACGACAGGCGCGCCCACCGCTCGCGGCCGCTCGGCGTGCGATAGCTGACCTCCGCCATGAACGGTTCCAGCGCCTCGTATGCGCGCTGCTCGAGCACGTCGAGAAGCGTCCGGTCCCCTTCCACAGCCTGACCATAGAGTACCTCGACGTCCTCGAGCGCCTCTGCGACCGGGATCTCGAGCATCCTCTCCACGCCCGCGCTCACATGCACGAGGCGGCGGGTACGCCCGGCCACATCGAAATCGAGCTGGTAGATGAAACCGTCGGGGATGTTGTCGCTCAGCGTCCTCAGGCGCGCCTCGCTCTCGCGCAACGCCTGCTCCGCGCGCCTTCTCGCCGTGACATCACGTACGAACACGAGCGCGCCGTTGCTGCCTTCGTGGACGATCGGCACTCCGGAGGTCTCCACAGGCACACCGCTGCCGTCGGCACGAAGGAACACCACGTCGCTCAGGCCCTGGCGCGATCGGTCTTCGTTGACAGACCTCATCCGCTCTTCCGCAAGCGCCCGGCAGTCCGGATGGACAGAGTCGAGCACGGGGCGACCGATGAGGTCGTCGGCCGAAGACTCACCGAGCAGGTCGCGCATCGCACCGTTGATGTACGCGAACCGCCCGCCGACCTGCACGAAGATGGCGTCGGGTGCTCCCTCGACCAAAGTACGGAACCGATGCTCGCTTGCAGCGAGCGCCCGGGCTGCCGCACGCTCCTGTGTCTGGTCACGAAAGACCAGGACGACACCCGTGATCTCGCCCGAGCCATCGCGGATCGGGGCGGCGCTGTCGGCGATCGCCCGCGTCGTACCGTCGCGAGCTACGAGAAGCGTGTGCCGGGGCAGACCCACGATCGCATGCTCGAGCAGCACGCGAACCGCCGGACTCTCCACCGGCGCGCCTGTCTCTTCATCCACGATGACGAAGACGTCGTGGAGCGGTCTGCCCCGCGCCTCGGAGAGCGACCAGCCCGTGAGCGTCTCGGCCACGGGGTTCATGAACACCACGGCGAGCAGCGAATCGGTGGAGATGACGGCGTCACCGACGCTCGTCAGCGTGACACCGAGCTGCTCCTCGGCGGCGCGGCGAGAGCGCTGCTCCGCCAGCAGTCCCTCAAGGTAGCGCGCGCGAAGACCCCGCTGGATGGCGAAGAAGCCGACCGCGATCGCACCGACGAGGACCAGCACGAACGCGACGATCAGTCGCGCGCGGGCCTCCCACGCGGCAAGTGCCTCGGTGCGTTCGATCTCGGCGAGCATGAACCAGGGCGAGCCGGGGATCGGGACAACGTACGCAAGCACCTCGCGGCCGCCATAGCTGAGGCCCTCGATCGCCCCCTCTTCACCACCGAGCGCCCTGACCACCGTGATGCCGTCTTGGGCGAGCGGGATGCGCAGGGAACGGGCAGGTGAGGTGGAGTGCCGGGCCTGGTTCAAGACGAGCGCTCCATCGCCCTCGCGTTCAACCAGTAGGATCTCGGCGGTCTCACTGTACGTCGGCCACGACTCCACGAGCGGATATAGGAAGTCCGCGGCGCTCGCGTGCAGCACGATAGCGACGTTCGTCGTGCTGCCGTCCGAGCGAGACACGGCCATCGGGGTGATGACATCGATGCGGGCATCGGCATGCTCAGGCGTGACGTAGAGATCGCTCAGAACCGTGCGTTCCTCTCCGAATGCGACGACCGCGCTCGCGGCGGTCTCGGCGGACAGTGCCGCCGGACCCTCGCCGGCACGCACGAGAAGATTGCCCGCCTCATCGACGAGCAGCACGTCCCGATACCGGTCGCCGTACCTAAGCGATGCGAACAGGCGCCTGAGCGCGTCTTCGTTTTCGGGAGTGGGCGACTCGAACCATCGCGTGAGGAACAGGGCGATACTCGGCGATTCGGACATCCGGTGGCCATCGAGCTGGCGGTCGGCCCGCCACTCGATGATCTGCTCGGCTTTGAGAGCCGCGATCGTCTCGAGTTCCCGCTCTGCCTGCCGCCGAACCGCCGCCTCCTGGTCCCGGTGCACCCAGACGCCAACGACGAGAAGAGCGACGATCGCCACGGTGGCGAGGACCGCTGCCGCGCGAGTAAGCCGCGTGCGCTCCCGCGGCAGGCTCCCGGGGGTTGACGTGTCCGCATCGCTGTCCGGCTTCGTGTGTCGGGCGTCGTCCGTCACCAGTGCCTCGACTCTTAGAGCGGGATTGCGGATAGGCGAGTCACATTATACTCCGACCGGTAGTCCCCCTCAGCGTGCCGTCCGCATGCGCACCCCGCGGCGCCACACCTCGGCGACCACCCGGCCAGCCGGGCGATACGCAAGGTGGACGTGGTTGGGAGCATCGAGCAGCACGATATCCGCGGCCGCTCCGGGTGACAGTCGGCCGATGTCATCACGGCGTAGCGCAGCCGCGCCGCCAGCGGTGGCTGCGAGAAGCGCCTCGGCGGGTGTCATGCCCATCTCCCGCACCGCGAGCGCGATCATGAGCGGCACCGAGGTCACGTACGACGAGCCCGGATTGCAGTCGGTGGCAAGCGCAACGGTCACCCCGGCATCGAGCAGTGCGCGCGCGTCGGGATAGGGCCCGCGCGTCGAGAAATCCGCGCCGGGCAGAAGTGTCGCGACGACCCCCGAGTCACGCAGCGCATCGATATCCTCGCGGGTCAGGTACGCGCAGTGGTCGACGCTCGCCGCGGAGAACTCCACGGCCAGCCGCACGCCGGGTCCGTGCTCGAGCTGGTTGCCGTGCAGCCGCGGCATGAGTCCGGCCCCAACGCCCGCCGAGAGCACCGCGCGCGTCTCGTCCTCGTCGAAGGCGCCGGTATCGCAGAAGACGTCGATCCACCGCGCGAGCGGGGCGCACGCCGCGAGCATCTCGCCCGTGACGAGCGCGACGTACGCCGCTCGGTCGTCGACGTACTCGGCGGGTACGACGTGCGCGCCGAGGAAGGTCGTCTCGGGAGTGAACTCGGCCGCGACCTCGAGCAGCTTCAGTTCGTCGGCCACGGTGAGTCCGTAGCCGCTCTTGATCTCGATCGTCGTCGTGCCGAGGGCAAGCGTCTCGTCGGCGAGTCGGCGAGTGTGTGCGCGCAGTTCGTCAGCTGAGGCCGCCCGGGTGGCGGCCACCGTCGTCATGATCCCGCCGCCGGTGTAGGGCTCACCGGCCGCACGCGCCGCGAACTCGGCGGAGCGCTCACCCGCGAACACGAGGTGCGTGTGGCTGTCCACGAAGCCGGGCACGACCGCCCGGCCGGCGGCGTCCTCACGCTCATCGGCCGCAGGAGCCGCCTCGGCTGAGCCCACCCACGCGATTCGCTCGCCCTCGATCACGAGCGCAGCGTCGGCGATGATGCCGAGTGCGCTGCCGTCACCGAGCGAGGCGTCGCCCGTGACGAGTTCGCCGATGCCGGTGATAAGCGTCGTCTTCATCGGTCGCCCTCCCGCATCGGGATGCGCACGCCGCGCTCCCCGGCCACCTCGAGCGCGCGGTCGTAGCCGGCGTCCACGTGACGGATGATGCCCGTGCCCGGATCGTTGGTGAGCACGCGGGCGAGCTTGGCCGCCGCCAGCGGGGTTCCATCGGCAACGCTCACCTGCCCGGCGTGGAGCGAGCGGCCGATGCCGACTCCTCCGCCGTGGTGGAACGACACCCACGACGCGCCGGAGGCCACGTTCACGAGCGCGTTCAGCACCGGCCAGTCGGCGATCGCGTCGCTTCCGTCGAGCATCGCCTCGGTCTCGCGGTAGGGGCTTGCCACGCTCCCGCAGTCGAGGTGGTCGCGGCCGATGACGATCGGTGCCTTCAGGCGACCATCGGCCACCATCTCGTTGAAGCGCAGCCCTGCGCGATCACGCTCGCCGTAGCCGAGCCAGCAGATGCGTGCGGGAAGCCCCTGGAACGCGATCTTCTCGCGCGCCTGCCCGATCCAACGGTGGAGCGCCGCGTTCTCCGGAAAGAGCTCGAGCACCGCCTCATCGGTTGCGGCGATGTCGGCCGGATCTCCCGAGAGCGCCGCCCAGCGAAACGGTCCCTTGCCTTCGCAGAACAGCGGCCTGACGTACGCGGGAACGAACCCGGGGAACTCCCAGCCGCGCGCATACCCGCCTAGTTCGGCCTCGGCGCGAATGGAGTTGCCGTAGTCGAAGACCTCGGCGCCGGCCTCCATGAAGCCGACCATCGCCTCAACGTGAGCCGCCATCGACGTCCGCGCCCGGTCGATGAACTCCTCCGGTGCGCGCCGCGCGTACTCGTGCCACTCGGCCACACTCACGCCGAGTGGCACATAGGCCAGCGGATCGTGCGCCGAGGTCTGGTCGGTCACGATATCGACCTCGATGCCGCGGCGCAGGATCTCCGGCAGCACCCCGGCGCAGTTGCCCTCCAGGCCGACGGAGAGCGGACGCCCTGCCGCCTTCGCGGCAAGCACCCGCCCGAGCGCGTCGTCGAGATCGCCCGTCCACTCGTCGAGGTAGCGGGTCGCGACACGCCGTTCCAGGCGCGACGCATCGACCTCGACCACGAGCACCACGCCATCGTTCATCGTGACGGCGAGCGGCTGGGCGCCGCCCATGCCGCCGCACCCGCCGGTCACCGTGAGCGTGCCGGCAAGCGTGCCGCCGAAACGTTTCTCGGCGATCGCCGAGAACGTCTCGTACGTCCCCTGCACGATGCCCTGCGTACCGATGTAGATCCACGAGCCCGCCGTCATCTGGCCGTACATCGTAAGGCCGAGCTGCTCGAGCCGACGGAACTCCGGCCAGGTCGCCCAGTCGGGTACGAGGTTGCTGTTGGCGATGAGGACCCTCGGCGCCCACTCGTGCGTCTGCATCACGCCGACGGGCCTGCCCGACTGCACGAGCATCGTCTCGTCGGCCTTCAGGGTGCGCAGCGTGCGCACGAGCGCATCGAAGCTCTTCCAGTCACGGGCCGCCTTGCCGGTGCCGCCGTAGACGACGAGCTCGTCCGGGTGCTCTGCCACGTCCGGATCGAGGTTGTTCATCAGCATGCGCAGCGCGGCCTCCTGCTGCCAGCCCTGCGCGCTCAGCCCGGTACCCCGCGGAGCGCGGACCGGACGGGCCCCGGTGCTCATAGCGGCCCCCTCGTTCTCGTAGCGGACGGTCTGCTCATCACTCCAGCGACCCGACGACGCCTTCGACGCTCGAGATCAGGACGCCGTCGCCGACCAGCGCGCGGACCGCCTCGATCTCGGATGCAAGCTCACGGCCCGCGTCCACGCGCGCGAGGCACGCATCGACCGCTGACTTGGCGGCCGCGGTACCCGCGCCGGGCTCAAGCGGGACGCGGAACCCGAGCGCGCGCGCCGCCACCAGCACCTCGATCGCCAGAACGATCTCGAGGCCGTCGACTGCCCGCCGGAGCTTGCGCGCCGCGTTCCAGCCCATCGACACGTGATCCTCCTGCATCGCCGAAGACGGGATCGAGTCCACGCTCGACGGTGCGGCCAGCCGCTTGAGCTCGCTCACGATGCCGGCCTGCGTGTACTGCGCGATCATGTGGCCCGAGTCCACGCCGGGGTCCTCGGCGAGAAACGGCGGCAGCCCGCCCGAGCGCGACGTGTCGAGCATCCGGTCGGTGCGACGCTCGGCGATCGAAGCCAGGTCCGCGACGACGATCGCGAGGAAGTCGAGCACGTAGGCCACCGGCGCGCCGTGGAAGTTGCCGTTACTCTCGATTCGCCCGTCGGGCAGGACGACCGGATTGTCGATCGCCGAGGCCATCTCGCGAAACGCCACCGTCTCGGCATGGCCGAGCGTGTCGCGCACCGCGCCCGCGACCTGCGGTGCGCACCGAAGCGAGTACGCGTCTTGCACGCGCGCGTCGCCGGTACGATGCGAGGCGGTGATCTGCGATCCCTCGAGCACCCGCATCAGGTTTCGTGCCGAGGCCGCCTGTCCCGGATGCGGTCTGAGCGCCTGCAGATCGGCCGCATACACGCGATCCGTGCCGAGAAGCGCCTCGACGGTCATCGCCGCGCCGATATCGGCCACCTTGAGAAGCGCTCGCAGATCCGTTGCGGCGAGTACGAGCATGCCGAGCATGCCGTCGGTGCCGTTGATGAGCGCGAGACCCTCCTTGGCCTCGAGTTCGACCGGCTTCAGCCCGGCCGCGGCAAGCGCATCTGCGGCAGACGTTCGCGTGCCCGAGGAGTCCCGGACCTCGCCCCGGCCCATGAGCGCGAGCGCACAGTGCGCGAGCGGCGCCAGGTCTCCCGAACAGCCGAGCGATCCGTACTCGGGCACGATCGGCGTCACGTGCGCGTTAAGCAGCGCCGCGTAGGCGCGCGCCGTGCCGGGACGGACGCCGGTGCGCCCGGTGCACAGCGTGGACAGCCGCAGGAGCATCATCGCCCGTACGACCTCGGTCTCGACCTCGGCTCCCGCCCCGGCCGCGTGGGAGGCTACGAGCGCGCGCTGCAAGGACCGGCGTCTGTCCGGCTCGATGTACTTCGTGGCGAGCGCGCCAAAACCGGTGCTGATCCCGTAGACGGGCTGGCCCGAAGCCGCCAGACGCTCGACGTGTGTGCGCGACTCCCCCATCGCTGCTTCTGCCTCGGCCGAGATCGCCACCCTCGCTTCCGAACGCGCGACCGCGACCACGTCTGCCATCGTCGGCGGGCCCATGCCGAGCATGACTGCCGGTGATTCCTCCATGCGCATGCCTCTCATCACTCGCGAAGTGTGGAACACTCACTAGGGTACGCCGCACTGCCCGGGCGATCGACGTGACCACCCGACGCTCAGTATCTGCCCGATTCGCCGTGGCGGCACCCGCCATACCGCGCGCACGGAAGGTGAACACCGTGGCCGAATCGAGCACACCGCACGACCCACACTGGCCGAGAGCGTCCGAGTGGCTGGCCGCCCCGGACGATCCGCGCACCGCCGAGGGCGACCTCGCCCTCCTCGGCGTGCCCGCGCACGAGACCTCGATCTCGCTGACGGGCGCACACGCGACGCCCGCCGCGGTCCGAACGGCGCTCGCGCGCTACTCGCTCTTCGCCGCAAGCGAGGACCTCGACCTGTCGGCCGTCCGCGCGATCGATCTCGGCGACGTCGAAGGGCCCGACGGACCGGACGGCGAGGCCAGGGTCGCCGCCGCGGTAGCCGCGGCCGCCGCGCGGTTCCGGCTCGTGCTCGGCATCGGCGGCGACAACTCCATCACGTACTCGCTCATGCGCGGGCTTGCCGGCGATGCGCTCGCCGAGTGGGGCCTCATCACCGTAGACGCCCACCACGACCTGCGCGACGGCGTCTCCAACGGCTCTCCGATCCGTCGCCTCGTCGAAGCGGGACTGCCAGGTGCGCACATCGTGCAGATCGGCGTCGCCGACTTCGCCAACTCGGCCGTCTACGCGAAGCGCGCGCGCGAGTACGGCATCACGGTCATCCCTCGCGGCGAGTTGCGCACGCGCCCGGTCACCGAGATCGCCGCCCACGCGCTCGAGATCGCAGGGCTCGGCGGGCGTCCCGTCTTCGTCGACCTCGACGTGGACGTATGCGATCGCGCTGTGGTGCCCGGATGTCCCGCCTCGGCGCCCGGCGGCATCTCGGCAGATGAGCTCCGCCAGCTCGCGCGCCTGTTCGCGCGCGACCCCCGCGTCCGTGGTCTCGACATCACCGAGGTGGACGCGACGGCCGATGCCGCCGATGGACGGACTGTGCGGCTCGCCGCTCTCATCGTGCTCGAGGTCGCGGCGGGGCTCGCACTGCGGTGACGCCGGGCACCGCCGTAACGGCCCGCCTACTGCGCCGGCTGCGGCGGCCCGGGGTATGCGATCGGCAGATCGAGCACGAACTCGGTCCCCGACCCCACCTTGCTCGCAACGCTCAACTCGCCCCCGAGGAGCGTCGCGAACTCGCGAGAGATGGTCAGCCCGAGTCCCGTCCCAGGGGGCCTTGGGACATCGGCGCTTCCCACCTGCACGAACGGGACGAAGATGCCCTCCAGATGCTCGGACCGGATCCCCGGACCCGTGTCGGTCACCGCAAGACTCAGGCGATCATCACCACTGCGCATGGCCGAGAGACGCACCCGCCCGGCGCTCGTGAACTTCACCGCATTGCCGCCGAGATTCAGCAACACGTGCTTGAGCTTGACGTAGTCCGACGTCATTCGCACGTGGCTCCCGCACGCATCTACGACATCAAGTCGCAGCCCCTTCTCGGCGGCAAGCGGCTCGAGGACGCCAGCCACCTCAGCGAAGATCTCCGCGAGCCCGAACTCCGTAAGCTGCAGGGTCGTCTGCCCGGACTCGATCTTTGAGAGATCCAGGATCTCATCCACCAGAGAGAGCAGATGCCTGCCCGACTGATTGATCATGCCGATCTGCTTGCGCTGCTCACCGGTGAGCGGACCGGCAAGTTCCTGCTCGAGCAGCGTGGAGAAGCCGATGATCGAGTTGAGGGGTGTCCGAAGCTCGTGGCTCATGTTCGTGAGGAACGTGCTCTTGATGCGGTTGGCCGCGTCGAGCCGCTCGTTGGCTTGCACGAGTTCCTCGTAGGCGCCGTGCAACTCCTCGGTGCGCTCGCGGACGCGTTGCTCGAGTTCGGCGTTCAGCACGGCGAGCTCCTGCTCGGCGACCTTGCGTGCAGTGATGTCCGAGATGACGCCGTACCACGTGGTCCCGCCGTCATCCATCCGATGCGGGATGGCGTCGCACAGGCGCCACCGCAGACCCTGCCGCGGCAAGACGACCCGGAACTCGCTGTGGTACGGCGCAAGCGTACGCGCAGACTCGAAGATGTCGGCGGAGACGCGGTCGATGTCCTCGGGATGCAGCCGGCCGAACACCGGTGTAGCATCCTCCCGGACCTCATCGGGCGTGTACTCGTAGATGTCGTTCATCCCAGGGCTCGAGTACGGGAACGCCGAGCTGCCATCCGGATACAGCCGGTACTGATACACAACGCCCGGCACCTGTGCGGTGAGGTTGGCCAGCAGCGCGTGACTGCTCTGCAGCTCATCCTCCGCTCGCGTGCGCTCGGTGATATCGCGACAGATGCAGAAGATGAGCTTCTCGCCACCGACCGGCACGGCGTTCGTGGATATCTCAACGTCGAAGGTCGTGCCGTCGCTGCGCCGGTGCTTCGACTCAAAGTGGTCGCCCTGCTCGTCGACGGTCCGGATCATCTCCGCGGTCTCCTCGGGGCTGTACTGGTACTCCCAGTCCCACACGCTCAGCCGCCGCACCTCGTCGGGCGAATAGCGCAGCATCCGGGCGAACATGGCGTTCGCCTCGTGGACACCGCCGGATGCGTTGAGGACCACGATGCCGTCACGCGACTGCTCGACCATCGTACGCAGCGTGAACGCCTCGGTGGCGAGCAGCGCTTCACGCTCGGTCCGCTCGGTGACATCGACGACGATCATGAGCAGCAGATCCCGGCCCTGATAGTCCGAGCGACCGCTCCGCACGTCGACGTGCCGCACGGACCCGTCCGCCCTCCGGTGCCGGCGGCGTGTCTCATCCAGGCCGCCTGCATGGTCGTCTCCGGGCGATGACCAGGCGCCAGGCTCGGCGCCGAGATCGATGTCGGAGAGGTTCATCGCAACGAACTGCTCGCGCGTCCAACCATAGAGGGCGATCGCCGCGTCATTGACCTCGAGAATCGCGTTGTTGGGCGGGTCGACGACCAGCATCGCGAGCGTCGCGGATTCAAACAGAGAGCGCAGGAGCATACGTGTGCACCTCAGACTGGTGGTCGTGACTCACTCCAGACGTGACGTTGCCCGCGTGGCGCGCTGCGGATTCCGCTGTCAACGAACACAAACAGCAAGCGCCGCGCCGTATAGCGGCCGACTCGTCCATTCGGAAGGAGCGCGCGGAGCTGCGCGCTAGTTAGTCGCCGATACCGCCCCGGCCGACCGACATCTTGGTCTGCAGACGCCGGGCGACAGTCGATATCGCGAAGTTGATGACGAAGTAGACAAGCGAGATCACGAGGTAGATCGTGATGATCTGCGCCGGCCTCCAGTACTTCGCCGCAAGGATCGTCCCTTTGAACATCAGCTCGTAGGCGCCGATCGCCATGGCGAACGACGAGTCCTTGATCACGGTGACGAACTGGGACACGATCGGCGGGATCATCTTGACCACCGCCGGCGGAAGCACGATGTAGCGCATCGACTGCAGGAACGAGAACCCCTGCGAGCGCGCTGCCTCCCACTGCCCGGTCGGCACCGAGTTGAGGCCGCCGCGGATGACCTCGGCGATGATCGCCGAGGTGTAGATGGTGAGGCCGATGGTGGCCGCCCACATCGCGGGAAGACCAAGCACGAAGTAGCTCACTAAGATGAGGAGCAGCGTCGGCAGGTTGCGGATGACCTCGATGTAGATCGTGGCGACATGGCTGATGACCGGTAGCCCCGTGTAGCGCATCGATCCGATGATCGTCCCGAACACGAAGCTCAGCGCGATGGACAGGCCGGCGATCTGCAGCGTGAGCAGAAGACCATACCCCAGGCCGATGTACAGGACCGGGTCGGTCAGCATCTCCATGACCGGGCTGTTCATGAAGGCTTCCATCACGCCGCCCTCGTGCGTTCTTCAAGGCGCCGCGTGAGCACGGCAAGCGGGAAGCACATCAGGAAGTACCCGAGACCCACGATTACGTACGTCGGACCGTAGTGGCCGTAGCGGCCTGCAAACGAGTCACCCGCGTACATGAGGTCGCCGCCCGCGATGATGGCGATGACCGAGGTGTTCTTGATCAGGTTGACCGCCTGATTGGTGAGCGGCGGCAAGACGATGCGCATGGCCTGCGGGATGATGATGTAGCGCATCGCCGTCACGTACGTGAATCCCTGGGACAGCGCGGCCTCGAGTTGCCCCCGCCCGATCGACTGGATCCCGGCGCGAACGACCTCGGCGATATAGGCGCCGTGGTACATGCCGACACCGAAGATGCCGATCACGATGACCGGGATGAACAGCCCGGGGAAGACGAGCGGGATGGCGTTGAAGAGCATGAACACCTGAATGAGCAGCGGGGTGTTCTGATAGAACTCGACGTACGCACGCGCCAGAGCGCGCGGGAGCTTCCACTGCGATGCCGACATCACACCGATGACAGTCCCCAGGGCCAGCGCCATCACCAGCCCCAGGGACGCCACCAGTAGCGTTACGAGCGCTCCCTGCCAGAGCACGTCCATGTTCGAGAACACGGCCTCCCAGCGGGGGATGGAGAACGGCCCCCGCTGGAGGAAGCCTATGCTCGCGATGATCTCAGACATGCCCGGATGTTCTCCGATCGCCGAGGATCAGAGTCCCCACTTGGCAAGCAGAGTATCCATCTCACCATTGCCCTGCATGTCGACGAGCATCTCATTGATGAAGTCGCGAAGCTCGTCGGTGCCGAGCTTGCTTGCGATGCCGTAGTCCTGCGGGGAGAAACCGTCGGAGAGGATGACCGAGCCATCGGTCACGTAGCCCGAGAGGATGGACTTGTCGACGGAGAACGCGTCGACACGGCCCGACTCAAGAGCGGCGTTGATCTCCGGGTAGCTCGCGAACTCGAGGAACTCCACCGTGATGCCGGCGGCGTCAGCCTCGACCTGGACCGCGTCGCGCGTCGTCGCACCCTGCGCAACGCCGACGGTCTTGCCATCGAGGTCCGCGAGGCCCTCGATGCCGGAGTCCTTCTTCACGAGCAGGCCGACCTCGTCCTGGTAGTACGTGTCCGAGAAGTTCCACTGCTCGAGACGCTCGGGCTTGATCGTGAAGGTGGCGATGACCACGTCGATCTGACCGTTGTCCAGCAGCGGACCACGGGTCTTGGCGGTAACAGCCTCGAACGTGACGTCATCGGCGGTGAGACCGATGCGCTCGGCAAGCGCGTAGGCAAGATCGATCTCCATGCCTTCGAACTCGCCGGTGGCCGCATCCATCAGGCCGAAGTTCGGCACGTCGGCCTTGACGCCTACGCGCAGCTTGCCGGAGTCCTTGATCGCCTGCACGCCGGCGGGCAGCTCGGCAGCCGGCTCCTCGGCGGGCTCTTCGCCTGCGGGCTCCTCGGCGGGCTCCTCCGAGCCACAGCCGACGAGACCGAACGCGCTGAACGCCAGGACGAGCGCGAGCAGCAACAGCACTATCTTCTTCATGCTTCCTCCTTCTCCCCCGGATTCACCCGGGGCACACGATGACGCTTACGGTGCTAGCGGTGCGTAAGAGGCCCGGCGGGCCTCGACCAGCAGTGATGGTGCCTGCGCGCTACCGCAGGATCTTGCTCAGGAAGAGCTTGGTGCGGTCGTGTTGCGGGTTCGTGAAAAAGTGCTGGGGCGTCCCGTCTTCGATGATGCTGCCCTCGTCGAGAAAGATGACGCGGTCGGCGGCCTCCTGCGCGAAGCCCATCTCGTGGGTGACCACGATCATGGTGATGCCGCTCTGGGCCAGGTCGATGATGACGTCGAGCACTTCCTGGATCATCTCGGGGTCGAGCGCCGAGGTCGGCTCGTCGAACAGCATGACCTTGGGGTGCATGTTGAGGGCCCGCGCGATAGCGACCCGCTGCTGCTGACCGCCCGACAGCTGCGCCGGGTACTGGTCCGCCTTCTCGCGAAGGCCGACGCGCTCGAGGTACTTGAGCGCCGAGGTGGTCGCTTCCTCCTTGGACACGCCGCACACCACGATCGGGGCAAGCGTCACGTTCTCGAGTACCGTCTTGTGCGGGTAGAGGTTGAACGACTGGAAGACCATCGCGACCGACTGCCGGACCTTGGCGACCGGAGCGCGGTGCGCCATGAGGTCCACGGCGTCGACGATCACGTGGCCGGAACTCGGACGCTCGAGCATGTTGATGCAGCGGATGAGCGTCGACTTGCCGGAACCGGACGGGCCGATGACGACGAGCTTCTGACCCATGGGCACCTCAAGGTTGATGTCCTTGAGGACATGATGGAGTCCGAAGTGCTTGTTCACGCCAACGAGCTTGATCAAAGACTGCTCCTCTGCCGTGCGGGCCCTGGTATGCATCTCTTGACGGTGCGCAAAGTGGGCAGCCTCGGAAGTAGGCTCTCCACGACGACCGGCTGGCAGCAGCGGTCCCGCTCTTCCGAGTAGGGAACAGTGTATCAGTATGTGACCTGATGGCCACAGCGGGCGGGCGGCCACGGCTGCCCGGAGTCGTCAAGAAGCGTGCATGGACAGGGAGTCGCCGCCAAGGAGCTCAGGACCCCATCACGTCACATCGAGATCGCGCCTCCTGAAGCCGACAAGTCCGGCCACCGTCAGGGCCGCCGCGACGGCCAGGAGACCCACGACCGGCGCAAGCTCGAACTCCTCGAGCGGCATCCGGGCCGCATGCTCGAACGGCGACAGGTCGAACGCAACCTCGGGCAGGTCCATGAGCGCTCCAAACGTACCCACGATGAACCCGTACGCCACCACGGCCCAGGCGGCTCCGGTCGCCCTCGGCAGGAGGCCGAACAACAGCGCAGCCGCGCCGAGTACCACAAGGACCGGCGGCACGTGATTGAGGTGCGCTGCGGTGACGTCCCAGATGAGCGCGTTGTCGCCCAACGCTGATGCGGCGCCGAGCCCGGTCGCCGCACCCGCGACTGCCATGATGATCACCACGCCGATCGCACCTACGAGAACGTTCGCGCCGAGCCACGACCAGCGGCTCACGGCCGTGGACAGCACGGGCTCGCCGCGCCCGCCGGTCTCCTCGGCACGCATGCCCTGCATCGCGAGGACCGCGTAGATCGCGACGATCGTCGCCATGAAGATGCCCATGTAGGCGAGGTATCCCGCGGCGATGTCCTCGGCGCCGCCGAGCACCTGCAGGAGCGCCTCCGGCATCTCGCCCGGAACTGCGCGCTCGGCGAACGCGCCCATCGCCATCCCGAGGAGACCGAGTCCGAGCGCCCACCACATGATCGCGCGGCGCTCGAGACGCCAGGCCAGGCCGATCGGCGTGCCGAGCCACCACGCCCCCCGCGCTTTCCCGGCGCGGGGGGCGACAAGCCCCGCACCGACGTCGCGCCGGGCGGAGAGCGCGTAGCCGAGCGCGGCGGTCACCACGGCGAACGCGAGCGAGAGCGCGAGCGGCCACCAGCGGTCGAGCACGAACGGGGCGGTCTGCTGCGGCCACGCCATCGGCGAGAACCACGAGAGCAGCGTGCCGTGCTCGTGACCCATGTCGCCGAGCCCTTTGATCAGGAAAGCCAGGCCAAGGCCCGCGCCGGCCGCCAGGCTGGTGGCGGTCCGGGAGTACTCGGTCACCTGCACGATCACTGCGGTGAGCCCTGCGAACGCGAGTCCCGTCGTGAAGCATCCGGCGGCAAACAGGAGCGACCCGGCCGTCGCGAAGATGGGGTCGGCGATCATCATGAGTGCCACGAGTGCGGCCACCACACCGTTGGCGATGAGCGCCACCACGAGAGCAGCGGTGAGCGGCGCGTGCCGCCCCACGACGCTCGCGCGCACGAGCTCGGCGCGACCGGTCTGCTCCTCCACCCGCGTATGCCGGACCATCACCAGAATGCTCATAAGGACGATGACCAGGATCAGATAGCCGCCGTACGCGGCCGGGATGAACGTCTCGTACGTCATGTTGTCGAGGAAGTACGTGGGGCCCGTCCACATGCGACCGGCCGGGCCGCCCATCATCGACACGATGGCGTCCAGATCGGACTGCGTCGGATAGGCTTGCGGAACGAGCCGGGTGTAGTACAGCCAGAACGCCGAGATGCCGAGGATCCAGCTCGGCAACTTCACGCGATCGCGGCGCAGCATGAACCGCACGAGGGAGCCCGTGCCGGCCAGCGTCCCGCCACGCGCTGGGCCGGTCGCCGTCATCGGGCCACCTCCGCCCTCTCGCCGTTGTGGACGGCCATCTCGTCCCCGTAGTGACGCAGCAGCAGCTGCTCCAGGGTGGGCGGACGCGACGTGATCGCGCGCACGCCGAGTGTCGCGAGCGCCTCCACGACCGAACCCACGTGCTCGGCGTCCACATCGAAGCGAGCTTGACCATCGGTGAACTCGTAGTTGAACACGCCGGGCAGCTGCGCGATCGCGTCGGCCGGACGGGTCGTCTCTACGGTGAACGTGGTGCGAGTGAGGTGCCGCAGGTCGCGCAGCGTGCCGGACTCCACCACCTTGCCGAGCCGGATGATCGAGATGCGGTCGGCCAGCACTTCGACCTGCGCGAGGATGTGACTCGAGAGCAGCACCGTGCGCCCCTCGGCCTTCATGGCGCGGATGACCTCCTGGAAGACCGCCTCCATGAGCGGGTCGAGGCCCGCGGTGGGCTCATCGAGCAGCAGCAGTTCGGCATCGGAAGCGAGCGCCGAGATGAGCGCGACCTTCTGACGGTTGCCTTTGGAGTACGTGCGGCCCTTCTTGGTGGGGTCGAGGTCGAAGCGCTCCACAAGCTCGTCCCGCCGTGCCCTGTCGAGCCCGCCGCGCAGCCGCCCGAGCAGGTCGATCGCCTCGCCGCCGGTGAGGTTCGGCCACAGCTCCACGTCACCCGGGACGTACGCGATCCTCCGGTGCAGCGCGACCGCGTCGTTCCAGGGATCGCCACCAAGCAGCGTCGCCTTCCCGGCGTCGGCGTGCAGCAAGCCGAGCAGCACGCGGATGGTGGTCGTCTTGCCGGCGCCGTTGGGGCCGAGGAAACCGTGCACCTCGCCTGTGGCGACGCTCAGGTCGAGTCCGTCGAGCGCCCGCACTTTGCCGAAGTCCTTCACCAGACCGGTGGTCTCGATCACGTTGGTCATACCGTCGCTCCTTCGTGTTGGGGGCAGCTTCGGAAACCGCCCGCAGATACCAGCCTCGGACACCCCGCTCAGGCGGGGTCCTCCTCCGTAGGCGGCGGCGCTCCACTCGCCGCGAACTCCCGCCATGCGTCCTCATACCGGGTGTCGGCGAACACGCCGTGGGTCAGGACCTCGAGCGAGGCCCGAGCGTACCGCGGCATCATCTCGGCCACGTCGGTCCCCACCCCCATCACGCGCGCGACGTGTTCCTGGAGCAGCATGCCGCCGAACTGCCAGGCGAGGAGCACGGCGGTCACGTCGTGAAGATTGTCACTCGGGCGAATCACGCCCTGCTCGACACTCAGCTCCATCAGCCTGAGCGTCTCCTCGAACGATGCGGCGAACAGACGGCTGGCGGCTGGCGAGCTCTCCCGGAGCGACTGCAGGAAGTACCGCATCAGGTGCTGTTCTGCCTGCACGCTCGCCATCGCCGCGAACGGATCGATCTCACCCGACTCGACCGCCTCGATCCGCGATCGCGCGAACTCGGCCACCACGTAGTCATCGCACGCCTCGCGCAGGCCCGCCTTCGAGCCGAAGTGATGCAGGACGAGACCCGCCGACACGCCTGCGGCGGCAGCGATGTCGCGTACGGTGGTCTCGCTGAAGCCGACCTCACCGAAGCGCACGACCGCTGCGTCGCGGATGCGCGCAAGGGCCGTTCGGTCATCTGTGGCATCGATTGAACACATGTTCAGTAGACTATACACCTGTTCAGCCGAGGTTAGACCCGCGGTCGGTGCTGATAGCCATTCGCCACGCCACGCCCCGCATCGGGTACCCTCACAGCGAAGCGGCTGCAGCGCGAGCGACCCGTGGAACACGCGCATTCGTAACGACCGGAGACCACGAAGCCGATGAGCACCGCCTCTACCCGCCGCCTCGGACCGCTCGCCTTGCTGGAGAGCGCCGTTCTCGTCTCCGGCATCGGCAACGGGATCGCCGCCGTCACCATCCCCTGGCTGGTGCTCGAGCGCACGGGCCAGGCCACGTCGGCGGGCCTTGTGGGCGCAGCCACCGCGATCCCGCTGCTGTTCTCGGCCCTCTTCTCGGGCTCGATCGTCGATACCTTCGGTCGCAAGCGGACGTCGATCATCTCCGATGCGTTCTCGGCGCTCTCGGTGGCCGCCATCCCGCTCGTCGACCGGCTGCTCGGCCTCGACATGACGCTGATCCTCATCCTCGTTGTGCTCGGCGCGGTGTTCGACCCGGCCGGAGCGACCGCCCGCGAGGCGATGATCCCGGAGCTCGGCAGGGAGGCGCGCTGGCCGCTGCCGAGGACGAACGCCGTGCACGAGGCGACCTGGGGCGTGTCGTTCCTCATCGGCCCCGCGATCGGCGGCATCCTGATCGCCACGGTGGGCCCGGCCACGACGCTGTGGGCGACGGCGGTCGCGTTCGTCTTCTCATGCGCGATCGTCACGTTCATCCGCGCACCCGGAGTCGGCGTGCCGGAGAAGGCCGACAGGCCGAGTAACGTGCTCGCCGGCTCGGCTGAGGGCATTCGCCTCGTGTGGAAAGACCCGCTCTTGCGCGCGACGACCCTGGTGAGCATGGCGGTCGTAGCGGTCTACATGCCGATCGAAGGCGTCGTGCTGCCCTACATCTTCCAGCAGCAGGGCCGACCTGCCGCGCTCGGACTCGTGCTCACGGCGCTCTCGGCGGGTGGGCTGGTGGGCGCGCTGACGTATGCCGCCATCGGCCCCCGGCTGCGCCGCTATCCCGTGTTCGCAGGCGCGATCGTCCTCGCCTCGGTGTCGATCCTCGCGATGGCGCTCGCTCCCACCTACGCCCTGCTGATAGTAGCGGCGGCACTCGCCGGACTGTTCTGGGGTCCGGTCGATCCGCTCATCAATCTCGCGATGCAAACGCGGACCGATCCCGTGCGGCGCGGGCGCGTACTCGGCGTGCTGATGGCCTCCTACTACGCGGCCGGGCCGCTGGGCTACATGGGGGCGGGCGTGGCCATCGAACGCATCGGTGCGCCGGCGACGTTCGTGGCCCTTGGCCTGCTCATCCTCGCGGTCGCAGCCATCGCCGCGCCGATGCGGGCACTCAGACTGTTCGACGAACCCGGCGCGTACGAACCCGAGCTCGATTCGACGGCACACGTGTCATCCTGTCCGGACCCCCGCATGCCCGCGCCACCGCCCGCGCACGACGGAGAGTGAGCGTGCACCTACACGTTGAAGCGGATGTTCAGGATGTCGCCGTCGGCCACGATGTACTCTTTACCCTCCGTCTGAAAACGCCCGGCCGCTTTCACGGCCTGCTCGCTGCCGTACTCCATGAACACCGCGTAGGGCATGACCTCGGCACGGATGAAGCCGCGCTCGAGGTCGGAGTGGATCCGTCCGGCAGCTTTGCGTGCCGTCATCCCGCGCGTGATCGTCCACGCGCGCACCTCGTCCTCACCCATGGTGAAGAAGCTGATGAGGTCCAGGAGGCCATAAGCGCTCCGGATGAAGCGTGAGAGCGCGGGCTCGGTGAGACCGAGGTCCTGGAGGAAGGCCGATTGGTCGTCGGGATCGAGCGCGGCGATCTCGGCCTCGACGCTTGCCGAGAGCACCAGACCGGCTGCACCGAGTTCGTCGATCCGCCCCGCCAGATCGTCCGGCAGCGAGGCAGCGGCCCGGTCCTCGTCGCGATTGACGACGACGAGCAACGGGCGGTCCGTCAGGAGTTGGTAGCTCCTCAGGGCGTCACGGTCGAGTTGGTCGGATGGCAGCGTGCGCAGGGGGCGACCGTCCTCAAGGACGCCCCGCATGAACTCGAGGCGATCGCGGTCGGCCGGGGGCAGGTTCTCCTTGCGCGCGCGTGTGAGCAGTCCCTCGACGAGCGCCAGGTCGGCCAGGGCACACTCGTCCGAGAAGGCGTTCAGGTCCCGGAGGGGGTTCGCGTCGCCCCCGGCCGCCGGGTCCTCAAAGTCGCGCAAGACGAGCGCGAGCGCCTCTTGCTCCCGGATCGTCGACAGCGTCCGCGACGACAGACCCGTGCGCTCCGCCCCGTGCTCACCGGGCACGTCGCAGAAGGTCATCTCGGCGTAGATCGTCTTCTTCGGGTGGAAGATAGCCGAGAGCCGGTCGATGCGCTCGTCGGGCACGCGCACCGTTCCAAGCCGTACCTCGCCGCCGTAGCCGACCGGCACGTCGAGGCCGGTCATCGTGTTGAACACCGTGGTCTTGCCCGAGCCGGCGAAGCCGACGAGTCCGATCTTCACTGTGACCTCACATCTCTGCCTGGGGGCTTCTTTGCCTCCCGCGCTGCAACCGACACCCCGGAATGTAGGGCCTTTAGCATCGCACATGGCGCGGGTGCACCACGAACAACTGTACCGTGCGCGAAGGGCCCCGCAGCGCGGGGCCCTTCGACTGCCTGCAGTACGTTGCCCGGACGGATGCCTACGGCAGCAGCCCGGAGATCGTGGTGCGCACACCGTTTGAGACGACGTCGGAACCGCCGAAGATGTCGACACGCCCGATCTCGTGAGCGCGATACATGATCGCATCGGCCACCTTGGGAGGCAGCGAGTCCGGCCGCGTGAGTACGAGCGGGCTGCCGTACGTGCCGAGCGCCGCACCGCCGCCGAGCGCGTCGGGGAAGTTGAGGCCCGTAGCGACACCCAATGTGTCCAGGTCGAGCCAGCCCATAGAAACCGCACTCTGCATGACCCTAGCAGAGGTTTCGTAGCGGTCGTCACCGGCCATACGGGTCGCCGGGCTGTCCGCGCCGAGGTGGTGCTTGTGCCACGCTTCGATAGCCTCCTCAACGCCCTCGCTCACGACGTCGGTCCCGCCGGCGATCCACGTGTCCCAGATCGGCAGGTACTCGAAGACGTCGTCGATAGCGGGAGGCAGAGGCGCCTGCGTCCTGACCAGGAGGATCGGTGAGTAGGTCGCCGCGGCCACGGGCGCTACCGCAAGCGCATCGGGGAAGTTGTCGCCGGTGGCAACGAACGCCGTGCCGTCCCACGCATCGCCAAGGACGGCTGCGACCTTGGCGGCTACCGCATCAGCGGTCGCGTAGGGAGGCTACGTGCGCTCGCGCTCGTAGCCCGGCTTCACCTGGCGGGTACCGAGCTGCCGCCAGTCCGTCTCGGTCATGGGCACGCGATAGAAACCAGCGGCGCGCTGGATGTTGGCAAAGGCGATCTCGTGGTCTTCGTCAGATGCGCCCTCGACCTCCGCGAAGTTCTCGATAGCGCCCCGCACAGAACCCTCATCGGTCAGCGGTAGCATTCGGTGTGACGGGAACGCGAACGCCGACTCAGGAAGCGCCGCTTCCCGGGCGGGCGACAGCTTGCCGTGGGTGCTGTGGGGTCGCCAGGTCGATTCGCGCGCCATGTCGGACTCCTTTGGTGACATCATGTGAACGATACCTATGTACGTACCCACTCCCCTCGATCGTCCCGGCGAAGCCATCGGCTGCCACCGAGCGCGGGTCATTCTCAAGCGGCTGGCGGAGCTCATCCCGTGGGACGCCTCCTGCGCAGCGCAGAGCCGACGGACCTCACCCTTTTCCGTCGCAGAACCAACGGCGTGTGCTGTTTCGCCTTCCGGTGTCTACTCCAAGACCGCGGCGACCTCATCTCGAACGCCTTGCGTCACCGCGTTCGCACCACCAAAGAACGTGACACTATCGATCTCCGCCTTGTGCGCCGCGAGCGCCGCGGCTGTGTACGCATCGAGCAGCGTCGGTCGTGTGAGCAGCATGACGGAGTTCATCTTGCCCTGGGCCACACCACCCGCAAGCGCGTCCGGGAAGTTCATGCCGGTGGTGATGCCTACGCGATCCCAATCGTGGCCCTGCTCGTCAACGGCGTACGTTGCCACCGCCACAGCGGTGGCATAGCGGTCCTCGCCCCACAAGCGCTCAACGGTGCCGGACAGCTCCGTCGCAAGTTGAGTCGCCGTGACCGATGAGACGGCCGCGGTTCCACCGAGCACGATGGCATCGGTCACGTCGGCCATGGCGGCCTTCGTACCAGCGGAGAGTCCGGTCACAGGGTGAGCGAGAAACAGCGGCCAGTGCTGTCTGGCGGCAAGCGGCGCCGCCGCCAGGGCGTCGGGGAAGTCGCCGCCGGTGGCCACGAACGCCATACCGTCGTAGTCCACGCCGAGCTCCGCGATCACGCGCAGCGCAACGGCGTTGGCAGTCTCGTACCTGTCAGCTCCCTTGATGCGCTCAACGTTGCTCTCGCCGAGCATCGCTTCGAGAGCACCCTCGACCGCATCTCCGACCGCCACTGTGCCGCCGAGGATGATTGCGTTCGTCACCCCAAGACGGTCTATCTCCTGCGTCACGACAGACGGAATGACGTCTGTACCGACAAGCAGGACGGGTCCATTCAATGCTCCCGCCAGTGCTGTGCCGCCGAGTGCATCGGGCCAGTTGGCGCCCGTGGCGATCACGACGGTCTCCGCGCCGATCGGGAAGGCCCGCCGCGACACATCCACAGCGGTGGCGTAACGGTCCTCGCCTTCCAGCGACTCAACCGGAGGAAGCGGCCACCGGTAAGCGACCACATGTCCGCCGGCACCTACTCCCCAGCCCGTGTTCGCGCCCACGAAGTACAGATCGCGCAGGTACCGCGTTCCACCGTAGTGCTGGACCACCCACGTGTCGCCACCATCGTCCGTGGCGAGGATGAGCCCGCCGTTGCCCGACACCCAGCCGGTGTTGGCATCCACAAAGTACACGTCGATGAGCTCAGTAGAGACACCCGAGTCCTGGAACTCCCAGTTGCCGCCACCGTCGGTGGTGCGCATGATGAGTCCGTTGTCACCGACGACCCAACCGGTGTTGGCATCCACGAAATGGGGTGCCCAGTACAGTCGCCATGTGTCGTCCGGCCTGATGTCTTCCCAGGTGACGCCCCCGTCGGTCGAGCGGATGAGCGTGCCGTTGCCAGCTGCCCAACCGGTGGTCGCGTCGATGAAGAACATGGTCTGCAAGCTCTGGTGCGCTATGTCACCGTGATTCGTCCACGTCTCACCGCCATCGGTGGTCCGCAGAATAGGGCTGAACTCACCGGGAGGCGGAGGACCGTACCCGCCGGGGATGCCCACCGCCCAGCCGGTGTTCTCGTCGACGAACTGAACCCCCCACAGGTTCTTGCTCGTGCCCGATGTCTGCGGCGTCCAGCTGACGCCTCCGTCGATCGACTTCAGGATGGTGCCCCCGTCACCCACGATCCATCCGGTGTTCGCATCCAGAAAGAACACGCCCGAAAGCGCCACCGATGTTCCCGTGTTCCGTGCGGACCAACTCTCACCACCGTTCGTGGTCTTGCGGAGCGTGCCGTTGCCTCCGGTCATCCAACCGGTGCTCTCGTCGATGAAGTACACGCTGCCAAGGGGAACACTGACTCCCGAGTCCTGTAGAGACCACCCTGCTGCGCGTACATCCAGCGGCGCGGGATCCGTGACCGCTTGCGCAGCCGGGAGCCCCGCAAACGTCAGCACCAGCACCGCCGACAGAGACAGCGCTATCGTCCTTCTGAGCCTGGCTACCATGATCATCCCTCCTTCTGATGCGGCTTACAGCCGCACCCATCGTTCGGTCGATCCATCTGATCCGTATCACCTAGTCTTCAGCGCCTGCCGGGATCCCGAAGTGCAGGATGACGCCATCGGCGCCGACGACCCAGCCATGCTCGGCATCCAGGAAATGCACCCCGTACAGGATTGGCGCTCCACCACCACCATCGCGCTCCTGATTCCAGGTGGCGCCTCCATCGGCCGTTGAAAGGACGATGCTCCCGGCGCCCACGGCCCATCCGCTCTGTGCGTCTGCGAAGAAGACGTCCTCAAGCGTGCGGCTACCCGCGTCCTGTGCTGTCCACGTCTGACCGCCGTCGGTTGTGACCACGACACCGTCGTTACCTGCCGCCCATCCGTTAAGGGCGTCTGCGAAGAAGATCGCCTTCAGGAACTCCACGGGGGGATCCTGACGGGTCCATGTCACACCGCCATCGGTGGTGGCGACGATGACTCCGTCACCGTCCCAGCCCACGGCCCATCCCATCTGCGCATCCACGAAGTGGACGTCGTACAGGTGGCTCGCCAGGCCCTCGGCTCCGGACTCCTGCTGGATCCAGGTGGACCCCCCGTCCGTCGTGGCCCAGATCTGAGCGGCCGTGGTCACGATCCATCCATGATCGGCGTCCGCGAAGAAGATGTCGTTCGCGGAGCGGATCGAGCCGCTCGTCTGCGCGGTCCAGGTCTGCCCACCGTCGGCGGTCCTGACTATGTCGCTCTCCCCGTCACCCTGGTGGACGGCCCACCCGGTGCGGGCATCGATGAAGTGCACGGCTTCGAAAGGGTACCTGTCTTGAACGTGTACCTCGGCCCAGGTGTCGCCGCCGTCACTCGTGCCGAGAATGACACCTCTGCTGTCTCCGCCTACCGCCCAGCCCACCTGCGGGTCGACGAACATGACATCGTTCAGTCTGTCGGACACACCCGAGACCTGTTCTTGCCACACGGGCTCGACCGGCTCGTCAGCGGGAGGCTCCACCGACACGTCGGTATCCGGTTCCGGCTCGGCCGGATCCTCGGCACGACATCCGGTAGCCCCGGCAACCAGTAGTGCGAGCACCACGGCGGCCAGCAGCCATGTCCTCCCGCACGTACAACAGCGGTGCAGTCTGACGTTCGTTCGCGGGAGAAAGGTCATGTGACCCCACCTCGATTCCCAGGTCGACGACATATCAGGACGCGCACCGACGATCACGGGTGGTTCGGTCCTGTGTGCCGGCGGGATACGCACGGGCGCGCCCGTGGGTGGCAGAACGCCCCGGTCTGCGGAGCGATCGCCCGGGACCTAGCAGATCACGGGAGGCGGGATGCCTATGATGACGAACCTGATCCAGACGCGCCCCAGATGAAGAGCCCTGGGCCGACAGTCGCGGCGCGTTGCCCTCCAGCGGTGGAGATACGTCGTCGCTGCCGACTCGCCGATACTCGGCAACGGCTCAGGTAGTTGCACGTACGACTCGAAGCCGCCCACTTCGCGTGGAGGAAGGGGCGAGGAACACGCGGCGAGCGGAAGCCTGTTCCTGACTACGATGCGCTACACCCCCGTAAGGAGACGAGAGTAGAAGAGCTACCCTTACCCTAACATACGGGCTGCGGCCATCCGGCGGCCGGAGGCTCGCCCGGCCATCACAACGCACGTTGCCGGAACGCGTCACCAGTCCAGGGCAGCGCCGGTTCCGGCATGGAAGTAGTACTGCTCGCCATCACTCGCGGTGACCTCCCACGCAGGTATCATCAGGTGCTGATCGCCCGTGAACGGCACATGATAGACGAGCCGCGCAGCCGCGACGTCCTCCGCCGTCGGCTCGGCGGAGTGGTCGGGACACGAGCCGCCCTTGAGGCCGGCGGCGATGTCGATGATCTCGACTGGCGGCTGCAAACGAATGACCTCGCCCTCCGAGACGACCCGGTGCCACCGCCGATGCAGCTGCGAGACCACGCCGCTCTCGCAGACCTCCACCCGAATCCATTGCGCTCCGGCAACCGGCACGCCGTCAATCACTCGTTGCCACTCGATGCTGTACGAGTACGGCGTACCCGGGCCGGAGGAATCGAGTTCCTCGGCCATGACTGCGCCTACCCTTTCGACCTGCACCACGTCATCCGGAAGCCCGATGGTGTCGTTCAGGAACTCCAGCGCGATGCCGCGTGCTTCATCGAGCGTGATGGTCACGGGCTCGCGCGGCTCCCCGGCAAGGTACGTGAGCTCGCCCGGCTCGATCCAGACCGCCTCGTCCCCGCACGCGAACATCGCACGCGTGTCATCGGGAGTGACGCCCTCCTGCGGCGACAGCCCACCGCCGAGAAACCGCGCGGCGAGAGCCTCAGGATCAGGCTCCTCGGGATCCAGGACGAGGATCGGCAGCTCGGCGGGCGCAGTCGAGGCCGGTGAAGCCGAGCATCCGCCGATTGAGACGACGACCACGCAAGCGAGGACTGCCACCCCGAAGCGATGCATCCGCTCAACCCCCTCCCGGCCGACTGTACTCCCGAGCCGAGCGCATCGGCAACTCGAGCTTGGCGTGGGACGCAGCACTTCGGCGGCCCGAGGCTGCGGCAGGAGTCCAAGGGCCACGCCGAGAGGGGTTCCAGCTACACCTTGAACCATGATGAGCCATGACTCGTGTCCCTCGGGGCCAGGGGTGGTCGGAGGGTATACACCATGTGCGCCGTGGATGTGACGACCTCGCAGATTCACGTGACCAAGGAGCCGTACGTGAAACGCCCACAAGGCCACGAGGGTCTTCTCCCGTTGCGGCGGGCGCTGGTCGTGCTACTCGTCGTCGTGGCGGCCGCGTGCGCCTACGGCTCGGTGGCCGCGTACTGGGCGAACACGGTACTGCTCGACACACCGACCTTCATGACAGCCATCGAACCCGTTGTGCGCGATGACGGTGTACGGACGCAGGCCTCGGCTGCGATCTCCGACGCCGTCCTGGACGCCATCGATATCGACCAGATCACAGACTCGGTCGCTCCGGGCCTCGACCTTCCCCTGGTCGAACAACTCGCAGCCGGTTTCGACTCGCTCGTCCGCCAAACGGTCGAGGCCGCGGTGAGAACCGACACCTTCGCGAACCTGTGGCTCGATGAGATGCGTCGGTGGCATATCGGACTTGTCGGCGCCGTCCGTGCAACCGGTGGGGAATCCATCGCCGAGGGCGCCGTGATACGCGTCTCGCTCGGGCCCTATGTCGATCTGCTCGCCGAGCAAACCGAGAACCGCCTCGTGCGACGCCTCATCACGAGCCTCGTCCCTGACTCTGTCCGTCAGATGCGGGTGGCCGTGTTCAACGCGGAACTCATAGCAGACAGACTCGAGTTCATGCGAATCCTCGACCGCGCGCGCCCGTACGTGCCGTGGGCGACGGCGGTTGCGCTCCTTCTCTCGTTCGTAGCAGCCCCTCGAGCATGGCACGCTCTGTTCGGTGTAGGGATCTCGCTCGTCGTCGGCGGGGGGATCGCGCGGGTCGCCGCCGAGCAAGAGACCGTACGAATCGAGGCTCTCATGCGTTCGGCGTTCTCGGCATCTGAAGAGAGCGCTGCCCGCTTCGCCGGGGCGCTCTTCGGACCTCTTGATACGTGGATCGACTACCTCGTGCTCGCAGGACTTGCCGCTGTGGTCGTGGGGATGGCAGCAATGATGTGGAGGCGCCGATCAGCGAAGGCGTGATCAGCGCCCTGCTCCCCCGGCTTCAGTCCTCGTGCCGCCACGTGCCATCTTCGACCTTCTCGTCCTCGTGGTCTCGACTTTCGCGTCGGGCATCGGCGTCCTCGTGCTGCTCCCACGCGCTGCCGACGCTGAATTCACCTCCGCGTGGAGGCTCGTCGAACCGATAACCAAGACCCCGCACCGTCATCAGGAGTTCGGGATGCGACGGATCGGCCTCGATGCGCTCCCGCAGCCGCCGTACGTGGACCCGGACGTTATTCTCATCCGCTTGGCCAAGCGCGGCGGCGGCCCAGACCTTCTCGTAGAGATCCGCAGGCGTGAAAGCCATGCCGCGGTGCTCCGCAAGAAACCGCAGCAGCTTGAACTCGAGCGCAGGGAGCGCCACGGGCTCACCGTCGACCTCGATAGTCCCGGACTGCGCGCCGATGCGTACTCTCCCGACAACGATGGTCTTGTCGTCCTGGGCAGCCGTGCGGGACCTTCTGAAGAAAGCGCGGACGCGTGCGCTGAGTTCGATTGGGCTGAAGGGCTTTGAGATGTAGTCGTCCGCTCCGACCCCGAATCCGGCAAGTCTGTCCGCCTCGGAGTCGCGGGCGGTAAGGAAGAATATCGCGGCGTTCGACCCAGACGAGCGCATCTCGACCGCAAGGTCGAGTCCGCTTCCGTCCGGCAGGCCGATGTCGATGATCGCGACAGCTATCTCCGCGCGAAGAAGCACATCGCGCCCGGCTGCGAGGCTGTCAGCGATGTACACAGGCTCCACGCCTTCTCGCTCCAGCGCCAGGCGAACGGCGTCGGCGATATCGAACTCATCCTCGACGATCAGGACGCCGTCCATGGACACCCTCCTCCTGCGTCCTCGACGTTGGCCGCACGATTGAGTGTTCCCATTCCGGAGTTGCGAGCCTCAACGAGACAGCAGAGCATGCCGCGCTCCGACTTCACGCGACTTCACCTCAGCGTCACATCGAGAGGCGGCGGCGGCGGGAATAGTAGAGGTGTTGCGTTGGCTCGCGGTGGATGCCCGCAGGAGACCGGACTTGGAGCGATCACACGGTCATTCGGCGGAAAGCGGTGAAGCATTGAAGATTGGGAGTGGTGAACAGTGGCGAGCGGTGCTCGAACGCTCTTTCGCAGCCAGACATTGGCCGGACGCAGTGTCGTGAATGCGAGAGGTGAGGATCTCGGCCGCATCGAGGAGTTCGTGATCGACCCTGATCGTGGACGCATCGAGTATGCGGTGCTGTCGTTCGGAGAGATCTTCGGGTCTGGCGAGAAGTTCTTCGCCGTCCCGTGGGAGGCGTTGCAACTCGACGGCGAACGACGTCACTTCGTCATGAACGTCGCGAAGGAGACTCTGGAGGAGGCTCCGGGCTTCGACCCGGACACATGGCCGCCGTCACCCGATCGACGGATGTTCCGGCGTGCAGAACACGCTGGTGGACACGTACTGAGCACCTCGACTCATAGCCATGCAGGACACGCTGATCTGACGACCAAGAGCAGAGAGGACACGACAATGGCTCATTCTGAAAGAACCATGACGCACACCCGGATGCTATCCGCATCCACTCTCTCGGGAAATCCTGTCGTGAACGGACAGGGCGAAGACCTCGGGAGCATCAAGGAACTCATGCTCGACATCAACGGCGGGACCGTAGTGTATGCGGTGCTGTCGTTCGGCGGCTTCCTGGGCCTTGGCGACAAGCTCTTCGCTATCCCCTGGGATGCGATGACAGTGGAGGCCGGCAGCGAGCGTCTCGTACTGGATGTCCCGAAGGAGAAGCTCGAGAATGCACCGGGGTTCGACAAGGACGACTGGCCCGAGACGGGCGATGACGAATGGCTTGGTGCCGTGTACGACTACTACGGTTCGGAGCGCAACTGGTAAACACGCCCTCTTCCCGCCGACGACCGAGCCCTCCCCCCTGCCCCGTCGTCGGCCCTCTTCCCGCCGACGGCCGGGGCCTCCCGTGCCCGGTCGTCGGCACCCCCGCGTAGCCTTACTCGGATGTGGCGAACTCGATACTGATGGTCGTACCGCTCCCTGGCGACGAGTCCACATCGAGTGTGCCGCCCATGAGCTCGACAAGCTCTCGTGCGATCGGCAGCCCTAGTCCGCTTCCGGCTTGATCACCCCGCGCAGGGTCGCCGCGGTAGTAGCGGTCGAAGACACGGTCGAGATTGTCCGCCTCAATGCCCTTGCCGTCATCGGACACCTCGATCCTGCACGTGCTTCCCTCGGAGGCGACACTCACGCGCACGTTAACCCCAGCGCCTCCGTGTACTACCGCATTCATGGTCACGTTGCTGAGCGCGCGCACGAGCAACCGGCTGTCGACCGCAACCGGGATGGGGGAAGGAGCCCCCTCCAGCGTCACGCTTGCTCCGCGCGCCCGGGGGTCGGCCAGTACCAGCTGAACCGCTTCGGACGCAACATCGTTGGCATCTTGAACGGTCATCTCGACAGGAAGCGCCTTGGCACGAATCCGGAATACCAGCAGGAGGTTGTCGATCAGATACTGAATCCCGGAGGCCTGCTGCAAGATGCGCCCCCCCTGGCGTCTCACCTCGTCCTGCGTAGTGTCTCCAGTGCTGGACAGCAGCTCGGCGTACGCACGGATGGCGCTGAGCGGGGTCTTGAGGTCATGAGAGATATCCGCAAGCCAGCGCTCCCGTGCTACCAGCAGAGCCTCTCGCTCCCGGGCGAGCCGGAGAGAGCGGATCGCCTCGGAGACGATGACGTGTATCCGATACAGAAGCTCCAGGTCGTCTCGGGAGAACGGCACTTGATTACGCGTCCTCAATGCGACGAGCGCACACAGTTCCTCATCGATCCACATACTTGAGACCACTGCTGTGTCGTTGTCAGCAAGGATCGCTGATCCGGTCGAGACATCCGTAACGGCCGAGTCGACCATGTTCACGACGCTGGTCGTGTCCACACGGCCCGCCCAGCATGCGACCTGCCATCCGGCATGGGTCTTCCTCAGGTGGGCGATGCCTTCGGCCTTGAGCGCAGCGAGGGCCGTGCGCACCGCCGCATCGATGATATCGTCCTCGTCGCTCAGGGCACGCACCTCAGCCTCTATGGCCTCTGCGACACGACTTCGCATGGCGATTCTGACCTGAGTGCTTGAATACCACGCAACCGCGAGCGCTTCGGCGACTTCACGAGCCGCGGCGTCCAGCAGGCTGAGCATGTTCGCGTCAACGTCACGTTCGCCATCAAGGACCGTCATCATGAGGCCGATAGGGCGGCCTCGAAGCTGGAGAACAGCCACCACGGCCTGCTCGCCCTCGCGCAGTGGGAGTAAAGCGCAGAATGGGTTGTTGTCTGGTGTGATCAGCAGGACTCCGGTCGATGAGCTGGCCAGGGGTCCTTCAACCTCCGACCAGTCGCAGACCACGGCTGGCGCGGCGGTGAAGGTTGGCGCAACCTCTCGAAGCCGGCTCGCCGAATCCATCCGGAACAAGTGAGTCTCCGCGTCAGAACCGAACTGCCTCTTGACGACATTGGCCACCGCGTCGCGAATGCCGGCAGCGTCGAAACAAGACGCTGCGGCCGCTGCCACGGCGCCGACGAAGAGGTGCGCCTCCTGGGCTCGCTGCAGCCGTGATCGCAATTGCGAGCCGCTCAGAAGTAACCCGAGGAAGGCTGCCCCTAGGGCAAGGTCACCTGCCCGCATGTGGGCGGAATCTCGACTCTTCAGCCACGCGAGGGTGATTGCCCCGGACCCGGAATCCGTCACGAATGGAAAGCTTGCAAACGATTCGTAGCCGACAGAATCGGGTGCCTCGGCACCGGCAGCGACGATGATCGTCTGGCCCGTCACCGTAGCGGCGGGCAGTCCGAGAGACTCGATGGGAACCACTCCCTCTTCGGCACCGATCTCACTCAGCGCACGGAGACTGTGATCGGAGTCCCCCTCATTCGACTCAACTACGCGCCCGTAGTCGGCTTCGGCGTACTCCATCAGCAGTTCGAGAACGCGGGACGATATCCACTCGGGCTCCTCGAAGCCGAGAACCTCATCACTCAACAGCGCCACGAGAGGGCCGGCGAGCGAGAAGGAGTAGCTCGTGATCTTCTGGCGTTCGTTCTCATCGAAGAAGGGGGCATCGAAGAGCGAGGGAAGCAGTTCGACCATCTGTTGCGCCACATCGAGCCCCAACTCGGGGATCCAGGCCCCGTCGCTCGTCGTCAGGAAGCAGCCTGCGGCGCGAACACCTGACTGCACCGGGATGATGAGGAGCGAGGACTTTCTCGAGCCGGTCGAACGGGGTACGTGCCGGGCGCGCAGCGACTTCAGCGCGTCCCATACATCAGGCGCATGGCGCTCCAGGAGTGTAGCCGTCCGGACACTGCTCCGATCGGTGAGTGCGAGACCACCCCCTTCCTGAACGGACACGAACACCGTCGAACCCATGAACATGCTGTCCATCAGACCCGCCACGACGCCGATGCGCACGTCGGTGCTCCGCGCTCGAAGAATCTCCGGGATGGCACGGACCATCTGCCGCTCAAGACGTTCTCTGCGCATGTACTCGGTGACATCAGCCAGAACCGCTACGGCGCCGACGATCACACCGCGCTCGTTGCGAATCGGCGCCGCCGAGTTCAGAATCGTTGCCTGTCCACCGTCGAACCGGTCGATGTCCAGCAGCTCGCCTGTGCACGTCTCACCGAACATGACCGCGCGATACATCGCCCAGTCCTGTGGGAGGAGCGGCGTGCCGGTGTCCGCCCATCGTGCGCGATAGATCCCGAACTCGTCGAAACTCTCCGAGCGGGGCATCCCGCCCCAGATCTCCTCGATCCTGGGGTTCGTGGCGAGCATCCTACCCTGGTCGTCACAGATGGCTGCACCGCTCGGCAGCAACTCGAGTAGCCTGTCCAGGCTCTGTGCGTTGAGATTCTCCTCCGAGGCACTGTGCCCTCCGACCTTTCGATCGTCGGTGAAGGCATCGGGGATCTCCCGGATGGTGAGTACCACGGCCGGCGACGGACCGTCCGCATCGACTAACGAAGCCGAGTACTCCCACAAATGGGGCGTCTCATCATCCGTGAACCTGACGACGACCGTCTCCGCAACGACGGGGCGCCCGCGTGCGGCCTGCCATACCGGAGACGAGGCCTCTGCCACAGGGAGCCCCTGCCGGTCGAACATGTCGAAACCGGACCCGTACTCCGCGCCAACATACCCTGTGTCGCTCTCGAGTCCGTGCAGCGTCCGAGCGGCGCCGTTCATGAACCGTATGCGGGCGAAAGCGTCGGTGATGACGACGGCGGTGCCCACCGCCTCGAGAAGCGAGACCTCACGCGCTTCTCGAGACGCGGGGGGCATGTCGTCGGGAACTTCAGGTGCATGCATCGGGTTCACCAAACGCCCTTTCGGCTCCAGCCACAGAGTGTTGATACCCGCCGGGCCCCGTAGCCCACTGGCCGCGTGGGCTCAACATCCCTGCACACGTCGGCTCGAAGTCCGAAGAGCCCGGACCTCAGATGTCACACGAGTTCACGGTGAGTTAAGGCAAGCCCGCAGAGTGAGCGGGGAAATCCCAATGTAGGCAGTCCATGAGGCCATTCGCGGAGGTCGCAGCGAAGGCCACGGAGAGAGGAAGAGACCATGTTGTGGACAATCGTAGGAATTCTAGTGGTGCTCTGGTTGGTGGGTTTGGTCACCGAAATCGGTGGCGGACTGATTCATGCGCTGCTCGTGATCGCACTGATCGTGTTCATCTACCAGATGGTATCGGGACGAAGAGCCGCCTGATCCGCTCCCCGATCCTTCTATGGATGGAACGACAGCCGCGCCCTGGGTTACGCAGGGTGCGGCGCGTACGAGCCGCAGGGTCGGTGGTTGGCAGATCGCAGCCACCCGGATGTGAGGAGTGACCAAGAATGGCAGATATCGATAGAGACAGGGTTACGACCGTAGAGCGCGACAGTTCTGCCGTGTGGGGCATCGTCGCATTGCTCGTGATCGTGCTGCTCGTCGTTCTGTTCGTCTGGCCGGGCTGGGTCGTGGCGCCCTTTGCCAACGACAACGACTCGGACACCATCAACATCGAGCAGGAGCAAGTGCAGCCGGACCAAGATATCAACATCGTCGTGCCAGGCGAGAGCGACGAGACCACCTAGTAGCGGAAGGGGTTGACGCACCCGATGAGCGAAGTACGCGCAGGCTCACGTGGACACACGGAGCGAGCGGTAGTCCACAGCGAAAGGCGTAGGCCCACCGAGGCGATCATCATCAACATCGTCTACTTCATCTTTGGGGCCATCGAGGTGGTGCTCGGTCTGCGCTTCGTGCTCAGGCTGCTCGGCGCCAACCCCGATGCCGGGTTCGTGCAGCTGGTCTACTCGATTGCGGCACCGTTCATGGCTCCGTTCGAGGCGGTCTTCTCAACTCCGCAGGTCGAGGGCGCCGTTCTCGATTGGAGCGTTCTTCTGGCGATCGCAGTCTACGCACTTATCGCCTGGGGCATCGCTTCGCTCGTCAGGGCGCTGACTCCCCGCTCGGCGGTGGACACAATCGAGCAGACGGAGCGCGTCGAGACTGCGGAGGAAACCGAGGAACTGCACGCGCAGACCTAGGCACACCGCCCCGCTGCTTACGATCACGCCCCCAATGCGCCCGCTCCTCCCCCTGAGCAGCGGGCGCATTTCCTCGGCGATTTCTCGGCGCTGAGCGACCAGGTGACAGATGAGTGAGGAGAGTCCGAGTAACCAACGTCTACCAGATGGGAGACTGTCATGCCACGCAGCAAGCCGCAGAAGAGCAGCGGCCCCAAGAAGAAGCCGACAAGCAAGAGCGGCGGAACGCCCCTGGGCAATGCTGGTGAGCACCACCAGAAGGCGGGCGGCAAGCATCCGGCTCTTACAACCAACCAGGGAGTGCCGATATCGGACAATCAGAACTCCCTACGTGCGAGCGAGCGAGGACCGACACTTCTCGAGGACTTCGTCCTGCGCGAGAAGATCATGCATTTCGACCACGAACGCATTCCCGAGCGCATCGTGCATGCTCGCGGAACCGGAGTGCACGGCAGGTTCACGCTGAAGAAGTCGCTCGGCCGTTACACGACCGCCAAGCTCTTCACCGAAGTCGACGTCGAGACTCCGGTGTTCGCGCGCATTTCCACGGTGGCGGGTGGCGCAGGCTCTGTCGACACGCCGCGTGATGTGCGCGGATTCGCCGTGAAGTTCTACACCGGGGAAGGCAACTACGACCTCGTGGGCAACAACGTCCCGGTGTTCTTCATCCAGGATGCGATCAAGTTCCCTGACCTCGTGCACGCGCTCAAGATGGAGCCGGACCGGGCATTTCCCCAGGCGGCGTCCGCGCACGACACGTTCTGGGACTTCATCTCGCATACACCGGAGGCAATGCACATGGTCATGTGGCAGATGTCCGACCGCACCATACCGCGGTCGCTGCGCATGATCGAAGGGTTTGGCGTGCACAGCTTCCGATTGATCAACCAGTCGGGCAAGAGCACGTTCGTAAAGTTCCACTGGAGGCCCGTGCTCGGCCTGCAGTCGACCGTCTGGGACGAGGCCGTGAAGATAGCCGGCGCCGATCAGGACTTCCACCGTCGCGATATGTTCGAGGCCATCTTGCGGGGTGACTTCCCAGCATGGGACCTCGCCGTGCAGCTGTTCACAGAGGAAGAGGCCGAGGGGTTCCCCTTCGACCATCTTGACCCGACGAAGATCGTGCCCGAAGAGATGGTGCCTCTCAAGGTCATCGGCCGTATGGTTCTCGACCGCTGGCCCGACAACTTCTTTGCGGAGACCGAGCAGGTTGCATTCTGCCCGGCAAACATCGTCCCGGGTATCGACTTCAGCAACGACCCGCTCCTTCAGGGCCGGCTGTTCTCATACCTCGACACGCAACTCTCGCGTCTCGGAGGGCCCAACTTCCACCAGATACCGATCAACGCGCCCCGTGCGGGGGTAGCCAACAACCAACGGGACGGGCACATGCAGATGGGGGTGCCGACAGGGCGCGTGGCGTACGAGCCACAGTCTCTCGAACCCGACAAGCCGCGTGAGACCGATGCCGGCTTCCGCAGCTGCGCCCAGCCCACTGAGGACGGCTCGAAAGGTCGGATCAGGGCTGAGTCGTTTGCCGACCACTACAGCCAGGCCCGGCAGTTCTACCGTAGCCAGAGTCCTGTTGAGCAGGCACACATGGCCTCAGCGCTCATCTTCGAGCTGTCCAAGGTACAGACAGCCCACGTTCGCGAGGCAATGGTGGCTCATGTGCGCAACATAGATCAGGATCTGGCCAAGCGGGTCGCCAAGGGCCTCTCGATCGACCCGCTCCCGACGGCACCCAAGCCGGCCGTTCCCGTCCAGGACCTTCCCAAGTCGCCCGCCACGACGCTGATCCCGCGCATGAAGGAGACCCTCGAAGGACGAGCAGTCGGCATCCTCGTGGCCGAAGGTTCAGACGAAGGCACGGTGGACAGCATTCGCACGGCTGCCGAGGACGCGGGCGCAG
Organism: Coriobacteriia bacterium; assembly: GCA_030651765.1. Taxonomy (GTDB): domain Bacteria; phylum Actinomycetota; class Coriobacteriia; order Anaerosomatales; family Anaerosomataceae; genus UBA2272. The sequence goes on along the minus strand of JAUSBY010000003.1, from coordinate 97,820 downwards.
CCGTGACTGTGGTCGCGCCGACGATCGGCAAGCTCAAAACGGCCGGTCGCAAGACCCTCAACGCTGACGCCCAGCTGGCCGGTTCGCCGTCCGTCTTCTACGACGCCGTGGCGGTCGTGCTTTCGGAGTCAGGTGGCACAATGCTGGCCGGTGAAGCGGCGGCAAAGGCATTCGTCGCCGATGCGTTCTCGCACCTCAAGGCGATCGCCGCTGACGGAGGAGCCCAGGCGCTCCTCGACGCTGCCGGTGTCATGCCGGATGCAGGAGTCGTCGCCGCGTCAGACACCAAGGCGTTCATCAAGGCGGCGAAGACCCGCCAATGGGCTCGGGAGCCCGAGGTAAGGAGTAAGACGTAGCTTCGGTGTTCCGGGACCGCACACATGACGCAGTACACCGATGAAAGGAACGATCATGCACGAATTCGTCGAGCACCTTATCGAGGATCACGAGAAGCAACGCGCACTCGGAGAGCGACTGAAGAACGCCGCCGATGCCGACGGGCGCAAGGACATGCGAGAGCGGATGCAGGAGGAGCTGCTTCCCCACATGGCCGGCGAGGAAGCGTCCATCTTCCCCTACATGCGGGATTCGGGAGATCGCAAGGCCGATAAGCATGCCCTTGAGGCAGTACAGGAACACCACGCCGCTCGGACCGTGCTGAGGGAGATCATGGATCTGAGTCTGGAAAGCGAGATCTTCAGTGCAAAGGCGACGGTTCTCGTCGAGATGAACGAGCACCACATGGACGAAGAGGAGAGCACGCACTTCGTGTGGCTCAAGAAGCACGCGTCAAAGGAGCAACTGGACGCGTTGTACGAGGCGTACGAGAAGGCAGAGAAAGCGGAAGAGTAGCATCTCGGCGTCACTCGCTACGAGATGGTAGAGCCCCGATACGAGCACAGGATCGGGGCTCTTTCCTAGTCACCCGCGAGCGACGGCCCGCCGGCGCGCAGTCTCCCGTAGGATGCCCAGGAAGAGCCGTTCGTCTTCGGTCAGATAGGGGTCCTCCGGCTCAGATGCAGCGGCCTCGCGCACGGCCTCGAGTTGCTCGGACAGGTACAGCTCGATGAGACCGGGGTGGACGTAGGCCTTTCGGCAGACGGCAGGCGTGTTGCCCAGCACCGCAGCCGCCTCTCTGACTGCGGCCGTGACAACGAGGTCCGAGGGCGAAGCGTCCTCCGAGGCGAGCAGGGCGGTGGCCACCACCAGGCTACCGCCCCATGTCCGGAACTCCTTGCTGGTGATGGCATCACCGGCTGCTTCCTGCAAGTACGTGTTCACTTCACCGGACTCGACGATCTGTTGCGTGTCTGTCTCATCCACGTACTGAAAGAGCTCTTCGCCGGGCAGGTCGCGGATGCGGCGGACGGCCCGCGCGATCCGGGGATTGTCCACCCGTGCGTCGAGCTCCATGCCGGACTTACCGCGGAAGCGCAGACGCACCTTGGTCGCGGAGACTTCGACATGCTCATCACGAAGCGTGGTCAGTCCGAACGACTTGTTGGTTTTCGCGTACTCGCGATTGCCTACCCGGATCAGCGTCTCGTCGAGCAACGCTACGGCGAGTGCCAGGGCACGGGAACGATCCATGACGGCCCTGCGCAGATCGACGTCCACCTGCTGCCGCACGCGTGGCAGAGCCTCCCCGAAGGCCAGGAGCCGCTCGTACTTGTTCTCGTCACGAACCGCACGCCATTTCGTGTGGTATCGGTACTGCTTCCTGCCCCGGGCGTCACGGCCGGTAGCCTGCACGTGCCCGCGTTCCTTTGCGCAGATCCAGACGTCCTCCCATGCTGGAGGGATCGTCAGGCCCTCGATCCTCTGCACCTCCTCTGGGGACGCGGATCGACCGTCGTCATGCCGATAGGTGAAAGAGCCTCCTCCCCGGACTCTTCGCCTGCGCATACCTGGGGCGGAGTCCGATGAGAATACGAGCCCCACGGTATGGGCGACCGTCGCGGAGATGTCATGCTGCGAGATCTGAACTGGCTCGGAGGTGTCGTCTCGCCGGTCGGGCATCAGATTACTGCCTTCCTCCGCGGGCTTCGCACTAAGCGTCTGCTTACCCCGTCCTTCACGTTGTCCGACACATCGGAGTCTCAAGACACGGCCCGTGAACGGATTCTTCACAGTCTGTCACCGCGCTCGGGCGCCACACGGCGTCGGCGATGGGTATCGATACGGCATCGGGGGACTCGAAGCTCCTGTGGAGGTGAGGTCGGTGAGGTGGAGGGGACTGCCAAGCAGCTCCAATGTGGAGGACCGACGAGGCAGGGGCGGTAAGGTCGCGATCGGAGGCGGCGCAGTGCTGCTTCTCATGCTCGTTGTCGCCCTGCTCGGCGGGAACCCCGGAGACGTGCTCGAAGGCATTCAGGGCTCACCAGAAAGCCAGGCTCCGTACGTCGAGACGGCAGAGGAACAGGAGCTGGCGGAGTTCGTCTCCGTCGTGCTAGCTGACACCGAGATGGTCTGGACCGAGATCTTCGGTGAGATGGGCGAGGTCTACGCCGAGCCAACGCTGGTGTTGTTCTCGGACAGTGTCAGCTCCGCGTGCGGCGTCGCCGGCTCATCGACCGGTCCGTTCTACTGTCCCGCGGACAACAACCTCTATATCGACCTGAGCTTCTTCCGGGCACTCCGGGACAGATTCCAGGCTCCCGGGGATTTCGCGATGGCCTACGTAGTGGCGCACGAAGTCGGACATCACGTCCAGACGGAGTTGGGGGTCACGGCCAGACTGGAAGAGCTCCGGCAGCAGCTTGGCGAACAAGAGTACAACCAGTACTCTGTGCGCTTCGAGCTCCAAGCCGACTACCTTGCGGGCGTCTGGGCCAGCCACGCCCAAGGGCGCGGACTGCTGGAGGAGGGTGATCTGGAGGAAGCCCTGACCGCCGCCAACGCGATCGGCGATGACCGCCTCCAGAGAGAGGCCCAGGGCTATGTCGTTCCCGACAGCTTCACGCACGGAACATCCGAGCAGAGGATGAGATGGTTCAAGAAAGGATTCGCCGCAGGGAACCTGGACGACTGGGACACATTCGGCGTGTCTGACCTGTGAGCATGGGAGGGCGGCCAGGTGCTCGATCTCACCGAATGGAGAGAGTTCATCATCCACATCGCTGTCGCGGCAGCGGCCGGTGCGCTCATCGGCCTCGAGCGTGAATGGCGAGAGAAATCCGCGGGGTTCAGGACACTGACACTCGTGTCGACAGGCAGCGCGATATTCGTGCTCGCGGCGATGACGAGCCTTCCTGACGAGGGTGTACGCATGATGGCGGGCATCGCGACCGGCATCGGGTTTCTCGGTGCCGGAGCTATCATCCAGAGCCGCGGATCCGTCTTCGGACTCACGACCGCGGCGACCGTCTGGATGGCATCGGCACTCGGTGTGACGGCGGCTCTCGGCGAGTACGTCCTGGTCGCAGTGGGCACCGCACTGACTCTCATCATCCTCACCGTGCTGTCCTTGATCGACTTCGGATCTGTCCGCCGGGAGACGCGCACGTATGAGCTCACGTTCAGCCCGGAGACACGGGTCTCCAGGGTCATCTCCCCCACCTACCTTCACGACGCCGGACTCGAGGCGACGTTCTGGAGGCTGGACGTCAAAGACTCGGGGAACGTGGCACTCTGGCTCACCCGCGGGACGGAGGAGGCGCACGGAGAGGCGATCGAGCGTCTCGCTTCAGCCGAGGAGATCGTCGGGTACTCTACAGAGCTCCGCCAGTAGGACGCTTCGCTGGTCCTGCTGTGGGCGCGTCGTCACCTGATTCGGTCTTCCGGGTCAGGTCGCGCACCGGCGGACCCTGCACGACCATCCCCTCGGCGGTGAAACGCCCGCCGTGGCAGGGGCAGTCCCACGTCTTCTCGGCGATGTTGAAGTGCAGTTCGCACCCGAGATGGGTGCACCTGGGAGAGAGCGTGTGGACCTCGGCCGCGCTCGCCCGATATACGGCGACCCGGCCTTCCTCTGCAGCGATCACACGGCCTACGCCGATCGGTATCTGATCGATCGGGACCTTGTCGGGAGAGGACAGCTTGTCGCCGACGAAGTGTGCGGCCACATCGAGATTCTCCCGGAGGAACGACTTGGCCGAGGCACCCGGGTTGACCCGGGACGGGCTGAGCAGGTCATCGAGTTCGCTCGCGGTGCCGGCGATCCGACCGGCCAGCATCGTGGCCGCCACCGTGCCGTTGGTCATCCCCCAAGAACCGAAGCCTGTCGCAACCCAAACGGTCGGCGTGCCCGGCATCTGACCGACGAACGGGAGCCGGTCGACGGAATGGTTGTCCTGGGTAGACCAGTGGTGCGTGACGCTGTCTGCGCCGAGGTGCTCACCGGCCCAGCGAGCGAGAGCCCGATACCGCTCACGCTCATCGCCGCCCTGTCCCGCTTTGTGGCCCTCGCCCGCCACGACCGCCAGCCCGCCATCTGCAACGGGATGCCACCGCAAGGAGCGTCCCCCCTCCTCGGACGAGTAGTACATCCCCGCGTCAGGAGGCTCGGCGAGATCGACGGCCAACGCGTAGGACCGCTCGGCGTGCATGCGGGTGAAGAGGGCAGCCTTGTCGTAGAAGGGGTAGTGCGTCGCTAAGACGATGTGGTCCGCCCGCACGAGTCCCCGATCGGTCGTCACGATACCCCGACCTTCGTGCCCGTCGATCTCAAGTGCGCGTGTGCGCTCGAAGATGTGGCTGCCATCACCGGGGATGCCGTCTGCGAGTGCGAGCAGGTAGCGAAGCGGGTGGAACAGAGCCTGGTCGACGAGGCGAACGCCACACGTGGTCGGGAACGGCAACGGAGCATTGTCCAGCAGTTCCATGGGCACACCTGCCCGCTGCGCCGCCTCCGCCTCCCTCTCCAGGGATTCTCGCGACGCTTCGTTCTGGGCGAACAGGTACGATGGCGCTCTCTCGAAATCGCACTCGATACCGCGCCAAGCGACCGTCTCGGCGATGTGCTCGAGAGCCGCCTTCTGAGCGGACGCATACAACGTGGCCGCTTCTCCACCATGCGCATCTTCGAGGTCGGCGTATATCTCGCCGTGCTGGACAGTGATCTTCGCGGTGGTGTGCCCGGTGACACCGCATCCGACGCGGCGCATCTCGATCACGGCTACCGAGGCGCCGAGGCGCTTCAGCTCATCGGCGAGAGTGATTCCTGCGATTCCGCCACCCAGTATGGCGACGTCGACGTCGACGGTCGTACCTGCAAGCGCCTCAAGCGGCTCGGGGTCGGTGGTGTCGATCCAGTACGACACCGGTCGGCCCGGCAATGACACTTCCTCACGAATGTACTCACGCCTCCCGGCATCCATCGTCCACGCCCTCCGTCGCACCTACGAACCCCTTCTTGCATACCCAAAGCGCGGTTCACCGGGCCGCGCTGAAATGTGAACGGATTGTTCACCGTCTTTAAGCACGGTCGAGGCTCCTCGGGCGCCCGCGGAGGGGATACATGCCCCGGGGCAACTGAGACGAGTGATTCGTGCACATGTCGGCCAGAAGAGTCCGTAACCGCCGCAGTCATCGACCGCATCGCATCATCCTGGGCTTTCTCGGAGGCCTTGGTGCTGCTGTCGCAGTGGTGACACTCCTGGGCGTCGGTGCCGCCTATGCGGTTGTCAACACGTGGCTTGAGGATCTTCCCGAGTACGAATCGCCAGACGCGTTCCGTGTGCCGGAGGCGACCACGGTCTACTCGGCTGACGGCAAGCTTCTCGCGCGCCTCTACCTGGAGAACCGCACCGTGGTGCCCCTGTCCCAGATCACGACAGACCTCGCCGATGCCGTCGTCGCCATCGAAGACGAGCGCTTCTTCATGCACGAAGGTGTCGATGTCCAGGGCATCGCGCGGGCTGCGGTCACGAACCTCAGCACGGGTGAAGCCATGGAGGGCGCATCGACCATCACGCAGCAGTACGTCCGTAACACGGTCCTAGCTGACGAACGCACAGAGATCTCCATGGTCAGGAAGGTGCGCGAGGCGTTCCTCGCGATGGAGCTGGAACGACGGAAGAGCAAGGAAGAGATTCTTGAGCTCTACCTCAACGCCGTCTACTTCGGCGAGGGAGCGTATGGTGCCCAGGCCGCTGCACGGACCTACTTCTCGAAAGATGCCCTGGAGCTCACGCTTCCCGAGGCGGCACTGCTTGCCGGCCTGCCCCAGCAGCCCGGACGACTCTCACCCCTCGTGAATCCCGAAGGAGCCAGACAGCGCCGAGACCGCGTTCTGTCTCGCATGCTCGTCAACGGATACATCACCCAGCAAGAGCATGACGAGGCTGCTGCGACTCCCGTAGAGCTGAACCCGGAGCCGTACTTCGATAACGGAGTACTGTCGGCTCCGTATTTCGTCTCGCACGTGAAGAGGCTCCTTCAGGACCGGTACGGCCCTTCGCTCGTCTTCGAAGGCGGGCTGGAGGTCTATACGACCCTCGACAGCAGAATGCAGGGACTGGCCGAGGATGCCGTGTTCGGGTTCCTGGATCAGCCGGACGATCCTGATGCCGCGCTCGTGTCGATAGATCCGCGCAGCGGTCACATCAAAGCGATGGTCGGCGGCGAGGACTACAGTGTCAACAAGTTCAATCTCGCGACGCAGGGGCGCAGGCAACCGGGGTCGTCCTTCAAAGCGTTCGTTCTCGTTGCGGCCCTTGAGGCGGGAGTCTCCCCCAGCCAGTACCTTGACTCATCATCGCCATGTTCCATTCCGACGGAGCCCGAGGAATGGGAGGTCTCGAACAGCGAGGGTCGGGGCCGCGGAATGATCACGATGGAGAAGGCCACCCAGGCCTCCGTGAACACGGCCTTCGCCCGGCTTGTTTGGGCACTGAATGACGAGCAGAGCGCCGGAGCCGAAAAGGTGACCGAGGTGGCCCAACGCATGGGCATCCGGACTACGATCCCTCCATTTCCTTCCATCGCCCTCGGAAGTCAGAATGTCACGCCACTCGAAATGGCGTCAGCATTCGGTACCCTCGCCACGAACGGCGAGTACTTCCCACCCGTGGCGATCACCAAGGTGATAGACCGGAGCGGCGAGGTCGTCTTCGAAGCCGTGCCGGAGGGCCGGAGGGCACTCGCCCCCGAGATCGCGTATGCTGCCACCGACATACTTCGAGGAGTGATCACAAGCGGCACCGGTCGCTCCGCGAGCATCGGCCGGCCAGCCGCCGGAAAGACCGGCACCAGCCAGAACTACAGAGACGCATGGTTCGCGGGCTATACACCCGATCTCACGACGGCAGTGTGGGTCGGCCATTACCAGGAAGAGATCTCGATGCGCAACGTGCACGGCCGGAGAGGCTTCGGCGGAACGCTGGCTGCCCCGATCTGGGCGGAGTTCATGCGGGGCGCTCTCGCGGACGCGCCGGCCCTCGCCTTCGAACGCGTGGACCCTCCCGTGTACGCGAACAAGCTCTCGCCTCCGAAGAAGCGGTGGGCAGGTCCTTCCGCAGCATCATCGGAGCCGGAGCCGACACCTGTATCGGCTCCCCAACCCGAACCGGCGATTGAACCTCCAGCTCCCGAACCGGAAGCTCCGCCTGAACCTCCCGCTCCCGAACCCGAGCCGGAACCCGAACCTGAGCCGCCTCCACCTCCCCCTCCCGAATCACCACCGGAACCTGATGCCAGCGACCCCTGACGCGCTCGCCGCATGCGAGGAATCTACCGTCTCAGTTTGAGTCCGGCCTCGAGGTCTCCGGACTCGTCCATGAGTTCCACGCCTGCGTGCAGTCCTCGGCCCCCGAACACCAGCGATTCTCCCTGGCGCAGCGTCACACCGATGTGCGCATCGAGACTCTCCCACACGGTGCCGTCCATCGAGCCGAGCAGCGGCGAGCGGAGCTCTCCCGGATGTGCACCCTCGACGGTGAGTTCGAGCCGCAGACCAGCCCGCTCGAGGGTCATACGCGCCTCGCCGTCGCGAATGGAGAATGCACGCATTCTCGCCCCGTTGTAGGTGGTGAACTCGTGGAGCGTCCCGTCATGCAGCAGCCCCACGATGTAGCCGACGAACGACCCGCCGAGCCACGGGATGCGTGCCACCGAGATCATCACCGAGGTTCCGCCCGAATCGAAGTGGTTGCTCTGCGCCCACACCCAGGCACTCGGAAACGACCGGCCCCAGTCCTTCTCGACGTAGCCGCGTCCACCGCCAAAATCGAGCACGCTACCATCGATCTCGAGCTCACCGTCCACCGTGTGGTCGAGCCCCAGCACGCCGTGGTACGTCTCCATGAACGGCACGAACCGATACCAACCCATGACGCCCGGAGAGAGCAACCCGACCGGCCAGGCGACCCAGTCGCCGAATCGCAGCTCGCCTGTCACCCGACCCTCCGCACCGTCCATATCGAGCCATGCCCCTGCCGAGGAGAACCGGTTGGGTCCCACCTCGATCTCGAATCGGTCGGGCGCAAAGCGGAACTCCTCGGCCGGATACTCCCAGTACGCCGTGCGGCCACCGGCGCGAATAAGCTGGACGAAGGCGTGAGATCCTTCCCCGTCGGGTGTCAGCGAGATGCCGGGGATGAGAGCGACGGCATGCTGTGCGCCAGCGTCGACGCACTTGAAGTACCACCCCTCGAAGTAACCCTGCCTCTTGCGGCCGTCCTGATACCAGCCGGGATTCCATAGCTTCGCAAGTCTGTGCCGTATCGGCGCGGAGCGCGCAGTTGCTGCAAGAAGCTCGGTCATGGTGCGGTGTCCCTATGTCGGCCGCAGTGGTCACACAGAGTGTTCCCGAACAGGTTCCGCCGCAGTTCGGCAGTGCAGCGGCCGCTACGGCGCCACTCTGGCGATCAGGTACTCCAGGTATCGTGACTTCAACTGCTGGCTGGCAAGTGCCTGCTTCGTCGGCGGCAGCTTCAGCACCACACCGAGCAGTGCCGCAAGCGCGCGGTGATTCCACAGCACCCGCTTGTCGAAGACCAGATCCTGAAGGTTCCCGCGTTCGATCGCCATCACGATGATGCGGTGGGTCGAGTTGAGTGGCGTGATGACGCGCGCCGGACGGGAACGCAGACTGAGCGCGCTTGACGAGCACGCCCGCACGCAGACGCCGCATCCAAGGCAGATCTCCTCGGCGACCCGCGCGACCCGGGACTTCGGATCGTGTGGGTCATTGGCCGAAACGAGAGCCATCGCCCCAACGGGACAGATGTTCACGCACCGGCCGCACCCGTTGCACGTAGCCGCGTCGATCACGGGCAGGAAGTTCGACGTGTGCACGGGGTTGAGCAGTCCGAACTTGCGCGCCGCGATCATCGCCTCACAGCAGCACCCGCAACAGTTGCAGATGAAGCTGACCTGCTCGCGGACGTTCTCGCCAAACTGCACCAGGTTCTGCTCGTAGGCCTGCTGCAGCAGGTCGAGCCCCTCGGCAACGTCCACCTCACGCGCGTAGCCGTGCCGTATCAGCGAGGACGCAGCCCCGTTGAAGGTCATGCAGATATCCATGGGGGCCTCGCAACTGCGGCCGACATGCATCATCTTGTGCCGGCAGTAGCACATCCCGATTCCCCGGTGCGTCGCAGACGTGATGACCTCGCTTGCGCGTTCGTAGTCGAGGACGTGAAGCGCGTTCTCATTCGTCAGCACCGGCTCGTGCACGAACACCCGGCCGGCCTGCGTCTCGCCCCTGACGAACAAGTCCTTGATGAACTCCTCTTCGACGTTCAGGTACTGGTAGAACAACTCGGCCAGCAGCTTCTGGTCGATGTCACCGCGCATGCGCATCATCGAGAACTCGAAGAACCCTGCCATCGGCGGTGGCAGGGCGTAGGTCGTCTCACCGTCGCGCTCCGTGTCGACGAGGACGGCGCGGCCGGCGAGCTCGTCTAAGACCGTGCGGGTCTCGGCCACGCTCAGCTTCAGGAGACGAGCTGCCTGTGGGGCCGTGAAGGGCCGGATCGGGAGCAGTGCCAGTATCTGAGCTTCGCGCTCGCTGACGAGCACCTCAAGGATCTTGTAGAGGGTTTCCGAAGGGGGCGCGCCCTGGGGGAAGCGGTTCAGCCGGTCGACGAACTCTGCGTAGCCAGACCTCATTGCGACGTGAGACATGCTCAGCCTCCGTTGTGTGCTCTATCGCGCTCTGAAGGTCTTGATGCCCCATGTCGTCGATGTCGCGTCGTCGAAGTAGTCGCCAACCGCTGATGATTCCAAGCCTGCGAAATCGACACGGGCCGGGTTCCTTGTGGAATGTCCTTCAGTGAGCACGCTTCGTCGAGTGGGAGTACAGCCTCGTGGAAGGCACCGTGTTGGGCGGCAGATATCGGTTGACCGAGAGAGTCGGGGCCGGCGGCATGGCGGACGTGTACAGGGCCCTCGACGAGGTGCTCGGTCGCACCGTCGCCGTCAAAGTGATGCACACTCAGTACGCCGCTGATCCCGCGTTCGCCGCGCGCTTCCGGCAGGAAGCGGAGGCCGCCGCTGACCTCCAGAGTCCCTACACAGTCACGATCTATGACTGGGGCGAGGACGACTCACGTACTTCATCGTGATGGAGTACCTGGAGGGCGAAGATCTCATGGAGCTGATCACGCGAGAGGGCGCGCTGCCTTCAAGCCGGGTCGCCGACATCGGCGTGCAGGTGAGCGCAGCCTTGTCGGCGGCCCAAACGCGCGGAAGACCGCTTCGCAACCGCTGAGGAGATGCGACGGAGTCTTCTGGCAGTTGCGGAAGACCAAGGTCTGGATGCCACCGCTGTGCTACCTGCGACGCTCGGACCCCTCGCTGTCGAGAGCCCCACGGCTGTGCTACCGCAGGCACTTCCTCCCGAGTACTCATCCCGAGTCAAAGCGGGAACGATCCTCCGGCAGGAGCCTTCCGCAGGCGGTGAGGCCGCCGAGGGAAGCACGGTCCTGTATGTCGTATCCGCCGGCGATCCGCCCCCTTCTGATGGCGACAAGCCCGGTCTGGGGCTGGGCAGGGACAGCAACGATGATGATGACGACTGAGAGAAATGGGTCGGCTCGCGGCACCTGCCTACCGACTACCCCTTGAGTTGCCGGCGACGCCTCCGGTTCTCCTCAGCGCGCATTCCCGGGGGGTACCCGGGGAGCCGAGAGCCCTGCCCACGTGCTCAGCGGACAGGGCCTCTTCACACGGTCTATGTGGCGGAGGGGGAGGGATTCGAACCCTCGGTACGGGGGATACCCGCACAACGGTTTTCGAGACCGCCGCATTCAACCACTCTGCCACCCCTCCGCGATGGCGCCGCGCCGCAGCGCGACGGCTACGGAGTATAGCAGGCGTGCCCGCGCGCGGCGATACGCGAGTGGACATCCAAGCGACCCATGGTGATGCCGTTCGCCAGCTGCGGGCATATGCTCTAAGACTGGAGAGGATGGTTCCCCATGAATGATGACGCCCCGGCGGGCTCTACTGCCGTCGTCTACTGTGAAGCGAACTTCGGCGCCCCCGACGGCAAGACCGCGAATGGCCTGGTGCGCCATTCGGAGAAGTACGAGATCCTGTCGGTGATCGATAGTACGAAGTCGGGCATGGACGCGGGCGAGGTGCTCGGCGACGCACCCAACGGCATCCCGATCTGTGCCGACCTGGTGGACGCGATCGCCCTGGCGGGGCGTGTTCCGGACTTCTTCATCATCGGGCTCGCACCCTCCAGTGGGCTGCTCTCCACCCTCGAGCGTCGCGCCGTATTCGAGGCAATCGACCGCGGAATGCACGTCGTCAACGGCCTCCACGAGTTCCTGAACGACGAAGCGGTGTTCGCGGTGGCGGCGGCGGCGCACGGCGTGACGATACTCGACGTGCGTCGGCCGAGGGCGAAGAAGGACCTCCGACTGTTCACAGGCCGCATCGCCACGGTCACCTGTCCGCGGATCGCGATTCTCGGGACCGACAGCGCGATCGGCAAGCGCACCACGGCGACGGTCCTCGTGGCCGCTCTCAACGATCGCGGGATCAAGGCGGTCCTCGTCGGCACGGGACAGACGGCCATGATACAGGGTGCTCGCTACGGCGTGGCGCTCGACGCCATCCCCGCGCAGTTCAGCTCAGGCGAGATGGAGGCCACCGTGGTGGAGGCCTTCGAGGGCGAGCACCCCGACATCATCGTCATCGAAGGGCAGGGCGCGCTGAGCCACCCCGCCTACATGTCCTCGGCCTTCATCCTGCGAGGTAGCCGTGCCAGCGCGGTCATCCTACAGCATGCGCCAGCGCGCCAGAAGCTCGGCGATTTCCCCGACTTCCCCATGCCGACCCCGGCGAGCGAGGTATTCCTCATCGAGACCTTCGCGCCCTACACGAAGGTCATCGGTCTGACGATCAACCATGAGGACATGACCGATGCCGAGGTCACCGAGGCCATCGAGCGATACGAGTCCGAACTCGGCATCCCCGCCACAGATGCGCTCACACGGTCCCCGGACCGGTTGGTCGACATGGTGTTGCGCGCGTTCCCCGAGCTCGGTGGGCAACCGGGTCGGCCGCTAGTTGAGGGGTAGCTGGGCGCAGAGGAAGTCGTGGGCGTTGGCGAACGCGAACCTCTCGGCCAGCTCGGGGCCGTAGTGACCGGCAACCGCATCGATGAGCCCGGCGAGGGACGTATGGTCTCCCAGCTCGCCCATGGCGGCAACGCCCCAATCACTACCGATGGAGACGGCATTCTCTCCTGCGAGCGACACGATCGCGTCGATGTGTCTCAGGGCTTCGTCCACGGTGCCTCGGCCCAGGAAGTCCGGATCGAATGCCAGGCCGATCAGCCCGCCGTGATCGCCCAGCGCTCGCAGTTGATCGTCGGACAACCCTCGCGGGTGACCCCCTATCGCCCGGCAGAACGAGTGCGTCACGAGCACCGGAGCCGCGTAGAGATCAAGGACATCGAAGAAGCCGGCGTCGTTCAGATGCGCCAGGTCGAGCATGAGCGGACTGTCCTCGAGTGCTCTGACCAACTGCCGACCCGCCGGCTTGAGGGGCGCGCCGTCGTCGTAGCAACTGAAGCCGTAGTCGGTCTCGTAGTTCCACGTCAGCGCCAGACTGCGCAGCGAGTGTTCGGTCCACAACACGTCCAGCGTATCGGGCCCGATGCCGGGAAGGTTGAAGCCCTCCGAGTGGGGAAGAACCCCCGTCCGCGAATCCTCTGCGTTCAAGTCCTCGACCGTGGTGATGAGACGCAGGGAGGACCCGTGTGACGTGAGTAGCTCGGAATGCGCTCCGAGTCTGCCGACGAGGGTCGCCTCGAGATCTCGCGGATACAGCGACGACCAGACCGCGATGGCGTGGGACGAGCCGGTGAGGTAGTTCGAGCCGTAAACCGGGAAGCCACCGTCCAGCTGCGATACGCCGGACAGCATGTCCTGGTGCAGGTCGATGAACCTGGTCTTCCGAAGCGCGTCTGAGGTGTGCAACGTGTGCTCCTGCGCAGTCTGCCGCCGTTCAGGCTAGATCAGTGCCCCGGTTCAACGGGATTCCCGTAGCGATGCCGCCCAGTCCCCGGTGACATCGACCTGCAGTACATCCTAGCGAAAACAGTTCCAGCTTCAAACGAAACGTGTGTCTGGCGGCAGGAGTGGATTGCCTGTACTTAAGTTTCTCAAGTTGCAGCTTGACTTTCTCAATCTCTGGGTACAAGCTGCTCATGATTGCTGAGAGGAGAGATGGTAATGGCACATGAATGGCACGACCTGACCGAGCTGACAGGCGACCGCGAGTTCGTGGTCACCGGCGTCCGCCTGAGCGACAGCGGGATCGGCATCGAGGGCGAGTTCGACCCGCCCCCCCTTACGGGTCTCCGCTACGAGGACCAGGTGTTCGTCGGCGAGTTCGTGCGCTGCCACGGCTCGATCAAGCACATGGAGAAGGCGTTCGGCGTGAGTTACCCAACGATCAAGAACCGTCTCAACCGCATCGCTGCCCGCCTGGCGCTCGTTGAGGTGGAGATCGAGCCGACGCCCGAGCCGCGCGATGACGTGCTCGACTTGCTGGAGCGCGGCGAGATCAGCGCGAGTGAGGCTGCTGAGAGGCTACGGCGATGACCGCCTACCTGCCTCCCCTCGTCATCGACGTGCGCGTGCGCGAACCCGGTTCGCGAGGGTTCCGCATCTGGCTGCCGCTCTTCTTGCTCTGGCCGCCGCTGCTGCTACTGCTGATGCCCGTCGTCGTGATCACGCTGCTGGTCGACCTTGCACTCCTCGTGTCCGGCGCGCGCTACCACCACTACACCCTGCTCGTGCTGAACTCGCTCCGGCTGCTCGCCGAGGTCCGCGGCACCCACGTGGACGCGCTCAGCGATGGCAGTCTCGTCAAAGTCGACATCTACTGAAAGGAAGTAGCACCCATGAGTGAAGACCGCACGCGCATCCTCGGCATGCTCGCCGAGGGAAAAATCACAGCCGAGGAGGCCGAGTTGCTCCTCGACTCCATCGGCACGCCCGCCGGCGAGACGGGCACCGGGCCCGAACCTTCGCCGTCCGCCGAGTGGCCGAGCGGCCCTTCGGGCACCGGCACACCGAAGTTCATGTACATCAAAGTCACCGGCAAGGACACCGTCGATGTGAAGGTCCCGCTCGGACTGCTGCGCGCCGGCCTCAAGCTGACGTCGCTCATCCCGCCGCAGGCGATGGATCAGATCAGCGAGTCGATGGGCGAGCACGGCATGTCGATCGACCTCAACAACCTGAAGCCCGAGGACATCGAGGAGCTCATCGGGAGCCTCCGCGAGATGGAGATCAACGTCCGCTCGGCTGATGGCGACCACATCCGGGTCTTCTGCGCGTAGACGCCCGGAGCACACGAACCGGCCCGCCGGGCCGACCGACCGAGGAGGTAGTTCGATGGCGACAGGGAGCGGACAGAAGATCCGTGTTGACACCGGCATGAGCACGATCTGGTTCATCGGGTGGCTGTTCACGATCGCGTACGTGAAGCTGACGTTCTGGCCGGCGGTACTCGGGCTTATCATCTGGCCCTACTACCTGGGCGTCGCGGTCAGGTAGCGTCGAGGGCCTACGTGAGTTCGCGTACGCGCCGCGCAGCGGCAGCGGCCACATCCGGCCCCACGACGAGTTTGAGCGCATCGGAGAGATTGTCGGCGATCACCGGCAGGTCGAGGCTGCTGATGGTCTCGCGGTCCTTGCCGATGCGCTTGGACTCGAGATCCACCGACACGGACGCCAGCACCGTGCCGATGATCGGCTTGAGCACCTCTTCGATCCGCTCGGCGACGAGGTTAGCCATCGCGCGGGCCCCCGTCTTCCTCGGCCATGACGGCCGTCAGCAACTGCGCCTCGCCGGACAGGCGTGCGAGATAACGCGACATCACCTTGCGCACGCGCGCGAAGTAGATGACGAAGAGCACGATGGCAACGACGGCGAGCAGGTCGGCGCCGAGCCGGGCGTGGTCGGCCGAGAAGCCGAGCGGCAGGAACCGTTGGATCCAACCGACAAGCACGGAGGCGGCGAGGCAGAGAACCGCAAGCACGACGTACCGGACGTTCTCGACGATCGCGGCACCCCGGGCGACAGCGCGCAGTGCCAGCATCTCGCGCAGTAAGACGGCGGATGCAAGCAGTGCGAGCACGCCCGCTGCCATGCCGAGTCCCGGCAGTTCGTCGCCGGGCGCGGCATACGCGTACGAGACCGGCGCCATCGTAACAGCCAGTACGATCACGACCCCCGGCGCCCATCGTCTGCGACTCACGCCCATGCCTTCCGTCGGCCACACGTAGGGTATCTTTCGGCGTAAATGACCTGGCACTTGAGGCGAACGGTCTGTTGGGTGTGATGAACGGTTCTTAGCGCGCCGGTCGTCCGGTATGCCCGGCGCGGGGAAGATACACTAGCGGGGGCGAAGTGTTCGTGCGGAATATGCAGTTGGCGTCCCGCACGATACATTGTTTCAGGCGGTCCACCGTGAACCGGGAGGAATCATGATCATCGGCATACCGACGGAGATCCTCGAGCGCGAACACAGGGTCGCGGCGCTCCCCGACGAGGTCACGGCCTACGTGGACATGGGGTTCGAGGTACTCGTAGAGTCGGGCGCAGGAGCGGGCTCTCTGCACAGCGACGACGAGTACGCGGCCGCAGGCGCCCGGATCGCGGCCGGCGCGGCCGACGTCTTCTCGGCAGCCGACATCATCCTCAAGGTCAAACAGCCGCACTTCAACGCGGAACTCGGCCGACACGAGGCCGAGATGATCCGCGAGGGCGCGATGCTCATCACCTTCCTGCACCCGGCGGCCCCGGCGAACCACGACATCATCCGCACGCTGCGTGACCGCGGAATCACGTCGCTCACGATGGACGGCATCCCTCGCATCCCCCGGGCACTCGGCATGGACGCACTCTCATCGATGTCACTCGTCACCGGCTACAAGTCGGTGATCATGGCCGCGGCAGCGCTTCCCCGCTTCGTCTCGTCGTTCGAGACGCCCATCGGCGAGACCCAGCCGGCCGAGTTCCTCATCATCGGCGCCGGCGTGGTCGGCGTGCATGCGATCACCACGGCCAGGCGACTCGGCGCCACGGTCAAGGCCCTCGATATCCGCGACACTGCACAGGCAGAGGCGGCACGCCTCGGCGCGGAGGTCGTAGGCTTCGATATCCCCCAGGAGGTGGCGGTCGGCGAAGGAGGCTACGCCGACGCACTGCCGCCGGACTGGCTCGACCGTGCCCGGGAGGCACTCGTGCCGCTTGTGAAGACCGCCGACGTCATCATCACGAGCGCGCTTGTCCCCGGCGAGGTCGCCCCGGTACTCATCACCGAGGACATGGTGCGCTCGATGCGTCCCGGATCGGTAATCGTCGACGTCTCGGTGGACCAGGGCGGCAACTGCGCCCTCACGGTGCCGGCTCAGGAGGTCGTCGCGCACGGCGTCACCGTCATGGGCTACATCAACATCCCCGGCTCGGTGCCGGTGCACGCAAGCTGGCTGTACGGCAAGAACATGCTGGCCATCGTGCGAAACCTGTTCAAGAACGGGATCGAGGTCCCGGACTGGGAAGACGAGATCGTGAGACATATGCTCGTCACGCGCGATCGGACGATCGTACACGCAGGCGCGCTGCACGCGATGGGCGAGTCGGCCTGACGCAGGACACACCTGCTGCTGGGGCCCCGCCGACCGTCGTCTCAGGCGACGTGGGTGGGGTCCCACTCGTTGGGGCCGAAGACGAAGAGGACGTCACCGGGCTCGAGCACGAACGCGCCGTGGGGGTTGCCGGTCGTCTCACCGCCGCGCTTGACGGCCAGGATGCTCACGCCGTGCCCGGGGCGCAGACCGCTCTCGGCGATCGAGTGTCCAGCCAGCGGCGAGTCCTCACTCAGCCGGAAGCTGCGCGTCGCGAGGTCGGGCACCTCGACGCGCAGGTCGTGCGCCGCCGGACTCGCCGGCGCGAGTGTGCGCGCCATGTCGCGCCACTCGGCCCTGGACTCTGTCATGAAGCGCTCGATGTCCTCGCGGGGCACGAGGAAGCGGGCCAGGACCCGGGTGAAGATCTCGATGGAGATCTCGAGCTCGTCGGCGATGACCTCGTCCGCGCCGAGGGCATGCAGCGCCTCGGTCTCGCTAACGTAACGGCTGCGGACCACGAGGTACGCGTCCGGCGCCACCCGCCGTGCGAGTTCGGTCACCCGTCGGGCGGCGGCGGGATCGTTGATCACCACGACAATCGCCCTCGCCCGGTCAGCGTTGACGTGGCGCAGGATGGCCTCGCTCGTCGCGTCACCGTAGTGGAGGTGGTGGCCCTCGGCCGTGCCCCGGCGGACGACCTCGGCGTTGATCTCGATCGCCGCGTACGGCACGCCCGCGCTCTCGGCAGCGCGCGCGATGTTGTGACCGGTCACCCCGAAGCCGACGAGGAGCACGTGGTCGCTGTACAGGTGCGCCGCGCCGATGCGCGCTATCCCCACCCCCTCACGCACGCGGGCCGGCAGTGGCATGCGCGCGAGAAGATCGGCGATCCGCGGACCGGCCGCCACGAGCACCGGTGCGAGGATCATGCTCGCGACTGCCGTGTCCAGAACGGTCTGGAAGACGTCGGCACCGAACAGCCCGGCGGCCACGCCGGCAGTGGCGAGTACGAGCGAGAACTCGCCGATCTGGCCGAGCGATACACCCACGAGCACCGCGTTGCGCATCGGCAGACCCACGAGCAGTGCGGCCAGCGCCGCCACGAGCGGCTTGATGAGCAGGATGCCGAGGGTGAGCAGGGCGATCCTGAGGGGGTTGGCGAGCAGATACTGAACGTCGAGCAACATGCCGATCGAGACGAAGAACAGACTCATGAACGCGTCGCGGAACGGCAGGATGACGCTCACGGCCTGATGAGAGTACTCGGACTCGGAGATTATGAGCCCGGCGAGGAACGCGCCGAGCGCCAGCGAAAGACCCGCCTCGTGCGTGAGCAGCGCGATTGCCACGCAGATGACGAGCACGCCGAGCAGGAACGCCTCGCGGCTGCCGGTCATCGCGATGCGGTGGAGCAGCCACGGCACGACCCACCGGTACGCGACGTACGACGCGATGCCCACCGCGGCGACACCGAATCCGACCTCGGCCAGCCCGTCGAGCGCGCTGTCTCCCGCGGTGCCCGCGAGTAGTGGCGCCGCGAGCATGATCGGGACGACCGCGATGTCCTGGAAGATGAGCGCTCCGAGGACCGTGCGGCCGTGGGGGCTGTCGAGCTCACCGCGCTTCTGTAGCAGGTCGAGTACCACGGCCGTGGAACTCAGCGAGACGACGAGGCCCAGGTACGCGCTCTGGGCGAGTGTGGAGCCGAGGATGTAGGTGCCCAGGCCCACGATAGCGGCAGTCCCGAGCATCTGCACGCTGCCGCCGACCAGGAACGGACGCCTGATCTCGGCAAGACCGGACAGCGAGAACTCGAGTCCGATCAGGAACATGAGGAGCACGATGCCGATCTCGGCCAGGAGGTCGACCTGCTCGCTCATCCGTACGAGGCCGAGCCCGTCGGGACCCGCAAGGATTCCCGCGATCAGGAAGCCGACGGTGGTGGGCACGTTCAGCCGATGGCTCACCAGTACGGCGACCACAGCGACGGCGAAGATGATGGTGACGTCGATCAGCAGGTCCACGGGCGCCCCCTCTCGCCGCCATTGTAGCGGGTCTCAAGGGCGCGGACCCCGCGCTACACCGGTGCGGGCGCCTCGATCCCGGTCCGTCCGAAGAACGCCGGGTGCGTGGCGGGAGTGCCATGCGGAAGGAACGCGACCCGGTCCCCTGGATGCACGATCGCCTCAAGCCCGACGAGGCGCGCGTTCAAGAACAGCCCCTCGATCCGGTCGAGTGGCAGTTCGAGCGACTCCGCAAGGGCTGCCGCCGTGAATCCCTCGGCAGGAACGGTAACGGCAACTGACGCGGGCAAGCCGCGATCGCGACGATATGCGTGGAGGAAGGCGAGCATCCGGACGCTCGCCTGAGTGGTTGTGGGCATGGGCTGGTCCCTTCTCGAGCGGTGTCGCTCGTGGCAGCAAGAACCACACCGGACGGTACCATCGTCGCGCCGTTCGGAGTACGCTAGGAACCGTCCGCGAGCCCGGGGGGGCGAGATGAAGAGCCAGACACCCCACGAGAAGTACAAGATCCTTGTCGTGGAAGATTCGGCGACGTTGCGTCAGATGATCACGATGGCGCTGCAGGAGCGCGGCTACCATGTGACCGGCGTGGGGGACGGCATCACCGGGCTCCACGCCCTGGCCGAGTTCATGCCCGACGCTATCCTGCTCGACCTGAACCTCCCGGACATCGACGGCTTCGAGCTGTGCAAGCGCATGAAGGCCGAGCCCCGGAGCCACAACATCCCGATCCTGGTCATGACCGGCCTCGGCGAGTCGGGCTTCGAGATCATGGCGATCGAAGCCGGTGCCGATGACTTCATCGCAAAGCCCGTCGATCCGCTCGTACTCGACGCCCGCATCCAGATGGTGGTCCGCCGCATGCGGCGCGAGCGCTTCACCAACGCGCTCACCGGGCTGCCCGCCAACGCGCTCACCGAGGAGCGCATCGCCTTCGCACTCGGCCGCCGCCAGCCCTTCGGGATCATCTACGTGGACGTGGACGGCTTCCGCGCATTCAATACGCGGTACGGCTTCTCGCGAGGCGACCTCGTCCTCCATCTCGTCGTGGAACTCATCCTCGAGTCCACGAGATTCGCCGAGTGCCAGGAGCCGTTCATCGGACACATGGGCGCCGACGACTTCGTCATCATCTGCGAGCCGGAGAAAGCCGAGCAGGTGGCAGGCGACATAGTGCGGGCATTCGATACCGGGATCATGGACTACTACGAGGACGAGGACCGCGAGCGCGGCTACTTCACACTGAGGGACCGCGCCGGCGATGCGATCAAGCACGGGCCACTCACGCTCTCGGCGGCCGTGGTCATGATGGCCGACTACTTCCCGGACTCGGTCATCGCGCTGTCCGATGTCGGGCACGAGCTGCTCGCCTACGCGCGTACGCAACCCGGCAGCACGGTCGCGATCGAGCGTCGCGCCGAGCCCGGCGCCCGCTAGCAGCTGCGGCTACCCGTTCGGCCGTCCCGGAACGTCATGACAGTCGGGACAGCGCGCCTCGTAGAAGTCGCCGCCGCCGACGAGGATGAGCGGCGAGTCCCATGGCGCGGGGGCGCCATCGATTATCCGCTGGGTTCGCGTGCCCACACCGTGACAGGTCTGGCAGATGGCGGTGAGCAGCGTGAGTTCATCGGCAAGGGACATGAGCACGGGCATCACGCCGAACGGCTCGCCGCGGAAGTCCTGGTTGAGGCCGGTCACGTACACGAGCGCGCCGTCTCGGAGCAGTCTGCGAACGACCGGGACGAGCCCCTCGCCAAAGAACTGCCCCTCCTCGATCGCCACGACCCGGCATCCGTCTGCCATGATCCGGGACGGCTCGGACACGACCCGCGCCTCCATCTCCGTGCCGAGGCGCGAGCGGGCCATGCAGCCGTCGCGCGAGTCCACCGAGTGCTTGTAGATGACCATCGAGTCGCCGGTGACGGCGTGCCGGGAGAGCAGCCGGATGAGCTCGCCGGTCTTGCCGCTGCTCATGCATCCCGCGATGACGTGAAGCCGCCCGACTGTACCGCTCACTCGTGTCCTCCTCGCTCGGCGTGCAGGTACAGCATATACCGCCTTCGACGGGACCGTCCTATGCCCGGGATGCACGCAGGCCGCCTGAGGATGAGGCGGCCTGCGGGTCTTCATCTGGCGGAGAGCCAGGGATTCGAACCCTGGGTACGGCTATAAACCGCACACACGATTTCCAGTCGTGCACCTTCAGCCTCTCGGTCAGCTCTCCGTGCGGACGGCGTCGCGGCCGCCGCAGCATAGGCGAGTATAGCGGCCTGGCTGGGGTGCGGCAACGCGGGGGACGTTGGCTACACTACTCCGGGTCCACCTGTGCCACGTCCGACGTGCCCGGCACGAACACCCAGCGGTGGAAGACCGTGTAGTTGAACACCATGCTGCCGACGATCGCAAGCGCCTTGGCGGCAGCAAGCGTCACCGGACTGTCGGCTGCGGGGTCCGCGGCTGGAACGAGGGCGTGGTAGAGCGTGAGAGCTCCCCAGACGAGCGCGGTGTTGATCCCCGCTCCCGCGATGTTGGCGACCACGAAGCGGACGAACTCGGACCGGCGCCGGTCACTCGGACGGTCACCAAACGTCCAGCGACGGTTCCACACGTACGAGTTGATGACGCCGAGCGAGTAAGAAGCCACGTTTGCGGCGATGATGGGCATGCCGATAAGCGTCGCCAGCACGTTGAACGCCACGAAGTCGACGGCGGTATTGAGTACTCCCACCACAGCGAACTTGACTGGACGCACCTTCAGCTCCGTTCTGGAGATCCCCGGTCTGGTATACGATAGTCCATGCCGTGCCGGGACCGCACGGGAAAGTCCACCGAGGAGGTTCGTTACCCGATGACGGCACCCGAACGCCACCTGCTGTCGATCGTGACCCCGGTCTACAACGAGATCGGCAACGTCGATGCGTTCTACGAGCGGGTCGCCGGAGTCCTGGACTCGATCGAAGGCTACGACTTCGAACTCGTGTTCACCGATAACCACAGCACGGACGGAACCTTCGAGGCGCTCCGTGCCCTAGCCGAGCGCGACCCGCGCATCCGGGCGTTCCGCTTCTCACGTAACTTCGGCTTCCAGCGCTCCATCTGGACCGGCTATACGAAGGCGCGCGGTGCTGCGGCTATCCAGCTCGACGTGGATCTGCAAGACCCGCCCGAGCTCATCGCCGACTTCATCCGTGAGTGGGAATCCGGCTACAAGGTCGTCTACGGCATCCGTCGATCGCGCAAAGAAGGCTGGGGCATCAATCTGGCGAGGAAGGTCTTCTACCGGGGCGTCGCGCTCCTGAGCGAAGACCCTCTGCCGCTCGACGCGGGCGACTTTCGCCTTGTCGACCGCCTCATCTTAGACGAGCTCGTCGCCATGCCCGACGCCCAGCCGTACCTGCGCGGGACCATCGCCTCCCTCGGCTTCTCTCAGAAGGGCATCCCCTACGATCGGGCGGCGCGTCACGCCGGCGAGAGCAAGTTCACGTTCCACGACCTCGTCACGCTGTCGATCGACGCCGTCCTCAACCACTCGATCGTACCGCTGCGGATCGCGAGCTACGTCGGTCTGACCGTGGCGATTGTCACCGTGCTCGGCACGATCGGGCTGCTCGCCGCGCGTCTGTTCTTCGACGCCGACTGGCCCGAGGGCTTTGCCACGACGACCGTGCTGATCCTGTTCTCGATCAGCCTGAACGCGCTGTTCCTCGGCATAATCGGCGAGTACCTCGGCCGGATCTACAAACAGATCAAGCCGAAGTCGATCACCGTGATCGAGGAGTCGCTGGAGCGGTAGGGCGAGCGGCAGACTACCCTTCGGCGCTCGCACCGTACACGGCTGCGAGGCCTTCGGTGAGGCCGATAGACGGCGCCCAGCCCGGAAGTGTCTCGCCGGTCCACGGCACCATGATCTCGCCGGGGCGATACGGCCTGGCGCCCCACTCGACCGTCACGCTCGTGCCCGTCGCGCGCTCGAAGACCGCCACGAGTTCGCGCAGGGTGACCGCGTCGGGGCCCGCCACCGAGTAGGCGCCGCCGAGTTCGCGGCCCTCCACCAGCGCGCTCGCCGCGTAGATGAACGCCGCGACGATGTCGTCGGTATGAAGCGGCCGGATCACCTGCTCGCCCGGGCTGGCCCCCAGCACCTCGCCGCTGGCGGCCGCAGCCGCGATGAGGGTCAGGAACTTTGGCCGACGGTCTCCGGGACCGTAGGTGTCCGAGAGCTCCAGCACGACGGTGGCAAGCGTGGTGTTGCGCCGGTAGTGCCCGGCAAGCGCGCCGAACGCCTGCTTGGTGGCGGCATACAGCGTCTGCGGCGCGTAACCGGCGTCACCGTCGGCGTGTGCCGAGTACGTCCCGGCCGCCACGAGCGCACGGGCTCCGGCGAAGCGCGACGCTGCAAGAACGCGCGCGCCGAAGCCGAGGTTGGCGGTCACGAGCAGGTCCGACGCCTCGAGTGTGTCCGTGAGATCCTGAGCTGCGGCCAGGTGCATCACCGCGTCCGGCCGAAAGCCGGCAAGCGATTCTGCCAGCCCGGAGGCGGTCCCCGGGTCCTCGATGCGGGCCACGCCGTCCGGCAGCGGGGCCGGGTCGCCCGGGATCACCACGACCGCGACCGGCCAGCCGCGACCGACGAGCTCGGCCACGAGCCGCCCGCCGATGTATCCCGTCCCGCCGGTGACGACCGTCCTCATGACTGCTCCCCGTCGGTGACCCACAGCGCGCCCGCGGCGCGTGCGGCCTCCACGTATGCGGCGATGTCCCCACGCGTGAGCGCGGAGGCGTCGCCCTCGCCGGAGTACCAGTCGCGATACCAGCGCGCCGTGCGCGCCAGCGTCTCGGCGGACTCCCACGCGGGACGCCACCCGAGCGTCTCGATCGCGCGCGTGCTGTCGAGCTTCAGGAAGTGCGCCTCATGCGGCTGCGGCGTGCTGGCCGGCGGCCCCTGCCACGAGCCGCTCCCCCACGCGGCGATGACCGACTCGACGACCTGCCGCACGTTCAGGTGCCCCTCGGGTGTGGGACCGAAGTTCCACGCCGCGTCGAAGCCCTCCTCGCCGCCGAGAAGCCGGGCGCCCAGCCACAGGTAGCCCGAGAGCGGTTCGAGCACATGCTGCCACGGTCGCACCGCGCCGGGGTTCCTGACCACGATCGGCTCGCCCGCGGCCAGCGCACGCACGCAGTCGGGCACGATGCGGTCGAGCGCCCAGTCGCCCCCGCCGATCACGTTGCCGGCGCGCACGGACGCGAGGCGCGGACCCTCTGCGGCGCCGAAGTACGACCGCCGGTACGCCGAGGCGACGAGCTCGGCGCAGCCCTTGCTCGAACTGTAGGGATCGTAGCCACCCATCGGCTCGTCCTCGCGGTATGCGTGGTCGATCTCGCGGTTCTCGTAGCACTTGTCGCTCGTGACGTTCACGACCGCCCGGACGCCGGGTGTTGCGCGCACCGCCTCCAGGACGTTCACCGTTCCCATGACGTTGGTCTCGTAGGTAAGGTGCGGCTCGTCGTACGAGAGCCGTACGAGCGGCTGCGCGGCGAGATGGAAGACGATCTCGGGCCGTGCCTCGGCCATGACCGCCGTAAGCCGCGCGCCGTCGCGCACGTCGGCGATGACCGAGTCAGTCGTGCCCTCGAGCGCCAGCAGGTCCCACAGCGCCGGATCGGTCGCGGGCTCGAGCGCGTAGCCGGTCACCTCGGCGCCAAGCATCCGGAGCCACTGCGTGAGCCACGAGCCCTTGAAGCCCGTGTGCCCCGTGACGAGGACGCGCCGGCCCTCGTACGCCCCGCCGAACAGGTGCGAGAGGCTCACGCCGGTCACCACGCCTTCCACGGCGCGGAGCCCGAGGCCCACAGGCCCTCGAGATGCGTCTTGTCACGCAGCGTGTCCATCGGCTGCCAGAAGCCCTCGTGGCGGTAGGCGTGCAGTTGGCCGGCGGCGGCAAGCGACTCGAGCGGCTCGCGCTCCCAGACGGTCGCGTCGCCTGCGATGCGGTCGAACACGCTGCGCTGGCACACGAAGAAGCCGCCGTTGATCCAGTCGCCGTCGCCGAGTGGCTTCTCGCGGAACGAGTCGACCGTGCCATCGGCACCGATCTCGAGCGCGCCGAACCGGCCGAGCGGCTGGACCGCAGTGAGCGTCGCTTCCCGACCGCTCGCACGGTGATCGGCGAGCAGCGCGGCGACGTCCACATCGGACACGCCGTCGCCGTAAGTCAGCATGAACGTATCGTCCTCCACGTACGGGGCGATCCGCCTGATGCGCCCGCCGGTCATCGTCTCGGCCCCGGTGTCAACGAGCGTCACGCGCCAGGGCTCGGTGGCGTTCTGGTGCACCTCGACGCGGTTGTCACGCATGTCGAAGGTCACATCGCTGTTGTGCAGGAAGTAGTTCGAGAAGTACTCCTTGATCACGTACCCCTTGTAGCCGAGGCAGATGATGAAGTCGTTGAATCCATACGAGCTGTAGATCTTCATGATGTGCCACAGGATCGGCTTGTCGCCGATCTCGGCCATCGGCTTGGGCTTGACCTGCGTCTCCTCGGAGAGCCTGGTGCCGAGCCCACCTGCCAGGATCACTACCTTCATCGCTGCTCCTCACGACTCCTGCGCGTCACCGGACCGGTGTCCGATGCGCGACCTCTCTCATGCGGCCCGGCTTCTCCGGGCTCGTCGGCGCGCCACCGGAACGACGATCACGGCGCCAAAGACCGCGAACGCCACTGCGGTCGTCACGAGCCCCTCGGCAAGCCACGGGGTGAAGTACCTGAGCGTCACGTCATGCTCGCCCGCTGCGATCGGAACGCCGGTGAACGCGGTGTTCGTCCGAACGGTGGGGACCGTCGCGCCGTCCACCTCGGCGGTCCAGCCCTCGCTGAACGGGATGCTCAGGTAGAGCAGGCCGTCCACGTCAGAGGATACCCGACCGGTCACGCGGTTGGTGCCGATCTCGACGTCGGTCATCGCCCGTCCGGCCAGCCGGCTCACGCTCGCCTCATACGCGGCCATGGGGATCGCCCAGACGTGCAGGGACTCGTACGTGCCGCTACCGATGCCATCGAGGTCGATGGTCACCTCGTCAGCGCCCGACTCCTTGTACCCGAGGTTCACGACATGCGAGTGGTCGCCCCACGCGTAGATATGACCGTCGCGGTACCTGCGCACGACCTTCCGTGGCCCGCCGGCGCCGTAGACGATCTCCGAGAACCCTGGCTGTGCGAAGTCCCGGTACCGGTGCTCGGCAGTCAGGACCTTGAGCCGCGAGGGGTTCTTGCCGAGCTCCTCCTCGGGCCGCTCGAGCGGCGACTGCACCGTGAAGTCCAGCCTCACGAGTTCCACATAGAGTTCGGCGTCCTCGACAGGCGTCGTGTCGAGCGTCAACCGCGCATCGTCCTCGGTCGTGGTGAGCGAGCGGGCGTCGGTGTCGATATCGACCCCCTCGGTAGCAATCACCTCGTACGGGACCTCGATGACAGGTGCGCCCTGCTCCGCCCGCGGCAGCTCGGGCAGCGTGCCGTCGTCGATCACGGCCGCGTCGAGCATGACCTGCTGCTTCTCGAGCACCGACATGCCCTCGTAGACCGAGCGCTCGATCGCGTGGTCGTACACGAAACCGATCGGCAGCGCGTGCTCGTTGCGGTAGACCGTGTACTCGTCGGTTGAGTACTCCTCGGCCGGCTCGAAGCCGTACGGCACGTAGTGCTCGTAGCGCGGTATGCCGATGTAGTACTCCACGCCGAGCAGCGTCAGCAGCCCGACGCGATCATCAAAGCCGTGGAACGTGAACGGCAGGTGCCTGCTGCGGTTGTTCATCTCGTCCATGAAGTCCACGAGATCGCTGTCCATCACCGAGGAGTATCCCGACGTGCCGAAGTACTTCTGGACGAGCTGGTCGTTGGAGAACGGAGACGTGGCGTACGGACCCATCACGTACTCCTGCTTCTCCACACGATAGAAGCCGTCCTTCGGCAGCTTCTGCGCGGCCATACCCGAGTTCGCGAGGTAGCGGTCGAGCACGGTGTCGTGCTCGGACCACGACGAGAGCATGTTCTGGTAGCGGAAGTCGTACAGGTGCGCCGCGTTGCCGGCGATGCCCGCCACGATCAGGGCCACGAACACCCACCGCGTCGCCGGGGCGGTCCACGCCTCTCCGAGGCGAGAGCCGATGCCGGACGATCCCGGCTCTAGCTCGACAGCAGGCGCGTGCTCGAACGCCATCACGAGCAGCGCGAAAGCGGCCAGAACGAGCGGGAGCAGCGAAGCGCTCTTGATCTCGGCCCCGCTCGCATAGAGCGCGACGAGGTAGACGGCGAGGAACACGAGCGACGCGCGTATCTCCCGCCAGCTGATGCGCTGCTCGCTCGAAAGGACCTGGGCCGCGCCCAGACCGATGAACAGCCCCCATGCGAACGTGAACCGGCCGGTCGGCGCACTCAGCCCGTTGAAGACCGAACCGACGATCGGGAGCGCGACAAAGACCGGGAACAGCACGAGCATGACTTTGGTGGCCAGGTTGCCGCGACGCATGAACAAGATCGGCAGCAACGCCATCCCGACAGCGCTGAAGCCCAGGTACGGCATCGCCGAGGGAGCGATCCCCGCGGTAAGGCGATGGAGCATCCTCACGTAGCCGCTCATCTCGAACAGAAGATCCGGCAGCCCGCCGGCACCGCTGCGTCCGCTTGCAAGAACCGCCGCGGCTGACGGGAACAGCGATGCGGCAGCCATGAGCACGCCGAGCACGTACAGGCCGCCGACACGAGCCGCGACGGGCAGGAAGCCGCGCAGGCGCTCCCCCTTCGGTGTGAGTTCCACGTACCGCGCGACGGCGTAGATCACCGCGACGATCGTGATCATGTAAAAGAAGTAGTAGTTGGATACCGCAGCCGCCATCACGGCCAGCGGGAGCAACCACATCCGACGCCGGTCGAGCGCGCGCTCGATGCCCCATAAGACGAGCGGCAGAAAGACGAGCGCGTTGGCCATGAACGGATGACGCATCGCAGCGTACAAGGCGAACACCGCGAAGACATGCACGAGCGCGCCTGCGGTGGCAGCCAGCGCCCGCGCCCCCATCGCCCGGATGTAGCCGAACGCGACCAGCCCGGCGACGAACAGACGCGCGACCCATGCAAGCGTGTAGGCAAGCTCCATCTTGGCCATCGGCATAAGCAGGCTGATGATCGCGAACGGATCACCGAGGACAGGCCACGAAAGCGACCCCACCACGTCCGAGCCCAGGCCGATGTTCCACGACCACAGCGGCACGCCGGCCCCGGGGTCGTACACGATCCTGCGCAACCACAGGTTCAGGTAGTAGAGCATCGGATAGTGCGCCGAGACCCCGTCCACCGACCAGATCGCCGACTTGTGATAGATGACGAGGTAGCAGGCCGCCGAGACAAGCGCGACTGCGAAGATCGCCGAGAAGACGCCCAGATCGGCCAGCGGCCGCCAGCGGCGAGATGCGGGCCGGCGCCCGCCTGGCATGTCGTCGTTATCCGGCACCGCCACCGCCGCCCCCTCCGCCGCCGCCTCCGCCGCCCGAGAACCCGCCACCACTACCGGAGGAGGACGAGTTGTTCGATGTGGCGACGCTCGAGACGGACACCATCCCCGTAGAGAGCGCGCTCATCGGCGTCATGCCGTCGGTGCCCGGCGCGGCCATCCACGCCCACGTCCCCATGACCGGGTCCGCCATGACTTCGGGCACGCGCACGTGCAGGTGCTTGACGACCTCGTCGGCGATGCCGAAGACGACCGCAAGCGTGAGGAAGTGGCGCCATAGCACCACGGAGGTGGGTGGCTTCTCCTGCATCCGGCCGAAGTCCTTGAGGTAGTTGCGCACGGCCCGATACTGCGCGGCGAGCTCGGCGGCCCCCGGGCTCCGGCGCTTCATGTTCGCACCGAGCACGATCACCGCGGCGCCGATGAGGATCGTCCAGGGCAGCAGGTAGCCGTTTCCCACGGCTAGCAGGGGCACCATACCGAGCAGAGCCGTGATTACGCCGAGCGCGATGAAACCGCCGACCGCGTTGCCGCCCTTCTCCTCGAGCAGACCGCGCTGCTGGATCTCCTCGACGACCTTCGCCTTGAACGTCGTGATGCCCGAACCCCACGCATCAGCCTTGCTCTGCTTCTTCACGAGAGCCTTC
The DNA here is from genome assembly GCA_030651765.1 of Coriobacteriia bacterium. GTDB lineage: Bacteria > Actinomycetota > Coriobacteriia > Anaerosomatales > Anaerosomataceae > UBA2272. The sequence continues at coordinate 68,600 of JAUSBY010000003.1, read as the reverse complement.
AGGTCCTCCATCGTGACCTCATCGGCATTGGCGATCGTGCTGAACACCAGGCTGAGCAGCGACTTCTCGCTCGGGCTGAGCCCCTGTTCCTTGTCGCGGCGGCGCGTGAGCTTGTACGTCTCCACGTTCTTGCTGCCCAGGCCGAGCATGACCTTCTTGTCCACGTAGACGCGCTCGATCGCGATCACGCCGCGGTCGATGAGGTCCATGATCGTCGCGCTGATCGCCTTGTCGTCCGGCGCGCCCATGTTCATGAGCGCCGAGACCTGGCCCGGCGTGAGGTCGGACGGCAAATCGCGGTAGTACTCACCCTGGAACTGCGGCTTGTACTCCTTGCCGTGCTTTCGCCAGTACGTGAACGCCCAGCCGAGGGCGCCGAGCGGCAGGAGGGCCGCAACGCCCATCGAGCCGCCGGTGCTCGCACGGGCGATGGTGCGTTCGGTGTTCGCGTCACGCGCGAGCCGGTCCTCGGCAGCAAGGATCGTCTCGAGCATCGACTCGGACACCTGCGGCGCCGAGGAGAGCGCCTCGGCGGGGAACACGACGCGTCCCTCCACGAAGACGCCCGTCGGTACGCGATCGACGATGAGGTCCACCGTGCCATCGTCGTTGAGCACGACGTCGCCCGTGAGCGGCCCGTGCGCCCAGGCCTTCACGTCCTCGCGGGTGACACCAGACGGCAGCACGATGTGGACGGTCACGTTGCCCGAATCGAGCTCCCACCGGTCGCCGACGAACTGCCAGTAGAGCTCGGACGTGTCCTGCCAGCGCTTCGCGGCGCCAAAGACGCGGTACTGAAGCGTGATCGTGTGCGCCACGTCCCCGGCACGGAAGAACGCGCGCACGTCCAGAGCATGCCCGAGGTCGGTGACCTGGTAGGTCTGCGGTGGACGTGTGTCCCGGGCGTCGTAGTCGGTCGTCGGCGAGTACGGACCTTCAGGCCCCGCCACGCCGAGTATCTCGATCCGGTCCGCGCGCGACGTGTCGAGCTCCCAGTACGCGAACGTGTAGTCACCCGAGAAGTCGAACGTGCGCTGCTCGGTCACGAGCATCGAGCCGTCCGGAGCGACCTCGGCCAGGATATCTACCTGCGTCATCCGGTAGGACTTGGCATATGCGGGCGCCGCAACGAGGACCGCAAGAACGGTCGCGAGTCCGATCGCAAGCGTGAGCCGTGTTGCCCTGCGTCTCATCACGGGTCCCCTCACTCCCCGGCGCGCCCCGCGCGCAGCCCCCTGAAGAACTCCTTCAGTATCTCCCCGCACTCGGCTTCGAGCACCCCGGCCGTCACCTCGAACCGATGGTTGAGCCGCGGGTCGTCCGAGAGATCATACAGCGTGCCGGTGGCGCCGGCCTTGGGATCGGCCGCGCCGTAGACGAGCCTGTCGATGCGCGCGTTGACAAGCGCGCCAGCGCACATCGGACAGGGCTCGAGCGTCACGTACAGCGTACACCCCGACAGCCGCCATCTGCCGAGACGCCCGGCCCCCTCACGGATGGCGATCATCTCGGCATGCGCGGTGGGGTCGACCGCCGACTCGCGCGCATTACGGCTGCGGGCCACGACCGAACCATCGCACACAAGCACGGCGCCAATCGGCACCTCGCCTTCTGCGGCAGCGAGCCGGGCTTGCTCGAGGGCCATGGCCATGTATGTCGCATCGGCGTCCACGCGATGATGCTACACCACGCGGGGCTTGACAAAGGTTTCCCAGATCACCCCTTGACTAGTGTGAACTTCATAGTATTGTGGTTGTGAACTAGTGTGGACTCAACAGTAGTAACCGAGTAGGACAGGAGGCGACCGCTCGTGGGAGACACGCTGGACACAGCGGTGCGCAAGTTCCAGAAGGAGCTGAACGCAGGAACCGTGGCGCTCGTACTTCTCGCGATCCTCGATCGCTCCGAGGAGGCGCTGTACGGCTACCAGATCGCCAAGCAGCTCGAAGGCGAAGCCGGTGGCGGCATGGCGTTCAAGCAAGGCACGCTCTACCCGGTGCTCCGGTCGCTGGAGGGCCAGGGCTTGCTCTCGAGCCGGGTGGAACCGTCGGTGACCGGCCCGCCCCGCAAGTACTACGCGATCACCGCTGAAGGCTCGGCGGTGCTTGCCTCGTGGTCGGATGTCTGGAAACGCACGCGCACATTCGTGGATGGAACACTGAAGGGGGGTCGAGACTCGAAATGATCGAACAGTATCTGCACTCACTCAGGGCCGCGTTCGGCGGCGCCGACCCCGCACTCGTACAGGACGCCCTCTACGATGCCGAGGAGTATCTGCGCGCCGAGCTCGCCGGGTGTGCTGAGGACGACGCCGACTGCTTCGCGGCGGTCGTCGAGCGATACGGCACGCCTGATGAGGTCGCGGCGGCGTACCTCGAGACGGAGATCACGGTCGCCAGAGCGCTCAAGACGCCGGAGCGACCGGCGCAGACCGGCGCGATCGCACGGTTCTTTGGCGTAGTGGCGGACCCGCGCAGCTACGGGGCGTTCTTCTACCTCGTGCTCTCGCTCGTGACGGGCATCGTCTACTTCACGCTGGTAGCTTCGCTGCTGCCAACCGGGCTTGGACTGCTACCCATCGGTGTCGGCGTACTGGTGCTGCTGCTCTTCTTCGCGGTGGTGCGCGCTATCTCGCTGGCGGAAGGTCGGCTCGTTGAGGCGCTTCTCGGCGTACGCATGCCGCGGCGTCCGCGTCCCGGCGTGCCGGAAGGCGACATCCCCTCACGTATCAAGCAGTGGTTCACCGACTGGCGCACGTGGACGAGCATCCTGTACATGATCCTGCAGCTTCCGCTCGGCATCATCTACTTCACGCTCGTGACCGTCGCGGTGACGCTATCGGCGACCGGCGTGCTCTACCCGGTCGCGCAGCTGTTCACCGACTATCCGCTGCTCCAGTGGGGCGGCTACGGCTACATGATCGAGGGCTGGGCGATACCGCTGGTGATGGCTGTGGGGCTGCTCGGCTTCGTAGTGACGCTGCACCTGTGCCGCGGGATCGGCGCGCTGCACGCCGCATACGCCAAGGCACTGCTTGTAGGACGGTATTCCGACGGACCGGAGGTCCGATGATGGGAGTGACGACGATGAAGACACGAGTACTGCTCACAGGCACGGTGCTGGCCGCCGCGGCGCTGCTCGCGACCACCGGATGCGTCCGCGTGGACCTGCCGGCCGTCGAGGTCGGGAGCGACAGTGACCGCATCAGCCTTGAGGGCGCGTCGGAGCTGGCTGCCGAGTTCGAGATGGGCGCGGGCCAGCTCACCATCGGCGGCGGCGCCGACGGCGCGATGGAGGCCGATTACGAGTACACCGACGATCGGTGGCGGCCGGAGGTCAGCTACGACGTGCGTGATGGCGAGGGGCGCCTCTCGGTCCGCACGCCCTCGCGGCCGAGGCTGAGCCTCACCGGCCAGATCAGGTACGTGTGGGACATCGCGCTCGCCGACGGGATACCGCTCGACCTCATCGTGAACATGGGTGCCGGAGAGAGCGATCTGGACCTGCGCACGCTCGATGTTCGCCGACTGCAGGTCAACCTCGGTGCGGGAGACTCCACGATCGAGCTTCCGAGCGATCCGACAGATGACCTGACGGCGACGATCAATGTCGGCGCAGGTGCGCTCACGCTGCGCGTGCCCGAGCATGTCGGGATACGCCTCATGGGCAGCCGCGACGGGCTCGGCACGTACCAGGCCGATGGCTTCCGGCAAGACGGCGATGCGCTCATAAACGATGCCTTCGACGACGCCGACGTGCGCTACGAGGTCTCGCTGCGGCGCGGGGTGGGCGACGTGACCGTGGAGACCGTGGACTAGACGACCCGCAGGCCACTTCGGGCCTGCTCGGATGGAAGGATGTACGTGATGGAAGCGATCGGACTGGTCTTTGGTGTGAGCGTCGCATCGTTCACGCTGGTAGTGGTGGTGCTCTCCCTGGCTGCTCCCCTGCTGTGGCTGTGGATGCTCATCGACTCGGTGGTGCGCGAGGAGTGGGAGTACCCGGACGCCACGGCGACGAGCAACAACCGGCTCCTCTGGGTGCTGCTGATCCTGCTCACCCAGATAGCCGCGATCCCCTACTTCTTCATGGTCTACACGAAGGTAAGGCGTGGTTCGCTGGCGCAGCCGGCGGCGCAGTACGCATCGGATGTTCCTGCTCCCTCGGGAGCGTAGCGAGAAGGACGCCGGCCGGGTCCGCCCGACCGCACAGAGGTGCTTGCGCAGGCCCCCGTCGGGAACGGCGGGGGCTTCTGCGTAGCTTCGTGCCGATGGACTGATCGCCCGTTGCACAGGACGGTTGCGGGTGCGCGGGCTATAATCCTCGTGCGCGGAGGGGTGGCAGAGTGGTTGAATGCTCCGGTCTTGAAAACCGGTAGGCCCGCAAGGGTCTCGTGGGTTCGAATCCCACCCCCTCCGCCATGCGATAAGCAACCACAGCAGGGAGCCACGTTGCTCGCGCTCAAGGAACTGCTCGGAAGCAAACTCAAGTTCAGCCTGATCGCGCTGGCGATCGGACTGGTCGTGTCGCTCACTATGGTCACCTCGGCGATGTCCGAAGGACTGCTGACCGGGATGTCGGGCGCCAAGTCCTCGCTCGCCGCCGACGCGCTCGTCTTCCAGCGGGACACCTACCCCACGCTCGAACGAAGCATCCTGACCGCGAACGACCTGAAGGTGATCGCTGCCACCCCGGGCGTCATGAGCGTCTACGGCGTTGGGCACACCTTCGCCACCGTGGGATCTGCCGAGGAGCCCTTCGACGTCCGCATCCTGGGTCTGGGCGACAGGTTCGACCAGCTGCCGATCGTCGAAGGCACGGGCGAACCGGGTCCGGGAGAAGCGGTGGTCGACGTGACCGCGAAGCTTCAGGGCGTCGAACTGGGTGACACGCTCACGCTCACTCCCGTGAACGCCGAGCTCACCGTAGTCGGGTTCACGGAGGACCGCCGCTACGTCATGGTGCCCGCGCTGTTCGTGAGCCTCTCCACCTGGGAGGATCTGCACGTCGCCTCGGTCCTCGGCCGCGTCGAGGACGAGGGCGGAGCCGATGCCGAGGCCGGCGCACGGATGGCGCGTGAGTTCGCTGGCAGCGCCTCGATCGCCGCGATCGAGCTCGAAGACGGCGTCTCCATCGCCGACGTCGAGCGCGAGTTCGATGGTTCGTACGCCCTTGCCACACCTGCCGACTCCGCCAGAGCCGGCAACGGAATGCCCGAGATGATCCTGGCCGTGGGCGGGATCCAGGTGGTCTCGATCGTGATCGGCGCCCTGCTCGTCGGCGTGTTCTTCTACATCACCACACTTCACAAGACGAGCCAGGTGGCCGCCGTCAAAGCCATCGGCGCCTCGAACGCTCACCTCTACCGCGAGCTCATCATCCAGATCACCATCCTGGTGACCGTCGCGACGGTGTTCGGAACCGCACTTGCGATCGCGGCCGGCGCGGGAATGCCCCCGATGATGGCCTTCGACCCCGACCCGGTTCGCTGGGCCACCAGCGTGCTCGCGATATTCGGCACCGCCTATCTCGGCAGCCTCTTCTCGCTGCGCAGCATCCTCAGGATCGATCCGGCAACGGCGCTCGGCCGGACGGAGCCGTGATGCTCGAGGTTAGAAACATCACCAAGTCGTACGGCGAGGGGCGCACCCGGGTCACGGCGCTCGACAACGTCTCCTTCACGCTCGGCAAAGGGAAGCTGCTCGCGATCCTCGGCCCGTCGGGCTCGGGCAAGACCACACTGGTCTCGATCATCGCCGGGCTGCTCGGGCCCACCTCGGGCGAGATCGTGATAGGCGGCCACGCAGTGCACCTTCGAACCGCCTCGCAGGCCGCGAGATTCCGTCGCGAGAAGGTCGGTCTCGTGTTCCAGGACCACCACCTCGTGCCATACCTCACCGCGATGGAGAACCTGCTGCTCGTACCGCACCTCTCCGGCCGGGTGACGCGTACGCATCGCGAACTCGCCGACACGCTGCTTGCCGACTTCGGCCTCACCGCCCGCGCCGCCCACAAGCCCTCCCTGCTGTCGGGCGGAGAGCGCCAGCGCGTGGCGATCGCACGGGCGCTGATGAACGCTCCGGAGATCATGCTCGTTGACGAGCCGACCTCGAGTCTGGACACCGAGCGCGGACTGCAGGTGGTCGAGCTCCTCAAAGCACAGGTGCACGAGCGCGCGATGACCTGCCTCATGGTCACGCATGACCCCCGCATGGCGGCACACGCCGACGAATCGCTCACGCTGATCGACGGCCGCGCTACCCGATGACGCCCATCCGCCTCCCCACGCTCACGAACGCGTCGACCGCTCGCGCAAGCTGCTCGTCGGTGTGCGCCGCCGAGATCTGAACGCGGATGCGCGCGGCGCCCTTCGGCACGACCGGATAGCTGAAGCCGATCACGTAGATGCCCTCATCGAGCAACGCGTCGGCCATCGTGTGCGCGAGCGCTTCGTCGTAGAGCATCACCGGCACGATCGGGTGCTCGCCGGGGCGGATGTCGAAGCCGGCCTCGGTCATGCGCGCGCGGAAGGTGCGCGTACTCGCCTCGAGCCGGTCGCGCAGCTCGGTGGTCTCGGCGAGCAGGCCGAGCACGGCCACCGTCGTGGCCGCTACCACCGGTGCGAGCGTGTTGGAGAACAGGTACGGGCGGCTCTTCTGACGCAGCCACTCCACGATCTCGGCGCGCCCGCTCACACACCCGCCCGACGCCCCGCCGAGCGCCTTGCCGAAGGTGGTCGTTATCACGTCCACTCGGCCGGTCACGCCGCGGAGTTCGGGCGTGCCGCGGCCGGTAGGCCCCACGAACCCGGTAGCGTGGCTGTCGTCCACCATGACGAGCGCGCCGTACTCGTCGGCAAGGTCGCAGATGGCGGCCAGGTCCGCGATGTCGCCGTCCATCGAGAACACACCGTCGGTGGCGATCACGCGGAACCGCGCGTCTCGTCCCTCCTCGAGCTTGGCGCGCAGATCGTCCATGTCCGAGTGCGCGTAGATGAGGCGCTTCGCCTTCGTGAGGCGCACGCCGTCGATGACCGAGGCGTGGTTGAGCGCGTCAGCCACGATCGCGTCCTCGGAGCCGAAGAACGGCTCGAAGAACCCGCCGTTGGCGTCGAAGCACGACGAGAACAGGATCGTGTCTTCGGTGCCGAGGAACTCACTCATGCGGTACTCGAGCTCCTTGTGCACGGCGAAGGTGCCGCAGATGAACCGCACCGACGACGTCCCGTACCCCCAGCGCTCGAGTGCGGCCGCGGCTGCATCGACGACCCTGGTATCGCTGGCGAGCCCGAGGTAGTTGTTGGCGCAGAAGTTCACGACCGCGAGAGGCTCGTCGGCGCCCGGTACGGCAACGCGGATGTCGGACCCCTGCGGGGAAACGATCACCCGCTCGGTCTTGTAGAGGCTTGCCGCATGCAGGGCCGCGATCTCGGCCCGGAGCGTCTCGCGCATGTCTCCCAGCATCGTGCGTCTCCTCTCACGCGCCGCCAGCCCCCGGCCCGATCTCGAGCACCACCTTGCCGCTCTCGCCCGCGATCATCGCGGCGAAGCCAGTCTCGTACTCCTCGAACGGCAGCTCGTGCGTGATGACCGGCGAGATATCGAGGCCACTCTGAAGCATGGTCTGCATCTTGTACCAGGTCTCCCAGATCTCGCGGCCGTAGATACCCTTGATGGTCAGGCCGCGGAAGACCACCTCGTCCCAATCGATCTTCACCGGTCCCGGCGCGATGCCGAGGAGTGCGATCCTGCCGCCGTGGTACATGCTCTCGAGCATCGTCTCGAACGCCTCGCCGTTGCCGCTCATCTCGAGGCCCACGTCGAAGCCCACCATCCCCAACTCGGCCATCGCATCGGCGATCGACTCCCGCGTCACGTTCACCGTGCGCGTCGCCCCCATGCGCGTGGCGAGCGCGAGACGGTAGTCGTTGACGTCGCTGATGACGACGTTTCGCGCGCCCACGTGCTTCGCGATCGCCACCGAGATGATGCCGATCGGACCGGCGCCGGTGATGAGCACGTCCTCGCCGACGAGATCGAAGCTCAGGGTGGCGTGTGTCGCGTTGCCGTAGGGGTCGAAGATGGCTGCGATGCGCGACGGGATGCAGTCGGCGATGTGCCACGCGTTCGTGGCCGGGATCGCCAGGTACTCGGCGAAGCAGCCGTCACGATTGACGCCGACGCCGATCGTGTTCGTGCACAGATGGCGCCGGCCGGCGCGACACGAGCGGCACACGCCGCACACGATGTGGCCCTCGCCCGAGACGCGCTCGCCCACGGTGAAGCCACTCACGCCCTCGCCGATCTCGGCGATGTGGCCCACGAACTCGTGCCCGAGGATCTGCGGCGGCCGGATGGTGTGTCGCGCCCACGGGTTCCACTCGTAGATGTGCACGTCGGTGCCGCAGATGGCGACCTTCTCGATGCGGATGAGCAGATCCCCCGGGCCGATGCGCGGGACCGGCACCTCCACGAGTGACACGCCCGGCCCCGGCGCGGCCTTCACGATGGCCCTCATGGCCGACGGGCGCGTCACGAGACGCCTTCGGGGTCGGTCGCGGCGGTACCGCCGTCGGCGACGTCGGCGGTCCACTTCGCTCCGTCCCAGTACCGCATCTCGTGCCTCCCGGTCGGGTCCGGATACCATGCGGCAGCGGCCGTGCCTGCCGCACCCGTCGTCCCGCCGAGTCGGCTCTCCAGTTCGCGGATGCGCGGCTTCAGCGCCGCCTTGACGGCGAACCCGAAAGCGCCCTGGGTGGGATCGAGCTCACCGCCGTAGACTCCCGGTATGAGCGAGACGCCTGCGGTCCACGACTCGATGCGCACGGTGCCGTCGTCGGACACCTCGCACATGATGAACTGCGGATTGGCGAGCGCCCCCACCCCCTTGCGCCAGACCATCTCGCCGCGCTCATCCATATACTTGAATCCCTCACCCTGCAGGTACTGAGTTGCGGTCTGCCGCGCCTGCTCCGGCCCGAGCGGCGTCTTGAAGGTGTTCACGTAGCGAGACATCGGATCCCCCAATCGATGCGCGGCGGACATCCGCCGCTCCGTGACGACACCCCGGATTGTTCCCGAAGGGGCGGCGGTTGGCACCCACCAGGGCGCGCGCACGCTCAAGCTGTCGCCGCGAACGTGGCTCCCGTGTATAATCGCTTCCGCGTCACTCCACGCGGAGAGTTGGCCGAGTCGGCTGAAGGCGCTCGCCTGCTAAGCGAGTAAGGGGTTAATTACTCCTTCGAGGGTTCGAATCCCTCACTCTCCGCCATTTGACATCTCGCGTGTGAGAGGGCAGGATACGAAAGCCCCGCGCGCGCAATGCGCCCTTAGCTCAGCTGGATAGAGCGTCTGACTACGAATCAGAAGGTCGCAGGTTCGAATCCTGCAGGGCGCGCCACACGGATGATCAGAAGACCTCGCCGGGAAACCGGCGGGGTCTTCTTGTCGTCTGAGGGTATATGCACACCCGCATGACGGGCGCCATCGCGCGCCACAAGACGCAAGGAGGGGTCATGGACCGGCGCTTGATCGTCGTCGCCATCGTGGTCGCCGGACTGCTGGCGGCAACCGGCTGCACCACCAAGATCGTCACCGCTGAAGGCGCGGTGCCGCTCAACACCGTCACCTCATCGGGCACGGGTACGTCACTGGCGGCCCCGGACACGGCCGAGATGTACTTTGGCGTCACCGTCCTCGAGCCCGAGGCCAAGGCAGCCCTCGACACGGCGGGCGAGTCGGCCGACGCGATCGCATCCGCCATCAAGGACGCCGGCATCCCCGCCGACGACATCCAGACCGCCAACGTGAGCGTGTATCCCGAGTACTCGGGCAGCGAGGGCAAGGCGCCCACGGTGACCGGCTACCGCGCCAACGTGCAGGTCCGCGTGAAGATTCGCGACCTGGACAAGATCGGTGACGTCATCGGCGCCGCGAGTGGCGCCGGAGCGACCGACATCGGCGGGCCGAACTTCACCCTCGACAACCGGGACGGCGCCGAGGACGCTGCGATCGACGATGCGATCGCCGATGCGCGCAGGCGTGCAGAGACCATGGCCAAAGCCGCCGGCAAGACGCTCGGCGAGATCATCAGCGTGAGCGAGGCGGGCGTGACCGTGCCGCCGATCTACTACGGAGAGCTCGGACGCGCCGAGGCGGCCGACTCCTCGATCGCGATCGAACCCGGCCAGCTCGACGTGAGCGCAAACGTGACCGTGGTCTTCGAACTCAAGTAACATGACGCCGAGGGGGTGACGTGCATGCGCACCGTCATTGGCGTGATGGGATCCGGGCGGCCCCTCGATGGGGCCGCCTTCTCGTTGGCACACAGGCTCGGGGCTATGATCGCCGGACGCGGCTGGGTGTTGCTCACCGGTGGCCGGGCCGCCGGCGTGATGGACGCCGCCTCACGCGGCGCACGCGAAGTGGGCGGGCTGGTCATCGGCGTGCTACCGGATGCCGACGGCTCGGAAGCAAGCGAGCACCTGGACGTGGCGATCCGCACCGGGATGGGCAACGCCCGCAACGTCGTCAACGTCCTTTCGAGCGACGTGGTGATCGCGCTGCCGGGCGGCGCCGGCACGCTTTCCGAGGTGGCGCTGGCGCTTGTCGCTGGCAAGACGGTCATCGTGCTCGGCTGGGATCCGGGGCCCGCGATGCGCGCAACAGGCAGCGGACGGCTGCTTGACGCGGCAACGCCCGACGAAGCAATCGCGATCGTCGAGTGGGCACTCGGAATCGGCACCTGAGCCGCGCACGCGAAGGCCCGCGGAGTCGCGCGTTCGGCATGGTACGGTATGTGCGGCCGAATGAAGCGAGATCACGAGACGATGGACGAGTACGGCTACCGGAGATCTGACCGTCACAGCGCGAAGAAGACCAGGCGCGCGCGTCCGCCTGTCGTCGAACCCGGTCGCATGGCGAGCCGGGGCTCCGGAGGCGCATCACGCGGCACGCCTCGGCCGCAGTATGTGACAGGCAAGGCGCACGGACGCAGGCCCGGCCGCGACCCGAGGCGCACCGGCGGCCGCGCACGAGCGCTCGCGATCCTCGTCGTCGTCATGCTCGCAGCGGTAGGCATCGCGATCTTCGTGCTCACGCGGCCTGCCTCAGCGCTCATCACCGTCACGCCCGCGGACGCGATGATCCTCTTCGACGGCTCGGTGGTGGGTACCGGCACGCTCGAGATCGAGGATCTGGAGCCTGGCACGTACACGGTCGTCTGCGAGCGCGCCGGATTCGACCCAGTCACCGTGGCCGCCGAGCTCAAGCGCGGGCGAAAGACCAAGCTCGACTACACGCTCGCGGCGCTGCCACAAGCGGTCTCGGTCATCACCCATCCCGAGGGCGCAGCGTGCACGATGACCCTCGCCGACGGCCAGATGCTCTCGGGCACCACACCCTTCGAGCAGCAGGTGGCAGCCGGCCCGGTCACACTCGCGATCACGATGAGCGGCTTCAACACGTTTTCGCGCGAGCTGTTCCTGGACACCCCGCTCGCACTCGAGTACTACCTCGATCCCGAGGGCCAGATCCTGCACGGCCTCGGCACCATCACCACGCTCGGCGCGCCCAAGGGCGTCTCGGTCACCCACGACGGCAGCGAGGCGTGGACGAGCATCCTGAACGGCCCGCCGTCCATCCAGATCTTCAGCCCCCGCACCGGCGAGCTGCTCGGCGGGGTGGACATCGGCGAGCACGGCGCGGTGGAGGTCATCTTCAACAAGGCCGGGACGCTCGCCTACACCAGCCAGATGGAGACCGCCAAGTGCTTTGAGATCGACGTGGCCACACGCAAAGTCGTGCGTGAGTTCGACACCAAGAGCGCGTGGACCAAGTGGGTCGAGCTCTCGCCCGATGAGGGCACGCTCTACGCCAGCAACTGGTCCGGCGACGACGTCTCGATCATCGGCCTTGCCACCGGGGAGCTCGTCTCGCGCGTCCGCGTCTCCAACACGCCGCGCGGCATGTACGCCACCGACGACGGGAAGTCCCTCTACGTCGCGGGCTTCGACAGCGGGCACCTCGAACGGATCGATCTGGCCACCGGCGCCGTCACCGCGCTGTTCACCGGGGGTGGCGCGCTTCGGCACATCGTGGCCGACGAGGCGACCGGCCGCCTGTTCATCTCGGACATGGCCGACGATCTCATCTGGGTGCACGACATGGCCGCCGGCACCACCACGAAGTTCGTGGACACCGACGAGAAGCCCAACACGATCGACCTCACGCCCGACGGCAAGATGCTCTTTGTGAGCTGTCGGGGCGAGAACAACCCCAAGTCGTACTACATCCCGGGACCCGAGTGGGGCTCGATCCTGGTCTTCGACACGAGCAACGGCCGCCCGCTCGACGCACTGATCGCCGGCAACCAGCCGACCGCGCTCGATGTCTCCGATGACGGAAAGCTGCTCATCTTCAGCGACTTCCTCGACAACCGCCTGCGCGTCTACGAGATCCCGTCGTACGAGGAGTTCGCAGCGGGAAGCGGCGGGCGCTTCGAGGCGCACAAGGCCGAGGTCACGAAGTAGGCGGCCTCACCTGTCGTCCCGCACACCCGCTACAGCGCATGCCCCCCGAATCGGTTGCGCATCGCCTGCAGCAGCTGCCCCGTGTAGCTCGGCGCATCCTCTGACTCGAGCCGGAATGCAAGCGCGTCGCGGATGACGCGATGCTCCACGCCGAGTGCCTCCGCGGTCTCGACGGTCCACGCCCCCTCGCCGGTGTGACCGACGGAACCGGAGACACCCTCGAGCGATTCGCCAAACACCTCGAAACCCTCGCCAAGCCAGCCGACCAGCCGTGACTCGATCACACTGCCACGGTTGTAGATCTCGGCCGCGCGCGCCAGATCGATGCCGAACTCCGAGGCGCGTAGTACGGTGAAACCCTCGGCGATGGCCTGCATCATGCCGTACTCGATGCCGTTGTGAACCATCTTCACGAAGTGCCCGGCGCCGTGCCCGTCGAAAAACGCAAACCCTCCCGGGACCGTGATGTCCTGCCACAAGCGCGTGAGCCGCTCGAAGTCATCGCGCTGCCCGCCGATCATGAGGCACGCGCCGTGCCGCGCCCCGCCGGGCCCTCCCGAGGTGCCCACGTCCAGGAAGTGCAGCCCGGCCGAGGCGAGCCGAGGCGCGCGTTCAAGCGTGTCTCGCCACAGCGAGTTGCCGCCGTCGATGACGGTGTCGCCGGACTCGAGCATCTCGGCAAGGCCGCCCTCGCCGAACAGCATGGCGTCGGTCGCCGCACCCGCGGGCACCATCAGCCACACCACCCGCGGCGGCGCGAGCGCCCCGACCACCTCGGCAAGCGTCCGCGCGACCTCGAGCCCCTCGGCTTCCATCGCCTCGGCCACTGAAGTCGTGCGGTTGTAGCCCACCACGCGCCAGCGGTGATCAAGCAGGTTGCGCGCAAGCGCGGCACCCATCTTGCCGAGGCCGACGACCGCGATCTCGGGGCGAGCCGCGCCGGCGGCGCGCGACGCGATCGCCGCGGCAGCTGCCTCGGTGACCTCCGCCGAGTCCGGGCTGCAGTGCTCGAGTGGTACCGCTCCGTCGGCCCACGCGCTGCATATCGGGTCGATGAACCGCCACATCGCGGCGACCTCACCGGTGGAGACGAAGAGCGTCTGGTCGCCGTCGATCGCGTCGAGTAGGAGCTTGGCGTACTCCTCGACGTACTGCAGCTTCTCGGTGTGCTCGTACAGGAAGAACGTGAACTCGCGCGGCTCGAGGCCGGCATCAAAGCCGGGGCGCTTGGCCCAGAAGTGTATCCTGATCGTCTCCTCGGGCTCGAGGCTGAAGGTCACCACGTTCTCAAACGAGCCCTCCACGCCGCACAGGCACGGCTCGGCACGCTTGAACCGCACCGCGATCTCCTTGCGCGCGGGGCCCATCCGCTTGCCCGACTCCATCATCACCGGCACGCCACCCCAGCGTTTGCCGGCAAGCGTGGTCTCGAGCCGGAAGTACGTTTCGATGCCCGAGTCGGGCGCCACGCCGTCGATCTGGCAGTAGCCGTCGTACTGCGCCCTGAACGTGCGCGCCGCCACCTCGGCCGGCGTGAGCGGGGCGAGCGCCTCGATGAGCGCCAACCGGGCGGCTCGGATCGCCTCGGCTGAGAGATCCGCTGGCTGCTCCATCGTCACGAGCGCAAGCATCTGCAGCAGGTGGTTCTGGCCCACATCACGGAGCGCACCAACGCCGTCATAAAAGGCGCCGCGCTTCTCCACGCCGATCGACTCCCACAGCCGGATGTCGATGCGCTCGACGTGCCGCGCGCTCCACGACGGCTCGAAGAGCGCATTTGCAAAGCGGAACGACATGATGCCCTGCAGCATCTCCTTGGCCAGGTAGTGGTCGATGCGGTAGATCTGCTCCTCGGCAAACAGCGAGCCGAGGAAGGTATCGAGCTCCTGCGCACTGGTGGCATCCGAGCCGAAGGGCTTCTCGACGAGCACGCGGGTGAAGCCGGTCTCGTCGCTGCACCCGCGCGTGAGACCGGACCCGGCGAGGTTCTCGAGGATCGTGCGGTACCGCTCGGGCGGTACCGCGAGGTAGAAGAGCTTGTTCGAGCACACGCCCCACTCGGCATCGCACCGGCCGATCCCGTCGGCGAGCGCACGGTAGGCGTCCGCGTCGTCGAACGTGCCATCGTGGTATCCGAACATCTCCAGGAACGCCTCGCGCGGGGCGCCGGCTTCTGGTTGGGGTCCCTGGTACGCGCCGAGGATGGCCGAGATGTGCTCGCGAAGTCGTCCGTCGTCCCAGCCGCGGCGGCCCCAGCCGACCACGCGAAGACGCTCGGGCAGACGCCCGTTCACGTACAGGTAGGCAAGCGACGGGATGACCTTGCGGGTCATGAGGTCGCCAGTGGTGCCGAAGACGGTGAGTACGGTCGGTGTCTGCACGAAGTTCCTTCCTCGGACGTGCCGGTCAACTCCTAGTATGCCCCCTGCACCTGTCCCGACACCTCCCGGCACCGCAACGTGCGGCGTGGACGGTCAGCTGCCGTTGCGCTCTTCTTCCGCTTGACTGATACTCTGTGACGCCGCTCACACTGCTATACCCGCCGCCTGTCGGGAGCGCGCGCTGCGGAGCAGGGGACGTACGCTCGGCGCCGAATGACACGCGAAGCCATAGCGGCTCGATGTACTGCACGATCGCACGATCCGGGAGATTCATTGGCTATCACACGACGCACGGACTTCGCGGTCCGGCTGATGTACGAACTGGCGCAGCTGCCGGCTGGCGCCACGCTCTCGGCACGCGACCTGTGCGAGGTCGCGGACGTCCCCGAGAACTTCGGCATCTCACTCGTGCCGTTCCTCGTCGACGCCGGGCTCGTGAAGGCCGAGGGCTACCGGGGACATCTGTTATCGCTCGCCGAGCCGGCGAGTGCGATCACCATCGGCCGGGTCGTCAGGGCAAGCGAACCGGAGTTCTCCGTGGCGCAGTGCTCCCGCGATCCGGAGTCGTGCTCCCGCTCGGAGTACTGCGGCGTACATGAGATGTGGACACACCTCGACCAGATCATCTGGGCCCACCTGGACACGATCACGCTCGCCCAGGTGGTGTCGGACGAGCCCCTTCGGTTGAGCCTTCAGACTGTGGCGCAACGGATCGCAAATGGCACGCCCGTGCCTGGAGGGCGCGCATAGCCGGTCGGGCTCAGCCGCCGAACGTCTCGACACTTATGGCGCCACCGTCCGGATCGACGCTGACGTTCATCAGCAGCAGACCGCCCTTGATGTACGAGAAGCGGTACCCGACCATGGCGACCTCGAAAGGCTGACCCTCGAACGCATCAGCCATCGCGGCACGGACCGCCTCGGCGGCCGACTTCTCGGCGGCGCTTTGAGGTACTGCGGTCGGTCCTGTAGCCGTGTCGACGGGAGTCCATATGAGCGAGCCGCTGTCGAACGCCTTCTGGTACGCATACAGGCTGTGCGCGATCCCGTCGGCGCGCACCTCGAACATCGTGACCTGCCCGTCTAACTCGGCACGCAAGAGGTAGGCGGTAAGCACCGGCTCGATCCCCGTGACATCGGGCCACGGTGCGCCAACGGCCTCGCGCTGCGATTCGGCGGCTGCCGGCACGGCCGCAAGCGCACTCGCCTCAGCCTGACCGTCGATCGCGATGGGGTCGTAACCCTCGGTCGCCGAGGGAGCCGGCGACGGTTCGGGCGTGGATGTGGGTTCGGCGGTCTCCGACCCGCCGTTGCCGCACGCGACGAGCAGCAGCGCGGCAAGCAGCATGACCGCGATCGTGAGCACTCTGCGCTTCATAGCCGCTCCCTTCGTCGCTCCGATGCTCCTCAAGCGATCGGCTCGATGGTTTCCTGCCCCCCGAGATAGGGGCGCAGAACCTCGGGGATCACGACGCCTCCGTCGGCGCGCTGGTAGTTCTCGAGCACCGCCACGAGCGTGCGCCCGACGGCCAGGCCACTGCCGTTGAGGGTGTGCGCGAAGCGGGAGCCCTTGAACTCGCCGGGCGAGCGGTACTTGATCGACGCGCGGCGCGCCTGAAAGTCGGTGCAGTTGCTGCAGCTCGAGATCTCCTTGTAGCCGTCGTAGCTCGGGAGCCATACCTCGATGTCGTAGGTCTTGGCGGCACCGAAGCCCATGTCGCCGGTACAGAGCACGATCGTGCGGTACGCCAGGCCGAGCTGCTGCAAGATGAACTCGGCGTCGGTCACCATGCCCTCGAGGGCGTCCATGCTCTCCTCGGGCCTGGCGAACTTCACGAGCTCGACCTTGTCGAACTGGTGGACACGGATCATCCCGCGGGTGTCGCGCCCTGCAGCGCCCGCCTCCTCGCGGAAGCACGGCGTGTACGCGCAGTACCGGCGCGGGAGCGTGTCGGATTCGAGGACCTCGTCGCGGTGCAGGTTGGTGAGCTGCACCTCGGCGGTGGGGATCAGGTACAAGCCCTCGCTCGTGCGGAACAGGTCTTCCTCGAACTTGGGGAGCTGCCCTGTGCCGGTGAGTGTCTCGGCGTTAGCGAGCGCCGGCACGGACCACTCCGTGTAGCCACGCTGACCGTGCGTATCGAGCATGAAGTTGATGAGCGCGCGGTTCAGGCGTGCGCCGTCGCGGCCGAGGACGATGAAGCGGCTCTTGGCGAGCTTCACGCCGCGCTCGAAGTCGATCGCGCCGAGTGCCGGCCCCAGGTCCCAGTGCGCGACCGGCTCAAAGTCGAATGACGGGGGCGTGCCCCAGCGGCGGACCTCGACGTTGTCGGCCTCCGACTCGCCTGCCGGCACGCTCGCGTCGGGGATGTTGGGGATCGTGAGCATCATCTCGCGCACGTCGGCATCCACAGCCGCGAGATCCGCGTCCAGGCCCTCGATCTCCTCGTTGATCGCGCGGACATCGGCCTTGACGGTCTCGGCAGCCTCGCGCTCGCCGGCCTTCATCATCTCACCGATACGCCTGGACGCTTCGTTGCGAAGCGCCTGTCGCCCCTCGACCTCGCCGATGAGACGGCGGCGCTCGTCATCGAGTGCCAGGAACCGCTCGAAGTCCCACCCGGCGGCCCGGCAGCCGAGCGCCGTGCGGACCGCGTCGAGGTTGTCGCGCAGATAGCGGGCGTCGAGCATGACAGCCTCCGTTTGGATCCGGGTCACGTGCGATTCGGCGTTGAAAGCGAGTATAGCCGAGGTACGTGCGGCGAGGCGTTACGCGGCCGCCCGTTGCCCGGCGCCGCGGGCGATGCCGGCCGCCACGAGCGCGCGGACCTGCTCGTAGTTCTCGGGCGTGCAGTGCAGGCGGATGACGGTGCGCCACGAGTTGCGGAGCGAGATCACGCGCTGGCGTGGGAAGTAGCGGGCGGCGTGCAGCTGCCGCCACGTCCAGCCACCCTTCTCGCGCATGACGCCGAGCAGCCCGGCACCGGTAGTAGTGGGACTCCCGCGCAGGGCGCCGAGGATGACGGCCGCACGGTTCCACTTCTGCTCGCGCGAGCCGGACGCGTACCGAACTCCACCTGCGGGATCCACCGTGAACGTCTGCGAGAAGCCGTTGCCCATGAGCAGCACGACGATCAGCAGCAGCCCAACGAGGATCCCCGTGGTGATCAGGAACACCTGCGGGGGCAGGATGACCAACTCCCCCTCGACCAGCAGGCCGGTCAGTGCCACGAGCACGTACATGATGAGCACCGAGAGCACGATGACTCGCGCAAAATCCCAGAGCATGAAGCGACTCGTGATGAGCGGGACGCGATACTCCCACTCGACCGCACGGTCCGATACTGCTGGCTCGCTCATCGGCGCACCTCCCTCGTCCAGCATAGGCTACCTGCCGGACGCGCTACAATCGGCACATGCCCGATGTCCTCCTCTACACGCCCACCTCGCCCGAGATCCGGCATCTGTCCGCCGCCGACCCGACACTCGGCAGCCTCATCGAGCGCGTGGGTCCGATCGAGCAGCCGCTCGAGGCTGACTACTACGCGTCGCTCGCTCGCGCAATCGTCAGTCAGCAGCTCTCCGACAAGGCCGCGACCACGATCTGGCGGCGGCTCGTGACCGCCCTCGGCGGCGATCCGTCACCACAGGTGATCCTTTCGGCCGACGAGACACTGCTCAGAGGCGCCGGTCTCTCACGCAGCAAGGCGTCGTTCCTGCGCGACCTGGCCAGGCACATCAACAGCGGCTCCCTGGACCTCGCCCGGGTGGCGACTCTGCCCGACGAGGACGTCATCGAGGAGCTTCTCGCGGTCAAAGGCATCGGTCGGTGGACCGCCGAGATGTTCCTCATCTTCTCGCTCGGCAGGCCTGACGTACTTGCGGTCGACGACGGAGCGCTGCGCGCGACGGTCGGCTGGCTGTACGGCATCGACGGCGGTGCCAGCCGCGAAGCCGTGGCCGCCATCGGCGAGGCATGGCAGCCGTATCGCACCACGGCGTCCCTGTACCTGTGGGAGGGACTGGCGCTCAGACGTGCCGAGGCGCGGACGGATATGGGCGCCGGACAGCTCGGCGGAAGCTAGAGGCGTCCTCGCCCGTAGCGGCCCGGATCCTCTGCCACGTGATAGCGGCGATGCGGGTCGTTGGGACCGCTGCCGATCTCGACCACAAGACCACGCTCCACGAGACGCTGCAGACGCGTCCGCGTCGCCCGCGGTGTCCGGCCGATAGCCGCAGCGATCTCGCTCGTGGTGAGTCCGCCCGAGGCCCGGATCGCGCCAAGGGTGGCGGCATCCACCTCGTCGATGTCGGGCTCGCGCGTGCGCTCCGGAAGTAGCGTGACCCGGAAGCGCATTCCGACCTCCTCGAGCACAGGATCGGCCATTCCGGCGGCGCGACACGCCTCATACATCCGCGTGATGCCGCTCCCCCATTGCTCGATCAGGCCGAGTTCGCGGAACACACGCCCGATCACCCGGTTTCTGAGCTTGGACACGCCGCCGAGCACGTCGGCGATCGTCAGCCCGGGCACAAGCATCCCGGGGTTCTCGACCTCGAGCCGATCGTCGTAGATGGCGATGCGGATGGGTGCGCCTTGTTGCGAGTAGTCGGCGTGCACCACGGCGTTGATCACCGCCTCGCCCACGGCCACGGGTGGGTACTCCGGTACGTCGATACGCCGCGGTCGCTCGATCTCGTACGCGTGTGCCGTATTTCGCATCACGAAGGCCAGTGCCTGGTCTATAGCCTCGACAGGGCACGCGACGATGTCCGCTGAGTCGACGATCGTGGCCTTGGTCGTGCCCTTGAAACGACCCGCCTGGATCCATGCATCAGGGTATCGACCGAGTCGGTCGCGCCCGAACAGCAACATGCCCCCGACTGTGGGGACCTCACGCCCCTGCACGAGTGTGGTGAGACGCAGCGTCTTGAGGTCGGCGTGACGAATCGTTCGGCCGCCCCCAAAGGCACTCTGCACGGCCTCGAAGTCCAGCGCGTCTCGTCCCAGGTCCGGCTCGGGCTGCTCATCGAAGCCCTCGCCGCGTGCCGAGCGGCCCAGCTCGGCGATGAGCGCTGTGTCTGCTCGCCGGTTCGTGGAGCCGAGGCGCACGTACACGCCGTCGGCCTGACCGAGTGACGTGAGATGGTAGGGACGCGACGGGCCGAGGTGGACCTGGAGCGCGAGAACCTGGGTGTCTCGCCACGGGACGACCTCGACCTCCGGCAGGAGCCGGGGCGTGATGCCGTCAGCGATGATGCTGGCAAGGCGCTCCTCGGCATCCAGCGGATCGGCGACACCGACGATCGCCCCTGAGCGGTCCTCGATACCGATGAGCAGCGTGCCGCCAGCGGTGTTGGCAAAGGCGCACACCGTGCGAAGTATGGGCATGGCCGAGGACGCGTCACGCTTGAACTCGAGCGTCTTGCTCTCCGGTCGTGACTTGAGGGATTCGAGCTTCATACTCTGAATACTACTCGGAAGTCCTCACAGCGCAAGGACTTCCGAGTAGGTCTTGGAGTATGACGAACCCGGCTACCCTGCCTCGATGACAGCCTTGCCCTCGGCAAGCAGCTTGGCGTGCGCCTTGTTGGACGCGGCGATCCGACGCTCCCAGAACTCGTTGTCGGTGAGCGGCGTGGACGCTTCCTCGGCGTCAAACTCGAACTCCGCCCAGGTGTACTGGTTCTGGAGGAAGACGGTCTTGGTGATACCCGCGACCTCCTTGACCTCCACGCGATGACCGTCCGCGTAGTCGCGCAGCCTGAACCCGCCGTTCTCGTACGCCACCAGGTGGAGCACGGTGTTGCGCGTCAGTCGCGGTGAGTCCCGGAGGATCTCCGGGCAGTAGATGAGCGCACGGGTTCGGAGCCCTGCCGGCGCCACCTTGGCTGCCAGTCGGCGGGCCGCCGACTTCTCGCGCGCCAGTTCGCCCGCGAGCCGCCAGTTGTCGCGCGGCGTGTGCGCGACCTTCCCCTGCGTCTCCAGTTTGCGCAGCGCCGCGGTGATCTCGGCGCTGGTGGCGTCCACACCTTCATCCCTCAAGAAGCCGACGAGATCGCTCAGTTGGGCGGGTCCGCGAGCTTCAATGACCGCAAGGATCGCCTCTCCATCCATGGCACACACCTCCAGAATTGGTCTACCCCGAGTATGCGCCTGAAACGGCGACAGTGCAGGGCGGATTTGGCGCAGCCGCCCTTCCCCGCCCTCGCGCCTGTGGGTACACACCACCTTGGAGGTGGTCCGCATGCCCAGAACCGTCCAAGCCCTCACCATCGTGCTCGTGCTGGCGCTCGGCCTGTCGGCGTGTGCCGCGACGGAGTCCGACGAGCCGGTCGATGTGACGCCGGAACCGGCCGCGACGGTGGAACCCGAGGAGGAGCCTGACTTCTCCTTCCTTACCGGGACGTGGTCGGTCACGACCGAGCTCACGGGTATCGACGATGCCGCCATGACCCCGGCGGCCGATCAGCCCGGCGCCACCTGGGAGTGCGTTGTCAGCGGGGACACGATGGTGCTCATCACCGACCGGCACGAGTACTCGGGCACTCTACATCCCGAGGCGGACAGCGGCTGGGGCTACGAGTCCTCGGCCACCTTCACCGACGAGGACGGCCACGCGTGGACGAGCACGATCATGGTGAGCGCCAAGCCCACCAGCCTCGACTCCAGCACGTTCGCCGGGGGGATGACCGGCTCGATCGACTCGGACATCGACGGCCACCTGTACACCGCCACCTGGGACATCGTCGGTACGAGGCAGTAGCACCGGCTCTCAGGTGCTGACGGCCTCGTCAGAGTACTCGGGTACACTCCCCGTATGACTTCACGTGTAGCCATCGTCGAGATCGCCGGCCGCGACAGCATAGCTGCCGCGGTTGCAGCCGTGAACGAGTACGGCTTCCGGGAGCTCGTCCCCACGATCGCGTTCATGGGCACCGAGATCGGCGACCGCGACGCACCTAAGCGCGCGGTGAGCGCCCTCGGACAGCAACTGGCCGGCGTCGCCGAGGTTCGCGAGCCGGTCGCACTGTCGGATCCTGCGCTGTGGTCGGCGATGAACGCGCGGCCCGCCGCTGAGCTCCAGCGCCGGTTTGGCGTGAGCTCGCCATGCCTCGCGTGCCACCTGTACCTGCACCTGCTGCGCGTCCCCTTGGCCTGGTCGCACGACAACGCGCCCGTCATCGCCGGCGAGCGCGACACACATGACGGCCGGGTGAAGCTCTCGCAGACATCCGGGAGCATCGACGCCGCGATCCGGATCCTCGCGCATGCCGGGATCACGCTCCTGCAGCCCGTTCGGTCCGCTACAGGCGAGGAGATCGAGGCGCTGGCGGGCGAGAACTGGAACGAGCGCATCGGACATCTCGGCTGCCAACTATCGGGCAACTACGTCAACTTCGACGGCACGGTGCGCTACGACGAAGACGGCTACGCCCGATACCTGGCCGAGTACTTCGAGCCCATCGGCCGCGCGGTTATCGACGCGTGGCGGGCCGAGCGCGACGGCGGGCCGGCCACGGACTTCGTGGGCGTCGTGCGGGGCGTGCTTTCTGCTCGACACCCGGGTTAGCGCTCAGCTCAGTAGATGCATGCGTCAAGTATCGACAGGACTTCCTCCAGAACGGCTTCCGGCGCGCTTGCGAGGCGCTTCACGTCCCGAGATCGGAAGTCGATGGACTTCACCTGCTCAACCATGACCACGCCGGTCACCTTCTGACCTTCGGGAATCGCGACATGGAAGGGATAGCTGTGGTGTGTGTTGGTGATCGGGCATGCGATGCAGAGTCCGGTGTGCTTGTTGAACAGGCCGTTGCTGATCACCAGGGCAGGACGACGACCACGCTGCTCGTGTCCGGACTGTGGATCGAATGTGAGGGCGACGAAGTCCCCCTTCTGCGGGATGTAGGCCGCCATCTACCAGACCTCTTCGCCGGTCGGAGGACCCCAATCGAACTCACCGGGCGTGTAGTCCGCGGGGATCTCCCTGACGAGCTGCCCGAGGTCAAGCCGGCCTCTGACACGACGAACCGGTGTCACGACGAGAACGCCGTCACGCACTGTCACGTCCACGGGGTCGCCGACCTCGATGTCGGCGTCAGAGAGCAGTTCCCTACTGAGCCGGAGACCCTGGCTGTTGCCCCACTTCTGGACCTTCGTGATCATCACGACCACCCTCCAACGGATAGCCGAAGTATAGCCACGGGAGGATAGGCGGTGCAAGACCTCAGGCGGTGGCAAACTCCCTGAACTCTTTGATCACGGCTTCTCCTTAGTTGAAGAAAGACTCGTCGCGGTCCCCCGTGTTGGAGTAGCCGCGGTCCTCCCAGTAGCCACCGGGGTCGGCATCCTCTACGAGCTCTATGCCGGTGACCCACTTGCACCACTTGTAGCCCCACTTGTCCTCGGCGATCAGCTGGAAAGGAAAGCCGCGGATCGGCGGGATCGTCACGTCGTTCATGGTGTACGCGAGCAAGATGTCGCGATCGTAGAAGTAGGAGACGGGGAACGACGTCGTATAGCCGTCGACCGCCGAGAAGACCACGCTTCGGGCCTCGGCCTGTACGCCCGACTCATCGAGGATGTCGCGCACGAGAACGCCCTCCCAGAGGATCGTGGCGCTCCAACCCTCAACGCAGTCGAGCTGCACGACCTTCCGAAACGCCGGGAAGCCGCTCGCCACCTCCGAGTACGTGTACTCGGCGGGATCGTCCACGAGTCCGCCGACGGTGAGCCGATAGGTGTCGCGGTCGATGTCCTGCGGCCCCTTGATCGAGTTCTCGCGGAAGTCCGTGAGCGAGTCGAGCCGCTCGCCCTCGTACTCGCGTACCTCGACGCCCTCGAGGCGGGTGACGTCGGGAGTCTCCACGGCAGGCGCCGCGCAGCCGGATGCCGCAACGAGGAGTGCCGCCACTGCAAGCAGGGTTCGCGCGCGCACCGTGGGTACCCGCCTTCCGTCGCCTGAGGTGGTTCATTCCCCGCAGGCGACGCGTCCCCTACTCAGGCTTGCGGGCGAGCACGACGATATGCCGGTTGCGAAACGCCACGAGCGCAGGGCCGTCGTACTCGGGCTCGAGCCACTCGCGCATGCCACCGGGCGCATCGGTCATGAGCTCGTGCAGGCGCTCCACGCACGCGTCGTCGCAGTCCTGGCGTGCCGTCCACACGGCAAACTCGTGACGCTTGTCGATGAGCTCGGAGCACTCGACCTCGAGTCCCGCGCGCTCGATGAGTGTCGCCCAGCCGTCTACCGAGAATGCCTGGTGATGGCTCGGGTCGCGCATCCGCTCGAAGGCATCCACGAGCACGGCCGAGGTCGGCTGCGGCGGTAGGATCTGATCCTGGAAGCCGAGCCGCCCGCCGGGTACGAGCACGCGCGCGACCTCGTCGAAGAATGCTTGCGCGTCGGGGAAGTGGTGCGCCGCGATCCGGCACGTGACAACGTCGAAGCTCTCGTCGGGGAACGGGAGCGCCGAGGCCTCGGCCACCACGAAGGCGGCCTGACAGCCGTGCTCGGCGAGCAACAGTCCTGCCGCATCGAGCATCTCGGGCGTGAGGTCGCACGCGGTCACGTCCGCGCCGGTTCGCGCGAGCGCGAGCGCGACGTGTCCGCCGCCGGTAGCGACATCGAGCACGCGCACGCCGGGTCCCGCAGCCGCCAGCTCAACGAGCAGCTCGAGGTCGGGTCCTGCGGCGTGGAGCGCGCTTGCGCGGTAGCCGTCGGCGCGCGGGCCAAACCGCTCGCGCGAAAGGTCGTTGAGTTCGTCTGCCGAGCGCTCGGTCATGCCCAGCCCCTTCCATCCCCCGCCGGTACCCTGTGACATACTAGCCGCAGTAGCCGCGTCGCGCAGCCGGGAGGAGCAGCGTGAACGGGAGCGAGCGTCGCCCCATCGTCCTCGTGGTGCCCGACGGCGCCGGCGACCGGCCTCATGCCTCACTCGACGGACGCACGCCGATCGAGGCCGCCGACACCCCCAACCTCGACGCGCTTGCCGCACTCGGCCGGTGCGGGCTGCTCTACCCACTCGGCCCGGGCCTTGCGCCGAGTTCGCACCAAGCGCACTTCGCGCTCTTCGGCTACAGCAAGCGCGACTTCCCCGGCCGCGGTCTGCTCGAGGCTCTCGGCGAGGGCTTCACGCCGGCCGCCGGTGAGGTGGTGCTGCGCGCCAACCTCGCGTGGGTGAGCGAACGCAACGGCGCGATGTGGATCGACGAGCGCCCGGACCCGCGCACTGGCGACGCGCCGTACCTGGCCGACGCGGCGCTCGACACCGAGATCGACGGCGTACGTGTGCGCTTCGTCCACACCGGTGCGCTCCAGGGGCTGCTGTTCCTGACGCCCGCCGATGGGCGCCCGCTTTCACACTTCGTGAGCGACGCCGACCCGCTGCATGCCGATACGCACGTCCTCGAGGTGCTGCCGCTCGAAGAGGCGCCTGACCCGTCGGCCGCCGCGCGCACAGCAGGCGTGCTCAACGCGTGGATACGCCACTCACGCACGGCGCTTGCGGGCCGTCCGCTCGGCACGATGCTCGTCAAGTGGGCGGGCGAGGCGGTGCAGGTCACACCGTTTGCGGCGCGGTTCGGCCTGCGCGGGGTCTCCCTCGGCGCGGGACCGCTGTACGCGGGGCTGGCCGCCGCGGTGGGGCTCGATCACCGCGAGCTCGGCACCGAGCGGGATGCCGAGGCGGACGTGGCCGTGCGCGTCGCGGCAACGCTGGAGCTGCTCGCCGAGGGTTACGACTTCGTCCACCTCCACACGAAGCGGCCCGACATGGCGGGCCACCGCAAGGACCCGGCGCGCAAGGCGGCGGTCATCGCGGCGGTGGACCGCGCACTCGCACCGCTGGTGCCGCTCGTCGAGCGCGGCGAGCTCGTGGTGGCGGTGTGCCCGGACCACCAGACACCCTCGGCAGGACCGCTCTACCACGGCGGCGGCGCGGTGCCGCTGCTGATCGCAGGCGGTGTGACTGGCGCCGACACCGTGACGGCGTACGGCGAGAGCGCGTGCGCGTCCGGCTCGCTCGGCACGCTTCGCGGCACCGACGTGCTACCCCTCGCACTCGACGCCGCCGACCGCTCGGCGTTCCTGGCCGACCGGATGACGGGACACGTCGCGCTCGGCATGCCGCGGCCCGAGAGCCTGCGGCCGCTCAAGGTGCGCGACTAGCAGGCGCCGGCCTCGGCCCTGGCCCGCGCGCGCGCCGTGCGAAACGCCGCCTTGAGGCCCTCGAACGACAGCTCGGGCATCTCGAGTGTGGCCGTGCGGCGGCCGATCTCGCCGAGTGAGTGCGAGTCCGACGAGGAGATGTGCGCGATGGCCAGCCCGTCGCGGAAGCGATGACGGCACGTGTGGTCGATGAGCTCGATGGCCGAGACGTGCTCGCACTCGGCAAGGTGATGGACGAGCTCGGACTCGATGAAGCAGTAGTCACCGAAACTACGGTCCACATGCCCGATGTGGCACGTGCCGCCGATGGCATCCACGATGCGCGCGACGTCGAGCGGATCGCGCTCGACGTGGAAGTGCGGCAACTCGGCGAGTGGGGCCACCGGCGAGGTCAGGCCGAGCACGCCGAGCAGCACGCGGAAGCGGACGTCGACCCGGTCGGGCGGGAAGAGGCAGACCAGGTGCGTCTCCTCGCCCTCGTGCCGCACGCGGATCTCGGCACCGGGGATGACGAGCAGCCGGCGGCCGGTCTCGGCAAAGACCTCCTCGGCGGCGTCCACCACGAGCGGACCGTAGTCCACGCTGAAGTGGTCCGCGATGCCCCACACGTCAATCCCGGCGTCGAGCGCGCGCTCGACGATCTGGCGCAGCGTGGTGGCCGGATCGCCTCGGTAGTCGCTCGGGATGAGCGGTGTATGGTTGTGCAGGTCGACGGTGTAGCGGGGCATGGAGACCTACCGCGCCTTCGGGTAGCTGCCGAGTACCCGTACCTCGCGAAGCTTGAGCCGGAGGCAGTCGAGCGCGAGTGCCACGTGCGGGTCGGTGACGTGCCCCTCGCAGTCCACGAAGAACATGTAGTCACCGAGCTGCCGCTTGGTGGGCCGGCTCTGGATCTTGGTGAGGTTGATCTGCCCGTACGCGAACTCGGAGAGGATCATGAGCAGCGCACCCGGCTTGCTCTCGTGGATGAACAGCGCGAGCGACGTCTTGTCGTGACCCGTCTTGGGCTGGATGCCCCGGCCGATCACCACGAAGCGCGTCTGATTGCCGCCGTAGTCCTCGATAGCGTCCTCGATGACCTCGGCGCCGTGAAGCTCGGCCGCCAGTCGCGTGCCGATCGCACCGAGACCCGGCTCGGCCACCGCGCGCTGCACGGCTTCAGCCGTCGAGTTGGCCGCCACCACGGGCTTGCCCGGCAGCTCCATCGACAGCCACTTGCGGCACTGCGCCGAGGCCTGCGGATGGCTCACGATGCCCGTGATCTCATGGCGGTCCACGCCGGGCGCGGCCACGAGCGCATGGTGGATGTCCCGCACGACCTCTCGCTGGATGGTCAGATCACCGCCCGCCGACAGCCCGTCGAGTGTGGCGTTCACGGAGCCTTCGATCGAGTTCTCGATCGGCACGATGCCGAGTGCGGTCTTGCCGCGCTCGACTGCGGTGAACACGTCTTCGATCGACGGGAACGGCACCGGGGTGACGTCGGTCAGCTCGAGTGAGAGCAGCGCCTCCTCGGTGTGCGTGCCGACGGGGCCAAGGAAGGCGATCTTCGTCATTCGGGGATCCTCTCGGATGTCTCTTCGGCCGGCACGCGGCTGAGCCTCAGCTTGGGTGCCCGAACGCGATTCTTGCCCGTTGCCTTGGCGCGATAGACGGCGTCGTCGGCTGCCCGGAGCAGGCTCTCCTTGTCGTGCGCGTGCACCGGATAGCTTGCCAGTCCGATGCTCACGGTCACGTGGATCTCGCGCTCGCCATTCTCGTCCCGGAAGCGGGTGAGGCTGATCGCCTCGCGAATCTTCTCGGCCACTATGAACGCGCCCGACGCGTCGGTCTCGGGAAGGACGACCGAGAACTCCTCGCCGCCATACCGGGCCACCACATCGACCTCGCGAACGGTCGTCTTGAGCACGTGGCCGATCTCGGCGAGCACACCGTCACCCACCCGGTGTCCGTAGGTGTCGTTCACGCGCTTGAAGTTGTCGATGTCCAGCATGAGGAACGACAGCCGCTTGCCGTACCGGTCGGCCCGGCCGATCTCCTCATCGAGGCGCTGCTGCAGGTAGCGGTAGTTGAAGAGATCCGTGAGCTCGTCGGTGATGGCCAGCCGCTTGGTGAGTTTGTACAGGCGGGAGTTCTCAACGGCCACCACGAGCTCGGACGCCACCGTCTGCAACACGATCCGGTCGTCACGCGACAGACGATCGATCACCTCGGCATCGGCGCAGAAGACGACGAGCGTCTCGGCGTGGTCGATAAGCTCGATGCACCCGAACGCCACGTCGGAGTCCGTCGCGACGGGCATCGCGCCGGAGATCTCCATACCCGAGAGCCCGCGCATGCTCGTTGCCGGAACGCCCCTGCTGGCCGAGAAGACCATCTCCTGCTTGGTCTTGTCGATGACGTAGATGCACGACGCGGGGATCTTGAGCACTTTGTGCAGGATGTCCAGCAGCCGTGGTCCCACGGTCTCGATATCGAGCGTCGAGTGGATGATCTCGGTGACCTCGGTCACGGCGCGCAGCTCGGCCACGCTCTGCTCGAGCCGGGCGTACAACTCGAGTACCTCGTCTTGGTGCGACTCGAGCTCGGCGCGCCGCTGCTCCTGGCTGCCAAGAGCAGTCGCCACGACACTACCGATCAGCAGCATGCTGCCGACCTTGAACAGCAGGAACACGTACAGGATCGCCGTCTCCACCCGATGACCAAGCAGGTGAGCGGCGAGATACGACACGACGAGAAGCCCGGGCAACAACCAAGTCTCGCGCCGCCGTGAGATGACGGCGAACACTGCGGCGTCGGCCACATACCATGCGTAGAACGGATCCTCCAGGTGCCCGGTGGCTGCCGTGAGCAACCCGAGGCAGATCGCATCCGAGACAGCGACCACCAGCACGAGCGTGTCGAACGAGACCCGATCCGAACGGAATGCGAGAACAGCGATCACGATCGTGGAAACCACGTACAGCATGGCGCCAAGCCCGAACGTGCTGCCAAACCCGGGATTGACTCTGGCCCAGGCGAAGTACAGCACCACCAGGTAGGCTGCGGCCCCGGTGCGGCCGATGAGCCCCCAGCGCACCCGCCGATCGATCTGATGTATGCGTGTGAAGAGCCGCACGTGCCTGCCCACCCTCGCGCCGTGTCTGAACAGTGTATAACCTTCGAGAGACGTTTGTCCGGCCGACGCCCCCGCGACGGCTCACGTGACGAGGAGGATTCATGGACCCCGATGCCCTTCGTCGGCTGCTCGGCTCGGTCGCTGATGGCAGCGTGAGCACCGATGAAGCCGAGGCGCGCCTGACCGACCTGCCCTTCGCCGACCTCGGCGAGGCGAAAGTCGATCATCACCGTGCATTGCGCTGCGGATTCGCCGAGGTGGTCTTCTGCGAGGGCAAGTCACCCGCGCAGGTCCGCTCGATCGCGCGCGAGATGCTCGAGCACGGCGACGTGTTCCTCGGCACGCGGGCCACGGCCGCGCACTTCCAGTCGGTGGCCCAGGTCGCCTTCGACGCGCGCTACTTCGAGAAGCCGCAGCTCATCGTAGTGGACCGGCGCGAGAAGCGCCCTGCCGTCGGACACATCGTGATAGCCACCGGCGGTACAGCCGACCACGCGGTAGCCGAGGAAGCCGCCATCTCGGCCGAGGTCATGGGCAACCGCGTCACGCGCCTGTACGACGTGGGCGTGGCTGGCGTGCACCGGCTCCTCGCCCACGCCGACGTGCTCCGCGACGCCAACGTCATCGTCGCGATCGCCGGCATGGAAGGGGCGCTCCCTTCGCTCGTCACCGGGCTCGTCTCGTGTCCGGTGGTCGCCGTGCCCACCTCGGTAGGGTACGGCGCGAGTCTCGGCGGCATCGCGGCACTGCTCGGCATGCTCAACTCGTGCGCTTCAGGCATGGGTGTGGTCAACATCGACAACGGCTTCGGCGCGGCGGCGCTCGCAAGCCGCATCAACCAGCGCGCGGCCGGGTCCTGTGACGAGCACGCGGACCCGGAGGAGGCGGCCGGCACGTGATCGCGTACCTCGACTGCTCGACCGGAGTCTCCGGCGACAAGTTGCTCGGCGCGCTGATCGGCGCCGGGTTCAATCCCGGGCGTCTTACCGCCGCACTCGCCGCCCTCGGCCTGGACGGTATCGACGTGACCTGGCACCGGCGCCGCTCGCACGGCGTGACCGGCTTCGGCCTGATCGTGACCGAACCCGGTGCGCCACGGCGGCACTGGCGGGAACTGCGCGCGTTGCTTGAGGCGGAGGCGCTCAACAGGCCGGTGCGCGACGGAGCGCTCCGCGCGCTCGAGGCGCTCGCACGTGCGGAGGCCGACGTCCACGGGGTGGACATCGACGACGTCCACTTCCACGAGATCGGCGCCGCCGACACGCTCGCCGATGTCCTCGGCGTCGCACTCGCGCTGAGCGACCTGCGGATCGAGCGCCTCGTGGCCTCACCGGTGGCGGTCGGAAGCGGCACCGTGATGACCGAGCACGGCGAGCTGCCCGTCCCCGCGCCGGCCACCGCGCGCCTCCTCGAGGGCGTGCCCGTGGTGCCGGGGGCCGTCCCGGGCGAGCTGACCACGCCGACCGGCGCCGCGCTCCTGGCCGCGTTCGCCGACGGCTACGGGACGATCCCGCCCATGACCGTACGCCGCTCGGGCGTCGGCTGCGGGACTCGCGACCTCGGCGTGCCCAACATCTCGCGCCTGATCGTCGGCGAACCGCTCTCTGTACCCGACGGCCACGATCGGGTTGCGGTGCTCGACACGAACCTCGACCACCTCACACCCGAGGAGCTTTCCACCGCCGCGGCGCGGCTCCTCGGTGCGGGTGCCCTCGACGTGTGGCAGACGCCCATCGTCATGAAGAAGGGCCGGGCCGCGACGATGCTCTCGGTGCTCGCCACCGAGAGTGACGCCCCGCGGCTGGCCGAGCGCATGATCGCCGAGACGGGCACGCTCGGCGTGCGCATCACACCCGCCGACCGCAGGCTCGTCGAACGTGACGTGACCGGGATCGCCACCTCGCTCGGCACTGCGCGGTTCAAGGTGGCCCGCATGCCCGACGGTACGCGCGCGCTCAGGGCCGAGAGCGACGACGTCGCGCGCATCAGCGCCGAGCACGGACTGGCCACCGACGCGGCGGCCCGGATCCTTGAAGCCGACGCCGCCCGCACGACCGGCGTTCAGCCGATGCGCCAACGCCCTCCGGCGGAGGAGACGAACCCCTCCGACTGAAGGGCGGCGAGCGCGGCCACCACCCGGGCGGGCTCGAACCCGGCCGAGGCAGCAAGCTCGTCGGCGGTACGTCCCGGCCGCTCGGTGAGAACCGCGAGCAGGCGGCCCCGGAGCTGACGGTCCGACCCCTCGAAACGCCCCTGCCGCACGTGGTGCCTGCTGCGACGAGACGGGTTGGGCAGCGTCGCCTTGAGATGCGTACCGTAGTCCATGAGCGCCCAGAACCACTCGCGCGGGCGCTCGTGGTCAAGCGTGGCCGCAACCAGCGGGAGGATCGCCGAGTCCGGTACGCCCTCGGCATCGCCAAAGAACTCGTGCAGGTAGACACTGCGCACGTTGGTCTCGATGAACGGCACGCCGACGCCGAAGGCGAAGCTTGAGATCTGCGCCGCGGTCGCGTGGCCGATCCCGGGAAGCGCCGTGAGCCCTTCGAGCGTATCGGGGACCCGGCCGCCGTGCTCGGCCACGATCGTCTCGGCCGCGCGCTTGAGCGCGAGCGCGCGTCGGTTGTAGCCCAGGCCCTGCCACACGCGCAGCACGTCGGCGAGCGGCGCGTCCGCAAGCGAGCGGATGTCGGGAAACGCCTCCAGGAACTCGGCGTACTTGGGCAGCACGCGCGAGACCTGCGTCTGCTGGAGCATCACCTCGGAGATCAGCACGCGGTAGGGATCGGCGGCCAGGCGCCAGGGGAGGTCGTCGCGTGCGTGCGCGTCGTAGTGCTCCCACACGCGCCGCACGAAGTCACCCGCCTGCGCCCCCATCACACCGCCCTCCGTCTTCGTTGCTCTACCCCGACGCACCTCCGGCCGATAGTACGGAGTATGCACACCTCGCGCCATATCGCCCGGGCCGTGATCACCGTTCTCGCAGCGACGCTCCTCGGCGCGTCGCCTGCCTCTGCGGCGGTCGTCGGCTACTTCGCGCGCGATGGCGCGCAGGAGGCGATCCTCTCCGAGATGGCGATCCACCCTGCGGCGCTCCGCGTGGGCAGCGTCACCTACCTCGGCTATCAGGGACCCGGCTTCGACCCGTACGTCGCCGCGTACGACGAGGGCTCGGATGCGTGGCACGGACCCCGGCGCATCGGCACGAACCCACTGCGCCTCGACGCGCACGGAGCGCCGTCGCTGTACCTCGACCCCGCCGGGCGCGTACACGCCTTCTTCGGCTCGCACTGGACGCCGATGCTCCACGCGCGCCAGGTACGCAGTGCGCCGGACTCCGCGTGGGAGTCGGCCGCCTCGTTGCCCGCAGGCACCTACCCGCAGGCGGTGCGGATGCCCGACGGCGACCTTGAGCTCTACTACCGTGACAGCGGTGGGAACTGGGCGTTCACGGCTTCGGCGGACGGCGCGGCGACCTTCGGCGCACCGGTCCGCGTGCTCGCCGCCGACTCCGCGACCGGTTGGTACGCCGACTTCCGAATGGCCGGGAACGGCACGCTGCACGCGGTGTTCACCTGGTTCGACCTCGACCTTCAGAGCGCCGGGCGCGAGTTCGTGCGCCGCAATCTCTACTACGCATCGCGCGGGACCGACGGCGTATGGCGCGGCGCCAGCGGCAGTGCCCTCACCCTGCCGATCACGCGGGCGCAGGCCGACGCGCGCTGCCTGCTGGTGGATTCCGGCGCCCGGTTCGTGAACGAGATGTCGGTCAAGGCAGACCGCGACGGCGCCCCCTGCGTCATCTACCTGCTCGGTAGCGGAAGCGGCCCGGGCGCCTACGAGTGGCGATTCTTGCGGCGAGACGACGCCGGGTGGCGCGGCGGGACGATCACCACCACCGACCACTACTTCGACGCGGCCGCGCTCGATCCACAACCGGACGGCACGCTCGAGGCCTTCGTCGTGACGGGCGACAGCGATGCCCGGGACTCGGTCGACGGCGACTACCGCGGACGCGGTGGCCGCATCGAGCGCTGGACCTCGGCCGATGACGGGGGGACGTGGGCGCGCGCCGGACGGATCTCCCCGGTCGAGAGCGGCGTCCTGTACTCGGACCCCGTGCTCGTGAGCGGCGGGTCGTCCGCGGCGCGCCTCATGTTCACCGACTGGACCGACGATGAGAGCGCCGCGTTCCACCGTCTGTTCCTGTGGGGCGAGGATGGGCTCGTCGCTCGCGACACGCCCGCGGTCACCGCGCGGCTGGCAGGACCCGACCGCCGGGCAACGGCCATACAAGTCTCCCGGACCTCGTTTCCCGCCGGCTCGCGAGCGGTCATCGTAGCCACCGACAGCGACTTTCCCGACGCGCTTGCGGGCGCGCAGCTCGCAGCCGCGGTCAACGGCCCGGTGCTGCTCACACCCACCGACGCGCTGCCAGCAGCGGTCTCGGCCGAGATCACACGACTCGGCGCACGAACCGTGTTCGTTCTCGGAGGCGAACGGGCGCTCACCGGCCGCGTCGCCACCGCGCTTTCGAGGGTGCCCGGCGTGACATCGGTCGAGCGACTCGGCGGCGTCGACCGCTACGCCACCGCACTCGCCATCGCGCGGCGGGCACGCGACCGCACGCGCACGATAACGACTGCGGTCGTGGTGAGCGGACGCGTGTGGCCCGATGCCGTGGCAGCCGGAGCACTGGCAGCCGCCAACGACTGGCCCATCGTGCTGGCCGACGGCGACCGGCTGCCAGCGGCGTCTGTAGCAGTGCTGGCCGAGTACGGCATCGCACAGACGATCATCGTCGGCCAGACCGAGGCGGTCGGACCGTCTGTCGAGAGCGTGGCGCCGTCGCCGACCCGCATCGGCGGCGCGGACCGCTACGAGACCGCCGCACTGCTTGCCGAGTACGCCCTCGACCGCGGACTGCTCCCGGGCCGCGCACTCGTCGCCACGGGCCGCGACTTCCCCGACGCGCTGACGGCAGGACCGCTCGGGGGCCGCGCCCGGGCCCCGGTGCTTCTCGTCGATCCCGCAGACGCGTCCGCCCCCGCGCTGGCATACATCGGTCGTCACGCAGACCAGATCACCGACCTGTGGCTCGTCGGAGAGGACGATGCGCTCCCCGCGTCATTCGAGAACGCCGCGATGCGTCTGCTCGAATAGGAGCTGGCCGGGGTCAGGTGGGCCGACGCTCCCGCGCCTGCTACAGTGGTTCCGCGCGCCGAGGCGCGATCGAGGCACCGACCGGGCACACGCCCACGATCGACGAGGTGAGCCATGTCCTCAGAGCAGGCAGCACCACTTCTCCGGATCGAAGACCTGCACGTCTCCGTCGGCGAACGCGACATCTTGCGCGGCGTCGACCTGACCATCGAAGAGGGCGAGACGCACGTACTCCTCGGCCCGAACGGTGGCGGCAAGTCCACGCTGCTCAACACGATCGTCGGCATCCCCGGCTACCGTGTGACGCACGGCCGCATCGTCTTCAAGGGGGTCGATCTCGCCGGACTCGAGATCGACGAGCGTGCGCAACTCGGCATCGGCATCGCCTTCCAGCGCCCGCCGGCGGTTCGAGGCGTGAAGCTTCGCCAGATGCTCGAGGTCGCGGCGAGAAGCGAACTGACCCCGGACACCGTGGCCGACCTCGACGAGACGCTGAGCCTCGGGCACATGCTCGACCGCGACGTGAACATGGGCTTCTCCGGCGGTGAGGCCAAGCGTTCCGAGATGGCCCAGCTCCTCGCGCAGATGCCGGACCTGGCGCTTTTTGACGAGCCGGAGAGCGGTGTGGACCTCGACAACATCGCGGTCGTCGGTGGCGCCATGAACTCCCTGCTCAAGGGGGAGGAGCGCATCTCGGAGCGTCGCCGTGCGGGCCTCATCATCACCCACACCGGTCACATCCTGGAGTTCGTGAACGCCGACGTTGGCCATGTGCTGTACAACGGACGGCTCGCGTGCAAGGGCAATCCCCTCGACCTGATCGAGGAGATCTCAAGCCACGGCTACGACAAATGTGTGGAGTGTGCGCTATGTCAGACGTTAGCCTGAGCCCCGGCGCCGAGGCGCGCCTCGCCGAGATCCGTGCCGCCGCCGAAGCGGCTGCCGACAGGCCCGCCGCACTCGGCCCCGACATCGACATCACGCGCTTCCGGACGGTCTCCGAGGCAGACACGATCGCCTCGCTCGACTCACTCGAGCGTCAGGTCAAGGAGACCGTGCTGCTCTCCGGCTTCACCGCCGACGAGACCGAGAGGAGCGCGAGCTACTTCCAGATGGACCGCACGCCCATCTACGAGCGCGTGCAGAAGGCCTTCGACGACGCCATCGAGATCATGAGCACCGAGGAGGCGCTCAAGCTCTACGGCGAGGAGATGCTCGAGAAGTACTGGTGGCGCGCGGTGGACCCTGGCAAGGACAAGTACACCGCCATCGTGGCGCTCCACCAGACCGAGGGCTACTTCATCCGGATCAAGGCGGGCCGCAAGGTCGAGAAGCCCATCCAGGCCTGCCTGTTCGTGTCCGAATCCGACGTGAGCCAGAACGTCCACAACGTCATCATCGTGGAGGATGGCGCCGAGGCCAACGTCATCACCGGCTGCAACATCCACACCGACGTCAAGGAAGGGCTGCACGCCGGCATCTCCGAGTTCTACGTCGGCCGTGGCGCCAAGCTGACGTTCACGATGGTGCACAACTGGGCCGAGGACTTCAGCGTCCGCCCACGCACGGGCATCGTGGTCGAGGAAGACGGCATCTACATCAACAACTACGTGCTCTTGAAGCCCGTGAAGTCGATCCAGGCGTTCCCGGTGGCCAAACTCGTCGGCGATCGCTCCACCGCCGTCTTCAACTCGATCGTCTACGGTCTCAAGGACTCTGTGATCGACCTCGGAAGCGAGACGCAACTCATCGGCGAGAACACCCGCAGTGAGGCCGTGGCGCGCACGGTCTCGATGGACCGCTCGACGGTCTACTCGCGCGGCCGGCTCATCGGCCGCACCAACACCTGCAAGGCGCACCTGGACTGCCGCGGCATCGTGCAGTCAGCCGAGTCGACGCAGTGGGCCATCCCCGACCTCGCAAGTGAGGGAGCACCGGGCGCGGAACTCAGCCACGAGGCGGCCATCTCCCCCATCGCCGCCGAGGAGATCTACTACCTCATGACGCGCGGTTTGCCGAAAGACGAAGCGGTTTCGATGATCACGCGCGGCTTTGTGAGCATCGACATCCCCGGCCTGCCTGACGTACTCCGCAAGCAGATCGACAAGGCGATCGAGGAGACGAGCAAGGAAGCGATGTAGCAAAGCGCACCCGGCTCACATCAACGGCCGCCCGACTGTCGAGTCGGGCGGCCGTCATGTTTCCGGAGCGCGCGGGCGGCGGTGCTACCGCAGCAGTCCCACGATCATCGTCGTGTGCACGCCGATCCACAGCATGTTCAGCCCGAAGATCGCCTTGTCGCGGTTGACCAGCCCGTAGACCGTCCACGCGAGTGCCATGACCAGACCCGCGCTGTACGTGAGTTCGCTCAGACCCGCAGTCCGCTGCAACACCCACACGTTGTACAACTGCGGCAACATCGCGAGCGGATACGCGATTCCGAGCGTCAACACCGTCCGTCTCACGTGCGGCTTGATGACATGCTCGACGTGAGCGACGCGTGGCGCAAGTGCTGCCTCGGCCCGCTGTACCTGGATGTTCGAGCGAAGTGCAAGCATTCCGTTTCCTACCACCTGTCATGAGCGGGCGTATGCATCTACAAGAGGTATCGCACCCTTCGCGCCATGCAACAAGGAACCGAAAGCCTGCTGCCCCCGAGCCGTTACCGTGCCGACACACAGGAGCCCTACCGGACTCCCCGCAACGTGAACGTGCGCCCTCGGTTCGCTCATCTGTGGACGAACTCCCACATTGGAATGAAGATTGCTTAAGACACGTCGTGGCTACTCAAGGAGGTTGCTGCGATGGTACGCAAAGAGACCTGCCCGGTCTGTAAGGGCAACAAGGTACTCGCTAGCGAGCACCAGCCGGACGCCAGCAAGTGGCGTTCCTGCAACGCATGCAACGGCAGTGGATACCGGGTTCGTATCGTTCACGGCGCCGGTCTGCCAGCCGGACTGACCGGACGCTTCTGATCTGCGGATACGCCGGCCACAGATGGCGCGCACTCGCAACGGCACACGGCTGGCTCCGGAGGCGGCCCCTCGGAAATCTCGGGGGGCCGCTGTTCGTTTCGCGCCGGAGCTACCGACTCTGGGGGTCCACCCGAGAGCTATCCCGTACTGATGTAGTACCGGCAGTGGCGGTGCAGGGAGCAGTTTGACGGCACGGTCGCCACGGTGTAGCGCCACATGTTTCCCTCGACGAAGCAGGTGCACTCGACGCGCCACTCGTCCTTCTTCAGGTGACGATCGAACCGATCCTCGTCCATCAGCTTCTCGCGCCAGTAGTAGCACTTGCCGCGTATGGGTGTGAATCCGTCGCGTTCCACGCGTCGCCTGTCCCTCTCCTCGGCCCCGCCGGCACTAGCGACCCCGGGGATTCACCGGAGGTAGCGCGATCCGGTTGTGCCCTTTAAGCTCGGAGATGCTGAACACGCCGTTCACGAGGAGGATGCCCTGGATCGTCCCGATCCAGCGGTACGCCTTGGCAAGTCGGCCCTGCCGCAGGAACTCCCTGGTCATGGCACACATCCACAGCGCGTGGTTCAGGGTGTCGAACTTGGGTGTCTGAAGACGGTTCGCCCCGATGTGCTCGTCGACATCGGGATAGGCCCGCGCTTCGAACCCCTGAGCGACCAACGTCTTGCCGTAGAAGTCCAGCATCAGATGCGCATGTTCGGTCGTGAACTCGTCGTCGAAACCGTAGGGCTCGCTTAGTTCGGGCATGACCGCACCTCCTGCCGAGGTTCTATCATGACGTGCGCCAACCGCTTAAGCAAACTGAGGCCCACCCGCGCGAGCGGGGCGGCCACCTAGCGAAAGACGGAACCCGCCGTCAGGCAGACGAAGGCGAACAGCATGTACGCCGACGCGGCCTTGAACAGGACCCAGTTCTTTCGCTCCGAGGGAGCGACGACCGTCCAGAAGGCGAACCCTGTCATCAGCGTCCCTGCACAGGCGAGACCGAACAAGGCAAGCGGCGTGATCTGCTGGAGGATGCCGGCAAGCACGAGGACGACGACCGCACCGAGTGTCGCGACCGCGACAAGACGCCGCGTGCGGTCAGCGCCGTAGATGCTCGGCCAGACCGGGATCCCCGCCGACTCGTACTCGGCCGCGTGACGTGTGGACAGCGTGAGGATGTGGGCCGGGATCCACAGCACGACCCCGGCGGCCAACAGGAACCCCACGGCATCGAGCGCGCCTACCGCGAGCGCACGGCCCGCAAGCGCCGGCATGCCGCCGGAGATGCCACCGATGAGGATCGATGCGGGCGTCTTGCGCTTCAGCCACATCGTGTAGACGACCACGTCGAACGCGAGGCCGACGAGAACGATCAACCCGTAGAGCGGGTCGAGCACCCATGCGACGGCTACGCCGATCGCCGAGAGCGCGATTCCGAACACCAGCGCAGTCGCCGGGGCGATCTCCCCGGCAGGGATCGGGCGCGCGGCCGTCCGCGACATCCGGGCGTCGATGTCGCGGTCGAACACCATGTTGAGCGCCGTCGAGCCCGAAATGGCTGCGCACATCGCCAGCATGGCGGGCACGAAAATCGCCCACGATACCCCACCGGTCGCCGCCATGAGGTAGGCGCCGGCGGCCGTGGTCATGAGAAGCGCGGTCTGTTTCGGCTTGGTGAGCTCGAAGTACGCAGCGACAGGTGAACGGCGCATCCGCACCGGCTCTTCGCGTACGGTCGGGGTCATCAGATCGTCCACGGCGCCCCCGGCCCTAGCTTGCGGCCAGGCACTTTTCGCGAGAAGGCGGGCACGGCACTATCTCGGCGTCCGAGAGCAGCACCTTCTCATGCGCCGGCAGCAACTCACGCTGGTGGTCACGGTGGTCGTTCGAGGACGCGAGGGTCTCGCGCATCATCACGAGCAACAGGTAGCGGCCGGTCACCGTGAGCGTGATCTCGGTAGGGGTGTCTGTCGCGATGCCGCCAGCGAGGCGCATGAACGCCAGTTCGAGTGCGAGTCCACGCTCGACCGGGACACCGAAGTCACGGGCGAAACGCTCCTTGTCGAGCCGTAGGCCGAACAGGTCTGTCACGAACCGGTAACGCATCCGCGCCTTCCGGCCGTACTGTCTGCCCATCTGGACGACCGGAGAACGGCCCTCGGCTATCCGCGTCTCATAGTCCTCGAGCGAGAAGGTGTTGTTATAGATCCTGCCGCCGATGAACGACAACGCACCCGAACCCAGACCGACGTACTCGTCGTAGTCCACGATGTACTCGTCGATCATGCCACCCTTGTCCTGGGAGAACGTCCACGCGGAGGCGGGCTCGAAGTCGGGCGTCAGGCCCTCGCTGACGACCCGGTAGTACTCCGCTTCGCGTGCGAAGTCGATCGCGCCGATCGTGCGGGCGAGCTCGCGGCGGTTCTTGGGCGACGCCATGAGCGGATAGAAGGTCGTCTGGTTGGCGCCGGTCTGCTTCACGAGCTCGATGTCGCGCTCGAGCATCGCGCGGTTCTGGCTCGGGAAGTTGAAGATCAT
Organism: Coriobacteriia bacterium; assembly: GCA_030651765.1. GTDB lineage: Bacteria > Actinomycetota > Coriobacteriia > Anaerosomatales > Anaerosomataceae > UBA2272. The sequence continues at coordinate 28,737 of JAUSBY010000003.1, read as the reverse complement.
ATCTACATTGAGCGAGTGAAACTGACCAGCCGCCTTCTGCACCTGCTCGAAGACCTGCTGGCCGCAGCCGTACTTGTCGTAGCGGGCCATCTGCTGGAGCAGCGTGTCATCGAAGCTCTGAACGCCGACACTGAATCGGTCCACGCGGTCCTTGAGCGCTTCGATGGTCGCATCGGTGATGTGATTGGGGCTCGTCTCGGCCGAGACCTCACCGATCCCGGGAAAGAGCGAGCGCGCGAGGTCGATGGTCTCGCACAGCTCGTCGAGCAGGATGGTCGGGGTGCCTCCGCCGATGTAGAGCGTGGCGAAGTCGAACCCGTTTCCCGCAGCCGACCTCAACTCCTGCCGAAGCGCGCGGAAGTAGCGGCGAGCCCGCTCCTCGCCGTACAGGAAACGGTTGAACGAGCAGTACGGACAGAGGCGCTCGCAGAACGGCACATGAAGGTAGAGCGTGTACCGCTTACCGGGCGTCGGATCCGGGAGACCCGACAGCTCCACGGGCTTCTGCCCGAGGTAGCGCCGATTAAGAATGCGCAGCGCACCGGTGACGATGCGTTCAGAGAGCATGTGTTACACGTCCTATCGGGAATGCGTACAAACCGAGACACGGTCCATGATTAGAGTGTACGACGCGCCCGGGCGCATACCTCCAAGGATGCGCGCCGCAGTCGATACTAACCCAGCCACCTGGCCGCGTAGTAGCCGACCGTGGCGACCGTAGCCGTAAGGACACTTCCCCACACGAGATCCACGACCGTGACGATCACCGGCCAGTCGCGCACCGTCGAGAGGTTCGTGATGTCATACGTGCCGTATGCCACGAAGCCGAGAAGCGCACCGTAGGCCGCGGCCTTGAGCACCGAGCCCGCCTCGACACCGGGCATGACCGCGAGCACGAGCACGCCTGCGACGTAGACGACGTAGAACAGCAGTGCCACGGGCAGGTTCGGCTGATCGCGCATGAGGTCACCGAGTTGAGCCTTGTAAAACCGCCCGGACATCGTGAAGAGCCACACGGCGTCAATCGCAAGGAACGCGGCGAACGAGATCAGGTAGAGCCACAGCCACTTGATGCCGATCACGAGGACCTCCAACCGAGTCTGATAGCTAGAGCCGGCCTTCCACGACCTCGGCAAGCGCACGCAGATCCTCGGTGCTCAGGATCGTCCCGTTGCCGCCCGGATCGAAGAACGTGTCGATCACGATCGCGGTGTCGTCCTTGAGAAAACCGAAGATGTAGACGGCCTCGTTGACGTCAGGACTCGGGCCGATGAAGGACTCATCGCCGACAGGAGGCGACACCGGCTCACGCACCGTGAAGCCGTCGGTGAGCCACGCACCCCACTGCTCGGGACCCTCGACGATGAGCATGGCGACCAGCTGCCCTGTCTCGTCGGCGATGTTGACGTCCCCTCCTGCGCCCACGGCGGGGTCGTACGGGACGACCGATAGCGCGGTCAATCCCGTGACCCGCTCGACGTCGGCGGGAGTGAGCAGCACCGACGGATCGACCGGTTGAGGCACCGCGATCTCGTCGGCGGAAGACTCCAGGGACTCGTCCACCGTGTCGAGATCGGCATCGTCGCACGCCACGGGCAGCGTGAAGAGCACTATCACCAGCACCGCATAGACGACTCGTCGAAGCACGCATGTCCCTTCCGTCGCATCCGACTCCGATTGTGCGATGCCGCGCGCCGAAACACAACGAACGGCCCCGGTGGAGCGAGGAGACCGATGGAAGGGGCCCGACTCCCCCGCTGCACGAAGAAGGCGGCTCCATCCGCATCGGGAGGAAGCCGCCGCTTGAGTCTGTGGTGCGGGTGAAAGGAGTTGAACCTTCACGGGGTTGCCCCCACATGGACCTGAACCATGCGCGTCTGCCATTCCGCCACACCCGCGTGACGTGCGAAAGACAGGGTAGCACAGGGGTGCGCGCAGGTGGAATAGGCCGACGGGCGCGCGGTGCGGTACAGTGGGCCGCGTACCGTTCCACAGTTCAGACAGGAGAATCCCCGTGAAACCACAGTCAGGAAACACCGTCCGCGTGCACTACACAGGCACGCTGGCTGACGGTTCCGAGTTCGACAGCAGCGCAGGGCGTGAGCCGATCTCGTTCACCGTGGGCGAGGGCAACGTCATTCCCGGGTTCGAGACGGCCGTCGCCGACCTCGAGGTCGGCGGCTCGGTGACCGTCACCATCCCCGCAGCCGAGGCGTACGGTGAGCGCGACGAGCGCGCCCGCCAGCCCGTCCCGCGCGAGGCGTTCGGCGCCGCCCAGGTGCCGGAGCCGGGCATGATGGTGCAGATGGTGAGCCCCGAAGGGCAGCAGGTCAACGCGACCATCATCGAGGTGGCGGACGACACCGTGCTGCTCGACTTCAATCACCCGCTCGCCGGCGAGGATCTGACCTTCGCACTCGAACTCGTGGAGATCGTCGGTAGCTAGACACGGCTCGGCGCGAACGACACAACACCGAAGCGGCCCTGCGGCAACGCGGGGTCGCTATGCGTCAGCCCGGAAGACGAGCACATCGTAGTGCGTGGCGAAGTCCGCGAGCTGGACTTGCTGGACACCCATGAACTCCCAACCCGAGGCCGCCCACTGGTTGACGAGGCGCTCCATCTCGGCCGCTGCCGTGGCTAGATTCTCCATGCGCGTGCTGCGCTGCGGGGGCACCACGGCGAACGGGACGACCTTGTACGTGTAAGCCACTGCGCTCCTCCCCGAAGGTCCTGACCCGGCCCGGACGCGAACACCGGCCGGTACGGCCGAGCGTGACGTACAATCGCACCAGCCGCAACCGCAGGAGCACCGTGGACGAGCAGCTCATCCTGGACCGCTATCGCCCGCTCGCCGAACTCGGCGCGGGCGGTCATGGCTCGGTCGTGCTCGCGTTCGACAGCAAGATGACCCGCAGAGTGGCCATCAAGCAGATCCCCCTGCCGACCGACACGGCAGGCCGACCGGTGCCGCGCGCGGGGCTTGCCGAGGCACGGACCGCCGCGCTGCTCAACCACCCCAACATCGTCACGGTCCACGAGTGGGACACCGACGGCGAGTACGCCTACATCGTGATGGAGGATGTGGACGGCTCTTCCCTGGCAGACGTCCTCGACGAGACGCGTTCCCCGCTCGACCCCGATGAGGTGGCCGCCGTCGTCGAGGCGGTCGCGGCGGCGGTGGGCTACGCGCACGACAACGGCGTGCTACACCTCGATCTCAAGCCGGGAAACGTACTCGCCACGCGGACAGGCCGCGTGAAGGTCGCCGACTTCGGCATCTCGGCGCTCACCGACGCCGCCGGACTTGCCCACGGCACCTCGGGCACCATCGGCTACATGCCCCCCGAGCAGATCCGCGGCGCTGCCCTCGACGAGCGTACCGATGTCTGGGCGTTTGCGGTGCTCGTCTACGAACTGCTCACCGATGCCAACCCGTTCGACTCCGACACCACCGAGGGCTCGCTGTTCAGAATCGAGGTCGCCGAGGTGCCAGCTCCTTCCGAGTTCGAGCCGGCGCTCGTAACCGCGCTCGACCACGCGCTGCTCACCGCGCTCGAGCCCGATCCGCGGGACCGGTACGCTTCGGTGGCCGGGTTCGCGGAGGCGATCCTTCCCTACCTCGGCGATGCCGAGTCCGGCAGGAGGTCACTCGCCGAGTTCGTCGGTGAGTTCGTCGGCGACGACGACCTGCCCGACGAGTACGATGCCGGCGGCCTGTGGGATCGCCTCGCGCCGCACGCCGGTGCGCTCACCCGGCTTGGAGCGGCGCTCGGCTGCGGGTGGCTCGCCTGGGCCGGAACGCGGGCGTTCGTGCTTCCCCTCGCTCCACAGCTCGGGGTCACACTCATGGTCGCTCTCGCGGGCGCGCTCGCACCCGGACTCGGACTCGCGCTCGGACTCGGGGGGCTCGTGGCGGGCGTCGCGCGGTTCGGTGGCTGGCTGCCCGGTCTGCTCACCGGCGTTGCGGCCGCTGGATTCTGGGTCGTGCGCGGCAGACTCGGGCGGGGGGACGCCTTCGTGCCGCTCGCCGCGCCCGTTCTCGCGATCGTACGCGCGGCTCCCGGCGCGGCGCTGCTGTCGGGACTCGCGTTCCGGCCGATACCGGCAGCCATCGCTTCGGCCGCCTCGGCGGTACTCCTCCTCGGGGCCTCAACGGCGACCGGCGGCGTGGCCCCGTTGCTGCGCACGCCCGTGCAGATGTTCATCTTTCCGTGGTCTGCCGAGGGCTTCTGGACGGTGGCACCCATCGGCGGCTTCGATCCGGCGATGCTCGCCGTACCGATAGTGTGGGCCGCGGCGGGAGCCACCTGCGCCCTTCTCGCCGCCCGCCAGACGCGGCTCGCGGCTGCGGCGGGAGTCCTCGCAGGCGCGGCCATGCTCGCAGCGGGCTACGCGCTGTGGGCCGCACTTCCCGGTTCCGGGTTCGGGCTGGCGGCCTGGGCTCCCGACGTCGCCATCGGCACTGCGGCCGCGCTCGTCGCGGTCGCCCTCGGCCCCCCGCTGCGCACAGACGCAGAGTAGATCCCGCCACACGCGTGCGGCCGCGAACGTCAACGGCCCGCTTACGACAGCCGCCCGGCGGCTCGGAGGGCGGTGCCCCCTGGTATGATGTGGTGTCTGAGTGTGTCCCCTATCCCGCTGAGGCACATGGGCATCCTCTCCAACTTCGAAGATCGCATCGCCGCCGGGGTCGAGGGCCTGTTCGCCGGCGCCTTCCGCTCTCCCGTCCAACCGGTCGAACTCGCCCGTGCGATCGCCCGTGCAGCCGACGACGGTCGGGCCCTCGGCGTGGGCGTGGTCTACGCGCCGACCGCGTACACGATCGCTCTGTCGGAGGAGGACAACGAGAAGCTCGGCTCCTTCAAGCCGCTCCTCGGCGGTGAGCTCGCCACGTATCTGATCGACCACGCCCGTGAGCGAGGCTACCTGCTCGCCGCCAGGCCGTCGGTGACCTTCACGACACACGACGATCTTCGGCTCGGTCGCTTCCGCGTGAGCGCCGTGCTGGCCGAGCCCCCCGCCGAGCGGTCCGGCCCCGCACCGTCGCCGGCCGCAACGCCGGCCCCGGGCTCCGACATCGCGACGGTCACCGTGAGCGACTTCGAGCACGATATCGCCCTACGCGGCGACGAGGTGGTCGTCGGTAGGCTTGCCGAGTGCCAGATCTGCCTGCCCGACGCGAACGTGTCGCGCCGCCACGCGGCGTTCATCCCGCTCGACGACGGCTGGGCCATCACCGACCTCGGCTCCACCAACGGCACGCACGTGAACGGTCAGCCGGTCGAGCGGGCGCGTCTGCGCAACGGAGACGTCATCGAGATCGGGCTGACCCGGCTCACGTACCACGAACCGGGACGGTGAGCGATGATCGACGTCGCGCTACTCTTCGGCCGGATCGTGCTCATCGCGCTGCTCTACTTCTTCCTGTTCGCGGCGGTCAAGACCGGCATCGGCATGATCGGCAGCCGCGCGGGGCGCGAGCGCAAGAGTCTCGTGCTGCGCGTCACCAAAGGACCCCGCGAGATCACCGGTGTCTCGATACCGCTCACCGGTCCGGTCATCATCGGCCGGTCCCCCGACGCCGATCTCGTGATCGCCGACGACTTCGTCTCGGGCACGCATGCCCGCATCGTGCCGAGCGAGAGCGGGCTCATGCTCGAGGATCTCGGCTCCACCAACGGCACCCTCGTCAACGGGCAGCCGGCGACCCGCCCGCTGCCGATCGCCGCCGGTGACGTCATCGATCTGGGCCAGAACCGCCTCGAGGTGGTGAGGCCGTGAGCGCGCGCAACGACGCATCGTTCGCGGGAGACAGCCACGTGGGCATGGTGCGCCCGGGCAACGAGGATGCCTATCTGCTCGCACCGCCGCTCTACGCGGTCGCCGACGGCCTCGGCGGTCATCAGGCGGGCGAGATCGCGAGCTCACTGGCGATCGACACCCTGCTCGACACGGCGCCCCGCCAGGCAGACGCCAAGGCCCTCGGCCGTTCCATCCGCAGGGCGAATGCCGCCGTCATAGACGCCGCCGCGTCCGGACGTGGCCGCAGCGGCATGGGTACGACGCTGACGGCCGCGATGGTCGACGGCACGCGCATCGCCGTCGCGCACGTCGGTGACAGCCGCGCGTACCTGTTGCATCTCGGCGCGCTCGAGCAGCTGACCCAGGACCACTCGATGGTCGCCGATCTCGTGCGGCAGGGCCGCCTGAGCGCCGAGGAGGCCCGGAATCACCCGAACCGCAGCGTGATCACACGCGCGCTCGGCTCCGACCCGGACACACTCGCCGACACCTTCGAGGTCGAGGCGGCATCCGGCGACCGGCTGCTGCTCGCAACCGACGGCCTGACCGGTCTCGTCCGGGATGAAGACATAGAACGCATCCTCGCGGCGGCAGCTACGCCGGCCACCGCCGTCGACCAGCTGATCGACGCCGCGCTCGACGCGGGGGGGCACGACAACGTGACCGTGGTCGTCGCGGACATCGGCAAGGTGAAGCCCACGCGTGCAGCACGGTCTGCGGGCGGACCCCGATGGGGGCTGCGCCTGCTGTGGCTCCTCGCGCTCCTCGCGGTCATCGCGGGGGCAGCATGGTCGGCCGATTCGTACGCACGCTCGCAGGCTTACGTCGTCGGCGAGGACGGCGTGGTCGTGGTCTACGAAGGCGTGCCGGGCGAGTTCGCCGGCATCAGCCTCAACTGGCGTTCCGAGGTCACGACCATCCCGGTGAGCGCGCTCGATCCCATCACGGCCACCCGCCTGAACGGCGGTATCCGCGTGGACGGCATCGCCGCCGCGCGCGAGCTCGTCCGGCAGTACCGCGACCAGGCCTCGGCGGAGACCACGACCGCCCCGGCACCTTAAGACCGCGATGCGGAGCCGACGGGACACCGAACTCCTCTTGCTGCTCGCCGCGGCGCCCGCGGTGGTCCTTCTGTTCGTCCTTGTACACGGAGCTCACGGCGGCACCGTCGACTGGCCGGACATCATCGTCCCGCTCGGCCTGCTCGGCTCGTTTATCGGCGCCCACGTCGCGGCGCGCTTCCTCGCCCGGGGAGCCGATCCCGCGCTTCTCCCGATCGCGTTCCTGCTGTCGGGGATCGGTCTGGCCTTCATCACGCGGCTGGACGCGGAACTCGCCGCGAGCCAGATCCTCTGGGTGCTCGCCGGGGTCGCCGCGCTCGTCGCGACGCTGGCCGCGGTGCCGTCGCTCGAACGACTGGCCCGCTATAAGTACACCATCGCACTCGTCGGCATCGTGCTGCTCATCCTGCCCGCGATCATCGGTGTCGAGGTCAACGGCGCAAAGCTGTGGCTCAGGTTCGCCGGCATGTCGTTCCAGCCGGCCGAGATCGCCAAGATCCTCATCGTCATCTTCCTCGCCGCATACCTGGCCGAGAAGCGCGAAGTCCTCTCGGTCTCCACACGCCGTGTCCTGGGTGTATGGCTCCCGCCGGCCAAACACCTCGGGCCGCTGCTGTTCATGTGGGCGTTGTCGCTCGTGATCCTCGTCGCCGAGAAGGACCTCGGCTCGAGCCTGCTGTTCTTCGGCGTGTTCCTCGTGATGATCTACACGGCCACGGGACGCGCCACGTACGTCGTCGCCGGACTCGGCCTGTTCGGTGCTGGCGCGACTGCCGCCTACATGATGTTCGCCCACGTGCAGCAGCGCGTGGAGATCTGGCTCGACCCGTTTGCCGACGCCACCGGCCGCGGCTACCAGCTGGCGCAGTCGCTGTTCGCGCTCGCGGCAGGACGCGTGATCGGCGTGGGCATCGGCAAGGGGCTGCCGGGGCGCATCCCGTTCGTGGAGACCGACTTCATCTTCACCGCCATAGCCGAGGAACTCGGGCTGCTCGGCGGCGCGGCGCTCATCATCGCGTTCCTCGCCTTCTGCCTCCGGGGCCTGGCCACCGGCGCACGCTCGCGTTCCGATGTCTCGGCACTCGTGGCGGTCGGCCTTGTGGCCACCTTCGGCCTGCAGGCGTTCGTCATCATCGGAGGCGTGACGCGGCTCATCCCGCTCACCGGCATCACGCTCCCGTTCGTGAGTTACGGCGGCAGCTCGATCCTCTCGAACTTCATCCTCCTCGGCTTGCTCATGCGCGCGGGCGACACCGGGACCGGCAACGACACCGAAGTGGTCGTGAGCGGTGGCGGCGGACTGCTCGGCCGTCTCGCGCTGACCAGGCGGCTCGTGCGGGTGGGTGCCCTGGTCGTAGCGCTCATGGTGGCGCTCACCGTCAACCTGACCTACGTGCAGGCGATCGCAGCCAAGAGCCTGGCCGCGCAGCCGGCCAACTCGCGCGGGCTCGCCGCCGAGATGCGCCAGGAGCGCGGCGCCATCATCTCGGCAGACGGTATCGTGCTGGCCGAGTCGGTGCGCGAGGGAGCGCTGTTCCGGCGCGGCTACCCGCACGGGACGCGCGCCGCGCACGTACTCGGCTACTACAGCGCCCAGTACGGGCGGTCGGGCGTCGAGGCGGCGATGAACGACGCTCTTGCCGGCAAGAGCGACTTCGCCACGATAAGCGACATGATCGAGGCCGCCGCCGGCATACCCGTACCCGGCAACGACGTACGTCTCACGATCGATACGCGCATCCAGGCCGCGGCGGAGGCCGCACTCGGCACCAACCGGGGCGCCTGCGTCGTACTCGACCCGCGCACGGGGGCAGTGCTCGCGCTCGCGTCCTCCCCGGCCTACGAGCCCGACCGGCTGGATGCCGACTGGGCGTCGCTCTCGGCCACCGGAGGACCCGCCCCGCTCGTGAACCGCGCGACCACGAGCCTCTATCCGCCGGGCTCGACGTTCAAGGTCGTCACACTCGCATCCGCTCTGGCGTCCCAGGTGGCAACCGAGGGCACGCGCTACGCCGGACCGGCGAGCATCGATATCGGTGGCGCGCCGGTGACCAACTACGGCGGTAGCTCGTACGGTGATGTCGATCTGCGCAAGGCGACCGCGAGTTCGATCAACACCGTGTTCGGACAACTCGCCGCCGACCTCGGCGCCGACCGGCTGGTGGCGACATCCGAGGCATTCGGCCTGAACGCCGTACCGCCGCTCGAGGTGCCGACGATCGCTTCGCTCATGCCCGACCCACGCGAGATGACGGTGTGGGAGACCGCATGGGCCGGTGTGGGCCAGCCCGTCGGAGAGCACGAGAGTCCGCCTGGGCCGCAGGTGACCCCGCTGCAGATGGCGCTCATCGCGGCCGCGATCGGCAACGACGGCGTCGCCATGCGCCCGCACCTCATAGACGCGGTCAGCGACCGGGCGGGGCGCATCCTCAGCGAGACGACTCCGCGGCCGTGGAAGTCGGCGTTGGACCCGGCGACCGCCGCAACGGTGACGGATCTCATGACCACCGTCGTGGCGAGCGGCTCAGGGTCGCGTGCCGCGCTACCCGGCATCAGCGTCGCCGGCAAGACGGGCACCGCCGAGGTCGGCAAGAGCGTCGGGACGCACGCCTGGTTCATCGCGTTCGCACCAGCCGAGAATCCGCGCGTCGCGGTGGCCATCGTCTTGGAGAATGCGGGCGTCGGCGGGAGCGTAGCCGCGCCGGCGGCACGGGGCGTGCTCGAGACTGCACTCAGCGTGACGAAGTGACCCGCGACGCTGAGAGCGAAGCAGGCGGCTATACGGTAGAATAGATGGGCGCGTGAGCGTATCGTCGCAGGTGAGAGAGGGTAGGCAACTGGTGGAAGACCTCGTTTTCGGGCGCAGGTACCGCGCCACCGAGAAGATCGGCACAGGCGGGATGGCCGACGTCTATAAGTCCGTGGACGAAGTCCTCGGCCGGACGGTCGCCGTCAAGGTGCTGCACGCGCGCTATGCCGCAGACCCCAACTTCGTCGCACGCTTCCGCCAGGAGGCTCAGGCCGCGGCGAACCTCTCGCATCCCAACATCGTGAACATCTACGACTGGGGCCGTGACGGGGAGACGTACTACATCGTCATGGAGTACGTGAACGGACGCGACCTCAAATCACTCATCACCGAGCGTGGACCGCTCGACCCGCTCAAGGCCGCCGAGTACGCGGCGCAGGTGTGCGCGGCGCTGGGCGTGGCCCATGGGTACGACATCATCCACCGGGACATCAAGCCGCACAACATCGTGCTCACGCCCGACGGCGCGATCAAGGTCATGGACTTCGGCATCGCCAGGGCAGGCAATACCACGATGACCCAGACGGGTTCCGTGCTCGGAACCGCGCAGTACATCAGCCCCGAACAGGCCCAGGGACGAACCCTCACGCCGTCTTCAGACCTGTACTCGCTCGGCGTCACCCTCTACGAGCTGGTGACCGGGCGCGTGCCGTTCGACGGCGACACCCCTGTGGCCACCGCGCTCATGCAGGTCAACGATGAGGCGACGCCGCCCCGGCAGGTCCGTGGCTCGATCCCGCCCGGACTCGAGGCGGTCATCTTGCGGGCGATGCGCAAAGACCCGGGCCAGCGCTACACCTCGGCTGCCGAGATGCGAGACGACCTGAAGCGCGTGATCAGTGGCGAGCCCGCCATCGGCGGTGCGTACGGTGGCGTGGCGGACATCGGCCAGACGAGCGTGCTGCCGGCCGTCGATCGCACGTCCACCCCCCGCGCGGAGACACCGCTTCCCGTGCGGTCGATTCCGGAGCGCCGCACGAATCCATGGATGTGGGTCGCCATCGGCGCGCTGATCATCGCGCTCGGTATCGCCGGCGCATACACGATGGGACTCATCGGCAACAGCGGCGTGGTCGTGCCGACGCTCACCGGACTCACTGAAGAACAGGCGATCGCCGAGCTCAGTGCAGCCGGGCTCGTCATCGGTGAACTCGGTACCGAGAACGACGACGCCGTCGAGATCGGACTCATCATCCGCCAGGATCCCACTGCGGGCAGCAAGGTCGAAAAGGGTACGGCGGTCAGCGTCGTGATCAGCCTCGGCATCGCGCAAGTCGAGGTCCCCGACTTCACCACGATGGCCGAGGGCGAGGCGATTGACATCCTTCGGTCGGAGGACTCCGGCCTGGACTACAACAAGACGATCCGCGAGAACAACGCAGACGTCCCGAAGGGTGACGTGATCCGTACCGAGCCCGCGACCGGCGCCCAGGTCCCCAAGGGCACGCGCGTGATCCTCTACGTCTCGGAAGGCGTCGCGCAGGTCAAGGTGCCTAACGTGGTCGGCAAGCCGCAGGCCGACGCCACCGCCGACATCAAGGCCGCCGGACTCGCGGTCAAGGTCAACGAGGTCTATCACGCCTCGGTGATCAAGGGTTCGGTCGTCTCGCAGAAGCCCGACGCCGATGTCCTGGTCGAGGCGGGTAGCACGGTGACGATAGAGGTCTCCAAGGGCCCCGAGGTCATCCTCGTGCCCGACGTGCGCGGAAAGACCGAAGCCGAAGCCAAGTCGGCGATCGAAGCCGCCGGCCTCGTGGCAAAGGTGGTCTACGTCGACAGTCCGGATGACGGCATCGTCGTCAACCAGTTCCCGATCCCGGGCGCGTCGGCCAGCCGTGGCGACACCGTCGAGATCGAGGTGGGCAAGCTGCCCGAGGAACCGTAGGGCGCGGGCCGGATAGCATCGCTCACGAGACCCGCCCACCGGCGGGTCTCGTCACGTTCGGGGTCGCGTGCCGGAGAGGATATGCACGACCTCGGCGTCCCCGGTCTGGTCGAACACGCGGTAGAACTGCCCCACCGCACGGAAGTCGTCCGGCTCGTCGAGCACGACGACCTCGTCGGCGACCGCTCGCATGTCCGATGCCGCCGGGACCGAAGCCACCGGCGCGGCCACGACCACCCGCGACGCTCCCCGCCTGCGGACCGACTCGATCGCGGCCCGCAGCGTGAAGCCCGTGGCGATCCCGTCATCGACGATGACGACCTCCCTGCCCGCGATCGCGGGTGCGGGACGCGAGCCCCGGTACTCGGCCAGCCGGCGAGCGATCTCGCTCCTGCCCTGCTCGGCCGCGTGCCGTACGTAGGCGTCATCGGCAAGCGCGCTTCGAGCGCCGAGCACCCGCCCTTCCTCATCGAGAGCGCCGATCGCATACTCCGGATTGCCGGGTACGCCGATCTTGCGCACGATCACGACATCGAGCTCGAGCCCGAGCGCGTCGGCGACTTCGGCGGCCAGCACCACACCACCGCGCGGGATGCCGAGCACGAGCGCATCGGGCCCGAGCCGACCCGCGAGCGCCCGGGCGAGATGCCTGCCCGCGTCTGCCCTGTCGGCATACATCATCGACCACCCCCTGCCGGGTTTGTTCCCGCCGCAACGCTTCGCGCGGCTGCTCGGGTATGAACATGCCCGGGAGGTGGCGACATGCTGCACAGGATCGACGATACGATCACACTGGCCAACGGCGTGGAGATGCCGCGGCTCGGACTCGGCACGTACAAGTCGGCCGAGGGCGGGGACGTCGAGGACGCGGTGGCCCACGCGCTCGAGATCGGCTACCGCGGGATCGACACGGCGTCGCTCTACGACAACGAGTCGGGCATCGGGCGCGCGATCGCCGGCAGCGGGGTGCCCCGGGCCGAGATCTTCCTCGCGAGCAAGGTCTGGAACGACGAGCAGGGGTACGACTCGACGCTCGCCGCATTCGAAGCGTCACTCGCGCGCCTCGGCACCGACTACCTCGACCTGTACCTGGTGCACTGGCCGCGCCCCGAGACCCCCGACACGTGGCGCGCGATGGAGCGCCTGCATGCCGATGGCGCCGTGAGGGCGATCGGCGTATGCAACCATCTGAGGCACCATCTCGAGCCGTTGATTGCAACAGCTGATGTCCTGCCGGTCGTCGACCAGTACGAGCTCCACCCGCTCCTCCAGCAGCACGATCTTCTGGGGTACTGCGAGGGCCACGACATCGTGGTGCAGGCGTGGGCGCCGCTCATGAGGGGCCGTGTCGCCGAGCTCGCGACGCTGGTCGAGATCGGTGCCCGCTACCAGAAGACCGCCGCCCAGGTCGCCATCCGCTGGATCCTGCAGCACGGCATCACGACGATCCCGAAGTCGGTGCATCCTGAGCGCATCGCCGAGAACGCCGACGTGTTCGACTTCAAGCTCACGGTCGAGGAGATGCGCGAGATCGACCTGCTCGACCGCGGCGAGCGCCTCGGTGCGCACCCGGACCACTACCCGGAGAGCTGATCTGCTAGCGGGCGAGCGGCGTCCCGTAGAAGACGAGCGCCGAGGAGTCGGCCGAGGTGGCCTCGACGCTGCCAAGGTGCGTCGTCGTGTCGTCCCATGCCTGCCGCATCTTCACACGCTCGGCGGCCGTCACGCCCGGATACGCGTCGTCGGCGAGAACCTCGCGGATCGGCAGTACGCGGTGCTCCTTGCCCGCGACACCCGTGTCGTCCACCCAGACCGGAACGTACTCCACCGAGACGAGCTCGGTGACGCCCGTCTTCAGGTTCTTCTCGAAGCCGAACCGCAGCAGCAGCCCGGTGTCCCGGAACCGCTCGCGCTGGTTGGACACGAAGTTGCCGAGTGAGTGGATGATGAACGCCGTGCGCGGCGTGCCGTCCTCATACTCGGCTTGCACTATCTTCATCGGCTGGATGACGTGGGGGTGGCTGCCGAGGACCACGTCGGCGCCCGCGTCCACCATCGCCCGCTCCAGGCTCTCTTGCGACGCCGACGGCTGTCGCTGGTACTCGACACCGTTGTGGATGCTCACGATCACGAGGTCCACGCCGATCTCACGTGCGCGCTTGACGTCCGCCGTCATCTTGGCCTCGCCGAGCACGTTGATCATCCACGGCTTGTCCGACGGGGGCTGGAAGCCGTTCATCCCGTACGTATACGCGAGGATCGCGACCTTCACGCCGCGGATGTCCGCAACGAGGATCTCCTCGGCCTCCTCGGCAGTGCGCGCCGTGCCGGTCGTGAGCACGCCGAGACGGTCCAGGACGTCACGCGTCCGGACGAGGCCCGAGGCTCCGCGGTCGAGCGAGTGGTTGTTAGCGTGCGTCAGAACGTCGAATCCTGCCGCGACGAGGGCCTCCGCGTAGGAGTCGGGCGCGTTGAAGGTCGGGTAGCCCGTGTAGCCCCGATCGGCGCCGGCGAGTGCGGTCTCCAGATTCCCGATCGCCAGGTCGGCCGCGGCGACACGGGAGGCGACCGGTGCGAAGCACGAGGTGAAGTCGTAGCCGTCGGCCGTCTTGGCCGAGGTGATCTGCGGCCCGTGGGTCATGAGGTCCCCCACCGCCAGGATCGTGAAGCGCTCGACACGCGGTGGTGGCTCGGCGACCGTGCGCTCGGTCGTCGCCTCGGGCCAGACGCCGACGGCATCCGATGCGGCAGCTGTCTCTCCGAGCAGCGCAGGCCCGTAGAGGAGTGCGCTCACGGTCACCGCCGCCGTGAGGACAACGACGATCAGGAAGATGCCTATATTCCGCAGGATACGCACGCAGGGGTCCCTTGGGCTGTGACGGACTCGGTCAGTACGCTGCATTGTACGTGCCAAGCCACGTCAGCGCACGGCGGCCGCCGTGCTCACCGGGTGGCGCACCCTGGGGCGGTTCCTTCTGCTACCATCTGATAGCCGTACGGCGCACTACGCCCTCGTAGCTCAGGGGATAGAGCACCGGTTTCCTAAACCTCTCTTGCTTTCCGTCTATCTGCCAGATATGCCTGTCTAGCAGGTATTTTCTATTCTCGCTTGACTACTGAATAGACCCGTCTGCCACGAACTTGCCACGCGCTTGGGCTAGTCCGAACGACCAAGCCAACGAAGAGCCTGCTCGACCTTGGCTGGGATGGCACTCTCTGGCTCAGCGGCTATGAGTCTGGCCTTCACTGGCTTGCGAAGACCCGGATGGCGACTGCACGCCGCCTCGTACTCTGAATCGCCCATCGCCGCTTTCACCTCGGCTTCGTAGTCAGGCTCACACGCCCAAGTCTGCGTGGACGCATCACCAAGTCCGAGCAACTCCCTATTCAGACACTCATCGTCGGAGTTCTTGGTATCCGAATCGAATAGAATCCCGACAGGGATTCCGAATGACTTGGCGATGAGCGCCATCTCTTGCAGGTTCCGTTTCCCACCAACCTCCACGACTGTTGCGCCTGCACGGTCGAGGTCGATGTTCAATCGCTTGGCGTACTCGGGTAGCGCCAGCTTCTCCGTGTCTCCCTCAACGAAGAGAACTCGGCTGGCGAAGAACATCTCGGCGCGCTCTGGGTCGAGTTCCTTTCTGAGTTTCTCTACTCGGGCTGTTGTCCGCTCCAGCGAGGAAGCCGCCACTGCCGTGCCGTCCTCGGTCTTCGTGACGAGCCGGACTTCCTGGTACTCCTCGACCCGAATGAAGTGAGGGGAGTGCGTCGTGCAGATGACTTGGTTCCTGCTACTGATGTCTCTGAGCGTCTTGTAGAGTGAGCGCTGCATCTGGGGATGAAGGAACATCTCCGGCTCTTCAATCAGGAGCACGGCGCCCTTCTTCCGCCTTTGCTCAAAGGCTTGCAGGATGGCCATGACAATGGCGTTCTGGACTCCCCCACCCAGTTCTGTGGCGCTCACCGCACATTCGCCCTCCCGAACACGCAGGTCGAGGTTCTTGTAGAAGTCCATCGGTTCAAGCGGAGCGAAGTACAGGTCGAGCATGTCTTCATCGACCGTGGGGTCGAATCCGAGTTGCTCCAACGACTTCGCCTTGATGGTCGCCTCAAGGTCGTTGAACTCATCCGTACGGAGAAGCCCCATGACAACGGTCATGGCCTCACTGAAACGCTCTGAGCGGGAAGCACCTTCGGCGGCCGTCGCATCCTCAGACTCTGCTATGCAAGCCTCGCCCTCAAACGACTCCACGATGTCCTGGAGCAGTAGTCTCAGCAGGGAGTTCCGTGCGCCTGGCAGCTGGTTTCGAACGGAGCGGTCGACGCCGACATACACCACAGGAATCGCCTGCCTGACTTCTGGCGGAATCCCCAAGAGTGGTTCGAACTTGAGCTGCTGCCCCTTCTTGGGCGCGCTCGTCGGAACAGCCACCTGCTTTCCAGCCGGAGACAAGCACATCTGCTCAATACGGCGCTGCCCTGCCTTATCTCCCTTCTTGTATCTTGTGAAGGCGAATCGCAGGCATCCGATTGAAACCGCAGATGCTTCCTTGTAGCGACGATACTGGAGGGGCGGGTCGAGGGTGACCTCGATGACGATGTCTCGGTCTGGGTCGTGTCCCCGCACATCAGATTCTGAGAATGTCGACGCATTAACCCAGTCGCCGGCCAAGACTCGTTTGAGCGCAAGCAGAATGTTGCTCTTGCCGGTGTTGTTCGCCCCAATAATCGCAGTGAGTGAAGTGAACTCAATGTCACATTCGGCGATTGAGCGGAAGTTCTCGATGTGCACCTTGGCTATCTGCATTAAGCCCCCCAATCTGAACGACCGTGCCCCACGAGTATGCGCGCAATGGCCGACATGGACGAATCGCAGAGACCTCTGACGCAAGACTCCAGCGGACGACCAAACGGTTCGCAACATCTCTCTTCTGCCAGGTCTCCATTAGTGACCGCATTGGGGGCAGGGTGGGCATCGAGCGATTTCGAGGCTGAACCACTGGGCAAGTCGGCCTAGCAGGGACATCGGTGAGCCACGCATCACCTGTTGTCCTCTTTGGTGCCGATTCTCAGCGGTGAGACCTGCCGCCAGCCACGCATTCCTCGCATGTGCGCATGCGAAAGGAATTGCTTACTGAGTAAGAAGCTAATTCCTTGGACTAGCCTGAACGAGACCCAGCTGGCAATTCCCAGGGGGGTCTGGGGGGACGGGCGCCCTTCAGTTACCTGCTGGCCGATTCTATTCAGATTTCCCTAATGAGAACTGCCCGAGCGCCGATAATAGCTCCGACCGGCCAATCGAACGGGTGTTCGCTATGGACTTAGATTCCTCGGAAGGATTGTTGGAACAGGTTGTGACGGTGCGGGAGGCGGCACGACTCACGCGCAAGTCCGACCGCCGGATATGCCAGTACCTCCACGAGCAGCGCCTGCGGGCTCGCCAAACCGAGGAGGGCACCTGGCTAATCGAGCGCCGCTCCCTTGACCCGTTTCTCCTCCCGCTGAAGACCGGGCGGCCGTACTCGTTGGGGCGCTCGTGGAAGTGACCTGTTACATCCCCGAAGGTTACGAGACCCTGGTCGACGATGCCTGGTGTCGATACCGAGCGGCTGCAAGGTTCGCACTGGCATACGGCCGAGGCGGAAAGCGCAAGCGCACCCGCGTCGACAACATCAAGACGGTGGTCGATGGTACCTCGGACTTGCCAGCACCGGTTCAGGTCGACACCTTCGAAATCACGCGCTTGCGACTCACTCACCCCGACAAGAAGATTGGCTCAGTCACCAAACTGCCGTTGAGCGCATCCTCGTTGCGCCCAACAACGGGAGGCTTCGAATTCCCCCTCCAGGACGGGGACTTCGCGTACTTGGGGACAACTGACCCTCGGTTCGACCCCGAGGCAATCGAGCCCGGCTGGCTCCTTGTCCACCGCCCTTCTTTGGACGAGGTCACCATCGAACTACCGACCGCTGCCGGTAAAGACTCATCGACTGACTCGCTCGCCGCGGATAGCCCGGCCGACGAACCAACACCCGCAGCCCGAATCGCTCCTGCAAGTTCCGTCGGGCGTCAGGTGTGCGTCCACGACCGCCTCGGTGAGGTCGCTTCTGGGGGCGGGTGCGACCGCGACGCATGGGAATGCCATCCGCGCTGTCCGCTGCGCCCAGAGTGCCCGCACCGGGACATTGACCCAAGACGATTCCTCGTTCGGTACCTCCCGCTGTGTCCAGTCTGTGCGGTGCCGCTGGCCTCCTACTGGGAGACCGCTTCAGGATTGCCCACGGACTGGCGGTGCGACAACCCCTCGTGCTCGCGTTTCGGTCGGACGACAGCCCTCGCGGCTTCGACCCAACACGGCTGGCAGTTGACCGAGGATGCCCTATGAAACCGCGATTCGAACCTCGCGTCTTCGCGTGCGTTACCGCGGAAATCGCCTGGAAGCGCCTGCTGTGCGAAAGGCTCCCCGACATGGCGCGGCAGTCGTCACCATGCGTGGCCGCAACACACAGCGACGCACGGCAGGTGAGGGCAAGTGGCGGCAATTCTCAACACATCGCAGCTCAGAAGGCTATACGCCGACGAGTGTATGAATATGGTGAAGGAGGGTGCCTGAGATGAGGTGGCCGCCGCCGCCGAAAGCGATGATGAATCGCGCGGAGTTCTCGGAGTGGTCGGGTATCGCTTACAACACCGTCCGTGCTCATGAGAGGGCTGGCATTGTCACGCCGTTGGACTTCAACGACCGGCCGTATTTCACTGAAGACCACCTGGTAGCCATCATCAAGCACGGTGCAGAGCGTGGGCGTGTCAGAAGGCAAAACCGTCTGGCATAGAGCACAAGTCTCTGAGTGGGCATTCCATTGGTGTGGCCTGACTGGTGAGTCCCTCGAACGGGTCATTCATGCACAGTGGCAACCACCCCCAATGTGCATCACAGCATAGTCGTTGTATCCGTGCTGCCTGAATGAGCGCCGGCTCCCAGTCCCGCAACAACCACTCGTACTCAGAACCTCCTACCGCCCGCTCGAAGAGCGTCCACAGCAGCCTGCGGGCAGGTGCCTCGATATCCTCCAAGAGACTTCCGAACATTCCGCCCTCGATGCCCGACAGCCGCTGCAACACGGTCAACTCATGCTCGGACAGCATCGGCTTGGAGGCCTTGGGGGCGACCCCGCTGCCTGCTGTTCGAGCGAACGGCTTCGCCATCCTGATTCCTTCCGCCGTCGGTAGGGCTGTTCGTCAACGAACTACAGTTCGGGATACAGCAGATTTTCTTCGCAGTTACTTATAGAACGCCGAAGCTACCTGCCATCCACCGCTCTGTCACGCCGCACCCGACCTCTGAAGTGCGGAGCCCGCCCCCGCCATCGCATCCTCGACCGCCGTAGCAGCCGCCACCGCCGCCTCTCGGTCGACCGAGGCGTAGTGGGCAAGGATGGTCTTCGCTGATGCGCCGAAGCGCCTCGCCGCAACCTGTATTGGGGTGCCCGAGGCGAGCGTCAGAGTGATTGCGGTACGCCTTGCAGCATGCAGACCCATGGGCGTCACTCCCGCTCTTCTGAGTGCCGGCAACCACCATGTCCTCGCCCACTTGTCCCAGTCGATGAGCCTGCCACGCTCACTTGGAAAGAGCAGGTCTCCGGGCTGCTTGCCTGCCGAGCGGCGCCGCACCACCTCTTCTGCGACTCCCCCTATCGGAACCACCCGCACACCAGTCTTCGGCGTTCCCAACTTGCCCCTCCACGCCCGCCGCTCGATGCGAAGCATCCCGCAAGCAGCACCGCCGACCATGTTCGTGCTGGATACATAGTCAGATGTCACCAGCGGACTCAACTCGCTGCGCCTCAGCCCCAGTGCAAACAGCATGATGGCGATATCTCTCTCGCCTCTTGGAAGAGCGGCAAGGATGCGCCGCATCTCCTCGGCGGTGTAGGCAACGGGTTCGGGACGCTCCACCCTCGGCGCTGCGACTCCCCCTATCGGAGAGCGGTCGAGGTAGCCGAGATGCACCGCATACGAGGCCATCGACGAGATGAGCGCAAGGTGGTTCCGGATAGTCGACGGCTTGCGCCCAGTCTCGGCGAGGTAGGCGACATACGCTTGAGCCCTACCTACCGTGAGCGCCTTCCGCACCGTGGTGGACGACCCAAGCCATGCGACGACGACCTTCGCAGTCTGAGCGTACTGCCGTTGCGTGCTGTCCTTCAGAACGCCGCACCGCTCGGGCAACCAGTGGTCGGACACGAACCGGCCGAACTCCATGTCCCGTGAGGGACGGTGCGACTCACCTTCCAGCCCGAGACGATGGCGCAACTCGACGAGTTGCCGCTCGGCTTCACGGCGCCGATTCGTCCCTGTGGAGCGCCACACCTGACGGCCACTCGCCGGGTCTCGGTAGACCATGTGGTACACGCCGCTATCGCCCCGCCGAACCAGCGTTCCACTCGCCATATCTAGCCCTCCCGTTAGCACTTTGTTAGAAGCACCAGCCCCTACCTGCAGGCTTGTGAGCTGCGGAAATGTGCCAATATTCCCGCCTATCACTATCCTGGCGCGCTTCGAGGGAATTGTCCGGTGTCGAGGGTGCACCTTCAGTGGGTTCGTGTCAGCACGGTGAGCTACGCTATCCTGAGCGGGTGCAGAAGGAACACTGCGGGACACCAGTGGGGGGTTGAAGTAGCTTGCCCTATTCCGATGAACTTCGACGACTAGTCGTCGACGCCCTCAACAGCGGTGAGGCGCTTCCCCAAGAGTGGCAACGGGAACTGTTTCCACCAGCTCGCCAGGAGATAGAACTGACCTACGGCGGCAAGGTGCGCCAGGAGGAGGTCGTCTCGTCGACCCTGGCCGTGCCATTCCAGGCGGCGTCGACCTTCGGGGAGCCCAAGTGGGACGATTGGGCGAACATGCTCGTCTTTGGTGACAACCTGCAGGCTATGCGACACCTGCTAGACCTGAAGCGGGCGCACAAGCTAGTGAACCCCGACGGCACTGAGGGGTTCCGCTTGGTCTACATAGACCCGCCATTCGCTACTCGCAGAGACTTCAGAGGGAGTTCCTCCGCCCGCGCCTACTCCGACAAGCTTGAGGGCGCGCGCTTCGTAGAGTTTCTCCGTAGGCGAATCATCCTCATCCGGGAACTACTTGCTGACAACGGCTTCCTCTTGGTGCACATCGACTACAGATGGGGGCACTACATCAAGGTCGTGCTCGATGAAGTGTTCTCGGGCGGCTTCCGCAACGAAATCAAGGTGCGTCGAGGTACCAAGAATGTGCAGAACCAGTTCGACGAAATCGAGTCACTGACGGTCGGAGACGACTCGCTCTACCTGTACTCCAAGTCGACTGGAACACGGCTTCCACATGCTCGCAGTCAGCACTCCGAGGCGACCATCGGCAAGTGGGATACCTTCTGGCGAGGAACCGACAGGCAGACGATGAGGTACGAGCTGTTCGGCCAAGAGCCGACAACCGGCCAGTGGAGATGGATGAAATCACGAGGGAAGACCGCCGCCGCCAACTACCTCGCCTACCTGGAGGACGAGGAAGAGAACGGCACACTCGACGACTACTACCTTGAACGCTTGAGTTGGGGAACGAAGCTGGACTTCGTTCGTCTGAACGAGTCGGGTGTCGTGCAGTACTATGTCCCGCCTCAGGAGTCGAAGATACTCAGTACCATGTGGGGCGATGTTCGCACCATCGGCAAGGTGACCGACTATCCGACCGAGAAACACGAGGAACTTCTTGCTCGAATCGTAAACTGGCTTTCGACACCAGGAGACTTAGTTCTCGATTGCTTCGCCGGTTCTGGGACAACTCTTGCCGTGGCAGAGAAGCTAGAACGCCGATGGATTGGCATTGACTGCGGGAAACTGGCTATCTACACGATTCAGAAGCGCTTGCTCACCCTTCGTGAGGGCATCGGTAACAAGGGGCGCCTGCGTCCATCCTCGAAGTTCACGGTGTTCAACGCCGGCCTATACGATTACAGCCAACTGAAGTCGCTGGACTGGGAGTCTTGGCTGTTCTTCGCACTGGAGTTGTTCTCATGCCAGGCAGGCGAGTTCAGACTTGGGGGTGTCGTGTTTCAAGGAACTCGATATGGCTCTCCAGTGCTAGTTCACAACCATGTGTCCTACCCGAAGATGAGGATTGACGAAGACGCCGTCAGAGACCTGCACTCCGCCGTTGGACAACTCGCTGGTAGCCAAGTGTATATCGTCGCTCCAAGGAACGTGTTCAGGTTCCAGGAAGACTACTTAGAGTTCGATGGTGTGCGCTATTACGCACTTCGTATCCCATACTCCTTCATAAACGAGCTGCATCGTCGGCAGTTCTCCGCAATTGCACAGCCCCAGACAGCAGACGAGGTCAATGCCACCGTTGATGCCGTCGGCTTCGACTTCATCGAGCCCCCAACCGTCACGTTCTCCATCGAGGCGAACGACTCGGGTTCTTCGGTGTTGGTGGTCGATGAGTTCAGCAGCCGCTCAAGGCTAGCTCCTGTTGACGGAATCGGTCGGGACTCCTTGGCCATGGTCATGCTCGACTACGAGTACGACAACGAGGTGTTCGACATGGACAAGGTGCTCTACCCCGCTGACCTAGTCGCCAGCGATTGGCGAATCGACCTTCCCCGCTCCTCCCAGACGGGGCGGGTCATGGTCGTATTCACTGACCTCTACGGCAATGAGTCTCGGCATGTGCTCGAAACCTCGTCCCCAGAAGGTGCCTGAAGATGCCCGAAACGCCAATCATCCACAACCAGGACTTGGTGCTGAAGGTCAGCGCAAGCGTTGATAGACAAGTCTGGGACGAAGACAGGTACTCGGAGTTCGTCGATACGCTTTGTGGCAATCGCCAGTATCAGAAGGATGCCATCTTCACTGCCCTCAGGTACCTGCTGGGCGGTCGATACCGTTCACTTGAACAGCTGGCTGAGGAGAACTACCAGGCCGACCGCACTGGTATCTTCGAGCAGCGTTACGGGTCGATTCGGGGCATGCAGCAGTGCCTCACCTTCCCGCATCTGCTGTCCGCCACTCTTGACCTTGCGACAGGCACCGGCAAGAGCTATGTGCTCTACGGAATCGCACTCATCCTCCTCGCCGAGGGGGCTGTTGAGAGCGTACTTCTGCTGTGCCCGTCGGTCACAATCGAGCGGGAACTCACTGAGAAGTTCCGGCGACTTGCCGAGAACGGAATCCTCACAGCGACAATGCCCTGCGATTCGGTGGTCACGACCCCATCCGTCATCGACGGCTCGCAGTCAATCACTGCTGGAGCCATCTGCATCGAGAACTACCATGCGATACTTACAGGCGTAGGCTCATCCATTCGAGAGAGCCTAAGAGACCGTGGCGACAAGGTAGCAGTCCTAAACGATGAGACGCACCATGTCCTGAGCGTCGACCAGACTCAAGACCGCCGCAAGTGGCGGGAGTTCATCGAAGACCCCGTTTTCGGTTTCAATCTCGTGCTCGGGGTGTCCGGCACCTGCTACTCGGACAACGATTACTTCGCTGATGTCATCTATCGCTACTCGCTCCGACAGGCGATTGAAGAGCGTTATATCAAGAACATCGAGTATGTAGACGACATGCCCAGCCTCCGTGGCTGGGACGAACGTTGGCAGTTGATTCGCCAGGAGCACGAAGCCGTGCGTAGGCGCTTGGAACCCTACTCGATACGCCCACTGACCATCGTGGTGACACCCGACATCACAAGCTGCAGTCGTGTGGCCGCCGAACTCAAGCAGTTCCTGATTGCGAGCGATGCGCTATCGGCTGAGGAGTCCAACAAAGCCGTTCTTGCGGTCTATACGGGCGCACCCGACCTCCCACGGCTGACTACCGTTGACAACCCCGCAAGCGAGGTCGAATGGATTGTCAGCGTATCCATGCTAAATGAGGGCTGGGACGTCAAACGAGTGTTCATCATCGTTCCGCACGAGGAGCGGGCGTTCAACAGCAAACTCCTTATTGCACAGGTACTCGGGCGAGGGCTTCGTCTGCCAGTTGCGATGTCTCAGGGCGAGCAGCCGTGGGTGACCGTGTTCAACCACCAGGCATGGGCTCCCCAGATTCGTCGCTTGGTCGATGAGGTTCTGGAGGCGACTCAACGGCTCACAAGCCGCCCGGTCGCTGACTCGCCACACCATTTCGAACTCCACAATATCCAGTATGAGATGGAGCAGACTTCATACGAGACCCACTACGACGGAGAGGTCGAGTTCCTTGCGAAAGGGTATGTCGACCTGCCAACGGAGTTGGTCGTTCGTGAAGTGCCAATCGAGATGGTCGATGTGTTTGGCAATGTCAGAAGGGTCATCCAGGGAACGACAACTCAGCCCGTGTACGAAGTAGCCGACATTGCACGACTCCTATACGCCCGAGTTTGTGAGATAGACGAGACTAACGCAGACGACACCACTCCAACCGACTACCACTCCAAGTACACGACCGAATGGTTTGCGGCTGTGATACGCCGCTCGCTCGACATGGCTGGCGCCGAGTACCTCACTGACGATATGCGGCGGCGTTTCTTGGCGGCTCTCGGCCCGCTCAAGCGGGGCGTCTCGGCAACTGCTCGCTGGGTTCCAACCGAAAGAGAGTTCCGAACACTCGACACCAGGGAACGCCCGAGCGACTCCGTGGGTGAGTCCGAACTCCGGTCGAAGAAGACCCTGTTCTACACGGAACAAACCCGAGAGACGCTCGAAGAAACGCAACTTGGCTTCTTCGACCGAGTGGCTGAGGAGTTCAGCTCCTACAAGAAGTCGCTCACCACCAACACCTACGACTTCAAGACCCCGCTGAACCTTGTCATCGCCGACTCGGACAACGAGGCTAAGTTCATCGGCGAGTTGAGGAAGCCTGAGAATGCCGCATGCATCAGTGGCTGGCTCAAGAATACGGCGGTGCGCTTCTTCGACTTCGACTACGCATGGAGAAGAGGTACGCATCCAAAGCGAGGGCGCTTCTCTCCGGACTTCCTGATTCGGTGCGGTGATGTGGTCTTGGTTGCAGAAGTCAAAGACGACGACGAGGTTCGAGAGCCATCCGCCGAGAATATAGGCAAGAATCTCCATGCCCAACGCCACTTCCGCACGCTCAATCAGCGCCTGGAGGAGATAGGTTCTCCCGTGCGGTACAAGTTCACTTTCGTCACACCGCAATCATTCCCACCGCTGTTTGACCGGATGCGTCGAGGACAAATCATGCAGTTCCGCTCTGCGTTAGATGTCGAACTCGATGGTGTCGGTGAGGAATCCCAACTAGAACTACCATAGCGCCCTGGCCTCTCCGAGTACCGTAGCACTGCACGGAGTCATCAGCGCCGTACAATGGGACTACTCGGAGCCAAGGGAGACACGGTGACCATCGAGCGGCGCACAGGTAGCAACGGCGAGGTGTCCTACACCGCTCGTCTCAGTGTCCCAGGTAGCGGTCGAGTCTGCCTCGGCACATTCAAACAGCGGCGCCAAGCCGAGGCGGCCATCGAGCGAGCCCAGGAGTTGCTCGCCGACGGCGCCAACCCTGACGAAATCAAGGCGAAGCATTCCCTCATCGCTTTCAAGGAGTTCGTCGAGACGGAGTATCTGCCACGATTCTCCGGCCGGACGGCGAGCGACTACTCCAACTCGTGCAAAGTCCTCACGGAGCACTTCGGTGCAATCCCAGTTGCCCGGATATCGAGCCGAGATGTTGACCACTTCTTGCCGAAGTTGTCCCAGTACTCGGACAACTATGGACGCAAGTTGATGCAGCGATTCCGCCAAGTCATGAATCTGGCCGTGAAGCATCGCCTGATTGCTGAAGCAGACCACCCCTTCCCAAAGTCGGAGCGTTTGCCCAGTAGAAAGGCGACGGCGGTCGTTAAGACCAGTCTGAACAAGGATTCTGCAGCGTGGATTCTGGAGCATTTGCGACAAGAAGGGCAGAAGGAGGGACAGGAGGGGCTGGTCGGTCGGTACTGGCACAATCTTCTGTTCGTGGCACGACACACAGGCGCCAGGCGCTCAGAATGGCTCGGCCTGACCGTCAGCGACCTTGACCCAGACACATGCACTATATCGTTCAGTTCACAATGGAACTGGAGCAAGTCGAAGCCGCTCGCCAAACTGAAGACGGATAATGCGAAGCGGACGATTCCACTGTCGCCAGAGGTCTTCGAGCGCATCTGGCTCTACGCCCACGAAGACAAGGGCGGCATCGAGCCCGACCTCATATTCCCAAGACCAACAAGGGGGGGCGGATGGGGGCTCTGGGAGAGTCAGTCTTACTTCACACGACAGTACAACGACTGTCTGGAGCGAGTGTGGCAGGCATATCAGGAGAAGGTAGAGCCCTACGACCGCAGGCTCACGCAGGAGAACTTCCTGGTGTCAACGCACCAGTGGCGCCATCTGTACGCAACCCAAATCCTCCGGAGTCGTCAGGTGGATGTACATACCGTCAGTCGTTGGCTCGGGCATCACGACCCATCGTTCACTTTTGCGGTCTACTCATCCGCACTCGATGCAGACTCGCCAGACTTGGCGGCGAGAGCGGCTGCGGTGCTCAACGGCACTTCAGACCAATTCCTATAGGTGGCTAATCAAGGTAGAATCCCATGGCACGCCCTCGTAGTTGAACGGATACAACAAGGGATTCCTAATCCCTAGGTCTGGGTTCGATTCCCGGCGAGGGCACCAACGACAAACCTTCAGTAGGGATGGTCTGAATGACCATCCCTCTGCTGTTCGTTGACCTTCTCGCGCCACGGGACTGCCACGGATATGCCACATTCTCGGGCTTCTCGGCAGGTTTTATGCCACTGACCTGCTCTTTCGCTCGGCTATACCTCGGTTTCCTAAACCGGGTGTCGCATGTTCGAATCATGCCGGGGGCACCACAGAGAGCCGCAGGTGGGAGAGGGTGAGAATCCTCTCCCCCTTTGCGTTGTGGCATGCGGTTGCCATCGGGACTGCCGGAGCAGGGGCTGTGCGACGGTGGGGCACCAGATGGCCGCGTTCCTGGTCCCTACTCCCCGCCTCGGCCCCGCTCCATCCGCCTCACGCCCGCGGCGGTCCCGACGAGAAGCACATCGGCCGGCCGGTGAGCGAAGATGCCGCACTCGACAACACCGGGAAGCGCCACGACTCGCAGCTCGAGCGCCTGCGGATCGCCGAAGTCGAGTCCGGTGACGTCCACGATGATGTTGCCGTTGTCGGTTCGGTAGCCGACACGCTCGGTCGGCTCTCCACCCAGCGCTGTCAATGACGATTGAAAACTGACCACCCTGTGACGATTTGAAATTGACCACCCTCAGCGGGCCGGCGCCATCACGATGCCGGCCTTCTTCTTGTCCTTGAGGCGATAGCTCTCGCCTTTGATCGGGATGGTCGTCGAGTGGTGCAGCAACCGGTCGAGTATCGCGGTGGCGATCACCGTGTCGCCGGAGAACACCTCGCCCCACTCGCCGTAGCTCTTGTTGGAAGTGAGCACGATCGAGCCTCGTTCGTAGCGACGGCACACGACCTCGAAAAGCAGCGATGCCTCACCAGCGTCGAGCGGCAGGAAGCCGACCTCGTCGACGATCAGCAGGCTCGGGCGCACGAACCCCATGAGCCGTCGCGAGAACGTTCCAGCGGTTCGCGCCTCCGCGAGTGATGCGACGAGCCTGGCCGCGGTCGTGAACTTGACCGACAGACGCCTCTTCGATGCCTCGACGCCGAGCGCGATCGCCAAGTGCGTCTTGCCCACGCCCGGAGGGCCGAGCAGGATCACGTTCTCCGCTCGCTCCACGAACGCGCAGCTCGCGAGCTCGGTCACCTGCTTCTTGTTCACGGATGGCTGGAACGAGAAGTCGAACTCCTCGATCGTCTTTCGCGTCGGGAAGCCCGCGAGCCGCTGCAGAGTGTCACAGGCCCGGGCGTCGGAGGCATCTGATTGAGCCTTCAGCAATGCTTCCGCGAAGTCGGTAAACGACCACTCGCGCTCAGCGGCCTCCTGCGCGAGCGCGGGCACGAGGGAGGGCACGTCAGGCAGCCGCAGCTTCTCCGCGAAGTGCGCGAGCCGCTCC
Organism: Coriobacteriia bacterium; assembly: GCA_030651765.1. GTDB lineage: Bacteria > Actinomycetota > Coriobacteriia > Anaerosomatales > Anaerosomataceae > UBA2272. Next base: position 1,106 of record JAUSBY010000003.1, on the reverse strand, counting down.
TCTGACAGGTTCACAGGCAGGCCTCCTCGTAGACGGAAAGCGGACGCACCTCGACTCGAGGGGCGGTTTCGAAGCGGAAGACGGGACGGTTCGGGGCGGTCAGTGGTGCCGGCGTTCGAGACGGCACCCAGGGCAGCGCCTCCGAGATCGGGGTCAGGCCCTCAAGAGGCAGACGCTCGGCGGGAACCGCGTCGGTGGTGGCGTGCTTGCGGACGTTGGCCTCGTCCTCGAGCCAGGAGAGCACCCGGGTGTTCATGTCGTCGATGTCTGTGAAGGTCCGGCCCACCAGGAAGGCGTCTTTCACGTAGCCGATCGTGCGCTCGACCTTGCCTTTGGTCTGGGGGCGGTAGGGACGGCACAGCTGCGGGCGGAAGCCGAAGCGCCCCGCGAAGTCGAGCAACGCGGCATTGAACGTCACGTGCGTGCGGGTGTGCTCGAGTGCGACGACCTTGGCGTTGTCGTAGAGCACGCGACGTGGCATCCCGCCGAAGTAGGCGAAGGCGCGGGCATGGGCGGCGAGGAAGGCCTCTGAGGCGCAACTGTCGGAGAACTCGACGTAGAGGTAGCGCGAGAAGCCCAGGAGCATCGTGAAGGCGTAGACCTTCGTGGGAACCCCGCGCACCTCGTGAGTCCCGAGTTCTGCATAGTCGCACTGTGCCTGCTCGCCCGGAGGGGTCTCGAAGCGTACGACGGTGCGCTTGCGCGGGACCCGGTGCTCGCGCGTGAAGTCCTTGAGGATCGAGATCCTGCCCTCGTAGCCCTGGGCGGAGATCTCGTCGAAAAGACGCTTGGCGGAGAGCTCCGGGAACTCGCGCAGACGCTCGAGCAGGTAGGGCTTGTACGGATCGAGCTTGCTTGGCTTGTGCTGGCGGTGGTACTCGGGCGGACCGTCTCGCCGAAGCGTCGCCTTCACGGTGTTGCGGGAGACCCCCAGTTCACGGGCGATCGCGCTGATCGAGACGCCCGCCTTGTGCATCGAGACGATGTCCACCCATTCCTCCAGCCGAATCAACTGACCCTCCTCGCCACGTCGCCGTGACAAGGAGCCTACAGGGTGGTCAGTTTTCAATCGTCACAGGGTGGTCATTATTGCGTCGTCAGCGACA
>JAUSBY010000014.1 GCA_030651765.1 Coriobacteriia bacterium | reverse complement strand
AAGGTGAACACGCCGCCGATGCCGGCAAATCCACTCGTCTTCTCGATCTCGTCACGAAGGTCTGCCGAGGTGAAGCCCTCGTCGAGCCTCTTCAGAGCCTCGACCACGAGATACAGACCGTCGTAGGCGTGCCCTGCGAAGGTGTTCGTCGGCGCCTCGCCGTAGGTCTCGGTGTAGCGATCGATGAACGCGGTCGCGGCCTCATAGCTCTCGCTGCCGACGCCGTACGCTTCGGGGGCCAGGATCTTGCCGGCGAACATCACGACGCCTTCGGCAGCGTCAGCCGCACTGTCGACGAACTCCTGCCGCGCGATACCGTGACTGCCCACGAGCGGTATGTCCAAACCGAGTTGCGCCATGTTCTTGGGCACGATCGACGACGCGGCGACCGACGACCACATGAGCACCACATCGGCACCGGCGCCCTTGATCACGGTGAGCTGACCGGTCATGTCCGTATCGGCCGGCTTGAAGACCTGGTCGCTCACGACCTCGAGGCCGTAGTCGGCAGCTGTCTCATTGACGAGCGCCTGGCCGTCCTTGCCAAAGCCTGTGTCCTCGGTGATGAGGCCGATCTTGGTGTGGCCCTCGGCCTTGAGGTACTCGAGGGTCGTGTCCACCACGAGGGCATTGGACCACGGCGTCTGGAAGACGAGCGGGTCGAAGTCCTTCGTGATGACGAGGCTGCCTGCCAGCGACACCTGCGGAATGCCCGCCGCGTCGATGACGTCACGCATCGCCATGCTCTGGCCGGTGCCGGTCGAGCCAATGATCGCCACGACACCGTCCTGCTCGATGAGCTTCGTGGTCCGCGCGATCGCCTGGTCCACGTCGCTCGCGTCGTCCTCGATGATCACCTCGAGAGGATGGCCGTTGATGCCACCCTCCTCGTTGATCCGCGCGACCTCCATGTCGATCGCGTTCTTCTCGGGCCCGCCGAGGCCGGACTGCGCCCCGGTGAGCGACAGAACCGCGCCGACGACGTACGGCTCCTTCGGTTCGTCTCCCGCATCCGCCGGCGTCTCGTCCCCGTCACTCGTTGCCGTGCAGCCTCCCAAAGGCGCACTGACGAGCGCGAGAACGAGCGCCAGCACCAGCATGACCCACATCCGCTTGTGCATGTCCCTCACCCTCTCCGTCTCTGTCATTGCGCCCGCTTCGCCCCCCAGCGATGCGATAACGGGCCCCTACCCTACAGATGAACCGCGGTGATGTCCTCCTGAGACATCAACTTCACCGGCCGGTCGCCCAGCAGGTGCAGCGCGCGGTCCACGTCCCCAACGTTGATCACGACGAACGTCGAGACCAGCGAGTAGACGTACTCTATGTTGACGCCGGCCTCCGAGACGATCTTGAGCACGCTCGCAAGGCCGCCGGGACGATCCGGCAGATCGATGCAGATGACGTCATCCTCACGCACGGTGAAGCCTGCATCCCGCAACACCGCAAGCGCATCCTCGGGCCTGTCGACCACGAGCCGCAAGATCCCGTACTCGGCGGTGTCCGAGACCGAGAACCCGCGGATATTGATCTCGTGGTCGCCAAGCAGCCCGGTGACCTCGCTCACCCTCCCCGATTCGTTGGCGATGAACACCGACAGTTGCCGGACGACCGCACGAGCGCTCATAGCTCACAGACTCCTTCCGCGCAGGCGTGCCTGCCGAGCGCGAACGCCCGCAGGTTGGCCTCCACTGTCTTCGGCGGTACACGCTCCTCTATCACCGATGTCCACGTGGCCTCGGCGAACGGCAGCCCGTATGAGGCAGCGCCGAGCAACACGACGTTGGCCGAGCGCGGGCTCCCCGCCTCACACGCGAGCGCCTCGGCGTCGAGCAACACTGCTCCCCCGGCGACAAGCGCCTGCTCCAGGTCTTCCGGAGCGGGCAGGTCGCCGATGAGTACGGGCAGCGGCGCGACCATGCGCCGGTTGACCACGAGACGGCCTCCGGGACGCAGGTACGGCAGCGTGCGCGCCCCTTCGATGATCTCGAACGCGATGAGGTGATCGGCCATGCCTCTGTCGACCACCGGAGAGAAGACCTCCTCGCCGAAGCGCACGACGGTATCCACCGAGCCACCCCGTTGCGCCATGCCGTGGACCTCCGAGAGCTTGACCTCGTGCCCCTCGGCCACGGCCACTTTGGCGAGCACGTCACCGGCGAGGATGGTGCCCTGACCACCGACGCCGGCGAGAACGACCGTCGTGACACCCATCAGACACCTCCGATGTCGCACGACGGACCGACCTGCACGATCGCATCGAACCTGCAGACCTGCACGCACTGCGCGCAGCCGACGCACAGGGTGGTGTCGATGACCGCGCGCCCGTTCACGTCATACGAGATGGCGGGGCAGCCCAGCCGCACGCATGCGCCGCACTTGGTGCACGACTCCTCGTCGACTGCGTAGGGATCCTTGTGTTCCTTCACGATCAGCGCGCACGGCGCCTTGGCTATGATGACGCTCAGGTGGTCCTCGGCTACCTCGTGCTTGAGCACGGCCAGCGTGGCGTCGAGGTCGTGCGGGTCCACCACACGCACCGATGCGGCACCAAGGGCGCTGCAGAGCGCCTCGAGGTCCACGGCCTGGGCCGGAGCCCCTCCCAGGGAGACGCCACTCACGGGGTTGCCCTGATGCCCGGTCATGGCCGTTGTGCGGTTGTCGAGCACGACCACGGTGGCCGAGCTGCCCGTATACGCCATGTGCAGAAGACCCGTGATGCCCGAGTGCGCGAAGGTCGAATCGCCGATCACGGCGACGACAGGACGGTCGGCCGAGCCGGCGAGCTCCATCCCCCGGGCCATCCCGATGCTCGCGCCCATGCACACGCAGCTGTCCATCGCCTTGAGCGGCGGCAGAGCGGCAAGCGTGTAGCACCCGATATCACCGATGACGATCGCTCGCATCTTCGCCAGACCGCGGAAGATCCCCCGGTGTGGACAGCCCGGACACAGTAGCGGCGGTCGTGGAGGCAGGTCCGGAATCGGCTCGCGCGTCTCGGGAATCTTACCGCCGAACGCGACCGCGATGGCCATCGGCGAAAGCTCGCCCATCGTCGGCAGCCCGGTGTCTACGAGGTCGACGCCCAGCGCCTTCAGCCTGAGGGTCAGGTAGGGGTCTAGCTCCTCCACGACTGCGATACGCTCGACTCTCGACCTGAAGTCGAAGAGGAGACGGTCCGACAGCGGGTTGACGAGTCCGATCTTCAGGACCGAGGCGTCGGGGAGCGCCTCGCGAACGTACTGGTAGGCGACGCCTGAGGTCACGATGCCGAGTGACGCGTCACGCATCTCGACACGGTTCTCGGAAGCCGTCTCCGCGTACGCCTCGAGTGCAGTCATCCTCGACTCGAGGTCGATGCGCCGCAGTCGAGCGTTGCCCGGCATCATGACGAACTTCGGCGGCTGGGAGGCGTAGGACCCGCCGACCGCCTCGCTGCGCTCCCCCACCTCCACGAGCGTCTTGGCGTGCGATATGCGCGTGGTCATGCGCACGATGACGGGCACGTCGTAGGCCTCGGAGATCCGAAATGCGCTGATGACGTACTCGAGCGCCTCCTGACTGTCCGAGGGCTCGAGAAGCGGCACATGAGCGGCGGCCGCGTGGTTGCGCGTGTCCTGCTCGTTCTGGGAGCTGTGCATGCCGGGGTCGTCGGCCACGAGGTACACCAACCCGCCGGTCACCCCGGTGTACGCCTGCGTGTAGAGGGCGTCTGCCGCCACGTTGAGCCCGACGTGCTTCATCGTCACGAGCGTCCGTCTGCCGCCGAGCGACACCCCGCCGGCTACCTCGGCCGCGACCTTCTCGTTGGGCGCCCACTCACACCGCACGCCATCGAAGCGAACGAGGCTCTCGAGGACCTCGGTGGAAGGAGTCCCGGGATAGCCCACGCCGACCGCGACACCGGCCTCCCAGGCGCCACGTGCCACGGCCTCGTTGCCCGACAATAGGGTACGCGACACGAACACCTCCGAGCGGATAGGGTGCCTGGGATGCGGCGATTCGTTGAATGATAGCACAGCAGACATGCAGCGACCGGGCTGCGACGGGCTCATACCACCAGCACTAGAACCTCGACGCTCCGACGTAGTCGCCCTTGCTCGTGATGCGATCGACGAGCGAGGCCACGCGCACCACATCGCCGGTCTGCGGCGCGTGGAGATAGTTGCCGTCACCGACGTAGATCCCCACGTGATGCACGCGGGTCGGGTCGGCATCACGCGCGAAGAACACCAGGTCACCGGGCACGAGCATGTCGAGCTGATCGGGCGGGATGTGCTTGCCCGCCTGGTACTGGCTCCGGCTGGTCCTCGGCAGGCTCACGCCGATCTGGCGGTAGCAGTAGCTCGTGAGTCCCGAGCAGTCGAACCCCGCGGGCGTCGAACCTCCCCACATGTACGGGACACCGAGATACTGCAGCGCCACCGCGACGACCTCGGGCTTGCCCGGGCCGAGTTCTGATGTGTCGGTAGCGTCCCGGCCACCGGACGCGTACTGGGCCGCCAGTGCGGCAGCCTGCGCGGCGCGCTCCTCCGCGAGTCGCCGCTGGCGGTCTTCCTCCTCCGTGATCAGACGCTTGATCTCGGCATCGAGCGCAACGACGTAGCGCTCCTGGGCGGCGACCTCGGCCTCGATCTGCTCGGCACGCGCCTCGGTCTCACGCTGAAGCGCGAGCTGCTCGGCCTCGCGCTGCGCGAGCGAGAGGCGCGTGGCCTCCACGCGCGCCCGGGCAGCCTTCACGCTCGCTACGGCCTGGGCATCGGAGCGGTTGATGCGGACAGCGAGATCGACCCGCACGAGGAAGTCCTGGAACGAGCGCACCCCGACGAACACGTCGAGCACGCTTGCCCCGCCGTCCTTGTAGATGTTCGCGGCCCGCCTGCCGAGGGTGGCCTTGGCCTCGGCAAGGTCAGACTCGGCCCGCTCCAGATCGCTGCGCGTCTGGCGGATGCTCTCCCGGGTCGAGTCGAGCGCCTCGGAGATCGCATTGTACTCCTCCACCTGGATCTCGAGGTCCTCGTTCATCGTGTCGAGAGCCTCGCGCGCCGCAGTCGCCTCGGCCTGCGTCGCCTCGATCTCGGGGGTGGCGGGTGTGGCGACCGCGGAGGTCGCCGGATACAGCGCGAGACTCGCCGTCATCGCGACCGCGAGCACAGCGTTGAGGGATCGTGCCGACGGGCCGGTCCGCATCATGCCTCCGTGCTGCGTCGTCGTAGTGTGTCCAGAGGGTGGCCGGAACCGGAAGAACAGGCCTCCTACCTGCGGATTGTATCACACGACGCCGCCGCGCCGTTCTGCTACCATGTGGAAGCGCGTCACGCAGCCTCACGGCAGGAGGAGCGATGCGCATTGCGGTAGGCATGAGGTCCGCCACGGTGCTGCTCGCGCTCGTCGCGAGTGCGGTGCCGGTCGCCTACGCCCAGGAAGCCGCAACGGAGCCGACGGCCACCGCCGGATCGTCGATCCCGCTCGCAGGGCTGAGCGGAGACGTCAAGCGGGTCCAGGGCGAGCTCGATGAAGCGACCGCACGCGCCCTGGCACTCGAGGACCAGATCGAAGCGCTGCAGGCCGACCAACGCGCGCTCACCGAGCGTCTGGCGGTCACCTCGGAACGCATCCGCGACCAGCGCAGTGAACTCGACGCGGCCGAGATGCGTCTGGCCGAGGCGCGAAGCCGCTACCAGGCCCGGCTTGTCGAGGTCTACAAGCGAGGACCCGCAAGCACGATCGCCCTGCTGCTCTCCTCGGACACCATCGCCGACTTCGTGTCGCGCGCCTCCGTGCTCGCCCGCATCGCCGAGGGAGACAGTCGTGTCGTCTCCGACCTGACGGTCGCCGTCGCTGATGCGCGCTACCAGGCCGGCAAGCTCGACGATCTCCTGGCTCAGGATCGGGAACTCCAGAGTATCCAGGCGGAGCGCATCGCCGCGGGCGAGCGCACGCTTGCGGATCAGGAGGCGCTCGTCGCCGAGCTCACCGTTGAAGCGCGCGAGGCACTGCTCGTCGCCCGTCGGCTCAACGCGGCGACACGAAGCCAGTGGCAGTCCTCATCGGTCCCACTCGAGACCGCCATCCCCCGGGCGACCGCAACGGTTGCCCCCTACGCGGAGGCATCGTACATCGTCTCGGCGTACATGCCCCGGGCGTACAAGACCACCGGCACGTCCTGGACGGCCGTCTGCAGCTGGTACGGACCGGGCTTCCACGGGAGAAGGACCGCGTCGGGCCAGGTCTTCAACGAGAACGACCTCACCTGTGCCTCGCGTACGCTGCCCTTTGGCACCGTCCTGGCCCTCACACGCGGCAACAACCGGGTCATCGTATACGTGAACGACCGTGGTCCGTTCATCGCCGGCCGTGACCTCGACTTGTCGAAGGCCGCCGCGCAGGCACTCGGCTTCGGCGGTGTCGCCTCCGTGCACGCCGAAATCGTCGTACCGGAGAACTGACGCGTTACGCGACGTGGATGAGCGACACGATCCGTGACTCGCCGAGCTTCTCGCGTCCACCAAGGAAGTCGAGTTCGATCAGGAACGCGAACCCGACCACGGTAGCGCCCATCTCGTGGACCAGGGCCGCCTTGGCCGCCGCCGTGCCGCCGGTCGCCAGCACGTCGTCCACGATCAGCACACGGTCACCGGGGCCGAACGCGTCGGTGTGCACCTCGAGCGAGTCGGTACCGTACTCGAGCTCATAGGTGTGTGAGGTGATGGCCGCGGGCAACTTGCCTGGCTTGCGCGCGGGCACAAACCCGGCGCCGAGCTTGTAGGCGAGCGCGCCGCCGAAGATGAAACCGCGAGCCTCCGCTCCGAGAACCTTGGATACCTCGGCATCCTCATAGCCGGCAGCGATCGTGTCGATCGCCCCGCGAAAGCCCTCCGGGCTTGCGAGCAGCGGCGTGATGTCCTTGAAGACGATGCCCGCTTTCGGGAAGTCGTGGATGTCCCTGATGTACTGCTCGAGGTTCACGGCAGGCTCCTTCGTGATGGTCGGTTCCAGGGTGTAGCGTAGCCGCTCGAGGCCCGGGCGACCAGCGCCGCTGGCGGGCGACTCTCCATGGCGCTCCTCAGGCCTCCCACACCGCCTCCTTGAGCGTCGCGATGTATCCCGTGTTGCGCCACAACCCGCCCAGGTCGAGACCGTAGCCGACGAGGAAGCGATCCGGAACGGAGAACCCGCGGTACGTGATAGGCAGGTCGACGAGCCGACGGGCGTCCTTGTCGAGCAGCGTACACACCGCCAGACTGGCGGGCCGACGCTGGCGCAGCACGCGCAGCAGGTAGTTGAGGGTAAGGCCGGTGTCGATGATGTCCTCGATCACGAGCACATCGCGGTCCTCGATGGCCTCGTCGAGGTCCTTGGTGATCGCTACCGAGCCGGTCGACTGTGGGCCATACGACGAGATCGCCATGAAGTCGAGTGTGAGAGGGAGATCGATCTCACGACACAGGTCCGAGAGGAAGAAGAGCCCACCCTTGAGCACGGTCACCAGTACGAGGTCGCGGCCGACATAGTCGGCTGCGATGTCGTGACCGAGGCGGGCGACCGCTCCCGCGATCTCGGCCTCGGTCAGGAGCACCCGGTCCATGCGCGCATCCGGCAGAACTGCGCTCATGAGGCGCCCTCACGGGTGCCGGTGGCCGCCTCGAGTCCCCCGCCCTCGCTGTGCTCGCGCTCCGCGACCGGGATACCGTACTTGAAGAGAAGCTTCCGGAAGTCCTTCTGGTACAGGATCTTGATCGACACGTCAGGGTAGAGCTCTTTCAGGCGCCGGACCTTCCGGTTCTTCTTGGTCACGAGCTTCTGACTCATCGTTGTGAGCTCGATATACAGTTCGAACTCGGGCAGGTAGAAGTCGGGTGCGAACGATGCGAGCACGTTGCCGTGCTTGTCCCACTCCAGCGGGAAGGTGGTGGGCTCGTACTCCCACGCGATCTGATAGAAGTCGAGTATCTGCGCCGCGACCCTCTCACTCGGGTGCGCGAACCGCGTGCCGGCGACCTTGTCGGATACCGGCAGGTCATCAGCCATGGTGTCGAGCGCTTCGTCGGTCATCGTGCTCAGTTGACATCCTCGAACGTGCGCGAGACGGCGCGTCTCATCATGTGTTCCTTGAGCTCGCCGGTGCGGCGCATGAGCTCGGCGAGCGTCTCCACGAGCTTCTGGCGCGCCTCGGGAGTGCGGTGTCGCATCGCGGGCATCAGGATCTGCTGGAAGAACGCAGCCTCGCGCTCAGCGAACGTCTCGTACATGCGCATGTGCCGGGGTTCTATGCCGAAGCGCCTGAGATCCCAACACGTGTGCGCGATCCTGACATCCGGTCCGGGGAGTTCGTCACCACGCTCGCCGGCCACGAGCGTCACGATACCGAATGATGCCAGTTCGCGAATGAACGCGGATGGCAGTCCGAGCATATCCGGCGCCCGATCCACCGGAACGGTCTCGGCATCCTCCAGCGGCAGCGAGAGGATCTCCGAGGACTCGATCGCCGGCTTGAGTTCCGGCGGCAACTTGCCCTTGTCGAAGTCTTCGAGCCGCTCTCGAATGACCGCGAGCGGCATGAAATGCTCCTTCTGGAGACGCAGCACCAGTTCCAGTCGTTGCACGTCGGCCGGGCGGAACATGCGATACCCGCCAGCCGTCCGCTCGGGGGTGATGAGCTGCTCGTCTTCGAGGAACCGTACCTTGGATATGCTCAGGTCAGGGAACGTCGGCTGGAGCTGCTCGACCACTTCGCCGATGGTCAGGTATTCGCGCGTTCGGCGGGCCATGGCTAGGCACCCCCGCTCAGGAAGACCATCCTGAATCGCCCGATCTGAAGCGTGTCCCCGTCGCGCAGGATCGCCGCATCGACGAGGATGTCATTGACGTAGGTGCCGTTGAGCGACCCGGCATCTTCGACGGTCACCACGGAGCCGACGACCAGCAGGCGCGAGTGCCGGCGAGACACGGTCACGTCGTTGAGGAAGATGTCGCTGTCCGGATCGCGGCCGATCGTGAGTTCCGGCTGCTCGAGATGGAAACGCTCCCCCACCTCGGCACCCTTGCCGACTACGAGTACCGGCACGTCCGAGGTCACGACCTCGATCGTCTCCGGCAGTCCCTCCGGCACGGAGACGACGTCGAACGCTGCCGTGGTTCCTTCAAGCGTCGCGCCGCACTCGGGACATGCAGTCGCATCCGGTGCGACCGGACTCTCGCACGAAGGACAGACGTCCATTCTCACCATCTCCTGCCGAAAGACGCCCGGTCTTCCTAATCGAGGAAACCGAACTCGCGCGTCTTGAAGGACTGGGCGATCTGCTCCTCGAGCGCAGCGAAGACCTCTGGGCTCTCGAGCACCTTGGCCAGGCGTTCTTCGCTGAGCCGGTTCTTGACGTACGGGTCGGTCAGCGCGTCGCTGAGCTTCCGCCCGTTGTGCACCTCACGGATCACGTACTCGACGACCCGCTCCTCGACCGCATCGATCGCGATCTCATCGAGGAACTCCTTGATCTTGTCAGCAATGCCCGGCACACGTGCCTCCTTGTCGGTACCACCGCGCAGCAACCGCGCAGCTATCACTCTTCCCAGTCGTCATCGTCTGCGGCCACATCGAAGCGTGACACGCCATGCAGGTCGTTGGCGAGGATCTCGATAAGCCGCTCGATATCGCCACCTGTGACGACACCCTTCCCGGCCTCCCGGTCCTCCTTGAGACGACGCACCAACTCCGCCCGCAGGATGTCGATCTTGCCATGAAGGACCCTGCGGCGGTAACTGACCTTCTGCTCCTCGGCATACAGTTCATCAAGCAGACTCCGGAGTTCTTCGACCGAGCGTTCCTGCAGGTTCAGCAGACCGTCCTCGGACGCGTGCTTGTCGGTCACCACGACCCCTCCGCTCGAGTCAACAAAACAGCTCCTCCAACGTGGCCTCATTGTATCAGACGGGGCTGACACCGGTGGCTGTACCTCCACTCGACGTCGACGAATCACACCCCTGTCGCCCGGACCCCTCATCCGCCCCGTTTCAGAGGCCTGGAAGCGCGAAATCGGCAACGGCCTCGCCCGCCGCTCGCTCCTCGTCCGGAGACAGACCGCCACGGTCGAAGCGTATCCTGAACACCCGCTCGAAACCCGCCACGACCGCGGCTTCGAGCACATCGTCTGCCGGGGGACTCTCGCACGCGTCGGCTATCGTGAGTGTCGTCTTCGCAAGCGCTGTCCGGACATCGTGATCGAGACGGAAGACCGCAGCCTCGCGCCCGATATCGCGCGTGATCGTGAACGACCCGTGCTGCAGACAGGAGTCGTGACTCCACACCTGCGCGCTTCCCGAGAGCTTTGCCGCCCCGAGTGAGAGGTCGGCCGGTGTGGCGTGCAGATAGCACGCCCCTGAACCGCGCGGGCCGCGCGAACGGGCGGTGAGTTCGGCGGCAATCCCGAGTTCCCGGTACGCCTCTGCCAGCGCTCCACACAGCACACGGTAGCTGCCCGGGATCCCGCGGGGGAGCCCGTCGCGTACGCCGGCCACCACCGAGTACGTCAGCTCATCGTCGTGCAGCACGCCACGGCCGCCGGTCGGACGCCGGCACACACAGATGCCGTGCTCGCGGCAGTACGCGAGATCGACGTCCCCGATATCCTGGAACCGCCCCAACGAGACCGTCGGCAGACTCCAGCGGTACAGGCGCAGCGTCGGGGGCGCGCTTCCCGATTCGTGTGCCGAGAGGATCGCCCGGTCGACCGCCATATTGCGTGCGCCCTCGGCGGGGCCGTCGACTATGAGACGCCAGGTGTCCATCTCCCGGCCTAGCCCGGCGCCCCCTCCGGCGGCACCCAGGCCAGGTCCGGCCGCTTGACGGCAGCCGCTTCGTCGAGCCGCCTCACGGGCGTCGAGTACGGCGCACCCTGCAGCAACCCGGCGTCTTCGGCAGCCTCGGCCGCGATCGTGCGCAGCACCCCGGCGAAACGGTCGAGCGTCTCTTTGCTCTCGGTCTCGGTCGGCTCGATCATGAGCGCCTCTTCCACGATCAGCGGGAAGTAGATCGTCGGCGGATGGATCCCGTAGTCGAGCAGCCGCTTGGCGACGTCGAGCGTGCGGACGCCGGTCTGCTTGCGCATCCGGCCTCCCGAGAGCACGAACTCGTGCTTGCACACGCGGTCGTACGGTAGGGGCCAGACGTCGCGCAGCAGCTCCTTGAGGTAGTTGGCCGAGAGAACGGCCTGCTCGGCGACCTCGGTAAGCCCGCTCCCACCCACCGCGCGGATGTACGCATACGCGCGGACGAGCACGCCGAAGTTGCCGACGAACGACCGCACGCGTCCGATGCTGCGCTCCGGCGTCACGAGCGAGAACACCCCGTCGGCCGCGCGGGCCACGACCGGACCGGGAAGGTACGGTGCGAGCGCGTCGCTCACCGCCACGGGACCCGAGCCGGGTCCTCCCCCGCCGTGCGGGGTCGCGAAGGTCTTGTGGAGGTTGATGTGCAGCGCGTCGAAGCCCATGTCGCCCGGGCGCGACTTGCCGAGGATGGCGTTCAGGTTTGCGCCGTCGCAGTACGCCAGCGCGCCGACGGCATGGACCGCGGCCGTGATCTCCAGGATGTTCTCGTCGAACAGACCGAGCGTGTTCGGGTTGGTGAGCATGATCGCTGCGACGTCCGTGTCGAGCAGGGTATTGAGTGCCGCGACGTCCACGCCGCCCCTCTCGTCACTCGGCACCTGGACGACCTCGTAGCCGCACATCGCCACGGTCGCAGGATTAGTGCCGTGCGCCGAGTCGGGCACGAGCACACGCGCTCGCGGGTCACCGTTGGCCGTGTGGTACGCGCGGATCGCGAGCAGTCCGGTGAGTTCACCGTGCGCACCGGCTGCCGGTTGCAGCGTGACCGCGGGCAGGCCGGCTATCTCGGCGAGTGCCTCCTGCAACTCCCACATCAACTCGAGGGCGCCTTGCACGGTCGCGGGCGGCTGATATGGGTGCAGCCCCGCGAATCCCGGCAGACGGCATGCCCACTCGTCGATCTTCGGGTTGTACTTCATCGTGCAACTGCCGAGCGGATAGAACCCGCTGTCCACGCCGAAGTTGGCGCTCGCGAGCCGCTCGTAGTGGCGCGCGATCTCGACCTCGGTCACGTGCGGCAGTACGGGAGGCTCGGTGCGCTGCCGTCCGGACAGCACGTCGGACAGCGAGACGTCCGGCACGTCGAGCGCCGGCGACTCGACACAGCGGGACTCAGGCGCGCCGCGCTCGAAGATGAGCGTCCCGGTGAGCGGTTCGCGTGTCGGTGCGCTCACAGGGCGTTCACCTCCGCCACGAACCGGTCGAGTTGGGCGCGCGTACGCTTCTCTGTCACCGCGAACAGCACACGGCCGACGTCCTCGGCCCTGAAGCGCCCGAGATCGAGGCCGGCGAAGAAGCCGCGCTCGAGCAGGCGCGCCTGCATGACCGCGACGTCACCGGTGTAGCGCAGCGCGAATTCGTGCGCGAACGGCGCCGAGAAGACGCGCTCGAACCGACCGGTCTCGACCAGCCGTGACTCGAGGTAGTGCGCCTTAGCCACGCACGCCCGGCCGATGCCCGCAAGCCCCTCGCGACCTACCGCACTGAGGTAGACGCCCGCCGCGAGCGCGTTGAGCGCATGGTTGGAGCAGATGTTGGACGTCGCCTTCTCGCGCCGGATGTGCTGCTCCCGCGTCGAGAACGTCAGCACGAACCCCGTGCGGCCGTCCACGTCCGTCGTACGCCCCGCGACGCGACCGGGCATCTGTCGGAGATGCTCCTGGCGACACGCGAAGATCCCGAGCCCGGGACCGCCGAAGGACTGAGGGTTGCCGAGCGGCTGGCCCTCCCCCACGACGATGTCCGCGCCGTAGGCCGCCGGCGGTTCGAGCACGCCGAGTAGTATCGGGTTGGTTCCCGCGACGAGCAGCGCGCCGGCATCGTGCGCGATCCCGGCGAGTGCCTCGAGATCGTCGAGCGCTCCATAGAAGGTCGGCGACGCCGCGAGGACCGCAGCGGTGCGGTCATCGACCAGGTCACGGAGCGCGGCGGCATCGGTGACACCATCGCTCATCGGACACGTGAGGATGTCCAGCACGCCGGCCCCCACGTACGTTGCGAGCGTCTCGCGCCACTCGGGATGGACCGCTGCCGAGACGACGACCTGGTGGCGACGTGTGACACGAGCAGCCATAAGGGCCGCTTCGGCGAACGCGCTGGCGCCGTCGTACATCGATGCGTTGGCGACATCCATGCCGGTGAGCGCGCATATCATCGACTGGTACTCGTAGACCGCTTGCAACGTGCCCTGGCTCACCTCGGGCTGGTATGGCGTGTATGCGGTGAAGAACGCAGGCTTGCTGACCACAGCGTCGACGATCGCCGGCACGTAGTGGTCGTAGCACCCGCCACCGAGCAGCGAGACGACGCTCCCGGCATGCGAGTCGGCCGACGCGAGATCCTCGAGGTGCGCGGCAAGCTCAACCTCACCCAGAGGGTCAGGAAGCGCCAGTGGCCGACCGAGACGCGCGGCGGCGGGAACGTCCACGAACAGGTCATCGACGGTGTCCGCACCGACCACGCGAAGCATCTCGGCCTGCTCCTCGCAGGTCACGGGGATGAAACGCATGAACTACTCAGCCTCGGCGAGGAACGCCTCGTAGCCATCGGCATCCATGAGCGCGTCGACCTGTGACGGGTCGGAGAGCGAGACCTTGATCATCCAGCCATCGCCGTACGGATCCTCGTTCACGGTCTCCGGCGTGTCGCTGAGCTCGTCGTTCACCTCGACGATCTCACCCGAGACCGGCGAGAACAGCTCGGAGACCGACTTGACCGACTCGATCTCGCCGAACGAGTCACCGGCCGACAGCGTGGCGCCGGCTGTGGGCAGGTCAACGTACACGACCTCGCCGAGTTGGTCCTGTGCGAAGTGCGAGATGCCCATCACCGCGATGCCGCCCTCGAGGCGCACCCACTCGTGCTCGCGGTCGTACTTCAGGTCCTTGGGATACATGGGGTCCTCAAGCTCCTTCCGGGAAGCCTGTGCTCACGAGCCCGATGCCGTGAGCGATGTCTCCTTCACGAACGGTGGCCGGACGACGGTCGCCCCGACCGTCTTGCGCCTGATCTCCATCTCAAGCGCGGTGCCCGGTTCTGCCAGCCCTGCCGGCACGTACGCTGTCGCGATGCCGTGCCCGAGTGTCGGCGAGAACGTGCCGCTTGCCACCTTACCGACCTCGGCACCCTCACGCAACAGGGTGTACCCGTGGCGCGGAACGCCTTTGCCGACGGTGAGTCCGACGAGTTTGCGGGACGGCCCTGCCTCGCGTATCCGGGCGATCGCGGCGTGGCCGATGTAGCCGGACTTCGTCTTCGGCACCACCCATCCGAGCCCGGCCGACACGGGATCGACGCCCCGGTCCATGTCGCTCCCGTACAGCGCGTAGCCCATCTCGAGCCGGAGCGTGTCGCGCGCACCGAGACCGCACGGCGTGACCTCGGGAAAGCTCAGAAGCAGACGCCACAACGCCACAGCGTGCGACGTATGGCAGAACAGCTCCACGCCGTCCTCTCCCGTGTAGCCGGTGCGTGCCACCAGCACGCCGACACCGTCGAGCGTCGCCTCGCCGAGCGAGAACCGTCCGGGCGGCTCCCAGCTAGGTCCGGCAAGCTCGCTGACGACCGCAAGCGCGCCTGGCCCCTGCACGGCGATGAGTGCCGTCCGGTCACTCTCGTCGACCGCCTCCACGGTCGGGGGCAGGTGCGATGTGATCCACGCCCAGTCGGTCTCGCGGTTAGCTGCGTTGACCACCACGAGATACTCGAGATCACCGGTGTGATAGACGATAAGGTCGTCGATGATGCCGCCGTCCTCGTCACACATCACGGTGTACAGAGCGTGACCGACCACGTCGATCCGGTCGAGATCGTTAGTCACGATGCGCTCAAGCGCTGCCTTCGCGTCCGATCCGAAGAGCCGGAACTCGCCCATGTGCGACACATCGAAGATCCCGACGCCTGTTCGCACGGCGTTGTGCTCGTCGATGATCCCCTGATACTGAACGGGCATCCGCCATCCGGCGAAGTCCACCATCCGGGCGCCGAGTGCGACATGCTCGTCATGAAGCGGTGTGGTACGTGACGGCTCTGACACGTCGGTAGACTCCTCTCACATCACGAAGACCGGCTCGGCCACGCGCTCGCCGCCGAACATCGTCCTCCACAGTCGGGTGAACCATATGCCGATGGACTCCCACAGATCGGGCGCCGGCACGTCGGAGGCCGCCACGAGCGCTACCTGCGCCAGCAGACGGTCGCCCTGAACGACGGTGAGCGTGCCCAGACGTTGCCCGGCAACCACAGGCGCGTCGACCTCCTCGATCACGTCGATGCGCGAGGTCACGTCACCATCGAGGTCGAACACCGGGACCGCTACGGTCTCGGCGACGCGCGCCGCGACGGTACGGTCCAGATAGTCCGTCACGGACACGAGTGCCGCTGTCTCCTCGGCCGATGAGACCGGTGTGAGCGCGTAGTGGTCGAATCCCCAGTCGAGTAGCGCGCGAGCCTGCTCGAACCGGTCGTCTTCGGAAGCCGCCCCGAGTACCACGGCGATGAGGCCTATCTCCTCTCGCTCGGCGGAGGCGACGACACAGTAGCCGGCCTTGCTCGTCCAGCCTGTCTTGACCCCTGTCGCGCCGGCATACGAGTCAAGAAGCTTGTTGGAGTTCTCGTACACCTTCACCGACCCGCCCGTACCGCGAACGCTCACGCGCGGCTGGGTGACCATCGCTGCGAACCGCTCGTCGGCCATCGCGACCGTCGCAAGCGTGGCCAGATCCGATGCCGAGGTGTAGTGCCCGACGGCGTCGAGCCCGTGCGGGTTGGCGAACGCCGTATCGTCGAGGCCCAGCTCGGCCGCCTTGTCGTTCATGCGCTGCACGAACGCCTCCACACTGCCCGCCACGTGCTCCGCGAGCGCGAACGCTGCATCGTTGCCCGATCGTACGAGCGTCGCCTCGAGCATCTCGCGGACGGTCATCTTCTGACCGGCGACGAGCTCGACACCGGCTTCTCCCACGCTCGCCGCCCGCCGGGAGACGGTCACGACCTCTTCGAGATCCGCCGAGTCCAGGACCACCAGAGCTGTCATCAGCTTGGTGGTCGACGCCATCGCACGCCGCGCATCGGCGTCCCGCTCCCACAGGGGACGCCCATCGCCCGTCCAGAGCACACCCGCCGGTATCGACACCTCGGGGACTGCCGATGCGAGCGCCGGGTCTCCGGCTACCGGCAGGCCTCCGATACGATCGGTTTCAACCGATGACGCCCAAGCCGGGGGGGCGACCAGCAGCGCGAGAGCGAGCGACAACGAGACCAGCGCGCGCTGCGCGCGAGCGTGTGCGGACACGCGTGACTCCGTCCTGGCGGGGTCTGTCGAGACACTTTCGATTGTAGGGGTTGTGCGTGAGAGATGCACCGATCCGACCCTCGCGGTATCGTACGCTTCAGGGGTGCGGTTCATGTGCCGACATAATCCTCAAGCGTGTGCCGAGGAGTCGGCGGAAGCAGTATTGGCCAAACGATGGGGGTCTGGTGGTGAACGGTAGACGGAGAGCGCCGGGGGGCGACGCCGGGTTCACGGCGATCGAGCTGATGACCGTCGTCCTCATCATCGCGATCCTGCTTCTGGTGGCGGTAGCGTCCTATCTCCCCGCTTCTGCGCGAGCCGCTGCCGCCGCATGCGACCATAACCGCTCCGTGCTCGAACGGGCCGCCGTGGTCGTGGTCGCAGCCTCGTCAGCGTCGGAAGCGACGATCACCATAGACAGTCTGGCCTCATCGGTCCGGAACTTCGAATCGACATCCCGATGCCCGTCGGACGGCACCCTGTACATCTTCAACCCGACAACCGGCAGTGTCACCTGCCCGAATCATCCGTGACAGTAAGCAACGACCCGCTACAGGAGGTCCAGTGAAGTACACGTGGTTCGAGGCGATCATCATGGCGTTCGGCTCGTTGGCCGTCGTGTCGAGCATGCTCATCGCCCCGGGTGTCGCGCCGCAGACTGCCGAGGTCGTCGCCCAGCTGCTCATCGTGCTCGTGCTTGCCGGCGCCCTGCACTGGGGCCGCAACGGTGGGTTCGTAGCCGCCATCATGGCGACGGGTCTGTACGTGGCGCTCCGCATGCCGCTGCTCAACGCCGAGGGCCTGACGAACGACGCGCTCGTCCTCATAGCGATCCGGGTCGTCACCTACGCCGTGGTGGGAATCATCGGCGGCGAGGTGGCCGGCCGGCTCAAGTACGTGCTCGCAGGCCTCGAGAACACGACGATGGTGGACCGTACGACCGGCGCGTACAGCGCGCTGCACGTCGCGCGAGCGATCGAGTCGGCACTGGCCTCGTGGCAGCGGTATCAGACGCCCTTCTCGCTGGTGGTCGTGCGTATCGGCCCCAGCCTGTACGAAGGGTTGCGGCCCGCCCGGCATCGGACGATGATGCGCCACGTCGCAGGCACCCTACGAGGCGACGTGCGACTCGTGGACGATGTCGCGTTCCGGGGTCGGAACGAGTTCATAGTGCTCCTGCCCAACACGGAGCCTGAGGGCGCCACTGTCGCAGCCGCACGGCTCCACACGCTGGCGTGCGACACGCTCGGCGCCGACGACTCGGTCATCACGACCGAGGTGCTGGCGTGCTCACGCGACGCGGGACGCCTCGCCGCTCTGGCGCGAGAGATGGCACCCGCCCAGGACGCGCAACCGCTCGGACGGCGCACGGCAGACGGCGAGCCGGCAGCGCAGGAAGCCGAGGCTCAGGAATCGGCCGGATAGACGTCGTCAGGCTCGAGGACGCGGATCCCGGCCTCGAGCAGCACCGATGTGGCTCGGCCCGGCTCTTCGACGCGAAAGACATCGATCGCGGCCTGCCCGCCCGGCTCGACGTAGCAGTACGCGTACTCGACATTGATGCCTACGGCGCCAAGGGCCTCGAGTATGTCGGCAAGTCCGCCGGGGCGGTCCGGCACCTCGACGGCGAGGATCTCGGTGACACTCACGCCGAAGCCCGCCGACTCGAGCGCGCGGCGCGCCGTCTCGGGACGGTCGCAGATGATCCTCACCACCCCGAACTCGGCGGTGTCGGCCACCATGAGCGCCCGCATGTTCACACCCGCGTCACCAAGCACACGCGTCAGACCCGCCAGCCGCCCGGGACTGTTCTCAAGGAAGACCGTCAGCTGCTTGACCATGAACTATGCTCCTCCCTCGCCACGCGTATCGAGTACACGCCGGGCCTTGCCCTCCGAGCGCTGGATGGACTTCGGCTCCACAAGCTTGACCGCTATGCTCACCGCAAGCGCCGACGCGATCTCGGCGGCCACGCGACCGCGAAGCCGCTCGAGCGTCTTGATCTCGTCGAACGGAACGTCGGGGCCGACCTCGACGTGGACTTCGACGTGGTCCATGCTCCCCCGCTTCGACAGCACGACCTGATAGTGGGGTGCGACACCGGGAATCCCCGCGAGCACCTGCTCGATCTGGCTCGGGAACACGTTGACACCACGGATGATGAGCATGTCGTCGGTCCGGCCGGTGACGCGCTCCATGCGGCGGAAGGTACGTCCGCATGCGCACTGACCCGGGACGAGCCGGGAGATGTCGCGCGTGCGGTAGCGGATGACGGGGATGCCCTCTTTGGTGAGCGTGGTGAACACGACCTCGCCCCGCTCGCCGTCAGGGACCGGCTGCAGCGTCACCGGATCGATGATCTCGATGATGAAGTGGTCTTCGTTGACGTGCAGACCGCACTGGCACGTGCACTCGCTGGCGACGCCGGGCCCGAGCACCTCGGAGAGGCCGTAGATGTCGATGGCGGTGATATCGAGCATCTCCTCTATCTGGCGTCGCATGTTGTCACTCCACGGCTCGGCGCCGAAGATGCCTGCTTTGAGCGACAGCGAGCGCGGGTCGATGCCCATCTCGGCGGCCGTCTCGGCGATGAGGATCGCATAGCTCGGCGTGCACGCGAGGATCGTCGTCCCGAAGTCCTTCATGACCTGGACCTGGCGCTTCGTGTTGCCACCGGAGATCGGGATCGTCATGCACCCGAGGCGTTCGGACCCGTAGTGGACCCCCAGACCGCCCGTGAACAGGCCGTAGCCGTACGTGACCTGCACGATGTCATCGGCGGTTCCACCCGCGCATGCGATCGTGCGCGCCATCATGTCGGCCCAGCGCTCGATATCGCCCCGGGTATACCCGACCACGGTGATCTGGCCGGTCGTGCCCGAAGACGAGTGCACGCGGACGATGTCTTTCAGCGGAACCGCGAACATCCCGTACGGGTATGCGGACCGAAGGTCATCCTTGACCGTGAACGGGAGGTCGGCCAACTCGCCGAGGGACTCAACCCTCGGCCGGACGCCGGCTCCATCGAACTTGCTCCGGTACAGCGGGACGTTCTCGTACACTCGCGCGAGCAGGCTGTTGAGGCGCTCCAGCTGCAGCGCCTCGAGTTCCGGCCGCTCCATGGCCTCATACTCCGGCTGGAACACGCGCTCCCCCCTCCGATCAGCGCCCCAAAGACTCGTGCCGCGACTCTTACGGAGTCGACGTCGGCGACTGCGAGGCCACCGGTTTCGTGCCGACCCTGACGACTTCCTCGACCGCCCGGTAGACCGACTTGAACGTGTCGGTGCGCACAACGGTACCACCCTTGCGTACCGTGCGTGTCACCACGATGGTCCGACCGCTCACGCCACGCTCGTCGACGACCTTGCTCCCCACCGGGAGATCGGGGTCCTTCACCTCGCGTACAGGCGGGTCCACAAGGTCAGTGAACGGGCCTGTCTCGTAGGTCACGTCGTACCCGGGACTCGTGCCGTACAGAGATATGGTCACCGACGAGTTGGTGTATGAGGTGGCGACGAGCACCCAGTGCTCGGTGTCGTTCTTGAACTTGATGTCAGGACCGCCCCAGGACACGGTCGCGTCCCGGCCCTTCGGGTAGCTGCTGATGTACTGGGAGTGATTCCGACGCTCGACAACCGGCAGGCCCGAGAAGAACACCGTATTGAACACGGTGGTGCCCACCTGGCAGATTCCGCCACCAAGCTGCGGCACCAGCTTGCCGTTGACGATGGCATTGGCTTCCTCGTAGCCCTTGGCGGCCGTGCGCTCACCGATGGACTCGTTGAAACTGAAGACCCCGCCAGGTGCGACGAGCGTGCCGTTGAGCGCATCACTCAGGACGTGGATGTTGTTCACGCGCGGCTTGTTCGACGATGCATACTCGGTGGTGAACGTGGCGATGCGCTCGACGATACCCATCGCCTGCGCATCTTCGGTGGTGCGTGACGCCTGCACCCGGTGCATCGTGAGCTCGGCTTCGCGCGCGTCGCTGCCGGTCAACACGGTCGTCAGACGCTCGGCCAGACTCTCGGCATCGGCGGCCAGTCCGTCCTCGGCAGGTACGATCGTCACCTTCCCGGCCGATGCGACGAACGTCGCGTCCTTGGCTGGCCTTCCCACCTGCTCAACCATGGGCAGGACGGTGGCCGATACCTCCTCGGACACGAGATAGGCTTCGAGTACGACCGAGCCGGTCGACTCGACACGGCGGAAGTCGATCCAGTCGCCGATGGTCGAGGCCGTAACCTCCCACCGTTTGTCGTCGTAGTACAGCGTCAGTGGCGCCGACACCATCTTGAGGGCGGTCTGGTACGCGTCCTCGGTGTCCTCGGTCATGACCTCGGGGGCGATCGGTACGAGCTCGAGTGTGACCGCACGCTCGTCGGAGACGAATGCCGCGATGATGCGCTCGGCTGCAGCGTCCTCATCTACCCCGAGACCGTCGCGGGGCTCCGTGCGTGTGACGGAGACGCCCTCCACGGCGACGGCCGCGTCGACCGCGGGGATGGTCGTCGCGTCCCGTATCGCGGCGAGCACGGTCTCGAGCCCGTCGGTATCGTAATCAAGACGCAGAGGAACGGTGACCCCACCGAGCAGTGCACGGATCCGCTCGGCCACCGCAGAACCGAATTCTCCGCGGCCGACAGCGAACGCCTCCCCGGCAAGCGCGGTAGCATCAACCGACAGCCCCACCTCGACGGCTCCCACCGACCACGAATGCTCTCCCGCCGCCACCGTGACCGGCTCGGCACTCGACTGAGCGACGTACACGCCAAGCGCCCCGACGGCCTCGTCGACGCTCATACCACCGACGGGCAGGTCACCGACGCGGACACCCGGGTGGATCCGACCCGCCGCAAGCGCCACGTCGACTGCGGCCCCGATCGCGACGACGACGATCGCAGTCGCGAGCACGACCGTGGCGATACGCGCAGGCGCGGGCCAGCGCTCGAGCCACGCGGGCCAGCGAAGGCCTCGACGGCGCGGCGTACGCGAGGCACGCCTCGGGATGGATCCAGACACCTGGTCTTCGCTCATGGGCCGCCTTTGTGATACGGAGTCCGATCGGCCTCGTGACCGATGCGGCCTTTCTCAAGCAAGAATCCGTCCATCGTTCGAACCGCAATCGTACCGCACGGTAGCCGAAGCGCGAGGATCGCCTCAACGCACTGGCACACCCCTGCCCTACCCGTGGGCTATCGCGTCTTCGACCGCCTTCACATAGAGCGAGAGGGTGGCGTCGACCGACGAGTCGCTCGCACCTTCCGCATACACATGCACGACCGCCTCGGTCGCGTGCGGCAGCACGAGCGCCCATCCGTCGTCTGTCGGCAGCCGGACGCCTTCGACCATCTCGGCTTCTGCGTTCTGGCCCGTCACCGCCATCGTCCGCATGACGGCACCCTTGCGATTGAACGGGCATGGGACCGCCTCGTGACGCAGGAAGAACTCAGGCAGCCCGTCCACCACCTCGTCCAGCGTCGTGTCGGCACCGTCGAGCATCCTGAGCAACATGCCGAGTGACATGACCGAGTCGAACGCGGTCAGGAATCCCGGGAACACGTGTCCGCCGTGTCGCGAGCCGGCGAACCCGACATCGGGTCGCCCGGCGGCGGCACACAGCGCCCGCCGCGAGCCACCGGTCCACACGACGGATCGTCCGCACTCGGCGGCAAGTCCCTCGATCACGCGCGATGCGGTCGCGGGAACTGCGACGTCAGCGCCCTCCTGCTCGCCGACATGGCTGCCGCACCATAGCTTCACCATGGCGTGGAGTGCGGTGTCGTGGTCGAGGACGCGCCCGCTTCCAGTCACCAGCGTCAGCCGTTCGGCCGAGGAGTCCATCGAGACGCCCACATCGGCCTGGAAGACATCTACCGCGTGGGCGAGTTCTCCGATCTGCGCGTCGCGTTCGGTCGCGTCTATCCGGGCCTTCTCGGAGTCGACGAAGGCACGTAGCGTGATGAGATCGAGCTTCCACCGTGCGGCTATCTGCGGCAGAACGAACGACGCGGGGCTCATCCCCATGTCCGCCACTACCCTGAACGACCGACCGACCGGACCGGCTGCATCAAGCGCCTCGCCCAGTCCGGCAGTGTAGTACTCGAGCGCGCGAGGCGGGTAGATGATCTCGCCGACCTCCTCGAAGAACGCTCGCCTGAACTCCTGCCGGAAGTACAGCCGCTCGACCTTCTTCTCGGCTCCGGCCATGAGGTCGATGCCGTCCTCATCGTAGAAGTGGATCTCAAGACTCTGGGGATCGTTGTCCGCGGCGCACAGGTGAACCCCCCCCGAGCAGCGCGTGTCACGCGTCGTGAACCGGGCGACTGACTGTGAGGCGACGCGCAGGTCGCGGACGTGGCATCCGGTGGCGTTCAGTCCCGCAGCCATCGCACGCTTGAGCATCCGTGCTGAACGGCTCGCGTCCCGGCTCACGACCACGTGCGACTTGCCGGGAAGCAGGCTGCCGAAGGCCTGCGCTACCCTGAGCGCGAGTTCAGGCGTGATGTCGATATTGACGAGCCCGGAGATACCGTCATCACCAAACAGCGACCGCACACCACGCGACTCCCAGATCAGCGACGATGTGACCATCGCGCCGGGCTCTATCCGCTTGAACGGATAGACCTGCACGTCGGTACCCACCGTCGCGCCGTGGCCGACCATCGTCTCATCGCCGATGACAACGCCCTGCTCGATGTGCGCCCCTGCGCGCACATCGACGCCACGGCACAGCACGGCTCCGCGAACCGCGGCATGTGCGCCGATGAAGCAGTCGTCCCAGACGATCGCGTGCTCGGCCTCGGCATCGTAGCCAATCATGCAGTTATCGCCGATGACGGTGTACGGCCGGATCTTGGCGCCTGCGCGCACGCGCGTGTTCTTGCCAATGACGACTTTGGACGCAACCTCGGCTAGCGGATCGATGTCGGCGCCGGAGCCTACGTACACGTCGTCTTTGGTCCGCGATCCCGGCACGTAGATCATCGCTTTGCCGTCAAGGATGTCCCTGTGGACCTCCACGTAGCTCTCGAGACTGCCGACGTCGCACCAGTAACCGTCGACCACGCAGCCGTACAGGTCGTGGCCGTTCTCCATCAGCAGCGGGAACAGCTCGGAGGAGAAATCGAACGGCGTGCCCTCCGGGATGTAGTCGAACACCAGCGGGTCGACCACGTAGATGCCGGTGTTGATGGTGTCCGAGAAGACCTGACCCCACGTCGGCTTCTCCATGAAGCGCTCGATCTTGCCGTCCTCATCGGTGATGACGACGCCGAACTCGAGCGGATCGGGAACGCGTTTGAGAGCGATGGTCACGGCCGCGTTCCGAGACTGGTGGAACGCGATCACCTCGGACAGATCGATGTCGGTGAGCGCGTCGCCGGAGATGACGATGAAGGGCTCGGTCAGCGCGTCGGCTGCGTTCTTCACGGAGCCGGCCGTCCCCAGTGGGGTCTCCTCGATCGCATAACTGATGTCCATGCCCCACTCGTCGCCGTCACCGAAGTAGTCCTCGATGACCTGCGGCATGAACGCCAGGGTCGCGACGACCTCGGTCATGCCGTGGTGCTTGATGAGTCCGATGATGTGCTCCATGACCGGCTGATTCAGGATGGGCACCATCGGTTTTGGGCGCATACTCGTCAGCGGCCTGAGCCGCGTGCCCTCTCCTCCCGCCATCACGACCGCCTTCATGACCGCTCCCCTCTCGTTGTGGTGCTACTGACCCCGCCGATTGCGCGACGAGCGATCACCGTGTACTGGACCGCAGCGGTGATGGAAAGCGCGATTCCCACGTACGCGAACCAGATGCCGGCCACCGTCGGCTGACTGCCGAATCCGGGAAGCCAGCCGGAGTCGAGCAGACCGAGCCCCGGCGCTTCCGGCCAGCCGGCGATGAGCGAGCTGAAGCCGACGAGCAGCACCGCCGTGGTGAGCTTGCCGGTGTACGTGACCGGCAGGATGACCCGGCTGCGCTCGAGCACGTACGCGCCGTAGAGCAGGTAGAGGTCGCGCAGGACCAGCACGACCGGCACCCACAGCGGCAGCTCGCCGATCAGGTACAGGCCCACCACGCCGCTGGCGAGCAGCAGCCGATCGACGAGCGGATCGATGATCTTACCGAACTGCGTGACGGTGTTGGTGCGCCGCGCGATCTGGCCATCGATCCAGTCGGTGGAACCGGCGATCGCATAGATGAGGAACGCCGCCAGGCGCGAACGCTCACCCTCGCCTCCAACGAGCACGGTGAAGAAGAACGGGACCATGATCAGGCGCAGGATGGTGATGAGGTTCGCCACCGAGTAGATCGTGTGGTGAACCTCCTCATGAGCCGACTGGGTATCGCGCTCCTCTACCACCAGTCTCTCCTTCTGAAGTACCAGACCATGCCGAGCCCGAGCGAGAGCATGAGCCCGAGTGCGCCGAAGTAGCCGAAACGCCACTGAAGCTCGGGCATGTAGCGGAAGTTCATACCGTATATGCCCGAGATGAGGGTCAGCGGCATGAAGATGGTGGCCACGACCGTGAGCGTCTTCATGATCTGGTTCATGCGGTTGCTTTGTGCCGAGAGGTAGATGTCCATGGTGGTGCCCGCGACCTCGCGATAAGTGTCGATCTGATCGGCAACCCGTGCGAGATGATCGCCAATGTCCTGGAAGTACATGTACGCATCGGGCTCAACGAAGGCCTCGAGGCGGGCCAGCCCGCGCACCACATCCCGCTCCGGCCCCACCGTCTTGTGCAGTCGCACGAGCCCACGCCGGGCAGCGTAGAGGCGCCGCAAGTGCTCGGGCCGCGGATCCGCAAGCATGAGGTCCTCGAGCGTCTCCAGTTCGTCGGCAAGACCATCGACGATCGGGAAGACCGCGTCGACAGCCTCATCGAGGATCGCATGCAACGTCCACTCCACACCGCGCTCGAGCAGCATCCGCGCATGGGTGACCGCATGGTCGATGGCGTCTACCTGCGCGTGATGGATGGTCACCAAGTGCTCCTCGCCGAGGAACACATCGATCTCGTGGACGGCAAGCCCATCGGATGCAAACGCCACCGGGACGAGCCAGATGAGGAACGTTGTCTCGGGATACACGTCCACCTTGGGTCGCTGCGGCATGTGCAGACAGTCCTCGAGAGCGAGCGGCGGCATCGGAAAGAGTTCCGCCACCGCACGAAGCGTCTCCTCGTCAGGTTCGGTCACGTCGACCCACACCGGACCCGCGAATCCGTCGGGCAGCGCGCTGAGTCCGTCAGCGTGCATCACGCCTTCGGCGATCCACCGTACGACGACGTGCGCTGTCATGGTCCTCCCCCCTCGGCAGGCACAAGCCCACAGGAACAGGATACTCCGCGCGGCGCGATACGGGAGCGCGCCCGCCGGCTAGCGGGCTCCCTGCTTGGCGCGCAGGAACTCGTCGTAGGTCACCGTGAACGTCTGCGAGCCGTCCTCGCCGGTCAGGACGTAGTAGAGATAGTCCGTCTCGGGCGGGTTGGCCGCGGCCTGCAACGCACGCAGGCCGGGATTGGAGATCGGGCCGGCCGGCAGCCCGTCATGGAGGTAGGTGTTGTACGGACTGTCGTGCTCGAGATCCGCATTGGTGAGCGACTGCTTGTCACCCGGCAGCGTGTAGAGCACCGTCGCGCACAGCTGAAGGCGCATCGGCCTGGCAAGCCGGTTGTAGATGACCGAGGACACCAGAGGGAACTCCTCGGCCAGACGGCTCTCGCGCTCAAGGATCGAGGCGATGATCACGACCTCTTCCACGTCGAGACCGCGCGATTCGGCGAAGGAGAGGTCGAGCGTGGCGACCTGCGTATCGAAGTGATCGAGCATCATCTCGACCACATCGCGCGAGGTGGAGCCCTCGGTCACGCGGTACGTCGCCGGAAAGAGGTACCCCTCGAGCGAGCCGCCGTACGTGCCTTCCAGGTAAGGGTGCTCTCCCGCGAACTCGGCGGCCCCCGCGGTCATCAGCGCTTTAAGTTCCGCTTCGGGCAGGCCCGTGCGCTCGGCAAAGCGCGTGGCGATCC
This sequence comes from Coriobacteriia bacterium, assembly GCA_030651765.1. Classification (GTDB taxonomy): domain Bacteria; phylum Actinomycetota; class Coriobacteriia; order Anaerosomatales; family Anaerosomataceae; genus UBA2272. The sequence continues at coordinate 8,735 of JAUSBY010000014.1, read as the reverse complement.
GGGCCGCCGTGAAGCCCTCCGGGATGGGCACGTCGACGTACTCGATCACGATTCCGGCGGTGAGCTGCTCGACGACCTGATCGAACGTCATCCCGGTGGTCATGTCGTACTCGCCCGCCTTGAGCGTGCCGTCCACGCCGGCGCGCCGTGCGTCCCAGCGGAACATCAGTGCGTTGTCGATCACGCCGGCGGTCGCCAGGGTCTCAGCTATCACGGCGGTTGACGACCCGGGCTCCACCACAATGTGGACCGGCTGACCGGGCGTGACACCGCTGGCAGTGCCCGGCCAGTACAACAGGTAGCTGGCCACCGCAGCGCCGAGGATGCCGACGATCACCAGGACGCCGAGAGCGACACGACCGACGTTCGTGCGTCGCGAGCGCGGTCGAGCCGGTGCGGGTGATACCCGGGCGGTCCGAGTCCGGGGGCCACGCTGCGCAGGCGCGCGCCGTGTACGACCTCGCGAGCGAGAGGCCCGCGGGGGACGCACGGCGTCCTCACTCTCGGCTGCTGCGAGAATCACCGGGGCGACCGGCGCGGACTGCCGTCGTCGCGTCGGTGAGCTCCGCCTGCTGTGACGGCCCCTTGTTGAGCGCTCGCGTGCCACATGCCACCTCTCGGGCTGCACACGCGAGGGGCCGCGGACTGCTACGTCCTGGCCCCCCGAATGATCTGTTCGTGCACAGTATACGCGTACCCAACGCGACTAGACTACGGCGTCGGCATCGTCCTTCTCAACCTTCTCGACACGCTCGACGGTCTCGGCACGCCTGCGCGGGCTCGCGGCGCGAACCAGCGCGACGATGCCCCACGCGATGAGCGCGTAGACGGCGATCGCGACAAGAGCGCTCCACTCGAAGGTCGCCCCTGACACACTCTGCGTTTCGAAGATGGCGTTGAACGGAGCCATGAATACGCCGGACAGGTCGTGCACGAACTTCACGAACCCGGCCTCGGCGTTGGCGCCAAGGAGCGTGAACACGAAGCGGATGGCGATAAGTACCTCGATCACGCCGAAGACGAACATCACGACGCGCGAGACCACTGCTTCCATCGGCCGACGAACCTCGGTGTGGACCTGACTGCGATGATCCATTGAAGCGATACGAGCGTTTGACATGGTGTGCTCCCTACTCGTGTCGGCTCACAATCCGATGCCGCGAGCCGACCCTTCCGTTGACCGAGCGTCCGAGACCTTTCCGGACGCTTCGGTTTCGCTGCTTAACGAGGGCGTTCATCTACCCTCGACGACCGGTCACAAGGTTGTACACAAGCACGATCAGTGCGATGACGAGCAGGATGTGAACGAGCCCGCCCCCGATGTTGAAACTGAAGCCGAGAAGCCACAGAACCACGAGAATGACGATGATGGTCCACAACATTTCTATCGCCTCCAATGGGCGAACGATGACTCGACCGATACCATCCGTGGGGCGCCCTGCTACTCAACCCCCCTGGCGTCCTCAACCTGCGCGGCAAGCTCTAGAACGTGCGCCGCCACTTCGGGCGACATGGAATACTTCAAGATGCCGGCATCAACGAACTCCCGTGCGGCGAACGGCCAGCGGCTCATCGCGTACCGACCCCGGACGCGCTTCTTGAACGGCCCGAGTGACGCGATCACCTGACGAGTTGTCATCCGGCAGGCGTCGGCGATCTCCCCGGTCGTCACCCAGCTCGGCGAGTTCTGCGCGATGGCGGTCAGGATCTGCCGCATGGCGCTCGATGACTCCATGAACATGCGATCGACCAGCGCTGTGCTCCAGCCAGCCGGATAGCCTTCCTCCAGCACTTGATGACTGGCTGATGGCTTGGCGGAATCGCGAGCCAAGAGCGCGTACACTTCCTGAAGCCGTTCGACGGGGACGGGCACGTTCACCAGTTCGGGCATCATATCCGCCTTTCCACACTTGCTACCTACTGTATACCCGCGGTTAGCCGCGGCTAACAACGCCTCCAGCATAGCACCGTGACCTTGGCAGAATAATACACGTCCCCGTCACCGCGGCGCAGACACCCCTGCCCACAAACGGAACGGGGCCCCTTTCGGAGCCCCGTCGAAGATGCTGGTCGGGCCTGTCAGACGCACGTGCGGCGCTAGTCCTTTGGCTTGATGACGTCCTTCACGGCTTCCGTCGCCTTGTCGACCGTCTTCTTGGTCGCCGCACTGGCGCGATCCACCTTGCCTTCCCGCTCCAGGTCCTTGTCACCCGTTGCGTCGCCAACGGCTTCCTTCACTCGACCCTTGATCTCTTCCGCCTTGTGCTCGCCCATCGTCCTCGCCCCTTTCGGCAAGACGCAGTGTCCATCTAGTAGCCTCTACCCCATTCCGCAGACTGGCATCGCCGTGTCATGTCCATCTTGGTAAGCAGTCGCCGACGGGTAGTAACACACGAGGGCAGTTCGTCATCCATGGACCGATCGCGGGAAGGCGCTAGACCTCATGGGGTATCTGTCGATCTTTGGGACGACCTCCGCGTTGGACGCATCGGCCATCACCGACGCGCTCTACATCGCTGCCCGACCGAGACGCCACCATGTTTCGGGCGTGCGCGAGCTCAAGATCGACCTCGTGATCAGCATGATCTGGTTTCGTCCGGCCCCGGAGCTGTTGCGTCCCCCGTTCAAGCTCGTTCGACTGCCGACCATAGACAACCCCCTGTTCCCAATACCTCTCGGGATGCTGTGGACCGGTGTCGAGGCCGCACTTCCGGTGATCGGCGGAGGAGGACGCGTCCTGGTGTACTGCCGAGCGGGCCGACACCGTAGCGTCGCGATGGCGTGCTGCATCCTGATCGGTCTCGGCATGACAGCCGACGACGCGATGCAGCTCGTGGTCACGAGCCGACCGATCGCGGACCCGCATGCGCCTCACATCGAGCGACGCATCCGTGCATTCGAGCGGGACTGGCTGGCCCGTCAGACGCATACGCAGCGACAGGAGTAGACGATGCGAATCAAGATAGTCATCAACCCGGCCGCAGGGCAGCCGCAGCCCGTGCTGAGCATCCTCAACGACACATTGGGCGAGGCGGGTCTCGAGTGGGACGTCGCCGTGACACACACGTCCGGCGACGGGTTCGCCGCAGCCAGGCAGGCGGCGGACGAAGGATACGACCTTGTGTGCGCGTATGGGGGCGACGGCACCGTGGCCGAGGTCGCCGCAGCACTGGTTGGCAGCAGCACTCCTATGGGAGTTCTCCCGGGAGGCACGGGTAATGCCCTGGCCGACGATCTCGGCATCCCCGATGACCTCGAGGCTGCGGCCGCCCTCATCGCGTCACAGGCTTACGACCTGCGATCAGTCGACGTCGGTCGTGTGGGTGACACGTTATTCGTCCTCCGAGTCACCATGGGATTCGAGACGTCGATGGTCGAGGATGCGACGCGGGAGCTCAAGGGCAAGTACGGGTGGCTCGCGTACGCGTTCGCCGGCCTGAAGGCGCTCACCGACCCCCCGAACGCGATGTATCGCGTTGAAGTGGACGGCGAGAGCCACGAGGCCGAAGGGTTGGCCTGCATCGTAGCCAACTCGGCCAGTACCGGCGTCATGGGGATGAAGCTCTCCGACGAAGTCGACGTATCCGACGGGCAGCTCGATGTGATCATCGCCGAATCGACGAATCTTGCGACGCTGGCAGGGTCGGCTGCGGACGCCGCCGGTGGATCCGAGCCCCGGAGCTTCTGCCGATGGAGGGGCACGACCATCAAGGTTGAGTCGACACCGGCGCAGTCAGTCCTGGTCGACGGCGAGGACGGCGGGGAGACGCCCGTTGTAGTCTCGATTCTTCCGGGTGCCATCAAGATCGCCGTGCCGCGCACAGATGCGTAGCGCCTGGCACACGGGCGCGTGCCAGGCAAGTCGGGCGGATTGGGCCGCGCCCGTTCCCTCGGGTAGACGAAACGTGGCACCCCGAAGGGTGCCTCGCGATTCGATGGTCGGACTCAGTAGACGCGTTTGTAACCGCTGCGGCCCAGCAAACCAGCTGACGTTCACGGCTATCCACATTACACACGCGGCTTCTCGGGGTTGTGTCCTATGATTGCATCATGTCGACGCCGATTCTCAACACCAAGCTCTACGTCTCGCAGCCTCGACCCAACGCGGTTCTTCGCCCCTGCCTGATCGAACGGCTGGACGAGGGTCTGTGCAGCAGGCTGATTCTTGTATCTGCCCCGGCTGGCTTCGGCAAGACCACGATAGTCAGCGAGTGGGTGGCCGGCTGCAACCGTCTTGACCCGGAGGTTCGTCCTGCCTGGCTTTCCTTAGACGAAGGAGACAGTGATCCGGCGCGCTTCCTCGCCTACCTCGTCGCAGCTGTGCGTACGGTCGCGCCGGATGTCGGGCAATCGGTGTTGGACATGCTCCAGTCTCCTCAGCCGCCCCCGACCGAATCGATGCTGTCTACCCTACTCAACGAAGTTGCGGCCCTCCCGCACGGTGTCGTCCTCGTTCTCGACGACTACCATCTCGTCGACTCCGAACCGGTGGACAGAGCTGTCGCGTTCGTGCTGGAGCACCTGCCGCCACAGTTGCACCTGATCATCGCCACCCGGGAGGATCCGCACCTGCCTCTAGCCCGGTGGCGCGCTCGAGGCCAACTGACCGAGCTGCGTGCGGCGGATCTGCGTTTCACCCCTGAAGAAGCCGCCGAGTTCCTCAACCGGGTGATGGGCCTTGAGCTCTCGGCGACGGACGTCACCGCCCTGGAAGCCCGCACTGAGGGTTGGATCGCCGGTCTGCAGCTGGCGGCGCTCTCCATCCAGGGGAGGCCGGATGCAGCCGGCTTCATCCAGGCCTTCACGGGCAGCAACCGCTTCGTGTTGGACTACCTGGTCGAGGAGGTCCTTGAGCGCCAGTCGCAGGCCGCGCGCAGCTTCCTGCTGCAGACCTCCATTCTCGACACGTTGTGCGGGCCCCTGTGCGATGCCGTCACCGGGCAGAAACACGGCAAGGACACGCTCGAGCGCCTGGAGCGAGACAATCTGTTCGTCGTCCCGCTTGACGACGACCGTCGGTGGTATCGCTATCACCACCTCTTCGCCGATGTCCTGCAGGCGCACCTGCTCGAGGAGCAGCCCGACCAGTTGCCGGCTCTGCACACACGGGCGAGCGGGTGGTACGAGGAGAACGGTTCGCGATCCGACGCGGTCCGTCATGCCCTGCTCGCCGAGGACTTCGAGTGGGCAGCTGACCTGATCGAGCTGGCGGGGCCGTCAGTGGTGACAGGTTCACACACGGCTATCTGGCTTAAGTGGGCGAGGTCGCTGCCGGACGAGTTGATTCGCGCTCGACCCGTGCTCAGCGTTTGGTACGCCTACGCGATGTTGGGCACCGGAGAATTGGAGGCCGCCGAGGCCCGACTGACGGACGCCGAGCGCTGGCTGGAGCCCGGGCCGGGCCAGCCGCCGGTCGCTGTGGACCAAGAAGAGCTTCGGTCTCTTCTGGCGACCATAGGGGTGGCTCGTGCCTACCGGGCCCATTCTCTGGGTGATGTGCCCGGAACCGTGAAGCACGCGCAGCGGGTACTCGATCTCCTGCCCGAAGGAGACCACCTCAGGCGGGAGCAGGCGATCGCGCTCATTGCGATGACGTACTGGACCAGCGGCGACCTGGAAGCAACCGATCGGTTGTTTGTCGACTGCAGCCAAAGACAAGTCGCCGCCGACAACATCCTTGTCGCAATCAGCGCCATGTCCGTCCTGCCTGACATCAGGCCGGCGCTGGGTCGTCTGCGCGGAGCTGTCGACGCACTGACACGGTTGTTGCAGGTCGTGGTGGACCATGGCGAGCCTCTGCTTCCGGAAGCGGCCGATCTGTATCGGGGCCTGGGCGAGTTGGCCCTCGAACAGGGCGACCTCGCCGCAGCGGCAGCACACCTGCTGAGAAGCAAGGAACTGGGCGACCAGGGTGAGATGCCGGTGTGGCGTTGGCGCTGGCATGTCGCGCAGGCCCGACTCCTCGAGGCGAAGGGCGATCTTGAGGGCGCTCTCGGCATGTTTGCCGAGGCCGAGCGCCTGTTCATCAGGACGCCCTTACCGGACGCGCGCCCCCTGGCAGCTCTGAAGGCCCGGATCTGGGCCACTCAGGGCCGGCTGACCGAAGCACTGGAGTGGGCGCGGGGACGGGGGTTGTCCGTCGACGACGATCTCAGCTACCTGCACGAATTCGAGCACGTGACACTGGCGAAAGTGCTCATCGCCCGGGGTGAGCTGGAGGCCATAGGACTGCTGGAGCGCCTCCTGCAAGCGGCCGAAGAAGGCGGCAGGATGGGGAGCGCGATCGAGATTCTGGTGTTGCAGGCGCTCGCCCACCACGCGCAGGGCGACACCTCCGCGGCCCTCGCGCCTCTGGAGCGTGCCCTATCCCTCGCCGAACCGGAGGGCTACGTCCGGGTATTTGTGAGCGAGGGCCCACCGATGGCCCGCCTTCTCGAGGAGGCCGCCTCCCGTGGGGTGGCGGTGGAGAGCGCGAGGCGGCTGTTGGCGGCCTTCCCGTCGACCGGGCCCGGCGGCGACCACCCTTCCGGAGCTCGAGACGAGGTCAAGGAGCTCCTGAGCGAGCGCGAGATCGAAGTGCTCCAGCTGATCGCCGCCGGACTCACGAACCGAGAGGTCGCCGCGAGGCTGTATCTCTCGCTCTATACGATCAAGGCCCACGCGCGGAGCATCTACGACAAGCTGGATGCCCACAACCGCACGCAGGCCGTCGCCAGGGCACGAGAACTGGGCATCCTGCCGCTCCTGTAGAGATTAGTCCCCTCGGTTAGTCCCTTCGACCGATGTCAGTGCCCTCGCACGCCCCCATGCTCTCCCTAGGAGGCGCATTCAGACGCCTCAACCGGTGACAAAGGGCGATGAGGACAGTGGCAGAGCGGCGAAGCCAGAGAACAGACCCGGATTGGCCCGCGATCTACGAGATCAGGGTCGAGGGCCATCTCGGACACGCGATGACAGGCTGGTTCGAGGGCCTGTCCGTCGCGCTGGAGGACGACGGCGACACGCTCCTGACCGGCGCCGTGGTCGATCAGGCCGCGCTGCACGGACTCCTGAAGCGGGTGCGCGATCTGGGCGTGCCCCTCGTCTCGGTCAATCGCCTTGAAGTCCGCCCGACGCCACGACGAACAGAAGAAGGAGATTGAGATGCGCACGTACAGAGGCAACGCGATCGCGGTGGGAGTCCTGTTCATCCTGTGCTCGGCCGCCTCCATCCTGAGCATCGCCCCGTTGGGCGGTGCGTTGGTCGCCCCCGTCGATCTCGCCAAGTTCGCGGCGAACGACAACCGCGTGGTGATGACCGCGCTCATCGAGTTCGTCTGGGCTGTGACCGGGGCGGGCATCGCCATCGGGCTGTATCCGGTCCTGAAGAAGTTCAACCCGGCTCTGGCCCTTGGATCTGTCGCTGGCAGGTTAGTCGAGAACGTGTTCGTCGTGGTCGGCGCCCTCAGCCTGCTTGCGCTGCTGACCGTGAGCCAGGAAGCCGTGGGCGCGGGCTCCGCCGGCATAGCTTCGGCCATGACGGCATCAAACCTGTCGCTCGCAGTGCGCGAGTGGGCACACGGTTTCGTCGCGATAATCCCGTTCACCATCGGGACCATCCTGTACAGCTACGTGCTCTACCGATCGAGACTCGTGCCCCGCTGGCTCTCGGGCTGGGGTCTCGTCGCGGGCGTGTTGTGCCTGGTCGCAACTGTCTACGCCGGCTTCACGCAGGAGTTCGGCTTCACGTCGGTCAACACGGCGCTCAACGTCCCGATAGGCCTCCAGGAGATGACGCTGGCTATCTGGCTCATTGCCAAGGGGTTCGATCAGCGGGCGCTGGCTTCCCGTGCCGAGAGCGAGGCGTAGTCAGATGTCGGCACCCACTCAAGCCCGTGCGGGAATGCAGAAGGCAGGCGGTATCGCGGCACTCTACATCGCGATAGCGTATCTCGCGGCGATCCCCTACTTCGTCTTCCTGGTGAACTACCCCGGTGTGGTCGACCCGATCCAGAAGGTCATCCTGCTCAGGGACAACTACGCCAGCATGTACTGGATGCACGTCGTCTCGTTCGAGTTCGTCGCACTCGCGCTGATCGTCGTGACGCTGGCGATCCATCAGCGCCTGAAGGAGCTCGCGCCGTCGACAACGCAGTTTGCGACGGTCGTGGGCCTCATTCGGGCGGGTCTCCTGCTGGCAAGCGTCATGGTGTTCAACTACGGCATGGGAGCCGTGGTCCAGCTCTACGCCACCGCCCCCGATCAGGCCGTGTCGGCGTGGCAGGTGTTCGAGCCGGTGGCGGGAGCCCTGGGCGGATCCGGCGGCGAACTCCTCGGCGGGGTGTGGATTCTGCTCCTGAGCGCAGTGGCCCTTCGCGCGAAGGTGCTCCCAAGCGCACTGAACTGGCTCGGCGTGGGGATCGGCGCCGCTGGCATCCTTTCGGTGGTGCCGGCTTTGAGTGGACTGGAAGTCGCTTTCGAGCTTCTCCAGATCGTGTGGTTCTTGTGGCTCGGGATCGTCATGGTGCGGACCAGGCCGGACGCGGTGGCCTGAGAGGAGGCGCGGTGGAAGAAGACGAGCGTTTCCCCTACCGGTTCTTCGTGGTCGCGTTCGCGTGGTCGTGGCTGATCTGGCTGCCACTGGTCCTCGCAGGGGCAGGCATCATCCCGCTCGAGAAGGACCTGCTGAGCGCCGTGACCGTGCCGTGGATCATGGTAGGTGTCTTCGGCCCCGGGGTTGGGGCGCTCTACTCGCT
>JAUSBY010000004.1 GCA_030651765.1 Coriobacteriia bacterium | reverse complement strand
CACGCGCCTTCAGGGCGCCGACCGCTATGCCACCGCGCTCGCCGTTGCGAACTACGGCGTCTCGAGCGCGGGCCTGTCGTGGAACAAGGTCGCCATCGCCACCGGCGAGAACTTCCCCGACGCCCTTGCCGGCGGCGTGCTACAGGGACGTGCCGGCTCGGTCATGGTGCTGACCCCCTCGGCGAGTCTGTACGAAGGCGTGCGGCTCGCCCTCACGGCCAACAAGGCGGCGATCTGGGAGATCCGCTTCCTGGGCGGCTTGAGCGCGGTCGCTCAGGGCGTGCGCGACGCCGCCATCGCCGCTGTGAAGTAGCCTGAAGCCCGCTGCGGCGCGGTAGTTGCTACATTCAATGGGTCTTAGCGCCGACGGAACCGGCACGCGGGTGGTGCCGCAATCGGGAGTGAGTGCAGTGATCAGGGGCATCCATCGCGTCGCATCCGTTCTCGCCGTCGCCCTCGTGGCGGCCCTCATGCCGATCGGCTCCGCAGCCGGCGCCGTATCCATCGCGGTGGCGCCGCCGCAGGCCACGTTGCGCTCCGTGTCGATGATCGACGCGTCGACCGCCGTGGCTGTGGCCACCAACGGGACGATCTGGCGTACGACGAGCAGCGGTTCCGACTGGTCACTGAAGCGCGTAGCCGACGCGTACGACTTCCGCGCCGTGGACTTCTGGAATGCGACCAAGGGCGTGGCCGTCGACCTTCAGGGCAAGGTGGCGCAGACGGCGAACGGCGGCAGCACGTGGGCGGATGTGGATTTCACACCGAATGCGGACATGGACGGGATCACCGCCCCCAAGAACCATAACGGGCTTGCGTGCATCCCGGGCACCACGGAAGCTGCCATCAGCGTGGGCGGGGATCCGGACATCTTCGACGACTCGAACATCGGGCCGGTGGCGATGCGAACATGGGGGAATCTGAAGTGGTGGCAGACCTCATTCTTCCAGGCGCAGCCGTACCTGCAGGATGACGGCAACGGCAACTTTGAGCCCGTCGGCGAGGGCGAGTTCCTCGACGTGAGCTTCGCGAGCGGCACGCACGGCTGGGCCGTCGGGCGCGATACCTACGAACCCGGCGACCACAAGCCCGCCCTCTACGGCACCACCAACACCGGCGGTTCCTGGACCAAGCTCACCCTCGGCTATCCGTCGACCTTGAACGCGGTCGCGTTCGCCTCGACAACAGCCGGTGTCGTGGCAGGCCAGCTCGCCGCCGACGGCGCCCCGCGCGCCTACTACACCACCAACGGCGGGAGCACGTGGTCTGAGGGCACGCTTCCCTCGGGCATCGGCATCCCGCGCGCGCTCCACATGACGAGCGCCACGGCCGGCTGGCTCGCCGGTGACGGCGGGACGCTCCTGCGCACCACCGATGGCGGCGAGACGTGGACGGCGTGCGTCAAGCCCGACGGGTTCACGGCCAACCTCTACGACGTGGAACTCGTCGGCACGACGGGCATCGCGGTGGGCACGAGCGCCGTGCTCCTGACCACCGACGGCATCACGTGGACCGGGGCGAGCGCGCCGGCAACACCCGCCGATGTCGTCCGCATCGAGGGCGCCGACCGCATCGCGACGGCCATCGCGGCCGCCAAGGTCGCCTTCCCCTCGGGCGCCGGCACGGTCGTGATCGCAACCGCGCGCAACTGGCCCGACGCCCTCGGCGGCGCCGCGCTCGCAGGAGCCGTGGACGGCCCGATCCTGCTGACCGAGCCGACCGCGCTTCCCTCGACGGTGGCTCAGGCCATCTCCGACCTCGGCGCGAGCAAGGCCATCATCCTGGGCGGGACCGCCGCGGTCTCCCCGGCCGTTGCCTCCGCGCTTGCCACCAAACTCGGCGGGGCCGGCAACGTGACCCGCATCGACGGGGCCGACCGCTACGAGACCGCACGCAAGGTGGCAGCCGAGACCGTCAAGCGGCTCGGCACCTTCTCCGGCACGGCGTTTATCGCCACTGGTGCGAACTTCCCCGAC
>JAUSBY010000015.1 GCA_030651765.1 Coriobacteriia bacterium | reverse complement strand
GTCGGGGAAGTTCGCACCAGTGGCGATAAACGCCGTGCCGGAGAAGGTGCCGAGCCGCTTGACGGTCTCGGCTGCCACCTTGCGTGCGGTCTCGTAGCGGTCGGCCCCGTCGATGCGGGTCACGTTGCCGGCCCCGCCGAGCGCGGTGCCAAGCGCCGTCTGCACGCCTGAGGAGACCGCGGCGGTCCCGCCTAAGATGATGGCCTTGCTCGCGCCGAGGTCGGAGATGGCCTGAGCCACCGTCGAGGGAAGCGCGGTCGGCTCGGTCAGCAGGATCGGACCGTCCACGGCTCCTGCGAGCGCGGCGCCGCCGAGGGCGTCGGGCCAGTTGCGCGCGGTTGCGATCACGACCGTGCCGGCGCCCGACGGGAAGGCGACCTTGGCGGCCGCGATGGCCGTCGCGATGCGATCGGCGCCGGCCACCGCCGTGGTGGTGAGCGCGCCCACCGTGACCTTGTAGTGCGACGCCGATCCCCAGTTGCCGCGCGTGTCCACGGCGCACACGTGCAGGTAGCGCGTGGTGCCCGCGGGAACCGTCGCCGAGAACGAGGACCCGGTCTGCGTCACGCTCTGCGCGGGCACTGTGCTCGCACTCGCGTCAAACGCTACCGCATAGCCCGCGACACCCGACGCATCGCTTGCCGTCCAACTGGCCGAGAAGGCCCCGCTGGCATATGAGGTCGCCTGGTTCGGGTGCGTGGCCGACGCGATCGCCGGCGCGCCGGGTGCGATCTCCACCGCAAAGGTCGCCGTCTTCTCGGTCTCGGCGTTGCCCGCGACATCCGTCGAGTAGTAGCGGAGCGTCCAGTCGCCCTCGGCAGTCACGTTCACCGTGGTCCCAGTGCCCGAACCGCCACCGTCAAGTGACCAGTTCGTGCTTGCCACGCCCGAGCCCGGTGTGGGATCGGAGGGGCTGAGCGTGATCGTCGCCGAGCCCGCGTACGGACCCGCCGCGTCAGAGGTCGTCACCGGCGGCGCCGTGTCGGCCCTGAAGAGGCGGTGCTGCGTGCCGCTCCAGTTGCCCCGGGTATCGACGGCTCGCACGTGCAGGTACCACTCACCGTCGGACGGTAGCGTGGCGGTGTAGGCGGCGCCGGCCTGCGTGACGACCGCGTCCGGGATGGTCGCGGCGCTCTGGTCGAGCACGACGGCGTAGCCCACGATACCCGAGGAGTCGCTGGCCGAGAGCGTGGCGGCGACCTCGCGCGTGGCGTACCACGTGGTCGCTACCGGATGCGAGGTCGAGACGATCACCACCGTCGGCGGCGTGATGTCGGGGCGATACCACGTGATGCCGTCGGTGGTGGTGAGCACGGCACTATCGCCCACCGCGATTCCGGTCGTGCCGATGAGCTCCACGTCGTAGAGGTTGGCCGTGTACCCGGCCGGCTTGACGCACGCCGTCCACGTCTGGCCGCCATCGGTGGTGCGCAGGAGCGTCCCGCCGTCACCGGCGAGCCAGCCGTTCGTCGCGCTCGTCATGTGGAGCGCGCGCGGGATGCCGATGCCCGCCGGGAGCGTGCCCTCAGACCACGTGCTCCCGCCGTTGGTGGTGTAGTAGGCGCGCGGGGCGCCGTCAGCGGCGAGCTGGCCTGCCACGACACCGGCTGTTGCAGAACCGAACGCGACCGCGTTCAAGGTCGACGGATAGCCGAGGGAAAGGGCGGTCCAGGAGCCGCCGGTGTTGGTGGTGCGGTAGAGGGCGGGCTTGTGGGCGCCGAATTCGTAGGTATCGCGCCCGACGGCCCAGCCCTGCGTGCCGTTGACGAAGCTCACGTCGAGGAACTCGCCCTCGCCGATGTCCACCATCTGACCATCGCCGATGTCGAACTTGTACGGCTGCGCCTGGAAGAATGCGTTCTGCCAGAAGGAGATCTGCCCCCACGTGCGCATGGCGACCGCGCCGATGTTGGTGTCGTCTAAGATGTCCGGATCCCCGCCCACGCTGATGGCGGCGTCCGTGGTGCCCGGGATACACGCAAGCCCGTTATGGCTCTTAGGGGCGGTGAGGCCGTCCATGTCCACGTACGGCGTGAAGTCCACGTTCGTCCACGTCACGCCACCGTCCGTGGTCCAAGCCACCTTGCCCTGAAGGTCGACGGCCACGCCCTTGGTCGCGTTCCAGAAGTCCACCGCGCGGAAGTCGTAGGCGTCGGCCCCGCGAACACTCTCCCAGCCGTTGCCCGCCGCCGTGGAACGCCAGATCGTCCCGTTGGTGGCCACGGCCACGGCGGTCGAGGCATCGATCATCGACACCGAGCGCAGCTGCGCGGAGGGTGTGGCCACCGGTGCCGCCACGGCCGGTACGGGCGCTGCGAACGGTACGAGCGCGGCCACGAGCGCCACGACGAGCGCGGTGGCGATGCGATGCTTACCCCTGATGCTCAAGCGGACTCCGTCTCGGCGATGCCGGTCGCCGTCAGTCGGCCGTGAACGACTCGATATCGCCCACCTCGTCGATCGTACTCCGCGCCTCACGACGCGGCCATAGCGCTATACCAGCAAGCGCGATGCCCACCGCCATCAGCAGAGCGCCCGCCAAGCTCATTGCCGAGAGAATAGACTCCGGCAACGAGATCAACGGACCGTCACTCTCGTCCGGCCATGTCACGCCCCACACCTGGACGCGCGCGTTGCCCGTGTCGGCGATGAACAGCTGCCCCGTACGAGCATCGAACACCACGTCGTTGGGGTATGCCAGCTGCCCCGCGGAGCCACCGGGCCCGCCGTAGCGGGTGACCTCAGCGCCCTCGGCATCGAGCAGCACGATCTCGCTCGTGAGCGCATCGGCTACCGCCACGAAGCGGTCGTCCTCGCTCTCGCCTTCGAGCAGGGCCAGGCCACGGGCGATGCCGTCCACGCGGATCAGGCGCTTCATCGCGCCTTCAGCGTCGAACACGAGCACCCTGCGGTTGTTGGAATCCGCCACCCACAGGTCCTCGCCCCAGAAGCCGACGCTGTTGGGGTAGTCAAGCGACACGCTCACGCCACCGGCGGTGCCCGCGCTCACAGGGCCGCCGTAGGTCCGCCGCACCTGGCCGGCCCTGTCCATCAGGAGCACCCTGTGCGTCGCCGAGGTGTCGGTCACCGCAACGGCGCCATGCCCGTCGACAGCGATCCCCAGGGGCTCCCACGTGGCGCTCGTCTCCACGGACGGCACGATCTCGCCGAGCGGCTCGCCGTCCTCGCCGAAGCGCAGCACCGCGCGCAACTCGCGGTCGGTCACGAGCAGCGTTCCCGCGGTCATGTCGCGCGCAAGGTACGTCGGCACCTTAAGCGCTCCGCGGCCGATCTCGCCGGCGTCCGGCCCTGCGGTGGAGAAGACACGCACCACCGCGTCTCCCGAATCGGCCACGTACAGGTACGATCCGCCGACCGCCACGCCGACGGGACGCGAGAGCACCGGGTCCCCGGCATCGGGAAGCGAGCGGATGTAGCGGAGCTGCGGCGCGTCTTCGCGCGGCGTGCCGATGGTGGGGATGGCTGTCGTCGGCGGTGGCGCCAGCACAATGAGGAGCACGCCGCCGAGCACGAGCACGAGCCCGACGATGAGCGCGGTCTTCCTCGGGCGGTCGAGGCCACGCAGGTGATCGCGCAGCCTACGAGGCCACGCGCGTCTGCGACGCGCGCTCCTTGGGCCGTCCGGACGCCGGTCGCGCCGGGCCGAAGCCGTCATCAAGTACCCCTACTTGGTGATGGACTGGACCACGGCAAAGACAGCGTCGAGCGCTGCTGCGCCTGACGAGCCGGTGGCATGCAGCTCGACGGCCACCGTGAGCGGCCCGTCGAAGAAGATGCCCACAGCGTACTGCCCGTTGACGCCGGCCATGACGGTCTTTCCGTTGATCGTCTTGGAGGTAGCCGAGTCCGGATAGCCCTCCACGAAGCTCGCCTGATGTGCCACCGCCGCGTCAGCGTTCACATGCTGCTCGACCTCGATCATGAGCTGATCGGCCGTCTTGGCGGTCGGCAGGTACTGGCGGCTCAGGAACGCAAGGTCGGCGATGATGCCCTGGGCCACGTAGCCTTCGATGGTGTCGGGCACGTACCTGGTGAGGCTGACGACCGGGCCCACCGGCGTCTCGTCAGGCTGCGTCGGTTCCTCGCCGCCCGTGCCGCCCGTACCGTCGGTGCCATCCGTGCCATCCGTGCCGGCATCAGCCGAACCCGAGTCTACTGCCGGACGGCTGCCCGCATCGATCTCGGCGAGCTGCGAGGCGGCCTTCCGGTACGTCAGGTCGGTGGCCACGATCGTGCGGAGCCGCTCGCGCGCCGTCACCAGATCACCGTCGGCGATCGCTTTCTGCGCTGCGGCGTACATCGATGCGAGATCACCGTGCTCGTCGCACGTGATCACGCGTGTGGTGACGCCGTACTGCTCGACGTCGCCAGCGGGGACCTGCACTTCCTCGGTGTTGTCCTCGATGACCTCACCGGCCGTACAGAGCACGATCTCACCCGTGAGAACCGTGACCTTGCGCTGACATCCCGCAAGCGGGAGGGCCAGCACGACCAGCAACACGAACGCGAGGAGCAGGGTCAGCGTCCTTCTCACGAGCGATCACCTCTCGATCCGGTCGTATCCTCGTCGGCATGACCGACAGATTCCGTCTCGGCTTGTTCGGCACGCGCTCCCGCGCGCCCCGCCAACGTTAGCCCTAGAGCGAGTATCGCGCCACCAATAGCGGCGATAGCCCACACCGACGGGTCGCCGGCGAAGTCGATCCGCGCGAACTCCGACCCGTAGTCCACCTGCACGTCTGACGGGATGAAGGTCGTAAGCGTTCGCAGCGGCGTATCGGCGGCGATCCACCACACCCCTGCCGCGACCACCATCGCGGCCGCGCGCGCGAACACGCCGCGTAGCCGAGTGCGCTCGAGTGCGATGCCGAGCGCGATCACCGCCATCCCGAGCGCGAGCCACGGACCGGCGACCTCGTAGCCGTACAGATCGAAGGCCGCACGGAACTGCGAGCCGTCAGTGCGCAGACCGTTGACCGTCGCGGTCATGGTCGGCACCGCAAGCGCCACGATCGCCGAGCCGACCGCGAGCACCGCTACGACGGTCGCGCCGACACCAAGCACCCGCCGCGGCGCACCGGTGCCGGACACCCGCTCCGGGCTCACCCTCCACAGGACCACGACTCCGGCGATCGTGCTTGCAGCGGCGGCGAGCACCGCGGGGAGGATCATCGGCTGGGGCCCCAGCGGTCCCACCACCCACTCGGCAATGAGGATGAGGCTGATAGACGCCGGTACCAGCAGGTACGTGCCCGCGACGGCTTCGGCACTGGCCGAGCGCAGCAGCATGAGTAGTCCCGCGGTGGCGAAGGCCACCGCGATGCCGTAGCCCCAGAAGCCGCCGCCACTGAAGTCGGCTCGCGACAGTGTGCCGCTGGCAAGCCCGACCGCGGCGAGCACGCCCGCGCCGGCAAGCCCGCCGAGTGCCGCGGAGAGCGATGCGATGCCGAGCGAGCCGCGCCGGGCGGCCCACAGCAGCACGAGTACGAGTACGACCCACACGGCGCCCGCAGCGAGCATCTGGAGCTCCTCGGGCACGTAGCGGACGAACAACGAGAACGAGCTCGGCCGCTCCCAGTTGGCCACAAGCGCAGCCGCGCCGGCGAGCGCGAGAAGCGCGCCGCCGATCCGCGACACGCGCTCACAGGACATGACCGCGAGTGCGATGGCCAGAAGCGCGCCCCACGATGAGGTCGTCAGGAAGAGTACCTCGCTGCCCGGAGGCGCGTCGGTATAGCGATTGACCATCACGAGCCACGGCGCGAACGCGAACCCGCCGGCGCCCGCGAATAGCGGCACGAGCCACGCCGCGAGTCCCTCAGGACGCGCGCGGGGCAGGCCGAAGACGATCAGCACGCCGACGAACGCGCCGCCCGCGGCCACAACCGCCATCGCGGCTGCGGACACGGACTGGTGCGCCTGCGTGCCGAGTACGCTCGAGGCGGCAGTGCCGAGCAGCAGCACGATCATGCCGAGCGCCACACCGAGTGGCGTCGCCGAACGTGCCCCGCTGCGCTGCAGCCTCGAGCGTACACGCGGCGAAGAGGAAGGGCCGGGGCGAGCCCGGCCCTTCCTGTCGCGCGTCACGTCTGTCTCAGACGTCACTAGCACCTACTTGTTGTGGCAGGCCTCGCACACACCGCGATTATCCATCCGCAGGAGTGCGTTGCCATCGTCCGGCGGAACCGAGCCGAGACCGTCGCCAGGCACAAGGCCGTAGCTCGAGTCAGGCTGCGGGTCCCTGGTGTCCGCAACAGCGGCATACCCGGTCATGAGGGCACCGGAGCCGTGACCCACGTGGCAGGTCAGGCAGTCGAGCCAGTCGGTGTCTTCCTGAGTCCAGGAGCCGGCTTCGCTAGCATCGTGCGCCAGCGGAAGCACGTTGTCGGTCACAACAAGCGCCCGCGCACCAAGGTATTCGGTGAGCGCGACGTTGACCGGGTGACGGTGACGCGTCACGAGACCGAAGCCGTCGTTGGCGTCATACGTCGAAGCGACATACATACCGTCATCACCCATGGTGTTGTACTGCGTGTGACACGCCGCACACCATGCGCTGATACCCTTGGTCACGTCGCCACCGGGAGCCTTGGCGTACCGGGGGGTCGTGTAGTCAGGGCGGTAGCCTGCCACCTGGGTCGCGCCGGGCTCGTGGAGCAGCCAGCCGCCGGTGGGATAGCCTACCTCAGACGAGATGACCCACGGGGTCGGCGTCGGGTTGACCGGATCTCCCGTGTAGCCACCGACCGTGATGGGGGCCTGGGCGCCGGAGACCGGATCGATACCGGCGACGACGTCTTTCAGGAGACGGTAGTTGGACGAACCATGCACGTCATGGCACACGCCGCAGGAGATGTAGACCTGCTCGCCACCCGTGCTGATGGCGCCGTCCTGGCCATCTGGTCCCGCGCCGTAGGCGACCCAGTCCACGCCGCTCGCATAGTGCTGCGTCGGGAACATGACCGGGTCGAAGCCGCCACCGTTCAGCGACTCACCGGCGGTGTTGTACACACGGTCTTCACCGGTGTCGTCACCGTCGTTGGCCTCGAACACGCCGTCATACACGTTAGTGTCGGCACCGAGCATGCCCGCACCGTGGCACGTGTAGCAGAACTCGTCGATCGTCTCAGCGGTCGAGATGAGCAACGCGCTGCGGTCTTCACCGGCAGTGTTCTCCCACGTGATCGGGCTTGAGGCGGTGTGTGCGCGGTGACAACCGGCGCACGCATCGGTGCTCATGGTGTAGCTACCGTGGATCGAGTAGTTGGCCATCGCGACACCAGGTGCCATGACCATTACCGCTGCGACCACCAGGGCCGCGAAGATCAATGAACGCTTCCTCACCTGCATCATCACACCTCCCCCATCGACTCGTCAGCCAGACGCTGGCGCCGCACGATGAGTGCAAGCAGACCGCCGCCGAGAGCCGCCGGTACGAGCGCGGCCTTGGCGAACTGGCTCGATACTACACTAGAGATGAGCGGGGTGACGTGGTCTTCGACGAACGGATCAGCCTTGGGAGCGAGGAGCAGACTCTTCCTGCTTGCCCAGTAGACGCTGCCGTCGCCCTGCGCGGAGATGAAGCCCTGGCCACCAGAAGCGATGGGGCCGGAGTTGATGTAGGCGCGGACATTATCCCGCGTGTCCCACATCATGGCGTTCGCCGGGCAGGTGAAAACGCACGAAGGCTGGTGAGCCTTTTCGGCCACAGCGGTGATCTCTGCTGCGGAGGCCTTGGTCGGCAGAGCGGGACCAGCCGCGGAATCGAGGCTGTCACCGCTACCAGCACGACCGAAGCACAGCGTGCACTTCCACGCCTTGGAACCGGCAACAAGGTCGCTGCCTTCGCCGATCTTCGGATAGCCACCGCGTCCGCAGTCGATCTGGCACTGACGCACGCACTGCACGCCTGCGGCGTTAACGCCACCAGGCTGGCAGAGGTTGTAATCGATCGCAACGGCGCCATTTTCCTTCTTGGTGATCGCCTTGAACGGGCAGCGCTTGATGCACGGCGGGTTCTGGCAGTGCCAGCAGCTGTAACGCATGAACGGACCATTGTCGACCCGCTTCTGGGACTTGATGACGACCCGGCGTCCGGGAGAGGTCTTACCACGGCCGAACTCCTCTACCGGGACCTTCATCTTCCACGTCCGCTTGCAGCTGACGACGCATCCGTTGCAACGCATGCACTTGTCGGAATCCTGGAGAATTGCCATCACGTTAGCCATTGTTTACCACCTCCCCTTATGCCTTCTCGATCTTGCACAGACAGGCCTTAAACTCGGGAATCATGGTGTTGGCATCCCACGAGTCGATACACAGGTCGTTGGCACGAGCACCAACGCCCAGTCCACGATCACCCCAGTGCCACGGGATCGCGACGGTGCCGGGAGCGACACGCTGGTTAGCCAGCGTACCGACGCCCACACGCGCCTTGAAACCCTTGGTCCAGTTGGCTACCGGCGCGAGCGCGCCGCCGGCGGTCAGGGCCTCCTGGGTGTGGATGCTGTCGCCACGCGCGGTGATGACGTTGACCCACATGCCGTCCGCGATGCCGTACTTGATGGCATCGGCCGAGTTGATCTCGATCCACGGATCGGGCTCCGCGTCCACGTTCCACGCGTTGTTGCGGGTGATCGGGCCGCCCTGGAAGTGCTCGACGCAGCGAATGCTGGTGAGCACAAGCGGGAAGTCCGCAACCGCTCCCACCGGTGAGTCCGCAAAGATCAGCGCAGAGCCATTCGCCGTGTTCTTGCCCCACTTGGTGACCAGATCCGGACGAGGCGACTCGTACGGCTCGGTGTAGGCCGGGAAGCGGCCGGGGTAGACGTGCATCCCGGTGCTCGTGCCAACGTCAGGCATATCGGCGAGGGTGTTGTAGGCCCGGTACAGGGTCGACCAGTCGGCCAGAGTGTTGGTGTTGATGGTGAGAATCCTCGCGATGAAGCCCGGAGCCACGAAGACGTCGTTGACGTCGCCAGCCAGCTCGCTGTTGTTGTAGAAGATCCGGCGGTTGAGCAACCATGCCCAGCCGTAGCGCGCGTACTGACCGGAGGTGCCCGCCTGCGCGTACGCACCGGCGCGGGACTTGGCGCGGTTGGCCTTGCCCCAGTTGATGCCGACGGCCGGGTTGTTGTCGCCCGTGGCAGCGTTGTACGCGCTCGCGGTGTCGTTGCCCGAGTAGATCCAGAGCGTGCCCTGGATACCCGTCGTGGCGTTGAGCGGTGAGCACATCTCTTTGAAGATCTGCTCGGCTACGTGCTCGCTGCCTTTGAGCGTGACGCCCTCGGCGTCAGGAAGGCTGATGGCCTCCATGGAGCCGGTGCCGTCCCAACCGTACTTGCCGTACAGTACATTGTAGGCGGAGCCGACCGGCTTGTTGGTCATCGTGGCCCAGCGGGCCTCGATGTGGCTGAACGCGTTGGCACCATCAAGGGCCTTGGCGAACTTGAGCAGCAACTCGAGATCCGACTTGCTGTTGTCCTTGGGAGCACGGCAACGATCGCGCCACTGGATCCAGCGGCCCGAGCTGGTGACCGAACCGGACTCTTCCACATGCGAGCATGCGGGGAGCAGGTATGTGACACCAGTCGACTTGCGCGAGCACTGCGCGGTCTCGTTGGCGAACATGTCCGTCACGACCAGCAGGTCGAGGTTGTACAGACCCGTGCGGACCGCGCTCTGGTTCGGCTCGGTAATGGCAGGGTTCTGACCCCACACGACGCACGCGCTGATGCGCGGGGCGGCGGCGGTGGGTGCGTAGTGGTACGCGGCCGTCGGATTCTCGGCAGCGGTCGGGCACATCCGGCGGAACGACTCGATGTGCTGCACGCCGTTGCCCTTCGGCCAGCATGCGTACAGCGCCTCGAAGTCAGCGGAGCTGTAGGTGTCAACAGCATCCTGCTGCTCGCCGAACCACGCGGTCGTCATGTTGTAGAAGCCGCGCTGCTGCAGACCGAGATTGGCCGGGACGTACGGGCTGTTCGTCGTCGTACCCACCACCCGGTTGCCGAACAGAGCGTTCGAGTAGTTCGGGTACGTGGTGCCCACGCCCGGGTTCCCCGAGTAGCCGGGGATCAGGTCGAACAGCACGCCCATGTCCGTCGAACCCTGGACGTTGTGGATGCCGCGCAGCGCGTTGATGCCGCCGCCAGCACGCCCCATGTTGCCCATGATCGTCTGGATCTGCGCGTACCCGCGGACGCCCTGCGAGCCGGTCGTGAACTGCGTGGCACCCATCGCGTACATGATGCATGCGGCGCGGTAGCCGGCAGCGTTCTGCGTCATCGCCGCAGCGCCGAAGTCCGAGCTGGCGAAGCGGCTGTTATCGATGTAGGCGTCCCGCACGGCCGCGATATCGGCCTCGGTGCAACCGCAGATGTCCGCGGTGATCGCCGCCGTGTACTTCGCGACGTGGGCCTTGAGACGCTGGAACACGCACTCGGCATCTTCGATGTTCGCAGCCCGCACCGGGAAGTTGGAGATCGCCTTGCCGTTAACGCCGGTGACCGTCTCGCGCTGGTAGTCCGTACCCGTCGCGTTGGTCTTGAGTCGCGTGTCGCAGTACTTGGGCCAGGCGGCAACCGAGGATGCCAAGCCGTCATCTGCGGTGACTGCGCGGGTGGCAAGCGAGTTGTCTGCGGTCCCGTTGTGCCACGCGAAGAAGTTGATGGACCGCTGGTCCGTCGGGTTGGCGTACATCCACGTGATGATGGAGTTGAGTACGCCGTTGTTGAATGCGACGTTGGTTCCCGGACGAATGCGCACGAAGCGATCGTGCTTGCGCATGTCGTTCGTGTTCGTCGAGTCGTACCCCGCCTTGATCATGCGGGCGGTACGGGTCTGGCGAGGATCGATGACAACGAGAGCGGCGTTGCGGCCGCGGCCGTTGGTGTCGAACCGTGCCGAGTTCAGGTGCGCAATCGACGCGGGGTGGTTCTCAACGGGGTTGGCGCCCTGGACGATGAAGCAGGTCGAGAATCCGAGGTCCACCCAGTTGTTCGTCATCGCGCCTCGTCCAAATGTGCGGCCAAGACCGGCCACTGTGGACGAGTGTCATATACGGGCCTGATGTTCGGTCAGGCTGGTACCGAAGGTGGCGATGATCTTGCGGTACAGGTTGTTCGGCTCGTTGTTCATGTGAGAGGAGCCGAAGAACATAACCGTACGAGCGTTGTTGTTGTTGCTGAACGCGAGGCCCTTGATATCGCTGTATGCCCACCCGATATCGTCGTCATCCGGCTGCGCGTAGGTCGAGAAGCAGATGCCGCTCGCGGCCAGGCTGACGTTGCCCTCGGACTTCGCCGCGCCGTCATACACGTTCGTTGCAGCCGCGAATACGGCCGGCGTGGCAACCGGAGCAATGGCCTTCTTGATGCCGCCGCTACCGAGAACGTAGTACAGAGTGTACTCAGCGCTGGTAGCCGAGACGACGGGATGGCCGACGAACCAGATGGGGTCGCTGCCTCCGACGGTCACGTTGGTGGCCGCCGACCACGCCGAGCCATCGAACGACGCATACTGGAGCTTCTGCGCGACGATATCGACGTACCAGACCTTGAGGTTCGCGCCGCTCTTCAGAACGGTCGGCGACGTCATCGTGCCAACGCTGGCCGGCTTGCCAAGTGGGGCGTCGTACGTCCACACCAGCATGTCCGGCGAGGTGAGCACGTGCATTTCGCCGGTAACGGCCACGACGTAGGCATAGTACACGCCGGCGTCGACCACGATATCGGCGGTGTTCGCGAAAACCCCGGCTGCAAGCATCTTCGCACCGAGGTCCGAGCGACCGACGAAGGTGTAGCTGGCCTTCCAGGCCGGATCCGTGGCCTTGAACACAAGGCCGTCGAAGGCGGCAACGTAGGCTGCAGCCGAACCCGGGAGGCCGGCGGCCAGAACTGCAAGCTCGGTTGGCGTCGCCTTGTTGCCGTTGGTCGCGACCATGTAGCTGCCATCGGCTAGCTTGATGGTTGTGAGACCCGAGAAACCGGTGTAGGTCACCTCGTCGACAACATCGCCAGCGGTGAAGAGGTCGTACAGCGTATCGGCATCGGCCACCGGACCGCGTGCCGCAACGAGCTTGGGTGCGATCTCGGTCATCGCAGCATCGAGCGTCATGGCCGTCCAGGCGCTATCACCGACACGCTTCCATGCCTGGCCGGTGAAGTCGAAGCCGTCGACAGCCGCCGTGTGCTCTGACACGCCGATGCGACGCTCGTTGGTCACCAGCTGGTAGGCGCCTGCACCTTTGGCGCAAAGGCCACCACGGCTTGTGGGGTTGTTCGGATCGCCGTAGATGTCCAGCACCGTTCCGTCAGCCGCAACGTCGACCTGCTGGCCGCACTGCGCAGAGCAGTACGGGCATGTCGTCGAGTACGTGTGCGCGACGTCGGCCGCGTTCGCGCGTGAAGGCGCGACAGCCCAGTCAACGCCCACGGCGCCCGCGGCAGCTGCAGCCGCGCCGACTTTCACAAAGTCGCGACGTGAGAGCTGGAACTTCCCTCCTGAATCTTGATCTCTTGTAGCCATTCTCTTCCCTTCCGTTCAGCGGGTTCGCAGAGGAACCACGTATGATCCCCCCATGGGGACCATATAGTGCAGGTCGTACTTCGGCACCGCCTCCTCTCTCCTATCCAACAATGCGGCTACACCAGGACAAGACGAAAAAGACCGACCGCGTGCGTCTATTCGACGCATCCGGATCGGTCTTCAGCCATATCGGCTCGCCTCCCTTACCCCTGATGAGTACACCGCACGCAGCCCCTTGCCGGGGGGCTTGCCCGCAGGTCTCCTTTCCAAATACGGGAGGCGTCATGGTTTCCTGTGACACCCTATCGGCTTGAAGTCCGTGGCGATCACATCGCTTTAGGCCGACAAGCTCGGAGACGCTATGCCATTGTAGCCCACTCAAGCAAGTTCCTGTCCAAGTGGGCTTGTAACCCTTGTTACGAGGTCACGCGCTCAAGCCTATATGCACGCGTGACACGTGTCAATCCGTTCATCTATTCGCTCCGTCGAGCGGTTCTGCTCGTACGGCGAGCGGCGTATTCCTTAAGGAATCGCTCACGGCTGACGACCGGGATATCGAGGGCCGCTGCGGCCTCGGCCAGCACCGGATCCTCGGTTGCGAGACGGCCCGCACGCTCGGCCATCGTGAGCACGATCGCGGTCGCCTCGTCGATGCCGGACTTCTCGATCATGTCCTCGACGTCCGTGCGCGAATAGCTCTCGCCGTGAAGCAGGTCCTCGAAGCGGACACCGTCGGAGGCCTGATCCGCGTACGCGTCCCAGACGGGCTCGGTGACGAGCCACTTGTACTTGCGGTCGTCCATCTTCGGCACCGCTTCGATCACGATCATCGCCTCGATGAAGTCAGGCATCGTCATGAACGACGTACGGCGGCGCAGGAGCGGGATGAGCAGCAACAGCAACGGCGAGAGGCAGAACACCCACTCGAGCGGCTGATCGGGCAGATCGATGGGCGGAATGATGCCGCTCGGCCAGCCCCAGACCTGGACCTGGTTGTTCTCGCGGTCGGAGACGAACATCCGGCCAGCCTCGTCGAGCGCGATGTCGCTCGGAAAGCGGAAGCGACCGAGCGAGAGACCCGGGCCGCCGAAGCCGGTGATGCGCGCGCCGTCGAGCTCGTAGATGTCCACCAGGTGCGCGAACGGGTCCACCACATACATGCGCTGGTCGGGATCGATGACGATACCGAGCGGCGAGCCCGAGGTAGCAACGAGGTACTTGTACTCACCCGTGGCGGTGAAGATCTGCACCCGATGGTTGCTCATGTCGGTGACGAAGACGTCACCGTTGGCGGAGAAGGCGATCCCGTTGGGATAGTAGAAGCCTCCGGGCGCCTGGGTGATATGGGTGGTCTGCACGGTGCTGCCCCAACGCGCGATCTCGTTGCCGTCCCTATCGAAAGCGACGATGCGGTGGAGCTTGTTGAGTCCGAGGTCGGCGACGTACAGGTCGCCGTCGGCGTTGAACGCCAGAGCGATCGGGCGCCACGTGTCCACGACGTCGCTGTTGGGAATGAACTCGCGCACGAACGACCCGTCATCGGGATCGAAGACGAAGATACTGCCGAGGCGGCGGTCGGTGACCCAGACGTTCCCGTCGGGGCCGATGGTCACGCGCGCCGGCAGACCGAGCGCGCTGCCCTTGTCGCTGACGATGGTGTTGAAGCTGAAGCGGTATCGGCCGTCGGCGTGATACGACCGCACCACACGATCCTTGGCGTCCACAACGAACACCAACTCGTCGGCGGTGACCGCCACGCCGACCGGCTGAGCAAGAGCGTCTCCGCCCTCCGGTCCGGAGATCGCGTAGAGGAATTCGGGCGCTCTGACGGTATCTCCCGCCACCGACTCGACCACCGGGAACGGCAGCCTCCTGTTGGCGGCGTAGTACATCGCCGACCACGCGAGCAGCATGAGTATGAGCACGAGAAGGACGAGCAGCGCGATCCTGACCACACGGCTTCGCTTGCGCCGCTCCGTCGCGTAGCGTCCGATATCGGCGGTGGAACGTTCCGTCACGAATTCACGCTCCCTCTGCGTCACGCGTCACTGCCGAGGGCCTCAAGCGCCTCGGTAGCCTCGGGGTCTTCCGGTGCCATGTCGAGCACGCGCTCCCACGCGGCTTTCGCCTCGTCGGGCTCTGCGAGCTGCTGCAGCAGCCGCGCAACAAGGCGGGCCGCGTCGAGACTATCAGGTTCGAGGGCGAGAGCAACGCGTCCCTCGATAAGTGCGGCCGCCGGATCGCTCGCCACGAGCCCCTGGGCGGCGACAATCCGGTCCTCGAACGGACCCAGCTTCTCGAGCTCGGCTAACGGCTCGGGCTTGCCGGGGAAGTTGTCGGCGGCGCGGCGGAACAGCTCGGCAGCGCCCGCCTCGTCGCCGTCGGCGACGAGCAGCAGTCCGAGGTCATAGTTAGCCTCGGGCATCGAGGGCACGAACGCCAGGGCGGCCTCGAGTGAGCTGCGCTGGTTGGGGATCGAGTCGAGTTCGCGATAGGCGACCGAGAGTGCATAGTGCGTGTCCGCGTCACTCCGCTTGATACGCAGAGCCTCCTTGAGATAGGCGACCGCGTCCTCGTACTCGGCCACCTGTATGAGCGTCAAGCCGTAGTAGTAGTACGCCTTCTCCAGACGCAGGTCCTGGGCGGCGAACTTGTTCTTGGACAGCACCTCGACCGCCTGCTGCCAGTACCCCTCCGCGGTGCGCCACTCCTGCCGGTTCATCGCCACCAGCGCCAGGCCGCTCATCGCGCTCGGGTTGTCTGGCTCGAGTTCAAGGGCGGCGTCGTACTGCTCGATCGCCGAGGCGTGACTACCGATGTCACGGAATGCGTCGCCAAGCAAGACGCGATAGTCCGGATTCTGCGGGTTCTTGCGTACCTGCTCCTCGAGCGTGGCGATGGCACGTGAGGCGAGCGAGCCCTGCTTCGCCTGCCGCTCACCCTGCCAGACCGTGTACGCGAGGAACGCCAGCGCGCCGATGACAAGCACGCCGACGATCCTGAGGGCCCATTCGAGCCAGGGGTCACGGGAGACAGACGACACGTTCACACCTTCAATCCATCCAGGGATGCGTCAGATATTGAGGTCCGTATGACACCGTAAGCAAAGTTCGGACCCACGGTACGGTGCGATGAGTATGTTCTGGTAATCGAGCGCGCCGTGGCACTCGTAGCAGACGCGCATGTCGTGCGGTCCGGTGGCCGCGCTGACGACGTGGATGCCGCCCGAGCCGAACCCGATGTGGCAATCATCGCAGTAGTAGGGTTCGCCCTTCTTCTCCTCGACTATGAAGTGCACAGCGTGCTCGGCGAGACCCGCGACCTTGATCGCCGTGGCGGGCTCGGTGTTCATCTCCTCGTGGCACTCTACGCAGTTCTCCGGGATCAGCGCAACCGAACGGACCGAGTCGTGATGGCAGTCCTGGCAGAACTCGCGATCCGTGTGGCACACCTGGCAGTCGTTGGTGAGCGACCCGTTCATCTTCGCGTGGTCGGTCATCCATGTGCCGGGATGAGGCATCGTGGTGAGGTGACACGTCTGGCAGCTTGCCGGCTCGTGACAGACGGCGCACAGGCCTTCCTGCGCTAAGAACAGCCCACCGTGCTCCGAGGCCCACTGCGGCTTGCGGTGGTCTGCGGGGATGACCGGGAGGCTCTCGGTCCCGTCAGCCATCTCGACGCCGCCATTGTGGCACGCCACGCAAGACTCGGAAGTATGACACTGGCTGCAGTATGCGGCGTCTTCGAGCGCAGGCTCACGATGCTCGCCGGTCAGGAACTCCAGGGTGTGGTCCGGCGGGATGAGCTCGAAGTCTTCGGTGTGGCACTTCTCGCACTCGCCGGTCGCGACCTCGCCGTGACCGTCGTGAACGAGGCTGTGACACCGGTAGCACGAGCGCATCTCGATGCGCTGGGTGCCCCCGGGTCCGTGCGGGAAGACGGGGTGGCACGACTCGCAGCGATACGCGCGCTCGAGATGCGCGCCGTGGCCGAAAATCAGGCCGTCCACGTCGAAGTCATCGATATCTAAGTGACAGTACGTGCACTGGGCCATCGTAACGGGGCCGTCCGGGTCGATGGTGACCGTCGGCTCGGCCGAGACCTGCGGCACCGTGCTCAGGTATATCGCCGGCATCGGCCCGACGTCCACGCCCTCGTCGGTGTGGCAGCTGTCGCAGTCGGCCGGCGCATCGTGGCACATCATGCATCGGTTCACGCCCTCACCCGAAGCAAGCGCGTGGGGCTCGTCACGCCAGTCCTCGACATGTGTGGCCGGCCGAAGCGGCGCCGGCTCGGGGTGACAGGACCGGCACTCGCCCGAGGCGAGCAGTTCCTGAGGGCCGTGACGCAGGTCATGGCAGGTGAAACACGAGTCCATCGGCGGCGTCGGCGACGCGCCTTCGGCATGCGCCGGACCGTAGTGGCACGCGGCGCACTGGGCGACGATGTGCGTCGCGTGATCGAAGACAAGATCGCCGCGGTCACTCCCGCCCAGTGTCGGGTGACAGTACATGCACGAGGCGGTGGACGCGGGCGCGCTGACCGTTATCGTGCGCGACTCGGCGCTCGCGGCGCCGCGCGGGTAGGCAAGCACCACCACGACGGCAGCCGCGAGGGCCACCGCCGTGATGATCGCCATACGTCCGCGCGAGCGTCTCGTCATGAACCGCTAGTTACCTCCCGGTAGCAGCGACAGGACCTTGTGGAGCAGGTTGTCGGCGCGCAGTTCCTCCTGACGGTGGATCATCTCAGCCGAGAACCTGGCGAACTCCTCGCCCGCATCGCCGTGCTGCTCGTGGCACGAAGCGCACGTCTCGCCGATGTTGGCAGCGTTCGTCGTCGAGTCGGGGTCGTCCGAAGCGAGAACCTCGTGGGCGGGATGACAGTCCCAACATGCGGGAGCGTCCATCGCCTTACGCTTGTACGCCGCGCCGTGGTAGGCGTCGCCGTAGTTGTCCCACTGGTCCTCATGGCACTCGGCGCACATGGCTTCGCTGGATAGGTGCAGCGCGTCGATCGCGGCCTGCGTGTCGAGCCGGGCGATGTCGTGACCGCCGTGGCATGACCCGCACGTGGCGGCCGTGTAGTCGCCCTCGGCGACCAACTCGGCGTGCACCGAGCCCGCATACGCATCAGCCTGCTCGTCGTGGTCGTGGCAACCGCCATTGGCGCACGAGATCCCCGCGTTGACGTACCACACCCGCGTCGGCGGCTTGGGCTCCGTGTACAGGAAGTCGATGTGACAGTCCGGGCACGCAAGGTCGCGGTGCGCCGAGGACTCGAGACCGGTGACCTGGAAGGACACGATTCCCTCCGAGGAGCTCTTGATGAGGTTCGGGCTGCCGTGACACGCCAGACAGCCGGTGCCCGCCTCGTAGACCATGGGTACCGGAGGCGACCACGCCACGCGCTCCTGCACGTGGCACACGTCGCAGTCGTTCTTGACGTGGCACATCGAACACAGCGTCGTGAGTTCGTTGTTGGCAGGCTCCACGTGCGGCGTCTTGGCCCAGTCGAAGGTATGGTTCGCCGGCCGCAGATCGGGAAGCTTGTTGCCATGGCATGCTTCGCAGTCGCCCTTGGCGAGTACGCCCTGCGGGCCGTGGTACAGCGCGTGACAGTTGAAACAGTCCTTCATCGTCGGCGTATCGGTGCCGCCCGGCTTGTGCGGGAAGATCGGATGGCACGAGCTGCACTGGAACGTGATGTGGTTGCCGTGCGTGAAGGTGTAGTTGGGATTGTCGGTCTGTGTGAAGTCGGCGTGACACGGCTTGCACTTGTCGGAGAACACGTCACCGCCGACCTCGATCGTCACCGTCTGGGCGAACGCCGGCACAACGAACGCCGCGATAGCAAACGCCATCACGATGCCCAACCTCCGTACGCCCGTGCCGGCAGGCGTCCTGAATCGCTTCGTCATACCCCTCGCTACCTGCTTTCCAGAGTCCAGGCGCTTGTCCGGGGGCCTAAGAGCCCCCACCGCCGAACAGGCGGCCAACTGCGCCGATGACCGAACGGACCAGCGCGATCAGCGGATTGCCGTCCGTGATCTCCGGACGACCATGGATGAACACGGCGTACGACGTGTAGTTCTCGTCGACGCCGACATGACACCCTTCCTGACCGCACGTCTCAACCAGGTGCGACTCGTGAACGCTCGATCCGCGCTCGCTCGAGGGAAGGATGTCGTGCCACCCATGGCAGTCCCAACACGCGGGAGCGTCTTCTGCTCCGCGCTTGTAGGCCGCGCCGTGATAGTAGTCGTCATAGCTGTCCCAGTAGTCCTCGTGGCAGCTCCCGCAGACCTCCCAGCCATCGGCGTGCATGGCTTCCTGGCCGTCGGGGTTGTCCGTGAGCATCAGAATGTCGTGCGCGCCGTGACAGTCGCCGCACAGCGGCTTTGGCGCGGTCGTCGTCTCGACCGATCCGCCGTTGCCGCTGGGAACCGTCGCCCGGTGAACGCCGACGCCAAATGCCCGGGACTGATCCTCGTGGCAGTTGCGACACGCGGTCTTTGCGGTCGTCACCCACTCGCCATTGCCATGGGGCGCCTTGTACGTGAAGTCGAGGTGGCACCCCACACACTGCTGGTCGACATGGGCGGACACCTCGATGGTGGCGTCATCGATGTAGTAGCTCATCACGACGCCGTCACGGACACGCACCAGCGCAGGGTCGCCATGACACACCTGACAGCCTGACTTCGACTCCGTGGGGAGTGTGAAGTCGAGTTCGTACGGCGCAGTCGGAGACACCGACGGCGATACGTCCTGGCCGTACGCGGCTGCCGGAGCCACGAGCGCGACGGCAAGGAAGAACCCTGCCGCGATCCTCTGGCTGATACGGGAGCGCATAGGTCTCCTACTCCGCCTCGAGGGCCGCCGCCCCGGCAGGAGCTGCGTGCTCCCCGCCGTGACCGTGGCCATGCGTCACGAGCTTGTCCTTGGGATACTTCTTGAATCCGAAGAAGTCCATGCCGATGAGGAAGTCCTCGTTGACCGCCAGGTAGAAGTGCACGACGGTCATGATGATGAACAGCCAGTTGATGGCGTAGTGCATCACGCGCATCCAGGCACCCGCGACAGCAACGCCACCCACGAGCGGGCCAAGCCACCAGCCGATGAGGACCTCGCGTGGCGACAGGCCGAACAGGATCGGCTGCGTGAGCAGCGACAGGCCCGTGAAGCCCTGTGCCAGCATGAGCACAGCGAAGAGCAGGTACGACATCTTCTGCATCACGTTGTACTCGGCCACGTGCGGCTTGTTGTCGGAGAAGTACCCGTAGTACGCCAGCACGCCGAGCGCAGACTGAATGTCGCGCTTGGTGATGGCGAACTTCTTGTAGTCGCGACCCTTGGCGAGAAACGCGTACCACAGGCGCCACAGGTAGTTCAGACCGACGATCGTCATCGCGATGTAGTGGACCCATCGCATCGGCGTACGGCCGCCGTCGAAGAACGGGAAGCGAATGTACAGGCCGCTGAACGCCAGGGCGAGCATGCACAGCAGGTGGATCCAGTGCATGAGCTTGGGCAGGAAGACCGGAAGATGATCGTGCTCCGGCCACTTGCCCTCGATCCACTTCTTACGGAACCGACCCTTAGGGATACTGATGGAGAAGTGGAACAGGACGAACAACCACACACCGATGAACAGCAGGATAAAGACTGCGTCCATCCACACGTTCACTTGCGCGAGAAGAATCGCCGACACCCCCTACCGGTTACCGAGTCCGACATCATGTATCGGACTACTTCGACATGGGCCACGACGAACCTCGTTTTTCAGGCTGGGTGTGCCGGCACCCATGCGCGATGACGCATCCCACCAGCGCCCGACACAAAGTTCGCGTGAGGGGTCCCGTGACCGCATTCACCTTATCGGCGCCCGTAGGGCGTGTCAACGAACCGTTACTCGCCGACGGTGAGGGTAGTGTCCTCTGGCTGCGGCGGAACGATCTCAACGAGCGTCACATCGAAGGTGAGTTCGTGTCCCGCGAGCGGGTGGTTGAAGTCGACCGTCACGTCGACAAGGTCGTCACTGATGCTGACGACCCACCCGGCGTACGGCTCGCCATCGTCGCCGATGACGTTGAACTCGCCGCCGATCGGCGGCGTACCCTCACCGAAGACGTCGACCGGGACGACCTGTACGGCCTCGGGGATATGCGGTCCGTACGCTTCCTCGGCAGGGATCGTGACCGTTGCCGACTGACCGGGCTCGAGTCCCAGGACGGCTCCTTCGAACGCGGGAAGAACCTCGCCACCGCCAAGGGTGAACAGCAGCGGAGCGCGACCCTCGCTCGAGTCGAAGATCTTCCCGTCCTCGAGACGGCCTACGTAGTCAACGGCGACTGTGTCGCCCTGAGTTGCCGGCATGGAGCCCCTCCTGTCGTCAGGTCCGCGACGCGCTCGCGCCACCGTGCGATGCTAGCACACCGCGACGGGAGGGTCCGGCCTCACGAACTCCGTGCGACAGACACGAGGCCGGCGCGCCTGAGCGCAGAGGCGATGCCGGTCGCGGCGGCGCCCTTGGCGATGTCGAAGACGATGAACGGGGCCGCGCCGACCGCTGCCGCCTCGGCCATCGTCCGCCCTGTAGACAGCGCGAGCCACAGCGTTCCCGGTACGTAGATGCATGCCAGCGCCACGAGCAGCCCGACGACGTCGGCGAGCGGTCGCTGCAGGCGCACGCCGGCTCGGACAGCGGCGCCGGCAACGGCACCCAGCCAGAATCCCGCCAGGTAGCCGCCGGTGGGCCCGACGAGCACCGCAAGACCGCCGCGCATGCCGGAGAAGACGGGCACGCCGATGGCGCCGAGAAGCAGGTACAGGCCCACAGCGAGCGCCGCCTGCGCCGGCGTGCAGACGAGCACGATGATCGCGGCGACGAACGTCTGGAGCGTGACGGGGACAACGCCTACGGGCACCGTGACGAGCGCGGACGCCGCGAGCAAGGCGGCAAGCAGCGCCGAGACGACGAGCGTGTACGTGCGTGTCATGAAGCCTCCCGACTGTAAACCATCGTGCCTGAGCGGTTTACTTTACGGAGAGTACGCGGCGGCGTCAACGGACGCGCACGGTCAGGAGCGCAGCGTCACCTCGCCGGCAACGACGGCTCGCGCGCCACCGGCTTCGCGCACGACAAGCGCACCGGAGTCGTCGACCGTCTCGGCGATGCCGGACGCCACCACACGTCCGGTCCCGTCACGCACGACGACATCCCGGCCCCACAGCGTGCCGCGGGCGCGATACTCCCCGACCAGGTTCGCGAAGCCCTCGGCCAGAAACGTCCGATACGCCGACGCGCACTCGTCGAGAACAGTGGCGGCGACCTCGGCCACCTTCGCCTCGGCCGAGTAGCGTCTGACCCACGCCGACCCCGGCCCCGCGGGACCCGCGACGTTCAGACCGCAGCCGAACACGAGCCATTCGACCGTGTCGGCCTCGGCTGCCATCTCCAGCAGGATACCGGCGAGTTTCTCCCCGTCGGCCAGCACATCGTTGGGCCACTTGAGCCCCGTCGGCACGCCGAAACGCTCGAGCCCGCGCGCGACCCCGAGCGCGATCACGAGCGCAAGCGGCCCGAGCGCCGCGGGGGGCAGCGCGGGCCTCAGGATGGCCGAGGCGTATGCTCCGCCCGACGGAGAGATCCACACCCGCCCGAAACGGCCTCGGCCGCCGTGCTGCCGGGCGGCTACCACGAGCGTCCCCTCGGGAGAGCCCGCGCGGGCGGCTGTCTTGGCGTCGTCGTTGGTGGACCCGGTCTCGAGTCCGCCCGTGCACGAGACCCACAGTGGGTCGGCGAGGCGCGGCGACACCTCCTCGGGAATGCACGCGTCCGGAGCCTCAAGCAGCCGGTAGCCAACGCGCGGCGACGACTCGACCCGGTACCCGAGATCCCTGAGCGCGGCTACGTGTTTGGCGATCGCCACCCGGGAGATGCCGAGCTCGCGCGCGAGAACCTCGCCCGAGAGCCCGCCGGGCCCTGCGGAGTGAAGCGCCGAGGCGACTGCGGCCCTACGGGAGATCGCGATCATCGTGGTGTTCGTCTCCGGTCTCATGCGCGTCGCCACCCGGGCCGGCGGACCCGGCGTCCGATCTGGCGGCCTCGTCCTCGAGTTCGGCGACCTCCACGAGCAGGTCGACCTTGCGCGAGATGATCTTGTGACGACCCCACAACAGGAAGGCGATCATCGCGACGAGCACCGCGAAGCCGACCCACGTGAGGTTGCGCGCGATCGCGAGTGCCTTGTCGAAGTTCTCGGCGAAGATCCGGCCCAGCATGACCATGAGCGTCGTGTAGATGAGTGCGCCGATGAAGGTGTAGAGCTCGAAGATCCACAGGCGCATCCGCGACGCGCCGGCGATCACCGGGACGAAGTTCTTGAAGCCGGCGGCGAAGCGCGAAACAAGCACGGTCTTGTTGCCGTGCAACTCGAAGTACTCCTCGGCGGCGATGATGCGCTCCTCGTCGAAGAACTTTCCGCCCCAGCGGAGCAGTGCCTGGCGCCCGCCCCTGCGCCCAAACCAATACGAGAGGTTCGAGCCGGTGAGCGTACCTATGAGCGATGAGACGCCCACGAGCCAGGGGTTGAGTCCGCCCCCCTCGGAGACGAAACCGGCCGCCATCACGACCGTCTCGCCGGGCGTGAAGGAGCCGAGTACGAACAGGTTCTCCGAGATGGTGAAGCCGATGACGATGAGGTGTCCCCACGTGTCGAGCAGCGCGAGGAACCAGTCGAGCGGCGCAAAGCCGGTCTGCGGCGCCATCAGATCTCGCCCGCGCTTGCGTCCGGACACGTGCTCCACTCGGCCCACTGATCGAAGCGCGGGAAGAGCAGCGCGAGACCGACGAGCGTGACCAGCAACAGCGAGTAGAAGTCGAGCAGCTCACGGGTCATGAACGCGAGCGCCGCGCCGATGACGACCGGGGCGAGCGCGTAGGTGAGCATCTGCCACGACACCGAGCGCAACGAAGCGACTTCAAGCGGCCGGGCGGCGGTGTCGCGCGTGCGGACATTACGCCCGACGACGAGCGCGGCAACCGCCACCGAGAGGAAGAGGTAGCGCGCTGAGCCACTCGGCGGCGGACCTTCACGCCACCAGGGGGCACGCGAAGCCCACTGCACGGCGGCCGTGAGCGCCAGCGGCAGCAGAAGCAGCGCCGATGAGTGGCGGATCCAGGCGAGGTAGGATTCACGAAGCGTGGCGAGTGTCACGAACGTCCTCTACGAGATGATCGATGAAACCGGCTCGGCGCCGGTCTGCCGAGCGTACCACGCACGAACCTGCGACGGACGCGGATACATGATAGCCCAGCCGAGGATGGTGTACGCGGCAAACGGAACGTAGACGAGCCAGTTCTCCGTCAGGTAGCAGGCGACGAAGCCGAGCAGGAGTCCGATCTCGGGCATCGCCATCCCGACGATTGCCGTCGACGCGATGCGCTGCACGACAGCGTCGGAGCCGCTGAGCACCTTCTTTGACTTCGGGTCGATCACGTCGCCCGTCGTCTTGAACCCCAGGCGTCGCACGAACAGCGCCATGGGCAGTGATGCGAGCGCTATCGCGCCGAAGAGCGCGATCTGCCACACGGGCATACCCTCCGGCCCCGTGCTCTCGGCCGCGCCGGGTCCTTCGAGCATCATCCACAGCACGAAGGTCAACAGCAGCAGGATCGTGGGCAGCGCCGATACGACGAGATACATCTGACGGAACCGGCTCATGTCGAGCGACTCGGTCTGGTACTGCTCCATGCTGCCCCCTCCGATTTGTGACGTGACCTAGTCGGAATCCAACCCGAAGTCGAGTGGCGCGGCGAACGTGAGCGCGCTCGTCGACACACGATCGACGCCGGTTGCCGCAAGCGCACGCAACCGCTCGAACCGGATACGGCCGGACGCCTCGGTGAGGACCGGCCGGCCGGCTGCCGCCTCGCGGACAGCGGCGACCGCACGCGTGAGCGTCGCATCGTCCATGTTGTCGAGCAGCACGTAGTCTGCACCGGCCCGGGCCGCCTCGGCAGCCTGCTCGACTGTGTCCGCCTCACACTCTAAGGAAAGGTCAGGATTCGCCTCACGCGCCGCGCGCACCGCGGCCGTGATCCCGCCCGCGTGCACGATGTGATTGTCTTTCACGAGCACCATGTCGTACAGGCCCGCGCGGTGGTTGTGCGCCCCGCCGACCGTGACCGCGTACTTCGAGAGCGCGCGGAGTCCGGGCAGCGTCTT
The DNA here is from genome assembly GCA_030651765.1 of Coriobacteriia bacterium. Taxonomy (GTDB): domain Bacteria; phylum Actinomycetota; class Coriobacteriia; order Anaerosomatales; family Anaerosomataceae; genus UBA2272. Next base: position 168,043 of record JAUSBY010000015.1, on the reverse strand, counting down.
GCGCGTGTCGGTCACGGCAAGCGCCTCGCCCGCCTCAGCCTGCCAGCGACGAGCCTGACTCGCGATACCCGACAGCACCATCACGAGGTCGAGCGCGCTGCGCTCGCCCGCGAGCACGAGGCGCGCCGGCCCCTCGATCTCCATGACCGCATCGTCGCGTGCGACGTCGGCTCCCTCGGCCACGAGCGGGAAGCACTCGACGGGAGCGGCATCCGCAGCGCGGCCGAGGATCTCGTAGAGTCGCGCTACGAGCGGCAGTCCGCACACCACGCCTGCGTCGCGCGCAACGATGCGGCCGGTGAACACCGCACCCGCGGGCACCGTCGCCGCCGAGGTCACATCGGCATCGAGCAGACTCGCGGATGCAAGCGACGGTTCGCCGATGCGCTCCGGGGCGACGCCGAGATCCTCGGCGAGAGCCGCGGCGATCACATCGTCAGATGGAGGCAGGACGAAGGTCATCGGTCACCCTCCTGGGACGTGATGGTCTCCTCGGCGGTAACCGGCTCGAAGCGCGGCTCGGCGCCGCGCTGCCACACCAGGTGACCGCGCCAACGTTCATCGTCGCGCTCGGGACGGTCCGTGCGGAAGTGCGTGCCACGGCTCTCCTCTCGCGCTATCGCCCCTGCCACGGTGAGCGCCGCGTTCACAAGCAGGTTGCGCGTCTCGATGGCGCGCGGACCGGCCCCCCCGAGTCCGACCGCGAGCTCGGCCACGGCCTCGGCAGCTCCCACGAGCTCGACCTCGAAGCGTGTGACCGCAGCGTGGCGGCTCATCACGACCTGAAGCGCGGCACGTGCCGCGTCGGGGTCGGCACGCCCGCACGTCGTGATCTCGGCGGCCACCCGCGTCGGCTTGGCGCGCACGCGCTCGCGTTCGAGCGCACGGACGATCCGACGCGAGAACACGAGCCCCTCGAGCAGCGAGTTGCTCGCGAGGCGGTTCGCGCCGTGGAGGCCGGACGCGGAGCACTCGCCCGCCGCGTACAGGCCGGGGAGTGACGTGCGTCCGTCGATGTCGGTGCGCACCCCGCCGATGAGGTAGTGTGCGGCCGGAGCCACGGGCACGAGGTCGCGCGCCAGGTCGTAGCCGGCCTCGCGGCATCCCTCGGAGATGGTCGGGAAGCGTCTGGCGAGGAACTCGGCGCCGAGGTGCCGCGCGTCGAGCCAGACATTGGGCCGCGCACAGCGGTGCATGACGCGCTCGATCTCGCGGCTCACGAGATCGCGCGGCGCGAGTTCGGCTAACGGATGGAGTGCGGGCATGAAGCGCTTCAGATCGCAGTCGAGCAGGTATGCGCCCTCGCCGCGGAGCGCCTCGGTGATCAGGAACTTAGGCGTCGCGTCGCTATCGAGCGCCGTGGGATGGAACTGAACGAACTCCATGTCCGCGATCTCGGCGCCCGCACGCCAGGCGGCGGCCACCCCGTCACCGGTCGCGACGAGCGGGTTCGTGGTCACGCGGTACATCTGACCCGAACCACCGGTGGCGAGCACGACCGCGTCGGCACGCAAGGCCATCATCGCGTGGCTGCCACGGTCCATCACGAGCGCACCCACGCAGCGGTCTTCTGCGGTCAGCAGGTCGACGACGAAGGCGTCCTCCACGAGTCTGATGCCCGGCGCACGCCGCACGACGGCCGAGAGCGTGTTCTGCACCTCGGCGCCGGTGGCGTCTCCCGAGTGCAACACGCGCGGCAGGCTGTGCCCGCCCTCGCGCGCTAGGGCCACCTCGCCTGAGGCCGCGCGGTCGAACCGCACGCCGAGCGTCTCGAGCTCGGCAAGCGCCTCGGCCGCTTCGCTCACCACGGCGCGCACGACCGCCTGGTCGCAGATGCCCTGGCCCACGACGAGCGTGTCGGCCAGATGCAGCTCTACTGAATCCGCCGCGCCCACCGCGCCGGCGATCCCGCCCTGCGCGTACCACGTGTTGGCGTCGGTCACCTCGGACTTGGTGACGAGCGTGACCGTGCCGAACTCCGACGCATGAAGCGCGGCCGTGAGTCCGGCGATGCCCGAGCCGACGACGAGAACGTCGCACCGGTCCGAAGGCAGCGTGTCGGTGTCGAAGCCGACGACGTAGCGCGCGTCGAGGGCCTCCGGGACGAAGGCAGCCATCATGTTCTCAGCCGATCGCCGTCATGCGCTCGAGCGAACTGCGCGCCGCGGCGGCTGTATCGTCGGGCACGCGGACCGCGCCGCTCATGTCGCGCAGCGCGTCGCGAACGTGGTCGAGACGCGTGAGCTTCATATTGGGGCAGAGCATCGGCGGTGACACACCGACGAACCGCTTGCCGGGCGCGGCTTTCTCAAGACCGGTGATCAATCCCGACTCGGTCACCACGATGAACGTCCCGGCGTCGCTTGCGGCCGCGTACCGGAGCATCTGGCTTGTGGAAAGCACGGCGTCGGCCTCCGCGCTCACCTCGGGGCGGCACTCGGGATGCGCGAGCATGATCGCGCCGGGGTTGGCGGCGCGCGCCGCAAGCGCCATCTCGAGCGTGACCTGGTCGTGGATCGGGCAGCAGCCGTCCCACACGGTCACCTCGACATCGGGCAGCTGCGAGGCGATCCAGCGGCCGAGGTTGCGATCGGGACCAAAGAGCACGCGCGGCGCGGCCAGCGAGCGCACGACCGCGACGGCGTTGGCCGACGTGCAGCACACGTCGGTGAGCGCTTTGACCTCTGCCGAGGAGTTCACGTACATGACGACCGGGATGCCCGGGTTCTCGGCCTTCCACGCGGCCAGCTGCCCGGCGGTGATCATGTCGGCCATCGGGCAGCCGGCATCCGTGCGCGGTAGGAGCACCGTCTTGTCGGGCGCCAGGATGTTCGCCGTCTCGGCCATGAATCGGACGCCGGCGAGCACGATGACCGCCGCGTCGGCCGCCGCCGCGCGGCGGGCGAGCTCGAGCGAATCGCCGACGACGTCAGCGACGTCTTGCACCTCGGCCCGCTGGTAGTTGTGCGCGAAGATCACCGCGTCCCGTTCACGCGCGAGCTCGCGGACCTCCCCGGCGAGCACCGACCTGTCGGAGTCTCCGGCCATCTAGCCCACCTCCAGCGCGAGATTGTCGATCAGGCGGGTCGTCCCCACGCGCGCAGCGATGAGCGCGCGTGCCGCCTGCGCGCCACCAGACTCGAGCAACGCGAGCGTGGTCGGGTCGACCACGACCGCGTAGTCGAGTGCAGCGAGCGGCTCCTCGGCCACGGTGGCCGCCATCACCTCGGCGAGCATCGCATGATCGCGCTCACCGCCAAGTGCGAGTGTCTCGGCACTGCGGAGCGCGCGGTACAGCACCGTCGCGGCGGCGCGCTCGTCCGGCGAGAGATACGCGTTGCGGCTCGACATCGCCAGGCCATCGCACTCACGCACGATCGGGCAGCCGACGATCTTGGTGGGCAGGTCCAGGTCGTGCACCATCCGGCTCACGATCTTGAGCTGCTGATAGTCCTTCTCACCGAAGAACGCGAGGTGTGGCCCGACGACCGCAAGGAGCTTGGCCACCACGGTGCACACGCCCCGGAAGTGGGTCGGCCGCGTCGCCCCCTCAAGGACGGCGCCGAGCGGCCCGGGATCCACACTGATCTGAGCGTCGGAAGCGTACATGCCCTCGGCCGTGGGGGTGAAGACGAGGTCGGCGCCCTCGGCCCCGAGAAGGTCCATGTCGCGGTCAAGGTCGCGCGGGTAGGCGGCGAAATCCTCGCCCGGACCGAACTGCATGGGGTTCACGAAGACGGAGACGACGACGTAGTCGGCCCGCTCGCATGCGGCACGGACGAGCGAGAGGTGCCCGTCGTGCAGGGCGCCCATGGTCGGCACGAGCGCGATGCGCTTGTCCTCGTGCCGGGCCTCGGCAACCGCACGGCGGATCTCGTCTTTCGAGCCGAGCCGCTCCATCACTGTTCCCCGTCGGTCAGCGGCAGCGTGCGATCGAGCTCGGCGATCACCTCGGCGTCGAGATGGGTCAGGTTAGCCTCGGCAGGGAACGTCCCCGCCCTGACATCGGCAGCGTACTGTGACACGGCCTTGGTTATCGCGCCTCCGATGTCCGCGTACCGCTTCGCGTGCCGTGGCGTGAACTCGCCGAGGCCCAGGAGGTCGTGGAATACCTGCACCTGCCCGTCGCATCCCGCCCCCGCGCCGATGCCGATGGTCGGGATCGTGAGTTCCTCGGAGACGATCGCGGCAAGCTCGGCCGGAACGAGCTCGAGCACCACGGCGAACGCACCGGCGGCCTCGAGTTCCAGGCAGTCCTCCACGAGCGCGATGGCCCCGTCGAGATCCCGCGCCTGAACCGAGTACCCGCCGAAGACGTTGACCGACTGCGGCGTGAGTCCGACATGACCCATCACGGGTACCCCCGCGCCGACGAGGAACTCGACGAGCGGGGCGGCGGCGGCGCCACCCTCGATCTTGACCGCCGAGGCACCTGCCTCGGCAAGGAAGCGACCGGCGTTGCGGAGCGCGTCTTCGGGACTCACCTGGTAGCTCAGGAACGGCATATCCGCCACGACGAGCGCCCGGCTCGCACTGCGCGCGACGGCCGCGGTCGCACGCAACATGTCGTCCATGGTGACCGGCAGCGTGCTCTCGTAGCCGAGAACCGTCATGCCGAGCGAGTCTCCCACGAGGATCACATCGACACCGGCCGCCTCGACCAGGCGCGCGCCCGGCGCGTCGTAGGCGGTGACCATGACGATGGGCTCACCGGCAGCCTTCATGGCGGCCAGAGCGGTCGTGGTCACCCGCGCGCCTCCCCTTGTTGCCCGCGTGGCACTCATGGTTGCGACTCCTCCCCGGCGGTCCCGGCCTTCACATCAGGTCCAGGCTGCCTTCACGAACGGGCAACGAGTATAGCATCGGCGCAACGTCACGCTCATCGGCACAACGGTCGCGTAATCCCTCATCTGCATGGGCATATTCATTATCTGGACCCCAGTGAACGGTCCGCCTACTGTCCATGTCCGACGGAGGGAGGGTGCGTATGCGTTCCATCATGCGCCTCAACATGTCGACCCTGTCCATCACCACCGAACCGGTCCCCGATGCGTGGGCCCGCTACGGAGGTCGGGCGCTCACCGACGCTATCGTCTTCGCCGAGGTCCCGCCCAAGGCGGACCCCCTCGGCCCGGAGGCCAAGATCGTCTTTGCACCCGGACTGCTGGGCGGGACGTCGGCACCGAACGGTGGCCGACTCTCAGTCGGCGCCAAGAGCCCGCTCACCGGTGGCATCAAGGAGTCGAACGCGGGCGGCCAGGCCGCACACGCGCTTGCCAAGGTTGGCATCGCCGCCCTGGTCATCGAAGGGGTCGCCGCCGACGCCAGCGCGCGGTACGTGCTCAAGATCAACGCGGACGGTTCTACCGAGATCGTGCGTGACGACAGCCTCACCGGACTCGGCAACTACGCAACCAAAGACGCCCTCGACGCGACCATGGGCGACGTCAAGCGGTATGCGACGATCACCATCGGTCCGGCCGGCGAGATGGGCCTCAAGTCGGCAGCTGTCGCCATCAGCGACCCGGACGGCTACCCGAACCGCTTCGCGGGACGCGGCGGCCTCGGCGCTGTCATGGGCAGCAAGGGACTCAAGGCCGTTGTGATCGTCGATGAGGGCCTACCCTACCTTGCGCACGCGGACAAAGACGCGTTCAACGCAGCAGTCAAGAAGTTCGCCAACGCACTGCGCGAGCACGCCGTGACCGGTCAGGCGTTGCCGACGTACGGCACCAACGTCCTCGCCAACATCATCAACGAGGCTGGCGGGTATCCCACGCGCAACTTCTCCGATGGACGCTTCGAAGGTGTCGATCACATCAGCGGTGAGACGATGCGTGAGGTCACCGTCGAGCGCGGTGGCAACGTGAAGCACGGGTGCCACACCGGCTGCGTGATCCAGTGCTCGCGCTACTTCGTCGACAAGGATGGTCACTACAAGACCAAGGGCGTCGAGTACGAGAACGTCTGGGCCCTCGGCGCAGACTGCGGGATCGACGACCTGGACGTGATCGCGGAGCTCGACCGGAACTGCAGCGATCTCGGGATCGACACCATCGAGGCCGGCGTGACGATCGCCGTCTACATGGACTCCGGCAAGCTCGCCTTCGGCGACGGCGCCGGGGCGCTCGCCCTGCTCGAGGAGGTTCGCAAAGGCACCGAGACGGGCCGCATGATCGGCAACGGCGCCGAGGCGACCGGCCTGGCACTCGGCGTGGAGCACATACCGGTGGTCAAGCACCAGGGTCTGCCCGCATACGACCCACGCCCGATCCAGGGCATCGGCGTCACGTACGCGACGAGCACCCAGGGCGCCGATCACACCGCCGGCTACTCGATCACCGCGAACGTGCTCGCCGTTGGTGGCTCCGTTGATCCACTCAAGCCCGAGGGCCAGGCTGCACTCTCGCAGGGCCTCCAGATCGCGACCGGCATGCTTGACGCGCTCGGTCTGTGCATCTTCGTTGCCTTCGCGGTTCTCGACATCCCGGAAGCGCTCGACGCGATCCATGAGATGGCCGAGGCACACACGGGCCAGAAGTGGGACACGGACGCGCTCATGCAGCTCGGCAAGGAAGTGCTGACGATGGAACGGCTGTACAACGAGTCGGCCGGTTTCACCGCCGCCGACGATCGGCTGCCCGCTTTCTTCTACGATGTCGCGCTCCCGCCGCATGACGCGGTGTTCACCGTGACCGACGCGGAACTCGACAGCGTGCACGACTTCGTGGCCGATACCGCGACCGCGATGGGGATCAGCAAGCCGTAAGGACCGGGAGGAGACCTGGGCGTGCAGATAGAACTTGCGCTCTTCGCGCATCTGACACCGTACCTGCCTCCTGCGGGTGCGGAGGACGAGTCCGGCTCTTCCCATGCACGGCCGATGGACCTGCCCGACGGGACGACCGTCGGGCAGGTCATCACACGTTTGGACCTCCCCGCGGGGCCCCGGATCGTCTTCGTCAACGGGCGACACGCGCCCGACGACCACTCGCTTGCAAATGGTGACAGGCTGGCGATCTTCCCACCCGTCGCGGGAGGCTAGGATGCCGTACCCCACGCATCCGGTGCCCGCGCCCGACGAGTACGCGGCGCTCCGCGCCAGGCTCGGCAGCTCGCGCGTCGGCGTGATCGGTCTCGGCGGACTCGGCAGTAACGTCGCCTGGATGCTCGCGCGCGCCGGCGTCGGCACGCTCGTGCTCGCCGACCACGATGTCGTCGACGCGAGCAATCTCGAGCGGCAGTTCTACTTTGCCGACCAGGTAGGCCGGGAGAAGACCGCGGCGCTCACGGACAACCTGCGCCGGATAACCGCGGAGCTCAGACTCGAGTGCTTCCAGGCCCACATCGACCAGTCCAACATCGGCAGCATCTTCGGGGGTGTCGACGTGCTCGTGGAAGCGGTGGACTCGGCGCGCGACAAGGCGCTGATAGTCGCGGCGGCCTCCGAGCAACTCCCCGGTGTCCCCATCGTTGCGGCGTCTGGAATCGCCGGTTACGGTTCACCCAACGACATCATCACCCGCCACCTCATGGGTGACGTCTGGATGGTGGGCGATCTGGTGAGCGAGGTCTCCGCCGAGCACCCGCTGTTCGCGAGCCGGGTGGCGATAGCGGCCGGCCATCAGGCGCACATGACGGTGCGTCTGCTTCTCGGCTACCCGCAGGCGTAGCTAGCGGTCCCACGGCTCCTTCGCGCCGGCGCTGTACAAGCCGAGCGCAAACCGGTGCGGACCCGGCGTCCCCTTGGGAACGAATGCGACGCGGTCTCCCGGCATGAGCACATGTGACGGACCGCAGACCTTGCCGTTACAGAAAACGCCCTCGATCAGATCGAGCGGCAGCTCGAGCGAGTGGGCTAGATCACGGGCGACGATGCCCTCCTCGGGAATCTCGACGTGCACCGCCGAGGGCAGACCGCGCTGCACGCGGTCGGCGTGCAGCAGACCGAAGAGCCTGATTTCCATCGTGGCCATCTAGGCGTCCTCCCCGTCGGGAGCGGGCGACTCGGCGTCACCCGATGCGGCATCGCTTGAACTGACGTCGCCACCCGGCAACGCACCGGTGGCCCCGAACGACCGTCTGCCGATGCCCCGCGGCACGTCCTCGCTCAGAATCTCCCCCGAGCGAGCCTCGAGCAGCATCCGCTTCGCTCGAGCGGCGAAGGCGACCGGCACGAGCAGCCGGTAGGTACGCGGCAACGACCAGGGGCTGTACTCCTCGGCCGGCGGCATCGGATCCCAGGCGATCGGTATTCCTTCCTGTTCGAGCACGGCAGCGTCGAACATCAGCCGCATCGCGAAAGACGTCCCCCACTGCGCGCCGAACTGCGACGAGGAGACCTCCTCCCAGCCGACAGCCTCGCCCACGCCCGCCTCCGGTCGCCCGGCGGTCACCCAGCCGCCTGGCGGCGGCGAGATCATCTCGAAGCCGGGCACGGCCCCCAGCGAGCCGGTGATGCGGCCCTGTGTCGCGAGGTCGCGGGTCACGGGCGTTCCGTCGGGCCAGTGCGCGTCCGGCGCGATCTCGAGCAGCGGTGTCACAGCGAAGTCGCGCTCGACGAGGCGAGGGTGCGGGATGATGAGCTCGGGCGTCTCCCACTCGTCGTCATCGAGCAGCAGGATGTCCAGGTCGATGACGCGCGGTCCGTAGCGCGGCCCGCCGGTCCGTCCGAGTGCGACCTCGATGTCCTTGAGCGCCTCGAGTAGGCGGTCCGCCTCCATGCCGGTGCTCACGCGAGCGACGGCGTTGGCGAAGGCCGGCTGCTCGGTCACGCCCCACGGTTCGGACTCAACCACGCGTGAGACCGTGACCACGTTCGTGCTCTCGAGCGCGTCGATGGCCTCGAGCGCTGCGCGCAGGTTGCCGAGACGGTCTCCCACGTTGCTGCCGAGGCCGATGTAGGCGTCCCTGATCATCGATCCGCCCAACGGACCGCGTCGGTGACAGCGAGCGCCGCGACCGTCTCGCGTACGTCGTGCACGCGCAGCACATGGATTCCGCGACTCGCCGACCAGATCGCCGCCGCGACGCTGCCGGCGAGGCGTTTGTCCGGCTCGGACTCCCCGGTCACATCGCCGATGAACCGTTTGCGGGACGCGCCCACGACGATCGGGTACCCGGTCTCGACGAAGGCGTCAAGATCGCGAAGCAAGGCCAGGTTGTGCTGCGTCGTCTTGCCGAAGCCGATGCCCGGGTCGAGCGCGATCCGCTCTCGCGCGATGCCCGCCTCCTCGAGTTCGCGGGCGCGCGCGAGGAGGTAGCCGCGCACCTCGGCCACGACGTCGTCGTAGTGAGGCTCGTCCTGCATCGTCTGCGGCTCGCCGAGCATGTGCATCACGACGAGCCCCGCGTCGCAGGCGGCCGCAACGCCGATCATGGCGGGGTCACGGAAGCCGGACACGTCGTTTATGGTGCTCGCTCCCGCATCGACACACGCGCGCGCGATGACCGCGTGCCGCGTGTCGATCGAGACGGGTACGTCAGGCTCACCCCCAAGCGCTTCGACGACCGGCAGCACCCGCGCAAGCTCTTCTTCGGAAGAGACGGGCGGCGCGCCGGGACGCGTGGACTCCCCACCGACGTCGATGATCCCCGCGCCGGCGGCGATCATCTCACGGGCATGGGAGACCGCAGCGTCGGGATCGATGAACCGGCCACCGTCGGAGAACGAGTCTGGCGTGACGTTCAGGATGCCCATCACCAAAGGCCGATCCACCGGAAGCGTGAACCGGCCGCAGCGCCAGCGTGTGGCGGGTACGCTCATCGGCGGGCTACCGTTGGCCCTTGATGAGGCTCATGGCCTCGGCACGCGTGGCCGCGTTGCGCTCGAAGATGCCGCGCACGGCCGAGGTCGTCGTGACTGCACCGGGTTTCTGGACGCCGCGCATGGACATGCACAGATGCTCGGCCTCGATGACGACGAGCACGCCGGTGGGATCGAGGTGCTCCACGAGCGTATCGGCTATCTGCGACGTCAGACGCTCCTGCACCTGCGGGCGCTTGGCGAAGAGGTCGACCACCCGCGCGATCTTGGACAGGCCGCAGATACGACCGTGCTTGCCGGGGATGTAGGCCACATGCGCGCGGCCGAGGAATGGCAGCAGGTGATGCTCGCACACCGAGTACAGCGGAATGTCGCGAATGAGTACCATCTCCTGATGGCCCTCGTTGAACGTGACGCAGAAGTGCTCGGCGGGGTCACGGCCAAGCCCGGCGAAGATCTCCCCGTACATGTCCGCTACGCGACGCGGCGTTTCCAGCAGCCCCTCGCGTGACGGGTCCTCGCCAACCCCCTCGAGGATGAGACGAACACCCTGCTCGATCTTCTCGCGATCCATGTGTGTGGCTCCCGGGGCGTGGTCGATGGCGATACCAGGGATTCTACCCCAGCGCCCCACTCCCGCCCCGCCGGGACGCGGTGACCGAGGCGTGCGCTCAGTCGATCATGCCGAAGGCGCGGCCGATGGTCACGAGCGCCGGGCCAAGGATGACGATGAGCGTCGCGGGGAGAATGCACAGCACCAACGGGAAGACGATCTTGACCGGCGCCTTCTGAGCCGCCTCCTCGGCATACTGACGACGCTTGGTGCGCATCTCCTTCGCCTGGGCCCGCAGCACCTTCGAGACGCTGATGCCGAACACGTCGGCCTGGACCATCGAAGTCGTGAAGGTGGCGACCTCAGGGACGTCCGTCCTGTCCGAAAGATGCCGGAACGCTTTGGCGCGGGGGATGCCCGCCTGGACCTCCTGGAGCATGTGCGCAAACTCCTCTGCGAGCGGACCGCTGCTGTTGGCGACGAGCTTGGCCACCGCACCGTCGAATCCCAGGCCCGCCTCCACGCTGATGGTCAGCATGTCGAGCATGTCCGGGAGCGCGCGACGGATGGCGAGCTTGCGCGCCGACTCCTTGCCGTGGAGCCAGACGTCCGGCACAAAGAAGCCGACCGCCGCCGCAAGCGTCGCCAACAAGCCGGCGCCGGACAGTCCGCCGGAGAGGAGCAGGATCACTACGGTGCAGGTGAAGCCGGCGGCGAACGCGCACAGCACCTTGAGCGTCAGCAGTCCCTCGACCCCCAGTCCGCGCGGATGACCGGCGCGAATGAGGCGCGTGCGCAGACCCTCGACGTAGACCGATGGACTCACATGGCGTGCGACCCCGGCAAGCGCATCAGCGACCGGACTCAGGACGCGGTCCCGGAACGGCTGCAGCAGCGGTTCGACCACGGTCGCCTGCTCAGCCTCGTACGCGGTCAGACCGGCCAGTCTCCGGCTCACGCCCCGTTCCTCGCGCACCACCAATCCCAGTAGCGAGTACACGAGCAGCGCAGCGGCACACCCGGCTAGGATGACCGAGAGGGTACCCACATCACACCTCCACAGCCATCGCGCGACGCAACCAGACCGCACCGATCAAGAGCAACGCCACTCCCATGATGGCGAGGAACCAGCCGAACGGGTGGCTGAACATCGCCCCCATGTACGAGGGATTGACCAACATGAGCACACCGAGCTCGACGATCGGCAGCAGGATCAGGATCGTGCCCGACAGTCGGCCCTCGGCGGTGAGAGAGCGGATGTGACGGCGAAGCTCGGCACGGTCGCGCATCGTGGCGGAGACGATGTCGAGCACCTCGGCCAGATTGCCTCCCACCTCACGCTGGATGGCGATAGCCGCGACCGTCCATCGGAAGTCGTCGCTGTCGAGCCGTTCGGCCATGCTCTCGAGCGCCTCCTCCACGGGCAGGCCCAGGCGCGCCTCCGTCTGCACGCGTGCGAACTCCGTCGACGCGGGAGCGGCCATCTGTTCGACCACGAGTGCGATCGACTGCAGCATCCCCCAGCCGGCCCTAAGCGACCCCGCCACGAGGTTGAGGACCTCCGGCAACTGTTCTTCGAACCGCAGGCGACGGCGCTCGATCGCGTTCTCGAGCAGGAGGATCGGCACGATGACGGCGATGAGGACGACTACCATCGCGATGAGCACCGAGCCCGAGCTCAGACCGACGAGGAGTCCCATGATGATGACGAAGATGAGGTGCAGGTAGATGTACTCGACGGGACGAAGCGGCAGCCCCGCACGCTCGAGCTTCTCGTGAACGAGCGCCGTGAAACCCCCCTGCCCAGCTACATAGCCGACCGCATCCAGCATGCGACCCCTGATCGCGCCGGGGGTACCCGGCGCCTGCTCCTCGGCGGTACGTGCGACACGGGTCTGGTCGTAGAACTCGAGCTGCTCGAGACGGGCACGCGGCCTCATGAGCATCATGCCGATCGAGCCGACCAGACCGATGACGGCGAAGAACGTGAGACCGACCGCGACCGGCGGCCGCCACCCGCCGGTATGCGCCGCCTCGAGCGGTGGCGCGGCCCCAGGGTCGTACTCGGCATACTGCGGATTGGGCAGCGCCAGGCTGCCGGCGGCGCTCAGTTGGCCGCGCGTGGCACGGACGCCGATCTCGAGGTCCTTGGTGTTCGGGACGCGGCTCGTGAACGTCACGCGGAACCGGTTTCCCAGCTCGCGGGCGATCCCCGCGTAGAGCGCCGGCAGTTCTCCCGAGTCCGCCGTTGAGAGCGCGCGCCCGCCGGTCGCTGTGGCGAGCGTACCGAGCGCGGCCGGGTCCCATTCGCCTGACTCCAGGGCCACCGTGAACACGGGGGCGCCTATGTCCTTCACCGACGATACCGCACTGTCGAACGAGTTGATGCTCACCGTGTCGCCACCGTCGGAGAGGAGCACCATGGCCACCCGCCGCTCACTGGAGCGCGCGATTCCCGCTGCGGTCACGACGGCATCGTGGACCGCCGTCTCTCCCGAGGCAACCAGCCCGTCGATCGCCGAGAGTACCTCGGCGCGATTGGCAGTGAACGGCGCGACCACCGCCGGCTTGAACGCAAAACTGACGAGCGCCACGCGATCCTCAGGCTCTATCGCCTCGAGAAACCCACGGGCGGCGGCCTTGGCGTCGGCGAGCGGTTCTCCGGCCATGCTGCCGCTGGTATCGATCAGGAGTACGACATCGAGAGGCTCACGTGTGAACGACTCGGTCTCAGCGGAGACCACCTCGACGTCCTCCCCATTCTCGGTGACGCTGAAGTCGGGAGCGCCCCCGTCCTCGGAGAGCATCGCGACCGGGAGCGTCACCGCAAGCGTCACCGATGGGAACGCTTCAGTGTCCTCGACCTCGAGCGCGAGCCCGGGCGCGTCGGACTGAGCAAGAGCCGCGTGGCCCAGACCCCCCGCGCCGAGCGCGAGGAGCAACGCGACTGCCATCGCGGCTGCGCGTCTCACGTTCTCACCGCCGCGCCGGAGGCTCGAAAGCGAACACCTCGGCCGGGACATGGATGCCGAAATCGCCGAGGCGCTCCATGAACTTGGGCCGCAGACCCGTACTCTTCAGACGGCCGAGTGAGACACCGCTCTCGTCCACGCCCATCGAGAAGTCGTAGTAGAAGACGTCCTGCATGACAACGGTGTCGCCCTCCATACCGTCCACCTCGGCAACCTGCACCACACGCCTCGAGCCGTCCCGAAGGCGCTCGAGCTGGATGATCATGTCGAGCGCGGATGCGATCTGCTCGCGGACCGCGCGAACCGGCAGGTCGAATCCGCTCATGAGCACCATCGTCTCGAGGCGCGAGATCGAGTCCCGGGGAGAGTTCGCGTGGATCGTGGAGAGCGAACCCTCGTGACCGGTGTTCATCGCCTGCAACATGTCGAGCGCCTCTGAACCGCGTACCTCGCCGACGACGATGCGGTCCGGACGCATGCGCAGCGAGTTCCTGACGAGGTCGCGGATCGTGATCTGCCCGGTCCCTTCGATGTTGGGCGGACGCGACTCGAGGCGGAGCACGTGGCTCTGGCCGAGCCGCAGCTCGGCGGCGTCCTCGATCGTGATCACGCGCTCTCCATCGGGGACGAACGCCGAGACCACGTTGAGCAGCGTCGTCTTGCCCGTACCGGTACCTCCGGAGATGAGGATATTGAGCTTACCTAGTACGCATGCCTCGACGAACGAGGCAAGACGCTCATCGATGGTCCCAAAGGCGACGAGGTCGCGGATCGTGTACGGCTCGCGGGCGAACTTGCGGATGGTGAGCATGGGCCCGTTGATGGCGAGGGGGTGGATGACAGCGTTGACGCGCGAGCCGTCGGGGAGGCGCGCGTCGACCATCGGCGATGCCTCGTCGATGCGCCTGCCGACCTGTCCGACGATCTTGTCGATGACGTGCAGCAGATGCGTCTCGTCGATGAACCGCCGGTCGGTGAGGTGGATGAGACCCCGCCGCTCCACGTACACGGTGGCCGGATCGTTGACCATGATCTCGGTCACATCGGGATCCTCGAGCAACGACTGCAACGGGCCGTATCCGAGGATGTTGTCGATCACGTCGGCGGAGATCTCCCTGCGGTCGGCGAGCGAGAGCGGCGTGCTCTCCCTGCCGATGAGTTCGGCGAGCTTGGTCTCGATGGCACGGCGCGTGACCGCCTCGTCGGTACTCGTACTCAACTCGGTGCCCATCTCCTCGATGAGCAGGTAGTGCAGATTGCGCTTGATCGCATCCCTACCCGTGCGCGACACGGGCGACTCCGGCCGAACCTCGGCCACCGCCGCCGTGTCCGCGACCTCGCTCAGCCGCTCCCTAAGCGACATCGCCGGTCACCTCACCTTCCGTCTTTATGCGCTTGGCAAGGCCGAGAAGGCTCCGCGCGACAGCGGACCGCGGGGCATCGATGACGACCGGCACCCCGCGATTGACCGACCGCGGGACCAGCCGATCGCTCGGGATCCGGGCGATCGTCTCCGCATCGATAGACTGTTCGACCTCGCCGAGATCGAGCCACACCTTGCTGTCGGCCCGGTTGAGGACGACCTTCGTCCTCCCCGCGTCGTAGCCGAGTTGCGCGAGCTTCTGCAGCGAGACACGCGTGTTCTTGATACTTGCCACATCCATCGTGGCCACCGCGTACACCTCGTCGCTCACGTCGATGGCAGCCAGCACGACATCGTCGAAGGATGCCGAGGTGTCGACGACCACGATCTCGGCGAGCTCGCGCAGCATCCCGAGGATCGATGCCACCCGGCTTGCGGTGACCGCATCCGCATCCTCAGGATGCACCGGTGCGAGTAGCACCCTCAGGCCGGAGCTGTGCGGGATCAGGAAGCCGCGCAGCATCTCGGCGTCGAGGCGCTCGTAGCACTGCACGGCGTCGAATATCGTCCGCTCGGGCTTGAGGTCGAGCATGATGCCCGTGTCACCGAACTGGAGGTCGAGGTCTACGAGGATGACGTCGGCGCCCATGCCGGCGAGGGCGGCCGCCACGTTGCACGCGACCACCGACTTGCCGACTCCCCCTTTTGTGCTGAAGACCGTGACCGTGCGTCCTCGCTTGGCCGCCTCGGAAGCGGCAGCGCCTATGGGCTGGGGACGGTCACCCGTGCTCGAGACGGCCGCCCCTATGGCGGTGGCGACCTCCTCCCATGGGCGGTCGGCCGGAATCACATCGTGCACACCGGCGCGCATGGCCTGCCGAAGCAGATCCGTCGACTCCTCCGGGACGACCATCACGACCGCCATGTCCGGGTGCGCGCGGGAGATCGTCCCGGCTGCTGCGAGTGCATCTGCCGTACGGATGCCCGGACCGACGAAGAGCAGCGCACGATCGGCGGCGCCCTTGAGCGCTAGAGCGTCGTCGATGGTCGGGACGGACTCGACGCGCACATCGCCCGCGCGCTCGACCGCGACACGCGCCCGTTCGCAGAATCCGGCATCCGCATCGACTATGAGGATCGACCGCATGGCAGCCCCCTCACTCGAAGATCGAGTCGAGTGACCGACCTGGCGTGTCGGGAACATCGGTGGCGGTGGCGGGCAGCAGACCCAGCCGCGT
The DNA here is from genome assembly GCA_030651765.1 of Coriobacteriia bacterium. Taxonomy (GTDB): domain Bacteria; phylum Actinomycetota; class Coriobacteriia; order Anaerosomatales; family Anaerosomataceae; genus UBA2272. The sequence continues at coordinate 152,151 of JAUSBY010000015.1, read as the reverse complement.
GACTCCCTGTTCCTCGGCGAACACGAGCTTCTCGGCGTCGGCAGGTGCGAGCGCAAGCGTCACGGTAAGCACCGCCGTCCGGGTGGTGTTGGCGGTGTCGCCGGCAAGCCCGCCGCGCTCGGTGTCAGTCGTGGTCGTCGGCTGCGACTCGGCGTCCGTCAGCGCGCCAACGGCAAGGACCTTGACCTTCTCGAGCAGGATCCTCGTCTCGGCTCCCTCGCCCGCCGGGCCGGGGTCGAATGTCGCGATGATGAGCACGAAGTCGCCGGGTTTGAGCATGCCGCCGACGCACTTCACATCGTCGGCCGACACCGACACGGCCACGTGCCCTTCGGGGATGCCATACGACAGACCCACATCGCGCGCATAGCGGAACCGCGACGCGGTCACCTGCTCTCCCGTGCCGAGTGAGGTGGCCAGCACCTGACCCGCGATGGCACTACCGGATGAGACCGCGCCGTCAGCGACATACCGCCGCGGTACCTCGCGCAGCTCGACGAAGCCCTCGGACAGCAGGTTCTCGGCCGGCGTGCCGCGGGGCACATCCTGCACCGCGACCATGATCTGCACCGGCTCGGCCTCATCACTCAGCCGGGCGCTCGCATCGTTGAGGTAGTTGGCCACGAGCAGGGCGGCAACCACGCCAAGGACGATCGCCGCAGCCAGGATGAGCAGTCTCGACTTCATCACGCCGTCCCTTCAGGGTGTGGTTTCACTGCGGTGGCACCAGCCTGACGGTCTCGACATACAGCCCGTCGGGCGGTGTGTCGGAGATCGCGTCCGACGGGGTGACGTACTCGATGAACCGGCCAACGATGTCGTTCTTCTTGATGTTGGACTCCGGCTCCACGTAGAACGACGCCAGCCCCACCACCCGCATCGGCGACGTTCCCGTCACGTGCTGCATCTTCTCGAGAACCGGAACGTAGACCACGCGTGCCGAACCCGTGTCGCCGGAAGCGATCCACTCGGCGAACGTGCGATCATCTCCGCCGAACCGCACATCGAGCGCACTCGAACTCTGAGCGCCGGACATCGCGCCCGGCTCGGTCCAGATCGTGTCGCCGATATGGATGACGAACGGGAAGGGTTTCTCGAGGTAACAGTAGTAGGTGGGCGGCTTGTACGCCGGGTCCGAGGTGACATCGTACTCGGCCGGATGCTGCGGGTTGCGCCAGTTGGGCGTATGCCTGGTCGTCGAGAGATCGATAGAGCAGAAGTTGCCGACCTCGCCGCCGCCACCTGCAACCCGAAGCTCGTACCGATCCCCGTAGACGTAGTCGTGCAGCTGCACCGACACGGAGAGCGTGCCGCCGGGACCGACGACGTAGTCGGTGAGCGAAACGTCGGCAACGGGGAACGTGGCGCGGCGCACCATGAGGACCGCCACTGAGGTGAGCGAGCAGCCTGACGTGCTCACGTTCACGGGGAACGTCGCGATGAGATCGTCCGAGTCAGGCACGGGAAGGGTCGCCCTCCACACACCGGGCTGCCCGGCGATCTCGGTCATCTTGTGCTTCTTGCCGTTGAAGCGCGCTTCGGGCTCGGTCGGCGAGGCGACCCGAAGCTCCACCGCGGTGTCCTGCCCCGCGGTGACAACGTAGGCGCCGAGCGACACGTCCGTGATGGGGCAACCGGCCGGGAGGACGGCAAGGGCGGCCGCGCCCGGAATCGGCTCGGGAACACCGTCGGGATACTCCACCGTGCCGTCCGGATAGGCCGTCTGATCGTTGTAGACAGTGATGTCCACCGGGTAGCCGTTGGTCGATGTGGCACCGGGAGCCGCAACCGTCGTTCGCCACAGACCGGAACCCTGGTCGGTGAGCCACACCTCCTGCCCGCCACCGATCCGGACGCTCACCTTGTTCGCCCGAATGATCGGCACGCCCCACGGCACGATTCCCTTGAGACCGGTCAGGTAGGCGATCCTGGCGCGTGCGCTGGCCTGCACGTAGGCCGACTCCGAGCCGAGGATCCGGCCGAAGAACAGGGGCGCGTTCTTCATCACCGTCACTTGAACGTAGTCGGCGCCCACTTCGGTATCGGGCGGATCTTCGACCACACTCAGCCCGTCACCGGGCGCGACGGCGTTTCGATCGGCGTAGTCCTCCGCCACGGCCAGCACCTCGGCGTTCGTGCCCTTGTCGGCGAGCACGCGACACCCCGCGAGGGCGGCCGCATCCGCAGCCGTCTGCAGCTGCCGTCGGACGCTGTACCCGTAGCCGACATCGACCGCCAGAGCGGCGAACAACACGAGTACGAACATCACGAGCGCGACGGTGACGGCCGTCGCGCCTTCGTCGTCTTTCAACAAGCGCATCATCGTACTCACTCGATCCTCAGTGTCGCGGTACTCCGCAACACGAACGTGTCATCTGAAGTGCCGAAGATGTTCTGCATCAGCGGTGTGAAGAGCGGAACCGCATGGCTCACGATGACTGTCGCGGGTTCGCCCACGTCATCAATCCCGGGGTTCTCCGGGCTCACGAGGATGTCCACATCGGTCAGGGCCATGCCCGGAGCAGCCTGCGCAACCTTGTAGCGCACCGTGTCGGGCGTCCCCACGGAGCCGCCCGGATACTCCAGCGCCGCCCATCGTGCGCCCTCACGAGCGGCATGGGTGATCTCGTTCCACTGATAGAACAGGTAGCCGAACTGCATGATGCCGAGCAGCAGGACAACGAGGATCATCGCCACGAGCGCGAACTCGACCGCTGCGGCGCCCTCATCGGAGTACGCATGTCCACGGACGCCAGCCATCTCGCCTCCCGTGTGCGATCACCCACCGTGAGGCGAGGACCCGCGCGGTGCGGACCCTCGCCTCACGAGCACCTAGAGCGCTGCGAGCGCATCAACCACGGCCTGGAATGCCGCCTGGATCTGCTCGCCGAGCAAGATGACGACGCCGACGATAATCGCCGCGATCGCCGCGACCATGATCCCGTACTCGACGGCCGTGGCCCCCTCATCACTCTTCACACGCGTAAGCAGCCGAACAACCAACGTCTGGAACATAGCGAGACACCTCCCCCCACCGTCCGAAGACATTGAACTACCGAAAAGGATTCCCTTAGTGACGGTCGTCACAGTCGTGCCGACGGGATGATGTGGGGATGAAACCTGGGGGGCCGAAAGTCGGTGCGCCTAATCAGACCCGGCCGGTGGCAGCACGACGATACCGAGCCGCACCGCCTCGAGGGCGGCTCCCGTGCGGTCCGCGACTTTGAGTTTGCGCAAGATGTGGCTCACGTGAGACTTCACCGTCGGCTCGGTGATCCACAACTCCCGCGCGATGCGACGGTTACTCCAGCCCCGGGCCAGCAGCGTCAAGACATCGGTCTCCCGCTCGGACAGGCCGGGGTCGAACGGTGCGGGGCCCGGTCCGCCGGCGTCGATCACCCGCCTCGCCACATCCGAATCGAGCACGGTCTGACCGTCGGCGACCCCGCGAAGCGCCTGCAACAGCGCCTCGGGACTCGTATCCTTCATGATGTAGCCGACCGCCCCGGCGGTGAGAACGCCGAACACCTCATCGTCGTCACCGTAGCTGGTAAGCACGACCACGCGCAGGCCCGGCCAGCTCTCAAGCAGTCGTCGGCACGTCTCCACGCCACCGATCCCGGGCATGCGCAGATCGAGCAGGACGAGATCCGGGGTGACCCGCTCGATGTCGCCGAGCGCCTCCTCGCCTGAGGACGCCTCACCGACCACGAGCATATCGCCGTCCGACTCCACCACCGCGCGGAGTGCGTACCGCACCAGTTCGTGATCATCGACGATGTAGACCCTTACCTGTGGCACCATGCCCCCTAGAGCGGAATCGTCCCCCGCACACTGCAGCCGCCGCCCTGCCCGGACGTGATCGATAGAACGCCACCCGCCGACCTCATACGCTCGGCGAGACTCTTCAGGCCGACGGTCGAGCCCCTCTCGCTCGCCGCAGTGGCCGCACGGACATCGAACCCGCAGCCGTCGTCTTCGACGAGCACCACGACCGAATCACCAGCGTACTCCAGAGTCACCACGACCGTGGACGCCTTCGCATGCTTGACCGCATTGGTCACCGCCTCGCGCGCCACCCGGTACAGACATGCCTCACTCTCGGCCGGAAGGGAGCACACATCGCCGCGCACATCGAGCCGCGCGTGCAGACCGTCCCCCGCGGTGATGTGCTGCAGCCAATACTCGATCGCGCCGTTCAAGCCGAGCTTCTGCAGGTTCGCGGGACGCAGGTCGTAGATGTAGCGCCGAAGTTCCCCCATGCTGTTCTCGAGCAGACACTGGAGCTCATCGAGCCGATCGGCCACGGCCGCAGGGTCGCGGTGCACCTGCTTCTTGCACACCTCGAGGCCGAGGGAGATCGAGAAGAGCGACTGCGCTATCCCGTCGTGCATCTCGCGCGCTATGCGCTCGCGCTCGCTGGCGAGGAGCGACCAACGACTCTCCTCGGCCAGCCGCGCGTTGGCTATGGACGCCGCGGCGAACGCGCCCAGGATGGACAGGAACGCCGTGTGCTCCTGCCTGAGAGCATGATCGGTCGCGTTGATCGCGACCAGGATGCCGAGTGGCTGGTCGTGGACGCGCACGGGCACGGCGAGCAGCCACGCTCCCTGCTCCTGATCCACGTGGAAGCAGGGCCGGCCCTCGGTGAAGGTGTCGTCCACGATGTCGCCGAGGCGCCCGCCCCACCACTCCTCGGTGTACATGTCCCGGGCGCCCCGCACCACGAGCGTGGAGGGGTCGAGCGTCAGCCCCTCGGCATACTCATCGATCAGGCAGATGACGACCTTCTCGGTTCCGGTGAAACGCTTGGCAGACTCCACGATGATGTCGAGGACCTCGTGAACGCTGCGGGCCGAGGAGATGGACGCCGCCACGATATCGAGCGCCGTGATGAGCGCGGCCTGGCCGTGGGCGGGCGGAGGCACGAGTTCTGCCTCGCGGACGCGCGGATGGAATAGCCCCCGCATGCGGCCGCCCCTGCCGCCCTCTGAACTCGCCCCTCGCAACTACTGCCCCCTGCCGCGGTGACGTCACTCACTTATGGTTCCCTGTCGGGGCCACCACCAACACGATCTCCCGCACCGCCTGCCACACCGCCCGTACCGCATCGAGTCCCGGGCCGGCGGCGGCAGTCGCGTCCGCGCCCTCGGCCAGTCCGGCAAGAAGGTCGGCAAGCGCGGGGTCGAACGGCACCTCTCCGAGCAGCTCGAGCCCCTCGGCGGCGACACGGTCACGGATCCGACTCGCGCCCGCGGCGGACAGATCGGCCTTGTTCAGGACCACCGCCGTCCGAACACCGAGCCGGCGGGCAAGCGCCACCAGCCGCACGAGGTCGTGCTCACCGGATACCGTCGGCTCGGTGACCGCCACGAGCAGATCGGCGTTGGTGATCGACGCGATGGCGGGGCAGCCCACACCCGGCGGACCATCGATAAGCATCAGCTCCGAGCGCCGGGACTCGGCGAGTTCCCGCGCCCGTGCCCTGACCTCGGTCACAAGCTTGCCCGAAAGGTCTTCGCCCGGGAGCAGCTGGCCGAAGGCCATCGGTCCCACGACTGTCTCGGCCGAGAACACCTCACCGGCCCGGGAAGGCTCCATGCGGATGGCGCCGTCGAGGCACTTCGGCACGCACGCGCCACAGCCTTCGCACGCCCACGGATCGACGACGAACGAGCGGTTGCGGAAGAAGTCGTCGCCCGCAGCCAACGCAGAGAAACGACACGCGGCCAGGCAGGCGCCACAGCCGCGGCAGACCTCCGCGTCGATCACCGCTTTCGCCCCGCCCGCGAACGGATCGCGTCGCGTGATGCGCGCCTTGAGCGCGATCGGCAGGTTCGCCGCCTCGACATCGCAGTCGGCGAGCGTGATCCCGTCTGTGACGGCGGCAAGGTGCGCGCCGAGGGCGGCAAGCGTGGTCTTCCCGGTGCCGCCCTTGCCCGATGCGAAGACGATCTGCCTCATCGTGCACCATCCTCGGCGACCAGGGCGAGCACGGAGCTCCACAGCTCGCCGAACCACGCCGCGCCCTCGGGATGATCGTCGATGACGAGCCTTCCTTCGGCATAGATCTCGGCGATGCGCCGGTCGAACGGGATGCGCGCGATCACGGGAATCCCCTCCCGGGCACAGTACGCGGCGATGTCCGCTCCGCCCGTACCGTCGCGGTTGAGCACCACCCCCATCGGCAGGCCCATCTCACGCCCGAGCCCGACCGCGAGTTCGAGGTCGTGCAGTCCGAACGGCGTCGGCTCGGTCACGAGCACGAGCACATCGGCATCGCGGATAGCGGCCACCGCCGCGCACGAGACCCCCGGCGGCGCGTCCAGGATGGTGACCGCCCTCGCGAGAACCGTACCGCGCGCCCGGGCCGCCCGTATGACCGCCGGCGTCTTGACCTCACCGATGTCGAGCCGGCCCGTGACGACGTCGAGCCCGGCCGGCCCGGTAAGGTCGGGGCTGACGCGGCCCCACTCCACATCACCGACCCTGCGAGACTGCTCCGCTATCGAGTGCGGCGTACAGGCGCCAACACACGCTCCGCACCCGTGACACAGCTCGGGAAAGACCATCACCTGTCCGCCGAGGATGCGCACCGCGCCGTAGGCGCACACGTCCCGGCACGCGCCGCACAGCACGCACGAGGACGCGTCGATGACCGGCAGCATCACCTCGACCGGCGCGGTATCCGACGAGGCCGGCGCCAGGAACAGTGCGTCGTTGGGCGCATCCGCGTCGCAGTCGATGAGGGCGGCCGGCGTGCCGCCCCGAGAGGCTGCAAGCGCCAGGCTTGTCGCAACGAGCGTCTTGCCCGTCCCGCCCTTGCCCGATGCGACGGCCACTGTCAGACGCGCGGGGCGTGGCGGTGCGAGCGGCGTCGACACGGACTAGTGGCCGCCGCAGACGTACCCCGGATCGATGATCTCGACCTCTCCTGCCACGAGCGCGGCAACCGCATCGCCGACGTTCGGGATCGCATCGTCGAAGTACACGGTGATGCCGGCGGCATCGAAACCCGCGAGTGGTCGCGCACCGATCCCTGCGACGATGAGCGCGTTGACGCCGTGGGACGCCAGCAGGTTCACCGGGCGCAAGCAGCCGCCCTCTTCGTGCGGCGGATTGTCGACCACGCGCGTGCCGACGATCGCCCCATCGGCGATCTCCACGATCGTGAAACAGTCACACCGACCGAAGTGCCCGGAGCGCTCGGTGTCCATCCCGCCCTCGCCGATAGAGGGTACCGCCAGTACGATCCGTCCGTCCTCAGCCACGTTCTTGCCCTTCTCTCCGAGACCAACTCTCCTGGCCTACGCGCGAGCGCCGGCAACGCGCGGATCCGCACCGCCACGGTCTCGCATCAGCCACTGTGTGCTTCTCCTGCCTCGTCCAACGCACCGAGATCTCCTGCAGTGAACGCGGCGAGCGCCGCGCGCACCGTCATCCCGGCGCCGTCATACCCGGGAATCCCGGCTGCTCCGAGTGCGGAGAAGGCTTTCGGACCGAGGTGTCCGGTGATGACCGCCGCTACCCCCTGCTCGGAGACGAGTTCGGCCGACGCGATACCCGCACCCTGGAGCGCGTTGCGGTTCTCGGCGTTGTCGATCGCCTCGAAATCGGCCCCGTCGGTACCGGCGATGACGAACCACATCGCCCTGCCGAAGTGCTCGTCGACCCGATCGTCAAGCGTCGGGCCGAGTGAGGATACGGCGACTTTCATCGGCGCCACCCCCGGCTCTGATCCGTGCCGGCCCGGATCAGCCGGTCGAGTGCGTCGCGACGCACCGCGAGATGCTCCATCCAATGCGCCAGAAGCGCGCGCCCCTCGTCGGTGAGGCGATACTCGCGGCGCTGCGGCCCGGACCCGCTCTCCTGCCAGCTTGAGGTGACGACACCCTCGATCTCCAGTCGACGGAGCAGCCGGTACAGCCCGCCCGTGTCGGGAACGACGTCTCCGCCCGTCATCTCCTCTATCGCCCGCACGAGGTCGTACCCGTGTGCTTCCGAGCGGGCGAGTGCTATGAGCAGCGCCGGCTCGAGGAGGGCACCGCGCCCCCTGCCGAGCTGCCGTTGCGTACCGTCCGCCGCCTGGCAGCAGCGTCGCCGCGGCCGCGAGATGCTTCCGGGATCTGACTCGTGCACGTGACCTCACCTTCGTCGGACACTATATGTATAAGACATATATGTGACTAGTGCAAGTGGCGCCATCACGAAAGGCGCCACCCGAATCGGATGGCGCCTCATGCTCGATGGGCGCTCTTGCTACGCGGGCGCCACCGAATCGCCGACATCGGCGGGCTTGACGTCCACTATCGGACGATCGTCGACTGGCTCGGCCGGCATCTCTTCGGCGGCAACCAGTTCCTCATCCGGCGTCGCCTCGGCGGCCTCGGCCTCGCGCTGCTTCTCCGCTTCGAGGTGCTCGGCCCACCGGCCGTCGAGCAGCGCCGCCAGCTCTTCCTTGTCGATCGTCTCGCGCTCGACGAGAACCGACGCCATCAGATCGAGCAGCTCGCGGCGCTCGGTCAGGATCCTGTAGGCCGTCTCGTACGCCTCGTCGATCAGGCGCCGGATCTCCTTGTCGATCTCGAAGGCGATCTCCTGGCTGTAGTTAGGCGTGGCCGAGAAGTCGCGGCCTAAGAAGACCTCGTGCTGCCCGTCGCCGAGCGTCATCGGGCCGAGCTTGTCGCTCATGCCGTACTGCGTGACCATCTGCCGCGCGAGCTTGGTCGCCCGCTCGATGTCGTTGCTCGCGCCGGTGGTGATGTCGCCCATGGTGATGGCCTCGGCCACCCGACCGCCGAGCATCATCGCGATCTCGTCGAGCATCTCACCACGTGCGGAGAGGAACTTGTCCTCTACGGGGAGGGCCAGCGTATAGCCGAGCGCCCTGCCGCGGCTGATGATGCTGATCTTATGAATCGGGTCGGTGTTGGGAAGCACGTGCCCCACGAGCGCATGACCCGATTCGTGGTACGCGATGATGCGCTTCTCCTTCTCGGAGATGATGCGGCTCTTCTTCTCGGGGCCGGCGATGACGCGCTCGATAGCCTCCTCGAGTTCGACCATCTCGACTTCCTTCTTGCCGTGCCGGGCCGAGAGCAGCGCGGCCTCGTTGACGAGGTTGGCAAGGTCGGCGCCGGTGAAGCCCGGCGTTCTCCGCGCAAGCACCTCGAGCTCGATATCTTCACCGAGCGGCTTGCCACGCGTGTGGATCTTCAGTATCTCGGCGCGTCCCTTGAGATCCGGGCGATCGACGAGGATCTGACGGTCGAACCTGCCGGGGCGCAGCAACGCGGCGTCCAGCACGTCCGGCCGGTTGGTGGCGGCCATGATGATGACGTTGTCCTTGATGTCGAAGCCGTCCATCTCGACGAGGAGCTGGTTGAGCGTCTGCTCGCGCTCGTCGTGCCCGCCGCCGAGGCCCGCGCCACGCATCCGGCCGACAGCGTCGAGCTCGTCGATGAAGACGATGCACGGGCTTGCGGCCTTCGCCTGCTCGAACAGGTCGCGCACGCGGCTCGCGCCGACGCCGACGAACATCTCGACGAAGTCCGAGCCGGAAATGGTGAAGAACGGTACGCTGGCCTCACCGGCGACCGCGCGTGCGAGCAGCGTCTTTCCGGTACCCGGAGGGCCGACAAGGAGCACGCCCTTGGGGATCTTGGCGCCGAGCGCCTGGAACTTGCCGGGGTTGGCTAGGAACTCCTTGATCTCCTCAAGTTCCTCGACCGCCTCGTCGGCGCCGGCAACGTCCTTGAACGTGATCCGCGGCTGGTCGCGCGTGATGCGCTTCGCCCGGCTCTTGCCGAACGACATCACCTTGGAGTTGCCGCCCTGCATCTGGTTGATGAGCCAGAACATCACAACCACGATGATCACGACCGGCACGAACGAGGCAAGCAGGCTGAGCCACGCGCCACTGTCCCGCATGTCGACCTTCACGCCGCCGGAAACCGGATACTCGGCAAGTAGGGCATCGAGCGCCGCGTTGTCGAGGTACGTCGTGGTGAACTCCTGGGCCTCGTCGGCGTCGGCCGCAGCGTCATCAGGGTAGTAGGTGCCCTTGACCTCCTGCGTGCGTGGATAGACCTCCACGGTCACGACGCGCTCGTCCGCCAGCGCCTGCGTGAACGCCGAGCTGTCGAGCTCGGTGATGGTGCCTTCAGGCTGCAGTGTATTGGCCAGGAACAGCAGGCCCAGCACGATGAAGAGCAGGTAGAGGAGCGCGGTCCTCAGATTGCGGTTCACTCGTTTCGACTCCTTGTCCGCCATCAGTCGGCGTAGATCGCAGGTTTGAGGACGCCGATGTACGGGAGGTTCCGGTAGCGCTCGGCGTAGTCAAGTCCATACCCGACGACGAATTCGTCGGGGACGGAGAATCCAACGTACTTGCAGTCGATCGGCACCTGCTGCTTACCCTCTTTCTGCAGGAGCGTCACGACCTCGAGGCTTGCGGGCTTGCGGGAGGCGAGGTTGCGGAGCAGGTACTTGAGCGTGAGGCCCGTGTCGAGGATGTCCTCGATGACGAGAACGTCCCGGCCTTCTATGTCCTCATCGAGGTCCTTGATGATCCGAACCACGCCAGAGGACTTGGTCGACGAGCCGTAGCTCGAGACAGCCATGAAGTCGATCTCGACCTTGTCGTCGATCGCCCGGGCAAGGTCGGCGACGAACAGCGCAGCGCCGCGGAGCACGGCGATCAGCAGGACCGGCCTGGCGACATCGGCATACTCGTGGGCGATCTCCTCACCCAGCTCGCGGATACGCTCCGCGATCTCGGTCTCACTCAGGATCACTCGGTCGATGTCGGCGTGGATGCTCATCGCACCTTCCTCGGTTCGGCCTAGTCGGGGCCACCAGCCGCTCACCCCGTCAGGGGCGCCGCCACGTCAGTTCCGCCACCCGCTCTGTCGCCGGGGTGACCCGGCACTCCTCGGCGAGCGTGACGCCCGCCAGCCACACGATGCGCTCACCGTCACGCACGACCGGCGTGACGTGCCGCATCCGCGCAGGGACCTTCGCGTCGATGAGGATGTCGGAGAGCTTCTTGCTGCCCCCGAGCCCCAGCGGACGCATCCGGTCACCGGCCCGAACAGCGTCGACGACGAGCGGCCAACGCACCGCACCTGCATCGATCGAAACCGCGTCAGGACCGGGCAACACGCCCCCGGTGGGCAGTTCACGGGCGCCGATGGTACCCGATGCACCAAGATCCAGCACGCCCGGGAGTTCGAGCAAGCCGGGTGCCACCGACGAATCCGAGTCTCCCCTCCGGGAAACTCTGATTGTATCGTACTCCGCTTGCGCCCGCAGACCGAACGGCAGGTCGCGAGCGAAGCCCTCCCCGGCCGCGGCCGCCGCGATGGCCTCCACGTGCTCGAACGGCAGCCGTGACGCCTCACCGAACGATCCGACGATAGCATCGCGGACCACCCGGCGAGCGAGCGCGCGCGGGAGCGCCGCAAGCGCGCTTCGTTCGAAGACGAGCGCATCGCCGTCAGTCGAGACCACGCCCTGCCCGGCATCAGCACCCAGCTGCGAGAGCAGCGCCTCGTCCCCGGCCAGGATCATCATCGTTCGCCCGGACGTCTCGGCAAACGACGGATTGCGGCTCTCGATCATCGGCAGGAGCTCGTGCCGGAGCCATGCACGCTGCTGGGCGGTGTCCGCGTTCGTCGCATCCTCGCGCCACGGCTGTCCGAGTTCGGTCAGGTATCCGGTCACCTCTGCGCGGCGGGCGTCTATGAGCGGACGCACGATGCGTCCGCGTACCGGGACGATCGAGGAGAGCCCGCCCGTACCGGCGCCGGTGATCACGCGCGCCAGGAACGTCTCGAGGCGGTCGTCGGCTGTATGCGCCACCGCGATGCGACCCACCTCTCCCGGTGTGCCGAGTGAGGTGCACCATGCACCGAGTTCGTCGTCGGCGAAGCGGTACCGTACCCGCCGGCCGGCGTCTTCGAGGTTGAGCCCCTCGGCGCGCGCATAGGCGGCGACGTCGTAACGAACCGCGCGACACGGCACGCCGAGCGTGGCGCAGAGCGCCGAGACGAACGACTCATCGCCGTCCGCGTCCTCACCGCGCAGCAGGTGGTTGACGTGCAGGACGCTCAGACGTCCGGAGCGGTCGCCGAGCTCGCCGGCGGCGAGCAGCCGCAGGAGGGCCACCGAGTCGGCACCGCCACTCACGAGCACGAGAACGGCCGCACCGTCCGGCAGCATCCCATGCCCGGCGACGGTGCTGCGCGCGATGTCGGCTAGCTGCTGCATACCGCAAGCGTACCCGATGCGGCGCTCTCCCACCGGCAGACGTGAGGACTCCGCTACAGCACGTAGACGATGTCGGAGCCGCTCGTGGGATACGCCCAGGCGGTCGAACGAAGGTCCGTAGCGGTCAAGCTGCCTCGCATCGCGGCGGCGAACACGTTGATTACCTCCTCGGCATGGTTGCCTACGAGGTGCGCACCGACGATCCTGTCCGTAGCCCGCTCGACGATGATCTTCGCTCCGGCCACATCGCTTCGGGCCCACCTGAACGACGCCCACCCGGCCATGTCGTTGAGCTTGACCTCGATCCCGAGCCCCGCCGCCCGTGCAGTTTCCTCGGTCAGGCCGACTGCGGCCAGTGGCGGCGCGGAGAAGACGACCGACGGAGTCACCGCCGGGTCGAAGGTCGCCGAGCCGGGAGTGAGAAGGTTGCTGACCACGACCCGGCCCTGGATGGTGGCCACCGGCGTGAGCGGCGCACCCGACGCAGCCGCGTCACCGACCGCGAACACGCGCGGGTTGGTCGTGGACCGCATCGATGCGTCGACCTCCACGCCGTGTGGACCTGCCGCGACACCGGCGGCCTCAAGCGCGAGCCCGTCGAGAGCCGGGACGCGGCCAGCGCCGTGGACCACCATGTCGCACACGACCGGCAGCCCGTCCGAGCACTCGACCACCAGCCCCCCGCCTGTGCGCAACACCTCGTCCACGTGCGCTTCGGTGCGCAGCACGATGCCCCGCTCCCGATAGGCGCCAACCAGCCATTCGCCGAGGTCGGGATCGAAACCCTCCAGGGCACGCGCGCCCCGATGCAGGATCGTGACCTCCGAGCCTGCCGCCGCCGCGATGTGCGCGAACTCGAACGAGACATACCCGCCGCCGATGAAGACGATGCGCGCCGGAAGGGAGTCGAGATCCATGAACGCCTCGCTGTCCACCACGAGGTCCTCGCCCGGTATGCCGAGCGGGCGCGGCACGGCGCCGGGCGCCAGGACGAAGTGATCGGCGGTGTACGAACGTCCGTCGACCTCGATCTCGTCCGCGGAGACGAACCGCGCCGCGCCATGAAGCGTGGTCACACCAAGGCCGGACAGCCACTGCTCGATCCGCTCCGGCACGGGGTCGGTGAACGTGCGCTTGAATGCCACGAGTTCGGCCCAGTCGATGCGCACTTCGCCGGCCACGCCGGCGCCTGCGTGGGCCCGGACGCGCTCGACCGTCTCGGCTGCGGTGTAGAGCACCTTCTTCGGGACACACCCCCGACGCGAGCATGTGCCGCCATACTCACGGGCGTCCGTGACGGCGACCCGCTTGCCCGCCTCGGCGGCCTCGCCGGCCACGGTCTGACCGGCGACTCCCGTTCCTACCACGAACACGTCGAAGTGCTCCATGCGTACCGCCTCGTCTCTCACACGACGTCAGAGTGTGTAGATACCCGTGTCGCCAGCCGACCCCGCCCGCGAGCGTGGCGCTTCGGCCGCCGAGGGCATACACTCTGGCGGTATCCGACCCCGTTCAGGAGACCGACCTATGACCTTCCATCTCACCGACCCCGCTCTCGAGCCGATCGCGGCCAAGGTGCTCGCCGGCACCCGGCTCTCCCGCGAGGACGGCATCGCGCTGTACGCCACCGCCGACCTGCTCGGTGTGGCGCAGCTCGCCGACCACGTGCGCCGCCGCATCAACGGCGATCGAGTGTATTTCATGGTCAACCGGCACATCAACCCGACCAACATCTGCGAGAACCGCTGCAAGTTCTGCGCGTTCTCACGCTCGGCGGGACAAGAGGGTGCCTACGAGATGACGCTCGACGAGATCGTGGCAGCCGCCGAAGAGTGCGTGCCCGAAGGCGCTCACGAGGTCCACATCGTCGGCGGGCTGCACCCCGACTGGCCGTTCGAGTTCTACGTGGACATGGTCAGGCGCCTGCGCCAGGTGCTCCCCTCGCACGTGATCATCCAGGCATTCACCGCGGTGGAGATCGAGTTCTATGCCAAGATCAGCGGGCTTTCCACACGTGAGGTGCTGCAGCAGCTCAAGGACGCCGGCCTGGACGCGCTTCCCGGCGGCGGCGCCGAGATATTCTCCGAGCGTACGCGCGCAGCGGCCTGGGACAAGAAGACATCGCCGGACGACTGGCTCCGCATCCACGGGGAGGCCCACTCGCTCGGCATCAAGACCAACTGCACCATGCTCTACGGCCACATCGAGACGCTCGAGGAGCGGGTCGACCACCTTATCCGGCTGCGCGAGCAGCAAGACGCAAGCGGCGGCTTCCTGGCGTTCATCCCGCTTGCGTTCCATCCGCTCAACACCGAGCTCTCGGCGCTCCCCGGCACCACCGGCTACGATGATCTCAAGACGCTCGCCATCTCGCGCCTTATGCTCGACAACATCGGGCATATCAAGGCGTTCTGGATCATGGTGGGCCTCAAGGTGGCGCAACTGTCCACCGTCTTTGGCGTGGACGACATCGATGGCACGGTGGTCGAAGAGCGGATCACGCACATGGCCGGCGCGAGCACTCCTGAGGCGCTGTCCAAAGACGAGCTCGTGCGCATGATCGTCGAGACCGGACACACGCCCGTGGAGCGCGACACGCTCTACCGCGTGATCCACACATACGACCAGCCGGGCGCGTAGTGCCATGGCCCGCCCGCGCCTCGGCCATATCCAGTTCCTGAACTGCCTGCCCCTGTACTACGGGCTCGTGAAGAGCGGCGACCACCTGCTCGACGTCGATCTCGTCAAGGCGGCGCCGCGCGAACTGGCAGCCGACATCCTCGCCGGCACGCTCGACATCGCGCCCATTCCGGCGATCGAGTACGCCCGCCATGCCGGGGAACTCGTGCTGCTGCCCGACATCGCCATCTCCTCCGACGGCGAGGTGCAGTCCATCCTGCTCGTGACCAAGCGTCCTGCCGAGGCGCTGTCTGGCGCCACCGTCGCGCTCACCGACACCTCGCGGACCTCGCAGGTGCTCTGCCGCGTCCTGCTGGAGCGCCGTTGGGACGCATCGACGACCTATGTCGAGATGCCACCCGATCTGCCTGCGATGCTCCGCGAGGCCGACGCGGCGCTGCTCATCGGCGACGAGGCGCTGCGCGCGTACTGGGAGCCCCCCGCTGGCCTGCACGTCTACGACCTTGGTGCCGAATGGAGTTCGTGGACCGGTCTGCCGATGGTCTACGCCGTCTGGGCGGTGCGTCGCTCGTTTGCCGAGGAGCAGCCGGACGCGGTTGCCGCGGTCAACGACGCGCTCAACGGCTCGCTCGCGTACTGCCGCGCGCATCTCGACGATGTCAGCGAGTATGCGGCACGGTGGGAGGCGTTTCCCGCCGCGCACTTCCGAAGCTACTTCGATGCCCTGCAGTTCCGTTTCGGGCCCCGCTACCGAGAGGGCCTGTTGCGGTACCTGGCGGAGGCGACCGCCGTCGGCCAGCTCGGCCGCGTTCCGGACCTGACGGTCTGGGGTGAGTCGCGGTGAGCTCGGCCGATCTGACGACGCTCGCCTTCTCGGCGGCGCGCGGTGAGCGGCGTCTCTCGGCCGATGAGGCGGTGGGGCTGCTCCGCGGCGCGCCGATGCTCGAGCTCGGCGCCGCGGCCACTGCCATGCGCGACCGGCTGCATCCCGAAGGCGAGATCACGTTCATCGTGGACCGCAACGTGAACTACACCAACGTGTGCGTCTCGCGCTGCCGCTTCTGCGCCTTCTACCGCGAGGCGGACGCACCGGACGCGTACGTGCTTCCCGCCGACGAACTGTACGCCAAGGTCGAGGAGACCCTCGCGCTCGAAGGTACCGCGATCCTGCTCCAGGGCGGGATGCACCCCGAACTACCGCTGGAGTGGTACGAAGAGATGCTCCGGGAACTCAAGCGCCGCTACCCGATCCACGTGCACGGCTTCGGCCCGCCCGAGGTCTGGCACCTCGCACGGCTCTCGGAGCTGCCCGTGCGCGACGTGCTCGTGCGGCTGCGCGACGCGGGCCTCGATTCGCTTCCCGGTGGCGGAGCCGAGATCCTTGTGGACCGCGTCCGTGCCTACGTCTCGCCCCACAAGGCCACCGCCCGGCAGTGGCTCGACGTCATGCGCGAGGCGCACGCACTCGGCATCTCAACTACCGCGACCATGATGTTCGGCGGTCTGGAGACCGACGAAGAGCGCATGGAGCACCTGCTTCGCGTGCGCGAGGTGCACGACGAAGCCGTCGCCGCCGAGCAGGTGGGTTTCCGCGCCTTCATCCCGTGGAGCTTCCAGCCCGGCAACACCGCGCTGGAAGGCGAGCAGGGCGGCGTCGCGGCGAGCGGCTGGGAGTACCTGCGCATGCTCGCGGTGTCGCGGCTGTTCCTCGACAGCGTGCGGAACATCCAGGCGTCGTGGGTCACCCAGGGCCCGAAGATCGGTCAGGTCGCACTCTCCTTCGGTGCTAACGACATGGGCTCGACGATGATCGAGGAGAACGTCGTGGCAGCCGCCGGCACGCGGTTCATGCTTGCCCGCGACGAACTCGTACGCATCGTGGGCGACGCCGGGTTCACGCCCGTGCAGCGCGACACCCTCTACCGTGAGGTGCGCAGGTTCTGACACCGACGAGCATGCCGCGGCGAACGTGGATTGCTTCACGTTCGTCCGCTGGACGACCTCGTGTTCGGGTACCCTGGATACAGGACTCTCGGAAGGAGATTCGTGCAGAACTCATCGGCAGGACCGAACATCACACCCGGCGTCGGCCGCCGCATCGTGATCGCGGGAGGCGGGTACGCCGGCACCACGCTCGCCGTGAAGCTCGCCCGCGGACTCAAGCCCGGTGATGACCTCGAGATACTGCTCGTCGAACCCAACCCGTGTCAGCAGGCGCTCTCCGAACTCGACCTCGTCGCCGTCGGCCCTCCGCGACCGGACTTCTGCGAGTTGTGGCATCCCAACGTGTTCAAGGACCTGCCGGTGACCATCTGCTACAACCGTATCGACAAGGTGCGTGCCGACGAGAGCCTCGTGACCATCGGTCCACGGGGGAGCTCCGCCGAGGAGGTCCCCTACTGGCGGCTCGCGATCGCCACCGGCGCTGTGGCCTTCGTGCCGCCGGTGCACGGGCTGGCCGAGCACGCGGTCACCATGTGGTCGGTCGACGACGCGCAGGAACTTCAGCGCCGCATAGAGGCGCAGTTCCGGGCCGCCATCGTGCTCGCCGACCGGACCGAGCGCCGCCGGGCGCTCTCGTTCGTCGTCGTTGGGGCCGGCGCGACCGGGATGGAGATCGTCGGCACACTCGGCCAGATGCTTCCCAAACGCGCGCTCGACTTCGGGCTGGACCCGGCGGACCTGTCGGTCCACCTCGTCGAGGGCCGGCCGGACATCCTCTACGACCTGCCCGAGACGCTCCGCGCGAAGGTCAGGAAGCGGCTCGACAAGCTGGGCATCGTACTGCACCTCGGCTCGATGGTTGAGCGCGTGGAAGAGGGCGTCATCCACCTTGCCGACGGACGCGAGCTGCCGGCGCCGGTACTCTGCTTCTGCGGCGGCGCGAAACCCGACCCCGACGCCGTGGCGTGGGGGCTCGCTGCGGATCCTTCAGGTCGCCTCGTCGTCGACGAGTTCAACAAGGCCCCCAGCCACAGCGACGTCTACATCATCGGCGACGTTTCGGCGTTCAGGGACCCGAAGGGCAACCGCACGCTGCCGATGCTCGCCCAGTTCGCTATCCACCAGGCCGAGCACTGTGCCGAGAACATCCTCGCCGAGGCACGAGGCGGCCAGCCCAAGCCATTCGTCCCGAACATGCACGGGGAGTTCGTGAGCGTGGGGCCAACCTGGGGCGCCGGCTGGATGCTGAACGGCCGCAACCTTACGGGCTTCCCGGCGATCGTCATGAAACGGCTCACGTACGTGCTGTACTGGTGGATCGTCGGCGGCATCCCGCTCGCGTTCAAGCGCACCCGCGAGATGCTGAAGATGTTCCGGTAGCACGACTCACAGGCGCGTAGCGCGTCGGCACCGTCAGAGACAGAGTCCTTCGAGTCGGGCAAGCGCGGCACGCAGCCGTACCTTGACGCTCTCGTCGGTCTCGACTGCAAGCGCCTCGGCAAGGTACGGTCCGGCGTCAGCCAGACCGGCGGCTCCCAGCAGGTCGGCGAGGGCCGCGCGCTCTCCGGCATCGGTGCTCGACTCAAGCTTCGCGCCGATCTCGTGTATATAGTCACTCGGCTCCACGGACGACACCTCCCTCCCCGGAGTATACGTCCCCGACGCCGCAATGCCTGTCTGCCCGGTCCCGTTTCGGGTAGCCTTACCGCGAGGAGGTGCGTTCATGCCCGAGACAACAGTCCCTTCCGCCGACTTCGGCATCTGTGGCGGTAGCGGGTCACTGAGCTTCGACTTCCCGGCCGCCCTGGCCGACGAGCGCGTCGAGGTGCTCGCCGACGGCCTGGCCTTCGACACACCGTTCGGCCGCTCGCCGGCGTTCGTTCACTTCCGGGTCACCGGCCCGCACGGCGTCCGCGACGCACTTGCGGTGAAGATGCACGGCTGGCGCCGCGGCGTGAAGCGCGCCGACGCCTCGCTGCAGACCTTCTGGGTCTTCCACGAGGCGGGCGTCCGCAAAGTGCTGGCCGACGGCGGCGTCGGGTCGCTCAACCACCTGCTCGATCCGCGCGACATCATCGTGCCAGACGACTTCATCGACCTCACCGTGAAGCAGGACATCTACGTACGCGGCGATCACCTGCTCATCATGCGTCAGCCAATCTGCCCCGACCTGGCCTCACACCTGAACGCCGGCGCAAGCGAGCGCTTCGCGCGGGTCTTCAGCCGGGGGATCTACCTCGTGACCGATGGCCCACGCTTCGAGAGCGTCGCCGAGATCGACTACATGAAGCGGCTCGGCGGAGACGTGGTCGGCCAGTCGCTCGCACCCGAGGTCTTCCTCGCACGCGACATAGGCGCATGTTACGCCGGCATCTACATCGTCGTGAACTACGGCGAAGGCGTGGTCCGTGAGTGGCAGCACGCCGAGCTCAAGTCGATCTTCTTCGACGAGTCCGAGACGATCGCACAGATCGTCCTCGACGCGATCGCCGACGCCGACCTCGAGGCTGCGTGCGGGTGCATGGAGTTGCGCAAGCCAAGCCTGCTCGGCATCCCCGACGAACGGCCCCGCCCGTGATCGTCACCGCCGACTGGGTGCTTCCGGTCTCAAGGCCGCCCATCCGCAACGGCGCGGTCGCGGTCAGGGGCCGGACGATTCTCGATGTCGGAACGCTGGCCGAAGTCAGCTCACGCCATCCCGAAGCCGTCGTGTGCGACCACCAGGGGTGCGTCATCACGCCCGGACTCGTCAACGCGCACACGCATCTGTCGCTCAACGCGCTTGCGGGACTCGTGCCGAGCATGCCCTTCCCCACGTGGCTCGCCCGCATCGCCGAGGTCTCCCGGGCGCTTGACGAAGAGGATCACATCGCGTCGGCGACACTCGGCGCACTGCAGTGTCTGCAGTCCGGGGCCACCGTCGTAGGCGACGTCTGTTACGGCCCCGAGGCGCTGTCCGCGGCGGGCGACATGGGGCTCGGCGGCACGTTCTTCTGGGAAGTCCTGGGCGTCGACGGCGATGACCTCGCATCCGCGCTCGAGCGTCGGGAGTTCCCGGACGACCCCGCGGCGTGCGCAGGCGGCCGCCTGCGCTGCGGGATATCGCCGCACACCCCGTACACGAGCGGTCCCGGCCTCCTGCATGCCACCTACCGGCTCGCACGCAAGCGCAAGGCCGGATACATGCTCCACCTCGCCGAGTCGGCCGAGGAGTCGCGCTTGCTCGCCCGCGGTGACGGACCGCTCGCGGCCCTGGCCGAACGACTGGCGCACGGCTTCACCACCCCACGGAGCGGCGCTGTCGAGTACGCGCACCGCCTCGGCGTCCTGAACGGCGCTGTAGCAGTCCACTGCGTGCATCTCGGCACGGGCGAAGCGCAGCTGCTCGCCGAGCACGCACGGGGCGTCGTGTTGTGTCCACGCTCCAACCATTACCTGCACAACGGCACGGCCCCGGTCGCCGACCTGCACGCGCTCGGCGCCGACATGGCCATCGGCACCGACTCGGCGGCGAGCAACGAGGGAGTCGACCTGTTCGCCGAGGCCCGGGCCGTCCATGCGCTCGACCATGGACTCTCGGCCAGCCGACTGCTCAGGATGCTCACGCTCGAGGGCGCGCGGGTACTCGGACTCGACGACCTGTTCGGCTCTCTCGAGCCCGGGAAGCAGGCGGACCTTGCGATCGTGAGCATCGGGCCGACCGAGCACCCTGCCAGGCAACTCATAGAGGCTGGCGCGCCCGCGACCGTACGCGCGGTGATGAGCGCCGGAGCCTGGCGGATCCTCGACGGAGGGTCGGTCGTCGCTCCCGACAAGATACTCGCCGCAGCCGAGCGTGTCCGCGAAAAGGCCGCACACGTGCCCGGCGGCATCACGGACGCGAACTAGGGCGCCCGCCACCGGAGCCGACCCGTGAGGGCATGTTATCCCCCGCGCGGGTCGGGTACTCTTGGGTAGTACACCGTAGAGAGGAAGTCGCGCATGGACGTCTGGTTCTGGGTGTGGGCCGGCCTGGCCGCGGTGCTCATCGTCGGAGAGATGTTCACCGCCGGCTTCTTCTTGCTGCCGTTCGGCATCGGAGCGGCGGCGGCAGCGGGCGTCAACTTCGCGGGCATGAGCATGGGCTGGCAGTGGGCGGCATTCCTCGCCGTCTCGGCCGTCTTACTGCTAAGCCTGCGCCGGTTCGCCGACCGGGTCACGCATGAACCGCCCGAGAAGGTCGGTGTCGACCGGCTCATCGGCAAGACAGGCGTGGTCACCGAGGCCGTGGAGCCGGGTGACGGCGCAGGCCGCGTGCGCATCGAGCGCGAGGAGTGGCGTGCCGACTCCTCGGCAGGCGAGGCCGTCGCGGTCGGCGCGCGCGTGATCGTAGAGAGAGTCGAGGGCACGCACCTTGTCGTGAAGCCCGCCCCATCCACCGCAGAAGCGAAGGAGTGACCATGGAAGGCGCTGTCGCATTTGCGATCCTGTTCGGCCTGATCGTCCTCACCGTCCTGTTCTTCTATGCGCTCGCCGGCATCCGGATCGTGCGTCCGTACGAAAAGGGGCTCATCGAGCGACTCGGCAAGTACCAGCGCACGGCGGACTCGGGCCTCACCATCATCGTCCCGGTCATCGACAAGATGACCAAGGTCGACATGCGCGAGAACGTCGTGGACGTGCCGCCGCAGGAGGTCATCACCAAGGACAATGTCGTGGTCACCGTCGACGCGGTCGTCTACTACGAGGCCACCGACCCCGTGAAGCTCGTCTACAACGTGGCGAACTTCTACGTGGCGGCCACCAAGCTCGCGCAGACCAACCTGCGTAACGTCATCGGCGAGATGCAGCTCGACGAGTCGCTCACCAGCCGCGAGAAGATCAACGCCGCGCTCAGGCAGATCCTCGACGACGCTACCGACAAGTGGGGCGTTCGCGTGGTCCGCGTGGAGCTCCAGCGCATCGAGCCGCCGATGGACGTCACCGAGGCCATGCACCGCCAGATGAAGGCCGAGCGCACCCGCCGCGCCTTGATCCTCGAGGCCGACGGCGACAAGCAGGCCGCCATCACGCGTGCCGAGGGCTCGAAGGGCGCCGCGATCCTCGAAGCCGAAGGTAAGGCACAGGCCATCAAGGACGTGGCCGAAGCCGAGAAGTTCCAGAAGATCGCGCTGGCCGAAGGCGAAGCGCTCGCTATCAAGAGCGTCTTCAGCGCCATCCACGAGGGCGACCCGACCAACGACCTCATCGCGATCCGCTACCTCGAGGCCTTGAAGGCCATCGCCGACGGGCCCGCCAACAAGGTGTTCCTGCCGATGGAGGTCTCCGGGATCATGGGCTCGATCGGTGGCATCGCCGAGCTGTTCCGCGAGAAGGGCGCCGAGTAGGAGGCCTGACGGACAGGGGTCGCCGGACTCAGACAGTCCTCGTACCGAAAGAAGAGCCGCCCATCGGGCGGCTCTTCTTTCACTGCGGAACTCGCCGGCTGACCCCTGTCCGTCAGGCCTCCGGATGAAATCGAAGAGAAGAGCCTATCGCATGGTCACGCTCAGGAACACCAATCCGTCGCGGACCGCGACCGGATAGGTCTTCACGTCGGCGTCGGGGTGGTCGGTCGTGCCGTCCCGCACGTCGTAGCGCCAGCCGTGCCACGGGCACATGACCTCGTAGCCCTCGAGCACGCCATCGGCAAGGGGCGCGAACGCGTGGCGGCATACGTTCGAGAGCGCGAAGAACTCGTCGCCCACGCGCGCGAGCGCGACGTCGGCCCGTCCGAGCTTGACGTGCCGCACGAAACCCGGCG
The DNA here is from genome assembly GCA_030651765.1 of Coriobacteriia bacterium. Classification (GTDB taxonomy): domain Bacteria; phylum Actinomycetota; class Coriobacteriia; order Anaerosomatales; family Anaerosomataceae; genus UBA2272. The sequence goes on along the minus strand of JAUSBY010000015.1, from coordinate 129,515 downwards.
GAAGGTCCGCGACTCGGCAGACCGGGACTTCGATCACCGTGCCGGACTCCGGTTCATCGACGACGCCGAGCAACTCGGCGCCATCCTCGACATCCGTGCGGATGAACAGCCCGCACCAGCACTTGCGAATCGCCGCGAACTGCTCGGCATGGAACGGGATGCACGGACAGATGATGCGGACATCCTCTTTCGGGTCGCCGGTGCGTACCCGGCACGGGCAGTAGACGTCGCCGGTCGCCTCGAGGATCTCGAGTTCCGAGCGAAGCACCTCGTCCACGAAGTCGGTCTCAGTGTTGAACACGTAGCCAAGCGTGGCGGCAAACGGACCCATGTACGCCTTGAGGTCCTCGATCGTCGTGCCCTCGGCGAAGCGCCGACGGACCGGACGGACGCCGCCGTCACTCACAGGTCCAGCAGCTCCTTCATCCGCTTCTTGTTGAAGCCGACGAGCACCTCTTCCTCGACTACGACGACCGGGAACGACGTGCCGCCGGAGATCTCTTTGACCTCGGCTACCGCGGCGTCCTTCTCCTCGCCTTCCAGCATATCGACCTCGACGACGTCGTAGGAGACGTCGTTCTCATCCAGGTAAGCCCGGGCCATCCGGCAGTACGGGCACGTTGAGAGCGCAAAGACCTTGACCGACATGCGGCCCCTCCTTGTGCATCGGCGGAACGTGAGAGAAGTATACCGCGCGACCCGGGACGGCTAGACGCCCGTCGCCGGTGTGGACTGCGGCTTCTCGGCGTGCTCGACCTCGATCTTGCGCCAGTGGTAGACGTACAGCGGACCGGCGATCAGCACGAGCGCGCCGTTGCCTACGAGCGAGAGGATCGCGTAGCGGCGTGACGAGTCGGCGCTGAGCTTCTGCTGCCGTTCCCACTCCTCCTCGGACATGCCGTCCTCACCCTTGACGTCCACCGGACGCTCCATGTAGCCGCCCATGTACGGGTCGGGATACACGAGCTCCACCACGCCGCGGACCATGCCCACCGAGCCGACGATGACCATGATGAGCGTGATGAGACACACGAGGTACAGATAGATGTTCCTGAGTGACCAGCGATCCTGCGCCATGAACGGCTCCTTTGCAGACGGGGCGCCCATCGCGGGCACCTGAGAGTGTGTTCCCTCACACCCGCATGATATCTCCACACCGTGTCGGTGCGACACGGTACAATGCGCCAATGCCAAACACACCACAGCGTAAGACGCGCTCATGCGCTTAGTCGTTCTCGCCTCCGGCTCCTCCGGCAATGCCGCCCTGATCGAGTCGGGTGGCCGGGCCGTGCTGCTCGACGTCGGCCTCTCGGCGCGCGAGACGCTGCGCCGCGTGGCCGCATCCGGAGCGGGAGATGCGAGGATCGAGGCCATCCTGCTGACGCACGAGCACGTCGATCACGTGCGTGGCGCGCGCGTGCTGGCCCGCAGGCTCGGCATTCCCGTGATGGCCACGGCCGGCACGCTCCGCGCGGCGGCCGCCTGCCTGTCCGACGTGCCGGAGACCATCGCGGTCGGCAGGCGCGACCGGTTCTCGGTGGCCGGGATGAAGGTGACCTCGTTCGCGACCGCGCACGACGCCGCCGAGTCGGCCGGGTTCGCCTTCGAGAGCAGGCGCGGTCATCGCGTGGTGGTGGCGACCGACACGGGCGTCGTCACGCCCGAGGTCGCCGACGCGCTTGCGGGCGCTCAGGCGATCGGGCTCGAGTCCAACCACGACCTCCGAATGCTCGATGCCGGACCCTACCCGCCGTTTCTCAAGCGGCGGATCGCCGGCGAGCGCGGGCACCTGTCCAACGACGACGCCGCAGCGGCGCTGGCGGCGGTGGCGTGGGCGGGGCTCGCGCACGTCTTCGCGCTACACCTCTCCGAGCAGAACAACACGCCGGCTGCTGCGCGGATGGCGCTTGCGCGTTCGCTCGGCGCAGGCGGCGCAGCGCTCGAGACGGTGGGGCGCAACGAGATCATGGGCTGCTCGCTCTAAGCGCCTCGGCACGGCGTGCGTCAGAACTCGATCCCGCGGCGCGCGGGAACCCCATGCTCGTACGGATGCTTGCGCATCACCATCTCGGTCACGAGATCCGCAAACGCGATGAGAGCCTCAGACGCCCCTCGGCCCGTGCAGACGATCTCGACCGCGGTCGGCCGGGACGTGAGCGCAGCGAGCAGGTCTGCCTCGGACACGAGGCCATAGGCCACCGCGACGTTGATCTCATCGAGCACCACGAGATCGTAGCCGCCGGAGCCGATGATCTCATGCGCGATCCTCCACGCCTCGGCAGCGGCCGAGTGGTCCTCGCCCGTGAGTCCCGCGCCGAGAAGGCCGGTGGAGCGCTCGGCGGGCCGCGCGACCCGAACGCCGAGCCGCTCGAGAGCGCCGAGTTCGCTCGAACGCGCGCCGCCCTTCACGAACTGCACGAACGCGACGCGCATGCCGGCGCCCGCCGCTCGCACGGCGAGACCGACCGCCGCGGTGGTCTTGCCCTTGCCGTCACCGGTGTAGACCTGCACGAGACCACGCTTGGCGAACGCCATCACGCCTCCGTTCCGAGTCGGCGCGCGAGCGCCTCGAGCGCCTCTGACTCCGAGTCTACCCGCTCGGCTCCGCGGCTGAGCGCCTCGTCCCACAGCCGGCGTGCCTCGCCACCGGTGAAGTCGCGAGCCTCGGCCATCTGACCGATGAGCACGAGCGGCCTGCCCGAGCCGAGCGCGGCACGCAGATTGGGGAGGTTCGGTCTGCCGAACGGCGTCTCGCAGACGATCACGCATGCCGAGCGCTCGTACCCTTCGCGCGTGGCACGCTCGTCGGCCTCGCCGATCTCGCCGAACGGCGGCAGGTCGACGCGACCGGCGCTGATGGCCTCAGCAACCGCGTGGTCCACGTCGCCGCGATTGAGCGCGCCGGCGAAGACCGCGTGACCGGCCTTGGCGAGCTGGCGCATGAGCGAGGCGCCAGCGCCCGAGCCGCACACGACGCCGATCGTCTCGCCCGTGCGCTCGCCGGCGAGCTCGGCGTCGCGGAGCACCGGCGTGATGCCCACCGTGCCGGTGACGGGGTCGGTGCGCACGACCGCGCGTACGCCGAAGACGTCGGCGATCGCGGCGGCGTCAAGCGCCTCGACAGGTGGTGCGGGCGGCCGCAGACGGCCGTCGGCGACGATCGCGATCCGGTCGGCATAGCGCGCGGCGATCTCGAGATCGTGGAACACGCCGAGGACGGCCATGCCTTCGTCGGCGAGTGAGCGGACCAGATCGAGCACCTGGAGCGCGTGGTTGAGGTCGAGGTGGCTTGTCGGCTCGTCGAGCAGTAGCACGCGCGGCTGCTGCGCGAGCGCCTGGGCGAGCGTGAGGCGCTGCAGGTCGCCGCCCGAGAGTTCGTCGACGCGCTCGGCGGCCAGATGCGCGGTGTCAGTGCGCGCCATCGCCTCGTCGACGATCCGATGGTCCGCCGCATCGAGCGAGCCGAGGCGGGAGAGATGCGGATTGCGGCCCATCTCGACGAACGCGCGCGCGGGAAACGCGAAGAGCGGCACCGGCGTTTGCGGCACCACGCCGACAAGACGGGCGCGGTCGCGGTCGGCCATGCGCAGCGCCGAGGCGTCCCCGAGCGCGATGTCGCCGGAGATCACGTCAGCACTCCCGGTCACGGCGCGCAGCAACGTGGACTTGCCCGCCCCGTTGGGCCCCACGAGGCCGACGAACTCGCCTGCCGCCACCGCAAACGTGGCATCGCGGACGACCGGCTTCGGCCCGTATCCAACCGTGGTGGCAGCGAAGCTGAGCGCGCTCATCGGCGGTGCTCCTTGTGCACGAGCAGCCAGATGAAGAACGGCCCGCCCGCGAGTGCGGTGACGATGCCGACGGGTATCTCCACCGGCGCGAGCACGACGCGCGCGAGCAGGTCGGCGATCACGAGCACGATCGCCCCGGCGAGCACGGAGGCCGGTAGCAGCAACCGGTGGCGCGGGCCGATCACGAGGCGCACCATGTGCGGCGTCATGAGGCCGACGAAGCCTATGAGGCCGGAGACGGACACGGCGCCTGCGACCACGAGCGAGGCCGAGGCGAGCATGACGAGCTTGAAGCGCTCGACGGACACACCGAGCTGCCCGGCGCGCTCGTCGCCGAGGAGCATGAGGTCGAGTTCGCGGTGGAAAAGCGCCGGGACGACGGCGCCTGCCGAGAACATGAGCGCGAGCATCCCCACGTGCTGCCAGGAGCGGTTCTGCAGCCCGCCCATCATCCAGAAGACCACGCTCGTCATCGTCTCGCGGTCGTAGACGAGCACGAACGACGTGAGCGCCGAGAGCGTGTAGGAGACCGCGATGCCCGCGAGTAGCAGCGAGGTGGGATCGAGCCGGCCGCGCCGCGAGGCGAGCTGCACGACGAGTAGCATCGTGAGCGCCGCGCCGATGAACGCGCCTACCGGCACGCCCACGGCACGCGCGGCATAACTCGTGCCGAGCGCGGCGAGCGCGAGCGTGGCGCCGAGGCCCGCGCCCGAAGATACCCCGAGGATGTACGGGTCGGCGAGCGCGTTTTTGAACAGCGCCTGGTAGAGCACCCCGGCAAGCGCGAGCGACGCGCCGACGAGCGCCGCCAGGAGCACCCTCGGCAGGCGCAGGTCGACCACGACGGCATCGGCCAGACCGCCCCCGTGCCCCGTGAGCGCCCGGGACACGGCGGCGATCACCTCCGCCGGCGGGATACGCACCGCACCGAACGCCACGCCCGCGACGATCGCGAGCGCGAGCGCGACGGCGAGCCCCACAAGCGTGAGGGCTGCGCGCGATCTGCCGGGTGAGGGAGTCATGCTACTGGCCGAAGACGTCCGGATGCAGCGCCTCGGCGATCTGGCGGATGCCGTCGACCACGCGCGGGCCCGGCCGGCTCACCAGGTTGTCGTCGAGCAGGTACACGCGCCCGTCGGCCACAGCCGAGATGTTCGCGTAGCCGGGGCGGCCGGTGATGTCGGCGGGCGAGTTCATGGAGCCGAGGGTGGCAAGGTACACGTCGGGATCGGCTTGCACGAGCTGCTCCACCGAGTACGGCACGTACCCAGCCTCGGTGACCACGTTCTCGCCGCCCGCGTACTCGATCAGCTCGTTCAGGAGCGTGCCCGAGCCGACGGTGAACAGCGGATCCTGCGCGATCTCGAGGAAGCAGCGCACGGGCGCGCCTTCCACCTGCTCGGCGATGTCGTGGATCTGGATCTCCATCGACTCCGTGACGCCGGCAGCCGCCTCAGGCTCGCCGATGGCGGCGCCGATGGTGCCGATCGACGTGAGCAGCGCGTCGAGCGTCTGCGGGTCGATGGCCACGACCGACGCGCCGAGTGCCTCGAGCTGGCCGATGACTTCGACCTGGATACCCGTGGTCACGAGCACGAGGTCCGGATCAGCGGCCGCGATGGCCTCCATGTTGGGGCCGACGAAGTCGCCCATCTTGGGCAACTCGGCCACTTCCGGCGGGTAGTCGCAGTATGTTGTGACGCCCACGAGACGATCGAGCGCGCCGAGCGCGGCGACGATCTCGGTGTTGGCGGGCGCGAGACTCACGATGCGCTCGGGCTTCGCGGCGATGGTGACGCTGCGACCGGTGTCGTCGACGACGGTCACCGGGAATGCGCCTTCGGCGGGCACCTCGGCACCCGGGTCGTCCGCGGCACCGCAGCCCGCGAGCGCCCCGAGCGTGAACGCGAGTCCGAGCGCGAGCGCCACCCCACGGGCGACCGGGCCCCTGAGCGTCGTACGGATCAAGCTGATCATGCTTCCTCCTTGCGTCTTCAAGCCTACACTCCGGCCGAAGAGATGACGCGCCCCGAGAACGAAAGAGACCCTCGCCGGTGGCGGGGGTCCCGTGGTTCTCGAGGTCATGTGTCGGAGCGCCGGTTGAAGCGCTGCGAGTGTGCCTCGTACCACGAAGGCCGCGTCGCTATGGTGCAGGCAGGTCTCCTGGCTCGAGGATGCGCTCGCTCCTCTTACAGTGGCGGGTCCGCGCCGGAATCTCACCGGCTTCCCTATTCTCCCGGGTTATGAGCCCGGGCACCTGCACCGTCTTCGGTTGTCCGCGCCATCATAGACCCGACCGGCGGAGTCTGCATAGCTGTGCTACCCGCGATAGACGTCCCGCCGGTGCCCGACCCTGACGACCCAGACCACGAGCTCGGCATCTTTGATGGCGTAGACGATGCGATAGTCGCCCACGCGGACCCGGTACCGCTCGAGCGCGGAGAGCTTCTCGCAGCCGCGCGGCCGGGGATCGTCCGCAAGTGCGCCGATGCGCTCCATGATGCGCGCGCGATCCCGCGCGGGGAGCGGCTCGAGATCCTTCAGAACCGAGCGCTTGAGCAGGATCCTATAGCTTGCCATCGCGCTTCAGATACTCGAGTGCCTCTTCGTACGCGATGAGCGGTTCGTCGGCACGCTCAGTGAACGCCCGCAGGTCTTCTTCGTCTTCGGAGAGTGCTGCGCGCACGGCTTCGTTCACGAGATCGGAGACCGACCGATCGGTCACCGCGGCCTTGAGGCGCAGCGCTTGGTGGAGCTCCGGCTCGAGATAGATGGTGGAACGGCGTGGAGCGGACATCGTCATCACCTCGTGAGCATCATAACGTTGTGACGCTATGACGTGCAAGCGTTCCCAGGTGGCGGACTTGGCGTTATGACCGAGCACGGCTTCACTTCCCCTCCGAAGCGGTACAATGAGCCGACATGAACCGGAGGGGGCACGCCGGTACAGCCGCCAGAAAGGCTTGCATGGACATCTTCCAGAAGGCGTGGGACTTCACCGATGCGCGCGTGGCGCGCGAGTCAGGTTACTACCCGTACTTCCAGGTGATCGCGTCGGAGTCCGACTCCCGGGTGACGATCGACGGCCGCGAGCTCGTGATGCTGGGCTCCAACAACTACCTCGGCCTGACCACGCACCCGCACGTGCGCGAGCGGGCCGCCGAGGCGCTCGCCAAGTACGGGACGTCGTGCACCGGCTCCCGCCTCCTGAACGGCAACCTCGACATCCACGAGGAGCTCGAGCGTCGGCTGGCACGCTTCGTGGGCAAGGAGAGCGCGCTCGTCTTCTCCACCGGCTTTGGCGCCAACCTCGGCACCATCTCGGCGATCGTGGGCCGGCACGACACGGTCTTCATCGACAAGGACGACCATGCGAGCATCTACGACGGCTGTAAGCTCTCGTACGGCAAGGTGGTGCGCTTCGAGCACAACGACGTGGCAAGTCTGCGCGAGGCGCTCTCACGCGCGGACATGAACGACCACGGCGGCGCGATCGTGGTGGTCGACGGCGTGTTCTCCATGGAGGGCGACATCGCCCCCCTGCCCGAGATGATCCCGGTGCTCAAGGAGTTCGGCGCCCGCCTCATGGTGGACGACGCGCACGCCTCGGGCGTGCTCGGCCCGCTCGGCAACGGCACAGCGGCGCACTTCGGCGTGACCGATGACGTCGACATCATCATGGGGACGTTCTCGAAGAGCTTCGCCTCACTCGGCGGGTTCATCGCGGCCGACGAACTCGTCATCGACTACGTGAAGCACAACTCGCGGCCGTTCATCTTCTCCGCGGCCATGGCGCCGCCGAGCGTGGGTGCGTGCCTCGGCGCGCTCGACGTGATGGAGTCCGAGCCGCAGCACCGAGAGCGCCTGTGGGAAGTCGTGCATCGGATGCAGGCCGGCTACCGCGAACTCGGTTTCGACCTCGGCACGAGCGAGACGCCGGTGATCCCCATCATCTTAGGCGACGAGATGCTCGTGTTCGCGTTCTGGAAGCGGCTGCTCGAGGAGGGTGTCTTCGTGAACCCCGTGCGTCCGCCGGCGGTTCCGGCCGGCCGCGCGTTGCTGCGGACGAGCTACATGGCCACGCACACCGACGCGCAGATGGAGTTCGTGCTCGAGACGTTCGCGAAGATCGGGCGAGAGCTCGGCGTCATCGGCGGGTAGCGGCAGGCTTCATGCCGCCCGCGTCACTGGATCGCGTTCAGGCCTTCCTCGGCACCCTGGCGCAGCAGCTCGGCAAACACGGTGGGGTCGATCACGTACGCGAGTGCAAGCGCCGACACGATGATGTTGACCGCCAGCCACTTGGTGTAGACGCCACGCGTGCGGGCGATGAGGATCAGCGCACAGACCGCGATGACCGCGGGCCCGACGATGCGCAGGTCGCCGAGTGGCACGGAGTAACCCGCGACCTCGCGAGTGCTCTGGCCGAGGAACGCTCCGATGTCGAAGCTGATGTTGAACACGAGGAGCACGAACTCAAGCACGAGTACCCCGGCCAGCGCCCACGACGCCCAGCGCGTCGTCTCGCCCTCGGTGCGGTAGACCTCGTAGGCGACGCTCGGGGCCATCGCGATCAGCACGACGAGCGGGCTTTTCGCGAGCACGCCGATGATGATGCCCACCACCGCCACCGCCGAGAGGATCGCGCAGATGAGCGCCGCGTGCTTGGTCGGGCGTGCCATGTGTGACCTGCTTTCCCCCGGACGGCTGGCCTTCTCAAGCGAGGATACTCCACAAGCCAGAGGTTGCGACGGCTCTACTCTGCGGCGGGCTTCTCGGCGCGCGGCCGGCGCGCGATGAGCGTCACCGTTGCGAACGCGACCACGGCGATGGAGGCGACCATCCCGAGGAAGCCGACGATGTAGGCCGAGTTCTCAGAAGAGAAGACCGGACTGTCCGGGTGGAAGAGGTTCGGGAGCGCGAGCACGAGGTACCAGAGCCCGCCCGCGAGCAACGCATCGAGCACCGCCGGAACCTTTGGCGAGTCGGCGATCAACTGGATGGCGACGATGACGACCGAGCCGGCGAGCAGACCGAAGGTCATGAGCAGCCGCGGCTCTTTCCACAGGATGCCGCCCCAGATGAGCTGCATCGAGAGGATGCCGAGGATCGTGTTGAGCGTCCACAGCGGCAGCGAGAACCAGCGCAGCGCCTGGCCCAAGGGCAGCAGCCCGCGAACCCCGAAGATGTAGCCGAGCCCGGCCAGGCCGGCGAGCGTGAACGTTGCCATGTTCACCCAGGTCGATGCGCCATGGAACATCACGAAGCGCACCATCGTGCCGAGGCGGGCGTCCGGCGGGATGCTTAGGATTGCAACCGCGCACCCGACAGCGGCGAGCGGGATGAGAGCGCCAAGCGCGGTGCGGGCGGTCTTGGAGAGCGGCACGTGCGGGCTCCTTCGCAGTCGGCGGTCATGCGTGCCGCGGTGCGGCCGACTCGCATTCTAGCAGGCGCACGCGGGTCACCGCCGTGAGCGGCGCGCCTTGCGACGGATGTGCGCCACCGCCGAGACTGCGGCAGCCTCCCCCGCAGCGATCGCATCGGCAGCCCGACCGTACGAAAGGGCGCTGAAGTAGTGCACCTCGGGAGAGATGAGCACATCGGCCTCGCGCAGCGCGGGCTCGGCCACCCGCGCCTCGAAAGCCTCGGATACCGCACCAAGAATGTCGATCCCCGAGTCACCACGGTCACGGGCCGCCCCGTCCATCATCACGGCATGCAGCTCCTTGAGCTTGAACGCGCCGGGGGCCGAGCCCGCCTCGGGCAGCGCCACGGTGCCGGTACCGCTGACGTCCACGGCCACGATCGTCTGCCCGCCGAGGTGTCTGGCGAGACTCACCGGCACCGGCTCGCTCACGTAACCGTCAACGAGGATCATGTCGCCCATCCGGACCGGCAGGAATGCGACCGGCACCGAGGCGCTCGCGCGGACGGCGGCGATCAAGTCGCCCGAGGTGAAGCGCACGGGCCTGTTGCACGTCATGTCCGTGGCAACGCACCCGAACGGGATACGGAGATCGTCGAAGCTCTCCGGAAGGTGCTTGCGCAAGAACTCCTGCGCCTTCTGGCCCGAGAAGACCGCGCCCTTGCTGAACGCGAGGTCGCCGACCCTGGCGATGTCGGTCACGTCGAAGTCGAGCGCAACCGCCTCTATCTCCGCGAGCGGCACCCCTGCGGCGTAAAACGCGCCGACGACGGCGCCCATGCTCGTACCGGCGATGACGTCGGGCGCAAGACCCTCGGCCTCGAGCACCTTGAGCACGCCGATATGCGCCAGGCCGCGGGCGCTCCCGCTGCCGAGCGCAAGCCCGAGCTTCCTGGGGCCGAACAGGCGCATGCGTACTCGCTTTCCGTAGGCGTGAGTCATGTGCCGAGCCGCCGAGAGGTTACTTACCCTCCCGGGCGAGCACCGCTGCGTGCTTGAGCGACGTGACGAGGAAGACGCCGGTAAGCGCCATGGCAAGCACGATGCCGATGAGATCGAACGGCTTCAGGTCCCAGATGAGCGGCGCTAAGAACCAGTCGGTGAACACAAGGATCGCGATGTTGACCGCCACGATGATGATGCGGAGCTCGGTGGGTCCGAAGATGCCGTAGCTGATCTTGAACACGCCATCGACGGCGGTACGCACGTAGACGTGCACGCTCATGAGCAGGTAGCCGATGAGCGCGAAGGCCGCGATGTCGATGCGCAGGAACGGCGACATGCCTATGCCGATGATGGTGAGGAACTCGGAGATGGCGTCGACGGTGTGGTCGATGTAGAAGCCGAACTTGGGACGCTCGATCTTGCGGTAGCGCGCGAGCGTACCGTCGAGCGAGTCGCCGTACCAGTTCACGAGCAAGCCGAGGTTCACGAGCCACAACCACCCCACGTCCTGCCCGGAGAGCCAGTAGCCGCCGAAACACATGATCGAGCCGACGACGCCGAGTCCGGTGAGCACGTCGGGCGTGATCCACGCGGGCGAGTGCGCGGCGAGCCACAGGAGCGCCGGGCGCTCAAGCGGCGCGGTGAGCGTCTGGTTCACACGCTGGTGCTTCTTGATGTCGGACATGTCGGACACGGGTCACTCCTTGTCGGCGGTCGTCAGGTAAGGCAGGGCCTCGGACAGTCTAGTCGGGGACACGGACGTCGGGCCACACCGCGTGCGGCATCGCCCACTGCCTCGGATACTCGGCGATCCAGCGCTCGGCCGGTTCGAGGCAACGCTCGGCGTTGGCGAGAAGTGCCTCGGGGGTGACGCGGTCACCCTCCATCGGGATGGGGTCGGAGACCAGCAGCCGATAGCGCCCGTCGGGCATGCGCGGCGCCGTGAAGGCGATGACGGGCACGCGGGCGCGCATGGCCAGCCGCACGTGCAGCAGCGGAAGCGGGGCTTCGTGGCCGAAGAACCGGGGCCGCACCTTGTCGGGCTCCGGCAGCGGCCGGTCGAGCCCGGTAAGAACCGAGCCACCCGCCTCGAGACGGCGGGCGGCGGCCCGCAGCGATTCGAGTGAGACGGGCGTCACGTCAAAGCCGACCTCATCGCGCATGTCGTTCTGCCACTGGTAGCCGCCGTTGGGATCCGGCACAGAGAGCACCTGCATACGCCAGCCGGAGCGTCCGAGCACCCGTCCCAGGAGGTCGAAGTTGCCGAGATGAACGCCTACGTATACGTACGGTCCCGAGGTGCGTTCGCGCTCCAGGAACTCCTCGAACGCCTCGTCGCGAATGAAGATGGCGTCCTCGGCCTCGGCGATGCCGAGTACGTGGTAGAGGTCGTACAGGAAGCCCGCCATCTGGCGGACGTTCTCGCGCGCGGCCTCGTGAAGCGCAGCGCCGACGAGCGTACCGCCGGAGACCACGTACTGGTTGGAGCGGACGGCGCGTGCGAGCGCCGAGGCGGCATCCGACGCCATACGTCCGGCGACGAGGTCGACCAGCGGTAGGGCCGCGCGCCTCGGCAACGCTCTACCGATTCCGAGTGCGATGCGCATACCGGTACGACTGCGAGAGAGCGAACCCAGCACCGCGACGCGCCCCTTTCGACGTTTTGACCAGTGTACCAGCACCAAGTGCAGTGCTACGCTCGTCGCGACGCGGCCACGAAGGAGACACGATGAGCGACCCGGCGCTACCCGTGCGCATCGACGAGATACCGCTCGGCGATCCGCGCATCAAGGAGTTCGTGGCGTTCCACTGGCAGCACTACCACGGCGATCCGCACTGGGTCCCCCAACTCGACGCCGACCTGCTCGGCAATCGTCTCCTCGGCCTGACCGGCCTGCTCACACCGCAGCATCCGTATCACAGCGCGGCGGCGGCAACGCACTTCATGGCGTTTAGGGGCGAGACGCCGCTCGGACGCGTGTCCGTGGTGGTGAACAACCGCTTCAACGACTTCTACAGCGGCAGGTTCGCGTTCTTCGGCTTCTTCGAGTGCGTACAAGAGTATGCGGTGGCCGAGGCGCTTCTCTCCGCCGCGCGGGAGTGGGCGAAGCGACAGGGCGCCGAAGTGCTGCGCGGGCCTGGCGAGTACTCCAACGCCACCCACGAGCGGCAGGCGTGCCTGATCGACGGGTTCGACCAGGATGTCTACGTGGAGCACACGTACAATCCGCCGTACTACAAGGAGTTCATCGAGCGGTACGGCTTCGAGAAGGCGATGGACTACCACGCGTACATGATCGACCTCCGCAAGCCCATCGACGAGCGGATCGGCACCGTCGCCGAAGCCGTCAGGAAGCGCGATCACCTTACGACCCGCACGCTCGAGATGTCGCGGTTCGACGAGGATCTACGCATCGTCATCGACATCTACAACAAGGCCTGGGCGCAGAACTGGGGCTTCCTGCCCATCACCGACTGGGAGGTTGACGCGCTCGTCGAGGCGCTCAAGCCGATAATCGACCCCGGGCTGATCCGCTTCGCCTACTACAAGGGCGAGCCGATCGCCGTACTCGGCGCGTTTCCGGACCCGAACTACGCGCTCCGTCCGCGGTGGAAGATGTACGGCGACAGCGACTACGCACGCATCGCGCGGCTGTTCGCCACGCGGCGCTCGATTCCGCGCATCCGCCTCATCTTCTTCGGCATCGTACCGGGCTTCCGTCGGCTCGGCGCCGACGCGCTACTCTACCAGGAGGTCCATGCGTACACGCAGCAGAAGGGTTACGGGGCCTGCGACGTCTCGCTGCTGCTCGAAGTGAACGACCTCATCATCCGGGCCGCCGAATCGATGGGCGGCACGCGGTATAAGACGTGGCGGATCTGGGACCTGCCACTGTAGGGCGTTCGGCGTTGGGGGGCAGGGGCATGGGCAGCGCGACAATGAGACGGCGCATCCGGGTCGCCGTGGTGGCGTGCCTGACGGCACTCGTGCTTGTGCCGGTGGCGCACGCGGCGGCGTGGCCGTACACAGTCCACCAGGTGACCGATGACGACCTCAATCAGGAGCAGGTCTTCGCCTCCGGACGCCATCTCTTCTGGGCAGAAGCGCGCCCGACGTTCCACGACGACGGAACGGTGACACACTCCCCGTACGTTGGCCGGTACCTGGACCGCGTGACGGGACGGCGTGAGCGGATCGACGCCAGCCCCGCGGGCCTGCTGTGGCTGCACGCGGGCGGCGACCTCGCCGTCTACACGCGCGAAGACTCAACCTCAACCGTGCGGTCGTGGAACCCGGCCACCGGCGAGCGACGCAGCATTGAGACGTCCCCGTCGCCGCTCACCCCGATCGTCACCGACGGCACGTACGTGACGTGGCTGTCCGCCGACGGGGAGGTGGTCGTGGCGTCGCTCGCCGGGCCAGCGGCACCGCCGACCGTCATCGACGCGTCGGCCATCTGCAGCCCGTCGATCGATCGCGGCGTGGTGTGCTGGGCCGAGCGAGACAGCGACACCTCGGCGATCGTCCGCACGCTCGACGCGAGGACCGGGACCAGTCACTCGGCACGGGTCGAGGGCTTCAGCCCTCTCGGCGTGGACATCTCCGGACCGCTCGTCATCGTCATCGGCGAGACGCCGGACTATCGCAGCCACGTCTACGTCTGGGACACCCGCACCGGCCAGGTGACCCGCCGGTACTCGGCCTACCCGGCGTACGTGAGCGTGGCGCTCATCTCTGGCACGCGCGTGGCCCTGAACACCGTCGTGTCCGGAACTGGCCGACGCTCGGTCCACGTCCTCGACCTCGTGTCTGGCGTGATCTCCGACGTGACGCCGCCCGACCTCTACGCGCTGCTGTGGAGCTTCGACGGCAGCGTTGCCGGCATGGCGGTCAAACGTCCGACGTCTACGCTCGAGGCCGCCTGGTGCGATCTGGACGAGCAACCGCAGGCCGCGCCGGACGAGAACGCGTCGGCGCCGGTGACGCCGCCCCGTCCGCGCTGGACGACGAGCGTGACGGTTGCCGAGGAGTCTGCCGAGCCGACCGCCAGCGAGACTGCCACCAGCACGGTTGACGCGACGCCGACTGCCGGGACGAGTGTGGACGAACCCGCCGACCCGCCTGCTGCGGACGAGGCAGAGACCGCCGAACCGGACCAGGACACCGGACTCGGGCTGGGATGGCTGATCGGCGCGGTTGCCGGGCTCGGGGTACTTGGCGGAGCCGGCTACGCGCTCACGCGACGGACGCGCGCGAAGGCCAGCTGAACGGCAGGCGCGTCAGTCCTCATCGCTAGGCCGCGCGACGAGTCCGACCGTTCCGGCCGCCACCATCGCCAGGAACTGCAGGAACGGCGACACGAGCATCATGAGCACGAGCCAGCCGATCATCGACGCCTGCGATCCGTACAAGATCAGCGGGATGCCGAACGCCGCGGCATCGAACGCGGGATCGAAGGCGTTTGGCACCTGCGGCCCCCAGATGACCGCGAGCACCACGAGGCTCGACCCGGCGAGTCCCACGGCGGCGAGAACGATCTGCCGAAGCGTCGCGCGGGCGATCGGGCCCGCGCCGTGCCGCGTGGCGAACCACCAGCCGACCGGGAACCCGAGCGCGATCGCGAGAATCGGCACGCCCATCCCGAGCCCGATCGCGAAGACGTTCAGCAGCCCGATAACGATCGATGCGGTGTGATGGCGCCAGAACGGAGTGGTGTCCATGCGTTCGAGGATAGCAGTACGCACCTGGCGCGCGCCCGCGATCAGTCCCGATTCTCTTCGGCCGCGCCGGCGAGGCGCAGCATCTCCTCGAGGAGGCAGACCATCGCGTACGTATCGAGCCCGCAGTACGTACGGAGGTCGCACATGACGGCTTCCGCGTCAGCGCCCGTGATCTCGCCGCGCAGCACGCGCAGGTAGCGCGCGCTCGCCACCTGCCCGTCGGCGATGCTCAGGTCCGCATAGCCGAGGTCCGGCCGCCACGCCGGTAGCACGTACTTGATGCTCGAGCGGCCCGCGGCACGCGGATGCCGAGTGTTGGCGCTTATGAGAGGCGCGAGATCGACGAGACGCCCCCTCACGGCAGAGAGCTGGTCTGCAAGGTCCGGAAGCGCGGCGGCCAGCGCGTCGAGCTGCGTGCGCTCGTAGGCGGTGTAATGGAGCACCGAGCCGCTCGTGCCGAGATCGGCCAGCAGCTGCTCGGTCAGCGGGCGGCGGGGATCGCCGGCGCCGGAATGCAGGTACTCGCGATGCTCGACGCTTCCGTCCCTGTCATGGACGTGCAGCGAGTACTGGAACGGGACCGCATGGTACGGGCGCGTCCCCGGCCACAGTGGCAGCGCGGGAGCGATCGTCTCGAAGTCAAGGTGAACGACAGGCCAGACGAGAGCGTCGAGGGCGCGCGCAAGCCCCGCTACATCCACCCTCGGCTCCCCCGCCTTGACGGTGGCAACCATCTCGCGCTGCGCAGCCGACAGGCCGGGGAAGTCATCGGGGATGTCGGCCGTACAGGTGATCCCAGCATCGAGTAGCGCGTGCAGCCGGGCCTCGGACAGGCGCGGAACCTCGGTGACCGGGTGCTCGGCAGGCAGGAACGCGCCGCAGTACGCCCGGAAGTCACACTCGTACGGGCTGGTGCACGCCGAGCCGATCCGCACCTCGGGCTCCGGACCATCGAGCATCGCCAGGAGGCGGACGAGGTGACCGGGGACCTCCGGCAGGTACGCACGCGCTCGTTCAGTGACGTCGGCCACCACGAACAACGTGCCGAGCTCGTACTCCCCGCCCTCGTACACGTACGAGGTGTCCAGATGCACGATGTTGATGGAGCGGAGCGCGAGACCCGAGCCCTCCACCGCATACGCCTGTACCGCCGCATCGGTGATGTGCTCGTCCTTGACCCGTGCCGTGGACTTGACCTCGTAGAGGTCCCAGCGCCCGTCCTCGGCCGCAGCCAGTATGTCCACCCGGGCGAACGCCCCGCCATACCCGAAGGCCGGCTCGTACAGGACCCGGGCGCCCCCGGCCAGCAGCCGCCGGGTGGTGGCTAGTGCCTCGGCAGACTGGCGATGGCCCTCGGTGACCTCGACGCCACCGGGGAAGAGCTGCTGCGCGAGCCGGCCCACCTCCGTGCCCTGGTCGAAGACCCACTGCAGCGCCTCACCGGCCTGGGGTGCGAGGCTCGGCCGGTGCACCGCGAGCCACAGGGCCTTCTCGCACTGGAGGCCCTTCTGGAAGCGCGACTTTGACAGGTTCCTACTCATAGATGGAGTGTAGCCGACCGGTCTGACATGGATGTGAGTCCCGACATAACCCCTTTGAGGGGCGGCCATGCTCGGCTACGATTGGGGCGAGGCGCGCACGCTGCCCTCCGGCGGGCACAGGGGATGCGCCGCGCCTGCAGGTCACGCGACACGGGGGAGGCAATCGATGGCAGTCACGGACACGTCGAACGGCTGGCACGTACGGGGACACGACGGCACGGCCGAGTGGCAGCGCGGGCCGTACGCATGGGCCGAGCTGGTGGCGTTCTCACGCGACGGGCGGCTCATGCCGCACAACCTCGTCTGGCACGAGACGCGCCCCGACTGGCAGCAGGCGAGCCAGATCCCCGGGCTGTTCCCGGCGACCGCTTCTCAACCGCAGCCGCATCCGGCACCAGCCCCCCAGCCGCAGGCGACGCCCGGCCCTGCCCTGCAGCAGCCCGCGCCCGCGTACGTGCCTCCGGCAGGCGGTCCTTCCGCCACGCCGCCGAAGAAGAAGCGCGGCCTGATCGTCGGCATCGCGATCGCCCTCATCATCGCGTTCATCGCGTGCGGGCTCGGCGTATGGGCGCTGTTCTTCCGCGACGGGAGCGACGGCCTGCTCGGCGGCGGCGGCGGCGGCGACGGCCCGACCATGGGCACCGCCGACACCACGCTCCCCGACTCGGCGGCGCTCGTCAGCACCGAGTGGGGCCAGGTTCCCGCCAACGAACTCCTGATGGTGATGGTCGACGGCGCCTCGCGCAAGGATGCCGAGAAGGCAGCATCCTCCTTTGGCGGGACGATCGTCGGCGAGGTCGAGTTCATCGACCTGTACCAGGTGCGGTTCACCGGCGCGACCGAAGCCGACCTCGACGCCGCGATCGCGGCCGCCGAGACCGACGCCAACGTCGAGTACGCGTACCCGATCACGCAGGTGACGCTCGACGCCGAGATCTGGGGCGTGCGCATCGACCCGTTCGCGGACCCGGTCTACGGCGGCGGCGCCGGCGACGGCTACAACGCGGTCGGCGTGAGCAAGGCGTGGGCGTTCATCAAGGGCGCGGGCGTGGACCTGAGCGACGTCAAGGTGGGCGTCACGGACGACGGGCTGTTCCGGCCCGGCGAGGGCAGCGAGAGCGAGTTCAAGGGTGACGTGAAGGTCGAGTTCCCCGACGCCGAGGCTGGCGAACTCGCCCAGGCGTACGTGAAGGACGGCAAGACGACGCCCTACGGCAGTCACGGAACGGCCGTGAGCACCATCATCGGCGCCAACCCGGACAACGGCGGATCCGCCGGGATCGCGGGGCCGCTCGGCAACAAGCTCACCATCTCGATGACGAACATCTTCGCGGGCAAGTACGGCGACACCACCACCACGCCGGATCCGGACGACGTCACCAAGCAGGACTGGAGTCCGGGCAACACCTACTCGATCGGCACGCTCGTAGCGATCACGAACCAGATCGAGAAGGGCGCCAAGGTCATCAACTGCTCGTGGGGCAACTCCAACGCACACCCCAAGGACGTGGCCACGTACACCCGCTTCTTCACCAAGATGGCCGAGAAACACCCCGACGTGCTGTTCGTGATGTCAGGCGGCAACGGCGGCAAGGAGATGGACGGCGCCAAACGCTACCCGAGCGGACTCAAGCTCGACAACATGATCACCGTCGGCGCGCTGGACAACGACGGGAAGCAGTCGACCTACACCGACTGGGCGAGCGATGACTACGAAGTCACGCTTGCCGCGCCCGGCACGCAGGCCGTAGTGGGAGTGGATGCCGACGGCAAGCCGATCCGCGCCGATGGCACGAGCTTCGCCGCGCCGCACGTGACGGCCGCGGCGGCCATGCTCAAGTCGCTCAATCCCGAGCTCACAGCCGCCCAGATCAAGCAGATCCTCGTGGAGACCGCACGGCCGGGCGTGGCGGCGATCTCCGCCGATCCGAACGCGCAGTCGCAGCTCGTGCCGCCGGAGATGGGCGCGGGCGTCCTCGCGATCGACCAGGCGGTGCTCCGCGTCATCAACGACCTGCGCTCGGCTAAAGGCCTTGCGCCGTTCGACGAGGAGACGCTTGCCAAGCTCGGCGTCGTCGATGCGGTGGCCATCACCGGCGCGGCGGGTGAATACCAGGTCAAGGGTATCGTGGAGGCGACCGGCGAGAAGGGCGCGAACCTCAAGATAGAGGTCGTGGCGGAGAACTCGGCCATCGGCGGCGCAACCGAGCAGTCGCTTGCCGGCGCGGGTGAGGTGGAGTGGGCCGTCACGCTTCCCGACGACAAGGGCACGATCAAGGTCACCCGCCTGGACTCGGGCGCGGCCAGCCTCATCACCATCGAGGAGTTCGACATCAGCGGGCACTGGGACGGCACGTTCACCTTCACGTCCATGGATGTCGATCCTGAGATGGCCGAGGAGCAGGGGTGCACGGCCGCGATCCTGCAGGCGATGATCGGCACGCCCATGCCGATGACGCTGGACCTCGCCGTAGGCGAGGACGGCCAGGGTAGTGGCTCCATGTTCATCGACGTCGGCTCGGTCATCGAGGACGCCAGCAGCGAACCGAGCGACATCACCGTGAGCTACAGCGGCACCACCGTCACGTTTGGCATGTCCGGCGGCGGCGCAATGTCCGCCGAGGTCGCACGCTCGGGCGACACCCTCACGATGACCGGCACCTTCACCTACAGCGAGACCGGCATCTCGATCGTCGGCGCATTCAGCCTGTCAAAACCGCTACCGACCCCGTGAACCCGATCCTCGCCCGCTTCACGCTCGGCGAGGCCGAGTACGTGCTGCGCGCGTACGGCACGTTCTACACGCTCGCGTGGGTGATCGCGCCGCTCGCAGGCGCTTGGGTCGCATCGCGGCGCGGCCTGCCGTTCCGCCGGGTGCTCGCGCTCTTCGCCGTCGCACTGGCGAGTGGGATCGTCGGCGCGCGGGCTTTCGACCTGTTCATCGCCGGGCGCTACTATGCCGAGGATCCCTCGCGCATCTGGGCGGCGGACTTCGCCGGGTTCTCGCTTTACGGCGGACTCGTGGTGGCGACGATCACGGGCATCGCGCTCGCACGCGCCTGGCGGTTGCCGGTGTGGCGCATCGCCGACTCGGCCGTTCCTGCGCTCGCCGTCGGCGTTGTTCTCATGCGCACGGGCTGCTTCCTCAACGGCTGCTGCTACGGCCTGCCGACCGACCTGGCCTGGGCCGTGTCGTACCCGGCGGGCAGTCCGGTGTGGCAAGCGCAGTTCCTGCAGGGCACGGGCGGCCTCATGAACAGCCTCACCGGCGTGGTGGACCCGGTGCACCCCACGCAACTCTACGAGATGGCCGGCGCGGTACTCCTTGCTGCCGGGGCCCTGTGGCTCATGCGGCGCAAAGCCGCCGACGGCGTGCCGTTCCTCGCCTTTGCCATCGGCTTCACGCTCGTTCGGCTCGGCAACGGCTTTGTGCGGGCGCGACAGAGCGTGCTCACGGTACCCGAGTGGTTCTACCCGGCGTTCTATCTTGCACTCGTGGCCGTCATGATCGCACTGCTGGTGTGGCGAGCGCGAGAGGGCGGTGCCGGACTCGCCCGGGCGCACGCCGGCCCGCCGACGTCGCCACTGCCGGAACCAACACCCGCGCACGAGACCGGAGGCGTCAGATGACCGGGGTGACGATCGCTACCGGGGCACATGTGGCCGAGATCGCGCGGCTCATCGGAGAGCTGCGCGCGCAGGAGGGCCTCGACGAGCCGGTGACCGCCCAGAGCGTCCAGACGTATCTGGACGAGGCGGACACCGACGTGTTGGTGGCGACCGCGGAAGCTGGCAGCGTCGTCGGCGTACTCAGCCTGCGGGTGATGCGCGACCTCTTCCACGGGCGGGCGGTGGCGCTCATCCAGGAACTCGTGGTTGCCGAGGGACGCCGCGGCGAGGGGATCGGCGGCGCGCTGCTGGATGCCGCGCTCGACCGCGCCCGCGAGCGCGGCTGCATCGAGATCGGCGTGACCACCGGCCAGACGAACGAGGCCGGACAGGCGGCGTACCGCTCGCGCGGGTTCGAGTCCGACGGCGTGTACTTCGAGCGGCACTTCGAAGAGTAGCGGACGTCCGACCGCGCGCGCGCCGTCCTCCCGGCGGGCTGCACCGGCCGATGCGGGTATGAGGTCATGTAGGCACCGGCCGACCCCGGAAGGCACCTCATGACCGCCGACACATCGGCGCACGTCATCCCGCTCGAGAACGCGTGCGATCGCGCCGCCGCCGAGATCGGCGGCAAGGCGGCTGGACTCTGCGCGCTCATCGCGGGCGGCTTCCCGGTTCCCGACGGCGTCGTCGTGACCGCGCAGGCGTTCGCGGAGGCCGCTCGAGCCGCGAGCCTGCTCGGCGAGATTGCGCCGGACACTTCCCGGGCCGAGCTCGAGGACCGATACGCCACCGCCCGCGACGCGCTCAGTCGCGCGCAGCTGCCCGCAGAACTCGAAGGCACGCTCCGCGACGCAGCGATCCGGCTGCTCGGCGGCGGTGGCACGCTCGTGGTGCGCAGCTCGGCCACGCTCGAAGACTCGGCCACTACGAGCTTCTCGGGCATGCTCGAGTCGTACACCGGCATCACGTCTGCCGACGGCGTTATCGGTGCACTCCAGCGCTGCTGGGCCTCGGCGTTCCTGCCACGCGCAGCGCGCTACTCGTCCGAGAAGGGCCACGCCCCCGACGAACTCCTGGTGGCCGTGGTCGTGCAGCGGCAGATAGCAGCCGAACAGTCGGGGCTCATCTTCAGCCGCGACCCGGCCAACCGCTACTCCTCAGCGGTGGTGATCGAGGCGATCCGCGGCGCCGGCGAGGACCTCGTCTCCGGCGAGGCCACGCCCGAGAGGTACCGCTATTCGTTCGCGTCGCGGCGCGTCACGGTCACGCGCATGTCCGGCGAGGGCGTCACCGACGGGCCTGCCTCCCCGCTTTCCGCCGAGCTCGAGCCCGAGGCCGAACCGCGCCTGACCGAGGAGGAGGTCGCGCTGCTCGCGGCGTGGGGGCGCGAAGCGGAGCAGCGCTTCGGCACGCCGCAAGATCTCGAGTGGGCGTTTGCCGATGGCAGGTTCTGGCTCCTGCAGTCGCGACCGCTCGTGTTCGCGCAGGCAACCGAGCGGATCTTCCCGCAGATCGCCGAGCACACGGTACTCGTGCGCGGCATCGGCGTGAGCCCGGCCGTGGGCGCCGGCCGAACGCTCGTGCTCTCCGGCGCATCGGCTGCCCCGCGCGTGGACGGCTCGACGGTGGTCGTGCTCCCCCGGCTCACCAACGATCTCGCGGTGCACCTCCGCAACGCCGCGGGCGTGGTGGCCGACGAGGGCGGTGCGACCAGTCACGGCGCCAACATCCTGCGCGAGTTCGGCGTGCCGTGCGTCATCGGCGCCGGCTCGGCCACCGCCGATCTGGCCGATGGCCGCGCGGTCACGGTGGACGGCTTCCGCGGCGTGGTCTACGACGGCGACCTGTCGATCGCGCCGCTCGAGCCGGGGTCGATGCCCGAGACGCGCATGAAAGTCTTCGTCTCGGTGCTCGTGCCCGAGCGCGCGGCCGTGGTGGCCGGGCACGCCGACGGCGTAAGCTCGCTTCGGGATGACTACTTCCTGCTCGAGGGCGGCGTGCACCCCGGGCAGCTCGTGCGCGACGGCCAGGGCGCTGAGCTCACCGAAGCCATCTTCCACGGCATCATGCGCTGCGCCGAGCTCTTCGACGGCAAGCCGGTCTGGTACAAGACGATGGACGCGCCCACCGACGAGTTCCGCCGTCTGGCGGGCGGCCACGACGAGCCCGCCGAGCGCAACCCGCTCCTCGGCTGGCGCGGCATCGGTCGCTCGCTCGCCGAGCCGGAGCTCTTCTCGATCGAACTCGCAGCGGTGGCGCGGGCCGTCGAGGCGGGTTGCGCCACACTCGGCGTCAAGCTGCCGTTCCTGCGCTTCCCGGCCGAGTACATCGCTGCGGAGGTCGCGCTTCGCGAGCATGGCCTCACGCCCGACGCGGACGTAGCCCTCGGCGTGTCGGTGGAGACACCAGCAACCGCGATGCGCATCGACGAACTGCTCGGACTCGGCGCGCGCTTTGTGAGCGTGGGCCTTTCCGACCTCACGATGTGCACGCTCGCGCTCGACCGCGAGAGCAGGCACGTGGCAGGGCTCTTCGACCCGTCGCATCCGGCGGTCATCGAGCTGCTTGGAGGCGTGGCGGCCGCGTGCCGCGCACACGGCGTGTTCTGCCTCGCGGCAGGCGAGAGCGCACGCGACGAGCGACTGCTGCCCGAACTGGTGCGTCTCGGCTACGACGCGGTCGGGGTGTCGACGTCGTACTTCGCGGAGGTCAAGCGCAAAGTGGCCGCGCTGGAAGGTGCTGCCGGGGTGTGAGCACCTCGTATGTCAGACCCGGCCGCAGGCCGCTACGGCAGCGCACCGGGGTTGCAGATCACCGCGTCGCAGATCTGCTCGGCGGCGAGACGCTCGGCCTCGTCATCAGCAGTCCAGCCGAGGAGCGGTCGGCCACGCAGCTGCTGCAGTTGCGTGCCGGTCGAGGGGAGCTCGGCGATGTCGTAGACGATGAAGTCGGGCCGGCTCGTCCAGTTCATGCCGAGGTTGCGGAGCAGGAACTTCTCGTACCACTCGAGATCCTCGCCCTCAAACGCGCTCGCAAGCTGGCCGCGCGGGATATCCGGCGCGACGGTGGCCATGCGGCCGAGTGAGTACGGATTGAACGACATCACGGCCGCCTCGCCGTCGTAGGTGTTGAGGAGCCGCGCGACGGCATCTTCAAGCCGACCGACCTCACCGGTGTTCTTGATCTCGACGAAGATCGGCACGCGGCCGCCGACGAGCCGAAGCACCTCGGGCAGCGTGGGGATGATCTGGCTGCCGTCGAACAGGCCGAGTGCCTGGAGGTCGGTGGCGGTCATGTCGGCCACCAGGCCCTGTGTGCCGGTCATGCGCGCGACGTCGGCGTCGTGGATCACCATGACCTCGCCATCAGCCGAGAGGTGCACGTCGAGCTCGATCGCGTAGCCGTTGGCGGCCGCCTCGGCAAACGCCGCAAGCGAGTTCTCGGGGGCCTCCGGGCTGTCGGACCACAGCCCGCGGTGCGCGATCGGGCCGGCGGTGATGAACGGAGCCGGCTCGCGGGAGGACATGCCGCCGGTGGCGAAGACGAAGCCGCCGACGAGGAGCGCGGCGATGATGACGAGTGCGACTGTGAGCTTGCGCATGAAGGGCTCCTACGAGTCGGTCCGGCGCCGGCCCTACTTCACCACGAGCCGCCCGCGCATCGACGGGTGGAGCGTGCAGATGTAGTCTATCGTGCCTGCCGACTCGGCGGTCCACGTGACGCTCTCGCCCGGCGTCTGCCGGGTAAGCGTGACGCCGCCGATCAGCACCTGGTGGTCCACCGAGTCCTCGTTGACGAAGGTCACCGTGTCGCCCGCGCTCACCTCGAGTGTGGGAGGGCTGAAGGCCAGCCCGCTCTCGGTCACCGTGGCGCCGGCGCTGCCGGGCGTCTCGTCGGCGCTGTCGCCTCCGGCCGAGCAGCCCGCTGCCACGACAAGCGCCAGCATCACCAGCGCCACGAGTCCGATCGACTTCAGTCTTCCTGGCCGCATTGCGCTCACTCCTAAAGACGCCCGGCAGTGCAGATGCTAGTAGGTACCCTATTCAGGCCGCGGCTGTGGCTTTGGCCGAGCGCGCGGAACGGTGATCAGTGGCCCGCGCTCGAGTTCATCGAGGTGCCGGACCGGATCGGCGGCCCTTCCGCACGATGGGTAGGGCTCACGCTCTACCAGCTCGAACGTGCCCGGACCCGTGGCCACGTGGATCGGGTCGCCCATCTTCCACGGCGCCCGGTGGTTGAACGCCATGTACGCGTACTCGTGCGTGACCGCCTTGTTCATCGCCTCGATGGTGCTCACGTGGCAGCGCTCGCCACACCGCAGGCACTCGTAGAACCACGTGCGGGTGTCGCGCGCGATCACCCAGGCATGCCCGTCGTGCTCGATCACGTCGGCAAAGCGCGTGACCTTTGCCGGCCCGCCCTGGCCGTCCGTTCCGGTGTGTTCCGTACTCATGACACCACCGCCCTTCTCTCGGGCGGGGCGGCACACGTACACGGCGTGGCGCGCCGAATGCACGACGAGCCGACCACAGATGGGGCCAGCTCGTCTGACCCACGCTTTAGCTGCACTTGTACCGCGCCCGCAAGCTGTAGCTCAAATCGGCGCGTCTATCTGGTACCCGGTACCGGAAGAAGCGTATCACCGGGGTCTGACATCGTGTGCGGTGAGCGTGTGCGTGCCGGGCGGCACGGTCGGCCTAGCCGCGGGCGTCCTCGATATCCCCCCATTGCGCGCGGGTTATGACTCGTCGCGCATGAGCTCGCGCAGAGCGGCCGTAGCGGGCCGCGAGTGTTCTATGAGGTCCACCACGGTGTCGTACGACTCCGGCGAAAGCACGAGCGTATCGACTTCCGACTGCACCTGTCCCCAGGCGGCCTGCGCTTCTCGCGCGACCTCGATGCTCTCGATTGCCTGCGAAAACTGCGGATGCGCCTTCAGGACGGCCATCGCGGCATCGAGCACGCGGAGTTCCTCAATCGGCACGACCGCGGCTACGTCAGCTTCGTGGCGAGTCACGATCACGCGCTCTTTTCCGTACGAGGCGCGATTGAGGATGTCGGAGAAGTCGCGCCGTGCCTGCGCGGCGGTGACCCGTGTCATGGCTGTCCTCGATTCGCGTGCCGATGTCGGGCCCAGTGTAGCACGGCTTTGTACGATTTGTACGTTATAGGTTCTTCGTACAATCATGGCAGGCAGCCCACCGCCCTCCCCCCCTCTGCTACCCTGGTCTCAGCCTCATCCGCTCTTCCCCGGAGCCGCCCGTGCTCGTCTATCAGGCAACCAAGGCCGAGTTCATGGACGACGCGGACCGCGACCTCATCGCCGACCACATCACGGCGGCCTTCGAGCGCAAGATCCACCGCGCCAACCCGCGCGAGGTGGAGGGCTGGCGCAACTCGATGCAGTACATGTACCGGGTGCTCAATACCGAGGCGATTCCCGGCGGATCCGGCGTGGCGATCGAGTTCGGGGTGCCGTACACGAGTAGCCGGATCGACTTCCTGCTCACCGGCCGCCAGGCGCGGGTACGCTGAAAGGTCCGACGAGGCCCGCTACTCGAACTCGATGACGACCTCTATCTCCACCGGGATCCGTCCCGGCAATGACCCCATGCCCACCGCGGATCGCGCGTGAACACCCCTCGGACCGAAGACCTCTACGAACAGGTCCGAGCAGCCGTTGATGACCGCCGGGTGTTCCCCGAAGTCAGGAACCGCGTTCACCATCCCGAGTATCTTGACCACCCTCGTCACCCTGTCTAGCGAGCCGAGGTGCTGCCTGATCGTGGCGAGAAGCCCCAGCGCCGTCACGCGCGCGGCCTCACGCGCCTCGGCGACACTGAGATCCTCGCCGACGCGGCCGACGATCATGGTGCCATCGGCCCGCAGGGGGCCGTGGCCCGCCGTGTATGCAACGTTGCCGGTCTCCGCGATCATCACGTACGAGGCCACCGGCGAAGGCGCGGGCGGCAGAACGATGCCCAGTTCGATCAGTCGTGCTTCAGCCGACATGAACACCCCTCCGTTCGGCACCTCGGGCAAGCGGACCGTCATCGTGTCCAACCGCCTAAGGCATCTGACCGTGCACGGCGTGGTAGCGTACGACCGCAGCTCTCGCCCTTCTGCTCACTTCCCGCCAGTCCCCCGCGAGCACCAACGCTTCGGGCGCGATCCAACTGCCCCCGACCGCAAGCACGCCGTCGAGCGCCCAGTAGGTAACCGCCGAGTCCTCGTCCACCTGTCCGGTGGGGATGACCTCCACCCCGAGATGCAGGAACGGACCGAGCACCGCTTTCACGGTCCTTGCTCCCCCGAGTACTCCGGCGGGGAAGAACTTCAGCACCTTCAGGCCGAGAGAGAGCGCCTGATCGACCTCCGTGGGCGTACATACTCCCGGCCAGAACGGGAGTCCTGACTCATGAGCAGCGGCAACCACCAACGGATTGAGTCCCGGTGCCACCGCAAATGCAGCACCCGCGTCTCGAGCCATGCTGACCTGGGCCGGGTCGGTCACCGTTCCGGCGCCCACACACATCTCGGGGTACTTTGAGGCGATGAGTCCGATCGCCTCGGCTGCGGCCTCGGAGCGGAAGGTGACTTCGATGATCGGCAGTCCGGCGTCGAGAAGCGCTCCGCACAGCGGCTCGGCCGTTGCGGCATCCGGAAGCGTCACCACGGGCACAACGCCGACGGCCCGAACGGCCGCGATGGCATCACCGTTCGACACGAGCGCCACCTCCCCGCACCAGCTTCTCGACCTCGGCAAGCGTCACCATCGAGGTGTCACCCGGCGTCGTCATCGCCAGCGCGCCATGTGCGGCGCCGTATTCGACCGCCTGTTCGGGATCCATACCCTGAAGAAGCGCGTAGATGAGACCGGCGGCGAAGCTGTCTCCTCCACCCACGCGGTCCATGATCTCCAGTCCGTCGCGGCGCGTCGCCTCATGCAGCCGGCCGTCGGCGTACAGCAGCGCTCCCCAGTCGTTTGCGGTTGCCGAGACCACGCGCCGCAGCGTCGTGGCCACGCACTTGAGATCGGGGTAGGCTGCGGCTACTTCCGCGCTCATCCTGCCGTAGGCCTCCAGATCGAGCTCGGCGTACAGGTCGGCCCCCGGGATCTCGAATCCGAGAGCTGCCGAGAAGTCCTCCTCGTTGCCGAGCATCACATCCACGAGCGGGGCGATGCGACGGTTCACCTCACGTGCACGTTCGTGTCCGCCGAGGTCCTTCCACAGCGACGCGCGGTAGTTGAGATCGTAGGAGACCACCACGCCGGCGGCACGTGCCGCCGTCATCGCTTCCACAACCACGTCCGGCGTCTGGGGCCCGAGTGCGGCAAAGATGCCGCCGGTGTGGAACCAGCGGGCGCCCTCGGTGGCGAAGATGTGCTCCCAATCAACCTGTCCGGGCCCGAGTTGCGACGCAGCGCTGTGACCCCGATCGCTGCACGATCTCGCACCGCGCACGCCAAAGCCCCGCTCGGTGAAGTTGAGTGCGTTGCGCGCCGAGCGGCCGACACCGTCGAAGTCGACCCACCGCACGTGCCTGAGATCCACCCCGCCCTGCAGCATGAGATCCTCGAGAAGCCGGCCGATCTCATTGTCCACAGCGGCGGTCACCACCGCCGTACGCAGCGAGAAGCAGCGACGCAGCCCCCGGGCTACGTTGTACTCGCCGCCGCCCTCCCAAACACGAAACGACCGGGCGGTGCAGACCTTACCCTCACCAGGGTCGAGGCGGATCATGACCTCGCCGAGACTCACGCAGTCCCACAGGCAGTCGTCAGCCGGGCGGATCGTGAGGTCCATCTGTCTCATCCCTTTCGTTCGCCCACCGCGCGCGGGCAGGACTGCTTCCGCATGCGGCGTTAGTGGGGCCCCACGGCGCGGAGGAAGGAGCGCGTGCGCTCCTCGGCGGGATTGCCGAGAACGTCCTCGGGAGGCCCGCTTTCCACCACGCGACCGTGCTCCATGAACAGCACCTCATCGGATACGTCACGCGCAAAACCGATCTCGTGGGTCACGAGCAGCATCGTCATGCTCGAGTGCTCGGCCAGGTCACGGATGACCTCGAGCACCTCTCCGACGAGTTCAGGGTCGAGCGCCGACGTCACTTCGTCGAACAGCATGATCCGCGGCTCCATCGCGAGCGCGCGCGCGATCGCCACGCGCTGCTGCTGACCTCCGGACAACTTCCGCGGATGCGCGTCCTCCTTGCCCTGCAGACCCACCTGCCTCAGAATCTGGCGTCCGTGCTCGGCGGCCTCGTTCTTGTTCTTGCCGAGCACGCGCACCGGCGCCTCGATGACGTTCTCGAGAGCCGTCATATGCGGGAACAGGTTGAACTGCTGGAACACCATGCCCACGTCGCGCCGAACCTCGCGAACCTGGCGCTCGGAGAGGCGTTCGGCAGCCGGCGCGTCGCGACCGACTGCGATCGGGCGGCCAAACACGTCAATGGCGCCCTCGTCGAGTTGCTCGATCGTCATCACGAGCCGCAGGAGCGTCGTCTTGCCCGAGCCTGACGGCCCGAGAATCGCCACGCGGCGCCCCACCGGCACGTCCCACGAGAAGTCGTCAAGCACGACCGTCTCGCCAAAGGCCTTGCTGCAGCCGGTGAATCTGATGGCCGGGACGTCTCGGTGATCGTTCATCGTGCTCCTTTACGCGTACCGCTTGTTGATCGCCTCGAACTTCCGGACGAGTGCGCCCGCAGGCAGACTCATCGCGAGGAAGATGAGGCCGATCAGGGTGAACACCTCAAAGTACCGGTAGCTCGAAGCCGCCGCGCTCAATCCCGCGCCAAGCATCTCGATCACCGTGATCGTCGCCAGAAGCGGTGTCTCCTTGAACATCGCCACGAGGTAGTTGCCGAGCATGGGCAGCACGGTGATGACCGCCTGAGGCAGTACGATACGCCGCCACGTGTCGACCTTGCTGAAGCTCAGTGCCGTCGAAGCCTCCCACTGCCCGCGCGGAACAGACTCGATGCCGGCGCGGTACACCTCGGCGATGTAGGTGCTGTAGTGCAGACCGAGGGCGAAGATACCCGTGCCGAGCGCCTCCAACCTGATTCCCCACTCGGGCAGGACGTAGAAGAGGAAGAACAGCTGGATGAGCAGCGGCGTGCCGCGTACGAACTCGAGGACGGCCCGTGTGGGGTACGAGATGAACACGTTCTTGGAGCGGAGCAGCACGACGAACACGAGCCCGAGTATGAGCGCGAGCGCCATCCCGCCGATGGTGGCCTGGAGCGTCGTCACCGCTCCACGCAACAGCACGGGCAGGACGCGAAGCGCGTATTCGTAATCGATCCTCACGTCGTCGCCTCGCTCCAGCCGCGACCAACGAGCTGCTCGATGCGGTGGGTCCCGCGCCCTAACAGAACGGCGAATGCGAAGTACAGCACCATGACCGGCAGGTACGCCATCACGGCGCTGCCTTCCGACTGCAAGACCTGCTTGCCGACGAACGCAAGGTCGCCCACCGAGATCATCGACAGGAGCGCCGTGGTCTTCATGAGGTCTACGAGGATGTTGCCAAACGGCGGAATCATCGTTCGCACCGCCTGGGGCAGGATGATCCGGCGCATCGCGAGCCAGCGCGGCATGCTGAGTGCAACGGACGCCTCGTGCTGGCCGCGGGGCACGGCCTCTATCGCGCCACGCACGATCTCAGAGCCGTACGCTCCGAAGTTGAGACCGAGGGCGCTGACGCCCGCAACGAGTGGCGACAACTGCACGCCGACGAGTGGTAGCACATAGAAGAAGTAGAAGATCTGAACGAGCGCGGAAGTGCCCCTGAAAACCTCAACGTAGATTCGGAAGATCGGCCTCAATACCCGCACGCGCGACCCGAGTCCCACCACGAAAGAGACCAGAACCGCGAGCGCAAAGCTCGCAATCGTGGCCTGTGCCGTCATGGCCAGACCGTCGAGCAGACGTGGTATCCACTGAGTCACGGGTGCGGTCCTTCGTCATCGGTGTGATGCCGCCGCCCCGCCGTCTTGTGCGCGAGACGGCGGCATCAGTTCACAGACGGGCCGGTGTTACTTGATCAGATCTTGCGAAGTCACACCCTCGGGCGGCAGCATCTCCTTGCCAAAGCCCTGGGCCTCAAGGATCTCCAGGATCTTGCCGGACTCGACCGCCTTCGCGAGTTCCGCGTTGTACAGTTCTGCAAGCTCCTCATCGCCCAGCGCGAAGTACACGGCGCCGTAGGCGTTCGCGCCCTCGGGAGCGGTGAACGGATCGGCGATCACGATCTTGGTGGTGCCCGACTTCGTCATCGCATCACGCAGCGAGATCACGCTCATGCCGATGGCGTCCACCCGGCCGGCCTCAAGACCCGCGAGGGCCGAAGGCACGTCCGGGAACAGCACGACGTCGCCCTCGGCCACGCCAGCGTCCGTTGCGTACTGCAGGTTTATCGAACCGGAGACCGTACCGAACTTCACGCCGTCCTTGAGCAGATCCGCATAGCCGGTGATGCCTTTCGGATTACCGGCGAGAACCGCCATGCCCTCGGCCGCGGTGTACTGCGGATTGGCCGGGATGGCCTGCTCGGCGCGCTCGGCATTGATGTACAGACCGGCGCCGACACAGTCGAAGCGGCCTGCTTGCAGACCCGGGATCAGACCGCTGAACTCGGTGAGCACGCCTTCGAGTCTGATGTCACCGATCTGGCTGAAGATGTACTCCATCGTCGCAGGCATGAAACCCGCGAGCTTGCCGTCAGGGGTGGAGTACGCATACGGCGCCTCGTTGGCGAAGCCCACACGCACCACGCCTTCGCTCTTGATGCGATCGAGCGTGGTCTCCTCTTCCTCAACAACCGGAGGCGGGGTGCCCTCGTCCGGTTCTTCCACTGCAGTCTCAGCGCAGCCCACCGCAGTTGCGAGTGCCAGAACGATGGACAGCACCAGCAGCGTGCGCAGTCGTCCGCCTCCACCCTCTCCTAGGAACCTTCTCATGCGCCTCATCATCTCACTCCTATCTCGCTCGATTGCCCGATCCGCGCCGTCCCTCGTCATGCCCCGCCGTTGCCGGGACCTTCCGCCATGATCCGCTCGGCCAACTCGGCGACGTCGTCGATGGCCGGATGAAAGTCGAGCCGCGAGCCCGAGGGAACGTCCCGGCGGTCGAGATCCTTGAATCCCGAGCCGGTGACCAGCACCACTGCGGTGGCCTCAGGCGAGAGGATGCCGTGGGCCAGTGAGGCACGCAGTCCGGCAAGACCCGCAGCGCCGCTGAGCTCGGAGAACACGCCGACCTGGAGGGAGAGTTCGGCTGCGGCGCTGCGGATCTCATCGTCGGACACTGCGATGGCCCAGCCGCTGCTGCGGCGCACCATCGCAAGCGTGTACGTACCGTCCTGCGTGTAGCCCTCGAGAGGATCGGCGATGCCGGCGGCCGCGGTGTGCGGCTCGCCCCAGGGCTCGACCTCCTCGGCGCCCACGTCAAAGGCTCGCACGATCGGCGCACACCCCTGGGCCTGCACCGCCACCACTGCGGGCACGCGGTCGATGATGCCGAGTGCGAGCGCTTCCTCGTAACCCCACAGCACGCCGCGCACGAGCGGCCCGGAGCCTGTGGGCACGAAGACCGCGTCGGGAACCTCGCCGCCCATCTCGTCGAGCAGCTCGTAGGCCACTGCCCGCAGGGCGGAGACTCCGTACGGGTTCTGATAGGTGGTGGTGACGTTGACGAAGGAGCCGACACGCTGCAGTGCGTCGGCCACCGCCCACGCATCGCTATAGGTGCCGTGCACCGCTACGAAGCGTGCGCCGTACGCCTGGATCTGCCGCAGCTTGGCGGCAGGAGCAGATGCCGGGACGCAGACCACGCAGGGAAGGCCGGCGCGCGCGGCGTAGGCGGCTGCCGACGCACCGGCGTTCCCCGTGGATGCACACACGATCGCGGTGTACCCGTCCTCGACCGCGCGGCTTATGCCTACCGAGACGAGCCGGTCCTTGAACGACCCCGTAGGGTTGCCGGTCTCGTCCTTGAGGAGGACCTCACCGGGGTGACCGGGTCTGGCCAGAGCAGATGTCGCGTTGATGAGCGGTGTGGCGCCCTCGCCGAGCGTGATCGGGTCAGCCAACCCCACGGGCATTCGCGCCCGGTACATCCACTGACTGGCAGCCACTGACGGATACTCCACCGCGTCCCATTGCTCGCGCGTGAGCGAGATGTCTACCTCGAGCACCCCGCCGCATCGACTGCAGCGGTACGCCATGTCGGAGAACGTCTGGCTGCACGAGACACAGCGCAACGGCCACGCGCGTCCCCTGTCAGGGGGTGGCGTGGCGGAATGGTGAAACTGTTGTCCCCTCGAATCTGTTTGCATAGCAAACCTCACGTTTGCTTGTTACCCACTATAGTGCCTATACTGACAGCGGGCGTCAAGTTGGCGCCCATATCGCGACCACGGGAGCACGCATGACCGCGAGCAGAAACCAATCGTCGTCACTCAGGCGCGCGCTCGACCTGCTGGGCGCAGTGGCCGCAGCATGCGAGCGCGGACACTCGCCCACACTCACGGAGATCGCCGCCGCAAGCGGCGTGAACCGCAGCACGGTCTCGCGGCTGTTGCAGCCCCTGGCCGAGGCGCGGCTCGTCGAGCAGGACGAGGACACCGGACGCTACCGGCTGGGCCCGCAGACCGCGCGGCTCGGCCAGATCTACCTCGAGCACTTCGACGTACATGACGTTGCCGAGCCGGTCCTGCGCACGCTCGTGGCGGAAACGCAGGAGACGGCGCACCTCGGCGTGCGCGATGGAGTGGACGTGGTCTACGTCGACAAGGTGGAGAGCCCGCTTTCGGTGCGCACGGTCTCCCGGATCGGCAGCCGTCAGCCGCTGTACAGCACCGCGATGGGCAAGATGCTTCTCGCCCACTCGGACACGTCCGTGCTCGACGCGGTCGTGCAACACGGTATGCAAGCGCGAACCGAGTACACGATCGTGGAGCCCGAAGCTCTGCGCGCCGAGATGGAGCGAGCGCGTGCCGAGGGGTATGCGATCGACGACCAGGAGAACGAGTGTGAGATCCGGTGCGTGGGAGCGCCGGTGTTCGACCACCGGGGTGACGTGGTAGCGGCGATCAGCATCTCGGGGCCGGCTACGCGAATGCCGCTCGACCGGCTGGGGGGCCTCGCGTCGGTGGTCCGCAACGCTGCCGCCGAGATATCGCGGCGGCTCGGGGCGTCGGAGGAGGCACTGCGGTAGGGCGGGACACGGCCCCCGTCCGCCCTGGCCTTCGAGCGCAAGATCCGTGGCGATCGAGTTCGGGGTGGCGGGCGTCTGCCGAGGGTGACTCAGGGCCTGAACCCCACCGGATTCCGCGGCCTCACCGGTGGTGCCGTGAGCGCCTGAATCGCCTGGATGATGATCTTGAACTGGTCGTCGTATCGCTGCTCCAGATCATCCAGCCGACGCGACAGGTCTGCGTTCTCCGCAAGAATCTCGCGCAGCCGCACGAACGCACGCATGATCTGCACGTTGACCGCGACCGCCCGGGGACTACGGAGCACGCTGGAGAGCATTGCGATGCCCTGCTCCGTGAAGGCGAGCGGCGGCGTGCGGCGCCCACCCCAGCCATCCATGGCCGATGCAGCACTCCTGAGGGCCGCCCACTCGTCCAATGTCAGCTCGAACATGAAGTCCGAAGGGAAGCGGTCGGGGTTGCGGCGGACCGCCTGCACGAGCATACGTGTCTCCACCCCGTAGAGCACGGCAAGGTCAGCATCAAGGATTACCCGGGTATCCCGGACGACACGAATGCGCAACTCCGCAGCCTCAACCGGCATCAGTGCAGTCCCGTCCGTCATGGTTTCCCCCAACTTGAAATCACAGTCTGTGATGTCAAGATCGTTTGCCCTGGTCACAGGCCTGACTTGAAATCACAGGACACATCCCCACTGCCCATGATAGAACATATGTTCGATTGGTCAAGATGCCGAAGGGGAGTGAACCGCCTCCCTCCTCTGCTACCCTGGTCCCAGCCCTTGCCCGCTCTTCCCCGGAGCCGCCCCGTGCTCGTCTATCAAGCCTCCAAGGCCGAGTTCATGGACGACGTGGACCGCGACTTGATCGTCGACCACATCACGGCGGCCTTCGAGCGCAGGATCCACCGCGCCAACCCGCGCGAGGTGGAGAGCTGGCGCAACTCGATGCAGTACATGTACCGGGTGCTCAACACCGAGGCGATCCCCGGCGGCTGCGGCGTGGCGATCGAGTTTGGGGTGCCGTACACGAGCAGCCGAATCGACTTCCTGCTCACCGGCCGCCAGAACGGCGACCGCGACGCTGCGGTGATCGTGGAGCTCAAGCAGTGGAGCGCTCTCGAGGCGGTGCCCACCAAAGACGCCATCGTGCGCACGTTCGTGGGCGGCGCACACCGCGAGGTCTCCCACCCCTCCTACCAGGCGTGGTCGTACGCCCGCATGATCGAGGACTACAACGAGGCCGTCCGAGACGCGCAGATCGAGCTCGTGCCCTGCGCGTACCTGCACAACTACCACACCGCCGAGGGGTACGACCCCCTGCTCGACCCCGCCTACCTCGAGTACCTCGAGCGTGCACCCGCGTTCTGCAACGGCGACGCGCTGAAGCTCCGCAATTTCATCTGCCGCCACATCACGCACGCCGACGACGGGGCGGTGCTCTACCACATCGAGAGCGGCCGACTGCGCCCGTCCAAGTCGCTCCAGGACGCGCTTGCCGGCATGCTCGACGGCAACGACGAGTTCGTGATGATCGACGACCAGAAGGTGGTCTTCGAGGCCGCCGTGGCCCTCGCGCGCGAGGCGCAGCGCACCAGCGAGAAGCACGTGCTCATCGTCCGGGGCGGCCCTGGCACCGGCAAGTCGGTGGTGGCGGTGAACCTGCTCGTGCGTCTCACCGCCGAGGAGATGACGGTCCAGTACGTCTCCAAGAACAGCGCGCCGCGCAACGTGTACGCGCGCCTGCTGCGCGGGAGAGACCGCACCCTCTCATACATCAACAACCTCTTTCGCGGCTCGGGCGCCTTCTGGGAGCTGGCCGAGGAATCGTTCGACGCGCTCGTGATCGACGAAGCGCACCGACTGAACGAGAAGTCGGGCCTGTACGGCAACCTGGGCGAGAACCAGATTGCCGAGCTCATCGCGGCGGCGCGCTTCACGGTCTTCTTCATCGACGAGACGCAGCGCGTCACGCTCCGCGACGCCGGCACGGTGTCCGACATCCGTGCGCATGCCGAGGCGGCGGGTGCGCACGTCCACGAGGCCGACCTGTTCTCGCAGTTCCGCTGCAATGGCAGCGACGGCTACCTCACCTGGCTCGACGATGTGCTGGGCATCCGCCCTGCCGAGGAGGATGTGGCCGACCTCGACTACGACTTCCGCGTCTTCGACGACCCGAACGCAATGCACGCAGCCATCGCCGAAAAGAACCGTGTGGCCAACAAGTCGCGCGTGGTGGCCGGCTACTGCTGGGAGTGGGAAAGCGGCGCCAGGCGCGCGAACCCCAACCACCACGACATCGTCATCCCCGCGCACACCTACGCGCGCTCGTGGAACCTCAACAACAGCGACACGTGGGCGATCGACGAGGGTTCGGTCGACCAGGTGGGCTGCATCCACACCTGCCAGGGACTCGAGTTCGACTACGTGGGCGTGATCGTGGGCAACGACCTGCGCTTCGAGGGTGGCCGCGTGATCACCGACCGCACGAAGCGTGCAAAGTCCGACAAGGCGCTCAGCGGCATCGTGAAGCTCGCCAAGCACGACCCCGAGCGCGCCGCCCGCATCGCCGACGATCTCATCCGCAACACCTACCGCGTGCTCATGACCCGCGGCATGAAGGGCTGCTACGTGTTCTGCACCGAAGCTGCACTGGGCGAGTACCTGCGCAGCCGCATGCCGAAGGCCGACTACGCGCTCACGCCGACCGCCGCGCCACTCGCCGCCGAAGACCCGCTGGAGGGCTGATACCGATGCTCGAAGACCTCACCCGACAGATCGTGGAGTTCCGAGACGAGCGCGACTGGAAGCAGTTCCACTCGCCGAGAAACCTGGCGGCGAGCATAAGCATCG
Organism: Coriobacteriia bacterium; assembly: GCA_030651765.1. Lineage (GTDB taxonomy): Bacteria > Actinomycetota > Coriobacteriia > Anaerosomatales > Anaerosomataceae > UBA2272. Next base: position 93,402 of record JAUSBY010000015.1, on the reverse strand, counting down.
AGGCCGCTGAGTTGCTCGAATGCTTCCAGTGGAGCAGCGACGAGACAATCGCTGAGGACGTGGAGAAGCGTCGCAGCGAGATCGAAGAGGAGATCGCCGACGTGCTGATCTACGCGCTGCTGCTCGCACACGATACGGGGATCGATCCGGCCAAGGCGGTGCAGCGAAAGCTCGCGAAGAACGACGAGAGGTACCCCGCGAAGAAGGCGAAGGGCAAGCGGGAGAAGTACACGGAGCTGTAGAGAATGGCCAAGCGACAGTTGACCCTGGGATTAGGAGTCGTGGAATCTCAGCAGGTCAAGCCTGGAAAGAGAGGGCTGTTGTCACGCCCGTAATCGTGATCTGCCGTCTCTATGCCCCAGCCAGGTCGTTGCCTGATGCCAAGTCGTCAAGATATGCCTCGACTACTACTTCCAATTCCAGGTAGTGAATAGCGCCGTCCTTACCGACTCCATCCCACGAGCGTTCAACGGCGACTCCGGCCACCTTGCCTTCTACGTCAACGAGAGGGCCGCCACTATTGCCATGGTCAATCCGCTGGTCAATGTTGAACTTCTGCACACCGTGATCCGTACGCAAGGCCGATATCCTGACCGCTTTGTCGCTATAGCTTTCGCCAACATGCCAGCCCGGAAAGCCAAGCAGGTGGAGTGGTAGTCGATGTGCGATGTCACGCTCTGACATCACGAGCGCGGGGGTGGTCTTGGCCTCGTCAACGCCTACTCGCTGTAAGATCGCCAGGTCCCTGTCTTCGTCGTGAAAGACAACCTTGGCACGAGTTCGTGGTAGCGGACGATCCCAGCCTGATACCTCGACGATGGGTAGCAGTCTTCTCGACCTGGACTTCGGTGAGACCGGCTCACTCACGGCATGCCAACAAGTAACAATGCCGACTCCTCTCAACGAGAAGCCGCTGCCTTGGTGCTCAAGCTCCTTCGTATCCTTCGGATCATTAGCGTGCACGATCCACAATGACTCCTCGGCACCATAGATTGAGACGACATTCAATGCGAGTGCGCTGTCGCCCACCAGCTTGTTGAACCTACTGGCGAGCCGGTTATACAGAGGATCGTCCCCGCCCCTAACACTCTTCAAGAACGCCAGCTTACCGTGCACGACATGAGCGAGAGACTTGGGCTGACCGCTAGCGCTGTGAGGCTTCGCGAATCTTGAGTGGAAGGTCTCCTGTGCCTTGTCGAGACCGAACTTCTCCCATGCATGCAGCATTGACGACAGTTCTCGAACGTATTGGCGTCGAACGTTCACGGCCTCGTTTACCGTCAGGCCGGTGACTTCCATCCGCTGAGATCGGCCGGTCAATCGCACCTTCTCATAATTCACCTCGAAGCCGTTGTCCTCAATTGCCTGCAGCAGCGCCGCGCCCGGCTGGGCGTGCATGCCCGAAGTATCGACCAGGTCATGGGGCAGTCTCGGCTTGTCAAATGAGAAGGTGATGTCGTCGGCGTACCTGCTGTAGGTGCAATTTCGCCTGCGGGCCATCGTCTGCAAGCGGGAGTCAAGCTTCCTGGCGATCATGTTGGAGACAACAGGCGAAGTCGGAGCCCCGGCAGGCAAAGACCCTTCGAAGCAGCAGATTTGCGCGACAACGGTCGCTACCTCGTACGAGAAGGAGAACGGATCCTTCATGAACAGGTTGCGCACCCGGCCGAAGTGGATCGAGCCATAGAAGTCCCTCAGATCCAGGTTGAACACGTACCGTTTGCGGAGGTGGGCGTCCGCGTTAGTGACGATGCTCCTGTCGTTCACGAAACCGTGTACTGAGGCCTTTGGCCGATAGACCTCGTCCAAGGCGGCCTTCAGCCGATTCTGAATGCGTCTCAGGCTCTTGCACGGGGTCGATATCTTTCGATAACCGCTGCGCTTCTTCGGAATCAGGAACGTCCGATACTTGTACTGCGGCTTGTAGCCGTAGATGAGGCGGCCCAAGTCCTCGTACGCCGTACCGAAGAAGGATGCAAGGTCCTCAAGATCGAGAATCGCAAGAAAGGCGTCGCGGAGTGGAAGGGCGTCCGGGGATTCCTCTTCTACCTCACCGCGCAATGCGATAGTAGACATCGATACGAAGCATCCAAGGACGTGTAGACTAACCGTCGTCACTACCGGCCGCATAGAGTCAGCCGTGAATCAATCGCCCGGACTCCCTCCCAACTTGAACGACTTTATCTGCGATGCGCGGAATCGTCCAATACAGCCACTACTGGTCTACTTAGACACTGCTTCACGCCAAGCGGACACGTGACCCGCCCCCACCTGTTGCGGGCGCTTGCCAGTCGCTTGACAGAAGTCGCTGATGTTTGCGTCGCAGGTATCTAGCCAGCCCGCGACCCACTCCCAGCGCTCCCGTTGGCTCATGGGATCCAACTCGCGCTTGACCCCTTCATGCCGAAGAATGTAGTGGCGCCGTGCCTCACCCACAGTCCCCTTAGTGGGTCGCCACGGAATAATCGTGCGTAGGTCCCGACGGTCACGTATAGCGTCAAGGAGTACAGAGCTTGAATCGGTACGGTCCGACTCGAGACGATCCAACAAGCCAACGTTGCGAAGCACCTCGATTTCTGCCAAGGCCAACCTCTTGCACAGCGCCAGCGACAGCATTCTTGGAAACGCTCCTCGACTGTTGGTGTCTTTGAAGTCGTTGGTGTTCAGGCGCATCCCCTTAAGCTCATAGCCGATTCCGATTCCTTCCGCGCCGGCCCCGAGTAGCACCAATCCGAAGAGATCGACGCCATTCACGAAGACGCGCCTGTGAGGCGCGAGGTCGCGAACGAACCGCACAAGTGAAGTCGCCACATCCTGAGTGATCCGCTCGCCCAACTCGGTCTTGTGCGTGACAACGTTCAAGTAGACCCCGTCGATTCCCTCTCTGGCGGTGATCTGGTCAAGAAGGACGTCCCCTACTGTCGAGAGCAGTCCTTCCTCTACCGTGACGGACAATAGCGTGGTCTCGCTCGGCTGCAGGTATGAAGCCGCACGTGTACCTGCGCGTAGCCATTTGAGGAATGCATCCAAGTCCGGCGTCGCTCCCGCAAGCGGGGGCGTCGGAACAGTCAGCAACGTGGGCTGCAGGCGACCTTGCCAGGTCAGGCAGTCGACGATGAATCCCTCGATGTCTCCAGTAGTTGAAGGCAAGGGAGGAGGCCAATCCGCTGATACCACCGGGGCGATTGCCGCGGCGATCCACTCGCTCTCCTTGCCGTGCCAATCTTCAAAGCGGGGCGTGGCAATCGGAAGAAACGCATGCGTAGCAATCTTGTTGCAGACAGTTGCGTGGGGGTCATACGGCAGATTCCACACCAGAGGATCGCAGTCGACGATACCGAATCCTTCAGATGCCGCTCCAGTGCAGTCTCGCTTCTCAGCGAAGCCGGCGGCGTGGATGATTCGACCATCCGCCGCCTCAATCCCTCGACAACTCCAGGAACCGTGGCAGTTGTAGAGCATCTTCGGCATCAAGACAACGCCTCCAACAGGTTTCGAGCCGTCGGGCGATCGATCGGCCTCAATGACATCATCGACAGTAGGAGAGCCGACAAGTTGTCGCTCACTGTCGCAACGCTAGTCGGCCTCTTCCCGGCCATAATCTCGTCTTGGCCACCAAATGGATGCACTCCAGTAATGGCCATGTGTGCCGTTACCCCTAGGCCAAAGACGTCGGCTCGTACGGTCAGGTGCTTCTCCCCAGAGGCTTGTTCGGGCGCCATGAAGCCTCGCGTCCCCAGCCATCCTCCATACGTCGTCAGATCCGTTCGTGTCAGATGTCGCGCGACGCCCAGGTCTATGAGCACGGCAGTCCCCAACGTCGACCAAATGATGTTCGGTGGCTTCACGTCTCTGTGCACGATTTCTTTGCGCCACAACTCGTCAAGCGCGGCGGCTACTCCACGGATAAGCTCGCGTGCCTGAAACTCGTCCATATGGTCTCCGTTAAGGATGCGCGTTCTAATGTCATCCCCTGTTACCAGTCGCGTCAGTGTGTAAGGGCAAGTCTCCTGCCTCACGTCGATGTAGCCATGATCCAGCAGTCGAACCACATTCGGCAGACGGAGTGTACGGAGGGCGTCGATTTCGCGGCGCGTTCGTTCTTCGAACTGCGGCAGGACGACCTTCAGAACGACGTCGCCATGCTCGGCATGGACTCCCCGAAAGACGGCGCCTTGTCCGCCTGCGGGCAGCGCACTAGCTAGACTCAACCCCGGAATCTGCCCCTGGATTTCGGACGCTTGAAGGTCGGGGCTGAAACCGCCCATTAGGTAGTCCCCCCTGTGCTAATCCATCTGCCGGTCCTGGCAGCACTCTCCTGCAACAGGCGCAACGTGAAATGCGTCTGTACGATGCCTCGCCTCGCGCCACGCCGTCTCGGCGCCCTGACCAGTACGAACAACCCAGTTGGATCTACGGACATGACCCCCAGCCCACACGTACGTGCGCTGGTCAGGAAATCCTCCTTGAAGGCAACCGTTACTGGTAGTGCGACATAGGAGAAGTCGGCCAGCCCCAGATTGTCTTCTGCCTGACGCAGCACGTCCTTCTGCTTGTGCAGCTTCGCCTCAATTGCAGCAACTTCGCATTCCTTCAGCACTTCTCCCAAGGATGATCGCAATGCCCGCGGACCTGGGCTCACGAGATCATTGTTCATCAGCCGGCCGACCGACTGCTTTACTGCCCGCTCCGCTCCCGCCCCGAGCGTTGAGGTAAGCCGTTCACTAGATATCGGACCACAGGCGATGATTGCTGCAAGAACCAGAAGATCTCTGTCCTCGAAACCAGCGAGGGCCTCACCGACTTGTGAGCACTGTGATGACGCGTACAGCCCGACTACGTCCACGACACGAGTGGAGAAGACCACCTCGCCCCATGCTGCAGCAAGCGGCAGATTGGAGACGGGGGTGGCCGGCAGCTCATCAACTAAGTCGGCGACGAGCTCACGCTCATATGCGTATCGGTGCTTCAACTCGCTCCTAGATTCAGGTCTCCCGTTCTGGAGGATAGCTCATCATGCTGACACGGGGAGGCTGAATCCCCGGGTGAGCAATCACCCCCGCCACACACTCTCTCCATGCCACGCGAGCAGGTCCCTGCTCGGACGCATCTCCTCCGCCTTCGGCAGGATCACTCGCTTCCCCCGCTCGGCGTAGTACGTCCGACCGTTGTGGAAGTCCTCGGCCAGCGCATCTGAGATCTGGAAGCGATACTCGGGCGTGACCGTCACGTAGCCCAGGTCGAACAGGCGGTGGATGTCGCTTCGGAGCAGCAACCCGTTGGTGACCTGGTGCGTGCCGCCGGACGCGTACGGCATGATGTGCGCCGCCTCGAGCACCGGCAGCGAGTGCTCGCCCGTGACCGCGCACGCGCGGTCGTACGCGTCGAGAACCGACACGCGGAAGATACCCTGCCCGAGCCGCGGCGCCACGAGCGTCGGCTCACCGTAGCGGGGCGCGCCCGGCTCGGCGGCCAACACCGGCGCGCCCAGGTGCTGCGCGCGGTCGAGGCTCTCGGTGAAGATGCGCAGGCCCTCGCCGGTCGTGAGATCCTCACCGCGACCGCGCACGATGTTGGGGGCCCAGCCCTTCGGCTCGCGAACCCACAGCTCCTCGGGGAAGAACACCGGGCTCGCCACCATGATGCAGCCGATCGAGTAGTCGCCCGGACGCTGGGAGGCAGGCGCGCCGTTGCGACGGCGGTAGCGCTCGATGCGGGCGCGCATCTCGTCGAAATCGGCGGCGCCGTTCTTGGGCCCGAAGCTCTCCCATGCGAGCCACGCCGGCAGCGCGCTGAAGCTCGCGAAGTACCCGAAGCCGGCGATCGCGTTGTGCGGCGACTTGAGGCGGAAGAAGAATGGCTCGCCGGGCCGCAGCGCGCTGAAGCTCGCGCTTGCCGACGGCTGCCAGAAGTTCACCTCGTCGATGCCGGGCTGCGAGGCCAAGAAGCGGTACCAGTCGTAGTCGGTGTTCCCGATGTAGCCGCGCATGGGCGGATCCCCCCGGCGATTGGAGCCCTACGGGGAGTGTAGCGCAGGGGTGTGATGCGGTTTGGATCCGGGTGGCATCCGGTTGAGGTCGGCGTGCCATGATGCTCCTGCGAGCCTGTTGACAGGTCCTGCATCGCTCGGCAGAATCGGTTTACCACCCCTGGGTTGCGATCCAGGGCGCGAGGGCCGCCGCAAGGCGGCCTCCGCATTTCGGGGGACACTCGGCATGACACCGCGGCCAATCGCCATCGTCTACATTGACGGATTCAACCTGTACTACGGGCTGCTGCGCAACACGCCGCATCGCTGGCTCGACCTCTCTGCCTTCGCGAAGACGCTGCTGCCTGCGTACGACATTGTGCTGATCAGATACTTCACGGCACGCCTGAAGCCGCTTCCGTGGGACGCAACCGGACACTACCGGCAAGGCACGTATCTTGAGGCCCTCAAGTCCCTGCCTGATGTGTCGGTACACCTCGGTGAGTTCCGCTCCAACGTCGTCAGACGCCCTCTCGCGGACAGTGCACGCGTCCCGCCCGACACGGTCGCCATCATCGACACCAAGGAGAAGGGCTCGGACGTCAACCTGGCGTCTCATCTCCTTCTGGACGGATTCCGCGATCGCTACGATGTCGCAGTGGTCGTCCAATGACTCCGATCTGCTCGAACCGGTGAGGATGGTCCGGGAAGAGCTCGGCAAGAAGGTGCACATCGTGTTCACCGGGCGGCTGCGTCGCGGTTCCGTCTTCCAGGGTCGCGTAGACGGCATCATGCGACACGTCAACGCCTCGGTGCTCCAGAGGTCGCAGCTGCCGGAGACTGTGCATCTCGGGATTCGCGTGGTTCGCAAGCCGCGCGAGTGGTAGCGGTGAGAGCTCGGGGTCACGTGCAGACGAGGCCCAACCCCTCGGGGAAGAACAACCGGGCTCGCCGCCATGATGCAGCCGATGGAGTAGTCGCTCGGGCGCTCGGAGACTGGCGCGCCGTTGCGACGGCGGTAGCGCTCGATGCGCGCGCATCTCGTCGAAGTCGGCGGCGCCGTTCTTGGGTCCGAAGCTCTCCCACGCGAGCCACGCCGGCAGCGCGCTGAAGCTCGCGAAGTACCCAAGGCCCGCGATCGCGTTGTGCGGCGACTTGGGGCGGAAGAAGAAGGGGCGCGGGGTCCGCACCGCGACTCCGACTTCAACCCTACCCCTCTACCTTCTCCTTGTGCCCGCATGAGAAGGCACCCTTGCCGTAGTTGCTGCACCCGATGAACTGGCCGTACGGCCCCTTGCGCACTACGAGGTCACCACCGCATCGCGGGCAGAGTCGCACGCTGTGGCCACACGCAGGGTCCACGCAGACCCGCCTCTCGCCAGTACGCCGCATGACTCCACCGCATGCCGGGCACGCCGGCGCCTGATGCGTACAGTACGGGTAGTGGCTGCACCCCACGAAGCTGCCGTAGGGACCGGCACGGACCACGAGGCGGCCTGAGTGGCATCGAGGGCAGGGCAGTTGCGCTGTCAGCGCGGATGCGAGAGTCCCGCACTCATCAGTGCACACCGGGTACGGGTCATCTTCGGCCAGCAGTTCGGTTACGAACGTCGATGGCTTCGCAGGGTCGCAGACAACGTACGTGCGGTGTCGCGCGCGTGTGAGCGCCACATAGAACAGCCGCCGCTCCTCGGCGAAGCGGAATGGCTCCGCCTCGGGCAAGAGGAACTCCAGCGCAGGCTCGGCCGGCCGCTCACTCGGAAATCCGTAGCGGCCTTGGGAGACATCCAAGACGACCACGTAGTCGGCCTCCTTGCCCTTGGCCGCGTGCGCAGTCATGAACTCCACGTCGAGGGCGGGATGTAGCCGACGCAACTGCTCCCTGTACTCCGCACTCGCGATCTCGCTGTACGTGAACGTGAATCGCCCCAGAACGAGCACGGTGGACCGAGACCCGCCCCGTCCGTCGGCCCGAAGGCGTATCGCCTCAAGGACCGCATCGAGCCCCACACGCAAGGCGGCCGCGGGGACGATTGAGACGGCCGGCTCATCCTGAGCGCGCATCGACGCGAGTTCCTTGCGGACCTGCTCGGGGTTCTTGAGCACGAACTTCGAAGCCGCATCACCGAGCTTGTCGTTGAAACGGAATGTGAGATCGAGGGCCGTTGCGGCGGTGGCGCCGAAGATCTCAGAGAAGCGCGTGGTGTACCGCAGATCGCTCCCGGTGAAGCGGTAGATCGATTGCCAGTCATCCCCAACTGCGAAGAGCATCGCCTCGGGCCGCTGACGCAGTAGCGCTTGTATGAGCCGGGCCCGGGCAGGGCTGATGTCCTGGAACTCGTCGACCATGATCTGGGTGTACGGTGACCGATAGCGGCCGCTCTCAACATGCTCGGTCGCGCGCGAGATCATGTCTGCGAAGTCGATTTCGCCACGCTCGGCAAGCGTCGCCTCATAGGTCAGGTAGACGGGCGCAATCAGATCGAGCAGCAGATTGATGCGCGACGCGTCCAGGTTCGCGACAGCCTTGGTGCGAAGTTCGGGGATTGTATGGCCGGACTGCTTCATGAGCCCGATGAAGTCCGCAACCAGCGCTGCAAAGTCCGTAACCTGCGATGTCTCCCGCAACTGCGCAAGCAACTGTTCGGTGGGCTGTGGATCGAAGGTCACACCGGCCTCTGCCAGGGCCGCCTCGAGCGTCGTCTCCAGCAGATCCTCACGCTTCAGGTACGAGTACGTCTCGATCAGGCGTGTCCCGTGCTCGGCATGAAGCTTCCGCTTCCACGCAACCCCTTCTACGTACCGGGCACGGTCGAAGTACCGCGGCGGGTCACCACTGCGGTCGAGCGCGAAGTGCTCGATGTAGACGCCGTGCTCGGGCAGGTAGAAGTCTGGGCGGTACTGACGATAGGTCGCGCCGGCGGTGTCCACCTCATACGGGCGCTCGTACTCGTAAGTCACACCCTGGCTCGCGAGGTAGTTGGCGATGAACATCTCCTCGAAGCTCTTCACGATCTCGCCCTTGAGCGTGCGGAGCTCATTCACCCGCACGTACTCGAGGTACTCGGCCTCGGTCGTGAAGTCGAACCAGTTTCGGTATGGGAAGCGCTCGGTGCCGCAGTAGCGGATCAGTCGCTGCCGATACTCATCCTCCTCGCACTGCGAGGCTATCGTCTCATCGACGAAGGTCGTGAACCGCAGCTGGTCTTCGGCCATGACCGTGATGTCCGGGCGCCTGCCCTCCACCTTCCCGATGATCTCGAGGCCGAGCGCGTGGAACGTCTTGATCGTCGGCGTGCCGGCAGTGAGCCAGGCCTCGAGCCGCGAGTCCTGTCGCCCCTGCATCTCCTGAGCCGCCTTGCGACCGAATGCCAGCATGAGGATCTCGTCCGGCTTCGCCCGGCCGGACGAGATGAGATACCCTGCGCGGCCGATCATGACGCTGGTCTTGCCGGTGCCAGCGCCGGCAAGGACAAGGTTGTTGTCCTCGGCGATCACGCAGGCCCGGCGCTGTGCCTCGGTGAGCGGCTTGCTCTCGACGCTGTCGAAGAAGGCGGCGTGCTCAGCCAGCTCGTGTTCGACGAAGGCCGACCTGACCGACTCGATCCATCCCTCGATCCCACCCTCGGATTCAGCGAGCAGCGTCAAACGCCCGATCTTCACCTTCTGCGACAGCGGAGCGTACTGACGCCAGAGGGAGTCTGAGCGGATCGTGAGCGCTGAGCGGATCTCATCGAGCAGCGCCTTAGCCTCTGAGTGGCGGATGTAGCGCGAGCGAGCATCCAGCGCGTCGAGGCGGGTGACGAGAGCACTGAGTATGGGCTCAAGATGCGCGTAGCGGCTGGCGGCGTCTTCGGCCACAGCGGCATTGGCAGCGGCGATAAGCGGTTCCACCTGCTGCTTCGACAGTCCGCGCAGGCTGCGCTCTCCGCGGGCCGTCGGTACCCGCATCGTAGACCAGATCAGGCCGTCCTCGCGGGCGAGTAGTCCATTCAACTCGCCCAGGGCGAACGACTCCCTGTCGCCCCTACTGGAAATGAGAAGGCCGTCGTCGGACACCTCGGCAGAGGCGGCGCCGTAGAGGATACGCGAGGCAATGCCCCGTGAAACGCTAGGAGGAGTCATTGACTGCGATCAGCGCCCATGGGCTGCCTCACGCCGTGACGTCTTCTGTGTGGCGACACTTCGGATAGCTGGAGCAACCCCAGAAGCTCGAGCCGGCATGCGCCCCGCGCGACGCGCGGCGCATGACCAGCGCGCCACCGCAGCGCGGGCAAGGACGGGATGCAACGGTCACTGGTCGACGCTCGACCGGACCGCCGGACTGGGTGCTAGCGCGCGGGGCGGGCCGCTGGACGACGGGGCGCGGTCCCCTGCTGGGCGGAGGGTCGATTCTCGGCGAGGCTGTGTGCTGCCGATGTCCGCGCAGATACTCGAGTAACGAGCGAATCGCCGAAACACCTGCCGCAAGAAGGGTCAGCCCTGCTCCGTACGGGGCGAGGCCGTAGCTCACCTGGCCCAGCGCCGCCGTGAAGGGACTGTCACTAACGATGCTCGGAATCATGTACCGCATGACTGCATAGGCGAGGCCGGCGACGATGACACCGACCCACCACGGGAGTTCCACGACTAGATCCAAGAAGCCATCATTGCGCCGCGCCATGACCACCGCCGTTCATCTGAGGAGTTGCGTGCTGCAGCTTCCTAGTTGAATCGGACAGTTCGTGCGATCACTGTAGCCTCGGCAATCCGCTCCCTGCTCGGACGCAGCCCCTCGGCCTGCGTGAGGTCCTCACCGCGTCCGCGCACGATGTTGGGCGCCCAGCCCTTCGGCTCGCGCGCCCACAGCTCCTCGGGGAAGAACACCGGGCTCGCCACCATGATGCAGCCGATCGAGTAGTCGCCCGGACGCTGGGAGACCGGCGTGCTGTTGCGTCGGCGGTAGCGCTCGATGCGCGCGCGCATCTCGTCGAAGTCGGCGGCGCCGTTCTTGGGACCCGTTGCTCTCCCATGCGAGCCACGCCGACAGCGCGCTGAAGCCTGCGAAGTACCCAAAGCCCGCGATCGCGTTGTGCGGCGACTTGAGGCGGAAGAAGAACGGCTCGCCGGGCCGAACCGCGCGGAAGCTCGCGCTCCGCCTCCCCGACGGTTCACGGACCGAAGTCCGCATCGCCCGCCAGCCCCAGCCCGGGGTTCTCAGTGGACTTGCGCGTATGTCGCTTCTGACATATCCTTGGGGGTGACGCAGGGTGACGAAGCCGCTCGTATGGCTCCGTGATGAGATCGCAACACCGCCTTTCTCACGCGCTGCGCGTGTCAAGGCGGGCGTACTGCTGCGGTATCTGCAGGACGGCGAAGTGCTCGCGATCGTCATCGCGGCGGTATTTCGCAAGACGACGCGCGCCACGCCGCCTGCGGTCATCAACGAGTGTAAGCGGCGGCTCAGCAGGTACGATGCCGCCTCGCGACGGGAGGACTAACGATGGATCCGAGGAAACGAGCACGTCTTGACTCGGCAGGCTGGAAGGTAGGCAGCGCCGCGGACTTCCTCGACCTCACCCCCGAGGAGACTGCTTTCGTCGAGATGAAGGTTGCTCTGGCCCGATACGCACGCGGCCTGCGCACCCAGAGTGGCCTGACGCAGACCGAGACGGCCATGAGGCTCGGCTCCAGCCAGTCACGCGTGGCGAAGTTGGAGGCGGCTGATGCGACGGTCTCGCTGGACCTTCTCGTGAAGGCACTGCTCACCCTCGGCGCGACACCGGCCGACGTAGGCCGGGTCATCGCATCGCACACTGCCACGTCCGCGGGTTCGTGACGGGCCATTGCCTTCGGTAGTGCTCCAGAGGCGCCCTTACGCGTGCTGACAGCTGGTGGTTGCTATCTGAATGTCAGACATTCCGCTATACTGAACACAACCTCGAGAGGTGGGTGCTCATGGCCGACTACATCCGCATCGGCAAGCGTGGCACGGTGGTGATCCCGGCCGGCGCGCGGCGGCGCTACGGGCTGGAAGAGGGCGAGATGCTCGTGATGGAGGAGTCGGCCGCCGGCCTACTCCTCAAGCCGGTCCGCGCCTACGAGGTGGAGGTCTACACGCCCGAGCGACAGGCCGAGTTCCTGCTCAACAACGCGGTCACGGGCGCCGAGTTCGACGAGGCGCTGGCCGAGGTCCGCGCCCTCGGTATCGACCCCGACACGGTTCCCCACCAGAAGCGCCCGGAGTAGGCGGTGGAGCGGGTCTTCCTTGACGCCAACGTGCTCGTCTCGGCCGCGCTCAAGCCCGCGTCGCGAATCGCGTCGCTCTGGACGCTGCCGGGCGTGCGACTGCTCGCCTCTCCGCACGTGCTGGCCGAGGCACGCCGCAACGTGCCTGCACCTGATGCGGCCGAGCGCCTCGAGACGCTCATCGCCGCGCTCGTGGCGCTGCCCGCCGAGCCCGCCGACTTCCGCATAGAAGACGACCCCGGCCTCCCGCCCAATGACCGCCCGGTGCTCCTCGCCGCGATCGTGAGCGGGGCCGACGTGCTCCTTACGGGCGACCTTACGCACTTCGGCCCGTGCCTCGGCACCACTGTGAGTGGCGTCCGTGTGCTGCCCCCCGCCGAGTACCTGCGGGGCCGCTAGCAGTACCCCGCTGGCCGGTCAGCCCTCGCGAAGAAGACTACTCCTCCGGGTCGATGCCGGCAGCCCCGCGCCGTCCCGAGCGGCACGAAACTTGCGGAATATGGCATACTCTTATGCATTCTGTTCGCTATTTGGTCACGAACTGCACCCGCCGGAGGCACGTGTCCGTGAACCTGACCCAGGCCAGGCCCGGGATACTCGCGTGGGGCACGCTGCTTGTGCTCTGCTTCCTGGCCGTTCTCTGTGGCGCTCAGACCGCGGTTGCTTATCCCAACCCCGACGCCACATACCCCGATGGTCTGGCGCGCGCCGGCTGCGTCGACTGCCACGGCAACGAGCAGGCCGACCTTCTCGATCCCGGGACCGACCCCGCCTTGCTCGCCGACATCCGCAAGGGACCTCACGGCAACTACCGGACGTCCACCGGCAAGTGCCAGACCTGCCACGACATCCACGCGGCACCCGATTCGAGGCTGCTCCCCGCCCAAACGATCGAGGGCGTCTGCGAGTCGTGCCACGACGGCACCGGCGGGACGGGCGTCTACGGCGTGGTCAAGGCCCGCACGGGAGTGGACGCGACCGCCGGTCATCGCGTGGGGCAGACCAACGTCGTGCCCGGCGGGGACCCGGCCGGCGGCTCCGCCGTCGTTGCCTTCTCCGGCGCGGGCGACACGCTCACCTGCACCGACTGCCACTCACCTCACGACTCGCAGACGGTGGAACCGTTCACCGGAGACCGGCTCCGAAGCGCGCCGGCAAGCGAGACGGCCTACGCCACCAAGACCAGCCGTCTGCTCAGGTCACAGCCCACCGGCGCCGACTCGGCGGTAGCCGAGTATGGAGCGGGCTGGTGTGCCGGATGCCACAAAGGTCGACTCGGCCAGCATGACGAGGACTCCGGGGCCATGCAGAACCACCCCGTGATGGCCGACGACTCCTACACGTACGAGGAGTTGCCCGTCGTGACCGGCGTCGGCTCCATCACAACCGAGCTCGGGTCGCTCGGTCAGAGTAACCGCGGCTACGTGATGCCCGGACCGGCGCTTGGCGAACCCACCCTGAAGACGCCACTTCAGGAGGGTGCAGCTCCGCTGTGCCAGCAGTGTCATGAGGATGGACGCGATGTGGGTCCGTCGGCCCGGAAGACCAACCCTACGTTGACCGATGCCGATCAGGAGTTCCGCGTCACCGCGTACGGGACGGACGCGGATCCCACCGACAACCCGCAGTTCCAGACATTCCCGCACGAGAGTGACCGCGCGAACCTCCTCGTGCGCACTCCCGAGTCCGCCGAGCCCAACAGCCTGTGCCTGAACTGCCACTCACTCGTCCATGACGCAGCACCGGGAAGTGGCTACGTTCAGGTGTTCGACGAGAAGCACGACTGGGTGTCGGGCCCCGAAGACGGCATCGATGCCCCGTGCACCACATGCCACGTCACGGACCTGTTGCCGGTTCACGCGGACCAGTGCGTCGCATGCCACGCGACACCGTACGACACGCTCGAGCCCGGCTGGGGCAGTGGCTGCCAGCAGGGTGAGTGCCACGTGACCTATCACGACGGGCCGTTCGATACGCACTGGCAGGCATACGACGAGGGGTGCGATGCGTGCCACCCGTCCTCGTGGTGGCCGAGGCCCGTGGACTGCCTCAACTGCCACGCCAGCCCTGCCAGTGCGTCCCTGCCCGTGACATCGTCGAACGCGCGAGCGACCTACGACGGCGCGGCTCTCATACGGTTCACGATCACTAAGGGCGGCAAGGCAGCGATCGGCACGACATACTATCGCGTGGATGGCGGTGCGGTGCTCACGGGCAAGACCGCACTCATAGTTGCGCCGGGTGAGCATACGATCGAGTTCTGGTCGGTCGATCAAAACGGGCTCACCGAGGCGACACACAACACCGCTGACTTCACGATCGTCGAGGACGTGACCGCCCCAGTCACAACCTCGAATGCTCAGACAACCTACTACTGGTACAACGCCTCGATCACCCTGACGGCGACCGACGCGAGCACGCATGGTGTGAAGGCTACCTTCTACTCGCTTGATGACGGCCCCACACAGACCGGCACGATCGTGAACGTACCGGCCCTCGACGGGGCGGTTCCACACACGCTCACGTTCTGGTCCGAGGACTGGTCAGGCAACGTCGAGAGCCCCAACACCGCAAACTTCACGATCATCCGCCAGACGGGGACGATCAGGCTGGTATGGGGTGACTCGGACATCGAGGGACAACCCGGTCCGGCCGAGGATGAATGGGCGAGCTGGACCGTTCGTCTCGGGGGCGCCACCGGCACCATCGTGGCCACAGGGAGCGACACAGGGGCCGGCTGGAGCGGCGTGAACGATATCGTCGTCCCCGTGCGCGCGACAGCCTACTACGTGCACGTCGACTACGAGTACTGGGAGAATCTGGGCTACCCGTACGGCTGGGAGCTGATCCCAGCGAGCAGAACCTTCCCGAGTGTCTTCGTGACCGAGCAGGGTGCCGTGATCCGCCTGTCCTACTGACTGCAGGACGGCAGCGCGTCCCGGACTGCCTACCCTACCGCCGCAACGATCCGATCGATCGCCTCGTCGAGCACCGCGCGAGTGGTGGCGAAGTTGAGCCGGGCGTAGCCGGCCCCGTGCACGCCGAAGTCCGGCCCCGCGCCCAGCGCGACCTTCGCGTGCTCGAGCAGCCAGGCGGCCGGGTCGTCGCCGAGATCGTGCGCACGGAAGTCGAGCCACGCCAGGTAGGTCGCCTGGGGTGTCTGCACGCGCACCTCGGGAAGCTCGGCGTTCAGGCGCTCGATCAGGTGGTCCCGCTGGCTCTCGAGGAACGCGACCGTCTCGGCCAGCCACGGCCCGCCCTCGGTCCACGCGGCACGCGTTGCCACCGCGCCCGGCGTGCTCACGGCGCCGAGCAGGTGGTCGGGCAGCTCGGCGATCTTCGCCCGGAGCCGCTCATCGCCGATGTGGGCGACCGCGCAGCGCAGACCGGCGAGGTTGAAGGCCTTGCTTGCCGCGGCGACCGTGACGATCCGGTCGGGCCTGAGGCCGGGAAACGCCGGGAACGGGACGTGCTGCTTCCCCGGGAAGACCACGTCGGCCCAGATCTCGTCGCTGATCACCAGCAGATCGCGGTGCGCCGCCACCTCGGCCACCGCGGCGATCTCGTGCGGGCCGAACACGCGCCCGGTGGGGTTATGCGGACTGCATAAGAGCACCGCGCGGGTGGTGATCCCGTCGGCGGCCGCGCGCTCGATCGCCTCGTCGAGCGCGTCGCGCTCGAGACGCCACCCGACCGGGTCGAGCGGACAGTCGACGATGCGTCGGCCAATTCCGGTCACCATGCGGAAGAACGGCGGGTAGACCGGCGTGAAGAGCACCACACCGTCACCCGGCCCGGTGCCGAGCCACAGCGCGAGGTGCACCGCCTGCAGCACGTCGGTGAAGACGCGCACGTGCGCGGGGTCCGGCCGCCAGTGGTGACGCGCTTCTGTCCAGTCTGCAAAGCACTCGGGCAGTGCCGCCGCCGCGTGGAAGTTGTAGCCGAAGTCGCCGCGCTCGATCAGATCCCGCAGCGCGTCCGTCACCGGCGGAGCCGTGCGCAGGTCCATGTCGGCCACCCAGCACGGCAGGACGTCGGCCGGGTAGCGCGTCCACTTAACGCCGGAAAGCGCGCGAAGGCGGGCGAGGTCGGAAGAAAGGTCGTCGTGCTCGGACATGGACGGCTCCTGTCGTGGGGCTCTTAACGAGCGTGCGATACGGACTCTCACCTCACACCTTCGGCGGCATCGGTGTGCCACTGCCGCCCTTGCTGCTCGCCAGACGCGTCACGTCCACGGCAGCGATCTCGTCGGCCAGTTCCTCGAGTGCCGCCAGGCGTGCCCAGACCATCGCGGTTGCCAGCCCCGACGGCTCCTTCTTCTGCCCGAGGCTCATCCACTCCCAGCCCTTGAACGCCGAGAGCGGCGTCACCCGACCGTCGGCGGCCACGTTGTAGGCGAGCAGACAGGCGGCGATCTCGGCGAGAGACGCGCGGTCCTCGGACGAATGCCGCCACGCCTCCGGCAGGCGCCCGAGCGTGTCGACCACCTCGTACGCGCCGTACCAGGCAGGGGGCCACTTCACCTGCTTGAACTGCCTGCCGTGTCCCATCATGTACGGCTTGCGCGTGCCGCGCTGCCGCCAGATCTCGAGCGAGGTGTGCGCCACGTCGGCGAGCCACGCAGGGCGCTCGGCCGCGGGAAGCCAGCTGAAAGCCCGCAGCGCTTCGAGCGTGGCCTGAGGGCACGGCTCGCTCGCACGCCCGGGCCCCCGAAAGCCGGTCGCCGGGTCGGGACGACACCCCCACGCCAGGCCGAGGTCGGTGTGCACCAGGTCGGCCCCGGCAGCGGCGAGCGCCCGGAGCACTCGCGGGTCGCGCGCACGGCCGAAGCGACCGGCCACGTCCGCGATCGCGTGTGTGTCGCAGTGCAGGCACCCCCACACGGGCGGGCCCGAGCGCTGGGCGGCGTACGCCATGAAGCGGTCGTCGGCGTCGGTGTGCGTGAGCATCTGCTCGAGCAGGAGTCCGATGCGCGGGTCATCGTCGGCACGCAGGCCGAACTCGGCCAGCAGATCGAGCACGTTGGTGGCAAGCTGCGGCTTGTCGTGACCGCTCACGTGGGCGGGCTCGTCCCACGAGGCCGGCAGCAGATCGAGCAGCCGCGCGGTGCGCTCATCGGCGAGCACTTCGGCGTGCACGTCGGCAAGAGTGGCCACACCGCTGTCCGCCAGCCATCTGAGCGCGATCCAACGTGCCTGCGGCTCGTCGGATGCGAGCAGCCAAGGCGCTGGATCGTCCCTGCCGAGCCGCGCGTGGAGCGACATGCGGAGCACCCCCTGTGTAGAGGATAGCGCGAAGGAGCCCCGCGTGATGAGGCCCCCGACTCGCAGGGGCCCCATCACGCACGATGCATACCACGCGCACCGCTAACGCGGCGCGGTTACAGCCCCGGCGCCGTCACACGCACGCCCATGTACGCGCCACCGTCACCCGACAGAGCCGTATCGAGCACTTCGATCTTCGTCCCGGTCGACGGCGTCTTCACGCTGCCGGTCGGGTTGGCCGCGTCCCAGTACGAGAGCGCGTCGTCGAAGACGGGCACGGCCGGCAGACTCGGGATCGGCCAGAGCTTCGAGTTGATGTGCAGCCCGAGCGCGTCGGTAGGCTCGAGCCCAAACGTCGCGTCGTAGGCCTGCACCCGGTTGCGCCACACGGTCTTGCCATTGCGCATCAACGGCACGGGGTGCGCATCGACCGGCAGCGCGAAGCCGCTACCCGGATGCACGCTCGTGTTGTTGTCGGCCTGCGACTCGTCGCAGTACCACACGAGAAGCCCCTGCTGATACCCGAAGCGCTCTACCCAGTTGGCCGCCGCGTCCTTGCCCTTGAGGAAGCCGAAATTGTAGCACTTCGCAAGCGCCGCATCGTACCCCCAGAACTGCCGGTACTCGGCCAGGTAGTAGTTCCAGAACTCGCCGCTCTCGTGCCCGGTGGTCACCTTGAAGCCGTCGAACACCCAACCGGCATCGGACTCGGCGCCGTCGAGCGTCTGACCGGTGATCGCGATGTCGTCGACCATGAACCCGACCTCGGCAACGCCGCCATCGGTGACGTAGCGGAAGCCGAGCAACACGTCACCAGTGTACGCCGAGAGGTCGGCCGTGAGCCTGACCCAGCCCTTGGAGAACCCATCGATGCCGTTGACCTCCACCGTCGACTTCGACAGGTTCGTGGGCACCGTCGCCCAGGTCGCACCGTCATCGGACGAAACGATCAGGTTCGCGTAGTCGTAGCCCTTCTCGATGCCGTAGTTCACCTGCGCGGTGAGCGTCGCACTCGCGGGAAGCGTGAACGCCCTGGTCATCTCGTTGCGGAGATTGTCGCCCTTGCCGCTGTAGTAGAAGTGCTCGCCGGCGTACGGCGCGGCGATGTCCCACGCCACGAACTTGTCGGGCAGGTTCACCAGCAGCGCCTGCGGTTCGGTCGAGTTGTACTCCGCCGGCCCGAGCGTGAGCTCGGTCTCGCCCGCCTCGGCCACGTGCACGTCGAGCCAGCCGAGCTGGTTCTTCTCCCACGGCCCCAGATGCCCGGGCGCCGAGCCGATGTCGTAGTCCACATCGGACAGCCACGATCCGCTGCTCATGAGCGTCCAGAACCCCGTGCCGTTCTCTCCGGCGTTGGTGTCGTAGAGGTCCGGCAGGCCGAGGTCGTGCGTGAACTCGTGGACGAACACGCCCACGCCGCCGTTCTCGGGCTGGACCGTGTAGTCGCCGATCCAGAAGTCGCTCTGGCCGATGCGGATGCCGCCGAGCAGGAACTCGTCCGACGGTCCGGTCGTACCGATCTGGTCGTAGTACGCGTACCAGCTGTGGCTCCAGATGGCCTCGTCGCCGAGCTCACCGCCACCGGCCTCTTCGCCCTCGCCCGAGTGGATCGACTGGAAGTGGTCTATGTAGCCGTCCGGCTCATCGAAGTTCCCGTCGCCGTCCCAGTCATAACGGTCGTGGGTGTCGAACTCGGCCAGGTACGCGTTGATATCCTCGGGTTCCGCGCCTGCAGCGATCTGCATCTCGTACCAGCCGTTGAGCGAATCGGCCAGGAACAGCCACACGTTCTCCGACGTGTCCCGGGTCGCGGTCCCGTCGTCGTAGTACTTGTGGTCCTCGGGAAGCGGCACCCAGTCGGTGCAGTCGCCGCCGACGGTGTAGCGCCCGCTGGACTGCTCCAAGAAGTACTCGGCCATCGAGTTCACGCCGTCGCCTTGCGTGTAGAGCAGCTCGTCGAAGTACGCCTCGCCGAAGTCCTCGACCCAGATCGTGGCGTTGTCCACGCTGCGGTCTGGCTCGGGGATCGAGTTGTGCGGATAGTCCGAGAACTCGCCGGGGACCGTCCACACCAGGCCGGTGCCCTCAAAGGCCACCTCCACGAACTGGCCGGGTGAGACCTCGTAGGAATCGCCTTCTGCGAGGCCATCAACCTTGGCCCGGACCGCGCTGGCCCTCAGGGCCGCGCGCTTGTCGCCGAGCGGGTGCGGGCGCTTGTCCGGCCGGGCCTGCCAGCCCGGCGCATCCACAGTCTCGCGCATCACCGCCGCCGAGGCCGCTGCCGGGATCAGCAGTGCGATGATGCCCACCGCCGAGACGAACCGCACCCACTTCGCGTTCATGGTCCCTCCTTCTGACAGCGCGCGGATCCTGACCCCGCACATCGGGTCCCCAGGAATGCGCGACCGCACCGCAGCGCCCCCCGGCGCGCGGTGTGATCCCCTAAGAACCGATACTCCCACTCGACACGCTGATGACCATGGCAGGAGCGGTGGAGTTTGCTGAACGAAGCGGAATAGACGGCCGTGCGGCGGTGATGCGCGCTAGGTTCGTCGACGAGTGCCTGCCGTACTTCCTCGACGCGAACGCGCTCGTATCCGCCGCGCTCAAGCCCTCACGGCTAGCGCTTGCGCCCGGCGCCTTCCAGCAGCAGCCCGGTCACGTCTGCGGCCACCGCTGTCGGCACGTGCCGCGCAACGAGCGCGTAGACCTCGCTGCTCCGCTCGGGCAACTGATGGAAGAAGCGCGAGCCGACGCGCCTGAGCCCGCCGGCCAGCTGCGGCATGTCCCGCGCGGTCACCTTCTCGCGGCCGAGAACGTCGAGTGCATCCTCAAGAGAGTCGGCGAGCGGAAGGCCCGCCTCGGCCCGGCTCACCGGGGACTCGTCGAGCGTGAACCCGCGTAGGCCGCCTCTGCGGAGGCGCATGCGCCAGGCACGCATGCCGAGGAGCAGCCCGAATGCCACGAGCACCAGCCAGAGCGCACGATAGAGCGCAGGATCGAGTCCGCCGGACGCAATGGCACCCGCGAGCAGCGGCGGTGCGAAAAGCGCGACGAGCACGCAGCCGGCGAGGATGATCCCTCCCGTGGCCGAGCGCAGGAACGATCCACCCGGCGCCACGAACGCGTGGCCAACCACGTACGCGCAGCATCCCGCGAGAACCGCCACGAATACGAGCACTCCGGCCACAGCCACCCCCTCGGTACCCATCGTCGCACGGCGCCGGAGGCGCGTCGAGGCACGTCAGTCTGTCGGCGGGCGACGTGTAACAAACACGCATGGCGGGTATGTCGTGAGGTGGAGCGCACAACGTGCGTTCTAGGGGGGCTGTCGGGGGACAGCCATCGTTTGACGAGGCCGGCTCGCGACGAGGCGACGGCTCCGCACGGCGGATGTCGCGGCGCTCGACGGTCGGCCGAAGGGGGGTATCTGCAATGAGTCCGGATGACGGATCGTCATCGATCCGACGTGTGCGGGGGCACTACGGTGTGACGCGACGGAGCTTGGCCCGTCGCGTTTGTGCGCTCTCGGTCGTCTTCGCGCTGCTGTTCTCGCTTGCGGGCGCGCCGCTTGCCGCGGCAGGGGACACGCGAGGTGCGAACATCGCGGTCACGAAAGCCGACCCTGCGTCGGCACCTGAAGGCCTCCATACGACCAGGGGCAGTGTGACCCTGCCCGCGCCCGGAGACGGGGCCTCGAGCACAACGCTTGCCCCGGCGAGCACCGAGGACGTCTTCACCCACGGGATGGAGACCTGGCCCGGTCCGTGGACGGTCGACTCGACGGGCCTGCCGGGCTCGCCGACGTGGGGCCGGACTTCGCACCGTAAGAGCGAAGGCACGTATTCGGCATACTGCGCAGGTTCTGCCATCTCCGCGCCGGGGCCTTACGCGAACGACATGCAAGCGTGGATGAGGGCCGGCCCGTTCGACCTGTCCGGCTACGATGAGGCCACGCTGGCGTTCGATATGTGGCTCTACTCGGAAAGCGATTACGACTTCATCTACGTCGGCGTCTCCACCGATGGCAGCGGCTTCGATGTGCTCGGCAGCTCTGGCGACTCCGGCGGCTGGAGAAGCGAGGCGTTCGACCTCGCTGACTTCTTCGACGACGGATCGCTTGACCTCACGGGCGAGCCGCAGGTGTGGATCGCCTTCATCTTCGACAGCGACTTCTCCGACACATACGAGGGCGCTTACATCGACAACGTCCGGGTCACGGCGGCCGAAGCCGAGGCGCCCCTGCCGCCGGTGCTGAGCGTGGCCGGCGACACGCGGTTCGAAACCGCGGTCGAGGCATCCACGCTCGCCTATCCGAGCGGCGCCGGGACGGTGGTGATAGCGACCGGTCGCAACTGGCCGGACGCACTCGGCGGATCAGCGCTCGCCGGCGCGCTCGATGCACCGATCCTGCTTACCGAGCCCGGGTCACTACCCCCGGCGGTGGCCGCGGAGATCACGCGCCTGAAGGCGACACACGCGGTGATCCTCGGCGGAACGTCGGCCGTGGCCACAGCGGTGGAGGATGCGCTCAAGACCAAACTCACAGTCGAGCGCATCAAGGGCACCGATCGCTACGACACCGCTAACCAAGTGGCCGCACGCGTGAAGTCCGAGATGGGCGGCGCGTTCGACGGCACCGCGTTTCTCGCGACCGGCGGGAACTTCCCCGACGCGCTGGCGGCCGCGCCGCTTGCGGCGCACAACAAATGGCCGCTGTACCTCTCCCACCCGACGACGGGCGTGTCGGCGGCTACGCGGGCGGCGATGTCAGGCGTGACCAAGGTGAAGATCCTCGGCGGTACCGCGGCGATCTCGCAAGCGGTACAGGACAGCCTCGCGGGCAGCTTCAGTGTCTCGAGGATCGCCGGAGCCACGCGCTACGACACGGCGGCGCAGGTAGCACAGTACGGCGTGACGAGCGCCGGCCACATGTGGAACCGCGTGGGCATCGCCACCGGTGAGAACTACCCCGATGCGCTGGCGGGAGGCGTGCTCCAGGGCAAGGCGGGCAGTGTCATGCTGCTCACCCCGACCGCCTCGCTGTGCACCGAGGCGGGCTACAAGCTACTCAACAACCGAGGCGACATCAGCACGGTCACGTTCTTCGGCGGGACCGGCGCCGTGAGCCCGGCCACGCGAACCAGCGTGCTCTCCGCACTTGCAGGCACCTGGACACCGCCACTACCGCCCCCAACGGGGACCGGTGGGCTGTGGGAGGGCTACAAGACCGGCTATTCGAGCCCGGTGGTGCTCTTCAACGTCCAGAACGGCAAGATCACAGCGACGGGCTCGACACTCCAGAACGGCGCCGCGATGATCGTCGTCTTCCCCTACACCAACGTCACGATGATCACCTATGTCTACAACGACATCCCGATCGGCACGGATGGGAAGTTCGCATATACATGGGGAACCGTGACCACGATGGGCGGGCAGAAGTGGGTGAACGGCACGATCACTTCGGCCACTCACGCGTCAGGAACCGCGACGCACAGCGAGAACTCGGGATACATGGGCTTCACCGGCAACCTGACCTACGACTGGGTGGCAGACCGGTAGCAGCGGCGAACAGGCCGCAACGCAAGAGCACGGCTAGAGCAGGCGCATAGCGACAGCGCGCGCTCAGCGACAGCGCGCGACGACGAGCGGCGGGAGCCTCAGTTCCCGTCGCTCGTGCCCCACTCGAACGCCATCGCGTCGATGCGGTCCACGAGTTCGTCGGCACCCAGTTCGCCCGCCGGCGCGATCTCGTCGCGGACCACGCCGAGCGCATGCTCGAACGGCGCGGCGCCTTCTATCGAACACGTGTGGAATACGAGGCGGTCCACCTCGGCCATCCCGGCCGCGAGCACCTGGAGCACCGACATGAGGACCCTGTCGCCGCCAAACGCGCCACAACCCCAGAACCCCGAGTGCACCACCACGGGCGCACCGGGTGCGAGCCGTGCCGACTCGGCCACGGCGGCAACGAAGCCGGTGTACGCGGTGACGAGCACGCGCTCGATGGTGTCACGCGTATAGCGGCCCGAGCGGTAACTCGGCGCGGCCATCGCGATGATGTTGGTGATCGTCGGCGGATCGAGTGCAACCGTGGCCCGACGCACAACCTCCTCATCGGCCGCCGAGAACTCGTTGCCGTACAGCCCGCGCGGGCGACCTTCGGCGGGATCGGGGTTCGTGACGATGTGGCAGCGCCGTTGCACGCCGGTCACGAGCACGGGTGTGGGTCCGGTGCCGTCCTCGGTCACCGGCGCGTGGCCGGATTCGCGGAGCGCCTCGACAAGCGAGCCAAGCACCGGATGCTCGGCGCACATCATCTCGTCCTGGGCGAACAGCCCCGTGCCGTAGGCAAAGAACAGGAAGGGGTCGGCGAAGTTGACGTGCCACTCGACCGCGCCAGGCAGGTCGGCCACCGGCTCGTAGTCGTAGACCGTCGGCACGTCCACCACCCGGTCGAGATGAGCGCTCGCGTCCACCCGCGCGGACAGCGGCAGCGCGGGCCAGCGGGAGTAGCCGAGTTCGCCCGCGTAGGCGCACTTGTCGGGACAGGCTTCCTCCCACACCGCACGCTTGTTGGGATCGTGGATCACCGGCGGATGCTCGGCCACCAGCGTGGGGACGTCGTAAGTCTGCCTCTCGAGGGACTCGTGAGTAGCCATAGGTCAGCTTCCTTTCGGTGCGCGGAGCACAGCCCGCGCAGTCAGCGCGTCAAGCACGATCGATGCAAGGAGCACCGGTATCGATACAACAAGGATACCCGCGAACGCTGCAGGTCCTGCGCGACGGCAGCAAGCGCCCAGAACGCATAGACCCAGCCCATGGTCGCCTCACTGTCGCGTGTCTCGGGTTTCGCCGGAATCGGAACCACCCGGTCAATCGTGTTCCGAGCAGTATACGCGCTGGCACGGATCGCGGCACGTGGCGAGAGCGACTGCATCTACGCCGGGAGCCACGCACCATCAGGCCGATCGCCTGAGGGACGCACCACGGTCGGCGGGGTATACCAGAGACATCGGCCGTGAACGATTCGATCACCCCGTGGAAGCACATCGACATCGGGAGGCACCACATGCGCGCGCCTCGACTCGTCACCACGCTCGTACTCGTCACGGCGCTTCTCGGAGCCCTCGCAGCGCATGGCTGTGACGCCGAGCCCACCGAGCCGGTGGTCGTCGACCCGGTCACGCCGCCTGCCGAGGAGGAGCCGGTCTCCCTGGTGCCGAGCTTCGAGCTCGTACTCGACGGCTTCGATCAGCCTCTGTTCGTCACCGGTGCGGGCGACGACTCGGGCCGCCTGTTCGTGGTCGAGAAGACCGGCCACGTGTGGACGGTAGAGGGCGGTGAGCGCACGGAGGTCTTCCTCGATCTCTCAGAGGTCGTGAGCACGGAAAGCGAGCAGGGGCTGCTCGGCATCGCGTTCTCTCCGTCGTTCGCCGAAGACGGCGTGCTCGTCGCCAGCTACACGCGTGCCGATGGGACGTCGGTGCTCTCGCGCTTCCTCGCCAGCGGCGACACGGCCGATCCGACGAGCGAGCAGGTGCTGCTCACGCAGGCGCAGCCGTTCAAGAACCACAACGGCGGCATGATCGCGTTCGGCCCCGACGACTACCTGTACTACGGACTCGGCGACGGTGGAAGCGGCGGCGATCCGCAAGGAAATGGCCAGAACCTCTCCACACTCCTCGGCACGATCATGCGCCTCGACGTGCTGCGCGACGGGAATATGTTGGCCACGACACCGTACGGCATCCCCGACGACAACCCCTTCGTGGGCCGGAGCGACGCGCAGCCTGAGATCTGGGCGAGGGGCCTGCGCAACCCGTGGCGATTCTCGTTCGACAGCCAGACCGGCGACCTGTGGATCGGTGACGTGGGCCAAAGCGCGTGGGAGGAGATCGACTTCCAGCCGGCCGACTCGGCAGGCGGCGAGAACTACGGCTGGAACCTGCTCGAGGGCACGCATCCCTATCCACCGGACGCGGCGATGCGCGAGGGCGACTTCACGGCACCGATCGTCGAGTACGATCGGGATGCGGGCAAGTCCGTGACCGGTGGCTACGTGTACCGCGGCACGGCGATCCCCGGGCTTGCCGGCACCTATCTGTACGGCGACTTCGTAGACGGCAGGATCTGGGCACTCGTGCGTACCGAGGACGGCACGGTGGAGAACCGCCTCCTCGCGCAGACGCACTTCCAGATCTCAAGCTTCGGCGAGGACGACATGGGCGAGCTGTACGTGGTGGACTTCGCGGGCGCCGTCTATCGCCTCGTGGCCGAGTAGCGTCGCGTTCCGCAGGTGGCGCGCGCGGCTCCCGCCCGAGCATACCGCGGCATCTCGGCCGCAAACCGTAGCCCGTCGGCTACTGCCGCTCGGGCTCATGCTCCGCCCAGAGCCCGCGATTCTCAGCGTTGGCCTCGGCCTGGCAGTCGCGCAAGATGCCCTGGTACGAGACGTTGGGCAGGTACGTGTTGGCGTACGCATAGCCGGCGAGCACGATACGCGCGTTGAGCATGAGGGCGCGCACCTCGGCCTCATCGCCGGTCCGAGGCTCGGCGAGCCACACATACGCGAGTAGGCGACCGTAGCAGTCACGGAGCTCGGCATCGGTCTCGAGCCACACGGTCGCGCCGACGGGGATCGCCTCGGCCGTGTACGCCGACGCCTCCTCACCGAACGGCTCGGGCGCGTCGCCGGTCTCCGGGCTGTCGATGCCGATGAAGCGCACCTTCTCCTCCACGCCCGATGCGAGCCTGAAGTGCGCCGTGTCGCCGTCTGTGTGCCCCGTGATGACCGCACGCCTGACCGCCGGCGTGCCGGGGGCGCGATCGGCTTCCGGGGGAGTGACCGCAGGTGGTACGCAACCGACCATGAGGGCGGCGACGGCAAGCGCGATAAGCAGGCGGGTACGCATGATCTCACTGTAGCAGGGTGCGCCCGACGAGCCGGGGTGAGCCGACCGGAATCGGCCGACCTCACGCCTCGGGCCGGTAGAGGTCCCACAGCTCGGCGGCGATCGCGCCAGCGAACCACGATCCGGCGTCGGTGAGCGTCCAGGTGACGCCGGACGGCCCGGCGGGCCCGGCGTCGGCGGGTCTGAGCAAGCCGACCTCCGCGAGTGCTGCGGCGTACGCGCGCGAGCGCTCGTGGAGCGTGTCCGGCCGAACCTCGGCGGCCACGAGTTGCGTGACGAGCGGCCTCGCCCGCACCTCAGCAGCGGTGAAGCGCCCGCCGCCCGCGAGCGGCGGATGGCCGGCGCCGGCAGGCTTGGAGCGTGGCGCGCCTGCGTACCGGTCCACCTCGATGTGCCGGTAGAAGTAGTCGCCGAACACGCCATCGGCCGAGGAGCCGAGCGCGAGCAGGTCCTCGCCGCGCAGGGCGTGACGCGCATAGAGGTTGCCATCCTGCGGCAGCGCGAAGTGCGTGAGGTGGTTGCGCCGGTAGCCGAGTGATTCCAGCAGTGACGCGCCCCCGACGAGCAGCGCGAAGTCGGCTGCGAGGCGAGCCTCGTCGCGGACGCCGAGGCCAGAGCGCTCCATGAACCGGCGGTTATGCGGCCCGGCGTTGAGGTGGTAGAGCGACACGCCGTGCACACCCGCGGCGGTGAGGTGGGCGATGTCGGACCGGAGCGCCTCGGCGGTCTGACCCGGCAGGCCGTAGAGCAGATCGGCGGAGACGATCCACCCGCGCTCCAGGCACGCCTCGATGCGCTCGATCACCTGGCGTGGCGGCTCCCGTCTGCCGAGTGTCCGCCGCGCTGCCGGGTCGAGGGTCTGCACGCCGACGTGGATCCGCGTGAAGTCCAGGTGCGCGAGCACGTCGAGGTGCTCCTCGTCGAGCAGGCGCGACGTGCTTTCGAGTGCCCACTCGGTCCCCGCGTGCGTGCGGAACGCGTCGCGGATGGCGCTCGCAACGCCCTCGAACGCGTCGGCACCGATGGCGAGCGGCGTCCCGCCGCCGAAGTGCACGGTGGTGACCCGCCGGGTTCCGATCCCGGGAAGCGACGCCCACCGTACCACCTCGCGCGCGAGTGTCTTGAGGAACCGGTCAACGGTGTCGCGTGAGGTGCGGGGTGCGACCGTGGCGTGACAGTCGCAAAACGGGCAGCGCGTCTCGCAGAACGGCAGGTGGACGTAGATCGAGATCGGGCCGCTCTCGGCCCGCGCGGCGATGATGTCCGCGAGCGCGTCCCAGGCCTGGGCCGGACCGTCGGGGAGGCCGCGGGTCACCCATCGCGGCTGCGGCATGCCCTCACCCACCGGCCAACGAGCGGCGGCGGAGTCCCATGCGGCGCGAACCGCCGACGGCACCGTGCCGCTGAGGTCCGCGCCGCTCACCGGTGCGACTCCTCGCCGTGTTCCCCCGCTTCGGCTCCGCTCGCGTGGTACGAGCGACACCACTCGCAGCAGTCGCACGCCTTGTCGCAGGTGAGCGTGTGGGCGAAGAACACGCGGGCGACAGCCGGAACCTGCACGGCGGTCACCGGTCCCCCGCCGATCTCGTCGAGCGCGAGTGGCGTCCGCTCGGCATAGGCGCGGAGCACACGCAGGTAGTGCCCGGGGTCGACGAGCGTCACCCGGCCGTCGAGCTTGAGCTCGTCGTAGAGGCCGTCGAACAGGTCGAGGTGTTGCGGCAGTATCCACGCGCCGGTGAGCGCGAGCCACGGCTCGCGCTCGAGCAGCCCGGCGCAGAGCGAGGCGGGCATCGGCATGCCCGAGTTCATCTCGGCGAAGTGCTGGGTACGATAGACGCACCCTGGCAGGCAGCCCTCGTTGACCATGAGGCGAATGCGGCCCCCGAAGGCGTCCTTGAGCGCCGCGAGCGCGCGCGTGTCGCGGACGATCCGCCCGGACGGCGTGAGCGAGTCGAAGATGCCCTCGAGGTAGACCGCCTGTGCCGGAGTGGAGATCTCAAGCAGCGTAGAGGCCGAAAGCCGGAGGTCCGGGAGCGCCTCGCGGATGACCCGCGCAAGGCCGACGCTCGCCACCACCGCCTCGGCGACGCCGTACTCGGTCACGAGGTTCTCGAGCGACGGACGCAGTGCTTCGAACACCTCCTCTGCCGGGCCCTCGTGCACGATCGGGTTGAGCAGCACCGAGACGCGCACGCCCCCGTATGCGAGGAAGTCGGCTCTGTGGCTGGCGGGCTGCGGCGGACGGCCCGAGCCGACCGACGCCTGTGGCATCGGCACGTACACCGTCACCTCGTCACCGGGGACCACCTCGCGCACGCGCTCCCAGAACGCGGGCGGCTGGTCGATGTACGGCAGCACCCAGCGCATGCGTCCCTACCCTTCGCCCATCGGCGCCGCTGATGCGCGTGCGCGGAGCCCCTGCCGCGCACGACACCCGCCGTTGCACCTGCCGGCCGCGTGGTGTGCGCATGTCTCGCACAGCACGTACGTTCCCGCGGCAGGCGCGAGCCGGTCCAGGTGCTCCTCGAGCGTCGCGATGAGGCCCTGCCGGGTGGCGGTCTCGCCGAGCGGGATGCGCACCACGTCCGCAAGCGCGTAGCAGGCGATCGCGACTCCCTCGGGCAGGATGTCGACGATTGGCCCGCAGCGCGTCCCTACGGTCTCGACGACCTCCGGGTGGGCAGCAGCGAAGCCCTCGGAGAACATGCACGGTGTCAGGCCGCAGTCGAACCCGACCGTCACGCCAGCGGCTCGTGCGGCTGCCACGAAGCGCTCGATCGTCGCGCCGATCGCCTCGAGGTCCCCGGCGTCCGCGCTCCGGTTGTGCCCGCCGGGCACGGGATGCGCCACGCCGATGCGGACACGCGGCGCGAGCCCGTACTGCGCCACCCACTCGAGGAGGAACGACGGGTCGTCATCGGGTGCAAGGAGCGTCATGCCGAGTTCTACGCGGTCGCCGAGCGTCTCACAGAGGAGCCGCTGGCTGACGCCGAGGGCGGTGCCGGTGGGACCCTCCGGTGTCGCGTTGAGGAAGACCCTCACCCGCCCGGCGGGAAGCGTCGTCAGATGCGCGACCGCCACCTCGGGCACGAGCCCGCCGGTCATCACCGTCAGCGCGAAGCCGCGCTCGAGGGCGCGGTCAGCGAGCGAGGCGAACGCCGGGTGGAGCATCGGCTCGCCGCCGAGGAGGCGCGCGTCGGGGACACCCGACCGCTCGAGGAAGTCGAGTGCGGCCTCGAAGACATCGGCGCTCATGTCGAGCGGGCCCGTCGCACGCTCGTCGGCGGCGAAGCAGAAGGGGCAGGCGCGCTCGCAGCGGCGCGTCACGGACAGGTTCGCCACGGCGGCCTCACCACGTCTTCGCCCAGCTGCGCAGGCGGTCGTCGGCGTTGAGCGCGAGCGCCTCGGCTGCAGCCGGCCGCGCAAGCATCCGCGCCGCATCGGCGGCATCTCCGATGCTCGCGAGCAGCCGGCTCGCCGTGATGAGGCGAATGGCCCGGCACCGGTCGTCGTACTCGGGCGAGCAGCCGGGCGGCGTCTGCTCCACGTGGCACCCACCCGCGCACGTGTACCTGCAGAAGCACCGCTCGCACCGTGGCTTGACGGTGATCGCCCGCGCGATCGCGCCCAGGCGCCGCGTGTTGAGCCGCACGGCGCCGGTGGCGTCCACCCGCCCGAGCGACAGCTCGAGCCCGTTGGCGCGCCACCGCCCGGGATCGAGATAGCAGGCGGTGATCGAACCGTCCGGCCAGAGCATCAGCGTGCCGCGGCCGAGCGGACACGACGTGGTTCGCGGTCCCACCAGTTCCGAAGTGCTGTGCACCACGCGTACCCCGTGTTCGGCAGCGACCGCTTCGGCAGCCATCACTCCGCTGGCGAAGGCGTACGGGTCGGGTGCGCGCAGACCCGCCTCGACGCCGCGCGGGGTCTCCACGAGCATCTCGAAGGCGAGTACGTCGAACGTGAACTCGCGGCAGAAGTGCTCGGCGATCTCAGGCATCGCATCCACCGAGCGGTTCGTCACGCACGTGCGCAGACAGACCTCGGCGGGATACCTGCCGAGTCGCCGGATCGTGGCTGCCACCTCGGCGTACGTCCCGCGACCGTCGCGATGGCGCCGGATGCCGTCGTGCAGCACCTCATCTCCCTCGATCGAGATGACCACCGAGTCGATCTCGTCGCCGAGGAACATCGCAGTCTCGGCATCGCAAACGCCGTTGGTGGTGAGTTCGAATGCGGGCACGAGCCCGGCCTTCGCGCACGCCGAGCGCGTGTACGCGACGATGTTCTCCACCGCCCGACGCGCCACAAGCGGCTCGCCGCCGAAGAAGTGCACCCGCATGGTGTGCTCGCGCTTGCGGCGGAGTTCGGCGGCCAGCCGATCGATGAGCGGGTACGTGAGGCGCGGGTCGAGCACGGTGATCGGCGCATCATCCGAGCCGAAGTCACAGTGGAGGCACCGGATGTTGCACGCCCGCGTGGGCATGATGACGAGCTTGTCCTCGTCGCGCCCGCGGTGGTCCGCCGCGCCCGGCACCGCGACGGTCAGCGTCTGCCAGAGGTCGAGCGCATCGAGGGAGGGCGCCTGGCGTTTCGGCCCCACGCACTCGGCAAGCCCGCCGAGTGCGGCGCGGTTCACGACCGCCACGCTCCAGGTGGCCGGCGCGAAGAGCATCCAGCGGTCGGCGAGCGGGAGCGCGTAGACCTCGTCCGGGTCGATGGTCGGTGGCATCGTCGTCATGCGCGCACCGCCTCTGCCGCCAGACGCAGCTGCACCCTGCAGCGAAACGTGCCCTGATGCGGCGCGCCGGAGCCGGTGCCGAGCATGCAGATGTCAGGACATGCCCTCGAGCACGCGTCCTCGAGAGGGCAGTCGCGGCACTCCTCGGGCACGCGACCGCACGCGGCCGCAAGCTCAGCGACCCGTGCAGAGTCGAGTTCGAAGCGGCCGGTGACCGGGTGGATGCCACCCACGCGGACGCGCCGGGCATCGATGCCCTCGGCACGCGACTCGAGGAAGCACCCGGTGGCGATTCCGTCGGGCGTGAGATTCACCACGCCCCGCAGCACGTTGCAGTGCGGGCCGTGCGCCTCGTTCGGGCGCATGAGCGAGGTGGTCACGGGCACGCCGAGCTCGGCACCCGCGCGCCGCGCGGCGAGGAAGCCGTCGCAGAACGCATCGGCATCGTCGGCCGTGAACTGCGGAGTGGCGCCGGGGTTCGCGTAGACCGGCTCCAGACGCACCTCGGCGGCCCCCAGCGTGCCGACGGCGTACGCGACGACGTCCGACTGCATCCCGAGCGAGTCGGCGGTCACCGTCGCCCGGACGTGGAAGGGCCTCCCGGACTCGCGCAGCGCGGCAGCCGCGCGTTCGATGTGCGGCGAGCTCGGCCCTCCTCCGCGGGTCGGACGCTGCGCGTCCTGGACGGCGGGCGGGCCGTCGCAGGAGAGGCCGATGAGGTCGAACTCGGCCGCCGCCCACCGGACGGTCTCCTCGGGCACGACGCCGTTGGTGGCGACGTAGGTGCGCAGCGGCACGCCCGCCGCCGCTGCACGCTCGCGCAGGATGCCGAGTATGCGCGCGGCGTCCGCGCGGTCGAGCAGCGGCTCACCACCGCCAAGGAGCGCGAAGGTCATCGCGATACCGTGACGCGCGCACGAACCGGCCACGATGTCCGCGGCATCGGCGAGGACGCGATCCGAGATCGGCGGGCCCGACGCGGTGCCGGGCGACGCGTGACAGTAGCGGCATGCGAGGTTGCACTCATTGGAGCGGAAGACCGTGAGGCACTCCGGCACGAACTCGGCCGGCATGCCGGCCATCAGGACTGCTCCACGCGAATGTGCGGGCCAACGGCGCCGGGTGCCGCGCGGGGGGTATCGCGGGACGGCCTCGTGGGATCCTCGCCCGCAAGCGCGCGCCCGAGCATGTCGTACACGAGTGCGCGGGTGATCTCGCACCGGCCGGTGGACTCCCCGTCACCGCGACCGCTGTCGATAGTCTTGGCCGCGCAATCACCGGCGCACGCGTAGACACAGAAGCAGTGCGCGCAGCCCTGCCGACGCGCCTTCGCTCCCGCCCGGATGGCGGCGACCTGCTCCTCGTCCACGACGATCGCCGAACCGTCCGGCTCGATGTGCCCGTAGAAGAACTCGGTGGCGAGCGGGTCGTCCGGGTGCAGGATCTCGTAGCAGCACGTGAGGTCCCCGTCGGGCGTGACGCCGAACGTGGGCCGGGCGAACGAGCAGAACGCGGGTGCTGGCCCTGAGATGCGCGCGCCCGAGTACGTCAGCTGCCGTCCGTACCGTTCGGCCACCGTCCTCGCCTGGCGGTACGCTGCCACAAAGGCCTCCGGGTCTGGCGCCTGGAGGTGTGAGACGGTGGCACGCCCGCGTGCGTAGAGTGGCTCGGCTCTGATCGTGCGTGCGTGCGTGTTCTCGCACAGGTACGCCATGCTCTCGGCGAGCGCCGGCAGCGACTCGGCCGTGACCGTCATCCTGATCGAGTAGGAGAGCCCCTCGCTCTCGAAGATGGCGAGCGAACGCAGCACGGTGGCCAGCGATGGACCTCCACCCGGCGTGATCCGCGACCGGTCGTGCACCGTCGGCGTGCCGTCGATCGAGACCGTCGCGCTGGCGATGTGCGCGGCGATGTAGGCCGCCTGCTCCTCGGTATAGAACCCGTTCGTGCCGATGGACATCGACGTCTTCACGCCCGCCGCCGCACTCTCGGCCTCCACGAACTCAACCGCGCGCCGGAACAGCGGCCAGCATGCGCCCACGTCACCTCCGTGAAAAGCGACGCGCGCATCCCTGCCGAGGCGCTTGGCGTTGTCGAGGGCGAAGCGGACCGCACGCTCGAGTACGGGCCAGTCGATGTCGCGCCCCGCGCCGCCCTCGCAGTAGCAGTACACGCACCTGAGCGTGCACTTGTGCGTGAGGAAGAGCGTCACCGACGTTGGCTCGAACACCTCAGGCCACACCGGGTCGAATGTGCGTCGGACCTCATCGGGCACGCGCGCGAGGTCGGCCACCGTTTCGGGCTCAAGACCGATCGCCCGGGCTGCGTCCTCGTCGGCACCCAGCGCAGCGCGGAATCGCTCGACGTACGCATCGTTGGCCTCGAGCACGAGACCCTGGAGCGGGGCGTAGAGCAGCGGCCGGTCCCCGTCGCGGGAGACCAGGAACACGGTATCGCCGAGCGCCTGCCAGGAGATCCCCATGCATTCCTTTGTCCGCACGCGTCGCAGCCGCTAGGTGGGATACCAGTAGTGGCCGCCGCCACCGCCCACGGAGTCGCACGTGCAGTCGCCCTCGCAGGTGCACACCGCCTCGCAGGTGCAGACGCTGTCGCACGAGCAATCACTCTCGCACGTGCATACGGCTTCGCAGGTGCACACCGCATCGCAGCTGCACTCGTTGTCGCACGTGCAGACCGTCTCGCAGGTGCAGACCGCATCGCACTCGCACTCGATGCTCTCGTCGGTGTCGGTCTCCTCGTCGGACTGGGTGGTGCATCCGCTCTCGTCCTCGGCGTCGCACTCGCAGGCGGCCGAGAACGGCAGGCATCCACCGAGAACCGTGACGAGCGCACCCGCGCCCGCACCCGCGGCGGTTGCCTTCACGAACGTGCGCCGGTTCATCCCCGTGCGATCCGGGGCGGGCAGCTGCGCGATCCGAAAGACCTTCGGCTCTTCCGGTTCCCCCGCGCTACCCCTGGGGTCCTCGCTCATCGCCACCTCCGCATATAGCTGCGGACGGCAGCAAGGCAGTCTGACTCATCGCGGCGCCCCCTCCGCATCTGCACGATCTCGCAGCCTCATCATACTCCGCCAGCCGAAGCGCACAACGGCACGCGCGCCAACCCTACTCGCCCACGAACCGCTTCTCCACGTAGGCCGACGTGAAGAGCCTGAGCGTCGCACTGTAGCCGGGCAGGAACGCGATCTCGTCACCCACGTGCGGCGCAGCGGGCATGTCCTCCACATCCAGCACCAGGTGATCGCTCGATGCGCCGAGTACCCCGATGCGCGAATCGAGTGGCTTGATGCCGGTGGGCACCACATCCTGATGGCCGATGGCGCAGATCGCCCGCAGCCGCTCGCCGCGGTCACGGAACGTCGGCGTGCCACCAAAGGCGTCCTGCGCGACGGTGCCGTGCGGCGCGCTGGGCTTGCGCATGACCTCGATGACCGGTGCGGAGGCCAGAATCGCATCGGTGTGCAGGCCGAGGATGGGTTCGCGCGTGACGGTGGAGACGCCGAGCAGGATGCTCTCGCCGATACGCAGGCTGTCGATACGCTCGGGCAGGGTGCCGGCCACGAGCGCGTCCAGTGAGGACGACATGCCGCCCGAGACGAGCAAGCGGCGCCCGATGCGGGCTTCTGCAGACTGTGTAAGCGCAACAAGTTCGCCGAGGTTCTCGGCGTCCGGGACGATCGCGCCGTAGCATGTCAGACTCGTACCGATGCCGAGCAGCTCGATGTTCGGCATCGACTCGGCGCGCTCGACGAACGTCGGCAGCGCATCGGGCAGCATCCCTTCGCGCAGATCGCCCAGGTCCACCATCGCCACGACACGGTGGCGTCTGCCCAGCCGATACGCGGCCGCGTCGAGCGCTTCGATCGTCTCGACCTCGCTTTCCAGCGAGACATCGGCGACACGCACGGTCTCGTCGGCAAGCGCGGGAACCGGCGCGCGTAGCAGCCACAGCGGCACATCGATCCCGGCGGCTCGCAGACCCGCGAGGTTCTCGAGCCGCGAGTCGGCGATGCCGGCTGCGCCGCCAACGAGCATCGCGCGGGCGACCTGTGCGGAACCACACGTCACCTTCGTCACGCCGATGACCGAACGCCCGCCGAGCGCGTCGACGACGCGACGCGTGTTCTCGGCGACCTTGCGCAGATCAACGGTGACTACCGCGCGACCGGACATGGGTATCCTCTCATGTGAAGGCGCTCACAATTCCCGCACGCCACCGACGCCGGAAGCGTCCCGGCGACCGAAGGCGCGCGGCATGTCGAGCGTAGCCCGAAGCAGTCGGCTGCGCCACCGTCGGCGCACACGAGAGACCGACCCGTTGGGGAGAGGAGCCCGGATGAACGGCAACTGGGGTACAGCACTCATGGTGGATCTGGCCACCGGCACTGCCGAGAAACGCACGCTTCCCGAGGCGTGGTTCCGCGACTACATCGGCGGCGAGGGCGCAGCCGTGCGCCTGTTCGCCGACCTGGTCGACTACGACGCACCTCCGCTCGATCCCTCTCAGCCGTTGATCGCAGCGGTAGGACCGCTCACCGGCACGGCGGCGCCGTCGTCGGGACGCACGTGCTTCGTGTTCCGCTCGCCGGCCTCGGGGGCGCTGGGGCTGAGCAACGTGGGCGGCCAGCTCTCGCCCGCCATCAAGAAGGCCGGCTACGACATGATCGTCTTCACCGGCGCCGCGGATAACCCCGTCTACGTCGTGATCGACGGCGATTCGGTGGAGGTCCGTGATGCGATGGGCCTGTGGGGCTCGGGTATCCACGACACCGAGGAGGCCATCCGCGCCGAGCTCGACGGCCGAGGCTGGCAGATCGCGGCGATCGGACCCGCAGGCGAGAACG
The DNA here is from genome assembly GCA_030651765.1 of Coriobacteriia bacterium. GTDB lineage: Bacteria > Actinomycetota > Coriobacteriia > Anaerosomatales > Anaerosomataceae > UBA2272. Next base: position 57,422 of record JAUSBY010000015.1, on the reverse strand, counting down.
GCGTCATGTACGCCGCAATCATGACCGACAAGGAGCGCGCGGCCGGACGCGGCGGCGGCGGAGCGGCGATGGGCGCCAAGAACCTCAAGGCGTTCGCCGTGCGCGGCACGCAGCCGCTCCCGATCGCGGACCCCGAGGGGCTCAAGACACACGCGAAGCAGGCGCGCGAAGAGTTCCTCGCCGAGGAGTTCGTGGCTGCCGAACTCAAACCGTTCGGCACGCCGAGCTTCTACGACTCGATCAGCGCGCTCGGCATCCTGCCGACACAGAACTGGCGTCGGACGACGTTTCCCGAGTCGATCGACACCCTCGGCCATGCGGCGTACCACGCGACGCTCGACGTGAAGCCGTACGCGTGTTGGGGCTGCCCTGTGGCCTGCGGTCGCACGACAACCATCACGACCGGGCCGCATGCCGGCGAGACCGGAGGCGGGCCGGAGTACGAGACACTCGGGGCCTTCGGCGCGAAGTGCCTGGTCACCGACTTGAACGCTATCGTGGTGGCCGGGCACCTGTGCAACGACCTCGGTCTGGACACGATCGCGGCCGGTCAGGTCATCGCGATCGCGATGGAGTGGTACGAGAAGGGCATCCTCACGCCCGAGCTGACCGGCGGCATCGAGTTCACCTGGGGCAACGGCGAGATCTTCCCCGACGTGCTGCACAAGATCGCCAGCCGCACCGGCATCGGCGACATGCTCGCCGATGGCTCGAAGCGCGCGGCGGTGGCCCTCGGCGGAGATGCGGCCGACTACACGTTCGAGGTCAAGGGTGTGGAACTCGCAAGCTGTGGCGTGCGGGCAAGCAAGGGTGAGGGCATCAGCCACGCGGTCTCACCGCGAGGCGCGGACCACCTGCGGCCATATGCATCGGTCGTCGACGCGTTCGGCTACCGCAACGAGGAGCTCGGGCTCACCTACGACGTCGACTTCCTGGACGACGACAACCAGCAGTGGGTCAAGCCGTTCATGGAGTTCTCCATGGCGACGAACCTCCTCGGCGTGTGTCTGTTCTCCGTGATCACGCTGGCGGTCCAGCCCTCCACATGGGCGGCCGTGCTCTCGGCGGCCACCGGCGAGACCTGGACCAAGGAGGACATGCTCAAGGCGGCCGAGCGGGTCATCAACCTGGAACGGCTCGTCAATGCACGGTTCGGGCTCACACGAGCCGACGACACGCTGCCCCGGCGCATCACGAGTGAGGCAGCGGTCGATGGCCGCGGCGAGGGCCAGATCGCACGCCTCGACGTGTCACTCGACAGCTTCTACGCGGCGATGGGCTGGGACCGCGAGAGCGGACTTCCCACCGAGGAGACGCTGCAGAAGCTCGGACTGGTGGGGGTGGTGTAGCCGACCCGTTGGGGGCCGATACCGGCCCCTGGTCATGCATCCCTCATACCGGCAGCCTCCTCGGAGAGGATGCGCCCGAACACCACTTGGTCCATATCGAACGCGAGCATGTGCCACTGTGTCGCCTGCTGGAAAACCGACGCGTCCGTGGCGAGCGACGCCGTTCCCGCGCGGGCGGCCATGGCTTGGAGCCGCGCGCGGATGTGCCCGGGGAACACCAGCCATCGGTTGTAGAGGACTCGATCGCCATCGGCAAGGATGACGAAGCAGCCATCCGCATGAGCTAGCTGCTGCAGAAGCCAGTAGCCGTGCATCCGCGACGCCTTCTCGGCGCGGATAAGCGGCAGGAACCCCTCCGCGCGGTACGGGCTAGCCGGATCGTCCTCGACCAGCAGGTAGTGCGCGACCAGGGCCCCGACGGGCGTCTGCGACCAGACCGGCTCCCACATGGCGCGCGAGGCGTGACTCAGACCGGAGCCCATCTCCTCCGACCCCACCGGCCGGACGATCGCCATCGCTGGCCCAACACCGGCACGTACGACCTGTATCGAGCGGCCCTGCCTGATGTGGTCGTGCATGAGCGGCGCGAGGGTACTCGTGGCCTCGGACAGGCCCGGCAGGTGGAACGCGCCCTGCCACTCGCCCCAATGGTCCTTGCGCATGCGCGCCTCGAAATCATCCGGGTGGCGCGCGAGGACCTCGTCGAGGACCTCCTCGGCGGTCTTGAACTGCATGGCGATGACAAGCGCGTCGACCCTGGCAAGCATGAGGCTACGGTCTCCGGGAACGAGTGCGAGTGCACGGTCCAGCAGTCCGACGAGTTGCTCGCCCGTCGCGCTGTCCGACTGTACGACCGGTCCCGCGATTACGATGCGCTCGTCGGCCAACCGTGCGGCCGATGCCACGATCTGCGCGACTTCGGCCGGGTAGGCGGATTCGAGTTCTGCCATGCCAAACGCCCCCCTCAGACGTCATGGTGCCCCTAGGTGCAGATACCCGGAGCGGGGGCGCCGTCACGATGATGCGGCTAGACGCCGATGCTCACGCGCATGAGTGCGACGACCGCGCCGGGCGCGAAACGCGACGCGAGCGCACCGCAGCACGCGAAGACGTAGTCGTGATCGAGGGCCACCCGGGCATCCGCGGGGGGCAGCAGATACTCGCCGGGTCCGCCGAGAGTCGCGGCGAGCGCCGCCTCCCCTCCCGGGAGCCGCACGAGCGCGCCACCGGTTCCGATGACGAGTCGGCAGGCCGTGAGGTCCCGTCCGTGCGCGACCGTCTGGCGGCCCTTCGGCGTGTAGAGGTGCGCGAAACGGCCCGCATGGCGCGTCATCGCGGTGACCGTCGCCGCGCGCGCCAGCAGCGCGGCAGCCTCGATGTCGGCGGGAGTGAACGGGATCGCCGGCGGCAGGTGTCCGGGCCGCTCACCCTCGCCGATGAGTGCGGCCGTGTGTGCGGCGCTCACGTACGTGCCGAGGTCGCCTTCAACGGTGCGCTTTGCGTGCGGTTGCGGGTCGGTGGAGATCGCCGCGATATCGGGGGAGCCATCGGTGACCGAGTGGACGTCGCTCGTAGCACCGCCGACGTCGACCACCACGAGGTCGCCGAGCTCATCGGCCAGGAGCTCCGCAGCGATAAGGACGGCGCCCGGCGTGGGCAAGATGCGCCCGCTCACGTACTCGCCGATGTGTTCCATGCCCGGCGCGTGGGTGATGTGTTCCTCGAACGCGTCGTGGATCACGTGACGCGCCGGCACGATATCGAGCTCGTCTACGGCGGGATACACGTTGTCCGTGACACGCACGACGAAGCCAGCCGCCTCGAGCGTGGCGCGCGCCTCGGCGGCCACCGCCGAGTTGCCGGCGTATACGACGATGGGCCGCGCTGCGAGCTCGGTCAGCCGACGCGCGTTGTGGAGCACCACCTCTGTGTCGCCGCCCTCCACACCGCCGGCGAGCAAGATGAGCCCTGGGCGCGCCTCTTCGATCTCCTCGAGATCATGCTCGCGCAGCCGGCCCGCCGTCTGGTACTCGAGCACGCCTCCGGCGCCGAGCGCCGCCTCGCGTGCGGCCATCGCGGTCATCTTGTGCGTGAGCCCATGCACGGTCATGCGCAGACCGCCCGCCGCCGACGAGGTGGCGAGCGTGACGCCCGGCTCGAGTGGCCCGACCTGCGCCTCGAGCGCCTCACGCGCTGCGGCAAGGCCGATCCCCACGTCACCGGCAGCCACACTTGTGGGCGCTACGCCCTGCCCGATGAGCGCGGGCGTAGAATCGGGCCAGCCGGACAGGCCGTCGAAGGCACTCACGACCGTGGTGGTCGATCCGATCTCGGCTACCAGGGCGTCTATGCGACGGGGCTCGGGCACGCGGCGGCTCCTCTCCGGTCGGGCCAATCATCGCACGGGCGAGCACGGCTCGGCCAACCACGGGAGCGGTACGAGGAGCCTACGACGACGACGCGAGCGGCACCACGAGCGGCACATCGCCGACAGACGTCACGCTCACGGGCACCCCATAGACGTGCGAGACGTTCTCCGACGTCACGACCTCCGGCCCGCCGCAGGCGTGAACGCGCCCGTCGGCGAGGAAGCAGAACCGGTCGGCGAAGCGGAGCGCCAGGTTGAGGTCGTGCATCACCGCGATGACGGCAACGCCCTGCGCCGAGGTGACACGCTTGACGGTGGCCAGCACGTCGAGCTGGTTGCGCAGGTCCAGGCTCGAAGTGGGCTCATCGAGCAGGAGCACCCGCGGCTCCTGCGCGAGCGCGCGGGCGATTACGGTCTTCTGTAACTCGCCGCCGGAAAGCTCGTCGATCGGCCGCATCGCGAGACCCTCGAGACCCAGCTCGGCCAGCACGCGCTCCACCACGTGGTGGTCTTCGTGAGAAGCGTCCCACGTGATGTGCGGGGTGCGGCCAACGAGCACCGCGTCGTACACGGTCATGTGGCTCGCCTCGGTGCGCTGCGGCACGTAGCCGACGTTCCGCGCACGTTCGCTGCTACCGAGCGCGTGCACGTCGCGCTCGTCCAGATAGACCGCGCCGGTGTGTGGTCGGACGATGCGCGTGATGCACCGGAGCAGCGTGGACTTGCCGGCACCGTTGTTGCCGAGCACCGCAAGGAACTCCCCGGGCCCGACGGAGAAGTCCACGCCGTCGAGCACGGGGACGCTGCGATAGGCGAACGTGACACCCTCGACACGGAGCATCATGCCGACCGCCTCCCGGCCACGAGCAGGTACAGGAACAGCGGGGCCCCGAGAAAAGACGTGATGGCTCCCACCGGCAGCACGACCGGCGAGATGAGCGTCCGGCCGACCGTGTCGGCCACGAGCAGCAGCAGCGCGCCGGCCGCCGCCGACGCCGGTAGCAAGAAGCGGTGGTCGCTTCCCATCACGCGCCGCACGAGGTGTGGGCCCACCAGCCCGATGAACCCGATGATCCCGAGAAACGCGACGATCACGGCTGTGGCAAGCGACGCCACGAGCATGCCGAGCAGCCGCACGCGCTCCACCTCCACGCCCAGCCCGTGCGCCGACTCGGCGCCGGTCTCGAGCGCGTTGTAGTCCCAGCGGTGCCACAGGAAGTACGCGCCGCACGCAGCGACCACAGCGGCCATCACACCCACGTCGCGCCAGGCGGCCCGACCGAGGTCGCCGAACGTCCAGAAGACCACGGCCGCGACCTGTGTGTCCTCGGCGAAGTACTGCATGAGCGCCGTGGCGGCCGAGAAGAGCGCGCCGAGCGCCACGCCGGCGAGCACGATGGTCTCCGGCGTGGCGCCACGCGTGCGGGAGATCGCGAGCACGGCGAGCGTGGCGGCCATCGCGCCGGCGAAGGCGAAACCGGCTACGGACCACACGTTGGAGATGCGCACCGCATCGGCCGCGGCGGTCCCGGTCATGCCGGCGCCGAAGCCGATGATGGCGAGCGCGGCGCCGAAGGCCGCGCCCTGCGAGATGCCGAGCGTGAAGGGCGAGGCAAGCGGGTTGCGTAGCACGCCCTGCATGACCGCGCCGGATATCGCAAGCCCGATGCCTGCCACGATCGCCGCGACCACCCTCGGCATCCGGATGTTCCAGACGATGAGCGACGCGGCCTCCTCACCCGAGCCCGCCAGCGCGCGGAGCACTTCGGCCACCGAGAGTCCGGCCGAGCCCGCCTGCACCGCGTAGACGGCCGCAAGTGCAACTGCCAGGACGAGCCCGGCGGTCACCGCGACCTTGCGCCGCGTGTAGGCAGCGTATCGCGTGCGATACGCGTGTTCGTGCGACACGATCACTCCCCGCCGAGAAGGTCGATGGCGCCGAAGCCCTTCCCGTAGATGGCGGCCAGGCGCTCGTAGACCGGCTCACCGACGAGCACGGTGGCGATCTCGTCGGCCTTGGCTGCCGGGTCGATGTCGGCGAAGCGCTCCGGGAACAGGACGGTGCCGGCGAAGTACGCGTCGGCGAGCGCGATCTCAACATTGGTGGAGTAGTTGTTGAAGGGCAGCTGCGCGTACACGCGCCGCTCGCGCGCGGCTGACAGGCCCTCGTAGAACCCGCGGTCGGCGGCGACGTCCTCGCGCACGAGCGAGAGTCCGCCGAGGTCCAGGAAGACGTGCGCGGGGTCCCACGCGAGGAGCTGCTCGCGATCGATCATCACCGAACCGGGCTGCTCGAGGTCACCCGCGACGTTGGCCGCCCCGATGGCGGCAAACGGCAGGTACTTCGGCTGCGTACTCTCGATGCCCCGCGCGCCCTTGAAGCCGAGCGCGCCCACGTATGCCGTGGCCCTTTCGGCATCCGGCACGTCTGCCGTGCGCTCCGAGAGGTCCGCGAGCGCGCCACGCACGTATGCCACGACCTCGGCAGCGCGCTCCGATGTGCCGAGCACCTCGCCGACGAGCTCCATCGACGTGAAGAACGGCTCGTCGAGAGTGCCGGGGTTCCCGTAGCTGACGACCAGGACGGGAACACCCGTCGCGGCCTGGAGCTTGTCGGCAGCCTCACCGTCGACGATCTGCGCGATGAAGATGACGTCCGGGGCAGCGCCGAGCAGCCGCTCGGCGTCCGGGGTGGAGTCGGGACCGCCCGCACCTATCACCGGCAGCTCGAGCAGGTCGGGATTCGCGAGCGTGTACGGCCGCGCGACCGGCGGCCGGGTCTCGAACTCCTCGATGCCTACCATGCGCCCGGCGCCGCCCGCGTAGACGACGAGCCGAAGCGACCCCGGGCCGACCGCCGCCACGCGCTCGACTGCACCCGGGACCGTCACCTCACGCCCGGCTAGGTCGGTCACGAGGCGCTCGGAAGGCGCATCGGCGGCGGGAGTCTCGGGGGTCTCGGATGCCCCGGGCGCCAGCGGTGCGTCATCCGCACCACCCGTGCACCCGGCGAGCACCGCCAGGGCAAGTGCGAACGCCAGGGCCACGGTAGTCGTGCGCTGCGCGCGCTTCTCCCGCTTCATGGCCGCGACCATAATCATGCGCTCCACAACCTTCACGTGCTCCTCCGATCCGATGACGCGCGTCACCTCGGCGCTATGCGTTGATCTCCCAACCGCGGCTGTAACGTGTAGAACACGGGATGCAGCACGATTCGCCGTCACGCACGCGGGCGCGCGGCTCCATGACCGCCTCGCCGCACACCGCGCAGATGACCGAGTCGAACGCCCCCGCCTTCGGCGGCAGCTCCACGACGACCTCGGTCACCGTCCCGAACTCCCCGGCCGGCATCTCGGCCAGCTCAAGGGCGCGCTCCACATGCCCCTGCCAGAACCACGCGCGCTCCTCATCGGTGGCCTCGCCCGACATCACGCGGGTCTTGAGTGCCGTGCGCTCCGGATCCGGCTCGAGCGCGTCCGAGCGCATCGACACGCGCACGCCGCGCCCGTCGGCCCGCCGCACGAGCGTGAACACCTGCTTGCCGTAGTCACGGTAGATCAGGTTGCCCTTGCCGAGCGTGCAGCCGGTGAGGTACTGGAACGCGTCGACGCCGCACGCGTCGGTCTCCACGATGCCCACGAGCTCCTCGTCGGCGCCGCGCTCCACACCGAGCCGCTCCATCGTCATCCGCGCCGCCCGATACCCGATCGTGAGTCCCGGACAGAGGTGTCCGTGGAAGTCCACGGCCTCCCGGAAGTCGGCCGGCATCCGGTCGCGCACGCGCGGCTCCAGCCGCTCGGATGCGCGCGACGGTCCACGCTCGCTCGCCTTGCCGGCCCCGCTCGGCGCCGCACCGCTCATCGTCGCCTCGTCCGCCCTCGCGTCGCTCATCGAACCCCCTCGTCCACAGGCCGCCAGGCAATAGAAAAGACCACGGCGACGTCGTGTCGCGCGTGGCCTCGGATGGCCCTCGTGTGTTCAGTGCTCTCGATCGAACTCGGCGGAGCTCATGCCGCCCGGGTGCGCCTTCGTGGCGCACCGTCATGCTAGCCGAGCGCGGCGGCGAGCGTCAATCCGCCCACATGCGCATCGTTCGCACGATGAAGCTCGCTACATCGATGCCCTTCGTGCGCCGCCCGAAGCCGGCGTCCATGCCACTGGCGCGCGCGATCTCATCGGTCACCTGCGTGCCGCCGGAGATGAGGAGCAGCCGGTCGCGCACGCCCTTCTCCGCGGCGAGGTCGGCAAGCTTGGCCATCATGTCGCGGTGCACGTCGGCATGCGTGATGATCGTGGAGATGAGCACCACACGTGCGGCATGCTCGATCGCCGCGTCGATCACCTTCTCGATCGGCACGCTGGTGCCGAGGTATGTCACCGAGAAGCTCCACTTCTCGAGACCGCCGTGCTTGATGTCGATGATCTCGCGCATGCCCACGGAGTGCTCGTCGTTGCCGACGGTGGCCGCGATGACGCGCAGGTTCCGATCGTGCACGAACTCGCGGATCTCTTCGTCGGTCAGCACCTCGGGCGGCTCGGGGATCACGAGTAGAGCCCGATCGATCGCCACCTCGAGCCGACCCTTGAGCTCGATCAGCGTGCCTTCGGCAGGGTGCATGACGCGCTTGTGGATTACCTCGCAGTCCTCGAGGTTCATCGCACGACCGAGCTCGAGCGCGGCGGCCTCGGCCACGCGCTCGGAGGCAGGCAGGAACATCGTGACGGCTACGATACCGTCGCCCGCCCACTCGACCTCGGGCTTGATGAGTCCCCGCTCGCGGAGTTCTGCGGTCTGTGTAAGCCGCGCGGCGGCGTTGTCAGTGGGATCGAGCTCGTCGGTGAAAGGAACCTTGGCGTCGTCGCAGAGCGTACAGCCACCGACGAGGTCGCAGGGCCGGGCATCCGAGGACGGACCAGGCACGTCCGCCCCGAATCCGGCGAGCAACTCCAGGTGGTTATCGCCAAAGTGGTGGCACACCGGCGCGAGGTAGTCGTCGGCTCGAGGGACGATCGTGCCCTCGGCCACGCCACCGTCGGAGAGCCGGGCGATGCCGTCGTCATGGGTCTCCGGATACTCTCCCGAGTCCACGAAGTACGCCTTCTCCACGCCCGCGAAGTAACCGCCGTCTTCGAGCATGGCCTCGAGGAACAGTACCGCGCGCTCCTTGATCTCGCGCACGCGCTCCTTGAGCTCAGGCACCTCGCGGTCGATGTGCACCATCTCGCGCAGGCCGTCCATGCCGACAAGCGACTGCTTGGCGGTGTCCACCGCCGCCACGTTGTTGTAGTGCCACGGCACGTTCCGGCCCTCGTCGGGTGTGATCGTCGACTGGATATCTGCCGAGGTCAGCCGCGAGATAAGCAGGTTCATGACGTGTGCCACGGTCGCCTCGCGGCCGTCGGACTCCATGTAGCGCGTGTTCTGCTGCGCGCGCATCTTGTACCGGCCGAACAGGTCGCGGAGCGCGATCGCGTACGGCAGGTCCATCCGCATGCAGGGCGCGGGAGCGGCATCGGGCGGCACCGTGGAAAGCGCGATGCCCTCGGCGGGCATGCCGACGGCCTCGGAGTATGCGCAGTTGATGGCGTGCTGGACCAGCAGCTCGGGCATCACCTTCCACGCCTTGACCGCCGTGGCGTTCGCGTTGTGTGCCCCGTCGATCTGGAGGATGCCGGCGGCCGCCATGACGTGCTTGGCCACGGCGGCATCGACGAACGACCGGTACATGTTGATGTTGCGGTAGAGCACGTTGTACTGCGGATCCTGATGGGCGCCGTTGACGCCCTCCTCGGCGAACATGACCGCCATCTCGGGTCCCGCGACACCGCTCACGTAGCTGTGGAAGTTGATCGGCCGGCCCACCTCGTCCTCGATCAGATCGAGGGCCCGGCGCGTGAGGCGCACCTGCTTGCGTGTGATGGCGATGCCGCCGACGCCTTCGGGCGTGCCCTCGAGCAGCCCGTCCATGTGACTCTGACCGGCGGTGCGGATGACCATGATGTGGTCGGCACCGTGCCAGGCGGCCATGCGCATACGCCGGATGTCATCCTCGGGCCTGCCCGAGGCGATCTCGGTCGTGATGACGCAGTCGGGCTGCGGGTCGATGTCCTCGAAGTAGTGCGCGGCGGGCAGCGGTACGCTGCGCTCGAGCGGCTCGGCGGTCTCGTGGAAGGTGAACTCGTAGTGCCGCTGGTCCGGTACCTGCCGACGCCAGGTCCAGCTGCGCCGACGCGGACGATAGTGCTCGAGACCCTCGAGGAGCGCTTCTACGTCGAGCTTCTCGCACGGGTCGAGTGGCGTGTCGACAAGCGGCTTGCCGAAGCGGGTGTCGCGCTCGCTCATCGGACATCACCCCAGTGCGCCTCGACTGTGTCCCAGCCCTCGCCGGAAGCCAGGCGCCCGGCGGCGACCGGCGCATCGATGCCCCACCCGCGCATCGCGACTAACACGACGTGCCCGGCCCCGTGGCCGAGCAGCCCGCGGGTCTCACACTCGGCTACCACGGCCTTGCAGGTGATCGAGTCGATGCCCATGCGCATGAGCACGCTCCGCTCGATCGAGGGCGAGGTGTGGGTGCGCGCGAGTTCCACGAGCGGGCCGACGCACGCTCCGGAGAGTTCCCAGAACCGCGCTTGCAGCTCGGCGTCACTCAGGCCCTGCAGGTGCTCGCGTGCCTGGCTGAAGGTATCGGGTCGGGCCATCTGCGCTCCTCGGATCGGCGTGCGCCCCGCGCTGTGCTGATACAGAACGTCTGTTGTTCGATGCAAGCATAGCGCACCACCCGCCGGGAACGTGCCACCGAGGCGGCCCGGCGGACCTCCCCTTCATTGCCGACGCCGTCGCGGGGGTAGAATGGTTAGTGACGAAGGGGGTCTCGCACATGATCGACAATCTTGGCGACTCGGGTCAGATGGTCGTACACAACGCCCGGGGAATCGCCACCGAGATGGGTCACCGGCACCTGGGCGTCGAGCATCTTCTGCTTGGCGTTCTCTCGCTGGAGGACCCGCATCTCAAGAGCGTGCTCAGCGACGCCGGGCTCGACCTTGACGCAGTATCCCGCACGCTGCGCCAGCGCGCGGGCGGACGCGCGGGCGACGGCAGTGGCGGCCGGCTCACCGGTCGCGCCGAGCAGGTCCTCGACGCCGCGCGGACACAGGCGGGCGGGCGCGGCAACTCCTCGGTTGAGGCACCCGACATACTCCTTGCGATCCTGCTCGACCCCAAGGCGCTTCCCACCAGGGTGATGGCCGAGGGCGGCACCGACGTCGCGGCGCTCACGACCGCCGTGGGCGAGATGCTGCGCGGCGGCTGGACCCCGTCCGGGTACAGCTCTCGCCGCGTCGTCGAGCAGCCCGGCACCGGCACCCCCACTTCAGAGCTCGACGCCCTCGGACGGGATCTCACCGCGCTCGCACGCGCCGGGGAACTCCATTCGGTCATCGGCCGGGAGGAGGAACTCCTCGAGCTCATCGGCATCCTCACGGGTAAGAAGACCCCCAACGCGCTGGTACTCGGAGACGCGGGCGTGGGCAAGACGGCGCTGGTCGAAGGCCTGGCTGTCGAGATAGCCGAAGGAGATGTGCCGCCCGAGCTCGCGCGCGTCCAGATCAGGAGCGTCGAGATCGGCTCGCTCGTTGCCGGAACCGTCTACCGCGGCCAGTTCGAGGAGCGCCTGAAAACACTCATCACAGCCGCCGAGAGCGACCCGAACCTCATCCTGTTCATCGACGAGATCCACACCATAATGGGCGCCGGCACCGGGGGTCAGGGCGCACTGGACGCCGCCAACATGCTCAAGCAACCACTCGCCGACGGACGCATACGTGTCATCGGCGCGACCACCGAAGGCGAGTTCCGGCTTCATCTCGACAAGGATCCCGCGTTCAGCCGACGGTTTGGGATCGTTCGGCTCGGCCAGCCGTCGCATGAGGACACCCTCGAGATCCTCGCCGGTCTGCGCGAGCGCTATCAGGAGTTCCACAAGCTCACCGTGCTCGACGATGCGCTCGTCGCGGCGGTCGAGCTCTCGGTCCGCTATATGCCCGATCGCAATCTGCCCGATAAGGCACTCGTCGTGCTCGACAAGGCGTGCGCCCAGAAGCGCCTGCGCGCGTTCTACGGCTTTGACGACCTCGGCGAGATGTCGCGCGAGGAGCGCCGCGCGCTGTTCTCTGGCGGTGTTCGGCCGACCGACACGACGGAGACCCTCGTGGTCGACGCCGACGACATCGCCTTGATGGTCGCGACGATGACCGACATCCCCGTCGGCAAGCTGCGGGGCGATGAAGCCGAGCGCCTCCTCGGACTCGAGGACCGGCTGCGCGCGCGCGTGATCGGACAGGACGAAGCGGTCGACAAGATCGCCCGCACCGTACGCAAGGCCCGCGCCGGGCTGAGCGCGTCGGACCGCCCGATCGGCTGCTTCATGTTCCTCGGCCCCACCGGTACGGGAAAGACCGAACTTGCCAAGGCGCTCGCCGAGGCGATGTTCGACGACGAGCGCATGATGGTGCGCGTGGACATGTCCGAGTGCAGCGCCGAACACTCCACCGCGCGCCTCATCGGCTCACCGCCGGGGTATGTGGACTCGGAACGCGGCGGCATGCTCACCGAGGGGATCCGCACGAAACCGTACACGGTCGTGCTTCTCGACGAGGTCGAGAAGGCACATCCCAACGTGCACCAGCTCCTGCTCGGCCTCATGGACGAGGGCCGGCTGACCGATGCGCTCGGGCGCTCCATCGACTGCCGTAACACGGTCGTGATCATGACCTCGAACGTCGGCTCGGCCGCGATACGCGGCAAGCGTGAGATCGGGTTCGGTCGCCAGACCGACGAGCTCACCACCGAGCAGGTGCGCGATGCGGTGGGCGGAGAACTCGGCAGCCACTTCGCGCCCGAGTTCCTCAACCGCTTCGACGCGATTCTCATCTTCAACCCGCTGCCGCACGAGGTCTTGCTCAAGATCGCGGCGAAGATGCTCTCGCAGCTCAAGACGCACGTGGAGGCCACGGCGACCGCGCTCAAGTACCTGGCCGAGTGGCACTACGACCCGGCGATGGGTGCACGGCCGATCAGGCGAGCGGTCCAGCAACTCGTGGAAGAGCCGCTGTCCGACGCCATCATCCGTGGCGAGGTGAACCGCGAGCAGGGCGTGCGCATCAAGGTGAAGGGCAAGAACCTCGTCTTCGAGCCGATCGAGCCGGCCGCGCCCGAACCCGATGAGGAGGACGCGTCATGAGCCCCAAGACGGTCACCGTAGAGGTCTGCTCGGGTCCCAACGACGGAGAGTCCGCGCGCTCCGAGTCGGGAACGCTCACGATCGGGTCGCGGGGGGCGGCCAACCTCCCGCTCGCCGGCGAGCCGAACGTGCCCGAGCTCGCGAGTATCACGGTCACAGCAGAGGGAGGGTCGGCGACGATCGCGTCCGACACCGACTTCGAGTACGCCGGTCGCACCGGCCGAAGCGCCGACGGGGTCACGTTGCCGGCGTTCATCCGGCTCGGCGGCGTCGATCTGTGGCTGTGCGTCGGTGAACTGCCCGAACCGAGCGTGGTGGCCGCGGCAGCCGTCGGCACGACGAGCTCCGCGAACCCCACCGAGGTCGGGCCGATGTGTTCCGACTGCGGACTGGTCAACCCGCCGGGCGCCACCCGCTGCGAAAGGTGCCGCCGCTGGCTCGACTGAGAGAGCCGGGGCCAGGTCCTTCGTATCCGATGTCGCGACGTTCGCGCAACACACGGACCGGGACTTGTTGCTATGCTAGAAAGCCTTACGGTCGCCACAAGCGAGACGGGACAGGGCGAGATGGCCGTCCAGCCATACAGCAGAACGCCTCGATGGCTCATACTCAACGTGATCGTCGCGGTTCTCGCTATCACTGCGACCGGCACCTGGATCTACCACGACCAGGAGAGCTCCCTTCGCGAGCGGGCCGAGTCGGAACTCCGGACCATCGCATCTCTGAAGGCCGATGATATCGCCATCTGGCGCGCCGACCGCCTCGCCGACGGCGTGCGCGTCACCGCCGCTCCGGAATTCAAGGCATTGCTCGGCCAGTGGCTGGCCAACCCGACCCCCGAGACGGCCGAGCCACTCGTCGAAACGCTGGAGTCGCTGCGCTACGGGGACCGCTACCGCGACGTGATACTGGTCGACACGAGCGGCACCATCCTCCTGAGCACGGGCGAGGACCCGCTGCCACTCGGCGCCGGCGAACGGCTCGACCTGCGGAGCGCCATGTACGGTAAGACCCCGGTGCTGACCGAGCTCACCCCGTATCCGAACGCGTCTGGCGCGCACATCGATGTGATCGCGCCCGTGCACATCACGTCGCCCGACGGCGTCGACACACCCCGACCCGCGGGCGCGATCATCCTGCGCGCCGACACACGTGACTTCCTCTATCCGCGCGTCCAGACGTGGCCCACCGCGAGCAGGACCGCCGAGACGCTCCTCGTCCGACGCGACGGCCCGGAGGTGGTCTTCCTCAACGAGGTGCGCCACCTGACCGGCGCCGCGATGTCCTTCCGCCTGCCTATCACCCGGGTGGACGCCCCCGCAGTCAAGGCGGTCCTGGGCGAGCGCGGCATCGTGGAGGGCATCGACTACCGGGGCCAGCCGGTGATCGCGTACCTGGCCGAGATCCCCGGCTCATCGTGGCTCATGATCGCCAAGGTCGACACCGAGGAGGCCTTTGCCGCGTGGCGCGTGCGCGCAACACTTCTCATCCTCGTGCTGGCAACGCTCATCGCCAGCGCCATCGGCGCGCCCGCCTACTTCTGGCAGCGGGCGAGGAGTTCTCATCTTCTCGACACCCTGGAGACCGAACGTTCGCTCAGGGTGGCCGAGGCCCGGCTCGGCGTGACACTGGCAAGCATCGGTGATGGCGTCATCGCCACCGATGCCGCCGGACTGATCCAGTTCATCAACCCGGTGGCGGCACGCCTTACGGGGTGGCCGGAGTCCGAAGCGATCGGACGACCGATCGGTGCGGTGTTCGACGTCCGGGATGGGGAGTCCGGCGAGGCGGCCCCGTGCCCTGTCTCCAAGGTGCTCGATGTCGGCGACGTCTGCTCGATCGACGGTCAGGTCATGCTGGTCTCCCGCGGCGGCACGGTTCGGCCCATCGGCGAGAGTGGAGCGCCGATCCGCGATGAAGCGGGCACGATCGTCGGCGTGGTCATCGTGTTCCGCGACCAGACCGACGAACGCACGGCACGCGAGATCCTGAGGGAGAGCGCGCAGCGCTACCGTGAACTCTTCGACAATATACTCGACGGTTTCGCGGTCCACGAGGTGATAGTGGACGAAGACGGCGCGCCGTGCGATTACCGCTTCATCTCCGTCAACCCCGCATTCGAGCGCCTGACCGGCATGGAGGCCAGCAGCATGGTCGGCAAACGAGTACTCGAAGTCCTGCCCGGGACAGAGCCGGAGTGGATTGAGCGCTACGGTGCAGTCGCGCTCACCGGCACGCCGGTCGAGTTCGAGTCACACTCGGCGGAACTCGGCAAGGACTTCGAGGTGTTTGCGTTCAGCCCGCGCGAAGGGCAGTTTGCCGTCGTCTTCCGGGATGTGACCGAGCGTACAGCGCTCCGGCGGGAGCTCGAACAGCACGCCGAGCAACTCGAGCAGCTGGTCGAGGAGCGCACGCAGGCGCTGCAGACTGCGAACGAAGAACTCCACGCGGCCAACGAAGAGCTGACCGCCATCAACGAGGAGCTCCAGGCGACGACGGAAGAGCTCACGACCGCCAACGACGTGCTGCAAGCCACTTCCGACGAACTCGCAGACGCCAACCGACGCCTCACCTCGGCAAACGACGCCAAGTCCCGCTTCCTGCGCGCGATGAGCCACGAGCTCCGAACACCGCTCAACTCGATCATCGGCTTCTCGGGCCTTATGCTTTCTGGCCTGACAGGGGACCTGAACGAGGAGCAGCGGCGTCAACTCGAGATGATCGACCAGTCGGGACGCCACCTGCTGGCCCTCATCAACGACATCCTGGACCTGTCGCGTATCGAGGCCGGCCGGGTGCAGGTCGAGATCGAGCCGTTCGATCTCGAGAAGCTCGTGGGCGAGCTCGTCGAATCGGTGAGACCGGAGTCCGAGCGCAAGGGACTGTCACTGGACCTCGAGATCGCCGACGGGCTCGACCTGTCGGTCTTCCCCTCGGACAGCATGCGTGTCGGACAGATCCTGCTGAACCTGCTCGGAAACGCCGTGAAGTTCACCGAGCGCGGCGGCATCAGCGTCCGCGTGCGGATGCTGGGTACGGACACCCTCGGGATCAGCGTCATCGACACCGGCCCGGGCATCAGGTCAC
This sequence comes from Coriobacteriia bacterium, assembly GCA_030651765.1. Lineage (GTDB taxonomy): Bacteria > Actinomycetota > Coriobacteriia > Anaerosomatales > Anaerosomataceae > UBA2272. The sequence continues at coordinate 41,373 of JAUSBY010000015.1, read as the reverse complement.
AGGACCACGACCGCATCTTTGGCGAGTTCGTGCAGGCGATCGGCCCTTCGGCGCCCGACAAGGAGGGCACCGGTCTCGGGCTGGCCATCTCGCGTCGGCTCGCCGAGCTGCTCGGCGGGTCCATCCTGCTGAGAAGCCGCGTCGGTCACGGGTCGACGTTCACCGTCGTGCTCCCCATCGACCCGCACACGGACGTGTAAGCGAGGCCCGTTTAGCGCTCCTTGAGCCCCGCGATGATCTCCTTGACGATCGCCGGCGACGTGTTGCTGTCCTCGGCGAGGAAGACGACATCGGCGGGCGTGGGCTCGTAACCCTCGGGGGCGTGGGCAAGCGCGTTGCGAACGTACGAGCGGTGCATCTTAGACAGATCGAAGTCCTTGGCACGGATCTGCTCGGGACGCTCGGGGATGACGATCACCGTGCCGGGAACGTTGTCGGCCGGGTCGCCCGCGCGGACCTCGACACCCTGCTCGCGCGCGAACGCCAGTTGCGACCAGTGGTGTTTGCCGGCGCCCGTGTATTCGGTCTCCTGCACGACCACGGTGGCATCCCGCGGCAGGTCGCGCGCAAGCGACATCGCCGCGGCGATCGCCGTGTTGCCGCTCGGCCCGCGCTCGAGGCCCTCGAGCTTGGCGAGTGCCTCGGTCACATAGAAGACCTCGCCTTGCGTGACGGTGAGATATCGGTCCATGTACCGCAGCGAGCGCGCAGCGTTGCGCGGCACGTCCGCGCGGTCGGGCCATGTGGCGAACGGCACGCCGAAGCCGGTGTGGCCCGTGGTGAAGCTCTTGCGGTTGAAGTCGGTGTCGCTCGCCATGTGCAGACCCGACAGGTCCACACTCGCGCTGACGATCTCGGTCGCGGTGGCGCCGGCGCGCTTCAGACCCCGCGCGGTGCCGGTGGTGTTGCCGCCGCCCGCATGCGTCACCACCACGTGCGTCGGTGGTGCCCCGGTGAGTGCCGTCATCTCCTCGGCGAGCTCCGCGCCGAGCGTCTCGATGCCCGAGACGCCAAACGGTGAATAGAGCGAGGCCGAGAGGTACCCGGTCTCATCCAGCAACTCGAGCATGTGGAAGAAGAGCTCGGGGCCGACGGACATCTGGATGACCTCGGCGCCGAACGCCTCGCACAGGCGCGACTTCTCGACGATCTCCGGCTGGCCGATGTGGCGTGAGTCGAACGTCTCCTGGCAGATGATGCACTTCAGGCCCGCGCGCGCGGCCTGACTCGCCACCGCCGCACCGTAGTTGCCCGAGGTTGCGGCGATCACGCCTGCGTAGCCTTTCTCAGCGGCCACATGGATGCTCATGGAAGCCCGCCGGTCCTTGAACGAGCCGGCCATGTTGGCGGCTTCGTCCTTCACGAACAGGCGCGCGCCGAATCCCGGCTCGGCGTAGGACCGCACGAGATCGGTCAGGTTACGGAGTTCGAGCAGCGGCGTCGTCCCGACTCCCGCAGCCGCCTGGATGCCGCGGATGTCATCGAGCGAGTAGCCGTGCGCGCCCATCATGCCCTCGTAGTCGAACGCGATGGGGCTGCGCTCGAACTCGGCGTAGTCCATGCCCAGCGCGCGGACCATGATCTCGCCCTTGCGGGCCATGACCTGTTCGTAGCGGGTGGTCACGTCACTCACCCGCCTTGGCGCGGTAGGCGGCTACGCGTGCGCGCAGGTCACGTCCGATCGAGACGATCTCGGCCGACGGCGTGCCGAAGGTGTGTGTGTAGCCCGGCGCGACGGCCGAGAGATGCCCGCGCACGATCCGGCCGGTCATCGTCTCCACGCCGATCTCGTCGCCGATGAGACCGCCCTCGAGCGCGAAACCCTTCACCCACGCGCGCAGCGGCTGGGCCGCCGTGTCCTCGGGCAGTCCCGAGGCCCGCTCGGACGGCTCGAGCAACACCCGCTCGATCTCCACCCAGTCACCCGCGTTGCAGCGGAACGCATCAGCCATGGCGCACCCCTCGCACTCCGTCGGTCACGGACCCTATGCCGTCGGCGACCAGAACCGCGGAATCGGCAGGTCGGTCACGGTAAGGATACCCGCTGGCGCGTCCACGATGAGCGGGATGTAGTTGCCGGTGCTCGCGTACGTGCCCTTGCCGCCCGGGATCTCCGGGGTGTTGGCCATGTGGACGTCCGGGTCGCCGACGATGCGGATGTAGTCGCCGGTATCCACGCCCTCGAGCCCCGGATGTATCTGCTGCGGGTGGACGAGCTCGATCTTGAGCTCGCCGCCGCTGTAGCCGCGGCCGATGTGCCTGCAGCCGCACACGTCGCCGGGGGCGACTTTGATGTGCGACGTCTCGCGCGGCACGGTCGTGACGATCGGCTCGCGCGTCTCGATGACCTCGTCGATCTCCCAGCCAAGCGCGTCAGCGATAAGGCCGATGGACTCGGGGAAGCCGATGTGGCCTACGATCGTGCCATCGGCCACGCCACGCTCGAACTCCTCGACGGTGGTGCCCACGCCCTGGCTCGCCATGACGGTGGGTCCGAACGGCGAGAGGTCGTTGACGCGCTGGGCCTCGATGCGGTCGATCTTCAGGCAGATCGAACTCCATGCCACGATGAGCGCGTCGAGGATGAAGCCCGGGTTGATGCCGGTGCCGAGGATGGAGACGTCGTGCTCCATCGCGAGTTCCTCGAAGCGATCGGCCCACTCGGCGTCACTTGCCCACGGGTAAGCGAGCTTCTCGGCGATGCACAGCACGTTCGAGCCCGCGCGTACGGCCGCCTCCACCTGGTCGGTGACCTCGTCCAGATTGCTCTGGGTGCAGATGCACACGACGTCGGGCTTCCCGGCGAGGACCGCCGCGGCATCGGTGGTCATGCGCACGTCGCACGGCCGACCGAGCAGCTCACCGACGGTCTTGCCCTCCTTGGCGGGGTTGGTGACGATGGCGCCGAGGATCTCGACGTCCTTGGGCCGGTCAAGGAGGAACCCGAGCAGACCCTGGCCCATCATGCCCGTGCCCCACACCGCGACCTTGATCATGCCGGCTCCTTCCGAGGATGTATACATTTGTGCAGACGTTCGATACGACTTTACGCGACCGCCGACGCGAACGCACGCCGCACGACAGACGGCCCCGGCACCCCAACGGGTGCCGGGGCCGCGAAACGCAGCCGAGAAGCCGCTAGAAGGACGGGTAGAGGTCGGCCGCCGGATCGCTACAGCGCTTCCAGGCGATCGCGTCTATCGAAGCGGAGTCAGCGAACAGGAACGCGAAGTTGCCGTTGGCATCGCTCAGCACCGTGCTGGAAACGCCGTCAACCGTGATGACGATCTCGGCGCCGGCTGCGCCGGTGTCATCACCGTTCCTGACGTTGCCGACGATGTAGTCGGCCCCGGGGAACGCCGAGCCCGAGTCAACGAACGCAAATACGCCGTTGACCGACTTGGCCATCTTCGTGGCGGCCTTGAGGCCCGCCACGATGTAGGCGGGATTGTGCGCGCCGAGCGAGCCCTCCCCCAGGTACGAACGCTGGTTGTAGTAGGCACGGCCCATGAGGGTGACGAAGCCGTCAGAGTCGGGGTCCTCAAGCGCACCGGGATCGTCGGCTGCGGTCCATGCGGCGGCGTACGCGTCTGCGGCCACGGTCGCCGCCTGGGCCGCCTCATCCTGCCACTGCTCGATGGCCTGCTGGAGCTCGTGCTGCGTCTGACTGACGTGACACGGTGAGCAGGAGTCGCCCCACGGAGCGAGACCCCACTCCTCGGCGTCACCGGGCTCCATGATGAACATTCGGTGGCTGTAGCGCTTCCACGAGCGGTCATCATGGCGCTCGACACCGGTCTTGTCGGGGTAGTCCGACTTCGTCGCCGGCATGTGACAGTCCTCGCAGGCCACGCCCGGCATGAACTTCCCGGCGTCGTCGACCTCGAACATGCCCACACCGTTGTAGATCTCGCGCGTCGGGTGGCTGTATCCGCCGCGACTACTCAGGTCCCTCGCCGGAGCGCCGTACGCGGTCACGGGCAGAGGCGCGGTCACGAGCGGCCGTCCCTCGACCTCGAGTTGCCAGTTGTGGCAGTCCTCGCAGATGCTCGTCATCGTCACGCCGGCAAGCGTGGGTTCGGCATCCGGCTCACGCACGGCCATGCCGGTCTCGGCGTCCGCGCCGTGCGGGATGTGGCAGGTGACACACTCCTGGCCCATGTAGCCGACGTTCTCACCCGTCGGCTCGAACTGCGTCATGAGCGCCAGTCCCTTGCGCTTGGCGTAACCCTCGCCGGTGTGGCACTTCGCGCAGTTGAGCCCTGATGTCTTGGCGCTATAGTAGCCGCCGACGACCTTCTGATACGGGGTCACGCGCGCGTCGTTCGTAGCGCCGTAGTACTGGCCGCGGTACGAGTGTGCCGAGAGGATCCACTCCGAGTAGTAGGAGTGCTTCATGGTGCGATTCTGGCCGCTCGGGAAGAAGTCCCACGGCTTGCCGGTGGCGGCGTTGGTCCCGCCGTTCCAGTTCTCCTCGGCGGGGATGTCACTGAAGCCGAACGGCGTGACGAAGGTCAGGAGATTCTGGTCGGGAGTGTAGCCGCGCGTGTTGCCGCCCTTGTAGCGCCCGTGGCACTGACCGCAGACCTGCGAGTCGAGCAGCTGCGTTCCCTTGAGGATCTTCACGTTGCTCGAGAAGCCCGCCCAGTGGTTGTTGGCCTCAACGCCGGCCTCGCCGGTGCCGTGGCATACTTCGCACTGGATGGACGCGCCCGCGATGTACTTTTCGGGAGACGTCGTGGGACCGGCGGGGTCGGTCACCCAGCCGTTGACCACAGGTGTCGTGGCGGTGGCCATGAACTTGCCGGCGGTCGGCAGGAGCCCTTGAGCCACCCAGCCAAGGTGGTGGCAGCCACCGCACGTGTACGCGTTCACCGAGATGCCCTCAGGACCCATCTCCCACTGGTCCGGGTGCGCGGGATCCCACTCGAGTGTCGAGACCCCGAACGGGTTGGTCCCGGCGGGCGCGACACCGGTCAGGATCGCCCTGACCTCGTTGCGGGTGGCGGCCGAAAGCGCACCCGTGCCGCCAACGAACGTCGCCTTCGCGATCACGCCCTTGTTGGTGGCAAGCTTCGCGGCAGCGTCGGGAGCGAGATTCCCGGACGTGGAGAGCAGCATGACGGCATTCTTGGAACCCAACAGCGGGCCGGCGGAGAGCGCGTCCGGGAAGCTCTCACCGGTGACGATGCCGACGCCGTTCCACGTCATACCGAGAGACACGCCGTAGTCGGCCACCGCGGCCGCCGTTGCGTAGCGAGTGGCGCCTTGCAGTCTTCCGTCGAGTCTGGCGCCAAGCGCAGACTCGACGGAAGCGGGAACCGCACCGGTGCCGCCGAGTACCTTGACCGACGTCACCTGAGACGGCAGCACGAACGCGCCGCTACCATCGACGAGCACGAGCGGCATACCCTTGGCATACATGATCGGGGACGCACCGAGCGCGTCAGGGAAGTTGGTGCCGGTGGCCATGAAAGCTGCACCGCCGTAGCCGCCTCCAAGGACCTTGATGGTCTCGGCAGCCACTGCGGCGGCAGTCTGGTACCGGTTGCCGCCGGACAGCCGCACGGCATCGCCGAGTGCATCGAGCTGTGCGAATGCGGCTGGCGCGACGGCGGCCTCTCCGCCGAGCACGTAGATCTTCGTCGCGCCGAGACGCTCGATCTCGTCGATCACGACTGCGGGGACGGTGCCGGTGCGCGTCAGGAGCAGCGGGCCGTCGACCGCGCCCGCGAGCGCCGCCCCACCGAGCGCGTCCGGAAACGCCTCGCCGGTGGCCACCACCACGGTATCCGCCGAGGCGAAGCCATCCACAGACGCCCGGACCGATGTCATGTAGCGGTCCTCGCCAGCCACCTCGGTGTAGGCAACGGGCACCCGCGATAGTGCGTTCTTCACCAGGTAAGAGCGCGCGCCGGTGCCCGCACCGAGCGTGAAGCCGATGTCCGAGCGCTCGAGCTGGAGACCGACCCCGATGCGCCCCGCCGGCCACATGTGATCCGCGCTCGGCTCGGCTCCCGGCGTCGCGAACTCATCGTGGCTCGTAGCACCGTAGACCGAGGCGGCGTGACAGTTCACGCACACCGCGCGGCCCGCATAACGCATCCCGTACTCGTTCTCCAGGACCGCAGCCGCTGTGTCCGGCACCGCGAACATCCCTGCGACCAGTGCTGCGGCAAGTATGGCTACCGCGTGACGCCTGCGCATCTGAGCACCCCCGAACCCCAACAGGCCGCGCGTTCTCGCGCGGCGCACGAACAAGAGCATAACGCACCAGGTGCGTCACTCATGAGTATCGGTCAGGGAGCGGCCAGCCTGAAGAGCCGCGGCAGCGCTCGTTCGCTACCCGCCCAGATACGCCCGCTTCAGCTCGGGATTGTCGAGCAGCTCGGCGGCGGTGCCCTCGATGACGACGCGCCCGCCCTGCAACACGTAGCCGCGGTCGGCGATCGAGAGAGCAGCGGTGGCGTTCTGTTCCACGACGAACACGGCGACGCCCTGCTCGTTCACTTGCTGGATGAGGTCGAAGTTCTGGTCCACGAGCGCCGGCGAAAGCCCCATCGACGGCTCGTCCATGCAGATGAGCTTCGGACGACTCATGAGCGCGCGGCCGAACGCCACCATCTGCTGCTCGCCACCGGAGAGCGTGCCCGCACGCTGCTTCCGGCGCTCGGCCAACTTCGGGAAGAACTCGTAGACGCGCTCGAGGTCGGCGGCGATCTCGGCCGAGTCGGTGCGCGTGTATGCGCCCATCTCGAGGTTCTCGAGCACCGTCAGGTGCGGGAAGAGCCGGCGGTTCTCCGGGACGGTGGCAACGCCGCGCTTGATGCGCTCGGCTGTGCGCAGGTTGTTGATGACCTCACCTTCCCACAGCACCGTGCCCTTGGCCGGCTTCACGATGCCGAGGATGGTCTTCATCGTCGTCGACTTGCCGGATGCGTTGCCGCCCAGCAGGCAGACGATCTCGCCAGGGTGGACCTGGTAGTTGACTCCCTTGAGGATCTGGATGCGCCCGTAGTACGTCTCGACGCTCCGGAACTCAAGCAGTGGCTTCTGCTGCTCGCTTGCCAAGGTAGGCCTCCACAACCTGCGGATCGTTGGCGACTTCGGTATACGTGCCTTCGGCGATCTTCACGCCGTGGTCCATCGCGATAACGCGGTCGGACACCCCTTCGACCACATGCATATCGTGCTCGATCATGAGGATCGTGTACCCCTTGTCCCGGAGCACCTTGATCTGCTCCATCACCTCGCGGGACTCCATCGGGTTCATGCCGGCCACCGGCTCGTCGAGCAGGAGCAGCGCGGGTTCGGACGCGAGCGCCCGTGCGATCTCGAGCCGGCGCCGGTTGGCATACGACAGCGAGAACGCCGGCTGCTGCTGGCGCGGGCCGGAGAACCGGCCGGGGAACATCTCGAGGATCTCGCGTGCCTTCACGCGCATCGCGGCTTCCTCGCGACGCACCTTCGGCAGACGCAGCATCGAGGCGATGAGTCCCGCGTCGGTGACCGAGTGCATGCCGACGAGCACGTTGTCGAGCACGCTCATGTTCGAGAACAGCCGGAGGCTCTGGAACGTGCGCGAGATGCCCTTGTCGTGGACCTGGTCGGGGCGCAGACCGGCGACACTCTCGCCCTTGAGGAGGATATCGCCCGAGTCCGGCTCGTACAGACCGCTGATCACGTTGAACGTGGTCGTCTTGCCGGAGCCGTTCGGTCCGATGATCGAGACGATCTCGTTCTCTCGCACGTCAAAGGACAGGCTGTCCACGGCCTTCAGGCCGCCGAAACTCATGGACACGCCCTGCAACTCGAGAATCGTGCCCACGGCTACACCTCCAGGTCCTTCTCGCCCTCTTCGAGATCGAAGAGGCTCTGACGGGTCTTCTCCTGCTCGCGCGGGTCGACCTCGTGCGCCTCACGGCGCCACAACGTGTCGGGGAGCAGGCCCTCCGGCCGGAAGATCACCATCACGACGATGATGATGCCGAAGATGAGCATCCTGTAGACCTCGAACTCACTGCGCGCAGCGCCCGCCGCCTGCCTGATGACCTGCGGCAGCGCCTGCAGCACGATGGCGCCGAGGATGACGCCCGGGATCGAGCCCATGCCGCCGAGCACGACCATACACACGACGATGACCGACTGCATGAACAGGAACGACTCGGGACTGATGACGTTGGAGTAGTAGGCGAACAGCGAGCCCGCAAAGCCCGCGATACCCGCCGAGAGCACCACCGAGAGCAGCTTCGCACGCGACGCGGTGATGCCTGCCGAGACTGCGGCGAGTTCGTCCTCGCGAAGCGCGTTCCACGCCCGGCCGATGCGCGAGTTCTTCAGATTGGAGATCAGGACCGCCGTCACGGCCACGCAGGCGAGCACCAGATAGTAGTACTCCACGGGTTTGTCGATGACGAGCCACGCCGCAGGACCTGTCGAGCCGAGTGACTCCAGCGCACCCTCGCCCACCAGCCGCGGCGAATAGATGCCGGTGATGCCGTTGGGGCCGTTCGTGAAGTCCTGCAGGTTGGTGATCGTGAGACGCACGATCTCGCCGAAGGCGAGCGTGACGATCGCGAGGTAGTCGCCGCGGAGCCGAAGCGTGGGCAGGCCGATGACGAAGCCTGCCACCATCGCGATGAGCGCACTGAGCACCACCACCACCAGGAACGGCCACCGCAGCTCGAACTTAGGTGACGAGAGCAGCGCCGTGGTGTACGCACCGAACGCGAAGAAGGCGATGTAACCCAGATTGAGCAGACCGGTCTCGCCCATGACGATGTTGAGACCGAGCGAAAGCATGACGAACAGCAGCGAGATCACGCCGACGCGAAGCCACGCGGTCTCGACCCAGCCCGCCATGTTCAGCAGCGGGAAGATTATCGCGATGACGAGTCCACCCACTGCGTACACGCTGCGCGGCACCCGGGCGGCAGCGCCGCTCACGCGCTCTGTGACCTCGGAAAGTCTCATCGGCTACACCTTCTCCGTGATGGCTTCGCCGAGGATACCCGACGGCCGGAACATCAGTATCACCATCAGCACGACGAACGCGATGACGGGCTGCCAGCGCGTGTCGATGCGCACGTTGGCATTGACGAACATCACCGCAGCGACCACGGCCAGGAAGACGTTGCCCGCCATCAGTCGGACGGCGTGTTCCGCCGAGACCGACAGGAGCGCGTCGGTGCGCTCCGCGAGCAGTGTCTTCACGCCGTGATACGGGGTGAGGCGGTACACGTTCAGCAGGCTGCGCTCGTACTCGGGCGTGCGCCGGTCCTCGGCGATGTGCTGCAGCCGACGCCGCGGAATACGCACCATCTGCACGTACAGGCCGAGGACGAGACCAGCGACCACGAACCACGCCAGGAAGCCGAGGTCCACGCTCACGCCGTACGTCTCGGTCATGCCGAGGACGAGGGCGCCGACGACGGCGCCGGGGATGTTACCGATGCCGCCGAGCACGGCGGCGGTGAACGCCTTGAGGCCGTAGAGGAAGCCCGCGTCGAACTTCAGCGAACCGTAGTACATGATGACGAGGAACCCGCCGATGCCGGCAAGCGCCGAGCCGACGATGAAGGTGAAGGCGATCGTCTTGTTCGTGTCGATGCCCATCATCTCGGCAGCTTCCATGTCCTGCGACGTGGCTCGCATGGCCTTGCCGATGCGCGTCGACTTGACCAGGTATGTGAGGCCGGCCATCAACACGGCCGAGACGACGATGATGACGAGTGCGAGGACGCGGATGCGGATGCCACCCACGACGATCGACGCAGAGCTCAAAGCGAGCGTCGGGATCGTGACGGGCTTGGAGCCGAAGACGAGAATGATCGACTGCTGCATCACGATGGACACACCGATGGCCGAGAGCAGCGGGATGATGCGCGCGCGGCCCCGCAGCGGTCGATAGGCGATGCGTTCCACCAGGAAACCGATGGCCATAGGCACGAGTACTGACGCCACAACTGCGGCCAGGAGGCATCCCGCCACCGCGATCGCCGACATCCCGTCGTTCACGCCGAGCGTGAGCAGCGTGAAGGCCGCCACATACCCGCCGATCGTGAAGACCTCGCCATGCGCGAAGTTGATGAACTTGAGCACACCGTAGACCATGGTGTAACCCAGCGCGATAAGCGCATAGATCATACCCACGGTCAGGCCGCCGATCGTGACGCTGACTATGTGATCCAGACTCACCTGTGGCTCCTCGCCGATATTCGGACCTACGGGCGGCGCGCAGATGCTCCCGAGCATTCTGCACTATCTTCCGCCGTGACGCACGCGGGGGGCGCAGGATACATCTCCTGCGCCCCCCGATACAACTCAGTACACGCGAACCAGGTACGGCTTACTTAACGGAGACGAACTCCCCGCCCTCGACAACGTACCGCGGCACGTTGGCGGGCGTGAGACCGGCAACCACGACGTCGCCGCGGGCAACGGGCCCGTCAGCGGCGGTGGCAAAGCTGAACGTGCCGGTAACGCCCTCGTACTCGACCGTCTGCAGCGCTTCGATGATCGCCTCGGTATCAAGCGAGCCAGCCTGCTTGATGGCTGCGATCAGGGCGCCGAACGCGTCGTAGTTGTTCTGGGCGTACGGACCCACAGCCTCGCCGTAGGCCTCTTCATACTTCGCAGAGAAGGCCGCGTAGCCGGGCTGCTGCTCCTCGGGGAAGCCACCGAAGGTCGCGTAGATGCCCTCGGCGTTGGCGTCGCCACCGGTCTGAGCAACGAGCTCGGCGGACTTGATGCCGTCGCCACCCATGAAGATGACATCGCCAAGACCAGCTTCGACCATCTGCTTGCGCATGAGGCCGGCCTCGGGGTGATAACCCGTGAAGATGATGGCGTCAGGACCGAACTCCTTGACGTTGGCCACCTGGGCCGAGAAGTCCTTGTCGCCGGACTGGCAGTTCTGGCGCAGCGTCTCGACACCCTCGGCCTTCAGGGTGTCTTCCGCAACGTCAGCAAGACCGACAGCGTACGCGCCATTGTCGTCCATGAGGACGACCTTCTTGGCGCCCAGCTCCATGGCCCAAACGGCGAGAGCCTCGCCCTGCACCGCATCGTTCCAGCAGGTGCGGTAGAACGTGTCCACGCCGTCGGCATTGGCCGCCGGCCCGGTCACCGAGCCGCTGATCTGCGGAATACGGTTCTCGGCATAGATCGGGATCGCGGAGAGCGTGGCGCCCGTGGTGAGGCTGCCGATAACGCCGACGACACCCTCGTCGACCATCGTCTGGGCAACAACCGCAGACTCGGCCGGCTCGGCCTTGTCGTCAAGAACGACGAGCTCGACCTGGTAGGTCGTGCCGTCCATCTCGAACGTGCCGAAGTCCTCGACGGCGAGCTCGATACCGTTCTTGGCCGCGGCACCGTAGTCCGGCAGCGGGCCCGTGAGCGCCGTCTGAACGCCGACCTTGATGACCTCGACTTCGCCGGTGGTCTCCCCGTCGTCTGTCTCGCCATCAGTCTCGGCGGCACAGCCGGTGACACCGAACATGCCGAGAGCAAGAACGATGACGAGGCTCAGTGCGAGGAACGTGCGTGTCCTCTCGTGCACCATGCCCAACCCCCTTACATACGCGATAGCGGTCGCTATCTGATTGGTAGGGCATTCTAACGCAGATTTCACTTCAGAATCCATAGCGTATGCAGAGTGAACGAATTCACTTGCGGGCGATGATGCAATAAGGTCGCCGATGCCGCCGCAAAGACGACACGAAACGGGGGGCGGACTGCCGCGCCGAGACGGAGGAAACGGAGCGGCCGACGATGCAGGGACGCTCCGATCCGCCGTCCCGCCGACAGGCACACTTGTTGGCGATGCGGTTCCCTGTATCCATCGGCCAGGAAGTGCTTAAGCTTGCGTTATGCAGTTAACGAGTCTGCGCATACATCAAGTACGGCGTAACGTGCCGGACGCGCTGCGGCGCCCGATGATGGGAGGCTCCATGAAGACCATCGCGATGATCCTGGGCGTGGGGATTCTGGGGATCATAGTCGCCGGAGGACTCTTCACTGTGGTGGTCGGCATCTCAAACGCTATCGCCGAGTCGACGCGCACCGCTCACGAAGGTCACGCGGGACGCTTCTCTTTCAATCACTGATCGCCACGGGCTTCAGCAGCGGGCCGCTCCACCGTCCCCGGTGGCTGTATAGCCGCTCTCGAGCGCGACCGCTTCGAGCCTCGCGCTGACCGCGTCCTCGACCGGCATGGACAAGGGTTTGCGCAGGTCGTTCAAGAACACGAACCGCGTGTATCCGTGGCACTCGTCGCACAGGTGGAGCCGGTGGGCCGGATCGTCTTCTATGTGTGAGTACCGGAGGCGATCCTGACTCCGGGTTCCGCACCGCACGCACCTGATGCGCTCGTAGCCCCACTCGGCGTGACACAGGCCGCACCAGAGCACGCGGTCCGCACCCTGGATCGCGGTGCTCTCGCCCATGCGTCCGAGCGCCGCTCCCGAGCCGCATACCGGGCATCGCCCCTGACCCCACGCGCGCCAGTCGTGGTCGCCGGCAGCCTTGAGCGCTGCGGCGGCCGGACCAGTGAGAAACGGCGTCAGAGCCGAGAGGAGCACGAACGCGACCGTCGAAGGGGTGAGCGGACCATCGGCGCCGGCACCAGCCCCGTCTGCAACCGCAGCGACGAACGCCTCCGGGTTGAGGGCCGCAGCACGCAACTGCTCGTCGGTGATCGACGACGTGAGATCGGCGCCCCTCAAGGCCTCAGCGTGTTCGTCGGGCAGACCGGCGGCGTCGCTCACGTACTCCGCGATCCGGGACACGGCATCGATGAACTCTGCGACCGGCACCTCAGGGGGATATGCAGCAAACAACGGCTGACCGCCTACCAGCGCGTCGTTGTCGGCGTCACCGTCGGCCGCAGCATGCGGTCGCTCGACGGCCTCGATAGCCGCTTGGATCTCCCAGAGACCCTGCAGGAAGCCCAGACGCACCGCCGCCGGGCCGGTCGCCTCCTCCCGATACGCCTCGGCCGCTCGGCTCACGAGGTCTATGTTCACGCTGGCTCACTCCTTCTCACGTTGCGCTCGGCGCATTGGATGTGTCGTACGTGCGTGCGAGTCGCCGTGTCGAGGGGCTGGACCACCGGGCCCAGCCCCTCGACGTCGGCACACAAAGGGCTCCCCGCCCGTAGTGTGACCCAAGCGCTACTCCTCTATGACGTTCTTGCCGCTTGCGAGCTCTTCTTCGGCCCAGTGACCCCAGTGGTAGCGGGCCTCAGCCTCGCTGACCCGGCCGTTGCCGAACATCAGCCGGTGCAGACCACGGTACGGCTGGAAGATACCCGCACCCAGGTACAGGTGCGCGCACATGATGATGGCGATCAGAACGAACGCCACGTCGTGCAGGAGCAGCGAGATGCGGAACACCTCGGGCGTGACGTACTGCCCCGCCCAGAGCACGATGCCGGTGATCGCGATGAGCACCGAGGCTGCGATGAGCGCCAGGTCCGCGAGCCGCTGACCCGACTTGACCGCGTGCTGCTTGGGCATGTGGGTGGTCTTAGCCGCGAACAGGTACTTCGGGAACAGCATCATGAACTTCTTGTCGTCCTCGTCCCACTTGGCGAACAGGTTCTGCATGATGTGGACGAAGCCCTTGGGCGCGAATATGAGCCCGACCAGCGGCGCGACGATGAAGCTCACGGCGAAGACCCGATGGAGGATTCGAAGGACCTGGACGACATCGGAACCGGCCGCGCGGCCGAGCACCGGCACGAACACGATGAACCCGCTGACGATGAGGACCGCGCAGGACACCGCAACGATCCCGTGGATCACCCGCTTCATGAGACTGTGGCGTTGGATGTAGCGTGTCACTACTGCTTCCCCTCCTTCTTGTCGCCGCGGGGCATGTCCTCACGCTCGTAGCCGATGGCGGTCAGGAACGACACGCCGAGCCCGCCCACGACCGCGGCGATGCCGATGCCGGTGAGCGGCTTCATGATCGCCATCAGACTGGTGATGTCCTTGGCCTTCGGATCGCGCACGAGTCCGTGGGTCTCGTATCCGTACTTGGCGACGAACAGCGAGTGCATCCCGCCCATCTCGGTCTCGCCGTAGAGCTCGGCCTTGTCGAAGCCCTCGGCCTTGAGCTCGTCGATGCGCGCCTTGCCCGCAGCGATCATCTCATCGCGCGGACCGTAGGCCATCGCACCGGCGGGACACGTCTGCACGCACGCGGGCTCGCGGCCCTGCGCGGTGCGGTCATCGCACAGCGTGCACTTGTTGGAGACGTTGAACGCGTCACGGTACTTCGGAATCTCGAACGGGCAGGCCGCCGTGCAGTACTTGCAGCCTACGCACTTCGTGCTGTCGAGCTTGACGGTGCCGTCGGGGAGCTGACTTATCGCACCCACTGGACACACGTCCATACACGCCGGTTCCTTGCAGTGGAAGCAAGCACGGCGCGAGAACGCCCACTCTATGCCCCTGGCGTTGTCCTCTTCGCGGAACTCGATGAGCAGGCGCGTGTCGCCGTTGAGATCCGGCATGCTCTGGTAGCTGCCCGTGAACTCGTTGTCGTCCTTGCCGAGACTCGAGGGCATCATGTTCCACTGCTTGCACTGCACCTGACAGCCCTTGCATGCACTGCACTTCGATGCGTCGTAGAGAATCGCGTACTCAGCCATGGTCCATACCCTCCTTATGCCTTCTCGACGTTGACGAGGAATGCCTTGTACTCGGGGATCGACGTGTTGGCGTCGCCCACGTTAGGCGTGATGTCGTTGGCGATCGCGCCGGTCGCGTGGCCGGAGCCATAGCCCCAGTGCCACGGCATACCGACCTGGTGCACCGTCTTGCCGTCGATGTCGAACGGCTTGAAGCGCGGAGTGACGATCGCGTACATCTCGATCGAGCCGCGCTCGTTGTAGACGCGAACCCAGTCGCGGTTGGCGATGCCCTTCTCGCTGGCGAGTTCCTCGGACATCTCCACGAACATCGCGGGCATGGACTCGGCCAGCCACGGGATGTTGCGGGTCATGCCACCGGTCTGCCAGTGCTCGGTCACGCGGTAGGTGGTGCAGACGATCGGATGCCTCTCCGGATCGCTCGGCTTGACCGACTCGGCGCTGCCGAAGGTGAGCCCGGGGTTGTTCTGACGACCGTTGAGGAGATTCTGCACCGGCGTCTCGAACGGCTCGTAGTGCTCGGGCATCGGGCCATCCTTCATCCCGGTGCCGACGGCGAAGATGCGGCCGACGCCTTCGGGGTTCATGATGAACGCCGTCTTGCCCGGCGGGATCGGAGTGGCCACGCCGTCGGCGCCCACGACCTGGAAGCCGAAGTCGGGCACGTCGTTGCGGATCCACTGTGTGCCATCCCACTCCACGAGCACTCTGTCGGGATTCCAGGGCCTGCCGTTCACATCGGCCGAGGCGCGGTTGTACACGATGCGCCGATTGACCGGCCACGAGAACGACCAACCCGGATACAGACCCAGGCCACCCGGATCGTCTTTGCTTCGCGAGCCGGTGGGCTGCTGGGTCGGGTCGTCCTTCGCGTCGTTGTTGTTGTAGTAGCCCGAGTAGATCCAGCACCCGCACGCCGTCGAGCCGTCGGCCTTGAGCAAGGTGAAGTTCTTGACGAGTTCTCCATCGGCGATCGTGTAGCCGTTGAGCGCCTGCGCGACCTTCGTGATGTCGGCGTGACCGTCGGTCTCGTACGGCCAGTGGAGCTTGGTGATCTGCTCCGGGTTGGCGCCGCCCTCACCCTCGTACAGGTCCTTCAGCTTGAGGTAGAGCTCGTGCATCATCTCGAAGTCATCGAGCGCCTCTCCGGGCGGCTCGAGCGCCTTGTAGCGCCACTGGATCCAGCGGCCCGAGTTCGAGATCGTACCCTGCTTCTCGTAGTGACACGCGGCCGGAAGCATATAGACCTCGGTCTGGATCGTCGACGGGTCGACGCCGGGCGCCTTCCAGAACGACGCCGTCTCGGTCTCCCACAGATCCACCGCGACCAGCCAGTCCAGCTCGCCGAGCATCTCACGCTCGAAGCCCGAGTTCGGTCCGCCGACGGCCGGGTTCTGGCCCCAGCACATGACGCCCTTGACGATGCCTTCCTTGATGGCCTCGAACACCGCGATGTGCGAGTGGTTGGCGCCATTGAGCTTGGGCAGCATGTCGAACGCGTAGTCGT
Organism: Coriobacteriia bacterium; assembly: GCA_030651765.1. Classification (GTDB taxonomy): domain Bacteria; phylum Actinomycetota; class Coriobacteriia; order Anaerosomatales; family Anaerosomataceae; genus UBA2272. Next base: position 25,207 of record JAUSBY010000015.1, on the reverse strand, counting down.
TCTCGACCGTGGCGTACGAGCCGTAAAGCTCCTTCAGGTAGCTCACCATGAACTTGGGGCGGTTCGTCCAGTAGCCTGCAGTCGGCGTCTCGGCATCGAGCCACGCCGTCAAGTCCGCGTGCTTGGACTGCACCGGCACCGGCATGTAGCCCGGGACGATGTGGAACAGAACGCCCATGTCGGTCGAGCCCTGCACGTTCGCCTCACCGCGGAGCGCATTGATGCCGCCGCCTGCGATGCCGACGTTGCCGAGCAACAGCTGAACGAGCGCCATCGCGCGCACGTTCTGCGATCCGTACGTGTGCTGCGTCTGACCCATCGCGTAGCAGATCGTGCCGGACTTCTCAGGAGCGCCGGTCGAAGCGAAGGTCTCCCAGACCTCGACAAGCTTGTCCTCCGGGCAGCCGGTGACCTTGGACACGAGTTCCGGCGTGTAGCGCGCGTAGTGCTGCTTCATAAGCTGCCACACGCAGTTGGGATCACTGAGCGTCGGGTCCTTCTTGGGGATCGGGTTGACCTTCGGCGTGAACTCAGGCACGCCCGGCGCCGTCATCCATGCATACGGGGCTCCCTCGGACGTGTCCCAGGGCACTTGTGATTCGATCTGGTACTTCCAGGTGTCTGCTGTGCCGTAGGAGTTCGCCGCATCGTCCCAACCCGAGAAGACGCCGGCTTCCGCATCGAACCCGAAGTCCGGGTTGATCAGAAACGCGGCGTTCGTGTAGTTCTCGACGTACTCCTTCTGCCACAGGTCGTTGTCGATGATGTACTTGATGAGTCCGCCGAAAAACGCGATGTCGGTACCGGAGCGGATAGGCGCGTAGATGTCCGCCAGGGCCGCCGAACGCGTGAAACGCGGATCGACGACGACGTACTTGCCGCCCTTCGCGCGAGCTTCCTGCACCCACGCCATGGTGACGGGGTGATTCTCAGCATTGTTGGAACCCATTGCCCAGATGACATCGGCGTTCTTCAGATCGCTGAAGTGATTCGTCATCGCTCCGCGACCGAACGAGGGGCCAAGACCGGCCACCGTCGAGCTGTGTCATATGCGGGCCTGATGTTCGATGTACGTCATGCCGAGCGCCCTGCAGAGCTTCTGGAGCGCGTAGCCCTCCTCGTTGTCGAGAGCCGCCGCACCGAAACTGGCGATAGCCTCACAACGGTTGACCGTCACGCCGTCGGCGGTCTCCTCGTAGTTCTCATCGCGGGTCTTCTTGATGCGCCCGGCGATCTCGTCGAACGCCTCGTCCCACGAGATCTCTTCCCATTCCGACTTCCCTGCGCGCCGCACCATCGGCTTCTGCACGCGGTTCGGGTTGATGATGCGCTCGCCCGTCTTGTCGTCGTAGACCGAGTTGACACCGAACTGCGACGAGCCCTTGGAGCACAGGCCGCCCCGGTTGATGACGTGATCCGGATCGCCTTCGATGTTGATGAGTTCTCCGTTGCGTGTGGACACGATCGTGCCGCAGCCGCCGGAGCAGTAGCAGCAGATGGTGGTCGTCTCCTGTGTATCCACCAGCTTGTATGCGCCACCGGACTCGGCCGCCATCGCGGCGGTCTGCCCGGCGAATTCGTACATGACGCTCGTCATGAACGCCGCACCGGTTATCTGTAGGAAACCGCGCCGCGTTACGTCCATCTCCACCCCTCTCTCACGCTCAGTGGACCGCCGACACACGCCGCCGCTTCCGGCGGACGCCCATCAGAAGCCACCAGACTCCACGAATGCGCCTCGACCGAATCGACCGAACATCGACCTCCCTCTCGCGCACGCACAAAGCAGGAGAAGACGACGCCACTAGTGGGGCGCGAGAAGGCACGGAGCGGCGAAGCGCATATACGCTGCGTCCGAGCTAGGAGCTTGCGAGTGTGGAACCCCCCATTTCGTAGCGGCGCAACGACGGCACACCGGTGACCCCGTCCGCACCGCCCCGGCAGTCCCCTTTCCGAAACGGGAGGCGCCACCGTTTCCGGATGACACCCTATCGGCTCCGCGTCCATGGCGTGACACGCTTTGGGACCGCGCAGCTCGGAGACTGTCGTTCTTGGCGGACCGGCGCGCACGAGGCGCAGTGCGCGTCAGTCCTAACCCCTGCCTGTGACAACCGGCACAGACCGGCACTTAACCTACTCCTTGCGGGATATCGCGTCAACCGTGATGTTTGACGTCCCTTTGATACATTCTGCAATTTCTTAATGCGCGATTATGATTGTTCACGCGTGAGATTACGCAGCATGAATCGCGAGCGGAGGTCCCGCAGTCGCCGGCACCGAGCGGGACGACTCGGCCGCGCGCTGATGCCGTTCCCATCCATAGTTGGCACCGAGTGAATCAAGTCTCACTTGATAACTGGATCAGCCCCAGGTGGAGAGCAACTCACCGTACGTGGCGACCGCATCTTCGATGGCCGAGATCGCGCAGGCTTCGTCGGTCGTATGCGCGGCGTCCGGATCGCCCGGTCCGAGCAGTACGACCTCGCTGCTCGACAGCGCGCCTGCCAGCACCGCCGCGTCGGTGAAGTACGCCAGCGGCGGGCGGCGGGCGACCAGTCCCGTCGCGGACCTGAGCGCGGCCGCCACGGAGCAGGCGAAGGGCCCATCCGGGGGTGAGTACGTGGGCGGCAGCTCCTCGAGCACCTCGATGGAGAGGTCCCGGCCGCCCAGGCCACCGATGTGCGCGAGAATCCGCTCACACTCCACGCCCGGAACCGTTCGGATATCTAGAGTGAGTGATGCCGAGTCGGGAACCAGGTTGATCGCCGTCCCGCCGACGATGGTGCCTACGTTGAAGGTCATCGGCCCCATGACCTCGTGCTCGCCGGGTAGCCCTGCCGCTTCGAGCGCGGTGATGAGCCGTGCGAGTGAGGCTATAGCGTTCGTGCCGAGATCCGGCCGGGAGCCGTGCGCCGATCGACCCCGCGCGTTGACTCTGAGCCAGAGCACGCCCTTGTGCCCCGGCGCGATGCGGTTACCGGTGGGCTCGGCGACAAGCAGCGGTCCTCCGCCCGGGATCGTGCGAACGCCCATGAGGTGGCGCGCGCCCTCGCAGCCGGTCTCCTCGGCAGCAGTGAGCACGACCACGATGCCGCGCCCGCCCGGCCCACGCGCGATGTGCCGCGTAAGCGCGACGACGAGCGCAGCCACTCCCGACTTCATGTCAACGGCGCCCCGCCCATGCAGCATGCCACCGCTCACGTCTCCCGAGAGCGCATCGCGCTCCCAGGCCGCATCCCCCACGGGCACCGTGTCGAGATGCCCGGAGCAGACGAGAGGCGCCGCGCTCACCTCGCCCGTCCGTGCGACGAGATGGGCGCGCCCGGCCGCGTACGGGACGAGTTCGACCTCGGCGCCCGCCCGTGCAAGGATGCCCGCCAGCAGTTCCGCTGCGACTCGCTCGCCGTGGCCGGCGGTGTCGATCCGCACGAGCTCGCGGGCGAGCCTCACCGCGTCGTTCACGACGAGCCCCCCGTGGACTCCCGCACGACGAGGGATGGCGCTATCGCCACTCGCTGGACCGGCAAGTCGCGATCGATCATCCGCGCGTCGAGCAGGCGGATGCACTCGGCCGCCAACTGCTCGCCGGGCTGGCGGACGGTGGTGAGTGGCGGGTCGGCAAGCTGCGCGAAGCGGATGTCGTCGAAGCCGGTGACCAGAACGTCCTCGGGAACCCGTATGCGGCAGCGCCGGAACTCACCGAGCAATCCGATGGCGATCTCATCGTTGCCGCACACGACCGCATCGGGGAGCGGTTGCTCGGCCAGCATCTGGAGAGCCGCCGAGCGTCCCCACTCCGCGCGGAACGTGCCGAGAAGGCGGGGCGTGTCGCCCGGAAGTCCGTGACGCTTCACCACGCGCTCGAATCCTGCGTAGCGCTGCTGGGCGGAGGAGCTGTCCAGCGATGCGCTCACGAAGGCGATGCGTGTCGCGCCGAGCGAGACTACGTGCTCGACCGCGAGGCCCACGCCGAGTTCGTCGTTCACGCCCACCCAGTCGGCCGGGTAGTCCTCCACGTACCGGTCGACCTGGACCACCGGCGTGCGCTGCACCGCCTCGGCTAGCGTCGCGCGGCTCTCGGTGGCCGATACCGGGACGATGATGAGTCCGTCGACCTGGCGATCCGCGAGTGCCCGGGCCCGGCGGCGCTCGATCGTGACGTCTTGCTGCGCGTCGCACAAGAACAGGTCGCGACCCGATTCCTGGAGCCGGCGCTCCACAGCCTCCACGATCGAAGGGAAGAACGGGTTGCCGATCTCGGGGACGATCATGCCCACGGTGTTGGTGCGCCCCCTGCGCAGGGCGCTGGCGACGGCATTGTGCCGGTAGCCGAGCGAACGGGCAGCGGTGTTCACCCGCTCCGCGAGTACGGGCGAGACGTTGCGGCTCCCGGTGAGGACCCGCGACGCGGTCGCGACCGATACCCCGGCCCGCTCGGCGACATCGCGTATGGTGACCGCCACCGTCCCCCTCCACTTCCCGTCGGCAGGCTTGGGAACAGTCTACGACGGGAACGAAAAACATACGAGATGCTGCGAGAACGATTACCCATATCGACCCCTGAATGGAGGTGCGCCAGGTCACATATTGACGTTCGCCCTGCTGTGAACAATGATAATCGAGAAGGGGTAAACGTTTACCCATAGGTGTGCGTTGGGAGGGAGTTCGCCATGTCCATACGTAAGGTACTGCGGCTTGTGGCGTTACTGAGCATCGTCGCGATGCTCGCGTTGACCGCCGTCGGCTGCGCCGGGACCGATGAGGACGGCACGGACGACGGTGCGACCGGTGGGGAGACGATCAAGGTCGGCCTGGTGCAGATCAACCAGCAGGCCATCTTCTTCAACCAGATGAACGAAGGCGCCCAGGAAGCTGCCGATGAGGTGGGCGTCGATCTGACGATCTTCAACGCCAACGACGACCCGGCCAAGCAAAACGAGGGCATCGCCAACTTCGTGACCCAGGGCTTCGACGCGATCATCGTGGTCGCCATCGATGTCGAGGGCGTCAAGCCGGCGATCAAGGAAGCCAAGGACGCGGGCGTAATGATCGTCTGTGTCGACGCCGTGGTCGAAGATGACGCGGTCGACTGCCAGGTGGGCGTGGATAACGCAGCGGCAGGCGCGGAGATCGGCGAGTTCGTCGTCGCCTACATCGAGGAGAACAACCTCACCAACAAGAACATCGGTGTGCTCGGCGCGCTCAACTCGTTCATCCAGAACCTGCGCAAGGACGCGTTCGTCGAGGTCGTCGAGGGTGCCGGTGCGACCATCACGCAGACGGTCGACGGGCAGAACCGCCAGGAGGCCGCCATGGCTGCCGCGGAGAACCTGTTCACCGCGCAGACCGACACCGAGATCATGTACGCCACCGGTGAGCCGCAGATGGTCGGCGCCGTGGCTGCAGTGCGCTCGCAGGACAAGGGCACCACGGTCAAGCTCTTCGGCTGGGACCTCACCGCTGAGGTCATCCAGGGCATCGACGACGGTTTCGTGATGGGCGTCGTGCAGCAGGATCCGAAGACAGAGGGCTACGAGGCCGTCAAGGCATGCAAGACTCTCGTCGAGGGCGGCACGGTGGCGGAGTTCATCGACGTCCCGATCGTCATCGTGACAGCGGACAACGTTGAGCCCTATCGCGCCATCTTCAAGTAGCGGAACTGCCCGGTAGACGTTTCTACCCCGCAGACGACAGTGGAGGGTGGCATGGCCGCTAAGGACAGGCAAGCCGACCGCGTCCTGATGAAGGACATACGCAAGCGTTTCGGCATGGTCCATGCCCTGCAGGGTGTCACCCTCCGTGTCGCCCCCGGTGAAGTCGTCGGCCTCGTTGGCGACAATGCAGCAGGCAAGTCGACGCTCATGAAAGTACTCGCCGGCACGTACATCGCCGACGGCGGCGAGATCTGGATCGATGGTGAGCAGACGCGCTACAGCACCCCGCGCGAGGCTCAGCTACTCGGCATCGAGATGGTCTATCAGGATCTTGCCCTCTGCGACGACATCGACGTAGCGGGCAACATCTTCCTTGGACGTGAACCACGCCGCGCCGCGGGTCTCCTGCTCGACAAGAACCGGATGCACGCCGAAGCGCGGCGCCTGCTCGACTCGCTCAGGATCAGAATCCCGTACACGGACCTGCCGGTGCGCAATCTGTCCGGTGGCCAACGCCAGGCGGTCGCCATCGCGCGCGCGGTCCACTTCCAACCCCGGCTGCTCATCCTCGACGAGCCTACCGCAGCGCTTGCCGTCTCCGAGGTCGAGACCGTGCTCGAGCTGATCCGCACCGTCGCCGAGCGCGAGGTGGGCGTGATCCTCATCACGCACCGCCTGCAGGACCTGTTCCGTGTGTGCGACCGGCTCTGCGTCATGTACGAGGGCACGTTGCGCGCCGATCTCGTGGCGAAGGAGACATCACTCGAAACACTCGTCGAGGAGATCGTCGGAAGGGGGCATCTGGCATGAGCGGCCCCTCCACTCCTTCGGAGCGTCCGGCCCCCGAGCGTGGGGATCACCTGCGGGCCTGGGTCACCCAGAACGTACTCACAATCGCCGTGGGGGCCGTGCTTCTGGTGCTCTTCGTATTCTTCTCCATCATGGCGGACGCCTTCGTGTCCGTTCCCAATATCCTGAACATGCTGCGCCAGATCGCCCCGACGATGGTCGTTGCCGTGACGATGACATACGTGATCACAACGTCCGGTATCGACCTCTCGGTCGGATCGATCGTGGCGCTTTCGGGTTCACTTCTGGCCATCATGGTCTCCAACGGCTGGGACCCGACCCTGGCGCTGGCTCTCACGCTGCTGCTGGGCATCACGGTCGGCGCGGTGAACGGCTGGTTCTCTGCCTATCAGAACCTCCCACCGTTCATCGTGACCCTGGCGACGCTCTCTATCGTCCGCGGCACGGCACTCCTCGCCACCGGCGGTTACTCGACGCCGATCCCCGGGCGGGCCTGGATCACCGTGCTGGGTCAGGGCAGAGTCGCCGGCGTGCCCGTGCCGGCCATCATCGCCGTCGTTGTGCTGGCTGTGGGCTGGTTCGCGTTCAACCAGACGCCGTTTGGACGCTACGTGGTCGGTCTTGGCTCCAATCGGGAGTCGCTGCGGCGGACCGGCGTGAACACGCGGCTCGTAGGTCTTTTCGTGTTCATCCTGTCGGGACTGGCGGCCTCCATCGCGGGCGTGCTGGTCGCGACCCGCCTGGCCTCAGGCTCGTCGAACGCGGGTGTCGGGTTCGAGCTCGAGGTCATCACCGCGGTGGTCCTCGGCGGTACGAGTCTCATGGGGGGCAGAGGAAGCATCGTAGGAACCATGCTCGGCGCCCTCGTGCTGGGCGTGATCGCTAACGGCCTGGTCCTCATGCACATCTCGCCGTTCTACGTTCAGATCGTGCAGGGCAGCATCCTTCTCCTCGCCATCTTCCTCAACACCCGGGTCTTCTCGCGATTCGGTCTTGTGAGGCAGTGATGACGCAGGTACGCACCGTACTCGGCCCCGTGGAAAGCGCCGACCTCGGTGTGACGCTCTTTCACGAGCACGTCCTCCTGAACGGCGAGACGGCCTTCCACGAACCGGAGCCTTCGGATGCCGAGGGTGATGAGATAGCCCGCGAACCCGTGACGATGCGCTTCCTCGGCAGACTCCGCAACGACCCCTACCTCTCGCTCGACAACACGCGGCTGGATAGCATCGCCGTCGCAGAGGCCGAGCTCGGCCTCTTCGCGCATGCGGGAGGGTGTACCGTCATCGACGTGACGCCCCCGGGATCCGGCCGAAGCCCGGCCGCGCTTGCCGAGATCGCCCGCGCCACCGGCCTCAACATCATCATGGGGTGCGGGTTCTACCTCGAGCGCTCGCACCCGCCTGAGCTGGCCGGGATGGGACTCGACGATATCGCCGCGCTGATCGTGCACGACATCGAGGAGGGCGTGGACGGCATCTCGGCAGGCGTCATCGGCGAGGTCGGTATCGGCCTGCACTTCACCGAAGGCGAGGAGCGCTCGCTCCGGGCGGCGGCCCGCGCACAGCGCCAGACGCGCGTTCCCCTCTCGGTGCATCTGCCCGGCTGGCTGCGACACGGTCACCGGGTCCTCGATGTGATCGAAGAAGAGGGCGGTGACCTCGGCGCGACGGTGCTGTGTCACATGAACCCGAGTCACACAGACGCCGAGTATCAGCGGACGCTTGCGGACCGTGGAGCGTGGATCGAGTACGACATGCTCGGCATGGAGTTCCACTACCCCGGTGAGGGGCAGAGCCCGAGTGACGAGGAGAACGCCGTCGCGATCGCGCGGCTGATGGCCGACGGCTATGGCGACCGGCTGCTGCTCTCGCACGACGTCTTCATCAAGACGCTACTGCGGACATACGGCGGCTTCGGGTATGCGCACGTGCTCACCGGGTTCGCGGACCGGCTCGAGCGTCACGGCGTGAGCCACACGACGCTCCTCGGACTTCTGACAGACAACCCGCGTGCGGTCTTCGAGGCCGCCGCTGAAAGGAGAGCGTCATGACGCGCGTACTGGTTGCCGGCGAGTCGTGGGTGAGCGAATCCACGCACTACAAGGGATTCGACTCGTTTCAGTCGGTCGTCTTCGAGACCGGAGTGGCTCCGCTCAGAGACGCACTGACCGCACAGGGCATCGAGGTCACGCACATGCCCGCCCACGAGGTGCCCGAGCAGTTTCCCGCCTCGGTCGACGCCTTTGGCGCCTACGACGTGGTGGTTCTCTCGGACATCGGCGCCGACAGCATCCTGCTCCATCCGGACACGTGGCTTCGAGGGAAGCGCACCGTCAACCGGCTGAAGGTGCTGGCCGAGTGGGTGCACGCAGGCGGCGGGTTGCTGATGGCCGGGGGCTACATGAGCTTCCAGGGCTTCGAGGGCAAGGCGATGTATCGGCGCACACCGATAGACGAGATCCTGCCGTCGATCATCGACCCGTGGGACGACCGCGTGGAGACGCCCGAGGGTGCCGAGCCGCACGTGGTGGACGCCGGACATCCCGTGCTCGATGGCGTCGGCGACGCATGGCCGACACTCCTCGGCTACAACCGCTTCGGCCTGAAAGACGACGCGCAGCTTCTCGCCCGAGTGGGTGAGGATCCGCTGCTCGCGGTGCGCATGGTCGGCGCCGGTCGCACGGCTGTGTGGGCGTCCGACATCGGCCCGCACTGGTGTCCCGACGACTTCGTCGCGTGGCCCGGCTACGGCCGGCTGTTCGGGCAGCTCACGCGCTGGCTCGCGGGGTCGTGAGGGCGATGCCGACACCGATCATCCTCGACTGCGACCCGGGTCACGATGACGCGCTCGCCATACTGCTCGCCGCTGCTCGCCCGGACGTGGACCTTCTCGCGATAACGACGTGCGGTGGCAACCAGACGGTCGAGAAGTGCACGCTCAACGCCCGCCGGATGTGCTCGGTGGCCGGCATCACCGGCGTGCCGATCGCCACGGGCGCGGCCGGTCCGCTGCTCGGCTCGCTGCACATAGGCGAGTACGTGCACGGGGTCTCCGGGCTCGACGGCCCGGCGTTTGCCGATCCCACGGTGCCCGAGGCAGACGAGTGCGCCCACGACCTCATCGTGCGTCTGCTGACCGAGCACCCCGAGCCGATCACGCTCGTGCCCACCGGCCCGCTCACCAACATCGCGCTCGTGCTCAAGACGCACCCGGAACTCGGGCCGCGGATCCGCGAGATCGTGTTGATGGGTGGCTCGACCGAGCGCGGGAACGACACGCCGTATGCCGAGTTCAACATCAAGGTCGACCCCGAGGCTGCCGACATCGTGTTCCGCTCCGGGATCCCCGTGACGATGTGCGGTCTGAACATCACGCACCAGGCGCTCGCGACGCCCGAGGTGCTCGATCGGATCCGCAAGCTCGGCACGCCCATGGGGGACCTCTGCGTCGAACTGCTGACCTTCTTCTCGGCAAGCTACCTCAAGACGTGGGGCTTCACCTCGCCTCCGCTGCACGATCCGGTCGCGGTGGCGCGCGTGATCGATCCCACGCTGGTGGCGTGCATTCCGGCGCCTGTGGCGATCGAGACGAGGGGGCGCTACACGAGCGGGGCCACGTGTGTGGATCTGCACCACCTCACCGGCGAGCCCGACAACGCGCTCGTTGCGATGACGCTGGATACCGAACGGTTCTGGGACCTGATGATCGGAGCGATCGCCAGCTATGAGTGAGGTCGTGGTCGTCGGCAGTATCAACGTGGACCGGGCGGTCGAGGTGCCGAGCGCTCTCGAGCGCGGTGCCACGCTGCTTGGAGCGGACGTGCACCGGGGGCCCGGAGGCAAGGGCGCCAACCAGGCGGTGGCGCTCGCGAGGCTCGGCCGCAACGTCGGTATGCTCGGGGCCGTGGGCGCCGATGCCGACGGGGACTGGATGCTCGGGATCCTCGCCGACGAGGGCGTGGACACCGGCGGCATCACGCGATCAGACGCGCCGACCGGCCAGGCGTTCGTGTTCGTCGAACCCGGGGGTGAGAGCACCATCGTCGTGGCCCCCGGAGCCAACGGAGCACTGTCGGCTGCCGGGCTCGACGCACTGGCGGATCGCATCGCCGCGGCCCGGTGCGTACTCGCGCAGCAGGAGGTCCCGGCGGACGTGGTGGCGCGTGCGAGCGAGTTGTGCCGCGGCATGTTCGTACTCAACCCCGCACCTGCCCGACCGATCTCTCCGGGGGTACTCCAGCGCGTGGACGTGCTCGTACCAAACCGCCACGAGCTCGCAGCTCTGGCAGGCGTTCCGGGGACTGACGACATCACCGCCCTGGCCGAGATGGCCACGTCGCTCGAGGGTCCTCGCATCGTGGTGGTGACCCTCGGTGCGCACGGCGCACTGGTTATCGATGAAGGCAGAACCACCCACATCCCGGCGATCCCCGTCGATGCGATCGACGCTACCGCTGCCGGAGACACGTTCTGCGCCGCGCTGACCGACGGGCTGCTGAACGGCGCAGCGGCCGTCGATGCGACGCGCTGGGCGGTGCGTGTGGCGGCTCTGACGGTTCAGCGACGCGGTGCCATGGACTCGATACCGCGCCGTGCCGAGGTGGATGAGGCTACGGACCGGGGCTGAGGGCGCCTGGCGGCGCCCGGCGACAGAGGGAGAGCGACTGTGAGACGATTCATCGCGCTCGTCGCGATCATCGCGCTCGTCTTCGTCGGCCTTGCGACCGGCGGGTGCAGCGAACGGCTCGAGACTGGCACGATCTATGAGTACGAAGACGCCGACGCGAGCGGCGGGGAGACCCCGAGCATCGGCATGCAGCTCGACGACGGGCGGAACATAACCGCGTCGATCACGACTGCCGAAGCCGAGGCGAACGGTATAGATGCGGAGTCGGCAGGGAGCGAGACCCGGCGCGCCGAGGTCAGGATGAGCATGCACCTGGTCTGGCTGGATGTGACGAGCTCGTTCGAGTTCGTTCGGCTGCTCGAACCGGCCGGAGAATGAGGCCGCGCCGCGCAACCACCGTGACGACGTGCGGAAGGAGAGCGTCATGATCAAGGCGCACATGGACCTGACCAAGGGCGACAAGCTGCTCGCGACGCTCACCTGGCACAAGATCGAAGACGGGAAGATGCTCGACATCGGCCACGACTTCTCGGCCGAGATCGATGAAGAGATGAAGAAGCGCATCATCGATGTGTGTGAGATGCCTCTCAACATCACCCAGAATGGCGTCAGCACCGGACGCGCGTACCCTGGCAGCAGCAAGCACTTCGAGGCACTGCCCAAGCACCTCGAGCGGCTTGGCGTGCGGGTTCGCTGCTACTACTGATCAGCGCCTGGTCCGCCTCCGGGAAGGCCCCGGTCAAAGCTCCGTCTACTTGGCAGTACGCAGGATCTTGCCGGGAAAGATGCCGACGTCCGGAATCTCGACCTGGACGTCTTCGAAGGTCGTCACCTTGATGTAGAAGCGCATCGGTTCCGAGCCCGAGACCGGGCCCGAGTGGTACTCACCGCTGACATCCGGAGCCGACGCGTAGATGTTGAGGCTGCCGAAGCCTTCGCCGTCGAGCAGGCCGCTGCCGCAGACCGTCCCATCACCGTCCCCCTCACCGGTCAGGAGGTTGGCAAGTTGCGCGTCAACGATGACGAACTGCACGTCCTGGTCACGTATGCCGCCGGACACGTCCCCAAGGCTCTGGACGATGCCGAGATCCTCCTTGTACTTCCCCGTCATCGAGAGCAGACACGTGCCCTTGTACATGCCGCCGACCCCGACTCCGCCGCCCGACGCGAACAGGTCGAGATCGTACGTGAACTCCCAGCCCTGCACCTCCTGGGTCTCGGTGCCGATCGCCTTGATCGTCCAGTCGACCTGCTGACCCTTCGCCTTCGCGCGGTCCTGGAACGCCTGGTCGCGCGCGGCCTGGTCCTCCTCGGCCGTGGTGTATGCCGAGAAGCCGTCCACATATGCGGTCAGGAAGGTGCGCCCGCCGTAGTCCAGACGCTCGGTTGAGACGACCTCGGCAACGGTGCCATCGTCCGCGAGTTTAACGATGGTCGCGTCCGGCGACGCGGTGCCGGGAAGCGAGAAGCCGACCGCGCACCAGTCGGTGGGGTCGGCGCCTTCTGTCTCGACGTACACACCGGGGCAGAGCGGCTTCTCGACGCCTGCCGGCGCCTCTGCAAGCGGCGTCACCTTCCACGTCGAGCCGTCGGCCGCCGCGCCCGCAGGCACGGAGACTGCCGCGTACGCGTCACCGGTGCTCAGGCCGACACCCCCGCCTTCGGCGGTTATGGGGAGGTCCTTGGAGCCTGCGGCCCCGGCGAACGCCCCGGGGAGCGTGCCCGTCACGGCACCGCCGGACTCGGGGGCGCTGCCATCGGCACTGCCCCCTGAATCGCCGCCGCAGCCGGCCGCAAATGCCGTCAGCGCACACACGAGAAGTACCGCCGCACCACGATGAACGCGCATGCCGCCCCCTCGATAGACGGTGTCCCCACATGATGGTACGCCTTCGGGCGGGCAACGAGACAGGCCCGAGCGCTACACAGTCTCGGACCTGTCGCTTTGGTTCCCCCTGTAGAGCCGGCGTGCTAGTTCTTGTAGGTGTAGACCTTACCGTCGTACTTGACCGCGCTGATCTCCTCACCGTTGTCGAGCTTGACGGTGGCGTGCACCAGCGAGCCCTCCGAGACATTCGTGATGCCGTGACTCTGCAGGATCATCTTGTCCATCATGATCTGCGCCTCGTGCGGGTTCATGGTGACCGAGATCTCGCTGGTCTTGAGCCCCTGCTTCTCGAGGTTGGACTTGAAGGTCTCTTCCACGCTCATCCCGCCGCAGCCAGCACCCATGATCACGATGGCGCTGATGACGATGAGCGTGATGAGTCTCCGTGCGATGCGATCCACCCTGCACCTCCCCCTGCTCGCGGCCACTCGGCCGATCGGCCCGTACGGACCCCGTCCCGTGAGCAAACCGTACCACGACTCCCTGACACCGGGGCAACCTCGTGCGCTCACTCGGAAGTCTTGGCGCACACTGGCATCCGTCGCCGGACATGCAAACAGGCCAGACACGTTTACCATGTCTGACCTGCGAATGTGTTGGTCGCGGGGACAGGATTCGAACCTGTGACCTTCGGGTTATGAGCCCGACGAGCTACCAGACTGCTCCACCCCGCAGTATTCAGTTTCCGCCTCACGGCGAGTAGTCAGACTACCACGCGACCGACGTCCTCGCAAGCCGTGTACCGGATCCGGCGCCGCAGCCGTCGGCGAGCTCCCCCACGCGACCGTTCGTCAGAAAACGGCGAGAAGAGAGCGCTGAACGGCGCGAACATAAAGACGAGCGGCACCTCGGCGCTGTTCGGCATCGGAGACCCTACGATGCCCGATACGGTGCGCCGATAACCTGGTCGGAGGTATCGACTCTGGCAGGGGGCCGCTGTGGACACGCGGAAACACTGGGCGATCGGGATCGCCCTGACGGCGCTGGTGGTGCTCGGTGTTGCGATAGCGTGGAACGGCGTCCCCGGCACAGACCCGTCGGACTCTCCACCCGCCTCTGACGGCACGCCGCCCGCGACCGCTGCGGACGCACCCGCCCAAGCGCCTGACGTGGTCGACGTCCCCACTCCGCCCGCCACTCCTCGCGACCTCACCCCGGCCGCGTCTGGGGCCAGCTCGACCCCCGCACGCCGCACCTCAGCCGCATCAACCGACGACCCGCCACAGACCGACACCAACGAGACCGTGCCCGACCCGTGGGCTGTCTACGAGCGTGAGACCGCGCAAGTCGTCACGCGCGGCGCGATCGAGATCGAGGCCGCTGCCGCCAAGATCGTGACGGCGCTCATGGATGGCGACGCCACAGCGCTCGGCTTGCTGTTGGCGCCGGATGAAGGCAGCCAGCAGCCCTATGCCGACAGCCTCGTTGCGCGCTATCCCTCGATCCTGAGCTCCACGCCGGGCGCCAACGTCGATGTCTACGCGCAGGGACAAGCCACGGTCTATGTGGCGTACGCGATCGTCCGATGGGAGGACGCGGAGATCGTCTCCGAGCACACGATCGCCATCCCCCTGCGCTACGTAGACGGTGAATGGTACCTCACGAGTCTCGCCGACACCGACGGCGAGCTTGTCTTCGTGCAGGCGGTGAAACTGTGATGACCGGCCGACGAAAGGACACCGCGATGAGCGGCCGTGCGTACGGCGTCCCCCGTTGGTCGATCGTTGTCGCAACGGCTCTCAGCCTGCTTCTGCTCCCGACGCTTGCACATGCAGCCACGCCCACGGTTCCCCAGGAGCCGGACGCGTACGTAAGCGGCATCGGCAAGGTCACCATCACATGGAAGCCATCCACTGACGCCGGCGGCCATCTCGTGACCTACGACGTCTACCGCTACCGCGCTCCGGTCACAACGGCCACGCTCGCATCGGCTACGCTCGTCGCAAGTGGCGTCACCGGCACGAGCGTCCAGGTCGATGCGCACGCCGACGAGATAGCGCAGTCCTTCGTCTGGTTCTACGCGCTGCGGGCCAAAGACCCCGGCGGACTCACCTCGGCCGTCTCCTCGACGGTCGCCCCGAACCTCCATGGCTACCGGCTCTCGCCCACCGTCATAAGCTGCACCCGCTGCCACAGCGTGCACGGCGCATCGCCGATCGACTACCGGACCGTGGCCCTGTGCTACTACTGCCACGGGTCGACAGCCGCCGAGAACCCCGAGTCAGCGCTCGGCGACCGCAGCACGTTCAATATCAAAGCCGAGTTCTCCGACTACGACGGCCAGTCGGCCGGCTCGACACACCGAACCGACGCGATGGTGGCAAAGACCACCGAGTGCGACGCATGCCACACCCCGCACCGGGCGTCGTACTACTACAGCGCGGACGGCGTCTACGATGCCTCACAAACCTACGCTCGGCTCCTCCGCGTGCAGACCGGCGTGGACGCCGGGGGCAAGCCCACGTACACGTACTACTCGCAAGCCTCGGCGCCACTCGGCAACGCGTTCTGCACCGCCTGTCACGGGGCGAGCGCCACGCCGATCGGATACGTGGGCGACGCAGGTGCGTACTCGGATACCGGCGGGAACCACAGCTACGCTGCCGACGCGGCACACGGGCCCGACATCGTGCTCGGCAACGCCACCGCACGTGCCACCGACTCGGGCGTACAGTGCCTCACCTGCCATGCGCGGCATGGCTCGGCCGCCGACAAGCTGATCGCGTACCGCGGAGTCGACACCGCGGTCGATACCCCCGACGGCACGTACGCGGAGGCATCGCTGTGCTTCGCATGCCACAGCGCCGCGTCTGAAGAGACCCGCACCGCCGCCGGCTACTCGGCACCGCTGTCATGGAACGATCGTGACGTTGAGGCCGAGTTCGCCCTGACTTCGGGCCACCCCGCGTACACCTCGCCCGAAGGAAGGTCGCTCACCTGCAGCAGTTGCCACAACGCGCACGAGGTGGGAGCCGGCGGCACCTCGGCATGGGATCTGGACCGGGTGAGCTCGCCCTCCAACACCAAGCAGTCGCCCGCGTCGTTCGTGGGGATGTGCCTGGAGTGCCACACGGACGCACCGCCATCGGCCACCATCGATCAGGACACGCTCGTACCCGCCCGCATCGGTTTCACGGCCCTTTCGAGCGGCGAGTCTCCGTACTTCGCCGGCTGGGACAAGAGCGAATTCACCGACTCCGGACACTACGCGGCCGCAACCACGCCGGCGCTGTGTGAGAACTGCCACGATCCGCACGGTTCGGTGTTTGCGCGACTGACCGCGTGGACGATGCCGTCAGGCGCGAGCGGCCTTAACGCCGGGGAGCGCGAGAACGCGAGCGTAGGAATGTCGCAGGAGGAGAACCTCTGCTACCAGTGCCATGGTGACGGAACCACGGTGGTGGCAGGCGTCACCACCCGGCGCGCGAGTGACGCCAAGAACGTGATCACGAAGGCGACCGCCACCTTCGGGCACAACCCGGCGGCGACCACCGCGAAGCACACCGACACCGAGACTGCGGCCGACCTCGGCGGAACGAACCGGCATGCCGAGTGCGAGGACTGCCACAACCCACACGAAGCCAGACGGGTGGGCGGCACGGCGACGCAAGATCAGCTCGACACGAGCGTGGCGGGCGGAGCGGTCTACGGCGCGCTCGGGGTGTGGCCCGATTACACCGCAAGCATCTGGGGGGCCGCGAACTCCTTCACGGCCAACGGGCTCGCCGGCGGCACGACGGACTTCGAAGCGTACCTGTGCTTCAAGTGCCACAGTTCCAACACGAGCCAGCCGGCGTCGGTGACCCGCGGATCGAAGACCTACTCGCCGACCGACGTCGCGCGCGAGTTCAACCCGACCAACCCCTCGTATCACAACGTCCTCGGGCAGACGGTGGGGATGCAGCAAAGTTTCAGCGTGGTCCCGATCGGTGGATCGCTCACCTCGGTCACCTGGTGGCTGCCGACCACAGCCACCTTCACGGGGAGCTACGATCCCCACACGAAGCTCACGTGCACGTCGTGCCACACGAACGATGCTTCGAGCGACACGCAGGCAAAGGGTCCGCACGGCAGCGGCGTGGCATGGACGATCGATGCGGCTTATGGCGCCGACTGGAAGCTCGCGGGCCTGAGCGCCGGGAGCGTCAACGGCATGGAGTTCGTCGGCGGGGCAGATGCGACCAACATCATCTGTGCCAAGTGCCATGACCTTCTGGTGGGATCCCAGTGGTCGAACACGGCACATGCGACCTCACAGCACATGGTCACGCACACCCGCCCGAAGTACTGCGTCAACTGCCACGTGAGCGTGCCACACGGCTGGCAGCGGCCGCGCCTGCTCGGGTACACGACCGATGACGCGAGGTACGCTGCGACCGGCCTCATCCAGATCAAGGTGACGAGTCACACACGGGACGCTAACGGCCTCGCTCAGTGGGCGTGCAAGGACTGCAAGACGGCGCAGGGCGGATCGCACACGCAGGTCGACTCTGGCCAGCCAGCATGGCCGTGATACGCATTCCGGCAAGGTATTCGCATGATGCGGTTAAGGCGCACGTGCGAGAGTGCGCACACGACAGGCCCGGATCGCGGGCGCCGGTACGATCGAAACGCACGAGTGGCCCGGCCGCTCGATGACCACGCGGAGCAGAATACGCCATGCGGAACAGATCGATACTCCGATACCTTCAGCGTCTGATGGCGCTTGTGACTGTTTTCTCATTGGCGATCTCAGCGTCGGCTATCGCTGCCCCTTCCACGGACACGACCGCAACGCCATCGGTCCCCGCTGCGGGCCGTAGCGCCGCCCCCTCCCCCGACGACGCAGCAGAACGCGCGTTTCGCGCGGAGTTGGCACGCCGTCAGGCCGCGCTGGACGAACTCGAGACGCAGCTCGATGAGCTCGATCGTGAGCTGGCGATCGCCTCCGAGGCATACAACCGCGCGGTCTACGAACTCGACAGCACGCGCACGCGCCTCGGCATCACCAAGTCGGATCTCGCCAACGCCGAGGTCGCGTACTCGATCCAGCAAGACACTCTCTCGGACCGCGCTCGCGACATCTACCGCGACGGGGAGCTCGACATGCTCGGCATCCTGCTCGGCTCGAAGTCGGTCGCCGACTTCGCCTCCCGTGTGACGTTCCTGCGGACCATCGGGCGAAGCGACGCCGAGATCGCCGCGGTGCTCGCGGCACAGCGCGACCAGATCGCGGCTGTCGCCGCCGAACTCGAGGACGCGGAGCTCAAGGCGCGCTCGCTCGAGTTCGAGGCCGAGGCGCGCAAGATCGAGGTCATGATCCGCATCCAGGAACGCGAGGCGCTCCTTGCCTCGGCGCAAGCGGACCTGCTGGCGCTCTTTGACGAGCGTGCCGAGGAACGCCAGGCCCAGGAAGCCTACCTTCTGCGAGCTGTCCTCGCAGGTGCGCGCGGCGCCGGCATCGAGGTCGAGGGCGGGTCTCCCGTCGAGACGGCGCTCGCCTACCACGGCGTTCCGTACCTATGGGGCGGCGAATCGGTGGCAGGCTTCGACTGCTCGGGGCTTGTCCTGTACGTCTTCCGCCAGCACGGCGTGAACCTCCCCCACTACTCGGGCGCTCAGTTCCAGCTCGGCGAGAAGATCGCCCCCGCGGACCTGCAGCCCGGCGATGCGGTGTTCTTCGGCTCGCCCGTCTACCACGTCGGCATGTACGTCGGCGCCGGGTACTTCATACACGCGCCGCGCACAGGCGACTTTGTGAAGCTCTCGCCTCTCGCGGCTCGCCGGGACTACGCGGGCGCACGGCGATACGCCTGGTCCGCCCGCGAGGGTCGGATCGTGAACGCGGTGGCGGACCCCGCGGCGATCGTGCCGTAGGGAGACGGGGTCGCGCCTGAGGTCTCCCGATGTCATGGTGCTCTGCTATCTTCTGAGGAGAACGCCGACGTCAGCCGCGTCCCGATCGGGCGCAGTCACACGGGGGCCAAGCATGAGGGACGCCATCGCCCGGGCACTCGAAGCCGCCACATCGGCGGGTGCATCCTACGCCGATGCGCGTGTTGTCGAGTCCATGCACGAACGCCTCTCGGTGCGCACCGGACGCGTGGAGGGCATCGAGTCTGGCGAGTCCCTCGGCATCGGTATCCGGGTGATCGCCGCGGGCGCCTGGGGATTCGCAGCCACCGCCGACATGAGCGCCCACGGGGTGCGCGCTGCCGCGGCCGAGGCAGTCGCGCTCGCACGCGCCGCCGCTGCTACCGCGCACCACGCGCCGATCGTCCTCTCGCCTGTGGACGCATATCGCGACACATGGACGGGGCCGTGCGAGATCGATCCGTTCACGATCGCCACCGAAGACAAGCTCGCCATCCTGCTCGCCGCCGACGAGGCGATGCGAGCCGAGGCTGCGGTGCGGGTGTCATCGGCCGCGCTCGACTTCCTCCACGTGCGCAAGCTCTTCGGCTCGTCGGAGGGCTCGCTCATCGAGCAGGCGTACACCGAGTCGCAGGCCGGTATCGTGGCCTACGCGATCGGCGATGGCGAGATGCTCCCCCGCTCGTATCCCAACTCACACGGTGGCCAGGCGGTGCAGGGCGGCTGGGAGGCCATCCTCGCCCTCGATCTGACCGGCAACGCTCCGCGTGTCGGCGAACAGGCCGCGGCGCTACTCTCGGCGGCACCGTGCCCGGCCGAGACCACCACCGTGATCATCGACGGCTCGCAGATCGCGCTGCAGGTCCACGAATCGATCGGGCACCCCACCGAGCTCGACCGCGTGTTGGGCGATGAGGCCGCCTTCGCGGGTACGTCCTTCCTCGGACTGAACGATATCGACACGTTCCGCTACGGGTCGGAACACGTCACGGTCACCGCCGACGCCACCGTACCGGGGTCGCTCGGCAGCTTCGGCTACGACGATGAGGGCGTCCCCGCGCAGCGGGACTTTCTCGTGGTCGGCGGCGTACTCACCAGCTTCCAGAGTTCGCGCGAGTCAGCGCCGGCTATGGGCAGAGCATCCAATGGATGCATGCGCGCAGATGGCTGGAACCGGCAGCCGCTCGTCAGGATGACCACCGTGAGTCTCGAACCGGGGACCTGGGACTTCGAGGACCTCATCGCCAACACGGAGAGCGGCATCTACCTTGAGACCAACAACTCCTGGTCGATCGATGACAAGCGGCTGAACTTCCAGTTCGCATGCGAGATCGGGTGGGAGATCAGAAACGGCGCACTCGGTCGCATGATCAAGAACCCCAACTACACCGGTATCACACCGGCGTTCTGGGGCAGCTGTGACGCGGTGTGTTCTCC
The DNA here is from genome assembly GCA_030651765.1 of Coriobacteriia bacterium. Lineage (GTDB taxonomy): Bacteria > Actinomycetota > Coriobacteriia > Anaerosomatales > Anaerosomataceae > UBA2272. Next base: position 4,936 of record JAUSBY010000015.1, on the reverse strand, counting down.
CGACCACTGGCAGGTATGGGGCATCCCCAACTGCGGCAAGGGCGAGCCGATGCAGGTGGCGCACGTAGCGCACGGGGCCGCTCCCGCACGCTTCCGCGACGTCCGGGTGGGGGTGGGCCGATGAGGTACTCCCTGGAGAACGCGCGCATCCTCGCGGAACGAGCCGTGCACGCCACTCATGCCGATGCTGCCGAGGCGGTCGTCACGTCCGAATCCTCGGCACTCACGCGCTTCGCGAACAACCGCATCCATCAGAACGTGGCCGAGAGCGACACTCGTCTGTCGATCCGGGCCGTACTTGGCACGCGCACCGGCGTGGCGAGTACGAACCGCCACGACGACGAGGCGATCACCAGATGCGCTGCGGCCGCGGTCGAAGCCGCCCGGCACGCGCCCGAGGACCCCGACTTCGGCGGGCTACCCGAAGCAGCGCCGATCACGGCCGTATCGCGCGTGAGCGCCACCACCGCCGGCTACGATGCGGACCGGCGCGCGGAGGCGGCCGCCGCGATCATCGGGCAGTCCTCGGCACGCGGGTTCGTCGCGGCGGGCACGATCGCAACGAGCGACTACGCGGTAGCAGTGGCCAACACGGGCGGCGTGTCGGCAGTGATGGAGGCCGACGACCTGCGCGCCACCGTCCTGTCGACGGGCCTGCAGGGCGGGAGCGGCTGGGCGTCGTTCCTCACGAGCGACGCGGCGTCGTTCTCGCCGTCGGCACTCGGCGGTCGGGCCGCGACCACGGCCGAGCGCTCGGAGCGTCCGGCCGCGCTCGACCCCGGCGTCTACACGGTCGTACTCGCCCCCGAGGCGGTCTCGGACCTCCTCGACTTCCTCGGCTATCTCGGCTTCGGCGCCAAGTCCTTCGCCGAGGGCGGGTCGTTCCTCACCGAGGCCATCGGAACCTCACTCGTCGACGAGCGCATCAGCATCTACGACGACGCACTCTCGCCGGGCACGATCGGCCTGCTGTTCGACTTCGAGGGTCAACCCAAACAGCGTACCCCGCTGATCGCAGGAGGCGTGGCTGTAGGACCGGTGACCGACTCGTATTACGCGCGCAAGCTCGGCCTGCCCAACACGGGACACGCGCTACCCGCGCCCAACCCTTACGGCCCGATGCCGCTCAACCTCGAACTTGCCGCCGGGGACAGCACCGAAGCTGAGATGATCGCGTCGGTGGACCGGGGCATCTACGTGACCCGGTTCCACTACGTCAATGTCGAGGACCCCATGAAGATCGTCCTCACCGGCATGACGCGTGACGGCACCTTCCTGATCGAGAACGGTGCGTTGACCACCCCGGTGCGCAATCTCCGCTTCACGCAAGATGTCCTCGACGCGCTCTCCCACGTCGGAGCGATAGGATCTCAGCGCGCGCTCGTGGGCCCCGGTGAGGGCGGTGCTACGCTCGCGACTGCGCTCCTGCTAGAGCGCTGGGAGTTCACCGGGCAGACAGGTTAACGCCCCGGTCCGGCGCGCCGAGAGGGCACGCTCGGCTCCGGGATGCATGAGGCCCCGCGGCTCTTCGCCACCGCGGGGCCTTTTGCTAGTCGCTGTCCGGCCCTCCGGATGGAGGGGCGCCACCATCGGGCCGGACGAGTCGTCAGGTTGTCTTAGCTTTCCTGACACTTGATTCATCGGTGTTGCGGCGAGGCGACTTTAGCAGATTCTGGCCGATAGCCGACGGCCGACAGCCCGATGCCGACGAACGGTCATCGTAGCCCCGGAGACGCCGCTCGTCGCCGTGAGGATCCTGACCGAAGCGCACCTACCGCTCCTCGTCCGCCTCCTGCTGCTGCGCGATCATGTCCTTGACCTTCATGAGCCGTGTGAGGTTGCCGCGCTCGGCCTCATCGAGCTTCATCTGGATGTCGCGCACCGTCTCGTCGATCGACGGGATGAGCACGTACTCCAACGCGTTCACGCGTCTGCGGGTGCGTTCGATCTCGGCCGCGAGGAGTTCGATCGCCTTCTCGCGCCCGGCGAGCTCGAGCATCTTGGGAGCCACCGTGCCGAGCGCGGCAAGCGCCTCGTCGAGTACGACCGGCATCGTCGCCAGCGAGTAACCGCCCGGCTCGGGCAGCTCGGTCAACGTCAGCTCGGGAACCCTTACGCTCATGACGTTCCGCTCCGCAGTCTCGACGATCTCGCCGGGAGCCCCGGAAAGGAGCGCCTCCTCGATGGTCGTCCGTCCGGCTTCGCCACGCGCAACGGCAAAGAGCCCGTAGGCTGCGGCGAGCTCGCGTTCCACCTCGGCGCGAAGCTTCCGGTTCGCGTTGATGCGCGAGATGAACTCCTTGAGAAGCTCATCGAACTTGTCCTTGAGCAGCTTGTGCCCCCGCTTGGCGACATCGCGACGGCGCCGAAGCTTGAGCAGTTCCATCCGATTGGGGTTCACGCGCATCTTGGTCACGCGCTCACCTCCCCAGCCAGGAGAAGACGAGCCAGCCGAGCAGCACGATCACCGCCGCAGCGTTGATGACGCGCAGCATCACGACCGCGTTGGCGGAGCGTCCGCCGAGCTGCCGTGCGGCACGCGCCGACACGATCTGCACCACGACGAGCACGCCGAGCGCCAGCGCCACGAGCCCTATGAGGACCCCGTCGTTCACGCACCGACCTCCGCAATATCAGCGCCGGGAAGGTACTTCGCAACGTACTCGTCTTTGATGCGCTTGAGCTCCGCGCGCGGCAGGAGCGCCATGAGCTCCCAGCCGATGGCGAGCGTCTCGGCCACGGATCGCTCCTCGTGCGGACCCTGGCGGATGAAGCGGTCCTCGAACGCATCGGCAAATGCCACGAAGGCTTTGTCCGTATCTGAGAGCGCCGCCTCGCCGAGGATGACGGCGAGCTCCTTAGCCTGCAGACCGCGCGCGTACGCGCCGAAGAGCTGGTTGGACAGGTCGGCGTGGTCCTCGCGAGTCTTGCCCGGTCCGATGCCCTTCTGCTTCAGACGCGAGAGACTCGGCAGGACGGCCACCGGCGGGTAGATGCCACGGCGGTGCAGGTTGCGGTCGAGCACGATCTGCCCCTCCGTGATGTAGCCGGTGAGGTCGGGGATCGGGTGGGTCTTGTCGTCGTCTGGCATGGTGAGGATCGGCACCTGCGTGATCGAGCCCTTCCGCCCCTTGACGCGCCCGGCGCGCTCGTAGATCGTCGCGAGATCGGTGTACAGATAGCCGGGGTAGCCGCGTCTACCCGGCACCTCCTTGCGCGCTGCCGAGACCTCACGCAGCGCCTCACAGTAGTACGTCATGTCGGTGAGGATGACGAGCACGTGCATGTCGCAGTCGTAGGCCAGATACTCGGCGGCGGTGAGCGCCATGCGCGGTGTGGCGATGCGCTCCACGGCCGGGTCGTCGGCCAGATTCAGGAACAGCACCGCACGCTCGATGGCCGAGGTGTTGCGGAACTCGTCTATGAAGAAGTCGGCGTCTGCGAAGGTGATGCCCATCGCGGCGAAGACCACCGCGAACTCGCCCTCGGCCTTGCAGCCGATCTCGTCATCGCCCGAGCAGTCCAGTACCGCACTCTGCCGCGCGATCTGCGCCGCAAGTTGGTTGTGCGGTAGGCCCGAACCGGAGAAGATCGGCAGCTTCTGCCCGCGCACGAGAGGGTTCAGACCGTCGATCGCCGAGACGCCCGTCTGGATGAAGTCGTCGGGGAAGTCCCGAGCCGTCGGATTGATCGGCGAGCCGTAGATCGACCGGCGCACGTCAGGGATGATCTCGGGGCCATCGTCGGCGGGCCGTCCCAGACCGTCGAAGACGCGGCCGAGCATGTCACGGGACACACCGAGCTCGAGCGAGCGGCCGAGGAACCGCACCTTGGTCTGGGACGGGTTGGAGCCGCGGGTGCCCTCGAACGCCTGAACGAGAGCGACGTCGCGATCGACTTCGAGGACGTTGCCGAGCGAACGGGTGCCGTCGGGGAACTCGAGCTCGACGAGCTCGCCGTAGGTCACGTCCGACACACTCTCGATGAGCAGAAGCGGCCCGACGATGTCGCGGGTGGTCATGTACTCGCGCACTACCGCTCACCTCCCGCATACACGGCGGTCTCAAGCCCGCGCGGTCCCTCGCCGACGAGTTGCGTCTCGATCTCCGAGGCTATCTCGTCAAACTCACCCGTACCGGCGTCGGTAAGATACTTGGCGTGCGCGATGTGATCGCGCACGGGCGCGGCGAAGATCTCCTTGAGCGGCGCTCCGTGTTCGTGCGCCTTGATCGCGGTGTGGTGGAACAGCAGGATCGTCTGAAGCAGGCGGTCCTGCTCGCCGAGAGACGAGAACTGGTCGTCGTCACGGAACGCGTTCTGCTGCAAGAAGTCCTCCCGGATCGACTTGGCGGTCTCCATGAGGATCTGCTCTTCGGCCGAGAGCGCCTCTAGGCCGACGAGTCGCACGATCTCCGCGAGCTCGCTCTCGCGCTGCAGGATCGCCATGCACTCGTCGCGACGCCGGCGAAACTCCGGCGAGACGTCGGCATCCCAGTGCGGCCGCAGTTTCTCGAGGTAGAGCGAGTAGCTCGTGAGCCAGTCGATGGCCGGGAAGTGCCGCTCGTAGGCGAGCGTGTCCTGAAGCGCCCAAAACACTTTCACCACCCTCAGGGTGTTCTGCACCACAGGCTCGGAGAGGTCGCCGCCCGGTGGCGAAACCGAGCCGACGACCGAGACACTGCCCGTGCGCTTTGCGGCGCCTCCGTCGGGGCCTTCGTCGCTGTCCTCGCGCACAGACCGCGCTGCGGAGGCTTCCTCAGACCCCGCGGAGCCCGCCGCCCGCTCACCACTGTCATCCGCGCCCGCGTCCGAGCCCAGGCACTCCACCTTCCCGGCCCGCTCGTAGAACGCCGCCAGCTTGGTGCCGAGATAGGCAGGAAACCCTTCTTCGCCCGGCATTTCCTCTAGGCGTCCCGAGATTTCTCGCATGGCTTCC